>NZ_JADILO010000041.1 GCF_015278125.1 Vibrio fluminensis
TCCATCGTTACCATTTCCAGTTCGTATTGTTGCGGAGTCGGTTCTTGAAGCATATCGGAGTATCCATATTTCGATACCCCTATTAGATCAAAGGTCTAGCTCGAAAGCTAGACCTTTGTCAGCAGTCTGACGCTGCCATTTGGCAGCGTTTTTTTAACCCTGACACAACGTTGATGTTATATGTGATAATCGTATAGACGAACGAGAATAAGCCGACACACTCGCAAACTGTCGGAAAAAAGAGGCAAATCATTACTCCCAGTAAGCGAATAAAAGTAAGGTGCACGTAACCTCTCACCAGCCAAAACATGCAATGATTTAAAATCAGATGGAAATAAAACACATCCCACTAGAGTCTGCACTTCCCATCAGACACGCCGTTCTGTGGCCAAGTAAACCACCATCATTTTGCCAAGTTGACGGCGATGAAACCGCCCTTCATTACGGCGCTTTTGTCGATGACAAACTCGTCTCTGTTGCTTCCATTTACCTCACCGGAAATAAGGCAAGATTGCGCAAATTCGCCACTCTACCAGACTATCAAGGACAAGGGATCGGCACGCAAATGATTGAGCGTATTCTCTCGCAATTAGCGCTAACAGAGATTGAATATTTTTGGTGTGACGCCCGATCATCAGCACTCGGTTTTTACCGTAAGTTTGGGCTGATGCAGGAAGGTGAAGAGTTCTACAAATCCGAAGTCGCTTATTGCAAAATGTCGCTGCATATACCTCCAAAGTCACTCAAGCCAAAGGGATAATTATGTATATCAAGCAAGCATCACAACTGACTGGTGCCACTCAAAGAGCAATTCGGCTCTATGAATCTCTTGGGTTGCTAGAGGTTGCACGTACAGGAAAGTACCGCATCTATAGCCAAGCCAATCTCAACCTCATCAAGATCATCAAAGAAGCGCAAGCACTCGGCATCCATCTCTCTGATATGGTTGAGATGAAAAACAGCCAAGACGATTTTGACTGGCAGTTGGTGCATGACTTCTTGATTGATAAACATCAGCAAGTCGAAAAACAGATTATCGAACTCAAACAACAGCAGCGACGTATCGAAGCGTGCAGAGCGTCCATCGATAAGTGCTTAAAAGGGGTTGACTCTTACCCATAGGTGAGAGTTTACACTGCATTTTTCAACGATATGGAAATGCAGAAAATGAAAAAAGTTCTCGTGATTAATGCCAACCCTAAGTCAGACAGTTTATGTAAAGCACTTGCCGAGCGCTATGCATTAGTGGCATCCAACCAGCATCAAGTTGAGCTGATTCACATCGACAAGCTAGACTTTGCGATTAGCCTCGACCAAGGGTATGACACCAAAACGGTGCTCGAGCCAGACTTACTTCACTTTCAGCAGCGAATTGAATGGGCAAATCATGTGGTCATTGTCAGCCCAGTTTGGTGGGGTACACTACCAGCCAAGTTTAAAGGGTTAATTGATAGAACTTTTTTACCCGGCTTTGCGTTTAAATATGTCAGCGGTAAAGCTATCCCCAACAAGCTCCTAGAAGGGCGCACCTCACAGCTGATATTTACCCTCGATACTCCACCCTTTTGGTATAAGTACATTAAAGGCAACGCAATCTATCGTGAGCTAAAACGTTCTATTTTAGACTTCTCTGGTATTAAGAATCAGTCTGCCACCTACTTTGGACCTGTGATTAGTTCAGATGATAAGACTCGCCAAAAATGGTTGGAAAAAACAGAGCAATTAGTGGCGAATTGCTAGCACTGGAGTAACAAAGGGCACATTGTGCCCTTTGCTTAAACTTGCTCGTTTGGTGTCGATTTAGCAATACTTCTTAATGAATTCTTGCTTTACTGCTTCAAGGGGAAAGTCATCATTTAAAAGGTAATTGAGCGCGATCCCATCAATTTCAGCGACAAACATGCGGCTAATAACGGCAGGTTGCGGGTGACCAAGGTAGTTAAACACCTCTTCAACTCCAGCACGCAATGCGTCCATCCGTTCATCAATTAAATCAATCAGTAGTGCTCGCGTAATAGGCTGCACCATCACATTGAAGTTAAACTGGTAAATAGCTCTGTGTTCCGGCACTGACATTCCAGCAAAAATCGCTTCTATCAGCGTTTTTAGTCTCTGTTTCGGATCTTCCACCGCAAGGAAACTATCATCCGTTTCGTCGATGATCTGAGTGATGTACTTAAATACTTCTCTAAGCAGTTCATTTTTATTTTTAAAATGGTGGAAAACCAAACCTTTAGAGACTTCAGCCTCTTCACAAATAGCCGTTACTGGTGTTTTTTCAAAGCCGTTTTTAGCAAACAACTTAAGTGCAACTTCGATAATTTGATCTTTTTTGTCCATGTTTCCACTCACTTCTCAAACAAACTGACCAAATGGTCAGTGGTGCGCAGTTTAATGATCTTTGCACTAAACTGTCAAACAGTATTCAGCAAATAAAACTCAAAACAATACGCTAAGGTAAAACAAGATAACCTTCTTATTTTCCAAGTGTAAAGTAAATTGACCAGTCGCTGCGTTTCTTTTTTGCGCTAAGTCGTTGTTCGTAATGTGATCTAGATCTACTATCTTTGTAAGTAAATGTAACTAAGCAATTCTGCATCAAATTAAAACGTCCTAGCAATGGGCATACAATCGAGTTGGGTTATAACAATGAGTGAAAATACCGCCCCTTCCCATTTTCTCCGCAATCTTACTATTATGGTGATCATTGCGGCTATCTTAGCAACCGCTGGCTATTTCTATGTACAGCACCAAAAAAATTACCCAAGTACTGATGATGCCTACGTACACGCCAATGTGATTTATATTGCGCCCCAAGTGAGTGGCAAAGTACTTAACGTCAATGTTTCTAACTATCAAGAAGTCAGCCAAGGTGACTTGCTCTACCAAATTGACCCAGCACCTTTCCAAGCAAAGCTTGATGAAGCGCAAGCCGCATACGAAGTTGCAATCCAGAGTAATGCCGCTACTGATGATGCAATTCTTGCTGCCAGTGCCAATGTAAAAAGCACACTCGCCCTACTTGCCGATGCGCAATCCACATACCGCCGCATCGATAACCTGGTAAAAAAACAACTGCTCCCAGCTCAACAACTGGATGATGCCAAAGCCAAACTTTCCAGCGCTGAAGAAAACGTGATTGCCGCACGCGCGAATATGTCGCAGTTGATTAAAGCACAAGGTGCACAAGGTGAAGCCGCGCCTGAAGTTAAACGCGCAGCCGCAGCCCTTAGCCAAGCCAGTCTTTCCCTTTCATACACCAATATCTTCGCGCCTAGAGACGGTCACTTAGGTAAACTCAGTGCTCACGCAGGCAGCGTTGTTTCTCCAGGACAAGCGCTCGTTCCACTGGTTGAAAGCAATACCTTCTGGGTACAAGCCAACTTTAAAGAAACTCAATTAGAGCGAATCACCACTGACATGCCAGTCAGCATCGAGTTAGATCTTTACCCAAATGCTGAGTACCACGGCACAGTGAAAGCGATCTCTCCAGCAAGTGGCTCGTCGTTCTCTTTATTACCACCGGAGAATGCCACTGGTAACTGGGTTAAAATTCCACAGCGTTTCCCTATTTTGATCCACTTAACGGATGAGTCAGAACACCCAGCCTTCCCGCTTCGCGTTGGGGCGAGTGCTACTGTAACCGTAGATACAGTGACTCACTCTAGCTCAGCTTCAGCGTCACCTAGCCAACAAGAGCAATAATATATGGCGGAAATAGCACACATGGCGACCTCAGGAGATGAGGAAGCCAATGTCATGAGTGAGGGGACACGGAAGTTAGTCACACTCGCGGTTATGCTGTCCGCCATTATGGTGCTACTTGATATGACCATTGCCAATGTCGCCCTTCCTCACATGATGGGCGCGTTGGGGGTAACATCTGATCAAGTCACTTGGGTACTCACCTCCTACTCAATGGCAGAAGCAATCTTTATTCCTTTGGCGAGCTTTCTTGCACTGAAATTTGGTATCCGCCGATTGCTGCTGCTCTCCGTTAGCGGGTTTGTCATCACCTCGGCACTGTGTGGGCAAGCCGATACCATTGCTGAGATGGTGACTTTCCGCATCATGCAAGGCGCATTTGGCGCATCGGTGATTCCGCTTTCACAATCGATTATGGTGCAAATTTACCCGAAAAATCAGCGCGGTAAAGCGATGGCATTGTTCAGCGTTGGCGTACTACTTGGACCAATTCTGGGTCCTACACTCGGCGGCATAATCACCGAGAACATGGACTGGCGTTGGATCTTCTACGTTAACTTACCGATCGGTGCCATCTGTTTAGCGCTGCTGTATTTCTTCGTCAAACTTGATGGACGTGGTGAAAGTAAAATTGATTGGCCACTGGTGATTGCGATGACCATCGGCATTGGCTTGCTGCAAATGGTGCTCGATAGGGGTAACGAAGAGTCTTGGTTCCAATCCAATGAGATCCTACTTGCCGCGATCATCAGTGGTATCGCGATCATCTTTTTTGTTGGGCGCTCGATTATGACCAAGGGCGACATTGCCCCTATCTGGCTATTGCGCGACCGCAACTTAGCTATGTCGTGTATCGTGATGGCCGGATTTTCGATGGGGATGTTTGGCATCACGCAATTGCAACCAATGATGCTGGAGCAGCTGCTCAATTATCCGGTAGAAACCACCGGCTTTATGATGGCACCACGCGGGCTCACTTCGGCAATTGTTCTGTTGGCGCTGGCGCGTTATATGGACCGCATCGATGCTCGCGTGCTGATCGTGATTGGTCTTTCGCTCAATGCAGCGGGCACCTACTTGATGACCCAATACTCAATGGACATCAATATCTACTGGATTTTACTGCCAAGTATTGTCCAAGGTGCAGGCATGGGTCTAGTATTTGCGCCACTCAGCCAACTGGCTTACGCCACACTGGCACCAAAAGACACCATTGGTGGTGCGGTAGTATTTAACTTATGTCGAACCATCGGTGGCTCTTTCGGTATTTCGATAGTAAATACTTACTTTTCTCGCATTCAGCAGAAAGAGTGGAATGAGTTAGGCGGCGCACTTTCACCAACTAACCCAGCCCTACAGCAAGCGGCACACGCCCAAGGCACAACGATTACCGATCCAACCTTTTTGGCGCAAATCCAAAACTTGTTGCATCAACAATCAACCCTAACGGCGTTTGTCTATACCTTCGGCTTCTTACTGTTCTCATATTTGTGTTTGATTCCTCTGTTGGCGCTATTCAAACCGAAACCCAAAATGGATGCTTAAAAACAGTGCTTTAGAGAGCATACTTAATCGACCAGACCGGATAGACTATATCCAATAGAAATAGCTAAATAGCCACACAACGTGGCTATTTTTATACGCCATCGTTGGAGTCCCCTCGCTCCTGAATGCAAAAGTTTCTCTTGTATCACACACTTTTGACCCAAACCTTGTGTAGTCATTAAATATAAATGGTACTGTACCGAACAGTATCAAATTTAAGGTCTAGGTTTATGCGAGCTTCCACTCAAGAAAAACGAACTCGAATCATCGAAGTTGTCACTGAACTGTTTATCGAACAAGGCTATAAAGACACCGCACTGGATCAAGTCGTGGCAATTTGTGGTGGGTCTAAGCAAACCCTTTATCGCTACTTTACCAACAAAGAAGGCTTGTTTGTTGAGGTGTTAAAGCACAATACCAAAACCACCTTAGAGTCCGCGTTTCAGCTATCCGATAAGCAGCATCAACCTGTGCGTCAAACACTTGAAGAGTTCGCTATGGAGTACCTCAAGGGTATTTGCTCAAACCCAATTTTGGGTCTGTACCGCATCATTTCCGCTGATTTTAACAAGCATGAATCGGTGCCACATCAGTTTTGGTTTAATGGTCCGGTCAGCATTCGCCAACATCTAATTGAGTATCTCAAATCAGACTTGGTATTAAGCCAACTTAAGTGCGACGATGTGGATTTAGCTTGTGATCAGCTATTAGGTTTAATTAAGTTGGACTACCAAAATATGGCATTGATTGGGCTAGGATTGCCTGATGATTCAATACTTGAAAAGCACTGCCGACAAGCAGTCAGCGCATTTCTGACCTTATATAGCAAATAAACGTTTCATTGCGTTAGCGGTTGTTCGCTCAATGCTATTCTGGATAAGCAAAGGGGGAGCGTATTTTACGCTCCCCCTTTTAAATCTTACCGTTTTTATCGGCTCTTTGTTACTAAGCCATCGCTGCGGCTTGCTTGGCACGTTTAGCGACGATCTTTTTACCGATCAGTAGCACCGGTGCTAAGGCCACGATTGAAAAAATAAACACAATTAGCGAGTTGTTTAGTGCCAATGTAGTCGCTTGCTCTTTGACGACCATACTCATCTGGCTCATACCCAATGACGACGTCGGGATATGACCGTTGGTTAAAATCGCGCTACTCAATGCTTGCTCATAATTGGCAAAGCCATTACTCGTACTAGCAAAAGTACGACCAATTTCGCCCGATGCTTGCGCGCTATGATTTTGGATAACTCGCGAGAAAAACGCACCACCGATGACCCCACCAAAGGTTCTGAATAAGTAGAAATTGCTGATGCCCTCAAGTCGCTGTTGCGGTTTGAAGTGCAGCAAAACGGCAATGGTCACTGAGACATTAAGCAAACCGATACCAAAGCCACGCAGCAACATCGGAACCAGCAAAGCATCCGTTCCGACGTAGCTTGGTAGCTGACTGAAGTCGTACACCGAGAGCAGAATCATCAACACGCCAAAAGGGACAAACGCATCAGCCAATGGTCGTTTGAAATAGAACACGACCACACTCAGAAGCATGCCAACTAACATGGTCATGAACGAAGGTAGCTGCCAATAACCCGCATTGAGACTGTTGTACGCCAGCGCCATCTTAAGAAAATTATTGAATAACGCCGTACTCGCCATCACCGCAAAACCGGCTAAAAAGGCGTTGTACATAAATACGTTGGTTTTAAGGTCATCATGTAACTGCATCGAAGCGGTATTAAGCGAGCGCGTTCTCACCAAGATAAATATCACCGCCAACCCCAGCGCCGAAGCCACCACGACCCAATTCGCGAACCATTGCGAATCTAGCCAGTTATAATGCGAACCACGCATGAGCAGAAATACGCTTAATGCCGCGGTCACCGCCAGCACTAGATAAACGGAGAACGATGATTTCAATTTTTCCGCTATCGTCATCTCACCTAACGGAAAGCATACCGTGGCAACCAATGCCGAAAATAGTAACCAAGCAGAGACCACACAAAATAGCGACCAATGGTAATACTCGACGAACTGCGCCATTAACCATGGGTAGATGCCCATTGGAAGCAGGGTTGAAAACAGTAAGGTGAAAGCAATGATCGCCGGCAAAAGCTGGTGTTCAAATCGCTCAAGTAGATAGAGGTTCACCACCACCAGCAATGCACTCATGGCAAAGCCATTACATAGCCATAGAAAGGCAAACAACCCTTCGCTTACTCCATGCCAATAGAAGATCGCACTGACGGCTAGACTAACCGACAAGGCGATACTTAAAACGTATTGACTACCGATGCGACGCGCCAAGATGGGAGTAAACATATACCCCAATATTTGGGCGATCATAAAGCCGACTTTTACTCGCTCGACTTCATCCAAAGACAGCCCAACAGACGCCGCCATATTAGAAGAAAGTTCCGTGAACATTGCTGAGTTGATGCCATAAGCCGCAATAACCACGGTTGCCACAAACAGCAAGGGTAAACGTGCTTTCATAATGATTAACCTTGCTGGGTGGTATCGATAGACACCTGTGCAGATAACCCTGGGTAGACGCGCTGCTTCAACTCAGCAGGGATATCTAAAGCAATTTTTACCGGCACGCGCTGAACCACTTTGACGAAGTTACCAGTCGCGTTCTGTGGTGGCAGCAAGCTAAATTGTGCCCCCGTTGCTGGGGTAATAGAGCTAACATGACCACTAATTACGGTATCTGGATACATATCAAGTACCACATCAACGCGCTGACCCGCCGCCACATGCTCTAGCTGCGTCTCTTTATAGTTAGCTTCGACCCAAACATAGTCTGGCACCATGACAATTAAGCCCATACCCGGTTGCACAAACTTACCCACTTGCACTTGTCTGTCGGCAACGAAACCATCAAAAGGGGCTTTAACTACGGTGCGCTCAAGTGCGATATCAACCAACTTGAGTTTGGCTTCTGCTTGTTTGTGTTGTGCCAGCAGTTGTTGATGCTCAGTCCGTAGCGCATCCAGTTGCTTTTTCTCCGCAGCCAGCGCTAATTTAGCCGTCTCTAAGTTACTGTTGGCTTCAATCGCGCGAGTCTTTTGCGCCTCAAACTGATTACGACTTACTGACTGCTTCGCCACTAGGTTAGACAAGCGTTTATATTCTGAGTTTTGATGCTGAGCATTGGCTTGTGCGCTGGTGATCTTCTGCTTGGCTTGCTCAATTCTAACCAGCTGCATATCAGTTTTGGTTTGGTTCGCTTCCAGCGCAGCATTCGCCACTTCAAGTGCCGATTTCGCGATCTCTTGATTGGCAATGAAATCTTCATCATCAATAGCAAACAGAGCGTCACCCTTTTTTACCCATTGGTTGTCTTCAACAAAAATCTGGCTCACCTGACCACCGACTTCTGGTGAAATCGCCGTTACGTCTGAGTGAATGTAGGCGTTGTCTGTGGTAACCACATTCGGAGAGTAAAACTGCGTAGCAAGCGCTGCCGCAGAGCCAATGATTAATGCTAAAGCAACGAGCTTTTTGTTCATGTTCGAAACCCTACTTAACTGGAATTCGCAAACTGTACTGTACGGTACAGTATTAGTAAAGAGCAATTTGATCTTTTTCTCTTCATTGATCCTTAATGTTGGCTAACTCTCTTTATGCAAAAGGATCAATAACCAAAGGTGTAAATTTAATACTCACATCTAGCTAGAGATAAACTTATCGATCGGGGAGCATAATGAGTCAAACAGCACTATATTTTATCCAGTAAAGCTTAACTCCTAGGCTTTTATACCAGTAAGGATTTGATATGCCTCTACATAAGAAATCCACCCTTTCAGGGTCAGTTCTAGACGATGTTTATTCAGCAAAAGACCTCTCTGTCGTTATGCCCAAGTACCGTATTCCTGATAATGAGCAAGCGGCAACGCACGCCTACCAAGTGGTACACGATGAGCTGATGCTTGATGGTAACTCAAGACAAAACTTAGCTACATTTTGTCAAACATGGGTTGAAGATGAAGTGCATACGCTGATGAACGAATGCATTGATAAAAACATGATTGATAAGGATGAATATCCGCAAACTGCTGAGCTTGAATCACGCTGTGTCCATATGCTCGCTGATCTTTGGCATGCCCCTGATGCCGCGAACCCGATGGGTTGCTCTACCACCGGTTCCAGTGAAGCCGCCATGCTGGGTGGGATGGCACTAAAATGGGCTTGGCGAGAAAAAATGAAAGCGCAAGGCAAACCAACGGATAAACCCAACTTGGTCTGTGGTCCGGTGCAAGTCTGCTGGCATAAGTTTGCCCGTTATTGGGATATCGAACTAAGAGAAATCCCGATGGAAGGCTCACGCCTTATCATGACGCCTGAAGAAGTCATCAAGCGCTGTGATGAAAATACCATCGGTGTTGTTCCTACCTTAGGGGTAACATTCACTTGTCAATATGAACCGGTAAAAGCGGTACACGAAGCGCTCGATCGCCTACAAGAGGAAACAGGTCTCGACATTCCTATTCACGTCGATGGTGCCAGTGGTGGTTTTCTTGCACCATTTTGCCAACCAGAGTTGGAATGGGATTTCCGTCTACCACGGGTAAAATCTATCAATGCTTCTGGTCACAAATTTGGTCTCGCCCCGCTCGGTGTGGGCTGGGTGGTATGGCGTGATGCTGAGGCGCTTCACCCTGATCTGATTTTCAACGTCAATTACTTAGGCGGCAACATGCCAACCTTCGCGCTGAACTTCTCGCGCCCTGGTGGTCAAATCGTCGCGCAATATTATAACTTCCTTCGTCTTGGACGTGAGGGCTACACCAAAATCCATAATGCCTGCTACGAGACGGCGCAATATCTTGCCAATGAAATTGAGCAAATGGGACCATTTGAGATCATCTATGATGGTCGTGGTGGTATTCCCGCCCTTAGCTGGACATTAAAAGCGGGAGAAAATCCGGGCTTTAACCTCTATGACTTATCCGACCGTATTCGCTCACGTGGCTGGCAAATTGCCGCTTACGCGATGCCAGCCAATCGGGAAGATCTTGTCATTATGCGGATTCTGGTTCGTCATGGTTTTAGCCGCGATCTCGGCGATCTGCTGATCCAAGATCTCAAACATTGCGTCGAATTCTTCAAACAACATCCTGTCATCAACGGCAGCGATGCAGATGAATCCAGCAATTTCAATCACGGTTAATCTCTAACCAATGGTCAGGCTAGAGTCATGCTCTGCCTGACCGTTCAAAATAAGGTGGGAATATGGAATTTCTATTTCATTATTTAGCCGCAAACCCGTTTGTGTTTCTCTTCCTTTCATTAGCGATTGGCTATCCATTGGGTAGTCTCAGTCTAAAAGGGGTCAGCTTAGGCACAACAGCCGGTACCTTGGTGGTTGGGGTGTTACTCGCCCTCGCCTCATACTCAATTTATGGTCTCAAAATTGCCGAGCCTGGGCTCGTCTCTGACATCTTCCTGATGATGTTTATGTATGCGATTGGGATGAAAGTGGGACCGCAGTTCTTCTCGGGGCTTGCTCGAGGCGGGATTGATTTTGTGGTGATTGGTTTAATCGTCGTATTCAGTAACTTCGCTATCGTGATGCTTGGGGCAAAAATGCTCGGTCTTGAGCCTGGATATGCCGCTGGCATTATCTCAGGAAGTTACACCGTCACAGCAGTAATGGGCGTAGCCCAATCTGCGATTGATTCTGGTGCGTTTAAAATACCAGCGGGCATGACCGCCGATCATATCAGCGCGAATATCGCCGCTGGCTACGCGATTAGCTATGTCCTTTCTACTGTGCTTATCATCCTCTTGATCAAATACTTACCTGCCATGTTTGGCATTGATCCAGTCAAGGCAGGTAAAGATGCAGAGGCTGAGTTTTCGACCGGTGGTGACAACGAAAAGCTACCAAGTACTTTTGGCTTCTCCGATTCAGGCATACTGCCAATCGATGTTCGCGCCTATCAAGTTACTCATGAAGAATTGGTAGGGCAAACCGTCAATGATCTCTTCCAACAATTCCCAGATGCAGCCATCCTCAAAGTCGTACGCGGCGAGCAAGTCATTGATGCCGCCGATAATCCGACTCTAAAAATGGGTGACATCATCGGCATTCGGGGTGAATATCGAGTACTTATCGCGGAAGGTGAAACGGATATCGGTAACGAAGTTGATGAGCCACGCGCACGTAATGTCGATATCGAAGTGGCTGACATTCACCTTGGTAAATCCATCCATGCGGGCAAAGCGTTGTCAGAGCTTCATGCTGATGTGGGTTTTGGTGTCTACTTCAAAGCACTATTCAGACAAGGGCATCAACTGCCATTATTACCACAAACCCAAGTAGAAGTTGGCGATGTTATCCGAGTTGCAGGTTCCAAATGGTGTGTCGACCAAACCGCCAAAAAACTCAATGGTGTGGCGATTGTGGAAAGTACGGTCACCGAGACGTTCTACCTCGCACTGGCACTATTGATTGGCTATGTCTGTGGTCACTTCAGTGTCAGCATTATGGGTATCCCTTTTGCACTCGGCACTTCAGCTGGCTGTATGCTAACAGGGATCATCTTCTCCTTCCTTCGTACGCGTAACCCTACCTTTGGTGGACCAATGAGCGAAGGGGCAAGAAGCTTTCTGCAAGATATCGGTTTGAACCTGTTTGTTGCGGTGCTCGCAGCGAATGTCGGTCCGAAAATTTTGGAGTCATTTCAAGGCACCATTGTTATCAAAATCGCGCTATTGGGCGTTACGGCAGCGTTAGTACCTCCACTGCTTGCTTGGCTCTACGGTTTGTACATTAGAAAGATGAACCCAGCGATTCTTGCCGGCGCCTGTGCCGGGGGTCGAAACAGCACACCAGCGATGAAGGGAGCGCAAGACGCAACCCAAAGCGATATGCCAGCTATCGGCTATCCCGTACCATACGCCTTAACCTCAGTGATCGTGCTGATTCTGGGTTATATCGCGATGGTTATCGGCTAGTTGTAATAGGTTTGTGGTAATAGGTTTGTGGTAATAGGTTTGTGGTTATAAACCAATAGCGCTCGCTTTAGATCGAGAAACGAAAAAGGCTCGGTATTCGACAATAAATCGGATAACGAGCCTTTTCTTTTTCAGTGCGGAACGGATTATTTCATCATCTCAAGAATGATCGCGACTGAGTTGTCTGCTGTCGCTTTTTTCATTTCTTCATAAGTCAAAGCAGCAGAGCCGTCAGCTTTATCAGAAATAGTGCGGATCACGACGTAAGGAATATCAAATTGATCCGCGACTTGTGCCAGTGCTGCCCCTTCCATCTCAACCGCTTTGGCATTGAATTCTTTGTACAGGTAAGCCACTTTTGCTTTGTCTGCAATAAACTGGTCACCAGAAACAATCGTACCTGTGGTGACGAGATCTTTACCCAGCACAGTTTGCGCTGATTTAAGCGCATGCTTTACCAATGCATCAGACGGTAAGAATTCACGACTATCAAAGCCATCCAATAAGCCCATTGGCGCGCCAAACACAGTCAGGTCAACATCATGCTGCACGAGTGCTGTCGAAATCACCACATCCATTGGATCGAGCTCTGGCGCACTCGCCCCCGCGATACCAGTGAAAACAATTGAATCCACACCAAACTCTGTGGCTAATAAGGTGGTCGTTAGCGCGGCATTCACCTTACCGACACCTGATTTAGTCACAACGACTGGTTTTCCGTTGAGTTGACCGATATGGAACAAGTGTTTACCAATCGTCTTCTGTTCAACGTTGGTGAGTTTAGGCAGTAGACCTTCAATTTCCACATCCATCGCGCCAACAATAGCGGTACGCTCTGAAGCAGCTGTCACGTTAAAAGAAAGAAGGGTCAGAAAAAGGGCAAAAAAGCGAAACATAAAGTAATCTCCTCGATAGGGCGCGAATCATACTTTACAAATCGCTCAATAACAAACGATTGCGCAATCGTTTGCTTTAAAATAATCACCCAGTGAGAATTGGTGAATATCGCAGCAAAAATCGCTCATCTCTCACCCTGGTACATTCTCTCGTTACTTTCAAATCCCAGCCAAGAATCTACGCTTTAAAGAAAGTCATCGTTCAGGTGACTTCGATAACTAAGGAAGTAGAGTGATGAGCAAACCCGTGATCGCAGATAACAAGCCTATCAAGGTTGAATTAACCTATGCTCTTCCCTTTTGATTAATCACACGAATGGTCATTGGGTTGTTTGTACCGCTTAAAACGATGACGGCTAATTTTGATTCTACAGAAAGCGGTCCAATTACTCTTTGTCTTGCCAAAGAGTAATCAGAAAGTCGCTTTTGTATCTTTGCCGCTGTCCGGTCGGTTTTAGGCGTTCCCGACGCCGAAAACCTAAAAATACTGTCCTGCATTTTTACCTATGATTGTGGTTATGTGGACTAAAGCGTTTTTGGACATAAATGTGTCAGTGATTTTACTAAATTAGTAGAATATGGATAGCTTCAAGTATAGAAAATTTGAAAGATTCAACCGCTATAATTGGCGATGCGCTTTTACATAGTCCCTTTATCATGAACAGTGCTTTAAACGAGGATGGAGATTAAATCGTTATGTTGGTCACTAAAGTAATTAGGCTGTTTGATCGAGTTCAATTCCCACTTCACCATGCCTGGTTGAAGCTTTTATCTGAAGCTATAGATGGCAGTGTGATCAATAAACCATTACTCGAAGAAGCCAATTGTATAGCGAGTGCAATGGGTTTCGAGTATGTAGCTGTCTTGAATTCATTGCTTGAAGATACCCCTGATGTGTTTAGTGAGTTCTTGAGCCTGAAGGTTTGTGTGAAAAAACGTAAGGCTGTTGAAGGTGCTGAGTTTTCAACGAACGTGGTTCTTATCGAATCAAAACTTGCTAAATATAACACGACAAAAACTCTTCAAGAGCAAAGAATCGAGCAACAAAAAGTAAAGGAACAAAAACTAGCACAACGACAAATAGCGTCTGACAAGATGTTTGCAGATCTTAGAGCTCAGTATGATAAGCAATTCACCGACTTCCCCTCGCTCAATATTAATTCGATTCGTAGGCACTCTAAAGCAGCTTATATTCTCACGAATCTCAACAAAGGTATGATCACTGATGCTGACTACTTGTGGCTTAAGCAGAAGGGCTTTGAGAATGATCAGGTGAATAGCATGTATTACCTTCGTCGCGCAGAAAACTCCAAGCGAATTTGGAATACGACCAATAAGCCATGGAACTTGGTTAATGCCCTTGCTGATTATCGTAAAGCAGATAAGGCAAAAACAGCCCTAACCTTGGTGAATAAGCACTTTCCATTCAAGTTTGCGAATGGAAATAAGAAGCTGAAATCTGCTTTGCTTACTACGGCTGGCGGTGTTAAACGTGATTTAAACATGCTAGAACAAGCCATAGAATATGGCATTCAGGCTCATGAATTGACTCTAAAGGACTACCGCCCATGCACTTTGATTGGTGCGTGCAAAATGTTGAGTGGTGATATATCCCAAGGTCATGAGTGGTATCAAAAAGCGATTAACCGTGGTTTTGAATCTGATTCTTATGAGCAAGAAATACGCTCTATATATATGCGAGCTAAAGCTAATGACAGAGCAGAAATCAAGAAATTACTCATAAATGATGGATGGTGCTACAAGTGGCTCAAATAGCAATTAGTATATATTAAGTTAGATATACTAATAAGACATCCAATAGCTCATAGCTCACTTTGGGGCAGAACTGCGTTTAAACCTCCTGTCTTTAGGAAGCTATCAATGAACCCAAGAGAAATGTCACTTTAGGCAAAAATGCAGGACAGCATTTTTAGGTTTTCGGCGTCGGGAACGCCTAAAACCGGCCGGACCACATCAAAGACACTAAAGCGCCTTTCTGGTTACTCTTTGGCAAGACAAAGAGTAACTGGACCGCTTATGAGTAAGCCAATGGGATGCGCATGAGTAATAAGCGGGACATACTCCATCGCGATTAATCGGGACATACAGCAATGCTTAACTTAGCCAAGAGTATGTTAAAGCTAAAAGCGAGATCCCCGCTTTCGCGAGGATGACAATGTTTTAGTTCAGCAGACACTAAAAAACAAACTCCAACTTAACTTAACTTAACTTAACTCAACGTCACCTCGACTTCCCCATAACTTCTGATCTTCTCAAGCCACTGATTCACCAACTCATCCTCAGGAAGTTCAGCTTCAACGCTGTATTCACGACCAATCTCTGTCGCTTTGCCTTTACCAAAATTATGATACGGCAGCACTTCCACCTTCTGAATATTTGCCATCGACTCGCCAAGGTGTGCGATTGCGGCAAAGTGTTGATCGGAGAGGTTATAACCGGGGATGATCGGGCAGCGTAAAATCACCTGCGCGCCAATCTCATTTAACAACTTAAGGTTGGCATCGACCAGCTTGCGCGTCATACCGGTAAGTTGTTTATGTAGCGTATCGCCGGTCGCCTTATAGTCAAACAAAAACAGATCCACATACGGGGCAATGTCGCGGTAATGGTCTGCTTTAGACGCACCGTTGGTTTCAATGCAAACATGAATACCATGCTGCTTGCACTTTTTCGCCAGCGCTAAACAGAAATCAAACTGCTTTAACGCCTCGCCACCAGAGAGCGTAATGCCGCCGCCTGATTTATCGAAGTAGACTTTGTCTTTGATCACTTCGGCAAATACTTCATCGACCGACATTTCTCTGCCGTAGATTTTTAGCGCGTCCTGCATACAGGCATCAACGCACAACCCACACGCTTGGCACGCGTCAAAGTCGACTAAATGCAGCCCTTGCTCGGTAAAACTGTGTACACCGTTAGGGCAAACTTGCTCACAGCTGCGGCAACCAATGCATTTTTGCGCATTAAAGGCCAACTGCTTTTTACCACTCAGTGATTCAGGGTTATGACACCACAAACACTTCATTTGACAGCCTTTCATAAACACAGCGGTGCGCACGCCTGGGCCATCATTGACACTGAACTTTTGAATATCAAACACGATACCCATAGGTTGTGTGGCAGTGGTCGCCGTGGTTTGATTGGTAGCAGAATTGGTTGGCATAGCGAGCCTCAATGAAATCAAAGCGAGAAAAAGAGGGTGACCTAAAACAGCCTAGTCACCCTAATGCTAGTGTTATTTGCTAGAGAGTTAGTCGTTAAGCGTGCGGTTTAAGATTTCTAGCTGCACGTCTTTATCGAGGTTAACGAACTTGGCACTAAAACCACCGACACGAACGACTAAGTTCGGGTATTTCTCTGGGTTGTGGTAGGCATCTTCTAGCTCCCCTTTACCGACAACACTGACCATGATCTGTGGACCGCCTTGCTCAAAGTAGCCATCAAGCAGCGCTTCAACAATCATGCGCTTGTTTTGGTACATGTTTTTGCTGAACTTCATGTTTTGCACTGAGCCGGCGTGAACTTCCGCTCTGAGCTTCACTAATGAGTTCAGCATCGCTGTTGGACCATTCTTATCGGCACCACTTTGCGGGTTATTGGCATTACTCATATAAACGCCGCGGTGACGACCATCGGCAGAAGCACTGGTTGCACGTCCCCATTCGGTGTTCACTTGGTTATTGATGATCACCACTAGGTAACTGTCCATGCCCACTTTGGCTGCCGAATCTTTAATGCCGTTACAGATGTATTCGTGCATCTCGACGGCAATGTCATCCACATACGCATCGTCGTTACCAAACTTCGGCGCATTGATTAAGTCATACTTCATGCGGTCATAGCCGTCGAAGTTAACCTTAAGCGCTTGAATCAGATCGGTGTAGCTGTATTTGTTATCTTCAAAGATAACTTTTTTGATTGCCGCCAATGAGTCATACGCATTGGTGTTACCGTAAGTTTCATTAGTGCCGCCAAGCTTATACACACCGCCATCTAGTAGCGCTTTGCTGCGACCGATACAGTCATCAGTCAAGATACTAGTAAATAAGAAACCGACTTCTTGGTTCATCACCTTATACGAGAATGATTGCGCATTGGAGGTCAGTTCGATGTAGTAATCGAGCAAATCTTTGTAGTTTTGCATTACATCATCAAAGCAAGTGATTTGCTCTGGCTGTAGCAGGACTGTGCCGCCGCTTTTATCCTGTCCGTCCCAGAAATCGGTACCGCCAGTCAGGGCGATATTGAGAATCTTTAGAATATTGATGCAGGTATTTGGCGTGCCGACACTTTTGCCTGACAGCACAAACTCACCACAGCCAAACGGTACATAATGCTCAGCATCGCTTTGCGAGATCTGCATTGAGTTCATTACCGCAGGCACGTTAACGTCATCGTTGTACAAAATTGGGTAAGTTAAGCCTTCACCAATCGCATCGAGCGCATCTTGGTAAACCGCTTGATTCATGCCTTTGTAGATACGTAAGGTAAATTGCGGCTCGGTATCTTTATTCTCACGCACCGCTTGAATGGCAAGTTTGCAGTAAACATCGGCATTGTCTGGGTTACGACGACCTAAACCACCGACCACAACACGGCCGTTAACCGTGGTTTTACGCGCTTCAATTAAACGATAGTGAGAGCGAATGTAGTTGATTGCTTGGCGTTCAGTAATGCGCCCAGCTTCAAGATCGCCCACCAGCAAATCACCAAGGTAGTCATCCATACGTCCAAAGTTCACCACCCCAGAACACAAGCTGTAAAGCCATGAAAGCTGAATACCTTGAAGGAAGGTTTGTGGCTTGTCGGTGCGAATGGCGTTTAGCGCATCAATCAAATCATTCATCTGATGCTTGCGCGTTAAATCGCTCGTACGTTCTAACTCTTGAGCGCAAAGCTTGATATGAAAATCAATCACGCGCTCAACAATATCAAAACAGCCTAGGAACGCCGTATGCAGTGAAATCGCCTTTTCATCACCGGCCTGTTTTGCGGCCGCTAATTGATCTTTGATGCGCGCACGCATGCCATTGATGCCATTGTCGATCAGCGTATTGTAATCAAGGTACATGCCGCTCAAACGTGCAGTCGCAATCGCTGGGTAATTAACATCAACAAACTTACCTAGCGTGGTTTCAGTAATGGTTTGACGGAAGTAGATAGAGCGAGTGTCACGATCTTGCCAGTAGCTAAGTAGCTCATCGACGCGGGCATAATCGACCTCTTCGAGCTCACTTTTAAACGCTTCAAGCTTGTCGAAATTACAGTAGTGGCCCACACCACCTACCGAGGTCACGCTACCAAAACCGATTGGCAAAGCATCTAAACGTCCGACCACGCAGTCTTCTGCTTCTAGTTGTCTAAATAGAACAGGATAAAGCTCTGACAAACAGGCAACTTCACGCTGATAAACGTTACTTTCATTATGATGGGCACGAGTGTACGCCTCCATGATATTTAGCTGCACACTGGCAGACTTCTCACATGGGATTTTCTTGTTTACATCAACTTGGCTTGGGTTGTTCTCGATTTTGGATGACATGGTAGGGCTCCTCGTTATCTTTATGCACTAACCATAAATCCACACTTTAAATATGTAAATACAAATAATATGACATTTCTAAAAATGATGATCTCGATCATGAGTAACAAAAACGAAGTAATCGCTTTGTTTTCTTGCCCTAATTTCTGCTAACATCCTCAGCATTAATGGCTCATTCAATCAAAACATAACCTGTATATGTGTTAACAGGTCTGTTTTGAACTACCAAGAGCCGACTATTTGTAAAGTGATAAGTTGTGTTATGAAGTACGTTGAAGTTTATCAGGCGATAAAAACAGACATCGTCAGTGGTCTATACCCTGCTTGGTCTCAGCTCGATGGCGAGCACGCGCTATCTAGTCAGTTTGGTGTCAGTCGCCCTACTCTTAGAAAGGCGATCGACAAACTTAAGCAGGAGTCATTTGTCCATTCTAGGCAGGGTTCTGGCATATTTGTAAACCCACCTGAGTTCTATCAAGACAACAACTTAACCAGTATTTCTGAGCGTATAAACAAAGACACCGACCTGAAAAACATTGTGTTGCAGTTCGCTTCCGTCAAGGCAGACCAAGCCTTGGCAGACAAGTTTCGTATTGAGGTTGGCGCTAAGCTGCATCACTTTAAACGTATGCGTATTATAAACGGTGAGCCGGCGATTTTAGAAGAAACCTGGATGCCAAAAAGCTTGTTCCCAGATTTTAACGAAAGCCATTGTGAGCAGTCAGTTCTGACCTATATCGAACAGCAAGCGGGCCACAATATCAGCCACGACGCGAAAACCATTTCAGGCAAAATCCTTAACGAGCAAGAAGCATTTTTACTTCGCGTTGAGCCAAACCACCTCTGCTTGTCGATAAAACACAATGTTTATCTGCTCCATTCTGTATTGGCGCAATACACAATAGAAACCTTAGTTTCCAATGACTTAACTACTGTTTCTATCCGATAATCAAAGCCTTAGTGCAGCTATGTGAGATGCATAGCTGCGTTTTTTATCAACGTACCCACTCTCGTTTCTCACCTCTCAATTCTTCTTTCCCTCTACTCTCTCTTCTAATTTCTCAACTCTCCCCTCTAACCAATCTCGCTTCTCAACTCTCAGTTCTCTCGACTGCCTGCAACTTGACAGTACAAGTAGAAACGTGAACTTGCTCAACTTCGAACTGCTGAACATTCGTTAGCCACTTCACACTTCCCTACAAATAAGCCTTAACTCGGTCAATATACTGATTTAGATCAATCTTAACTAACAAATGCATCACTAAGATTTACTTAAATTTGTAAATACATAAATTCAAACCCTACACAAAGAGATCCACACTATGATGAATGAGATCCTCAATACGCAGCTAATCAAACTCGATTTGACTGCTACCGACAAAGAATCGGTATTTAATGAGCTAGCGCAAGTGCTTGTCGACGCGGGAAAAGTATCTGACCACCAGCAATTTGTTAAAGATGTATGGGCTCGTGAAGAAACCGGTAACACAGGTTTTGAAGATGGCATTGCGCTGCCACACGCGAAAAGTGCAGCGGTACTGTCACCTGCCATCGCGGTCGGCATCAGCAAACACGGCATCGAATACGGCGCGGAAGACGGCCAACCATCGAATCTTTTCTTCATGATTGCTTCGCCAGAGCAAGCCAGCAATTTCCATGTTGAAGTATTAGCAAAGCTTTCTTCTAAAATCGTTGAACCCACTTTTCTAGAAAACCTACGCAATGCACAAACCAACGAAGAAGCACTGGCACTACTGACCGAAGAAGATAAAACTGAGCCAGTGCAAGCATCAGCAAGCAAAGGCTTTATTATCGGTGTTACTGGCTGTCCGGTTGGGGTAGCGCATACCTACCTTGCTGCTGAAGGCATTGAAAATGCCGCAGCTGAAATGGGCTATGAGTGCAAAGTGGAAACCAACGGCTCAGTGGGCGTGAAAAACGTACCAACGGCTGAAGAAATTGAACGCGCTGATGCGATTGTGGTGGCGTGTGACAAACAAGTCGACCTTAACCGCTTTAAAGGCAAACGCGTGGTGATCACCGGCGTTAAAAAAGCGATTAAGGAATCGAAATCTTTAATTGAACAAGCACTGGAAGCGCCTTTGTATGAAGGTGACGGTAAGACAAACTCTGCGCAAGCAACAACCAGCCCAGGTGGCAGTGGTAAAGATCTCTACAAATACTTGATGAATGGTGTATCACACATGATCCCGTTCGTTGTCGTGGGCGGTATCTTGATCGCGCTATCACTGGCGATTGGCGGTGAACCAACACCGGGTGGTCTTGCGATTCCTCAAGGTAGCTTCTGGAATAAAATCCTCGATGTCGGTGTGGTTGGTTTCACCTTGATGATCCCAATTCTGGCGGGTTATATCGCTTACGCAATTGCCGACCGCCCAGGTCTTGCTCCGGGCATGATTGGCGGCTGGATTGCCAACAACGGCTCTTTCTACAATGCGGATGCGGGTACTGGCTTTATTGGTGCGATTATCGCGGGTCTATTAGTCGGCTACTTCGTTAAGTGGATTGTTAGCTTTAACTACTCGAAGATGATTCAGCCGCTAGTGCCGATTATGATCGCGCCAATTGCGGGCTCACTGTTTATTGCCGCTGTGTTTATCTTTGTTATCGGCGCACCTATCGCTGACATCATGGAAACCATGAACAACGTACTTGCAAACCTGTCTACGGGTAACGTGATTCTTATCGGTTTGGTGATTGGTTTGATGCAAGGTTTCGACATGGGTGGTCCATTTGGTAAAGTGGCGTTCCTATTCAGTGTGGGTCTTATTGCTGAAGGTCAAACCCAATTTATGGGTGCACAAGCCGCAGCAATCCCTGTAGCACCACTAGGCATGGCACTTGCTGCATTTGTCGGTAGCCGCATGAAGCTATTTGAAGGCGAAGAAGTCGAAAACGCTAAAGCAGCGACGGCAATGGGCATGGTCGGTATCTCTGAAGGTGCGATTCCATTTGCCGCGCGTGACCCATTTACCGTTATCCCTGCGAACATGATCGGCTCTGCTGTCGCATGTGTGCTTGGTTTTATGTTCGGTCTAACTTGTAGTGTTGCGCACGGTGGTCCTATCGTGGTTCTACTGGGTGCGTTCAACAAACCATTACTGGCACTACTTGCTATGGCAATTGGTGTAGTAACCACTGCCGCGGTTGCCATCGCTCTTAAAAAAGTGCGTTACAACAAGGCAAAAAAAGAGCAAGCGGTTCAACTAGCCACTAACTAGTTCTATACCGCTAAGCTCAACGCAGAATCTGCGAATGAAAGATCAAAGCCAGCTCCCCCGCTGGCTTTTTTCTTGAATAGCGCAAAGCAAACTCAACACTCTATCTTCAACCAAATCTAAAAAGTCTTTCCTAAAATCTGCTACTTATCATCTCATTTCAATCGACTATCCTAAATACAGCCCATTTATAGGAGAACGGCGATGTCTATTTACTACTCGGTCCTTGAAGTAACCCCAACCAAGCAAGATTGGGGGGCAGCCTATGTTGAAAACTCAAACCGTTTGGTTGAAAAGCATGGTGGTAAATATATCGCTCGAACCAGTGTTCACGAGAGCCTAGAGGGTGATAGAGAAAATCCAGCACTGCGCATTATCATTCAATGGCCCTCTCGCCAAGCCGCGCTTGATTTCATGCAAGACCCTGAATATGCCCCGCACCTTGCTGGACGTAGTGCAGGCTCAATCAGCCACCACGCTTTAATTGAAGGTGTTGACGCGCTGGCGTAATGACCGTTTTTAATCTTTATAGGAATTTGATTATGCAGAAAGTTATCCTGATCACTGGTGCAACAGACGGCATCGGTTTTGTTACCGCGACAATGCTGGTCGAGCAAGGTCATCACGTCATTGTACACGGTCGTAATCCTGCCAAAATTGAACAGGCCGTCGCTAAGCTCTCCGCACTCTCTGCTGATGCGCAAGTTGAATCGATAGCCGCAGATCTTTCAGATCTAAAATCTGTCAGCAACATGATTGCCGAGGTTTGTGAACGCTTTGGTAAAATTGATGTGCTTATCAACAATGCTGGTGTTTACAGTACACCACACACGGTAACCAAAGATGGTTTGGACGTGCGATTTGTGGTCAATAGCCTCGCGCCCTACTACCTAACCAAAGAGTTGCTGCCTCTACTTGGTGAGACTGGTCGTGTGGTCAACTTATCTTCTGCGGCGCAAGCGCCTGTTAACCTTGCTGCACTGGACGGTGAAAAAACGTTAGGTGATGGTGATGCTTACGCACAAAGTAAGCTTGCCCTAACCATGTGGTCTCGCGCGCTTGGTTTTGCCAATCAAAGCAGCGGCCCAATGATTGTTTCGGTAAACCCGAAATCCTTCTTGGGCAGCAAAATGGTTAAAGATGCTTATGGTATTGCTGGCGGAGATCTACATCTTGGCGCAGACATCTTAGTGAGAGCTGCGCTCTCTGACGAGTTTGCCGATGCGCATGGTAAATACTATGACAATGATATTGAGGCATTTTCGCAGCCACATAGCCAAGCCCTTGACGACAAGAAAGTCGCTGACGTGATTAGTGCCATCGAAGGCTTAATTACTCGTTTAGCCTAGCCGCTTAAAAACACTTGAAAATCACAACACCTAGCTTCGGCTGGGTGTTTTTGTTTTAAGAGATCGTCACCCTCTCCACCACAATTGCCAGCTATCAACACGCCAATTATCAATAAAAACTAAAAAGTCATTCCATTTTAATGTCAATTATCAACACAAACTTCAATTGATACACTTCTTCCATCGAAACAGCCAAGCAACATTGGCAACTAGCAAATTCTCGCTGAGATGACTTTATTCTCATCCAGCGCCATAAGCGGAGAAACACCATGAACTATGAGGGCAAAGTATATCGACCATGGATTGAAGCACGCAGCATCTTGATTCAAGTCACGCTAGGATGCAGCATCAACACCTGTACCTTCTGCAGTATGTTCGATGATAAACGCTTTAAAGTGCGCGATATTGAAGATGTATTTAAAGATATCGAAGAGGCACGCCGAATCTACCCCCATGTAGAATCGATTTTCCTTATCGACGGCAATGTCATGGCGGCGCGTACCGATTATTTGCTCAAAGTGCTCGATAAGCTGCGCTCGACCTTCCCTGAAAACAAGCGAATCTCGCTCTACAGTGGCTTAAATGACTTCCGCCGTAAAACCCCTGCGGAGCTAAAAGAGTTGGTTGATGCCGGCTTAAACATGGCTTACTCAGGGTTGGAATCTGGCGATCGTTTGATCTTAGAACAGATCAAAAAACGCATGTCACCAGAACAAGCGATTGAAGGGATGGCGATGGCAAAAGAAGCGGGCATTGAGATGTTGCTGTCGTTCATCTTTGGCTTAGGTGGGCGTGATCGCTCAGAAGAACACATTATCGCGACCACCGATATCTTAAACATTATGCAGCCTGAACATATTGCCCCAATGGCGCTAGCCGTTCAGCCTGGTACAGAAATGGAGCGCGATGTTCAAGCGGGGCGCTTTATCATGCCAAGCCAAATGCAGGTGCTTGAAGAAGAGAAATACCTGCTGGAAAACCTCAATATCGATACCTTCTATTGGGGCGACCATGGCAATAACTTGATTCAACATAAAGGCTACTTGCTTGATTCACGCGATTGGTTCCTTGCCAATGTTAACGGGGCAATCAAAAACAACCCGATGGCAAAAGATAATGTGATTCAGACCTTTTCTTGGTGATCAGCCTCATGCTACCAAGGTTAAAGCTGCCAAGATTAAAACAGCCAGCTTAGAAAGTCGCTATCGACATACGGTGCCGATAGCGACATACCTCTACCGCAGCACCTTTCTTTCGAAGCCTCTTTTGTCTGGCTCATTAAGACTGTCGCGTTAGGATTTCACGCCACTTAATGTAGGTTTGTACGCCGATATTGTTTAAAATAGCCTACAGCGACATTGCTCATTTAGGGAAAAGCATTGAAAAAATATCAGCAACTCGTCCAAGATATCGTCAGTAAGATTTGCCAGGGAACGATCACCAACAAACTCCCATCAGAGCGAGAGCTTGCCGAACGTCACGACATTCCTAGATTTTCAGTGAGAAAAGCCCTCTCAAAGCTAGAGGCGATTGGCATGGTAAAAGCGAGAGTCGGTTCTGGGTATTTTGTGAATACCTCGATAATGGAATCGCCGCTGATTTATAACTCAATCACTGAAAATAAATTCGATGAAATTTCCTATAAAAAGCTCAAACTGAGTAAGCGATTACCCACTGCTCACGAGATGGAGATTTTCTCTATTGGCGAGAACGACTATCTATGGAGTATTAAAAGGTTACGTCTAGTGCAGAACAAAATTACTCAGCTTGAACAAGCGCGCCTGCCAGTCAAACTTTTCCCAAAAATAACCGACAGCAACGTCGAAAACTCACTGCAAAAATACGCCTTATCACTTGGGCTTGAAATTGATAGCTACCTGACGACTTATCAAGCGGTCAGCCTTGCCAGTGAAGATGCACAATTTTTGGAATGTAAACGCTCGGCTCCGGCAATGAGTATTACCAATCGCGGCTTCCTAAAATCTGGTGAAGTGTTTGTGGTAAGTGAGATTCTCGATATTAACTATCAATGCACTTATCACACGAAGTTCAATAACGAGAGCTTGCAGCATAGAGATCAAGACGACCGCTAAAAAGCGGTCGTTTTATTATGAGCTCATTGTAAGCACTAGCTTGTTCTAATTGCTATGGGGTATGGATCGCGCCATCCGGCAGGCGACTTTGCGTCCACTCATGCGGGCGATATTCCACGGGAAAATCAAGCGCAGCACTGCGGTCCATCTCGACACCAATTCCTGGTATTTCTGCAGCATATAGGTAACCATTTCTTGGTTCAGCCGCGTTTGGAAACACTTTGCGCGTGTTTTCGTTGTAATGAACATGCTCTTGAATGGCGCTATTGTGCAAGTGTACGTTCAAGTGAGTATTCACCGCTGCGCCGATTGGCGTCATATCCGGCGGACAGTGCCAAGCAATGCGCACCCCAAAACTTTGACACAAATGGCCAAGCTTAAGCGCTGGCGTGATGCCGCCAATTTGTGACACGTGGCAACGGATAAAATCGATACGACGATTAATAATTACCGACTTCCATTCTTCCGGGTTATTAAATAATTCCCCTAACGCCAAAGAAACACAGGTTTGATTTCGAATATTATCCAACCACTCCGTTTGGTTTGGCGGTAAAATATCTTCAATAAAGAATGGGTTATATTCTTCAACTAATTTAGCGAACCTTAACGCCTGATTAGGAAATAATCGCTCGTGCACATCATGCAATATATGAAAATGGTTTTTATATTTATTTCTCAATTGTTTAAACATCTCAACCGTATTTTCAATATACTGGTCTTGATCATAATAAGAACCCGCGGTTGGCTGCTCAGTCGCGTGTAAATTGTCTGGCACGCCACCATAAAAGCCTAATTGACAACGAATGTGTTTATACCCTTGCTTTAAATACTCATCAACTTGCTTATATAACCCTTCCATTGTGTCGCTCGTTGCATGGGTATAGACAGCAATTGCATCACGAGACTTACCACCAAACAGTTGATGCAAAGGCATGCCTGCACGCTTCGCTTTGATGTCCCACAATGCCATATCTACACCGGATATGGCATTATTGATCACCGGACCATTGCGCCAATAGGCGTTGACCATCATCATTTGCCATAGATCTTCGATGTTACTTGCATCTCGACCGATCATGAGTGGCTTGATGTACTCATCGACCATGGTTTTGACCGCCAATGGGCGCTGTTGGAAGGTAGCACAACCGTAACCGGTCAGACCCGATTCTGTTTCGACGATTACTGTTATTAAATTGTGTCTATCTGGTTTCGTAATAATACATTCGATATTTGAAATGATATCTTTTGTCATAATTTTAACTCAAAACGGGTTTCTGCATTTATATAAACCTGAAAATAGGCACATTTCAATAGGTAAATTTTGTCAAAATTCAACTGGTTCGTTTTTGCATTACTTTCGAATTGGAAAACAAACCAATGCGAGTAAAATAGCCAAAAATAATATTTAGCGTTTTTTTGTGTGACATAAGTCTCTTTATTTTCGATTGGATAAAAATCACTGCCCGATATGATTAAATCAACAATTTGGTGAAACTTGAGGCTCTCTCATGGAATTAACAGAAAAAAATAACGATGTAATTGCACATGCAACAGCATCGAACAATTTAGATACGCACTTAGAATTACTGGTTCAAGCACTTGGTGGGCGTGCAAATATCATCAACATCACTCACTGTATGACTCGCTTGCGCTTCAAGTTAGCCGACGAAACATTAGCAGACAAAGCCAAGCTTGAAGGCATCAAAGGCGTGAAAGGTGTAGTGCTGGCACAAGGTCAAACTCAGGTAGTGATTGGGGTTGATGTTGAGAAATGGTACAACGCACTATCAGGTACCGCGCAAGCGTCTGACTCTGTAGAAGTCGAAGCTGAGAAAGGTAAGCTATTCCAAAGCGCGATGCGTATTGTTGCCGGTATCTTTGGTCCAGTCGTTCCAGCGATTGCCGGCGCTGGTATGTTAATGGGTTTGCTATCTGGTTTGATTGCAACCAACGTGATTTCAGAAACCTCGGATACGGTATTCTTCTTCCGCTCGATTTCAACTGCCGTGTTCTTCTTCCTGCCGATGCTCGTCTCTTTCTCGGCAGCGAAAGTATTTAAGGTGAACGAGTACATCGCACTGGCAGTTGCCTCAGCCATGCTGTCACCTGCACTGCTACAAAAAGCCGCAGCGCTTAAAGAAGCTGGCGCAAATCCAGAGCTGAATGTGTTTGGTGTGGTGCCAATTGAACTGCTTGGCTACGGTGGTGCTATCGTCCCTGCTATTCTTGCGGTTTGGGTGCTATCTAAGATCACGCCATTTGTTGATCGCTTTGTGCCTAGCTCTGCTAAACCGGTATTTACACCACTATTAGCGTTCACGGTCACTTCTGTTGTGGTACTTTCTTTTGTTGCCCCGGCAGGTATGTGGCTAAGTAACGGTGCAGGCTGGTTAGTAAGCTCTCTACTGGAAATTTCACCGACGCTTACTGGCTTTATTTTTGGTCTTACTCGTCCAATCACGATTGTGTTGGGGATTCACCACAGTATGACGCCGATCAGCTTGAACAACTTCGCTTTGTACGGCAAGGACTTACTGATGCCAATCATGTGTCTCGGCAACATCGCTATTGCGGGGGCGACCATTGCGATGTGGTATAAGCAACGTAGCAATGTGTCAAAAGAGCAATCGAGTGTCACGCTTGGCTCTGGTATCACGGCGATTCTTGGTATCACAGAACCAGCACTATTCGGTATTCTGACTAAGTACACCAAAGCACTGTTTATGGCGAGTTTAGCTGCTGGCATCATGGGCGCGGTATCAGTAACGATTGATACTCACCTAACCAGCTACATTCTGTCTTCAATCTTCAGTTTGCCAGCTTACTTGGCAAGTGGCACGCAGAACTTTATCCAAGCAGTACTTGGGATTGTGGGTGTGTTCGCACTTTCATTCACATTAACCATGATGTTTGTTCGCACTGAAAAGTAGTATCAAGCTAAAAACTAAGGCTCTCATGTTGAGAGCCTTTTTTATTTTCAGAGAGTTTGTCGGCTCACTGAGCTAGATTTACCGACTAGGTTTACTTGCCTGCGCTTTCCCAATAAGGTGGGTTGCCATAAAAGTCGGCAAAGTAGTCGATAAATGCGCGTACTTTGGGTGCCATTAATCGCGAGCTTGGATAAACAGCCCAAATAGCGGCGTTTGACGTCAGAGGGTAGTCTTGTAGGATTTGCACAAGTTTGCCGCTCGCAAGCTCCCTGTAGACGCTCCACTTAGAGTTGATTGAGATGCCTAATCCATCGGTGGTCGCATCACGCATCGCATCGCCATTATCAACACGGATACTGCCTTTCGCTTTGATGGCGACTACGCCCTGCGGGGTTTCAAATGACCAGTGATCCATCCCCATAAGCAGTACGCAATTATGCTCTGCTAACTCACTTGGGTGCTGTGGCGTACCATACTTTGCGAGATACTCTGGTGATGCGCAAACAATGCGTGGGTCGCCTGCAATCTTCTTCGCAACTAAACTTGAGTCTTTCAACTCCGAGATACGAATCGCCACATCAAACCCACCTTCAACCAGATCCAGTACCGAATCAGAAAAACGCAAATCAACACTTAACTCAGGGTAATCTTGAAGGAAGTTTTTTAATGCTGGCATCAAATGCATACGCCCAAAAGAGGCAGGCGTTGTCACACGCAACGTGCCACTTGGTGAAGCTTGACCAACACCAATAGCACCTTTTGCAGCGTCGACACTGGCGAGCACATCTTCAGCGTGTGGAAGAAAAGCTTCCCCTTCTTGAGTCAGCGAGACTTTACGCGTGGTACGATGCACTAAACGCACACCCAAGCCTTCTTCCAGTTTATTAATGTGGGCACTTGCCACCGCCGGTGATAAGCCCAGCTCTTGCCCCGCCATACTAATGTTGTGAGTTGAAGCCAAACGCACAAATAACTTCAAGTGCTCAATATTCATAACAGTCCTTATTACGTCCTAACTGCAAATATATGCTGTGCTTAGCATAAGTTAATTCTTACATTTTAACGAAGCTCTTCCACCACCAAATCGATAAAGCGGCGCACTTTAGTCGACATA
Source organism: Vibrio fluminensis (assembly GCF_015278125.1). Taxonomy (GTDB): domain Bacteria; phylum Pseudomonadota; class Gammaproteobacteria; order Enterobacterales; family Vibrionaceae; genus Vibrio; species Vibrio fluminensis. The sequence continues at coordinate 29,398 of NZ_JADILO010000041.1, forward strand.
TGTTTGCGGCTTGGGTAGACCAAGCACATCTCAATGCGATGGACAGGCAAGTCGGTAAATAATTCCACTAACTCACCGCTATTGATCCCATCCATCACCAGCGCCTCTGGCAGTCGGCAGATACCTTGTCCAAGCAAACAAAGACTGAGCTCCATTTCTGGGCTATTGGTGGTCAGTACGCCCGTTACATCCACTTTAAGTAAACTGCCGTCGCTATCAATATAACTCCAAACATATGGCTGCTTATGGTTGCTATAACAAAGCAGCTTATGTCGCGTCAGTTCTGAAGGATGTTTCGGCGTGCCAAATTGTTTCAGGTATTGTGGTGAAGCAACCGTTCGAGTGCACGAGCGCTGCACCAAGCGGCTGATCAAACTCGAATCCTCCGCGCTGGCAGAGGAGCGCAATACCACATCATAACCATCCCCAATAAGATCAACGCGGTGATCGCTGGCAAATACTTCCACTTTCACTTTTGGGTAAAGCTGCATGTATTTCGCCAGCACTGGGCTTAACTGACTGGCACCAAAGTTAACCGGGCAACTGATCTTTAATGTGCCTTTTGGCTCTTCTTGCTTACCGCTGATGGCTTGTTCTAGCTCTTGAGCGCTCTCAATCAGCTGCTTAGTTTGTTGAAAATAGTGCTCGCCTTCTGGGGTTAAGCTTAGGGTTCGCGTAGTACGGTGTAGTAAGCGAACACCCAGTCGCTCTTCTAGTTTATTAATTTCTTTACTGATGAAAGAAGTAGAGTGCCCTGTGGCATTGGCGGCATTAGTAAAGCTGCCCTGCTCGACGACCGTGGTAAAAATCACCATGCCATCAAGTAAATTAGTTGCTGAAACGACCATGATAAACCTTACTAAAAGTCATATGGAAATAATAATTACACATTTACCCTATTAATCAAAATATGGAATCAAACTAAACTACATCCATCAACCGAATTGAGGAAAGAACGATGAAAGTATTAGCATTTGGCGCAAGCAACAACAAACAATCTATCAACCAACAATTGGCTCACTATGCTGCAAAGCAAGTACCAAACGCAGAAATCACTATGTTGGATATCCACCAGCTAGAAATGCCAATTTTTAGTGATGAACGTGAAAAAGAACTGGGTCAACCTGAACAAGCGAAACAGTTCTTTAAAGCGATTGGTGATGCTGACTTAATCGTTATTTCATTTGCTGAGCACAACGGCTCTTACACCGCGGCTTACAAAAACGTATTCGATTGGACGTCACGTATCGATATGAAAGTATTCCAAGGTAAGCCAGTGATCATGCTTGCGACTTCTCCAGGCCCTGGCGGTGCAGGTAGCGTACTTGCAGCAGCATCTGGCTCTGCGCCTTACTTCGCAGCAGACGTTAAAGCCAGCATCTCGCTACCAAGCTTTTACGACAACTTCGATATGGAAGCGGGTCAAGTGACTTCTGAAGAGTTTAATCGCCAGCTATTAGACGCAATCGAAACACTGTAATTTATACCAATCAGCATAAGTCTTTGATCATTCTTGCTGATTAAAATCGCTGATAACGTTGTTGCAGATTTTGTAATTAGAATAACTAGTTAGCGGCAATCTGCGCCTAGTTCTAAGCGATTTTTCTTGCGCAATTTACAGTAGGGTGGCTTCTTGCATTTATGTCACCTCAATCTTGCTCACATTTCTCCGCCTAAAAAACTCCGAATGCGGACTGATTCTGTACAATTTATCTACACTATTTTTAAGGTAACGTCAGAATTAGCTAAAGCGCATCACCTTGGCTTGATCAAGCTTAGCCACAGGAGTATTAAAACGCTTTGCATGTTGTGGGAGCCGAACTTGGAACACATCAATCAGCTACTCGACGCCATGTCCCCATTACTGGACCAATATGGCTACCTCGCATTAATCGTTAGCATCTTTCTCGAAGGCGTAGGCGTCCCCATGCCCGGTCAATCTTTGATGATTGCCGCTTCAATTCTCGCATCACGTGGCGTTATGAACCTTTCCATGGTTATGGCCGCCTCTTGGTTAGCGTGCTTTATCGGTAACACCTGTGGCTACTTACTCGGCTACTATTTTGAAACTTGGTTAGATAAAAAAGGCTATATATCTGGCGACAAATTTAAAAAGCTGCAAGGCGCGATTCAAAAATATGGTCCTGCTTGCTTGGTAATCAGTCGCTTTATCGAGGGTATGAAACAATTTATGCCACTTGCCTGCGGCATCGCTAAGATGCCAAAGCGAGAATTCCTACTCGGTAACGCGCTCGCGTCGACGATCTGGGTTGCGGTATTTAGCCTACTCACCAATTTTGCCTTTGCGCATCTACACCAACTCGCCACTTTCTATACCAATAATCAACTATTAGTGTGGCTTGTAGTCGGTACGCTACTTCTTTCGGTTATTACATTCGTGCTGCGTCGTCGCAAGCAAAAACTGTCAAAGAAATAATCAGAAAGCAGAGAAAGCAGCAGTCGATAGACGTTCTGGGGGTACAGGAGCGGGCGACTAACCACTACTGCTTTCTCTGATCTCTTTATGATGCTATTGTCCTTTACTATAAGGAAAAGAAATAGTGAGCAATTTTTCCAACTCCATTCCTCATTTCGCTTAGTCAGCGTGAATATCAGCAAATTTCTGCGCAATTAGCGCAATATGAGGAACTGACATCGTGAATCATTGCTTGATTTAAAGAGATCGCCCTATGTCAGACTTAAATTTACTCCGTTATTACACTCGCCTCACCCCTCTGGGTTTTGATCAAGAAATCAAAATTGCATTAGCGGATGTTGCCAACACCTTGTTTACCAGCACCCGTCATGCGCGAAACTTACTTGGCGATATGCACAAATTGGGCTGGCTCAGTTGGGAGCCAAAAGTCGGCAGAAACCAGCGCTCTATATTGCGGCTTAATATCGAGTTAAGAGAGCTAAAACTCCAGCTTGCAACTAAACGGGTCGAACAAGGGAAATACGAAAAAGCGCTCTCGATCTTAGATAATGATGAGCATGCGTTTGGCTTACTACTTCAATCCACTTCTGGTGCGTCGATCCGTGAAGGACGTCTGCACATTCAGCTCACTTACAAACGCCCATTCGAGCGACTCGTCCCTCACCAACTGCACCGTTCTAGTGAACGCTATTTAATACGGCAAATCTACTGTTGTTTGGTCAGTAGTGATTTTGATGGACAGCTGCAACCTCAACTTGCTCACCACTGGCAATACGACGAGCAACAACTGCAATGGACGTTTTATCTGAGACCGGGACTGACCTTTCATAATGGCGCCCCGATTAATGCACAGAGTATTGCTGAACTGTTTAATCGCCTGGTTGAGCTTGACCATTACCACCCCGATTTAGATCATCTCACAACGGTCACAGCCCCCATGGATAACAAGGTTGTATTTCAGCTTTCTGCTCCCGATAAAGGCTTTGCGGGTTTACTGTCAGGGATCAAATTCTCTATTCAGCCGCTATCACAACTCAAAGATAATCATCAAGAAGCCATCGTCGGCAGCGGTGTGTTTGAGGTGATTGAACACTCCAGTACCAAACTCTGTTTGCAAGCATTCGAGCGTTACTACGCGTGCCGCGCGTTGACTGATCTTGTGACTATTTGGCAACTTGATGAGCATGATTTGAAGCAAAAACAGATTGAAACCAATCAATCCAAGAATCAGCATAGCCATCCTTGCCACTACTACTTGACCTCCGAAGCCGATGCAAACTCAGAAGCCATTCAACAGACTCGTATTGAAGATGGCTGTATGTTTTTACTGTTTAACCAACGCAGCAATGCACCTTTAAACCAAGCCCAACAATGTTTTCTATCGAGTGTCATTACGCCCGAGGCGACTTACCAAGCCTTAGTCAACAAAGGTAGGAACTTCGGTACTGAACATGCTTATAACCTGCTGCCGCAGTGGCACAAAGTGGTTCGCCCAATCGCAGACACTGCAGATCTACCAAAAGAGTTAAGCATTGCCGTTTACGACTACAACTCATTAATCAATTGCGCTTATGCTGTCGCTGAACAATTGGAAAAACTTAGCGTAAAGGTCAAAGTCAATGTCTACTCATTCAGAGAATTAAACCATTTGTCAGAATCGCACCAGCTGAATGAAACCTTAGTGGTCAACAATATCAACCTTGATGACAATCGCCACTCTTCTGCATTTTCTAGCTTGTTCCATAATCCAATATTACAAGCAAGCATTGGCGACAAAGCCCAACGATGGCTGTCTGAGTCGCTGAAACATGTCCGCGCAGAGACTGAGCTGCATCACTACTTAAATGCTTTAGAACCCATTGCAGCATCATTGATCAATCAGTATTTGCTCTTGCCAATTTTCCATCATCGACAAACTTTACGCTTCCATGGCGTACTCAAAGACGTTGCATTAACTAACTGGGGTTGGCCAGATATTCGCAACGTATGGTCAGCTGATTAATTTATAAACTCATCTCTCTTACCATGAGCCCTTCTGGGCTCATGTCCATCAAGGCTACTCATATTCATCTACCTTACTCACGTCCATTTTTTCGCGATGTGCAATACATTTTATAAAACCATATTGCCACATAATTTTCGTAGAACTGCGATGCGCGTCAAATCATTAGACTTCTAACCATAAACATTTTATAACAGATTAATTTATGCTAACTAAACTTACCAATAGGCGATATTTATTAGACTCACAAGCCAAAACAATAGCGTAAATAAGGGCTTATTACCTTATTCAAATTATATCATATCGCTATAGTTAGCTTTCTCAATAGTTTGAACTCTAATAAATGTTTAGGTAACCTTATAGAGTACTATTTAGAAAGGATATCGAAATGAAACTCAAACTAGCGACGCTAGTAATGGCTGGATTGGCCGCTACTCAAGCTTCAGCAGACGAATGTGGCAAAGTCACTATTGCAGAAATGAACTGGAATTCAGCGAGCTTAATCGCCAACCTTGATCAATTTATTCTCAACGAAGGTTATGGCTGTGAAGCAGAGATTGTTCCAGGTGATACCATGCCGACCGGTACTTCAATGATTGAAAAAGGTCAGCCAGATATCGCGCCAGAGATGTGGACCAATAGTATGAAAGAAGCACTTGACCGCGGTGTTGAAGAAAAGCGTCTGCGCTATGCTGGCAAGGCTTTATTAAACGGTGGTGAAGAAGGTTTCTGGGTACCAAAATACATGGTTGATAAGTATCCAGAGCTTGCGACTATTGAAGGCGTCAAAAAACACGTTGATCTTTTCCCTCATCCAGAAGACTCATCCACAAGTGCATTTTATAGCTGCCCTGCGGGTTGGAATTGCCAGATAAGTGCCGGTAACCTTTTCCAAGCAATGGATCTGAATAAAGCTGGCTTTACTATTGTCGACCCAGGTTCAAGTGCTGGCTTGTCAGGCTCTATTGCTAAAGCATTTGCGCGTGAAGAAGCATGGTTTGGCTACTACTGGGCACCAACCGCTATCTTAGGTAAATACGAGATGGTAAAAGTTGATTTTGGCTCTGGTATCGACAAAGACGAATTCCTCAACTGTATTACACAAGAAGATTGTGACTCACCAAAAGCGACAATGTATCCGCCATCACCTGTAAGTACTGTGGTTACAGAAGCTTTTGCAAATCGCGTTCCTGCTGTTCAAAGCTATTTGAATACTCGCGGCTTTACTAACGAGCAAATGAACCAACTTCTCGCTTGGATGGAAGACAATCAAGCGAGCGGTGAAGATGCGATGTTCTACTTCCTAGAAACCTACCCTGATACATGGAAACAGTGGCTACCAAAAGACGTCGCTGACAAAGTGGCTAGCGCCCTTTAACTCTTCCACCTAAGACAATTGCAGACTAACTCACATCTGTAGTTCTGGAGCGGCAAAAGCCGCTCCAGTATTGATAAGGAATTTTATATGTCTGATACAAGCTGGCTCAGCGAATTTCCAGAAATGGAACGTGCCGATCTAAGAGCCATTCGCAAGACCTTAGATGGCGCCTATCGTGATTTTTCGCGTGAATATGGCGATCTGATTGAATCGATCTTTGATCCTCTACTTTCATTCCTTGTGTGGTTTGAAAAACTGCTGCTCTCCACTCCGTGGATCATCGTGCTCGCCGCCTGTTGTGGCTTAGTTTATGCCGCTAGCCGTTCTTGGAAACTGGTCGTAGGTTGTGCTGCATCTCTATTACTGATTGGTTACTTTGGCATGTGGGAAGACACCATGCGCACACTCAGCATCATCACAGTGTGTACCATGCTCGCCATTGTACTCGGTATCCCTATTGGTATTGCTATGGCTCGCTCTAACCGAGTTCAATCCGTGGTTACACCAATGCTTGATATCATGCAAACCATGCCTGCATTCGTTTACCTTATCCCTGTCGTCATGCTGCTGGGTATTGGTAAGATCCCAGGATTGATCGCCGTCGTTATCTACGCGATTCCACCTGTTATCCGCCTCACCAATTTAGGCATACGTTTAGTCGACAAAGAAGTGTTAGAAGCAGCAACAGCATTTGGTGCCAGCAATAAACAACGCTTATTTGGCGTCCAATTACCGTTAGCGATGCCAACAATTATGGCGGGAATCAACCAAACTATCATGATGGCACTTTCTATGGTGGTGATTGCTTCGATGATCGGTGTGAAAGGCTTAGGTCAGCCGGTACTAAAATCCATCACTAACCAGTACTTTACCCTTGGTCTACTCAACGGTTTTGCTATTGTTGCGCTAGCTATCCTATTTGACCGCGCGTCACAAGCTTACGCAAAACGAACTCAAGCTCACTTAGGAGACCTAAAACATGACTAAACCACTGATTGAGATCACCGGTCTATACAAGGTGTTTGGTCAGGCTCCTCACTCAGTGATGGAGAAGGTCAAACGCGGTGATAGTAAAGACAAAGTATTAGCGGAAACTGGGCACACCGTAGGGTTAAAAGACATCAACCTCAATATCAAACAGGGTGAAATCTTTGTCATCATGGGGCTATCTGGCTCCGGTAAATCGACGCTTATTCGCCACTTTAACCGCTTGATCGACCCAACTGAGGGCAAGATCATGGTCGAAGGCATTGATGTGATGCAGCTTTCGAGTAAGGAGCTCGAAGAGTTTCGTCGCCATAAAATGTCGATGGTATTCCAACGCTTTGGGCTGTTACCACATCGTACCGTTATGGATAACGTCGCTTATGGTTTAGAAATCCAAGGTATTGAAAAAGGTGAGCGTTATAAGCGTGCACAAAATTGGCTTGATACTGTTGGCTTGAAAGGCTATGAAAAACAATACCCAGCACAACTTTCTGGTGGTCAACAGCAACGTGTCGGTTTGGCACGTGCATTAGCAACCGATGCTGAGATCCTACTAATGGATGAAGCCTTTTCAGCACTTGACCCATTGATCCGCAGTGAGATGCAAGATCAGCTTATTGAACTGCAAGAAAAGCTGCACAAGACCATTATCTTTATCACCCACGATCTGGATGAAGCCCTGCGCATCGGTGATCGCATTGCAATTTTGAAAGATGGTGTATTAGTACAACAAGGTACACCGGACGAAATTTTACTTTCCCCTGCTGATGACTACGTTGAAGCCTTCGTTAAAGATGTAAACCGCGCTCGCGCACTGACCGTCGAAACAGTGATGCAGCCACCAGCATTGCGTATTACCGCTTCAACCATTGAAGAAGCACTGCAGCAAATGAAGCGCTCGAAACACGACTATGGTTACCACGTTACCGAAGAAGGCTATCAAGGCTTAGTTACACAAGAGAGCCTAATTGACGCGGTAGAAGACGACACTTGTGACGATTGGCATGAAGAAATCTATGAATCGGTACCCGTTGTATCGCCAGATACTGCCATTGAGGAAGTGCTTACCGAAACCATCTCTTCGGATTATTCACTACCGGTTGTCGATGATGAGGGTAACTTACAAGGTGAGCTTGAGCGTACCGCTGTAGCAGAAATCTTCTCTGAGCCAAGCAGTGAAGGCGAAGAAAACCATTCGGAAGAACCTAAAAAACCAACAGACCCAACGTTGGATAAAGCTAGCTAATTCAGCAGGTGTGGTTTACTTTTATCAATGCCTCAAGCTTGCTTGAGGCATTGGCTTGTTATCTTGGTAAGTGGCTTAAAAATGCCTCCGTCAGCGCTTGAAAGAGCTCATCAACACTTGGTCTTTCCGTGATATGGTCAAACAAACTTGTATGTACCGCGGCTTCAATATGGGCTGGATTGTGGCAGATTTGATTACAGGTAATCACGGGTTCGACGATCTTATTCACGTCAGCATCGATAATAATACAAGCCTGAGACAGCACTACTCGTCCGCCACCTTTCTTCAGTAGCACGCGCTGCGCCGTACCGACAATTTTCTGCCCCGCAATATTGAGGTTATAGTCACCATCACAGTAGGAATTTGCTGTGGCATGCACGTCAACTTGCACACCCAATGCTTTGAAAAACTCAATCAGTACATCGCACAGCTGCAAATAGGCCGCTTTAATGTCGTACTGCTGTTCATCCGGCAGATAGTAGATGTGTGACAAATTAATGATTCCCGGCAATTGAGGGACCGGAGCTCCGCCGGTTTTACGTGCGGATAACTGCCATCCTGCACTCGCCAGCGCATCGATCAGCTCCTCACTCTGGGGCCATTTCTTGCCAGCAGGCAAAACCAGCGTTTGTTGCTTGGATTGCCAAAGCAGAAGCACTTGCTCCAACTGATTACTCTTCACTTGCTCGATTAACTGATGTTCTTTGTCAAACAGCGCGTCGACTTCTATCGCTGAATGGCGGATGATCTTATTCTTAATCGCCATCATAGCCCCCTATCTTATAAATTCACTCAATGGGCACCCTATTTTCTATGTGCTCATCCGCGTTGACCTCATGCTATCAGAGAGAAATTAGATCTGCTTACTAATATCTATCAAATCCTTGTATACAGCCACATCGCTTAGCACTAAACTTATGAAAGAAAAGTAATTTGAATGATGAGTAATTGTTAACAAGGAGCCATGTTTGTCTGCTAGCTTCAAAGCCAACTATGATGCGATTGCCTCGCAATGGTTAGCCGTCCGCACTCACCTAGCAAGCATTGACCAAGTTATGTTTGAGCGGTTTGTTGCTCTGCTACCGAGCAAAGCCAAGCTATTAGACTTAGGATGTGGCAGTGGCGAACCCATTGGTACGCTGCTCACTGAATATGGTTTTAACATCACTGGCGTCGATCGCTCGCATAAGTTACTTAAACACGCGCAGAGCATTCTTCCTCAGCATCAATGGCTTCAAGCTGAATTGGAAGAGTTTCAGCCTAGTGAGCATTACCATGGCGTGGTGATTTGGGATTCAATGTTTCACCTACCGCGTGAGCAACATCTATCATTGCTCAAAAAAACTTATCACTGCTTAAACTCGGGTGGCGCTGCCATAATTTCCAGCGGCGGAAGCGAAAAAAGTATTCCCGCTTTTGTCGATACTATGTTTGAGCAACCATTTTACTATGATGCTTTTCCTATCGAAAAGCTATTGCAACACTGCCAAAATATTGGGTTTGAAATCGTTCACTATGAACTGGTCAATAAACCCGATGGCAAACGAGATAAAGGACGCCTTGGCGTCATACTGCGTAAACCACTTTAAGTTGTTTTTTGGGAGAACAGGATGTCATCAAAGAGCATTAAGAACATTATTTTCGATTTAGGCAACGTGATCGTTCGCTGGTCACCGACAGAAATTGTCCGCCTTACCTTTGGCGACTCACCAAGGGTCAATACACTCACCAAACAAATATTCCAATCACAAATTTGGCAAGCAGCCAATCGTGGCGAGTTAAGCGAGCAAGAAGTGCAAACGGCGCTGAAAAAAGAGTTTGGACTCTCTTCACTGCAAGCGGAAAAACTTAGCTACTACGTTAAACAGACGCAGCTGGTGCTGTTCGGTTCAGTTGAACTAGTTAAACAGGTTAAAGACGCCGGTTACAACGTCTATGCACTTTCCGACAACGTACATGAGATTGTTGATTATCTGAAACAGCAATATGATTTCTGGTCACTATTTGACGGAGTCGTGATCTCTGCGGATGTGGGCTGCCTAAAACCGAACCCTGAAATCTATCACGCTCTACTTGAGCAATATCAGCTTGAGGCAACAGAGTGTCTATTTATTGATGATATGCCATACAACGTTGAGGGGGCACAAGCCGTCGGTATGTCAGCGCTGCAATTTGAGCATGCTGAGCAGTGCTTACAAGACTTAAAACGACTCGGCGTGCTAAACGAAGACGAATAGCCAAGACGAATAGCCAAGAAAAATAGCGTTTAATTTCAAGTGCTCCCGAAGCTCACGCGAGGTTTTGTAAAATAGCGCTTTACCTCAACCTAAGTCGAGGTTTTACAGTGGCAACCAATGTTTAATCAACCTCAAGGATGAACACATGAAAACATTGGTTTTATTTTCTAGCGCCGATCACCAAGGCAATACGGCTAAGGTGCTCGAGCGCGTTGCTTCACTGACAACACTCGAGATTATCAATATCGATAAATTAACCATCACTCCCTACAACTACCCTAACCAATATCCAGCCGATGATTTCTATGGATTGGTAGAGAGAATGTTAGCCGCTGACAACCTGATGTTTGCTTCTCCCAACTATTGGCACGCACCCACCGCCCCAATGAAAGCACTGATGGATCGGATTACTGAGCTAACCGATGTCGAGACGCTCAAACCAAAGGGGCGCGCATTGGCAGGAAAAAATGGTTTGGTACTAACCAGCTCATCTGGTCGTGACATATGCCCTATTTTTGATCAAATTTTCGCGATGTTCTTCCGTTACTTTGATATCCACTATAGCGGGAAACTCAATGCGGATTGTCGAGATGGTATTGAGCTCGATCAACATGAGTTAGAGCGTTTCATCGCACAGCTTAAAACCGGCAATCTTTCTGGCTAATCATTCAAACTGACTCGTACTAGGAACCACAACAAACATGCACCAACCAATTGAATACTATCTAGAACAATTAGAGATCCCTACTGAGCTAGAAGGTCTTGAACGCATCAACTACATGATCAAGAAACACCTCAGTTTGTTTGCCTTTAGCAGCACGAATGTCGTACTCGATCGCGAATTACCATTGGATATCGAATCGATTGTCGAACGACTCGTCGAACGAAAACAAGGTGGCTATTGTTTTGAGCACAACAAGCTGATGCAGCTAGCACTTGAACAGCTTGGCTATCAGGTACGCCCTATTTTAGCTCGCGTGTTACTAAGTGGTAACGAGTTCAACCGCCGCTCGCACCGCTTGACCATACTCACTTGGCAAGGACAAGAATATATTGTCGATGTAGGCTTTGGTATTGGTACGCCACAAGAGGTCATACCGTTAGAGAACCGTGAGTATCACTGGCAAGAGTCACATGTGCGTTTGCAAGCCATTGAAGGACAAGATTACCGTTTAGAAAAATTCGAGAACGACACTGTGTTCACTATGTATCGCTTTGATCTGAGTGAAACAACCGAAGATGACTGTGATGCCAGCCATTTCTATACCCATAAGTTCCCACAGAGTAACTTTGTAAACAGCCTAGTGATCTCCAAAATTCACGCCAATAAAAGACAACTCGTTAGACGTTTAGAAGTGTTTGAATATGATGATTTGGGCAATGAAACTTCATCGACCATCACATCAGCTGAACAGATGCACCAAGTCATCAGCCAACAGTTAGGACTCAACTTTAGCCAGCAAGAGGCAAAAGCGGTATTTGAGCATCAGTTACAGCGCGCACAATAAGGCGGGATGCGGGATGCGGGATGCGGGATTGGTATGACCCCATAAAAGTTGATTGGAACTACGCTCTAGTTTCCTGCAAATCAATTTCTACCAACCCTCGCAGCGCTATCACGTAAGTTCTCGATTAATTGGCAATCTATCGCTGCGCTGGGTACTCTGGCTCAATAAGTTAATCAAAGAATTATGGAGACCTGATGCCTGAGCTAAAACCTGCACCGACTTTGTCCGACTATCAAGATTATGTCGCGCAACTTGAAGTAGAACGCCACTTTGCTGATCAGCCAGTGCTAGAGAAATGCCTCCTACTTGGCGAAGAGGTCGGAGAGCTATTTAAAGCGATACGTAAAGCCCAAGGCATCGCCATCGACCCTCACTCCAAAGTAGGGGAAGTTGGTGATGAACTTGCCGATATCTTTATCTATCTCTGCTCAATAGCCAACCGCTATGAGATCGATTTAGAGCAGGCTTTTCTCGCCAAAGAAGAGAAAAATAAGTTACGTAGTTGGCAAAAAAGTTAGTTAAAGGGCTCATCATGTGGCAAACAATAAAATTCACCATCGCCAGCAATATCATAGTGGTTTCCTTGATTGCTCTGCTTGAGACAACTACGGAATTCCTAGGTATTCACTTTCTCTCCGATTACGCCTTTTACACCGCGATGATATTGTGGGGAATAAGCGGACTGCTTTATCTCTACCCGCCAGAAAGTGGCATATCATCCAACGACAAAGCCGAAGTCGTTACGTCATCCATGGTGGATAGTACTCAAGCCAATGCCATTGATGATGTTCGCCAAAATGAAAACACCCTGTTGTTCATCAAGTTTTTTGTCGCGGGTTGCCTACCAATGGTAATCTGCGTACTTGCCAACTCTCTCACTTAATCATGCCATGAATTTAGCCCTGTTCGACTTTGACGGCACTATCACCCACCAAGATGCTTTTACTAAGTTTCTCTTTTTCGCGACGCCAAAGACGCGCACCCTAGCAGGCTTGATTGTCACGTCACCCGTCATTGGTCTCTATAAACTCGGCTGGTTACCTGCACGTTTTACTCGCCCTATCCTCGCCAAAGTCGCTTTTGGTTACCGCTCGGTAGAAGAAGTGGATGCGCTTGGCGCTCGATTTGCGAGCGAATATTTACCAACTGTGATGAGAAGCGAAGCTTTACAAGCGCTAGAATGGCACAAGCAGCAAGGTGACAAAATTGTGCTGGTTTCAGCCTCTCTTAGCCCTTACTTGGATATTTGGTGCCAGCAGCAGGGAATTGAAGTAGTTTGCAGTCGCTTACTCAAGAAAAATGGACGTTACACAGGCAGTTACTTAGATGGTGACTGTAGTCTAAACAATAAAGTTCGCTTAGTTAAAAAGCACCTCGATAGCCAGCAAATTTGCCTCAAGCAATTTGACAAAATATACGCCTACGGCGATACCTATGAAGATATTCCAATGCTAGAGCTTGCCGATGAAAAGTTCTTCACTTGGCAAAAGGTCACCGATACGCAGCAGATACGAGAGCTGCTAGCTAAGTAGACAACTGGCAAGAGCAACCAACCAATAAGAGGCGCTATGAACAACCTATTTTCCCATATTCCGCCATTTCTCGATCACGAACAGTTCAGTGATATTGTCAAAACGGAGCAGGTTCGCATTGAGCGTATCGTCTCTTATGGTCAAAGCTCTCCAGAACAAGGATGGTATGACCAAAAGGAAAATGAGTGGGTGATGGTGCTGACTGGCTTCGGTATTGTTGAATATGATAATGGCGAGACCTTCGAACTAAAACAAGGTGACTACCTTACGATTCCTGCGCAGCAAAAACATCGCGTTAAAGCTACATCAGAAAAAGAACCAACCGTTTGGCTCGCGGTATTTTACCCCTAACCGCAAATATTCAATTAATAGCTCTAACCCAACTATATCAAACAGATATATTATGCTGGCCAATAAACGCTCCTTCGGTAGGAGCGCGTTAGCACTGTCTCATTTGAAATATAGGGTATGTTGTGAAGTTCTCCCAATTAAGTGCTTTTAAAGCGATTGTTGAATGTCAAACCATGACGTCCGCGGCCAACAGACTGCATTTAAGCCAGCCAGCCGTAAGCCGTCTGTTATCGAATCTCGAAGAACAAATTGGTTTTAAGTTATTTACTCGTCAAGGCAACCGCCTAATTTTAAGCAGTGATGGGCAAGCATTTTACATTGAGGTGGAAAAAGTCTTTGATTCATTATTGGGGTTAGAGCAAGCGGCCAAGCTAATAAAAACCAATCAGTTCGGCTCAATCAACATCGCCGCAATGCCACTCCTCTCCAACGCCTATCTACCCAAAGTTCTCGGCAGATTCCTACAGCAAACCCCTAAGCTCAAAGTAGGCTTAAAAACCTACCGCTCCGAAGATGTATTACGCCATGCGCAAAGCCAAGCGATTGATATCGGTTTTTCATTCGTGGGTCAGGGCTTCTCCGGTGTTAACTATCAACATATTGAATGCGAGTGTGTGTGCCTTCTGCCCGCCTCTTCCCCTCTCGCACAGCTGGCAGTGATTGATATTCACGATATTGCGAATCAAGTGATCATTCGCCATGAAAAAGATAGCCCACAAAATCGTATCGATACTCTGCTTAGGCGTTATGACTTAGGTATTAATGAACAAATTGAAGTTTCACTTGCCAGCACTGCTTCTGCGCTGGTGGAACAAGGTGTCGGCATCGCGCTTACCGATCCATTCACTGCGGTGTTAGACAGTGCAAATCCTCTTCTCGTCATGCGTCCTTTGGCATTTAGCTTGCCCTTCGAATTCGACATTCTTTACCCAGCGCTTAAACCGATAAATCGTCATGCCGAACGTTTTATCGAACAGTTTTTATTGCTGGCTGATGAACTGGGAATTGAGCTAAAAGTCGGCCAACTGCTCAAAGCAAATCACTAGACATTTGTTGAAAATCACACTTTTCGACAGAGTGACTGCAAAAATAAGAATGGTTATTTTCCTTACATATCCTATGGTTAAACTCATGACATAGTTTAACCATAACTTTTTTGCATAGCTGACAAAAGCTTTGGCATTGGTCGTAGAGATCGTACTGACCTTAATCTGTGCTCGAGAAATTTAACACTATTAAGGAAAAATTTATGTCTACTCGAGTTTCTGTGATTGGTTCAGGTAACGCTGGTTTAACGGCTGCATATCACTTCTCTTTGCATGGCGCGGACGTGTGTCTTTACGGCTCAAAAGGGTTTGATCATCCATTGGCGGATATCGAACAACGCGGCGGTATTGAAGCATTAGCAAGTTTTAACGATGTTTCTCTCGAGTACGCGGGTTTTCAGCCTATCGACAAACTAAGTCGTGATATCGCAGAAACCGTCGCTTATGCGGATCTTATCGTTTTGCCGGTGCCTGCCTTTGCCCAAGAACAACTATTCCTCGACATGCTGCCGCACTTGCGCGATGGGCAAATTATCATGTTGATGCCGGGTAACTATGGCTCTCTTGTGCTCAATAACATCAAATTTGAACAAGGCTACGAAAATCTCGATATTACCTTCGTTGACGCTATCTCTATTCCTTGGGCAACGCGAATTGTTGGTCCTGCTCAACTGGCGATTCTTGGTATGAAAACACATCTACCTGTCGCGGCGCTACCCGCTAATCGCACTCAGCAAGCGATTGATGCCCTACAACCTGTGATGCCACTTCCACTCAAACCTCTGAGCAATGTTATTGAGGCAGGTCTCGAAAACATTAACTTTGGCGGGCACCCTCTACTGACAACTCTTAATATGGGTTTACTAGAAAACTTTGACGGTCAATTTAATTACTACAAAGACTGCTGTTCAGTTTCAACCGCCAAAGCTGCGGCTGTCATGGAAAACGAGCGCATTGCGGTTGGCTCTGCTTTTGGTTTAGCACTAAAGCCAGAACTCATCGCGATGAACGAACTGTATGACATGGATTGCACCAGCGTTTATGAAGTCAACCGTACTTCCGAAACACATGGCAAGCTCAATAGTGCACCAAATTCAGCCAGCAACCGCTATATCACTGAAGATGCCGCCTATCTTCTGGTGCCATGCTTTGAACTGGCTAAGCTTGCGCAGGTTGAAACGCCAATGATCACTAGCTGCCTGCATATCGATAATGCCTACAACGACACTAACTACTTTGAGAATGGTCGAACACTGAAAAAAATGGGGCTTAGTAACTTAAGCATTGAAGAAATAATGGATTGTGTTGCATAACTTGCGTAGCTGCTTAGTAAGGCATTAAGCCTGCTATAGGATGAAATAATGAACAAAATAAAATTTCCTTCCGCTTATACGATTTTGATGCTTCTTACCGTTGTGATGGCTGGTCTTACTTGGGTTATCCCTGCAGGCCAATACCAAATGGTAATGAATGAAACTTTGGGCAAAATGGTTCCTCTGGTCGGTTCTTATCAAACCATTGAAACCAACCCTCAAGGCCTATTTGACATTATCATGGCGCCGATCCAAGGCTTCTATGACCCGTTGAGCTATGCGGCTCGAGCGGTCGATGTTGCCCTATTCGTTCTGGTTATTGGTGGTTTCCTTGCAGTCGTGACAGACACGGGCGCTATTGATGCTGGCATCGGCGGTACGATGAAGCGCCTTGCTGGTCGTGAAAAGTGGATGATTCCAATTCTAATGGGCTTATTCGCACTAGGTGGCACGGTTTACGGCACGGCTGAAGAAACTATCCCGTTTTATGCGCTACTCATCCCGGTGATGATTGCCGCTGGCTACGACAGTGTCGTGGGTGTGGCCATAATTATGATTGGTGCAGGCATTGGCTGTTTAGGTTCAACCATCAACCCGTTCGCAACGGTTATTGCCTCTAACGCTGCTGAAATCAACTTTATGGATGGCTTTGCTCTACGCCTAGCAATTCTAGTAGTCGGTTGGTTAATCTGTGTCATTTACGTGATGCGCTATGCAGCAAAAGTAAAGCAGGATCCAAAACGTTCTATCGTCGCCCATCAATATGAAGACAACTTACGTCACTTCTTACACGCGAAAGATCAAACGGTTCCTGAACTGACTACCACACGCAAAATCGTCTTGATGATCTTTGGTTTCACCTTTGCGTTAATGATGTGGGGCGTATCAAGTGCAGGTTGGTGGATGGCTGAATTGTCAGCGCTGTTTCTCGGTGCAAGTATCGTCGTTGGCTTTGTCGCTCGCATGACGGAAGTCGAGATCACCGATAGCTTTATTAATGGTGCACGAGACTTACTTGGCGTGGCATTTATTATCGCCATCGCTCGAGGCCTAGTGGTGGTAATGGATAACGGCAATATTACCCACACCATTCTCAATTATGCGGAAGATATATTGGCAGGCTTAAACCCTATCGCCTTTGTCAACGCGATATATTGGATTGAAGCGGTGCTATGTGTGGTTGTGCCGTCGTCATCAGGACTGGCGGTACTATCAATGCCAATCTTAGCGCCACTAGCCGACTTTGCAGGTGTAAGCCGTGAGCTAGTTGTGACTGCTTTCCAGTCAGCATCTGGTCTGCCAAACCTTGTCACGCCTACCTCTGGGGTAGTGATGGGTGGTCTTGCGATTGGTCGTGTCGCCTACTCTTCATGGCTTCGTTTTATCGGTCCACTGATTGGTATCATCACCGTGATGATCATGCTGTTCCTAAGTGTTGGCGTTATGTTTAGCTAACCAATATTAAATAAGACAGCATTCAAACTTAATACTCAATTCGCAGCGTAATGACTGCCGTTCCTTAACACGTTAGTTGGCGTGGGACTTATTACGCTGCCACTTTATCAAATCGCTATTTTAAGCCTCAATGAATTAATCAAATATAATAATTGGCAATTTAGGATAAAAATTATGTACGTAAGTAATCTATCTGAACTCGATGCGCTAGTAGAACGCGTAAAAGCGGCTCAAGCTGAATTTGCTACTTACTCTCAAGAGCAAGTAGACAAAATCTTCCGCGCAGCATCTTTAGCAGCTAACCAAGCTCGTATCCCGCTAGCACAACAAGCGGTTGCTG
>NZ_JADILO010000042.1 GCF_015278125.1 Vibrio fluminensis
TTGTTAAGCACAATGAAAGCTTGTTCTAACTAGACAAACATCTAACTAGATAATTTGGAGCGACACACGAGGTTCGAACTCGTGACCTCAACCTTGGCAAGGTTGCGCTCTACCAACTGAGCTAGTGTCGCATCAACAACGTTTCCGTCGTTCAGGGCTGCGAATTATAAGAGCATTTTTTTGTGATGCAAGTCCTTCCTACAAAAAAAATGAGTTTTTTTCCCGTTTGATGAAAAAGCACACAAAAGTAAGCGTACAACCGACGGTTTGTTGAAGTATTGTTGAACTCAATTAACTATTTTCGATCATAAGCTACTGATAAAAAGATCATCCTATTTAATTTAAGTCATGTGTAAATGAGACTTGAGCCAGCAAACGGATTCACAAAGTCTATTCTCACTGGTTTAAATATGCGCTTTTCGATATAACAAATGACCAATCGTCTGATTTATACCCAAGTAACCTGCGCAGACTGGGTATCGCTTTGATGATAACTAAATGGCAATTGCATAAGATGGAGCTCGCAATGGCATTCGCTGGGTATCGCCTAAGATTTATTGCTTTCTGTTCAACACTACTTCTCCTCACATCATTATCCGGTTGTGGCGCAATGCCGAAGCCAGTCCGAAACCTCGGCAAAACGGATGTCGACTTTGTTATGGACGTGCATGTCAGAGAACAAAAAGCATTATTGATGGAGCTAACACGAAAGCTATACGTGCGAAATCCAGATCAACTAAGAAAAATTGAAGGAATGACTCTAGAAGATCGCATGCAGCAGATCTTCGGTAGCCCAGGCGAGTTAGAGTCTCAACCTCTGCTGTTTGATGAGTTAGGCGGAAAAACAAGTATCGATGCTATCTTGCTTGCGTTTGATGAAACTTATCGAGGTGATCGCGTTTTTGCTGCTGTTGTTGGTCTTGCTGAAATGCTGCGACGTTCTTATAACCACCAGCAAGAATTCTTTATTCTCGATTCCTTGGATGAGCAATCTCTGTATAACAGCGCCCGCAATATCGAAATTTTCGTTTGGCGGCTCTATCACCGTCGCGATAGCCAAGAAGAGCTCTACTTGTTAAGCAATCATTACAGCGACAAGGAATTCGACGTTAGCTTCGACCGAATATTTACCAAAATGGTGAGCATTCAAGACATGATGGCACTAATTGTGGCTGATAAAACCGATCGTAGTATTACTAAAGTCGCACAAGGCGTCGCGCAATTCGTGTTCTTGCCTGTGCCGTAGTGACTACGTTAGAAACAAAAGCCGCAAAGATGTTGCGGCTTTAACGGTATCTAACAACGACTAAATTTTGAAGATCGTTTGGCGGTAATATTGCAGCTCCGCAATGGATTCACGAATATCATCCAAAGCTAAATGGCTGCCTTGTTTAGAGAAACCATCCAAAATCTCTGGCTGCCAGCGACGAGTCAGCTCTTTTAGCGTACTGACATCGAGATAACGGTAATGGAAATATTCTTCAAGCTCAGGCATGTGCTTGTATAAGAAACGGCGATCTTGACCAATACTATTACCACAAATTGGTGACTTACCTTTTGGTACCCATTGCTCTAAGAAGGCGATCGTTTGACGAATGGCTTCTTGCTCATCAACTTGGCTATTGCGAACACGTTCAACTAAGCCACTGTTGGTGTGAGTATTGGTGCACCAATCATCCATTTTCGCTAATTCTTCTTCTGGCTGATGCACCGCCAAAACAGGGCCTTCAGCTAAGATATTTAACTCACTGTCAGTAACAATGGTGGCGATTTCAATGATTTTGTGAGTTTCAGGATCAAGTCCAGTCATCTCTAAATCGACCCAAATTAAGTTTTGATCGCTAAAGGACATAAATCGTTGCCTATTGGTTTTTCGCTAAAAAAGGTACTATACCCAAATTCAGATACCCAAGATAGCAATCTCAGGTATCGAACCTAAGAGAAACAGATTAAGTAGATCATCGTGGCAAAACAGAAAAAGCTAACTAAAGGTCAGGTACGACGCGTTCGTAGTAATCAAAAACGTAAACTCACTAAAGCCGAAAGTATTCAGTGGGATGAATCGATGCTGGGCGGAACCAAAACTGGGCTAGTGATTACCCGTTTTGGTCAACATGCCGATATTGAAGACCATGAAAGTGGTGAAGTCCACCGTTGTAACTTGCGTCGTGGTATCGAAACGCTTGTCTCCGGTGACCGAGTAATTTGGCGTGCCGGTCTTGAATCCATGTACGGTATTTCAGGCGTGGTTGAAGCGGTTGAGCCTCGTAGCTCTGTGCTTACCCGACCAGATTACTATGATGGTTTAAAGCCTGTTGCGGCAAACATCGACCAAATGGTGATTGTCTCATCAGTACTACCTGAGCTATCGCTCAATATCATCGATCGCTACTTAGTCGCATCAGAGACATTGGGGATTGCGCCACTGATTGTGTTGAACAAAGTCGACTTGCTGGAAGATGAGCAACGTAACACTTACCGTGAGTGGTTGAGCGAATACGAACGAATCGGTTACAAAGTATTGCTGGTAAGTAAACAGTCCGGTGAAGGCATTGACGAACTAGAACAAGCACTGCATGGGCGCATTAACATCTTCGTTGGTCAATCCGGTGTGGGTAAATCCAGCCTAGTTAACGCCCTAATGCCAGAATTAGATATTGAAGAAGGCGCCATTTCAGAAAACTCTGGACTGGGTCAACATACAACAACGGCAGCTCGCCTTTACCATATTCCTTCAGGTGGTGATCTGATTGACTCTCCTGGGGTACGTGAATTCGGTTTATGGCACCTAGAAGCAGAAGAAGTTACCAAGGCGTTTGTCGAGTTCAAACCTTACTTAGGTGGTTGTAAGTTCCGTGACTGTAAACATCTAGATGATCCTGGCTGCATCTTACGTGAGGCGGTAGAAAAAGGTGACGTGAGTGAAGTTCGTTTTGAAAACTACCACCGCATCCTTGAGAGCATGACAGAAAACAAAGCAAACCGTCAGTATTCACGCAGCAAGAAAGCGGATCTGTAGCGCACTGCGAGAGGACAAGCATCCGCAAGTGCTGACATTTGCTGATTTTTTAAGTAACATCTCGCGCCCAAAAGTTTGAAACAGATAATTAACATTGGAATTAAACACAATGGACAAGATTAAAGTTAGACTGCAATACTGGATTCCTCAGCATGGTTTAACTCGCCTAGTTGGTAAGTTAGCGTCGGCTAAAGCTGGCGGTCTAACTACCGCGATCATTCGTTGGTTCATCAAGCAGTACAACGTCAATATGGATGAAGCGCTGCATACAGACCCAGCTTACTTCAAAACATTCAATGAATTTTTTGTCCGTGAGCTAAAAGAAGGCGCACGCCCAATTACTGATGGTGACAGTATTATCACTCACCCAGCGGATGCGTGTGTAAGCCAATTTGGTCCAATCCAAGACGGCAAGCTGATTCAAGCTAAAGGCCACGACTACACTGCGCTAGAGCTGCTTGGTGGTGATAAGCAGTTAGCACAAGAGTTTGCCGATGGCGAATTTGCGACCTTATACCTGTCACCACGCGATTACCATCGTGTGCATATGCCATGTGATGGTACGCTACGCCAGATGATTTACGTACCGGGTGATCTATTCTCAGTAAACCCATTAACAGCTGAAAACGTGCCAAACCTATTTGCACGTAACGAGCGTGTTGTATGTATCTTTGATACAGAGTTTGGTCCTATGGCTCAGGTACTGGTTGGCGCAACTATTGTTGGCAGCATCGAGCAAGTTTGGGCCGGTACAGTCACGCCACCGCGCGGCAACACTGTACACCGTTGGGATTACCCAGCAGAAGGTGATAAAGCAGTAGTGCTGAAAAAAGGCGAGGAAATGGGTCGCTTTAAACTTGGCTCAACGGTGATTAACCTATTTGCCAAAGACAGCATCCAATTCGATCATTCAATGCAACAAGGTGAGCCGACTGTCATGGGTACCCCTTACGCGCAGCGTCAGAGCGCTGAATAACAAGCCTGTAAATGACTTCTCAATCCCTGACTCGTTCAGGGATTTTTTTGACCCGCGACAAGATTCACGCAACATTTTTTACGTTTTTGTAAAACTCAAACCTTAGTCTAAGACCCTAATATGGTTATCTTTTAAGCTGTCTTTTCCTATTGAATTGGAAGGTCTGCTCGCCTATGAAAAAAATTCATTCCGGCACCATAATTAGGCTACTCATCTGCTTTGGGCTTCCGCTCGCAGTGCTGTTTATGCCGATTGATTCCATCCCAATCGACGACTTAACTCTTATTCAACATCGACTTCTGGCTATTTTCCTGCTCGCTGCTCTACTCTGGGTATTAGAACCTGTCCCTGTTTTTGCCACTTCAATCCTGATCATTGCCTTAGAGCTGATCATGATCTCCGATAAAGGACTACACCTATTTCGCAATCCCCCCGCTGGGCATGATTTAGGCGAATTGATCGCTTACACCGATATCTTTAGCGCTTTCTCTTCGCCGATCATTATTCTGTTCATGGGTGGTTTTGCTTTGGCGATCTCTGCTTCGAAATATGAATTGGATAACAACCTTGCACGAGTACTACTTAAGCCTTTTGGTACCCAACCCAAATACATCATGCTGGGATTAATGCTGATCACCGCCGTGTTCTCTATGTTTATGTCTAACACTGCAACCACGGTGATGATGCTGGCGTTGCTTGGGCCGATTGTGGCTTCGGCGCCAAAAGGCGACTTAGGTATTAAAGCCTTGGTGCTGTGTATTCCTATCGCCGCCAACACCGGTGGTATCGCTACCCCTATCGGTACTCCGCCCAACGCGATTGCTCTGCAATACTTAACTGGAGAAAACAGCATAGACTTTCTCTCATGGATGATGATGGGTTTGCCATTTGTGGTAGTGCAATTAACGATTGCTTGGTTCTTGTTGCAGAAACTGTTCCCTGCACAGCAAGAGCAAATGGTACTCAAGCTCAATGGTAAATTTCAAAAAAATTGGCGCGCGATCGTGGTGTATGCGACCTTTGCGATTACCATTTTAATGTGGATGACCACCAAACTGCACGGTATGAATACCTATGTAGTGTCGATCATTCCTTTGGCGGTGTTTACCTTGACGGGCATTATGGGCAAAGAAGAGCTTAAGCTGATCAACTGGGATGTGCTGTGGTTGGTGGCCGGTGGTATTGCGATTGGTATTGCATTGGATAAAACTGGGCTTGCTTCAGCTCTGGCTCATGCGATTGACTATGAGTCACTCTCGCCAACCGCGGTGATTATAACTATGTCTTTAGTCTGTTGGTTAATGGCCAACTTTATGTCCAATACTGCAACCGCCAACTTGTTAATGCCGATAGCGGCAGCCATTGGGGTTTCCATGCAAACGCTGGATATGCAAAACCTGCTGGTTGTGGTCGCCTTCTCCGCTTCACTCGGAATGATTCTCCCAGTATCGACACCACCTAACTCGCTGGCCTATTCAACCGGGCTAATTGAGAGCAAAGATATGGCGAAAACGGGAGTCATTATTGGCGTGATCGGCTTGTCGATTGTTTATATGGCGAACTGGATCCTCACCTAATTCAATCTGAACTGCATTTCCCCGACAGTAAGCAAAGTGGTGCGGCATTTGCCCTTTGCTTACTGATCTAAATCAGGCATATTGTCCATTCCCTGTGCACCAGTGACGGTGTGCATCTCGCGATTTAATCACTCAACTTAGTCAAGGATGATATCAAGCATGGGCTTTGAATGGCTTGCGCTGTGTGCCGCACTATTGTGGGCATTTTCTAGTGTACTTTCTGTTGTACCCGCCAAACACCTTGGCACCTTTGCCTATAGCCGATGGCGAATGGGCTGTGCCAGTACCATTTTAGCTACCATGGCACTTATCACGGGAGGGTGGTCATCAGTGACTATGCCAGCGCTCAGCGCGATGATGCTCTCAGGGTTAATTGGTATCTTTATCGGCGATACTGCCCTATTTGCTTGCTTAAATCGCATGGGGCCTCGCCAAGCGGGTCTGCTATTCTCCTGTCATGCGGTATTCTCAGCTATTCTTGGCTACTTCCTCTTTAGTGAAGCGATGACGTCTTTTGAACTAATCGGTGCTAGTTTGGTTTTCTTCGGTGTGGTTTTAGCGATCTTTTTTGGTCGACGAGGACAAAACGATAACCAATTAGAATCCGTGCAAGGCAGTGTGTGGATTGGCGTATCGCTTGGTCTACTCGCCGCAGTTTGTCAGGCATTAGGAGGGATAATTGCCAAACCGATTATGCAGACCGAAATAGACCCTGTGGCCGCTTCTGCAATGCGGATGATGACTGCATTTGCTGCTCATTTCATATTGTTACTTACCGGCACTCGCTTAGCGAGAGCGAGCCAAGCAATCAACTGGCGAGTGTTTTTTCTCACGGCTCTCAATGCATTTCTTGCCATGGCGATAGGAATGACACTGATCTTATATGCATTACAAGAAGGCAATGTTGGCATGGTGGCGCTGCTTTCTTCCACTACGCCGATTATGTTACTGCCTATACTTTGGTTCTATACCAAGCAAGCGCCAAACCGCTACGCATGGCTTGGAGCGATATTAGCGGTATCAGGCACGGCGATTTTAGTGCAATAAACTTTTTATTGCGTATTAGCTATCAAAATGATTGGTTTTACCGAATTTACATTGCCTGAAAATCAGTGAGAATAAGAGCTATTATCAGTGTAAGCTTTTGGCGAAATAGACAATACGCTGAAAGATTGCTACGCGAAATCGCGAACAATATTTGATCTTAGCCTACAGTTTTGGTTAAAAAGTGTAGTAAAATTACGCTAGTTTTGTTTCAAGGTACTTGGGAAACTTCCCAACACCGACAGTTACTTAAATTTGACGAGGTTCAATCTATGTCTGCTAAGAAGCCTTTGGCTCTAGTTATTCTTGATGGTTACGGTCACCGTGAAGATACAGCAAATAACGCTATCGCAAATGCAAATACTCCAAACTTGGACAAGCTATTTGCTAACCACCCAAATACGCTAATCTCTGCGTCTGGTATGGATGTGGGTCTACCTGATGGTCAAATGGGTAACTCTGAAGTTGGTCACACCAACATCGGTGCTGGTCGTATCGTTTACCAAGATCTTACTCGTATTACAAAATCAATCGCGGATGGTGAGTTCGTTCAAACGCCTGCGTTAGTTGAAGCAATTGATGCGGCAGTTAAAGCAGACAAAGCGGTTCACATCATGGGCCTAATGTCACCAGGTGGCGTTCACTCGCATGAAGATCACATCTATGCTGCTATTGAAATGGCTGCTGAGCGTGGCGCAGAAAAGATCTACCTACACTGCTTCCTAGATGGCCGTGATACACCACCACGTAGCGCAGAAGGCTCTCTACAACGCTTCCAAGAGCTATTTGCTAAACTAGGCAAAGGTCGCGTGGCTTCACTAGTGGGTCGTTACTATGCTATGGACCGTGACAACAACTGGGATCGCGTTCAAGTTGCTTACGACCTACTGACTCAAGCTAAAGCTGAATTCACTTTCGACACTGCTGTTGAAGGCCTAGAAGCCGCTTACGCTCGTGAAGAGAACGACGAGTTTGTAAAAGCAACTGCAATCAAAACTGCGGATCAAGAAGATGCAATCATGCAAGATGGCGATGCCGTGATCTTCATGAACTACCGTGCTGACCGTGCACGTCAAATCACACGTACTTTCGTACCTGGTTTTGATGGCTTCGAGCGTGCTGTATTCCCGGCAATCAACTTTGTGATGCTAACTCAATACGCAGCAGATATTCCGCTAGCAATCGCATTCCCACCAGCATCTCTAGAGAACACTTACGGTGAATGGCTATCTAAACAAGGCCAAACTCAGCTACGTATCTCTGAAACTGAGAAGTATGCACACGTTACGTTCTTCTTCAACGGTGGTGTTGAAAACGAATTTGCAGGCGAAGAGCGTCAACTCGTCGCTTCTCCTAAAGTTGCGACTTACGATCTTCAACCAGAAATGAGCTCTCCTGAGTTAACCGACAAGCTAGTCGCTGCAATCAAATCTGGTAAGTACGACACGATTATCTGTAACTACCCTAACCCAGATATGGTTGGTCACACTGGTGTATACGAAGCGGCAAAACAAGCAATCGAAGCTATCGATGAGTGTATGGGTCGTGTAATCGAGGCAATCAACGAAGTTGACGGTCAAATGCTGGTAACAGCGGACCACGGTAACGCAGAAATGATGGTTGACCCTGAAACTGGTGGTATCCACACGGCTCACACTAACCTACCAGTACCACTAGCGTACGTAGGTAGCAAATCACTTGAGTTCGTTGAAGGCGGCAAACTGTCTGACCTAGCGCCAACCATGCTATCGCTTGCTGGTCTAGAAATCCCAGCAGAGATGTCTGGCCAAGTTATCGTTAAATAAGCTTAACGTAACTGGATAAACGCCCGAGCCTAGCTTGGGCGTTTTTGTACTAGCACTCTATCCATGATAGCGACAACATCAATGTAACTGAATCTTGATATGCCAGTTTCCACGCAAGATTTGACTTAGTACTTTCGCCCGCCGTTTTTCTTTATGTATACTGACAGCAACTTCACCTCTTAGGATAACTCGCGCTAATGACGCTTCAAGCTACACCATGTATTCGCCGAAAAATCACTACCTTACTGGCAATGTTGGCTTGTATTGGCACTCTAGCCTCTCCGCTTGCCTTTGCAGCATCACAAAACGAGTTAACTGGGGTTAAAGGCGAGATCTCGCGTCAAAAGCAAAATCTGACTTCGCAACAGAAGCAACTCGATAGCTTACAGAAATCATTAAAAGATCAAGAACTCAGTATCAATAAGCTTGAGCGCGAGATCAAACAAACCAAATCTTCGCTGACGCAGACCAATAACAATATCGCTAGCCTAGATAGCAAAATTGACGTACTGAAAACCCAGAAAAAAGCCCAAAGCGAAAAGCTAATTCAATTGTTACAAACTTACTACGTTACGCAACGCGCTAAATCTTCTGCGAATATTCTCTCTCAAGGTGAAGAGGAAGATCGCATGAGCCAATACTTTCAGCACCTTGCCAAACAACGGGCAGAGACGATCGAAAAGTTAGAAGAGACCGTCACGGAACTGGAACAAAGTGAAGAGCAGCTACAACTCGAAAAACAACAAATCACTCGCTTGCTCGAACAACAAACCAATAAACGTAATCAGCTAAGTAAAGCTCAGTCGCAGCGTAAAGGTACGGTAGGTAAAATCAAGAAGAGCATCTCGAGTGATAAGGTCTACTTATCTGAATTACAACGCAATGAAGCACGTCTAAAGGCTGAAATCGCCAAAGCCGCGAAACGTAATGCAGTTCCGATGGATGGCCTTGCTCGCCAAAAAGGCAAACTCCCTTGGCCCGTTCAAGGCAAAGTCCTTAATAGCTACGGCTCACGCCAAACCGGTCAGATCAATTGGAAGGGCATGGTGGTCAAAGCCAACTACGGGCAATCTGTCAAAGCGGTTTACTCAGGTACTGTGGTGTTTGCTGATTACTTGCGCGGTTATGGCTTAGTGGTATTACTGGATCATGGTAAAGGCGATATGACTTTGTATGGCTTCAACCAAAGTTTACTGAAAAAAGAGGGCGATAAAGTGGTGGCCGGTGAGTCGATTGCTCTCGCTGGCGATACGGGTGGTCAAGCCCAGCCGTCACTCTATTTCGAGATCCGCCGCAATAGTAAAACCCAAGATCCGATCGCTTGGCTAAAACGCCGTTAAACCAAACATTAGGGCGCTCATTGTAGCGCCCTAATTCTATCTGTTGGCAATAGGCTAACTGTAGTAATCGCTTACTAGAGCGATCAGTTCTTCAACCTGCGATAGTGGTAGATGATTAATACCACCAGCGGCTTCTCTTCCTCCCCCTGTGGTAAAACGACTACATAGTTCTCCTGCCCCTTGCTTATCCTGTAATGGCGCACGCAACGATACCGTCCAGCCTTGCTGACTATTTTCACTCAAAACAAGATGAGCACGATGTGGAGTCTGATTGGCTAACCAGTTGCCATAAACGCCACTAATACGACGTGACGCCGCGTTATTTGGCAATGTAAATACCGCCAAACTCTCATCTTGATAATAAGCATCGAGAGATTGTGCCAACGTCATATCTTGTTGGTAAGCATCGCGAAGAATATGGTAAGGGGAATCGGGTGCAGCGATAACAGCAAAAGGATCATCGTAAGCTAAAAGCGCCTCAAACAGCTTCGCGGGATGAAAATGCAAGTCCTCAACGCTCTCACCATAGCCGTTATAGTTTATCAAGGTGCCCAACTCTTTGAGTTGCTCAGTCTGCAATGCAGAGAGCCCTGCCGCATGGGCTAACTGTTGCGCACGATCAATCAGATTGTCACCAAAAGCTGCTGCTATCGCCCAATGATGAAAACGTCCCTGTAAAAGCTGATCAATTATCAAAGCCGTACAAGTGTTGGCATCAAGGTTGATGTGCGCGTCTAAATTATCGTGTTTTGGGATATCACCACTTTTATGGTGATCGGCATAAAATACTGGCGCGCCACTTTCCAACGCACGCATTAAACCTTGTTGATTACGATTCATTGAGATGTCTAAAACCGTCAACGAATCATTATGATGCAGTGTAAGAGTATCGAGCAGTTGAATATCACGTTTGACGCCAGTGACTAGCTTAGCCTGCTTAGGCTCAGCCAAACGAAGCTGTAACAAAGAAATGATGCCATCAGCATCACCATTAAAAACGTCATAGTGCATAACAATACTCAAATCATAAGGTCATGATTAATCTACCCTTTGCTATGAGATTAAACAAAGAGCGAAAGGTTATAAACCCTCCGCTTCAATTATATCTATCACATGAATGCACATTGAAGCATTAAGCGTGCATTGCTTTGACGCCCTCTTCAAGCAATTGCAACTGCTCGAGACCTGTTTGTGTCGCGCGCGGCTTCACCACCGAAATCATCTGGAGCATACCTTGATGAATGATCTCTTCGGTGATTTGCGTTTTAGGTGACATGGCTGATTGGTAGCCCAACCAACTCGTCGCAATCAGGTGCAAAGTACGAACCTGTGATTTCATTTCTGCGGGCGTGAGATCAAGTAAACCCAATGAAACAAACTCTGCCATGATACTGACTAAGTTCGCTTGGAGCTTCTCCTGCACGGCAATGTAATCTTCATGCAAATCTTCATCACGCTGTAAAATCTCCGGCAAATTGGCGTAGAAAAAGCGATACTTCCACATCAAGGTAAAAATCGAGTTCAAGTAGCGCTTCAACATCACCAAGCTTTCTTGCTGCACTGAAATCGGTGTAAAGCGCTCTAGCAACTCATTTGAGTAAAGGGCAAAAATTTCACGCACAATTTCCTGCTTGTTGCGGAAATGGTAGTAAAGGTTACCCGGACTAATATCAATATGCGCGGCGATATGATTGGTGGTGATGTTTCTCTCACCATGCTCGTTAAAGAGATCCAGAGCTGCGAGGACAATTTTATCGCGCGTCTTCATGATTAGCGTATTCCTTTCAATGAGTTCGATATTAGTATAACTGAGTTATCATAAGTATATATGCACAAGTGTACCTAATAACAAAAAAGCGCCTGGTCTAATCAGGCGCTTTCAATATCAATTTGGTTACTTGTGGTACGGCTTAGATAGCTCGTGAACCGCTTCTACAAATACACCCGCATTTTCTGGCGGTACATCTAAGTGAATACCGTGGCCTAAGTTAAATACGTGGCCAGTACCTGCATCACCAAAGCCTTCTAGAATTGATGCGACTTCTTCGCGAATACGCTCAGGTGACGCGTATAGCATTGAAGGGTCCATATTGCCTTGTAGTGCGACTTTGTCACCAATGCGCGCTTTCGCATCAGCAATGTTGATTGTCCAGTCAAGACCAACAGCGTCACAGCCTGTTGCTGCGATCTGCTCAAGCCACATACCGCCGTTCTTAGTGAAGAGCGTTACTGGTACGCGACGACCTTCATTTTCACGGATCAAACCATCTACAATCTTGTGCATGTATTGCAGTGAGAACAAGTTGTAATCACGAGGAGTCAGAACACCACCCCACGTATCAAATACCATCACCGATTGAGCACCTGCTTTGATCTGTGCATTTAGGTATTCGATTACGCTGTCTGCTAGCTTATCAAGTAACAAGTGCAGTGTTTGCGGTTCTGCGTACATCATCTTTTTGATCTTAGTGAAAGCTTTAGAGCTGCCACCTTCAACCATATAAGTCGCCAACGTCCATGGGCTACCTGAAAAACCGATAAGTGGTACTTCACCTTGTAGGTCTTTACGGATCTGACGCACCGCATTCATTACGTATTGCAGTTCACCCTCAGGATCAGGCAAACCAATTTTCTCTACGTCTGCTTTACAGGTGATTGGCTTATCAAACACAGGACCTTCGCCTTGTGTAAAACGAAGTCCTAAACCCATCGCATCAGGGATAGTCAAAATATCAGAGAACAAAATAGCCGCATCGAGTGGGAAACGACGCAATGGCTGTAGAGTCACTTCCGAAGCTAACTCTGCGTTACGACACAGTGACATAAAATCACCCGCTTGGGCGCGCGTCGCTTTGTACTCAGGTAGGTAACGACCTGCTTGGCGCATCATCCATACTGGGGTGTAATCTACTGGCTGTTTTAAAAGCGCGCGCAGATAACGATCATTCTTTAATTCTGTCATTATGCTTTTCCAATCTTGGGCCTTATTTTAACGCCCGTATTCTAACACTATTTAGCTCGCAAAAGCCGTGTGCTTTGCAACCTAGATCAAGTTATTAACTTTTTATTGATTGGTTAATTTGCACCCTACTCTCAACAGTGTTAAAAATTCTCTCGCTAGCGAAAACTACAATAATTAACTGAGTACCTAGTACTCAGCATCTCATAACGACATCTTACTTACCCCCTCCCTCTCGGAGGGTTTTTTTTGTCTAAATTTCAGTAAGATGTATTTTTAATATCATCAAGAGTCTGCTCAATCAATGCACGCGCAATCGTACCTTCTGGCGCCACTGGAGGCATGGTGCTGGGCGTAAACCACTGAGCATCACTGAGCTCAGTGTAGTCGGGCTTAACGTTACCAGAATGATAATCAGCGAGAAATCCCATCATCATGCTGGACGGAAACGCCCATGGTTGGCTACCAAAATAGCGAATATTAGTGACGACGATGCCCGTCTCTTCTAGCACTTCACGGGCAACACACTGCTCAAGCGTTTCGCCCACTTCCAGAAAGCCTGCAATAACCGTGTACATACCATTTCGATGCCGAGGATGCTGTGCAAGTAAGATCTGATCATCTTTCCGCACCGCGACAATAATACATGGAAAGATCCTCGGATAATGCAAAGTACGGCAATCGCCACACTGCATCGCCAACTGATTGTGATTGAGATGATTGCGACCGCCACATTGCGGACAAAAGCGCATGCTCTGTGACATATGGCCATATTGCACCGCTTTACTGATCAACAAAAATAACGGCTCACTAAAGCCAAGACACTCCCTTAATGAGGTCAGCGGCAACTGCTTTTCAACATCCTGATCATTGAGCCAAATAACCGGCAAGGCATTAAATTCTCCGATACAAACACTTTTCTCGATATCGAAGCCAAATTGCTCAGCACTACCAACGGGGAGATCTCCTGCTTGTAGCCAAATTTCGCTACCAGAAACCACGCACCAGTAGACTTTTTGCTCTAAGCCAACTTCACCCTTCTCGCTCATTACCTTCCCTCTTTGCTTGCAGTTCATCCATTTTACTGGCAATCTAATTTCATACCAGAGTTTGTATCTATTGAATTTTTTGACTACAAATTTGGTAAGGACAATAGGTTTTAAATCTATCATCGCTTTGCTCAGCAAGGCTTAATAATCACCGGAGTGTGATTAGATCATGAGGGCATGGTCATGCTAAAAAAATTCCAACAAACGCAGGAACAGTGGGGTGGCTCGAGTGATGTCATCGACCATTGGTTAGAGACTCGTCAATCTCTGATTGTCGAATACTGTAAGCTTGCCGCACTTCAACCTGCTAGTCAGAAAGCACCACTTTCTTCGCTTCCTACCCCTGCAGAACTGCAAAGTTTCTGCCAACATCTGGTCGACTATATCTCGGAGGGTCACTTTAAGATCTACGATATGGTGATGGATCAGTGGCGCTCAACAGGCTTCCAGGCCACCGATGAGATCAACGTTGCCTACGCCAAAATCGTATTGACCACCGATCCACTGCTGAACTTTACCGATAAGTACGCTGACGTCAGTGATGAAGATACACTCGATGATTTTGATGCCGATCTTTCCAACGTCGGTGAAATTCTAGAAATCAGGTTTGGTGTTGAAGACCATCTTATCCAATTGATCGCAGATAGCTTAGCCGTGCCACCAGGCGCGTAGGTATTGACGTGTAAGTATTGGAACGCCCAGCCTAGCTGGGCTATGGAAATAGGAACGCCCAACCTCGTTGGGCTAAAGAACGCTGCGCTACGGAGTGTATCTCGCAAAGCGTCCGTATTGCTTTATTCGATTGCTTTCAATTCTCCGATCTCGGATCTCACATCTAAATTTTTGGCTGCATCCCGTAGCCAAGCTACGCTTCGCACTTCGTTGAGCGTTCCATTCCCCCCAAACGCAAAAAGGCACCCGAAGGTGCCTTTTATCATTTTTTTATCAGCGACGAATTAGTCTTCTGATGAGAAGCCTGCGTTTAGAAGTGCCGCTAGGTTATCAGTTGCTTGTTCAGCTGATGGACCTTCTTGCTCTTCTGCGCGCTTAGCTTGACGCTCTTGGTGGTATGCGAAACCAGTACCCGCTGGGATCAGACGACCCACGATTACGTTTTCTTTCAGACCACGTAGCTCATCACGCTTACCAGAAACTGCTGCTTCTGTTAGTACGCGAGTTGTCTCCTGGAACGATGCCGCAGAGATGAACGACTCAGTCGCTAGAGATGCTTTAGTGATACCTAGAAGGTCACGTTCAAAACGTGCAGGCTCTTTGCCTTCAGCTTCTAGATTACGGTTAGCAATCTTAACTTGTGAGTATTCAACTTGCTCGCCAGGTAGGAACTCAGAGTCACCTGCATGTGTAATAGTACACTTACGTAGCATTTGACGAACGATAGTCTCAATGTGCTTATCGTTAATCTTAACGCCTTGTAGTCGGTAAACTTCTTGTACTTCGTTAGCGATGTATTGAGTTACTGCGTGGATACCACGTAGACGTAGGATGTCATGCGGAGTCTCTGGACCATCTGCAATAACGTCACCACGTTCAACTTTCTCACCTTCGAACACGTTCAACTGACGGTGCTTAGGAATCATCTCTTCGTAAGCTTCACCGCTTTCGCGAGTGATAACTAGACGACGCTTACCTTTGGTTTCTTTACCAAAGCTCACAGTACCTGTGTGCTCAGCAAGAATCGCAGGCTCTTTCGGCTTACGAGCTTCGAATAGGTCAGCTACGCGAGGTAGACCACCCGTGATGTCCTTGTTACCGCCAGATTTCTGAGGAATACGTGCTAGCGTATTACCCACGCCCACTTCCGCACCGTCAACGATGTTTACAATCGCTTTACCTGGTAGGAAGTATTGAGCTGGCATATCGGTACCAGGGATCATTACATCGTTGCCTTGCTCGTCAACAAGTTTGATAGCTGGACGCATATCTTTACCTGCTGCTGGACGAGCTGCTGGTTCAGTCACTTCACTTGAAGATAGACCAGTTAGATCATCCGTTTGACGAGAGATAGTCACGCCATCGATCATATCAACAAACTGTACGCGACCTGCCACTTCAGTGATGATTGGCATAGTGTGCGCTTCCCAGTTCGCTACTGTTTCGCCAGCTTCAACGATTGAACCGTCAGCTTTGCTTAGTAGTGTACCGTATGGAAGTTTGTGTTTCTCTTTCGTACGACCGAACTCATCAATGATGGTTAGTTCTGCTGCACGAGAAGTGATTACGATCTTACCGTCATCTGCTAGTACTGACTTAGCGTTGTTTAGCTTCATCGTACCAGTGTTCTTAACTTGAACGCTGTTTTCTGCTGCTGCTGTCGATGCCGCACCACCGATGTGGAACGTACGCATCGTTAGCTGTGTACCTGGTTCACCGATAGATTGCGCAGCGATAACGCCAACTGCTTCACCTTGGTTCACTAGGTGACCACGAGCAAGGTCACGACCGTAACATAGCGCACAACAACCGAAGTCAGAATCACAAGTAACTACAGAACGAGCTTTAATGCTGTCAACTGAGTTTTCTTCCATGATCTGACACCACTTCTCATCAATTAGAGTATTACGTGGGATCAGAACTTCTTCTGTACCTGGTTTTAGAATGTCTTCAGCAACAACACGACCTAGAGCAAGTTCAGTTAGAGCAACTTTAACATCACCACCCTCGATGTGAGGCATCATGTCAACACCTTCTACAGTGCCACAGTCATGTTCAGTTACAACAACGTCTTGCGCTACGTCTACTAGACGACGAGTTAGGTAACCCGAGTTCGCTGTTTTCAGTGCCGTATCCGCAAGACCCTTACGAGCACCGTGCGTTGAGATAAAGTACTGAAGTACGTTTAGACCTTCTTTAAAGTTCGCTGTGATCGGCGTTTCGATGATCGAACCATCTGGACGAGCCATCAGACCACGCATACCCGCTAGCTGACGAATCTGAGCTGCAGAACCACGAGCGCCCGAGTCGGCCATCATGTAGATGCTGTTGAACGACTCTTGTTGCTCTTCTTCACCGTCACGGTTAATAACCGTTTCAGAAGAAAGGTTTGTCATCATCGCTTTCGCTACGCGATCGTTGGTCGATGCCCAAATATCGATCACTTTGTTGTAGCGTTCGCCTGCTGTTACAAGACCAGATTGGTACTGTTCTTGAATTTCACGTACTTCTTCTTCTGCTGCTGCGATTTCAGTGTATTTCGCTGCAGGAACAACCATATCGTTGATACCTACAGATACACCAGAAAGTGCTGCGTATGCAAAACCTGTGTACATGATTTGGTCAGCAAAGATTACAGTGTCTTTTAGACCTAGTTTACGGTACGCCTCGTTAAGTAGGCTAGAGATCTGCTTCTTACCTAGTTTTTGGTTAACGATGCTGTACGGTAGACCTGATGGTACGATTTGCCACAACATTGCACGACCGATAGTTGTATCAACCATCTTCGTTTCAGTTGTGCTGTTACCATCTTCATCAACAACAGTTTCAGTAATACGTACTTTAACGCGTGCGTGTAGTTCAGCAGTCTTAGTGCGGTATGCTTTCTCAGCCTCTGCAGGGCCAGAAAGGTACATGCCTTCACCTTTCGCATTGATCTTTTCACGAGTCATGTAGTACAGACCCAATACAACGTCCTGAGAAGGTACGATGATCGGATCACCTGATGCTGGCGACAGAATGTTGTTTGTCGACATCATCAGAGTACGTGCTTCAAGCTGTGCTTCTAGAGTTAGAGGCACGTGAACCGCCATTTGGTCACCATCGAAGTCCGCGTTGTACGCCGCACAAACAAGTGGGTGTAGCTGGATCGCTTTACCTTCGATTAGTACTGGTTCAAACGCTTGGATACCTAGACGGTGAAGTGTAGGTGCACGGTTAAGTAGTACTGGGTGTTCACGGATTACTTCGTCTAGGATATCCCAAACTACCGCTTCTTCACGCTCTACCATTTTCTTAGCAGCTTTGATTGTAGTCGCAAGACCACGAGTCTCTAGCTTGCTGTAGATAAATGGTTTGAATAGCTCAAGTGCCATCTTCTTAGGAAGACCACACTGGTGCAGACGCAAGTAAGGACCTACTGTGATTACAGAACGGCCTGAGTAGTCTACACGTTTACCTAGAAGGTTCTGACGGAAACGACCTTGTTTACCCTTGATCATATCAGCAAGAGATTTCAGAGGACGCTTGTTCGAACCTGTGATCGCACGACCACGACGACCGTTGTCTAGTAGCGCATCAACAGACTCTTGCAGCATACGTTTTTCGTTACGTACGATGATGTCCGGAGCAGCTAGCTCTAGAAGACGCTTCAAACGGTTGTTACGGTTGATCACACGACGGTATAGGTCGTTCAGATCTGAAGTCGCAAAGCGACCGCCATCTAGTGGTACTAGTGGACGTAGATCTGGCGGAAGAACTGGAAGTACAGTTAGGATCATCCATTCAGGGTTGTTACCTGAAGTAATGAACGCTTCAACCAGTTTCAAACGCTTAGTTAGTTTCTTACGCTTAGTTTCAGAGTTAGTTGTATCTAGCTCTTCGCGCATCTGCTCAACTTCAGCGTGCAGATCCATAGAACCTAGTAGGTCCTTGATCGCTTCTGCACCCATCTTAGCAGTAAACTCGTCGCCCCACTCTTCTAGACGATCCAGATACTCTTCTTCAGTCAGCATCTGAGATTTTTCTAGATCAGTCATACCTGGTTCAGTTACTACGTACATTTCGAAGTAAAGAACACGTTCGATATCACGTAGAGGGATATCCATTAGTAGACCGATACGAGACGGTAGTGATTTTAGGAACCAGATGTGAGCAACTGGCGATGCAAGCTCGATGTGGCCCATACGGTCACGACGAACTTTAGTTTGTGTAACTTCAACGCCACACTTCTCACAGATAACACCACGGTGCTTCAAGCGCTTGTATTTGCCACAAAGACATTCGTAGTCTTTAACTGGACCAAAGATACGCGCACAGAACAGACCATCGCGTTCAGGTTTGAACGTACGATAGTTGATCGTTTCAGGTTTTTTAACTTCACCGAAAGACCATGAACGGATCATGTCTGGTGAAGATAGACCGATTTTGATTGCATCAAATTCTTCGGTCTTATGCTGTGCTTTTAGAAAGTTTAATAAGTCTTTCACAATCAGCTCCTGTAAGGAGTTAAAAGGAGCCCACCGTTAAGTGAGCACCTTCTACCTAATAATCGCTTTTACTTCCCCAAGCCTTAGCTTGGGGAGATAAGAGATTACTCTTCGTCTTCTAGCTCGATGTTGATACCTAGCGAGCGAATCTCTTTCAACAGTACGTTGAACGATTCTGGCATGCCAGGTTCCATGCTGTGGTTACCGTCTACGATGTTTTTGTACATCTTAGTACGGCCGTTAACGTCATCCGACTTAACGGTTAGCATTTCTTGTAGCGTGTAAGCAGCACCGTATGCTTCTAGTGCCCATACTTCCATCTCACCGAAACGCTGACCACCGAACTGAGCTTTACCACCAAGTGGTTGCTGAGTTACTAGGCTGTACGAACCAGTTGAACGAGCGTGCATCTTGTCATCAACAAGGTGGTTCAGTTTCAGCATGTACATGTAACCAACAGTTACAGGACGCTCAAACTCATCACCAGTGCGACCATCAAACAGTTTTAGCTGACCAGATGTTGGTAGGTCTGCTAGCTCTAGAAGAGCTTTGATTGATGATTCTGGTGCACCGTCGAATACTGGAGTCGCGATTGGTAGACCACCACGTAGGTTGCCAATCAATGTACGTACTTCAGCATCAGATAGAGAAGCAATGTCTACTTTCTGGCGAGTCTCGCCTAGATCGTAAACTTTTTGCAGGAATTCGCGGAATTTCGCTAGCTCTTGCTGCTCTTTCACCATCTTGTTGATCTTGTCACCGATACCTTTCGCTGCCAGACCTAAGTGTACTTCTAGGATCTGACCGATGTTCATACGCGAAGGTACACCCAGTGGGTTCAGTACGATGTCTACTGGCTGACCAGTTTCATCGTATGGCATGTCTTCAACAGGGTTGATCTTAGAGATTACACCCTTGTTACCGTGACGACCCGCCATCTTATCACCAGGCTGGATGCGACGTTTAACCGCTAGGTAAACCTTAACGATCTTCAGTACGCCAGGTGCTAGATCATCACCTTGTGTGATCTTACGACGCTTAGTTTCGAACTTCTTATCGAAGTCTGCACGTAGCTCGTCATACTGCTCTGCTAGTTGCTCAAGCTGAGTCTGTAGAGCATCATCTTCAAGCGTTAGCTCTAGCCACTTCTTACGATCAGTCGTGTCTAGTTTCGCTTCAGCGTAACCACCGTCGATCAATACAGCACGAACACGGTTAAGAAGGCCACCCTCAAGAATCTGGAATTCTTCAGTTAGGTCTTTCTTCGCTTCTTTCAGCTGCATCTGTTCAATTTCAAGTGCACGTTTGTCTTTTTCAACACCGTCACGAGTAAATACTTGAACGTCGATGATAGTACCTGAAACAGAGTTTGGTACGCGTAGAGACGTGTCTTTAACGTCTGACGCTTTCTCACCGAAGATAGCACGTAGTAGCTTCTCTTCAGGAGTTAGCTGAGTTTCACCTTTAGGCGTTACTTTACCTACAAGGATGTCACCGCCTTTCACTTCCGCACCGATGTAAACGATACCTGACTCATCTAGTTTAGATAGAGCAGACTCACCTACGTTTGGAATGTCAGCTGTGATCTCTTCAGCACCAAGCTTAGTATCACGTGCCACACAAGATAGTTCTTGAATGTGGATTGTCGTGAAGCGGTCTTCTTGAACTACGCGCTCTGATACTAAGATCGAGTCTTCGAAGTTGTAACCGTTCCAAGGCATGAACGCGATACGCATGTTCTGACCAAGTGCTAGTTCGCCAAGGTCTGTTGAAGGACCGTCAGCTAGAACGTCGCCACGAGCCACTGGTTCACCTGGCATCACACATGGACGCTGGTTGATACAAGTGTTCTGGTTAGAACGAGTGTATTTAGTTAGGTTGTAGATATCGATACCAGCTTCGCCAGGGATCAATTCTTCTTCGTTCACTTTAACAACGATACGAGAAGCATCTACAGACTGGATTACACCACCACGTTTCGCTACTGCAGTTACACCTGAGTCAACAGCGATGTTACGTTCGATACCAGTACCTACTAGAGGTTTGTCAGCTTTCAGTGTTGGAACTGCCTGACGTTGCATGTTCGCACCCATTAGGGCACGGTTCGCATCATCGTGTTCTAGGAACGGGATTAGCGAGGCTGCAATTGATACTACCTGGTTCGTCGCAACGTCCATGTACTGAGCGTGCTCACGAGGGTGAAGACCAGATTCACCTTTTTGACGAGCTGTGATCAGCTCTTCTGCAAATGTACCGTCTTCAGTCAGAACCGTGTTCGCCTGAGCGATTACGAATTGACCTTCTTCGATTGCAGATAGGTAATCTACTTCGTCTGTTACTACGCCATCTACAACGCGACGGTATGGAGTCTCAAGGAAACCGTACTCGTTACAACGCGCAAACGCAGATAGAGAGTTGATCAGACCGATGTTTGGACCTTCTGGCGTTTCGATCGGACATAGACGACCGTAGTGAGTTACGTGTACGTCACGTACTTCGAAGCCAGCGCGTTCACGAGTTAGACCGCCAGGACCCAATGCAGAGATACGACGTTTGTGCGTAACTTCTGACAACGGGTTGTTTTGGTCCATGAACTGTGAAAGCTGTGAAGAGCCAAAGAATTCTTTAACCGCTGCTGAAATAGGCTTAGCATTGATTAGATCTTGAGGCATGATTGCATCAAGGTCGCCAAGGCTTAGGCGCTCTTTCACTGCACGTTCAACACGTACAAGACCAACGCGGAATTGGTTTTCAGCCATTTCACCAACAGAACGGATACGACGGTTACCTAGGTGGTCGATATCATCGACTTCACCGATACCGTTACGGATCGCGATCAGTTTCTTCATCACTTCGATGATGTCTTGCTCATCTAGTGTGCCTTGCTCTTCTGCGTCAGTACGAGCAATCGAGCTGTTGAACTTCATGCGGCCAACAGTTGATAGGTCGTAACGCTCTTCAGAGAAGAATAGGCTTTCGAATAGAGCTTCAGCAGCTTCTTTCGTTGGTGGCTCGCCAGGGCGCATCATGCGGTAGATTTCTACCAGTGCAGAGATACGATCAACAGTGCTGTCGATACGTAGTGTTTCTGACATGAATGGGCCGTGGTCTAGATCGTTCGTAAATAGAACTTCTAGAGCTTTGTGACCAGCTTGAGATAGGTTAGCCAGTGCTTCCAAGCTAATTTCTTGGTTTGCACCAACGATGATCTCGCCAGTCGCTTCATTGATGTAATCTTTCGATGCAACTTTACCAACGATGTACTCTACTGGTACTTCGATGTGGTCAACGCCATCTTTTTCAAGCTGACGAATGTGACGCGCAGTTACACGACGACCTTGCTCAATGTAAACTTTGCCGTTTGCTTCGATATCAAAAGAAGCAGTCTCACCACGTAGACGATCAGGGATCAACTCCATCATTAGAGTTTGATCTTTCACTTGGAAGTTCACTTTCTCGAAGAATAGATCAAGGATCTCTTCGGTAGTCTTACCAAGTGCACGTAGGATGATTGACGCAGGCAGTTTACGACGACGGTCGATACGTACGTACAGGTTGTCCTTAGGATCGAACTCAAAGTCAAGCCATGAGCCACGGTAAGGAATGATACGTGCGTTGTATAGAACTTTACCTGATGAGTGGGTCTTACCTTTATCGCTGTCGAAGAAAACGCCAGGGCTTCTGTGCAGCTGGGATACGATAACCCTCTCGGTACCATTAATTACGAAGGTACCATTGTCTGTCATAAGCGGAATTTCGCCCATGTAGACTTCTTGTTCTTTGATGTCTTTAACGGTGCCTGCTGGCGCGTCTCTATCAAAAATAACTAGGCGTAGTTTTACGCGTAGTGGCTTTGAGTACGTTACGCCACGGATTTGACATTCTTTAACATCAAATACTGGCTCACCAAGACGGTAGCTAACGTATTGCAGCTCAGAGTTGCCGTTGTAGCTCTGGATTGGGAATACAGAACGGAAAGCAGCCTCAAGACCGTATTGTCCCTCAGGATCCTGTTCGATAAATTTTTCGAACGAATCGAGCTGGATCGATAGCAGGTATGGAATGTCCAAAACTTGTGGACGAGTACCAAAGTCCTTACGGATGCGCTTTTTCTCGGTATAAGAGTAAACCATGGGGTTCCTCAGCTCGCTGATAAGTGACCCAAACTGTCCGCCTTTCATCTAGTTTGATGGGGAGGGACAGTGACTAACAACTGTTTACTGTAGGACATGTTATTCTGATCGAATACCATGTTTTTTGCTCAGGTAAAGGTGCTTAAACAGCGGGAAAATTCACCTATACCCTACAGCGCAAAAAGGCCGGTGGTCATAAAACCACCAGCCATAGCCTGTCGGCTAAGAAATTAAGTAATAATTACTTAACTTCAACAGCAGCGCCAGCTTCTTCTAGCTGAGCTTTAAGTGCGTCAGCTTCAGCTTTGTCAACACCTTCTTTAAGTGCTGCAGGAGCGCCGTCTACTAGAGCTTTAGCTTCTTTAAGGCCTAGACCTGTAGCGCCACGTACTGCTTTGATAACAGCAACTTTGTTAGCGCCAGCAGAAGTTAGGATTACGTCGAATTCAGTTTGCTCAGCAGCAGCTTCAGTAGCAGCACCGCCAGCAACTACAGCAGCAGCTGCAGTAACACCGAATTTCTCTTCCATAGCTTCGATTAGTTCAACAACTTGCATTACAGACATTTCTGCAACTGCGTCTAGGATTTGCTCGTTAGTAATAGACATAACAATTCTCTTTTAAGTCAACAATAAGTTTATTAAGCAACCAGTAAAAAGCAAGGCTTATGCCGCTGCTTCTTCTTTTTGGTCGCGGATAGCAGCGATAGTACGTACCAGCTTGCCAGCAGAAGCTTCTTTCATGCACATCATTAGGCGTGCAATAGCTTCGTCGTAAGTTGGTAGTGTCGCTAGTACTTCAGCGTCAGTTAGAGCGCCTTCAAATGCAGCAGCTTTGATCTCGAAATCTTTGTTCTCTTTAGCGAAGTCTTTGAAAAGACGCGCTGCAGCACCTGGGTGCTCGTTAGAGAACGCGATTAGAGAAGGACCAGTGAAAGTGTCAGTTAGACACTCGTACTGTGTACCTTCAACTGCACGACGTGCTAGAGTGTTACGAACAACTCGTAGGTAAACGCCAGCTTCACGAGCTTGTTTACGTAGAGCAGTCATCTCACCCACAGCTACACCGCGAGAATCAGCTACAACTGCAGAAAGTGCACCACTGGCAGCTTCGTTGACTTCAGCAACAATTGCTTTTTTGTCTAGAAGGTTTAAAGCCATCTTGGATTTACTCCTGGTTGTTATTACACCACTCACTATTATCACAACAGTGAGAGCTATTTAGGTGCTTCCCAGAAGAAAGGTAACTATTTACATAGAGCTTTCTGTCAGTTCGGGCACCATCTACGTAGGATGATTAAGTCAGGCTTTGTAAACAAAGCTCAACACCTACGGTCTTGGACGGAGACTGGGTCATAATTCAGTCAAACTCGAGAGTTTAACGAACCAAAGTTCAGCCCCAACCACAAATATTAGGCGCAGAATTATACACTAATTTTGCACCTAATCAAATGAATTAAGCTTGAGTGTTCAGGCTAGCCTGATCAACTGCAACGCCAGCACCCATTGTAGTAGAAATGCTAACTTTCTTCAGGAAAGTACCTTTCGCTGAAGATGGCTTAGCTTTCTTAAGAGCCACTAGAAGTGCTTCTAGGTTCTCTTGCAATTGTTCTGCGCCGAAAGACACTTTACCAATTGTTGTATGGATGATGCCGTTTTTGTCGTTACGGTAACGAACCTGACCAGCTTTAGCGTTCTTAACCGCTTCAGCAACGTTAGGAGTTACAGTACCAACTTTAGGGTTTGGCATAAGACCACGAGGACCTAGGATAGTACCTAGTTGACCTACAACGCGCATTGCATCTGGAGAAGCAACAACTACGTCGAAGTTCATTTCGCCCTTCTTAACTAGCTCAGCTAGGTCTTCCATACCCACTAGGTCAGCGCCAGCTTCTTTAGCAGCTTCAGCGTTTGCACCTTGAGTGAATACAGCAACGCGGATATCACGACCAGTACCGTGTGGTAGTACAGTTGCACCACGTACGTTTTGGTCAGATTTACGAGCGTCGATACCTAGGTTAACAGCAACGTCTACAGACTCAACGAATTTAGCAGTTGCTAGTTCTTTTAGAAGAGCTACAGCTTCGTTGATTTCGTATTCTTTAGTTACGTCAACTTTTTCGCGGATTACGCGCATGCGCTTAGTAAGTTTTGCCATGTTCTTAACCCTCTACCACTAGGCCCATTGAACGAGCAGTACCCGCAATAGAGCGCTTCATCGCTTCAATGTCAGCACCAGTCATGTCGCCAGCTTTAGTTTCTGCGATTTCTTGGATTTGAGCTTCAGTTACAGTACCCACTTTTTCAGTGTTTGGACGGCCTGAACCAGACTTAAGACCAGCAGCTTTCAGAAGAAGAGTAGCAGCAGGTGGAGTCTTAGTGATGAATGTGAAAGAACGGTCGTTGTAAACAGTGATTACAACTGGTGTTGGTAGACCTTTCTCCATAGATTCTGTTTTTGCGTTGAACGCTTTACAGAATTCCATGATGTTAACACCGTGTTGACCTAGTGCAGGACCAACTGGTGGACTTGGGTTCGCCATACCAGCTGCAACTTGTAGCTTGATGTAAGCTTCAACTTTCTTAGCCATGATAATTCCTAAATTTGGGTTCTAGCGCTAATCCACTGATCAGCTCCCCGTTATAACAAAACTTTTTACTTCAGGTAGAAGTAAAAAGGCGCGAAATTATAGTCATAATCCGCGCCTTAAACAAGCCTTTACAAGCTGTTTTTTTAATCAAATTTTTCAACTTGACCAAATTCAAGCTCAACTGGTGTCGCACGACCAAAAATCGATACAGACACTTTCATGCGGCTCTTCTCGTAATCCACTTCTTCAACAGTACCGTTGAAGTCAGCAAATGGACCGTCAGTAACGCGAACAACTTCACCCGCTTCGTACATAGTACGTGGACGTGGCGCTTCACTCGCTTTCTCAAGACGGTTAAGAATCGCGTCAGCTTCCTTATCAGTGATAGGAGCT
Organism: Vibrio fluminensis; assembly: GCF_015278125.1. GTDB lineage: Bacteria > Pseudomonadota > Gammaproteobacteria > Enterobacterales > Vibrionaceae > Vibrio > Vibrio fluminensis. Next base: position 26,044 of record NZ_JADILO010000042.1, read on the forward strand.
GGACGATCAGAGGTACCACCAATGAAGCCCATGACACGCGGAACACTGCGCACTAAGTGCCATGATTCATCGTTCATGATCATCTGAACTAGGACGTAACCTGGGAAGAACTTACGCTCTGACTTACGACGTTGTCCAGCGCGGATTTCCACTACTTCTTCAGTAGGGACAAGTACTTCACCGAATAGCTCTTCCATAGCATGCATTTTGATATGCTCACGTAGAGACTGAGCTACACGACCTTCAAATCCAGAAAAGGCTTGAACTACATACCAGCGTTTTTTAGGAGCTTCACTCATGTAAATAAACCCTCTATACCCCAGTTACTAGAGCTACCAAACGAACCATAATGCCGTCGATACCCCATAGCGCTAGAGCCATTACAATACTTACAGCTAGAACGATCAATGTCGTTTGCAAAGTTTCTTGACGCGTTGGCCATACCACTTTGCGCACTTCCATGCGAGATTCTTTCGCAAATGCGATCGCAGCTTTACCCTTAGTTGTAGTAGCTGCAACACCAAGTGCTGCGGCAATCAGAACAACCACACCTGCAGCGCGTACCACTACAGACATATCACCATACAGGTAATTACCCACAACAGCGGCAGTTAGCAGAACAAAAGTGATAATCCACTTAAAGATATCTGCGCCATTTGAGCTTTCAGGAGTTTCAGCATTATTTGCTTTCATAAAACCAACCTGTCACAAGTCTTAATATAGACGACAACAACCCCGCTGTTGCAGGGCAAATCCATGAAACGGCAATTTAAAATCAATTGACGTACTCTTTTCTTCTACCGAGAACAAAATCCCCAGCAAAAAAATCCTGCTTAACATCTGCTTGGACAAGAAATCAGCAAACATTATGTCTTGCGCAGAAAAAGGGCATCAAATGATGCCCTTTTTGCTACTGGTTCGTCAAATCTTATTCAAAAGATTTTCCGAAGACTTCGTTAATTCTATGAATTATTCGAAGATCTTAGCAACAACACCAGCACCTACTGTACGGCCGCCTTCACGGATCGCAAAACGTAGACCTTCGTCCATTGCGATTGGCGCGATTAGCTCAACAATCATTTGAATGTTGTCGCCTGGCATTACCAT
>NZ_JADILO010000043.1 GCF_015278125.1 Vibrio fluminensis
GATACCAAGCGGACAGGTCGTGCTTCTATAAAAACCTTATGGCAAGGATGGTTTAGGTTACAAACCATCCTTGAAGGGTATGAACTCGCTAAGTCTCTTGAGCAACAAGACTTGTGATCAAGAGACAGGGCATCATGCCTTCCTTTTTTCGTTCTAGAGTGGGTCATTACTGCGCTTTAGGCAGTACCACGACTTGTGTTTTTGCCCAAATATCGTGGAAGCCACGTTTTTGGGGATCGAGTGGCACGGTAAAGTTAGCCAAACCAAAGCCAGAGGTTGCTAAGCGTATAAGTGCTTGCGTGACTGTGATGCGACCACCTTGTAGGTTACGTACTTGAATTTTCCATGCGCGCATGCCCAGTGTTTGTCCTGCACGAGTCCAGAAGAAGACAAAGAAGTAAACCCAGACGGCGGCTAAGTAGAAAGTGTACACCGGGCTCCAAACTGGGTGGTTGGTGAGTAAATCGCTCACATCAACATACGGTGCGATATTGATAAGGTTCATTGCCATCAGTGCATGCAAAACGGCGATCACGATACCGGCAGCCATCATTTCAATCGCAATAATAATTAGGCTGTCATAAAACAGGGCACCGAGGCGGCGCATTAAGCCCGCTGGTGGAAGTGGCTGTTGGGTACTCATACTAGTCACTCAATTTGGAAAATAGGCGTCAGGATAATGTTTCACATCTTATGTGAAAAGAGAGCTTGCGCACAGGTTAATGTTTTATGGCGAAATAATCAGCAAACGATAGTGGTTTCAGTCTTTTGCACTTGCACGAACCGCGTTGTTACGTATAATGCCAAACATCAAGAGGCGATAGCCTTAAGATGCCGGTATGGTGAAATTGGTATACACGACGGATTCAAAATCCGTTGCCTTCGGGCGTGGCGGTTCAAGTCCGCCTACCGGTACCATATTCAGAAAGGTCGCTTTTATAGCGGCCTTTCGTCGTTTTTGGCATTTGAAAATTAGTGCAATTCAGTACCCGGCGTGGCGTCAGGTGTGCCTGCCCAGTCAAGTCGCCTACCGGTACCATATTTAAATGGTAAAGCCTCGACGAAAGTCGGGGCTTTGTTGTATCTGAGGTTTGTGAATTTAAAATCCAGCGTGGCGTGTCGAACGCGACCCCGGTCAGTCCACCACAGGTACCATATTAAAAAGGTCGCTTTATAGCGGCCTTTCGTCGTTTTGGGCATTTGAAAATTAGTGACATTCAATATCCTGCGTGGCGTCAGGTGTGCCTGCCCAGCCAAGTCGCCTACCGGTACCATATTTAAATGACAAAGCCTCGACGAAAGTCGGGGCTTTGTTGTATCTAAGGTTTGTGAATTTTAAATCCGGCGTGGCGTGTCGAACCCAGAGCTATAAATAGAAAAGGCCGCTAATGCGACCTTTCATCTAATTGGTTGTAGCGTTGACGACCGTATTGCGTCCATTCTTCTTTGCTTGATAGAGCGCTTTGTCGACTCTATCCAGATAGTAGAGGAAATCATCTTCTGGTCGCGGAGTATGGTAGAAAACACCGATAGAGCAGGAGAGTTGAACTTGTTGTTGCCGAGATTGATCGAAAATCGTCAGTTGCTGTATGGCTAGGCGAGCTTGCTCTGCTAGCTTTAAACTTTTGTCGACTGCTGCGTTACGGCTGACAACCAGAAACTCTTCGCCACCCATACGAAAAACCAGATCTTCACTTTGTCTAAAGATTGCGTTTAAGCTTTGTCCAACCTTGGCAATTGCCTCATCTCCTTTAAGATGACCAAACGAGTCATTGAGCTTTTTAAAGTGGTCTAAATCGATCGAGATAAAACTCAACATTGATTGCTGCAACTTGGCCTGCTGCAGTTCATTTTCGATCATCAACATAAAGTGGCGGCGATTGTATAAACCAGAAAGTTCATCGGTAATCGAAAGCTTTTGTAATTGATGATTTAAGGCAAGCAGATCTTTTTCTGCTTTGATGCGGCGATGTTTCTCTCGAATAAGCTCAATCGCGTGGGAAGAGAGCTCTTCATACATATTTAAAACGGTGTCAATTAAGACACCGACAGAGCCTTTCATTTTGAGCTGAGCTCGCTCTTTGGCTTGTTCCAATGAGTAGTCGTTACGCAGTTCATCAACCACTAAACTCATTTTTTTGTCATCATCAAGAATATGCAGCGCTAGCCAACGAATAAGAAATTGCAGGATGCTCTCAATGGTTTCTTGCCAACTGGTGCTCTCCGCATTCTGTTTAATTAGGTTGATGTCCGGCAAAAAGGACTGATGGGTTTTGACATGCAGATTCGCCCAGTCATCTTGCTGGAAGTACTCCGCCCAAACTCGCTCTTCTTCTTCGAAGTGATACACCGTATAGGCGGCAAGCTCGTCGAATACTTCTGCAACTTCAATACGATTTTCATGTACTAAGGTATTGGCGAGTTTATTCACCAAGCGAAATAGTATTTTGTGCTGTTCATCGATGCTTTGAATGCCCGTTTCAAAGTTAGCATTCCAAGGAAAAACGACGATTTCGTGTTGAGGCATAAAGTAATACAGAGACTAGAACGATTTGGGTTTGATGTTACAGAACGCTGTAATAAATAAAAAGGCTTTTGCTTTGTGTATTTGATCTTCAGCTAAAGTAGTGAGTGCTAATGTGTGTTTGCGGGGGATAAAACAGAAAAAAGCCCCGACAGAGTCGAGGCTTTAGCGTTAATCGAGATGATTATTTGTAGATGCGGTCAAAGCCCGCTTCTAGATCTTCGATTAGGTCACCCACGTTTTCTAGACCAACGTGGATACGAATCAATGTACCTTCGAAGTCTACTGGGTTCGCAGGGCGAATCGCATTAAGCTCTTCAGGTTGGTTAGCTAGGATCAGTGACTCGAAACCACCCCATGAGTAAGCCATAGAGAAGTGCTTAAAGTTATCTAAGTAAAGCTCTAGCTCTTCTTGTGATAGCTTCTTGTTGAGTACGAAGCTAAATAGACCGTTACAGCCTTTGAAGTCACGTACATAGAATTCATGGCCTTTACAGCTTGGTAGTGCTGGGTGGTTAACCACTGCTACTTCTGGGCGATCCGCTAGCCAACGAGCAACTTCGATACTTGCTTTCTCGTGTTGAGCAAGACGAATACCCATAGTACGTAGACCGCGAGAGGCAACGTAAGCGGTATCGGCATCAACCATTTGACCCATTAGGTAAGAGCGCTCTCTTAGGCGATCCCAGCAACGTTCGTTACTTACTGCAGTACCTAGCATAGCGTCAGAGTGACCAATGATGTACTTAGTACCCGCTTGGATAGAGATATCGATGCCGTACTCAAGTGCAGGGAATAGGATACCCGCCGCCCAAGTGTTATCGATCATGATGATGATCTCTTCATTGATAGCGCGAATTGCTTTAACAATCCCAGGGATGTCTTGCACTTCCATTGTGACTGAGCTTGGTGACTCGAGGAAAACCACTTTGGTATTGTCTTGCACAAGTTCAGCAATATTTTCACCCACACTTGGATCATAGTAAGTGGTCGAAATGCCCATGTCTTTCAGTACGATGTTACAAAAATCTTGGGTTGGCTCGTAAGCTGCACCAGTCATTAGAACGTGGTCGCCAGACTCAACGAAGGCTAGAATCGAGTTAGAAACAGCAGCCGCCCCACATGGGTATAGGTAACAACCCGCGCCACCTTCTAGCTCACACATTGCATCTTGCAGAGCAAAGTGAGTTAGAGTACCGCGACGACCATAAAACAGTTCGCCTTTCGCGCGGTTTGCTGTTGCGTGTTTCTTCTGTTGCACACTTTCAAATACTAGAGACGATGCACGTTGAATAACTGGGTTTACTGAACCTTGCAGAAAGCGTGGTTTACGACCTGCGGTTACTAATTTGGTTTCCATGTTTTTACTAGTCATAAGATAACTCTCTTTGTATTTATTATGCTAACTGCTGTTCTGTGTTTTGTTGTGTTTGTGCTTCTTTCTTGCCCATGAAACGCTCGACGATTTGCGTCGCGTTTAGGTCGTGAATCACGTTTAGTAGTGTTGCTGGTGCATCAGTGATGGTGCCGATTACTACTAGCATTGGGATAACTTCTAGAGGCAGACCTAGTGTGGTTACGATGAAGATCTCACCTAGGAAAGCACCACCCGGTACACCGCCTACGATGATTGCTGATAGAACAGCGATGATCATAGTGGTTACGAATACGTCGAATGTGAAAGGCATGCCTAGTACTGCGTAGATGAAGACAATCTTCAGTGCAGCAATCATCGCTACGCCACCTTTGTTTAGGTTAACCAGCAGCGGTAGACAGATATCAGCGATCTCTTCTTTGATACCCATGTTTTTCGCAGCGCGAATCGTTACCGGTAGCGTACCTAGTGAAGAACAAGTACCTAGTGCAGTGATTGAAGGCTCAGCCGCGTTTTTCCAGAAAGCTTTAACGCCTTTTACGCCACCGCCGATGTATGAGTACACAACCGAACCAATCACGAAGTAAATCGCTGCAGTTACGAAGAATAGGATAGATGCGCTAGCAAATGTGCTTAGTAGTTGAGTGTCTTGCTCAGCCATTGTTGCTGCGAAGAATGCACCAAGACCTAGAGGCGCACCTTTCATGATCAGACCAACGATGTTCATTACAACTTCGTTTGCGCTCTTTAGTAGCTCAGCAATCACTTTGCCACGTTCACCTGCTTGACCAATCGCGATACCGCCAAGCACAGACATGATGATCAGCGCAAGGATGTTTGATTTAGATAGCAGACCCACAAAGTCGTTAGTTGTGAACATGCTTACGAAGTCCATGCCACCTTGGCCGCCGGTGAACTTCTCGTTCAGGTCAATAACAACGCCTTGTGCAGGATCGAAGATAGATGCGATGCCGATGATGCCTAGAGCTGGAATTGCAGCCATAGTGATTGAAACAATCAGTACTAGGCCAAGCAGTTTGCCAAGTTTCTTAAGGTCAGTCATTTCAGCAATGGATGACATTACGCTAATGCCCACTAGAGGCACGATGATCATAAATAAAAGGTTTAAGAAAATTTGCCCGATAGGCTTAACTTTTAGCGCAAGTTCAGGAGATACGATACCAAGCGTCGCACCCGCAACAAGGGCGAGTAGCAGTACGATTGACGAGCGGTAGGGTTCTAATTTTTTCCACATAATTTTTTACTCATTTTGTTATAAGACTAAAATGGTTTAGTGACTACACTAAAATGGTATAACCGCTAAACTAAATGAGCAAAGCCTCAATATTCAATTAGTGATAGAACTCTAAATAAACCAGTAAAGCGTGATCGGGCTAACATTTGACCGTTCACAGCTTTAATTATGAGCATTAACTTTGCTCAAATATCAGGCGATGGTTTTTAACATTGAATGAATTTACGTCATCGAAGCTGTGAGAAAGACAGATGGACTTCTGTTGGCATTGGGGATTGTCGCTGGTGGAGAAAAGCTATACATTGCCTGCGCAAAAGAGATACCTTGAACAGTGTGATTTTAGGTCTTAGCAATGGCAGTGCTTGTGTAATATGGAATTGTTTACTCGAGATAGACTCAATTCACTATCTTGAAGTTACTCAAGTATGGACTTATATTACTGAAAATTAATAAAAAAGTGAGAGTTGATGAAGGACCTGGAAGAAATCAGCCATTTAATGGATACGCTCAACATTGTTGCAGACAAAATCTCAGCGTATGGCAAAGTCAGTCGACCATATGGAACGGAAGACAACTTGCTGGTTCATGAAGTACATATTGTTGATTACATTGGCAGACATGACATTGTTACCGCTTCGGATATTGTTGCCGTAACTTATAGAACGAAAGGCGCGATTTCTCAGACGCTAAATAAACTGGCTGAACTTGGCTTGATTGATCGCACTGAGCATCCTAACGATAAGCGCAAACAGAGATTGGTTTTGACCGAAAAAGGCTTAGTCGTCTATGACCACCATAGAGAAAAAGACTTAGTTGCTTACTCTCGTTATCAAGATAGATTATGCAATGTCACCGATGAAGATCTGCGTAAAGCCAATGAGATCATTAAGACGATTTTTAAACTTTAGTCGTCAATTTATGGCGAACAACACCTAACGTTTGTTTTTAAGCAAAAAGCCACAGTTCATTGAACTGTGGCTTTTGTCTTTAAGCTATCGAGAGGTAGGGCAAATTAGCAGTGAGCGCCGTTCCACACGATATCACGGTAACGTGTTGGGTTTGTGTCGCCTTCAGTGCTAAAGATCATCACAGTCGACTCAGAACCCAGTCCCAACTGCTCAGCAAACGCTTTGCCTTCATCTGTGGTCATTAGTCGGTACAGAATACCCATTGTGATTGCGCCAGATTCGCCACTGATTACTGCTTGGTCGCCTTTTAAAGGGTTACCTAGAATACGCATACCTAGCGCGGCAATGCTGTCATCAGCTGATACACAAGCGTCAGAGCAGTCGCGTAGGATTGGCCAAGTAACAGGGTTTGGTTCACCGCAAGCAAGACCTGCCATGATAGACGTTAAGTCGCCTGTTACTGGTGTCATTTCGCCAGCATCGGCTGAACGGAAAATACAGTCAGCGGCGCTTGGTTCGCCGATGATCGCTTTGAAATTGTCAGCACCCAGTGCATCAGCAAAGTAACCTAGAACACCACCAGCCATAGCGCCCACGCCAGCCTGAAGCATAACGTGTGTCGGCGTCATATTGTCAGCTTGCGCTTGTTCAAGTGCTTCATCGGCCATTGTAATGTAGCCTTGTGAAATCCAAGTTGGGATAGTTTCATAGCCTTCCCATGCCGTATCTTGAACCAGCGTCCAGCCATTTTCATCTGCTGTTTGGCTTGCTAGACGCACGGTATCATCGTAATTCACGTCAGTAACAATACACTCGGCACCTAAGCCACGGATTCGATCAACGCTTGCTTGAGGTGAACCTTTTGGCATGTATACCACTGCTTTTTGTCCCATTTCACGAGCTGCCCATGCGACACCCGTACCATGGTTGCCAGCGGTAGCGGTAGTGAACACGAGAGGTTTTGGCAGTTTTTCTGATACTGTTTTTAAGTCGATTTCGCTGATATCCATATTGAGGTGATCGGCGAGTAGGCGACCTAGTGCGTAAGAGCCGCCAAGAACTTTAAACGCGTTGAGACCAAAACGTTTTGATTCGTCTTTAACCAGAATAGCTTTAACACCTAGATGTTGAGCTAATGTCGGTAGTGAAACTAGTGGCGTCGGTTGGTAACCGTCGATTTGTTGGTGGAAAGCACGCGTTTGCTTAGCGGCTTGATGGGTAAATAAAGGGCTAGTTTCACCGTTGTAATTTGAGTTCAGAGATAGTTTCAACATGGCAGCTACTTAAATTAAATTGCGTGGAGGAAGGGCGATGCGATAGCAATCGCCCTGAGCATCATTATTTGATGTAAGCGATCGCTTCTACTTCAACGAGTGCATCTTTTGGCAGGCGACCTGCCTGAATGCAAGAACGTGAAGGTGCGCAGTCTGTACCAAATACTTCTGTGTACACTTCATTGAATGCAACGAAGTCTTCCATATCAGCTAAGAAGCAAGTTGTCTTTAGGACGGTATCGATACCTGCGCCACTTTGTTCAAGAATGGCTTTTAGGTTCGCGAGTGATTGACGAGCCTGCTCTTTAATGCCGCCTTCAGGAAATGCCATCGTCTCTGGGTCTAGAGGCAGTTGACCAGAAGTAAATACTAACTCTTTAAATGCTAGAGCTTGTGAGTATGGACCAATTGCTGCTGGAGCTGATTCTGTATGGATTTGAGTTTTCATCTGTTCTTTATTCCATTATTCCGATTTGTATTCACGAATGTATTTGTAAATCGCGTGACGTGTAATGCCAAGACGTTCAGAGACAAATGCAGTCGCCTCTTTCAGTTCAAAAATGCCGTTATCAAGTAAGATCTTGGTAATAGCTTTGTTTTTACCCTTCAAGTTAATCGTTGAATCTCGTTCAACGTCTTTGATGGCATGTTCGAGAGCGTGCTCTATCACTTCTGTCGGTGAAGAGCCAAAGTTCTCATGCATACCAACCAAGGCGGTATCTGGCATTAGAGTTTTGATGATTTCTGGAAATGGATGCGAAAGATTCATATTGATACAGAACAAGCCAATTGGCTTATTGTCATCACCGGCTAAAACACAAGTAGTTGATTTTAACAGGGAGCCATCTTTGCTAGTCGTAAAGTAACTTTTTGGAGTGACCTCGCCAGTGCTTTCAAATACACCAAGCATTTTCAACCCCATATCGGTAATTGGTGAGCCGACTTCACGGCCTGTGTGATGACCGTTAACGATCTTCACCACTGACTTATCGAAACTGTCGAATGAGTGAATAACCACCTCACAATGTGGGCCAATAAAATCGGCAATCGTATCAGCTAAGCGAAAGTAAGATTGCAAACGCTCTCTGTCACTTTCTGTGAACTCTACATTAAAAGATTGGTATTTGGCTGCATTCATTCTTCAGGACACTTCAGTTAACTTTACTTCAATCCATTCTCCGATTTTTAGTTGAAAAAATCAACTAACGCCGAAGCTACGAATTAACTTTATGTAACTATAAAAGCATTAGTCTTTAATGATTACAATATCAAAGTTAACTATAGTTTACCAAATGTAGATCTTGAGCACACTTTTAGGCAAATAAAACCACCCTTAGTGCACGATAGTTAACTTTAAGGGTTGGGTCACATTTTTTAACTGTAAAAAGGTTAATACTGCATCCCATAACGTAAACATTATTGAACTTTAGAGAGACAGTTTTCTCTCCAATTAATTTTTAGATAGAGGTCACTATGCAAAACTACTTAATGCGCGGTTTTGAACAATCTGAATTTGAAATGCGTACTCAGCGTGCTCAGAAAATCATGCATGAGATGAAGTTGGATGCGATGTTGTTCACTACTGAACCAAACGTTCGTTACTTTACTGGCTTCCACACTCAGTTTTGGCACAGTCCAACTCGTCCTTGGTTCTTAATTGTTCCTGCAGAAGGCAAACCAATCGCAATCATTCCTGAAATTGGCGCAAGTGGTATGGCGGGCACTTGGATTGACACTATTATCACTTGGCCATCACCACGTCCTGAAGATGACGGCATCAGCCTAGTTGCAAGCGCATTAAATAGCCTTCCTTGTCGCCACGGTCGTGTTGGTGCAACTCTAGGTATCGAATCGCATCTACGTATGCCAACTAACAACTACCTAAAACTGACAACGCTAGTGAAAAAAGACTTCGTTGACTGCTCTCTTGCGATGCACGGTCTTCGCCAAATTAAGTCTCAAGCTGAAATCGAGAAGACTCGTGAAATCTGTCGTATTACCAATGTAGGCTTCAAACGCGTACCTGAATATGCACGTGCAGGTATGACTGAGCGCGAAATTTGTAAGCAGTTCCGCATTGATATGCTGCTAGAAGGTGCTGATGAATGTCCGTACATCATTGCCGGTTCGGGCCCTGACGGTTACGACAGCATCATTATGGGGCCTACCGATCGCGTGATTGAAGAAGGTGATGTGTTGATCATTGATACCGGTGCTGTACGTGATGGTTACTTCTCTGATTTTGACCGTAACTGGGCATTTGGTCATGCGAGCGAGCAAACTAAAGCCGCATACCGTGCGACTTATGAGGCCACTACCGCTGGTTTTGAAGCTGCGAAACCAGGCGCGACCACCACAGATATTTACAACGCAATGTGGAAAGTATTAGAGGCAAATGGCGCTTTAGGTAATGACGTAGGTCGTCTAGGCCACGGTCTAGGTATGGAGCTAACAGAGCGTCCTTCAAACACGGCAACAGACAATACCGTTCTAGTACCAGGTATGGTTATGACGCTGGAGCCAGGCATGGTTTACGCTCCAGGCAAATCAATGGTGCACGAGGAAAACATTGTGATTACAGAAAATGGTGCAGAGTGGCTATCAGAGCGTGCTGAGCCAGAACTGATCATCATCGATTAATCCTCGAACTATAAAAATAACAAATTATAAACTCTGAAAGATAGAACGAATTATGAATACTGTTGAAGAATTTAAGTCCTTTGAGATCCCGCTAGAATATACGCTAGCACCACGTATTGATCGCTGCCATATTGGTTTGGTGCAACTTAGTACTGACCATTCACTAGAAATGGACTGGGCAAAACTGCTTGGTACACAAGCTGCGGTATTTAGCTCACGTGTTTATTACAGTAGTGAAATGACGCCTGAAGCCTTGGATCGTATTGCTACAGGAATTGTTGATGCGTCAGATCTAATTGCTTATGGGTTAGATATGGATGTGATGGCATTTGGTTGTACATCTGCATCTATCATTATTGGTGAAGAGAAGGTGGCGAATCTACTTACTCAGCATCGCAATGACATCCCAGCAACGAACCCATGGACAGCAGCACAAGCGGCATTTCGTCATCTAGGCGCCCGCCGAATTGCAGTTTTTTCACCTTATCCAACGGAAGTGAATCTACCGTTATACCAACAATTGACTAATGCTGGCTTCGAAGTACCAGTGTTGGGATCTCTAGGTATTCAGAAAGACACGGATATCACAAAAGTATCTAAAGAATCGATGCTAGACGCATTGGAGAAGCTTCTGCCGAATGCAGAAGTGGATGCAGTATTTATGTCTTGCACCAACCTACGCGTACTTGACCATATCCAAGAAATTGAAGATCGCTTTGGAATTCCAGTGATCTGCAGTAACTCCGCTATGTTCTGGCATGCAATGCACCTAACAGGTCGAATTGCATCTTGCCCTGGTTATGGACGTCTCCTCAATATGGAAGAGTCGCCATACCCACATGTAGAGGCTTCAACAGCAAGCAACTCTGCAGCATTAACGGAATAAACCGCGCTTAACAAGCACAAGTCACTATCGAGTGTGTTCAAGGCTTATACAAATGTATGAGTCTCGGCCACGCTCGATTAAAAAAGCAGAAATTTTAAGGAAAATATTATGAGTCGTACAACAATGGGCTGGGTAGCAGCTATCTTTATCGGTTTACTTTGGGGTATTCCTTGGATTGTTGGTACTCCAATCCTTGAAGTAATGGATGCGCAAGTGTTGGTATGGTTACGTTATACTGTGGCGTTTATTACTCTAGGTGTGATCTTTAATGTTGGTCTAGCGACTGGCAAAATGGAGAAAAAAGCAGATTTCAAATTGACGTGGGAAAATCGCCATGACGTATTTTGGGCTGCAGCGTGTGGCATTATTGGTCAGGGTTCATTTAGCTACTTGTCTTTCCTTTCTCTGGAATACATTACCGCATCAGAAAATGGTGTTATTCAAGGTTTGATTCCAATTCTAATTTTGACAGTAGGTTTCTTCCGTCACAATGCACGCTTCACGACATTGCAAATGGTATCAGCTTTAGGTGCGTTCGCAGGTGTAGCAATCCTAGTTATGGATCCAAACTCGGAAACTAACGGTTTTAACATTGGCCACTTGATCTGCCTAGGCAGTGCGGCGAGCTTCTCTTGTACTGCATATGCTCGTGCAAAACTAGCTGAGAAGTACGGTTCTGTTGCAACAATGTTCCACCAATTTATCTTTGCATCTATCGGTTTTGGTCTATTCCTAATGACCACGGGCGCAGACTTTAGTTCAGCATTGAATGTGTTTAGCTCACCGCTACGTATCTTATGTATTGTTATTCTAGGTGTCGGCATTTCCGGTATCAGCTACCTAATCTACATCTACGCAATGGAGCGTGTTGGTGTTGACGGTACAGGTATGGCACTAAACCTAATGCCTTTATCATCATTTGTACTAGCAGTATTCGCGCTAGGTGAGTCAGTAACACCTATGCGACTTCTAGCAATTGCGGTAGTAATCGTATCAATGATGCTATTCATGAAGTTTGGCAAAAAGTCAGAAGAAAAAGAGTCAAAAGTCGCTCTTAAAACTAAAGAAGCATAATTTGTAACATCATTAGCTAACCCCTGTAGGGGTTAGCTACATTTTCGAGAAAAGTAATATGTCTATCGAACTTAAAGCCATTGAATGGCGTCATCACATTCATCAACATCCTGAATTTGGTACGGAAGAACACCAAACAGCCGAATTTGTTGCCACTAAGCTTGAAGAGTTTGGTATCGAAGTTCACCGCGGTATCGGTGGCACGGGTGTCGTTGGTATTCTAAAGCGTGGTACAAGCGATCGTTCGATTGGTCTGCGTGCGGATATGGACGCACTGCATATTCAAGAAGAAAATACATTTTGCTACGCATCTGTAAATGAAGGTGCGATGCATGCTTGTGGTCACGATGGTCACACCGCGATGTTACTGGGTGCAGCTCATGAGCTGGCGACCAATGGTAATTTTGACGGTACGGTTTACTTTATTTTCCAACCAGATGAAGAACGCGGTACTGGCGCGAAAGCAATGATTGCTGACGGTTTATTTACTCGTTGGAATATCGATGCTGTGTACGCAATGCACAACTTACCAGGCATTGAAGCTGGCCATTTCGTCACTCGTCCACACTCTATCATGGCGAGCGAGAGCAGCTTTGAAATTGAGGTAATTGCGACAGGTGGTCATGCGGCTATGCCTCATATGGGAACAGACCCAATCGTAGTGGGCGCGCAAATTGTTACCGCGATGCAAACTATTGTATCTCGTAACTTGAGTGCGATTGATGAAACTGCAGTTATCTCGGTTACTGAGTTCGCGACGAACGGTACCGTTAACGTAATTCCAACTAAAGTGACCATTTCGGGTGATACACGCAGTTTTACCGATGTGGCGTTACATAAGATTGAAAAGGCGATTGAGCGAATCGTTGCTGGTCAATGTATGTCTGCGGGTGTGGACTATACGTACAAGTTCAACAACAGTTTCTTATCTACGATCAATACACCTGATGAAGCCGCTTATGCGGTAGAAGCAGCGACTAAAGTGGTTGGTGCAGAGCGTGTTAATGGGGCATGTCAGCCATTTACGATTAGTGAGGACTTCTCATTTATGCTTCGTGAAGCGAAAGGTTGCTATATTCTTGTGGGTAATGGTGTCGGTGAGTGCGGTGGTACTGCATTGCATAAGCCTCACTACGATTTCAACGATAACATCATTAAAGATGGTATTGGTTTCTGGAAGACATTAGCTGAACAGCAATTGGCGAACTAATTAAACGTTATTGGTTGGTTTGTCATATACTTAGCTAGAAAACAAAGCCCTAAGAGTCCTCTTAGGGCTTTTGACATTTTACACTGTCATTTGAAGTTTGATTTTCTGATAGAGCAACTCAGCCAGTTTATGGCTAGCTAAGTTACGTGCGATGATTTGGCTGTCGAGTTTATTGGCTCTGACGACTGCTAACCAGTCGGTGACCATCGCATGGAATCCTTTGCCCATTAACATCGGGGTCCAATCTTTTTGCGCCAGTTTTAATTCCCTATCTTCGGCCAATACAGTTCCAGTGACAAAAGAATCAAATTCGTAGGTTTGATTCGCGAGGCACACTTGCAGTCGTTCGCTGGTGGTGCCGAATTGGCGGTTCATTGAAGCATGAAGCATGGTTTCACCGTGCTGCCATTGAATATCCAGCCGGGCCAGTTGATTTCCTTTCCGCTGCATTGTGACGTAAGCCTCTTCGAGACTGGCTTTTGCGCAGACATTGATGCTGTCTAATGGATGAATAAAGTCATCAAAAATGAAAGTATTCAGTTCACCTGGTAATTGATAACGATTTTTTTCCCAGCGAACACTGAGAATATTATCGAGGTTGCCTTGCTGCAGTGTGGGCAAGTGTTGGTTATACAGTGGAATATGACGGCGATTAAAGCCGATATAGAGAGGAACGGCTTTTCTTTCTGCCAATTCGTACAGCATTTCGACATGCTGATAGTTGTCTGCCAATGGTTTATCAACAAAGGTAGCAACACCATGGTTTAAGAAAAAGGATGCTATTTCAAAATGGGTGGAGGTTGCTGAGTGAATCATGACGGCATCAACGTTTAACTCGAGCAGCTTTTTATAATCAGTAACAAAAGTGCTAATCCGATACTGATTGGCAAGAGTGGTCAGTACTTGTTCATTGCGCGTGCAAAGAATCAATTCAAGATCTTGAATCTGGCTCATTACTGGTAGATACGCTTTGGTGGCGATATCACCTAATCCGATTAAAGCGACTCTCATTTTAGTGCCTCTAACTGGGGGGATAATAAGTTGCACTAAATCATGCATGTTCCAGCGGATGATAACCCTCGAACGAGTCACAAATAAGTCACGATTTATCCAGCGGTTGGCAAAATTTTTGTTGGTAAAATTCATCACGATAGTCCATTCAATGCGCAATCGGCGTAGTTTAAATGTCGTTGCTTCCTTGTTGATAAAGAAATCATTAACTAGGGTTTTAGTATGTACCGTGATCTAGATCTCTTTAATGATGAAAGCTATCACCTTAATTTTTCCTCTTATTTTGCTCACTACACAGGGGTGCGTGAGTTCGAATGGTAAGCTTGAACTTGCAGACAACGATGTACCCCACGTGAATTACCTACCCATTGGTATTCCGTTTGTGATTGGCGGTCATGGTACCAGTGTGCCATTAACATCACAGGTTAGCTTAACTGCTAAGCATGTTGCCGAAATTGATTACAGCAAAGTGATTGCTTATCACCCTCATTGTGATTTAGCTCTGATTGAGCAAGACAACAGCGCCCACCCTTTACCAACCTTAGGCATTATTTACTCTTATCAAGCGGTCACCACGGTTGGGAAAGATATGTCGGGAAGCACCATTACGGGAGAAGGGGTTTATTATCGAGATGTTTATTTGCCAGAGCATGAGTTGTTTGAACAATGCCCGGCGAGTATCGCAGATGCGCCTGTTCAGTCAGGAATGAGTGGTGGCGGGGTATATAATGCTAACTCGGAACTGGTTGGGATTATTTCAGCGAAAGTGCATGAAGTGCAGTTGCTTGATGGTACAACGATTGAAACTGAGCGAATCTCTCTTTTTGTTCCACTTCTATTTACAAGAGATTGGATAGTCGCTGAACTCGATGAGTATTATGCCCGTAATCCTCAACTTGATGACGACAATAAGCCATTGCTCTCTTCGGCATTCTTGCTGGACGTTGAGGAGATGAGACAGAAAATTCAACAGCGGAATATTCCATTTTAGTTACTTTCCCGAACGGAGAATGATAGCAGCTAAGCTGATAGAAAATACCCAAACGCGCATCGCGCATTTGGGTATTCGGAGCAGTTAAATACGCCAACTATAGGGGGGAGTTAACGCATTGAGTCATGGTCGTTACTTATGCAAGTTCTGGCCAGTAACCTTTGTTCGCTTCAATTAGAGCATCGAGTACTTTGCGTGCTTTTTTCGCATCACCAACCGTACGGTTTAGCGTAAGTGCTTGCAGTGCTTTGGTGTATGAGCCTTCAAACCAAGCTTCAACTGTTAGACGTTCGTAAGCGAATTGGTTTTCGATCATGCCTTTGTAGAATGTTGGGATCTTACCTACACCGTATGGGCGAGGACCATTGATACCAAGCTCTGCAGTCACCTCAACCATCACATCGTTGTCTAGGTTTGCTACTAGGCCGTTGTTCTCAAGGATCACCACAAACTTACGCTTTTGGTTAAAGGCGATCGATTCAGCTACTTCAACGATCATATCACCGTGCGCATCGTTGTGAACCACGCTTGAGTTCTTGGTTGTACCATCGATAACCGCCTGACGACACTCGTCAAATACACGCTTTTCACGACCGTTCATGACTTCGTTAGCACGGGTGAATTCAGGATCCAGTTTAGATAGCTTGTACTCTGGGTATAGGTAGTACTGTAGGTACGTGTTTGGCAGATAATCAGGGAAGTCACGTAGCATGTCTGCTACTGCAGCGTAAGTATCTAACCAAGATTGATCGCGCTGTTCTGCATCCACAGGAATAAAACCATTCTCTGCGATGTAGGCTTTCAGTTTTGGCGCAAGATCTTCACCTTGTTGGTTGTATAGATGCGTGAACCAACCAAAGTGGTTTAGCCCGAAGTACACAGGATCAAACTCATTTGGGTCCACGTTAAGCAGGCGACCGTAAGAGCGAAGTAAGTTCACTGGTTGGTCACAGATGTTGAGAATGCGATCATCTTGTGGGAAGCGCTTTTTCAATGCGTCAGCTACGATAGCTGCAGGGTTGGTGTAGTTTAAGATCCAAGCTTGAGGTGAGCGTTCACGCACATCTTCAACCATCTGGATCATATCGCCAATAGAGCGCATACCGTAAGCAAAACCACCAGGACCACAAGTTTCTTGGCCGATAATGCCTAAAGATAGTGGGATCTTTTCGTCTTTTTCACGCATTTCGTAGCCGCCAGTACGCATTTGGCAAAGTACGAAGTCGACATCTTTGTACGCGACGTTTACATCAGTCGTGTATTCAAAATCCAGTTCTGGGTAATCTTCAGAGAAAAGTAGCTTAGCGTATTCACCGATAGTTTCTTGGCGCTCAGAGTTCACATCAAACATCACTAAACGGTTTAATGGGAAGGTATCTTTACGCTTACATAGTGCTTTTAATAGACCAGGAGTCCAAGTTGAACCGCCACCGACAAGGACAATATTGAATGCTTTTTTCATCTTACTTCTACCTTAAATTAAATCTGGGAAATTGCCCCTATCACGCAGGGGCGATAATTAAAATGGATTAGATTGCGAGCGCTTTTTTCACATCGTTAGCGATGCTTTCTACTTGCGGACCGTAGATAACTTGTACATCTACATCGCTTGCTCGCTTAACGCCTGAGGCGCCAGTTGTTTTAAGAAATTCGTCTTTAACTTTGCTGATATCGTTCACTTTTACGCGTAGACGAGTGAAGCAGTTATCAACCAGCTGGATGTTGCTTGAACCACCTAAACCCTCGATGATTCGCGTTGCCTGCTCTGATGCATTACCGACGACTTCAGTTGCTGTATCTTCTTTTTCACGACCCGGTGTTGCCACATTGAAGCGATTGATCACCATACGGAAAACGAAGTAGTAAATAGGGAAGTAGCAAGCGCCAACGAGTACTGCAAACCACCATTGAGTTTCTGCGCCACCCAGTACACCGAATACAAATAGGTCAATCACACCACCTTGAACGTTACCAATCATTACGCCAAAGATATTCATTAGGGCGAAAGATAGACCTGTCATAATGGCGTGGAAAATAAACAGCAGCGGGCTGACAAAGATAAAGCTGAACTCTAATGGCTCGGTAATGCCCGTTGTGAAGGAAGCGAGAGCACCCGCAATCACCAACGCCTTTACGCGAGTCTTATGCTCATCGCGAGCGCAGTGATACATAGCAAGAGCTGCACCTGGAAGAGCAAACATCATCACAGGGATCTTACCTTGAGCTAGGAAGCGAGTGGCTTCTTTAACAATTTCGTTGTCGATGCTGCCAGGGTGAGTTAGGGCATAGTTAAAGATGCTTAGGGCGCCGACTACACTTTCGCCGTCTACGTTGGCAATACCACCGATAGGCGTAAAGCGTACCGTTTCATTTAGAATGTGGTGTAAACCTGTTGGGATCAGTAGACGCTCAGCGAAGGCAAATAGGAAAGTACCAAAACTGCCTGCTTGACCAATGAACTCACCAATTTTTGCGATAGCCGCGCCAATGGTTGGCCAAATCAGCGACATTGCAACACCAATAAGCGGTAGAACAACGACGGTAATGATCGGTACAAAGCGGCGACCACCGAAGAAGTTAATCGCAGTGGGTAGCACAATGGTGTAAAAACGGTTGTGTAGCGCAACAGTCACTAGACCGGCAATTACACCGCCTAGTACGCTCATGTGGTAAGAAAAAATACCTAGCGTGTTACCAAATTCAGCGGCAAACATCATCGCAGCTGTCTTATCCATGCCTTGTGAGACAAGGTAAGCAACCGATGTAGTTTCTGGTGTTAATCCCTGAGCGAGTAGGGAGTAGTTCACCCCTACGTGCATTGAGATAAAACCAATAATTGCCGCAAATGCAGCAGTTGGTTTCTCTTGTTTTGCTAAACCGATAGCAGCGGCCACAGCAAAGAAGAGTGGTAGGTTACCAAATAGAGATCCGGCAACCTTGCGAATAAACCCAAGCACCAACTGAACAGCTTCAAGTTGGTTGAATGATTGTCCAGTGATATTTGGGTTTTGTAGGGCGGCGGCTAAACCAAGGAAAATACCCGCGGCGGCGATAACCGAAATCGGCATCATCAACGCTTTTCCTAGGTCTTGTAGCTTAGAACCTAAGTGTTTCATCGAGTGATATCTCCATATCATCATTTTTGTTATGGAGGGATTAAATGATGTTTAAGTATAGTTGTCTATACAACTATACTTTTTGTGTGAGATTAATCACTAACCATTTACATGTGGTTTTAATCACGAAATGATTTGGTTTTAATTAACATTCTCATTAATAAGGGTTGTATAGTTGTGTATTCAAGTGCTGCAAGATAGGATAAGCCGTCTTCAAACAAGGGGTAACGCATGATAGACAAAGAATCTCATGTTCCTATCTATCTACAAATCGAGCGCATTCTCACTCAGCAGATTGAACAAGGAATTTTGCATCCAGGGGATTCAATTCCTTCGGAAACCTTGCTCGCTGAGCAATATCAAGTTTCGCGAATGACAGCGCGCAAAGCGGTTGACTATTTAGTCCGTCAAGGCGTGGTTGAAAGGCAGCGTGGCCGCGGCACATTTATTTGTCAGCCAACACAAGAGCTAAAGATGGCTTTGCCACTTGATCAACACTTAACTTCAAGTGAAGTTGCAACTTCGCTTAACTCTCCCATTAGCAATAAGCTTCTGCACCTTGAGAAGGTTGAAGCGCCGACTCATATCATTCAAGAATTAGGTCTAGAGCCCGGTAGTTTGGTTTGGTATATGAAACGCTTACGCTTGGTTGGAGAGATCCCTTTTGTATTTGAATCTTCTTACATGCTCGCCGAGCCGATGTTTGCCGATTTAGAGGCGCACCACCTCAATAGTTCAAAGTACAGCTATCTTGCTGAGAAAGGGCAAAAGGTAGGCGGCAGCCAAAAACGAATTCGTGCCGAGTTACCATCAGAAGAAGTCCGCACATTACTGGGGCTAAAACGAGATGAGCCCGTATTGTGTGCTCACAGTATTGCGCGCCTAGAAACGGGACAAGCTTTCGAAGCTTCCGATATCTATTATAATCAAGAACACTATACGTTTACCTTAGACGCCACAAGATAACCAATATCTTTATTTAAAGCACTATTAATTAGTGCTTTAACTATTTATTTCAATAGCGTTCAGATATTTTTTAAAAGTATTAAATATCCAAGTTATTTTTAATAACAACGTAATCATTAGCAAATGATGGTTATATCTGTTTATTGATAAATAAATCCTTTTTGTTTCATAAATAGCATTCAATGTTTCAAAATGGGATTTTGTTCACGCTTAACGCAACCGGTTGCGCTTTTGTGCGTGGTTCATTTTTGCTACAGTTTGTTAGGTTGATAATTAACCAATAATGGAGCTGGGCGATGAAGAAGATTTTGTTATGTTGTAGTGCGGGTATGTCTACAAGCATGTTAGTAAAAAAAATGGAGCAAGCGGCGGCAAATAGAGGGCTTGAATGCCATATTGAAGCTCTAGCAGTCAACGCTTTCAACGAAGCAATTACCGAATATGATGTCTGTTTGCTTGGGCCTCAAGTGCGTTTTCAACTTGATGAGTTGAAGAAAGTTGCGGATGAGCATGGAAAAAATATTGCAGCGATTTCTCCGCAAGATTACGGAATGATGAAAGGTGATGCTGTACTTGATCAGGCGTTGGCTCTGATCGATTAAATATTTCAAATAACTAAAAACTAAAAAATTAAACACAAAAGTAATTGCGCCATATTTTTTATATTTATGGTGTAGGGACTTTTTGTGCCAAAAATAAGGATGGACACTATGAGTCTTTATGATTCTATACTAGGGTTTGTAGAAAAATATATAGCACCTCTTGCCGTAAAGGTGGGTAATCAGCCGCATGTAAGAGCAATGCGAGATGGGTTTATTGTCTCGATACCGTTCATTATTGTCGGTAGTTTTATTTTGATTTTTGCTTTTCCACCATTTGATCCAGATACTCAAAACGCCTTTGGTCGAGCATGGCTGGATTTTGCGACAACACATTTTGATACCATTATGATGCCGTTCAATATGTCGATGGGCATTATGACGATATTCATCACTTTAGGTGTCGCATATAGTTTGGCAAAAGCGCATAAGATGGATGGTATCACCAGTGCCGCTTTGGCATTGATGTCTTATTTATTGGTTGCCTCACCATTAAAAGATGGAGGTTTACCAACTCAACACATGGGTGGAACTGGTGTATTTACTGGTGTGCTATCCGCATTTTTTGCTGTTGAGCTGTATCGTTTGCTGAAGAAATACAACGTTACCATTCGTATGCCAGAGCAAGTACCACCAGCAATTGCACGTTCATTTGAAGTGATGATTCCTGTATTGGCTGTATTTGTTACCCTCTACCCATTGAGCATCTTTGTTCAAGCGGAATTTGGTATGCTGATACCTGATCTTATTTTAGAAGCGTTTAAGCCACTAGTTAGCGCATCTAACTCTTTACCTGCGATCATTGGTGCACTTTTGTTATGCCAACTATTATGGTTTGCAGGTATTCACGGTGCAGCGATTGTTGTTGGTCTACTCTCACCTATTTTCCTAACCAATATTGGTGCCAACACCGAAGCCTTCATCGCTGGTGAACCTATTCCGAATATCTTTACTCAACCATTCTGGGATTTCTATATCTTCCTAGGTGGCTCAGGTGCAACGTTTGCATTGGTATTGCTAATGGCATTCAGCCGCTCTGCTCACCTTAAAAGTATTGGCCGCATGAGTGTGGTGCCTGGCTTCTTCCAAATTAACGAACCAGTCATCTTCGGTACGCCTCTTGTATTAAACCCAACGCTATTCTTACCGTTCTTACTTGTCCCTGTGATAAACGCGACGATTGCTTACTTTGCGGTTCATGCTGGTTTGGTTGGGATGGGTGTTGCAACGACACCATGGACAACGCCAGCCATTATCGGTGCGTCGTGGGGTAGTGGTTGGACTTTTGCGCCAGTACTTCTAGTTATTGCCTTGATGATTCTCGATATCTTCTTATACCTACCATTCTTCAAAATGTTTGAGAAGCAGGTGCTTGCAGAAGAGACGCCAACGGAAGACAAGTCAGCAGAACAACAAGCTTCAGGTCAAGGCGTGACCGCATAATTTAATTTTTTAAGTATTTTATTTTTCGGGAGGGAACATGGACCAAGAAATGGTTGTGATGGAAATCATCTGTAATGCTGGCGAAGCACGAAGCCTTTGCTTTGAAGCGCTTAAGTTAGCTCGCCAAGATGATTTTAACCAAGCACAAGATAAATTAGCACTCGGTAAAGAGTGCTTGAACAAGGCGCACTTGATGCAAACGCAGCTAATAGAGGCTGACGAGGGTCAAGGCAAAGTGCCAATGACTTTGGTGATGGTACACGCACAAGACCATCTGATGACAACCATTCTTGCTCATGAAATGGCGACGGAAATCGTCGCTTTACATCAGAAGTCTGTTGGATAGTGGAGTGGTAATATGGCAAGAGGTGCACTTAAACTCGCCATTATTGGCGGTGGCAGTAGCTACACACCTGAGCTTATTGAAGGTGTAATTAAGCGCCGTGCGTTTTTACCGGTGAGCGAGATTCATTTGGTGGATATCGATGCAGGTAAAGACAAACTTGAAACAATTCATGCGCTGGCAACGCGTATGGTTAATAAAGTCGGTGCTGATATAGAAATAAAAGCCAGTATAGATCGCCGCGAGGCAATCAAAGACGCTGACTTTGTAATGACGCAGTTTCGTGTTGGTGGTTTAAGAGCTCGCGCGAGCGATGAACGTATCCCACTTAAATATGATGTGATTGGTCAGGAAACAACGGGACCTGGTGGTTTTGCAAAAGCGCTACGTACTATCCCTGTTATTCTCGACATCTGTAAAGATATCGAAGAGCTCGCCCCAAATGCTTGGATGCTGAATTTTACTAACCCTGCTGGTCTAGTATCAGAAGCAGTGAATAAGCACACCAAGGTAAAAAGTATCGGCTTGTGTAATGTGCCAGTTTCAATGCGAATGATGGTGGCAGAAATGATGGCATGTGAGCCGGATGAGCTGCAGCTCGAATTTGCAGGACTTAACCACTTAGTATGGGTTCACAAAGCATGGCTACATGGCGAAGATATTACGGAAACCGTGATTGAAAAGGTAGGTGATGGCGCCAACTTCAGTATGAAGAACATCTTTGAGGAGCCGTGGGATCCAAACTTCCTTAAAGCATTAGGTGCGATCCCTTGTCCTTACCACCGCTATTTCTATCAAACGGATGCCATGTTGGCGGAAGAGAAGGAGAGTGCGGCGGAGAAAGGGACGCGAGCTGAACAAGTTATGATGACGGAAGAGTCGCTATTTAAGCTCTACAAAGACGTTAATCTTGATGTGAAACCGAAAGAGCTTGAAGAACGTGGTGGCGCCTACTATTCGGATGCGTCGCTGAATTTGGTCGATGCAATTTACAACAACCGCAATGGTATTCACGTGGTGAATGTACCAAACAATGGTGCGATCAACACCTTACCGGATGATGCGGTGATTGAGTGTAGCGCGGTCGTCGGTAACTGGGGTGCTAAGCCAGTAGCGGTCGGTCAGCTGTCTGCCAATGTGCTTGGTTTACTTCATCAAGTAAAAGCCTACGAGCAATTAGCCATTGAGGCGGCAGTGTTTGGTGATTATGACAAGGCGCTTATGGCGCTAGCCAATAACCCGTTGGTGCCGGACATTAAACGCGCGAAAGCTATCTTAAATGATATCTTACGCGAGAATGCCGAGTACTTGCCTCAATTCAAACTAACCACGCTTTAAAACCGTCGGTTAAATCGGAACTTAGCTGGGGAAAAGATGAAAGTAATTTTTAATGCAGACGACTTTGGTTTAACGGAAGGGGTGAACAACGGAATTGCCGCTGCCTTTCGTCAAGGCGTTGTACGTTCAACAACGTTTATGGTTGATATGCCTGGGGAGGCGCATGCGGTAAAGTTGGCTGCGAGCATGCCCGACCTGAAAGTGGGCTTACACCTGCGCTTTACGGCAGGTAAACCACTGACCAATCATAAATCACTGGTTGATGAGCGCGGTCTTTTCCCCGCTATTCCGGGATTCTGGCAAAAACAGGACTTTGATTCAGAAGAAGTCTATCAAGAAGTCGTAGCGCAAGTAGAGCATTACTTAGCGCTAGGGTTAGAGCTAAGCCATATCGATGGTCATCATCATGCTCATACCCATCCTCAAATTGCACCAGTAGTAACTCGGGTTGCTCAGCAATACGGAGTCCCAGTACGAGGTGTTGGATTGGTTGATCGTCAAGGGGTAAGTAGTCGCTACCTTTTTAGCGAGCAGTTCTATGACAACAAAATTTCGGTAGCGGATGCTAAGCAATTAATGTTGGATTATGAGCAAGAGTGTGAAGTGTTAGAAGTCATGTGTCATCCAGCGATAGTCGACGCTCAACTAAGGTCAATGAGCAGCTATTTAGCTCAAAGAGAGCAAGAGTTAGAGACATTAACTTCGGAAGAATTTATCTCCTTTTTGAGAGAGCGTGATATCCAAGTCACGGATTATTCCGTATTGGCTTATTTGTAGCTTTATCCCTGTGTATCATAAACTGTCAGTTTCATTTCCCCCTAACGTTTGGATTCTGGCAGTTTTTTTCTATTTCTACTCAACATTAATGAAGGTTATATGGCAAGGATAAAAGATGTCGCAGCACTTGCGGGTGTGAATCGTTCTACGGTATCAAGAATCATTAATGGTGAAGGGAAGTTTAAAGAGGAAACGAGAAAGAAAGTTGAGCAAGCAATGGCTGAACTCAATTATCGTCCCAGTGCTATCGCACGATCGCTTGCGACTTCCTCAAGTAATATGATGGGGTTACTTGTCACTTATTATACCGGTGGTTTTTTCGGTGCCATGATGGAGCAAGTACAAAACGAACTCGATCTCCACGCGAAGTTTTTGATTACCGCACAAGGGCATCATTCTAAGGAAGGGGAGCAACATGCAGTTGAACGTTTTCATGATCTTCGTTGCGATGGTTATATCCTACATAGTCGTCACTTAAGTGATGAGGATTTAGTTGAGCTTGCGACGCAGCATCCGCCATTTGTTTTACTGGATCGTGTGGTGCCTTCATTAGAAGAGCGCTGTATTCGTTTTAATCACCACACTGCGAGTACGTTAGCGGTAGAGCACTTACTTAAGCAAAATCATAAGTTAATTGGATGTATCTCTGGGCCGACATGTCGTGAGAATAGTTTACAACGCAAGCAAGGTTACCTTGATACTATGCAGGAAGCCGGGGTGACAGTGCTGGAATCTTGGTGTGAAGAAGGTAACTATGGTTCGCGCAGTGGTTATGAAGCGACAGAGAAATTGCTAGGGCGTCATCCAGAACTGACCGCGATTTTCTCTTGTAGTGAGGAGATGACGGTTGGAGCAATGCAGTATTTACATGAGCATGGCTTACGGGTACCTGAAGATATTTCTATTGTCAGTTTTGATAGCGTAGAACGTTGCAAAGAGCTTTATCCAGCGGTGACGTCAGTCTGTTTCCCTATTCATGATATGGCACAATCTGCTGTCCAAGTATTAATGGATCTGATCGCTGGTAAGGCGACACAAAAGAATCATGAATTTACGCCTCAATTAGTACTTGGCAAGGCGGACCGATATTTAGCTTAGGACTAAAGTCCTAATTACATCTGAAAATACTTAGCTATTCTTAAGAAAAACAATATCTTTGAGGGTGGCTATGTATCAACTAACTCCATATCTTTTTTTTGCAGGGCAGTGTGAAGAAGCACTTGAGTTCTACTCACGTACTTTTGAAGGGGTTGTATTGACTAAGCAATACTTCCGCGATGCACCTCAATCCATTGAAGGTGCTAACCCTGATTGGATCATGCATTCTGAAATCGAAGCGTTTGGTCTTAAGCTAATGCTTTCCGATGGAATGATTGTCAATGAAGTCTCAGGTAACAATGTGGCGTTGTCGTTAGTTATCGATAATCTTGATGATCAAGCACGTCTGTTCGATAAGCTTTCGCATGGTGGACATATTATGATGCCGCTGGAAGATACATTCTGGGGGGCACGATTCGGCAAAGTCGAAGATCAATTTGGTGTCCGTTGGATGTTGCATTGTAATCACTGATTCATGTTTTAATCCTTATAAGCGTCTAATTTATAAGAGATAGAGATGAAGTTGTAGAGTCTTTAACCTAGAATATCTCGCGTTTCGGGTTATTAGGTTCTACAAACGTGGCAAATATCAAGGTAACAGTTGATCGTATTCAGCCGGGGTTGCATGTGCGGTTGCCGGTGAAATGGAACGATCATCCATTCTTATTTAATAGCTTCAAAATTAAAAACCACGAGCAGGTACGAATTATCCGTCACTTGGGGCTTAAGTATGTCTACGTAAACATACAGCAAAGTGACACATCGCCTTTAGCAAGCAACGACAGCGTTGAGATGACAGACGCTAACTTGAATGAAGTAATGGACAAGCGCGCTAAGCAGTTGTGGGAAGAAAAACAGCAACGTATTGAACGTATGAGCGCCTATCGCCGAAGGGTTATTGAGTGTGAAAAGGAATTTGAGCGATCGCTAGCGCGTATGCGAGCGGTGATGACTAAGATTCGTAATCGTCCAGAACACGCGGTTGATGAAGCCTCTTTATTAGTAGAAGACATCGTTGATCGATTACTTGCGAATGAAGATGTCACATTACATATGATGAATGGCAAAAGTGAGTTTGAAGATATTTATTTTCACTCATTGAATGTAGCCGTAGTCTCGATGTTGATCGGCAAAGCGAAAAAGTTTGATGCTGACAAAATTAAACAACTTACGTTTGCCGCTATGTTTCACGACATGGGGAAAGTAAAAATACCCACAGCAATTTTACGCAAAACAACCCCTCTAAACGAACCTGAGCAAAATTACTTAAAACTACACACTAAATACGGTGTAGATATCGCAAAGAATATTGAGAGCTTTCCGGTGAGTGCTTTGAGAGTGATCGCGGATCATCATGAACTCATTGATGGTTCGGGGTATCCGTTAGGCCTAAAAGGTAATGAGATCGATGAGTTTACTCAGATAATCTCTGTCGCCAATGCGTACGATAATCTATGTCACAACCCAATCGCTACGAAACAGAAGATCCCCTATATTGCGCTTTCTTATCTATATAAGAACTGCAAGCTCCTTTATAACAATGAAAATCTCGGCATCTTAATTAAGTTTATGGGGGTCTACCCTCCAGGCACGGTCGTGCAGTTATCGAATAATATGGTCGGTATGGTGATTTCGGTGAACTCATCGAGTCTGCTTACGCCTAATGTAATGATGTATGACCCCTCTGTTCCACGGACACAAGCGCCGATCATCGACTTGGCAGAAAAAGACATAAAGATAGTGAATGCGATTTTACCTAATAAGCTGCCAGATAAAGTAAGAGAGTACCTTAACCCTAGAGCAAGAATTTCCTATTTCTTTGACGCTGATGATTAGTTATACACATGCTTTTGTGTGCAACCAGTGTGTAACTTGAGGGTAATTTGGGTGTAAATCTTGGGTTGATTAATACGTGCGCAGTTAAGCAGTTTTTATGGAAAAAAATGCAAATTGCACTTGCGCAAAAAATCTAACTGCCTATAATGCGCATCCACTGACAGGGCAGACGCCGCAAGGCTTCAGCGATAGTCAGAGAGGTAAAAGCTTCTGAGAAAATAAATTGAAAAAAGTGTTTGACTCTTTCAATTATCTCGCTAGAATTCACCTCCGCTTTGAGAGAAACTCTTAAGGCAAAGCTCTTTAACAATATAAACCTATCAATCTGTGTGGGCACTCGTTGATGATAATCCAATTAGAAATTCTCTCTTATAAAGAGGGGTTTCAAATTCGATTTCAATGAACTGAGTGACCAATTGATACTTCGGTATCAGCACAGTCAATTCA
>NZ_JADILO010000044.1 GCF_015278125.1 Vibrio fluminensis
AAGAAAAATGGTCGCTGAGTCAGTAGAAATCTATAATCAGATGAGGCCTCATACAGCGCTAAAATACAAAACGCCCGATGAAGTACACCGAGCGTTTTAACTAAAAAGTGTCAACCCATATCAGGACGGGTCATTTTCTACGTTGTAAGCTAAAAGCTCACGGTAGCGATCCAGTTTCTCTAAGCGAATATTCGCGTTAGCCATAAAGGTCTGCTTCGCTTTTCCGGTTAGAGATTTGGATTGAGGCAGTTTCACCGTTCGAGCATTCTTATGCACACCATTCACTAAGAACTCATAGTGCAGGTGAGGGCCAGTTACTCGTCCTGTTCCGCCTAAAGTACCAATGGTTTGGCCTTGTTTTACCCGCTGGCCGGTTTTAACCATGCGACGTTGCAGGTGGAGGTACTTAGTAATGTAGGTATTGCTATGTTTAATGAAGACATAGTTACCATTGAACTGGTTATAGCTCGATTTTTGGACGATACCATCACCCGCCGCCCAAATTGGTGTGCCAACGGGTGCCGCATAATCCGTACCGCGGTGTGCACGTACTTTGCCCGTAACTGGGTGGCGTCGAGTTGGGTTGAAGTTAGAAGTGACGCGACGAAAATCCAACGGCGAGCGTAAGAAGGCTTTCTTCATTGCGCGACCATTTTCGTCATAGTAGTTACCTGTTGCGTCATCTAGAATCGCTTTAAAGGTATCGCCTTGGTTAGTAAATACCGCAGCAATGATCTGGCCGCGATCGACCACTTCACCTTCAACGATTTTTTCTTGATAGAGAATTTTAAAGCTATCACCAGAGCGGATATCGAGTGCAAAGTCGATATCCCAGCCAAAGATGCCGGCAAGTTCCATTATTTGGTTGGCATTTAAGCCTGCGGTAATTGCTGCATTCCAAAAGTTTGAGCTAATGGATGCTTCTGCATAATTGTATTGGTAGTTGACTTCCTTGGACTCAATACTGCCTTGATAACCATTATTTTGTTTGGTGATCACATAAGATTCGTACGAATTCATTGGTCGTTTAATCTGCACCAACTCATCGTCTACATCGAAACCAAATTGCAACACGTCTCCAGGACGCAGTTTGGTTAACTGATCTTTGATTTCTTTACCAGAATTGGTCAGGTTATAAAGTAGACGAGAAGAAAGACCCGCACGTTCAAATACAATCGCTGCGCTCTCACCAGAACCGACGCTGAACTTTTCCCAACGCAGCTGCGCAAGAGGGGAAGCATTTTTTTCGCTGATAAGATTGGCGGGATTAATTTCTAAAGGGTATATCTGACCAACTTGGTAGAGACTTTTTTCTTCACGCAAAGATTGGGGCTCGGGTAGTGCCAAAGCACAACCGATAAGAATGATAAATAGGATAAT
This sequence comes from Vibrio fluminensis, assembly GCF_015278125.1. Classification (GTDB taxonomy): domain Bacteria; phylum Pseudomonadota; class Gammaproteobacteria; order Enterobacterales; family Vibrionaceae; genus Vibrio; species Vibrio fluminensis. The sequence continues at coordinate 1,381 of NZ_JADILO010000044.1, forward strand.
CAACGCTCGATGAATCCTTGGTAATCGAGCAAAAAGCGACAACATCGTATGTCCGTATTAAAAATTCGACAAAAAAATCTAGCTGACTAGTCTAACTGGTTTCAAAAAGCATCGCTATTCAAGTAAGATGTAAAATTATCAAATTTTTGCCAAATCTGTGGGAGTGAACAAGAATGGCGAGTATTGAAGCAGCACTGGCCGAGATTAAGCGCGGTGTAGAAGAACTGATCCCTGAAGATGAACTGATTGCAAAGCTTAAAGAGGGTCGTCCTCTACGCATTAAGCTAGGTGCCGATCCAACAGCACCTGATATCCATCTAGGTCACACAGTGATTTTTAACAAACTGCGCACGTTCCAAGAACTTGGACACGAAGTTACTTTCCTTATTGGTGACTTTACTGCAATGGTTGGTGACCCGTCTGGTAAAAATACCACGCGTCCACCGCTAAGCCGTGAGCAAGTATTGCAAAACGCAGAAACCTATAAAGAGCAGGTTTTTAAAATTCTAGATCCTGCTAAAACGACTATTTCATTTAACTCTGAGTGGTTATCTGAGTTAGGCGCTGAGGGTATGATCCGTTTAGCATCAAACCAAACAGTGGCGCGTATGTTAGAGCGTGACGACTTTAAAAAGCGTTATGCAGGCGGTCAGCCAATTGCAATTCATGAGTTTATGTATCCGCTGCTTCAAGGTTATGACTCAGTTGCAATGGAAACTGACGTCGAACTTGGTGGTACTGACCAGAAGTTCAACCTACTAATGGGTCGCGAACTGCAAAAAGCAAACGGTCAAAAGCCACAAGCTGTATTAATGATGCCTCTTCTAGTTGGTCTAGACGGCGAGAAGAAGATGTCTAAGTCAGCGAACAACTACATTGGTATTAGCGAAGCGCCAAGCGAGATGTTTGGTAAGATCATGTCTATCTCTGACGATCTAATGTGGAGCTACTACGAACTGCTATCTTTCCGTCCACTAGGTGAGATTGAACAGTTTAAAGCAGACGTGGTGGAAGGTAAGAACCCTCGCGACATCAAGATCCTACTTGCGAAAGAGATCATCGCACGTTTCCATACTGAAGCGGATGCAGATGCAGCAGAGCAAGAGTTTATCAACCGTTTTGCTAAAAACCAGATCCCTGATGATATGCCAGAGTTTGAGTTTGCAGCAGAGACGCCAGTGGCTAACCTACTGAAAGAAGCAGGTCTATGTGCTTCGACGTCTGACGCAATGCGTATGGTTAAGCAAGGCGCGGCGAAGATGGATGGTGAAAAGGTTGCTGATGCTAAATTTGCTCCAGCAGCAGGCACTTACGTATTCCAAGTTGGTAAACGTAAATTCGCACGTATCACTATCAAATAATGATAGTTGAACTGCTATAGATAGGGCGCCGTTATCGGCGCTTTTTTTATGCCAGTTATACCCGTCTAACTTGAAACTGTAGCGGTGTTGACTGGCACTCACAAACCTCATCACATAGTACATCTATGCTCAGAGGCTTTGTTCTTTTGTCGCCTACCCACATCTCCAAGTTATTTGGGTATAGCGGTAATTATGTCTGTTATTTCAGCATACTTTTGTTATCATGCGCCCGTTGCGAATAGCGCAACGATTTCGGAGACTTTTATGAACAATACCGACCATCCCCCTAGTATGAGGGGAGAAAAATAACCCGCTTCGGTATTGGCGTTTCCACGTTTCTACCCAACGGGTAGAGCTTCTTTTTGATCCCTCTTTGATTTTTCTCCTCTCTTTTCTAGATTCCAATATATCTATCGCCATGCTGCGAGGGCTGTGCTGTACGCATTTTTGCAGCCATAATTGATTGGCATTAAACCTAAATTATTGCTTTAAATAGATATATTTGATGGTCGTTACCTTAAGCTAATCGGGAGATTCGCCCATGACGGTAATGAATAACATCTACATGGAAAACACACCAAACTTCTCAGTTGAGGAGATTGGCGCGGCACGGAATGCCTTTTTAAAATACGAACAAACTCAGCAAGTTCATCTGTTAACGGTTATGCCCCTTGAAGAGGCGGTGGCCATCTTGCAGCACTGCTCTTTGGGTTATGTTCAGCAATTGATTTCGCAATTAGAACTGAACGGTCAAGATAAGTTGGCTCGTCATTATGCTCACCAATTGGGATTAATATATTCCGAGGTAATGCCAAGTCAAAGTTATCTCGCGACGCCAGTTATCGAGCATGTGAAGCAACGTATTGGTTGGATTGTTGGCTTAGCTTTAATGGGGATTCTATCGGGTCTGATTATTGCTCAGTATGAAGATACTTTAAGCCAATTAGTGTTGCTGGCGGTTTATATGCCAGTGATTGCTGCCGCAGGTGGTAATACCGGTACACAAGCTGCGACCTTGGTGATACGTGCTCTAGCCACCGGTGAGCTGCGTAAACGTCAGTGGTTGTCAGTGCTGTGGAAAGAGAGCCGAGTGGCAATTTGTTTAGCGTTGGCGATTGCTCTAGTAATTGTCGCGAGAGTGATGCTATTCAGTGAACCTGGCAGTGCTGGTGGGTTTGAGTTACAAACGGTCGCGTTAGCTATTGCTGTCGCTTTGTTTGTTCAGGTGACACTATCCACCACTTTAGGTGGCGTATTACCTATCTTAGCCCGAGTGTGCAAACTGGACCCCGCAGTGCTTGTGAGCCCAGTATTAGCATCGATTGTTGATATCTCGGGGATGTGGATCTACTTCAGTGTTGTGAACTACTTCTTAGGACTAAACTGACTGTATTTCAGCACATCTTGATAGAACAGTTGTTCAAACTGCGTGATAGGGGCGATGGTAGGTTTATCATCGCCTTTATTGTTTGGCAGGTAATCCGCAATGAACTGGATGAATAGTGTGCTGGGCTTACCTGACTTATCTAGGCCAAATCCCGCCATATTATAACTGCCGTAAACCGAACCGCTTTTCGCGATTAGCTGGCCTTGGATTGGGGCATTTCGCATACTTGAGCGATATTTTAATGTGCCACTCTTACCAGAGGTTGGCATCAATTTCACTAAATCCAACTGCGGGTCATTTTTCCAGATATAACGTAGAACTGCAGCCATATCTTCACTGGTAAAGCGATTGTTACGTGATAACCCTGAGCCATCGGTGATCTTATTTCGTTCAAGGTTGATGCCCGTTTTTTGCAAAATCACCTGTTTTATTGCTTCAGTACCATTGTTATAGCTGCCCGCTTGAGCAAAATATTTCGCACCTAACGCTTTAGTCAGGTTGTCGGCAATTAGGTTATCTGACTTACGTAACATCACTTTAAGCAACTCAGGCAGTTTATCTGAATAATGTGCAGCGATTGGCTTAAAGCTATCGCTTGATGGCTGACCAATACGAATATTGCCGGAAAGTTTGATGCCAACTTGGTTTAAGAGACTGTTCATTGTGCGCTGGGTGTAGAGTGCCGGATCTTGCACCGCAAACTTAAGTGGCAGTGGTTTGCTACGTTCAACTAAACAACCTTGCAACTGATAATGGTTATCGGGTGAAACTTGTAGCTCTAAATCGCAGCGGCTGTCTTCAAATTGCTGCTTAGTAACGCTTTTGGCTGTGGTGCTGACATAGATAGGAAAGTGTTCTGGTGCATAAACTCGTGTTGAGCCATCTTTATTGGTGTAAATCGACGCATTGACGCAGTTTTCGTCAAGAGAAATCGCTGAAGATGGGGCGCTATAACATACACCGATGATATCCCAAGGCCAGCCTATCGCTCGTTCATAACCGGTAAAAGCACTGTTATCCAACCAAATGTCGCCGCGAATATGCGTGATACCTTGCTGCTTAGCCTCAGTGAGCAGTTGCTTGAGATCCTCACGACTTAAGGTTGGATCTCCGCTAAAGCGTACAGTGAGATCGCGGCCATTGCTTTCTAGGGCGGTTTTGAATTGAAACTCATCGCCTAATTCCAGCTTGGTAGCTAAAGCCGTCACAATTTTAAGAGTGCTTGCTGGGGGAAAAAACTGGTCGCGGTTTGAGGTGGTTAAATAGGGGGTATCTCCTGACAATGGCTCGATAGCGATAGACACTCGACTGCCCTGAGGAAGATAGTCGAGTGGCGCATAGGCGTGAGAATTAAAAGAAAGCATACTTGCCATACCAACAAGTAGAAAGGAACGTGGAAAAAACATAATTGAAATAATGAGCCAGTTTGTCGAGTCGTGCTTTGAGTATATAAAAAAAACGCCTGCTAGCGAGCAGGCGTTTAATGTTTGTGACAGATAGTCAGCTATTAGAAGTCGTAACGTAGACCTAGAGCTAGCTCGTCTTCTGCGTCTGCTTTAGTTGCAGTTGCAGTTGAGTCACCCGCAGTACCGAACTTGTCACCTTCGCTGATTAGGTTGAAGTTGTATGAAACGTAACCACGGAAGTTAGGTTTGAAGTAGTAAGATGCATCGATTGCAATGTTGTCAGCAGAAGTTTCGTCGTTAGTTTCTGCGTTGTTGTAAGTCGATGTAAATACAGTTTGACCTAGAGTGTATGCTGCTGCGAATTCGTAACCACGGTAGTCGCCATCTTTCTCTTGCACTTGGCCATCAGTGAAAGTTGTTGCGAAGTATAGGTCGTTGATAGCGTAAGATGCCGCTAGCATGTATTCGTTTTGCTCATCTGCACCAGAGTATTGGCTTGCGTAACCAGCACCTAGTTTAAGACCAGTATCACCTAGAGCGTAGATTGTAGATAGAGAGTAACCGTCAGCATCGTTGTCGCCGTAAGATGTAGCATCGATATCTGGGTTAGTGATGATGTTGCCGTTTGAATCTAGTTCAGTACGGTCAGCAAAACGGTAGCTTGCTTTAACGCTTAGGTCAGCAAATTGGCCTTTGTACGAAAGCATGTTGTCTGCACGGTCAGCAACGTTGATTTTCATTGCTGCAGAGTTACCGTGGTAAGCCATGATATCAGTGAAGTCAGTGATAACGCCTAGTGCACCGTCGTTTTTACCGTAAGTGATTTCACCAAATGCGCCACCTAGACCAGCGTATGCGTAACGGTTGGTAAGGCTATCGCTGTTGCTATCAGTAGCACCGCCATTGTCAGCAGTTGTGAATTCACCTTCGTAGAAACCAACACCGTATAGACCATCAGTGATTTGAGTTTTGCCTAGGAAGTTTAGACGTACGCGAGAGGCATCTTCAGCTTTGCCATCTTTTAGAGATAGACGTGCTTCAGCACGACCACCCATTTCTAGGCTAGTACCGTCTTGGTTGTAGATTTCACCAGCGTTAGCACCAGTAGCAATTGCAGTAGCGGCTACTGCTAGGGCAATCAGAGTTTTGTTCATCGTTTAAATCCTAATTTATTGTCTATAAATCGTGTTATTTCGAAACGAAGCTGCATTGTCCATTAAGCTTCAATTTCTCTGCTCATTGCCACGCATACGTTTGACATTCTATAAATCAATGGCTTGATGCCGTGGCATTTCGTGAGTCAAGTTGTACCGCCAAAGTTCCCGACTGGGTTAGTAAAACGATATAAATTTGGATTGTGAACAGTGTTTTATTTTGCCTAATTATTGTCTAATTACATGTTTTTATTGAACTAAATTATTTTATTGTCTTGTGTAAATAATCGGCATTTTTTTGTTTTTTTTAGCCTTTTTGAGTTAACAAAAGGCTAAAATTTACATCTAAATCGGGAGGAAATGTGACGGGAAGTAAGAACCGCAGCGAGACAAATGGAATTAAGATGATTTAGCAGGCAAGTTTGTTTACACTACAATAAATTGATGAGAGTCCTGACTACCTAGTTCCTTGGAACTGGGTAGTTTTATTTTGTCCAAAGCATGCTTTGGCTTAGAGGTATATGATGGAAAAGGTTCCAATGACAGTAAAAGGCGAGCAACAGCTACGCCTAGAACTTGAAAGACTATTAAAGCTTCGTCCACAAATTTCTGAAGCGATCGCTGAAGCGCGTGAGCTGGGTGACCTGAAAGAGAACGCTGAATACCACGCGGCTCGTGAAGAGCAGGGCATCTGTGAAGCTCAAATTCGTGATATCGAATACAAGCTATCTGTTGCGCAAGTTATCGATGTAACTAAGATGGAAAATACAGGTAAAATCATTTTCGGTTCGACAGTAACACTGATTGATTGTGATACAGAAGAAGAAAAAACTTACCAAATCGTAGGCGATGACGAAGCAAACATTAAGAGCGGTCGAATTTCGGTAAGCTCTCCAATTGCACGTGGTCTAATCGGTAAGATGGAAGGCGACGAAGTGGTTATCTCTACGCCAGGCGGCGAACGCGACTTCGAAATTGATCGCGTTGAATACATCTAATGCTAATTAGCCAAAGTGCTAAAATGCAAAAAGGTCGCCTAGGCGACCTTTTTTATTGCGACTCAATCAAACTATTACTTACGAGGTAGTTCGATTTTGCGCTCTTCAGTTTGACGGAAAAGGATAAGTGTCTTACCGATCACTTGTACTTTTTCTGCGCCTGTTTCACGAACGATAGCGTCTACAATCAAAACTTTAGTTTCGCGATCTTCAGATGCGATTTTAATTTTGATCAGCTCGTGGTGATCCAGTGCGATTTCAATTTCCGCTAGAACAGCTTCCGTTAGTCCGTTTGCGCCCAGAAGCACAACAGGTTTTAAGCTGTGCGCTAGGCCTTTTAGGTGCTGCTTTTGTTTGGTGCTTAGGTTCATTACGCGGCCAATTTTCTATAGAATAAGGGTTGAAAAAAGCTATTTTAACGCCATCTAATGGCAAAGACTATAATTTATTGAGCAATAGGCTTAGCCTATTACAACAATAGCTCCATATTTGTGCCTTGTTGAGAGTAAAATGAGTAAACAAAAACATTCGGCCAGTTCCGGCCGTTGGTTGAAAGAACACTTCGATGATAAATACGCTAACGAAGCGCGCAAAAAAGGCTATCGTTCGCGTGCTTACTTCAAGATCGAAGAGATTCAAGAAAAAGATAAATTGTTGAAATCTGGGATGACGGTCGTCGATTTAGGCGCTGCACCAGGTGGTTGGTCTCAATATGCTGCTAAAATAGTAGGAGAAGAGGGTCAGATTATTGCATGTGACCTACTTCCAATGGATCCAATTGCTGGTGTGAGCTTTCTACAAGGCGACTTCCGAGATGATGCAGTACTAGAAGCACTTCTAGAAAGAATCCAACCAGCAATGGTTGACGTAGTAATGTCAGACATGGCACCAAATATTGCGGGTAACAACTCGGTCGACCAGCCACGCGCTATGTATTTAGTTGAACTGGCGTTGGATATGTGTCGACAAGTTCTAGCCACAAATGGTAGTTTTGTCGTAAAAGTCTTTCAGGGAGAAGGATTTGATCAATACGTGAAAGAAGTTCGTGATATGTTCAGAACCGTTAAGGTTCGTAAACCAGACTCTTCAAGAGCGCGTTCTCGCGAAGTGTTTATCGTAGCCACTGGTTACAAAGGTTAACTATTTGCTTATCTAAGCGGTCGTTAACACTATAGCTACAGTCTAAGAACTGTAGTACCCTACCTTTAATTACAATTAGTTATCGCGAGGCTGACACCTTGAGTGACATGGCAAAAAATTTAATTCTGTGGCTTGTTATCGCCGTAGTGTTGATGTCGGTTTTCCAGAGCTTTGGGCCAAGTGAAAACAACGGCAGAGCGGTTGATTACACTACATTCGTACAGGAAGTTGGCCAAGGCCAGATTCAGGAAGCAACTTTTAAAGACGGCGAGATTTCATTCGTTCGTCGTGGCGGCGGTGCTAAATATGTTACCTACATGCCAGTTTACGACCAGAAACTTCTTGATGATCTAATTAATCAAAATGTAAAAGTACAAGGCACTCCTCCAGAAGAGCAAAGCCTACTTGGTACTATTTTCATCTCTTGGTTCCCAATGATCTTACTGATTGGTGTATGGATTTTCTTCATGCGCCAAATGCAAGGCGGCGGCGGTAAAGGCGCTATGTCTTTCGGTAAGAGCAAAGCTCGTATGATGAGCGAAGAGCAGATCAAGACGACATTTGCTGACGTTGCTGGCTGTGACGAAGCAAAAGAAGACGTTAAAGAACTGGTAGACTACCTACGCGACCCTAGCCGCTTCCAGAAATTGGGCGGTAAGATCCCAACGGGTGTCTTGATGGTTGGTCCTCCAGGTACAGGTAAAACGCTACTTGCGAAAGCGATTGCAGGTGAAGCAAAAGTACCATTCTTTACCATCTCAGGTTCGGATTTCGTAGAAATGTTCGTTGGTGTGGGTGCATCTCGTGTACGTGACATGTTCGAACAAGCGAAGAAAGCCGCACCTTGTATCATCTTTATCGATGAGATCGATGCGGTAGGTCGTCAGCGTGGCGCTGGTGTTGGTGGTGGCCACGATGAACGTGAGCAAACACTGAACCAAATGCTAGTAGAGATGGATGGTTTCGAAGGTAACGAAGGTATTATCGTTATCGCAGCAACTAACCGTCCTGACGTTCTTGACCCTGCACTGCTTCGTCCTGGTCGTTTTGACCGTCAAGTGGTGGTTGGTCTACCGGATGTACGTGGTCGTGAGCAGATCTTGAAAGTTCACATGCGTAAAGTACCGCTAGCGGGTGATGTTGAGCCTTCTCTTATCGCACGTGGTACACCAGGCTTCTCTGGTGCCGATCTGGCTAACCTAGTAAACGAAGCGGCACTGTTTGCTGCGCGTGGTAACAAGCGCAACGTATCTATGGTTGAGTTTGAACTGGCGAAAGACAAGATCATGATGGGTGCTGAGCGTCGTTCTATGGTGCTTTCAGAAGAGACTAAAGAGTCGACGGCATACCACGAAGCGGGTCACGCGATTGTTGGTCGCTTAGTGCCTGAGCACGATCCAGTGTACAAAGTGTCTATCATTCCACGTGGTCGTGCGTTGGGTGTGACTATGTACCTGCCAGAGCAAGATCGCGTAAGTATGTCTCGTCAACATCTAGAATCGATGATTTCGAGTCTATACGGTGGTCGTCTAGCTGAAGAGCTCATTTACGGCAAAGATAAAGTATCAACGGGTGCATCAAACGATATTGAGCGCGCAACGGATATTGCCCGTAAGATGGTGACTCAGTGGGGCTTCTCTGAAAAACTTGGTCCACTACTTTATGCAGAAGATGAAGGTGAAGTGTTCCTAGGCCGCAGTGTGACCCAGACTAAACATGTTTCTGATGACACTGCGAAACTCATCGATGACGAAGTACGCAAGCTTATCGATCGCAACTATGACCGTGCGAAGAAAATCCTAGAAGATAACATGGATATCATGCACGCGATGAAAGATGCGCTAGTGAAATACGAAACCATCGATGCTGGTCAGATTGATGACTTGATGGAGCGTAAAGCAGACGTTCGTGAGCCTGCTGGCTGGGCGGACAGCTTAAGCAACAAGTCTGATGACAAACCTCAAGCTAAACCAGAGGTTAAAGAAGAAGCTCAAGAGAAACCTCAGCAGCCAGAACAAACTGCAGAGCAACCAACCTCTCAAGAGAGCACTTCAGCTGAAGCGACAGAGAAAAAAGACTCTGAATAATTAGGTTTTTAAAGATAAACCCCGAGGTAACTCGGGGTTTTTGTATTTATACCCAAGCAAAACAATGAACATTACAGCCAACAACAAATCTCTCGACCTTTCAACGCCGCAAGTGATGGCGATTCTCAATGTTACTCCTGACTCTTTTTCTGATGGGGGCAAATTTAACTCGTTAGATAACGCATTGCAGCAAGCTGAAAAAATGATTGCCGCTGGTGTCTCAATTATCGATATTGGTGGTGAGTCTACTCGACCAGGTGCGCCAGATGTGACTCTAGAAGAAGAGCTCGCACGCGTGATTCCGGTGATTAAGGCGATTCGAGCCAAGCATGACGTTTGGATCTCTATTGATACCAGCAAGGCCGAGGTGATGCGCCAAGCCATTGAAGCTGGAGCGGACCTGATTAATGATGTGCGTGCCTTACAAGAGCCTGGCGCTCTAGAGGTCGCAGCACAAGCCGGTGTGCCGATTTGCTTAATGCACATGCAAGGTCAGCCAAGAACTATGCAAGCGAATCCGCACTACGTGGATTTAATGCAAGAAGTGGCGGAGTTCTTACATGAGCGAGTTGCAGCTTGTGAAGCTGTCGGTATCAAACGAAATCAATTGATCCTTGATCCTGGATTTGGTTTTGGCAAAACACTTGAGCATAATTATCACATGCTGGCCAATCTTGAAGCCTTCCATCAATTTGGATTACCAATACTCGCAGGAATGTCGCGAAAATCCATGTTATTCAAGTTGTTGGATAAAACGCCAGCAGAATGTGTTGCAGCAAGTGTCAGTTGCGCTACCATAGCGGCCATGAAAGGCGCGCAAATTATTCGCGTTCACGATTTTGAACAAACGCTTGATGCGGTCAAAGTGGTCACTGCCACTTTAGACAATCAATAATTAAAAACAAAGGAACCCTCATGTCTGACAAAAGACGTTATTTTGGTACCGACGGAGTTCGTGGCAAAGTTGGACAGTACCCTATTACTCCTGATTTCGTACTTAAGCTTGGCTGGGCTGCTGGTCGTGTATTAGCAAAACAAGGCACTAAAAAAGTCATTATCGGCAAAGATACCCGTATTTCTGGTTACATGCTTGAGTCTGCGTTGGAAGCTGGCCTTGCAGCCGCGGGGCTTAAAGCGACCTTTACCGGACCAATGCCAACACCTGCAGTGGCTTACTTAACGCAAACCTTCCGTGCAGAGGCGGGGATTGTGATTTCTGCGTCACATAACCCTTACTATGATAACGGCATTAAATTCTTCTCATCTGAAGGTACTAAGTTGCCAGATGATGTCGAGTTAGCGATTGAAGCCGAGCTTGATAAAGATATCGAATGTGTTGAGTCTGCGCTTTTAGGTAAAGCTACGCGTCTAAATGATGCGGCGGGCCGTTACATTGAATTTTGTAAAAGTACTTTCCCTTCAGAATTAAGCCTTGCCGGTCTTAAGATCGTTGTGGATTGTGCTCACGGCGCAACTTACCATATCGCACCATCAGTATTCTCTGAACTCGGTGCCGATGTTGTCGCTATGGGTGTTGAACCAAACGGCCTCAATATCAATGACGAAGTTGGCGCGACCGATGTGCGTGCTTTGCAAAAACGTGTGGTTGAAGAACAAGCGCATCTAGGTTTAGCATTTGATGGTGACGGTGACCGTATCATCATGGTTGACCATTTAGGTAATAAAGTTGACGGTGACCAAATTGCTTACATCATTGCTCGTGATGCATTGCGTCGTGGTGAACTAAAAGGTGGTGTGGTTGGTACATTGATGACTAACCTAGGCATGGAAAACGGTCTTAAACAATTGGGTATTCCTTTCTTGCGTGCCGCTGTCGGTGACCGTTATGTAATGGAAAAATTGCTAGAGAAAGGCTGGAAGATCGGTGCTGAAAACTCAGGCCATGTTATCTTACTGGATAAAGTCACCACTGGTGACGCTATCGTCGCAGCTCTGCAAGTTTTAGCATCAATTGTGGGCAGTGAACTATCATTGCACGAACTTTCACAAGGTATGACGCTTTACCCACAAGTGCTAGAAAACGTACGTTTTAGTGGCGATTCAAACCCACTGGAAGCGCAAGCAGTAAAAGATTCGGTTACTGAAGTAGAAGCGAGCCTGGGCGAGAAAGGTCGAGTACTATTACGTAAATCAGGTACTGAGCCTTTGATTCGCGTGATGGTAGAAGGCGAAGATGCGGAGTTGGTGCAATCTTCTGCGCTAAAAATCGCTGATGCAGTGAAAGCAAGCTTCTAGCGTTTAACTGATCATCGAAGAGAGAGGGATTCGCCTCTCTCTTGGTTTTTCAGGGGAATTGTTCGATATTGCCCTTTTTTTAACCGTTTGATTCTCAAGTTGCGCTTTTTTGTCAATTTTCTCTTGTCAGTGTCGGTCGCTTTCGCTAGTATTGCTCCGCCTTCATTAAGGAGGTCGCTAGCCTTGTTCTGGAAGATCACTAGAGCGGCGCTGGCCTAACAATTTGGAACATAGGTGGACAACATGTTTTCAGTTCTACTTGTGATTTACCTGTTGGCAGCGGTTGGTGTAATCGGCCTCGTGTTGATTCAACAAGGTAAAGGCGCAGATATGGGAGCCTCATTCGGTGCAGGCGCATCAAACACAGTGTTTGGCGCAAGCGGCTCAGGTAACTTCCTAACCCGAATGACTGCAATTTTTGCAACAGTATTTTTTGTCATCAGCCTAGTGCTAGGTAACATGTCAACTCATAAAACTGAATCTCAGTGGGTTGACCCGACTCAAGGTCAAGTTATCGAACAAACTGCTGATGATGTAGCGAGTGATGTTCCAGCCCCTGTTGGCGAGGAAATTCCGCAATAAGCGATTACGCTGCCGAGATGGTGAAATTGGTAGACACGCTAGCATGAGGTGCTAGTGCCTTAGGTGTGAGGGTTCGAGTCCCTCTCTCGGCACCATTGATTTACAAACTTGTAAAACCTTTGATTGAGCGTATAATGCTCATCAAGTCGGACGCGGGGTGGAGCAGCTTGGTAGCTCGTCGGGCTCATAACCCGAAGGTCGTCGGTTCAAATCCGGCCCCCGCAACCAATCCTCTGGATTAGGTCAAGTTTGCGCAGAACGCTTTGCTTTCGTTTTGCGAGTTAAACAGCTAATGTTTAACACATCAGGGTCCAGCAATAAAAAACCCCGGCTTATCGGGGTTTTTTATTATCTAAATTTTTGTAACGAAAATTTAGATCTTGCTTGGAATTTAAATTGGGCTCTATGCCCTTTTTTTGTTTCTGGAGTGGTTCAAATGACTGGTTTAGAAAGACAACTTACTGAAATGCTTGAAGCGCCGGTAGAGGCGATTGGCTATGAGTTGGTTGGATTAGAATTTATTCGTGCAGGTGAGCACTCAACACTGCGTATCTACATTGATCACGAAAATGGTATCAATGTCGACGCTTGTGCAGAAGTTAGCCATCAAGTAAGCGCTGTACTCGATGTAGAAGATCCTATTTCAGTGGCTTATAACCTTGAGGTTTCTTCACCAGGTCTAGAAAGACCACTATTTAAAGCTGCCCACTATGAGCAATTTATTGGTCATGAAGTGAGCATCGTTTTGAAGATGGCTGTAGGTAACCGTCGTAAGTGGAAAGGTGTTATCCACTCAATTGATGGTGAAACCGTCTCTGTTACTGTTGAAGGTAACGAAGAGCAGTTTGCGTTAAGCAACATTTCCAAAGCTAACCTGATCCCTAAATTTTAGGTCCCTAAAAATTTAAAAGCTTAGAGGCTAAATAAAATGAGTAAAGAAATTTTAGCGGTAGCAGAGGCAGTATCGAACGAAAAAGCGGTACCTCGCGAGCGTATTTTCGAAGCACTAGAAATCGCTCTGGCTACTTCTACTAAGAAAAAGCGCGAAATCGAAATCGACGTGCGCGTTGCTATCGACCGCAAAACTGGTGAATTCGAAACTTTCCGTCGTTGGTTAGTTGTTGAAGAAGTTGAGTTCCCAACGAAAGAGATCTCACTAGAAGCAGCACAATACGATGACGAAACCGTTCAACTAGGTGACTACGTTGAAGACGAGATTGAATCAGTAACGTTTGACCGTATTACTACGCAAACTGCAAAACAAGTTATCGTACAAAAAGTACGTGAAGCTGAGCGTGCACAAATCGTTGAGCAGTTCATCGACAACGAAGGTGAACTAGTTACTGGCGTAGTTAAGAAAGTTAACCGCGAAACAATCGTACTAGATCTAGGCAACAACGCAGAAGCGGTAATCCTACGTGATGACCAACTTCCTCGTGAAAACTTCCGTCCAGGTGACCGTGTACGTGGTCTTCTGTACAAAGTTGCTCCAGAAGCGCGTGGTTTCCAACTATTCGTAACACGTTCTAAGCCGGAAATGCTTCAAGAGCTATTCCGCGTAGAAGTGCCAGAAATCGCAGAAGAGATCATCGAACTTAAAGGTGCTGCTCGCGATCCAGGTTCTCGTGCGAAAATCGCTGTGAAAACTAACGACAAACGTATCGACCCAGTTGGCGCGTGTGTTGGTATGCGTGGTGCACGTGTACAAGCGGTATCTGGCGAGCTAGGTGGTGAGCGTATCGATATCGTGCTTTGGGATGATAACCCAGCGCAATTCGTAATCAACGCAATGGCGCCAGCTGATGTTGCTTCAATCATTGTTGATGAAGATGCACACGCAATGGACATCGCTGTTGAAGCTGATAATCTAGCACAAGCAATCGGCCGTAACGGTCAAAACGTTCGTCTAGCATCTCAACTAACTGGTTGGGAACTAAACGTAATGACAGTGGCTGATCTGCAGAAGAAACACGCTGAAGAATCTCAAGCTTCTATCGAAAACTTCATGAAGTACCTAGATATCGAAGAAGACTTTGCTCAACTACTTGTTGAAGAAGGCTTCTCTACTCTAGAAGAAGTTGCTTACGTACCAGTTGCAGAACTACTAGAAGTTGACGGTCTAAATGAAGAATTGATCGAAGAGCTACGTAACCGTGCGAAAGAAGCACTGACTACTCTAGCTCTAGCTCAAGAAGAATCTTTTGAAGGTCTAGAGCCTGCTGAAGACCTATTAGGTCTAGAAGGTCTAGAACGTGAAATGGCATTCAAACTGGCTGCTAAAGGTGTTGCGACACTTGAAGATCTAGCAGATCAGGGTATCGATGATCTAGAAGGAATCGAAGGATTAACAGAAGAGCGTGCTGGTGAACTAATCATGGCTGCACGTAACATTTGTTGGTTCGGAGACGAAGAATAATAATTCAGCAAGGAGGAAGCGGAATGACACAACTAACAGTAAAAACTCTGAGTGAAGAGATTGGTACGCCAGTTGACCGCTTAATTGAACAACTTGCTGACGCTGGTATTTCGAAGTCTAGCAGCGATGCGATTTCAGAGGGCGAGAAGCAACAGCTTCTCAGCCATCTTAAAAAAGAACACGGCGATACGTCGGGTGACTCAGCGCCTACACGCCTTACATTACAACGTAAGACTCGTAGCACACTGAGTGTCAACGCTGGTGGCGGCAAGAGTAAAGATGTTCAAGTTGAAGTGCGCAAGAAACGTACCTACGTGAAGCGCAGTGCAATTGAAGATCAAGCTAAACGTGAAGCTGAAGAAGCAGCTGCACGTGAGGCTGAAGAAGCGGCTAAACGCGAAGCAGAAGAAGCAGCTAAGCGTGAAGCTGAAGAGAAAGCGAAACGTGAAGCTGAAGAAAAAGCTAAGCGTGAAGCGGAAGTACAACGTAAAGCAGAAGCAGAGAAAGCGAATGCCGAACGTGGTGCTGAAGACAAAATTAAGCAAGAAGCAGCGCGAAAAGAGGCCGACGAGCTTAAGCGTCGTCAGGAAGAAGAAGCCAAGCGTAAGGCTGAAGAGGATAGTCAGCGCAAGCTTGAAGAAGCTCGCGAAATGGCTGAAAAGAACCAAGAGCGTTGGTCTGCTGCAGAAGAGAAAAAGGGTGATATGGAAAATACAGATTACCATGTAACGACTTCACGTTACGCACGTGAAGCCGAAGATGAAGCAGATCGTAAAGTAGAAGGCGCAAGTCGTCGTCGTAAACAGAAGAAAATGTCTTCTAAGACTGACGATCAAGAGCGCGGCGGTCGCAATGCACGTGGTGGCAAAGGCGGTCGTCAAAAAGGTAAGTTGGCTAAGCCATCTTCAATGCAACAAGCTTTCGATAAGACAGCAGCGGTAGCAAAAGCTGACGTTGTGATCGGTGAAACGATCGTATTGTCTGAGCTTGCAAACAAGATGTCTGTTAAAGCAACTGAAGTTATCAAATCGATGATGAAGATGGGCGCTATGGCGACTATCAACCAAGTGATCGACCAAGAAACTGCACAACTTGTAGCAGAAGAAATGGGTCACAAGGTAATTCTTCGTAAAGAAAACGAACTTGAAGAAGCTGTACTAAGCGATCGTGATAGTGATTCAGAAGCTGTGCCACGTGCACCAGTTGTGACTATCATGGGTCACGTTGACCACGGTAAAACGTCAACACTTGACTACATTCGTCGTACACACGTTGCTTCTGGCGAAGCTGGCGGTATCACACAGCATATCGGTGCTTACCACGTTGAAACTGAGAACGGCATGATCACGTTCCTTGATACTCCTGGACACGCAGCGTTTACTGCAATGCGTGCTCGTGGTGCTCAAGCGACAGATATCGTTGTTCTAGTTGTTGCTGCAGACGATGGCGTTATGCCACAAACTGTAGAAGCAATTCAACACGCAAAAGCGGCGGGTGTACCGCTGATTGTTGCGGTAAACAAGATCGATAAAGAAGACGCGAACCCAGATAACGTTAAAAATGAGCTAGCTCAGTACGACGTTATTCCTGAGGAGTGGGGCGGTGAGAACATGTTCGTTCACATCTCTGCGAAACAGGGTACAAATATCGACGGTCTTCTAGAAGCAATCCTTCTACAATCAGAAGTTCTTGAACTTACTGCTGTAGCTGAAGGCATGGCATCTGGTGTTGTTGTTGAATCTCGTCTAGACAAAGGTCGTGGTCCTGTTGCAACAGTACTTGTTCAATCAGGTACTCTACGCAAAGGCGACATCGTACTATGTGGTCAAGAATACGGCCGTGTACGTGCAATGCGCGATGAACTAGGTAAAGAAATCAACGAAGCGGGTCCTTCGATTCCTGTAGAGATCCTAGGTCTTTCAGGTGTACCTTCATCAGGTGACGAAGCGACTGTAGTACGTGACGAGCGCAAAGCGCGTGAAGTTGCAAACTACCGTGCTGGTAAGTTCCGTGAAGTGAAGCTTGCTCGTCAGCAGAAATCTAAACTAGAGAACATGTTCGCGAACATGGCTGCTGGTGAAGTTGCTGAACTGAACGTAGTACTGAAAGCTGACGTACAAGGTTCTGTAGAAGCAATCGCTGATTCACTACTGAAACTGTCAACTGACGAAGTTAAAGTTAACATCGTAGGTTCTGGCGTAGGTGGTATCACTGAAACTGACGCAGTACTAGCTGAAGCTTCAAACGCAATCATCCTTGGTTTCAACGTACGTGCTGATGCATCAGCTCGCCGTGCAATTGAAACTGCAAGTGTTGATCTACGTTACTACTCAATCATTTACCAGCTAATCGACGAAGTTAAACAAGCGATGGGCGGTATGCTTGCTCCAGAATTCAAGCAAGAGATCATTGGTCTTGCTGAAGTACGTGACGTGTTTAAGTCACCGAAACTGGGTGCAATCGCTGGCTGTATGGTAACTGAAGGTGTGATCAAGCGTAACGCTCCTATCCGTGTTCTACGTGAAAACGTTGTAATCTACGAAGGTGAGCTTGAGTCACTACGTCGCTTTAAAGACGACGTTGCTGAAGTTAAGAATGGCTACGAGTGTGGTATCGGCGTTAAGAACTACAATGACGTTCGCGCAGGTGACCAGATCGAAGTATTCGAAACAGTGGAAATCAAACGTACACTGGATTAATTGACTAAAATTGCCTTAAGGCAATGATTGGTTGTTGAATACGCCATGGGGGGCTGGGTTAACCATCCCCCCATTCTTTCTATTTAAGAGAAGAATTATGTCAAAAGAATTTAGCCGCACGCAGCGCGTAGCACAGCAGCTGCAAAAAGAACTAGCGATGATCCTACAGCGCGAAGTTCGTGATTCACGTTTGGGTATGGTAACCATCTCAGATGTTGAAGTATCTCGTGACCTTGCTTACACGAAAGTATTCGTTACTTTCCTATGTGTAGGTGAGCAAACGCCAGAATCTTGTCTTGCAGCACTGCGCGAGCATGAAGTTCACATCCGTATGATGCTTGGTAAGCGTATTCGCCTACGTCTTACTCCAGAAATCCGCTTCTACTACGACAATACGTTAGTAGAAGGTATGCGTATGTCTAACCTAGTGACTGAAGTTGTTAGTCAAGACAAGAAAAAGCAAAAAGATGCAGGTCGTGAGGACGAAGAGTAATGGCTCGTCGTCGCAAAGGTCGTCCTATTGATGGCGTGATCCTATTGGATAAGCCAACCGGTATTTCATCAAACGATGCGTTACAAAAAGTAAAGCGTATCTATTTTGCAGAAAAAGCGGGTCATACTGGCGCTCTAGATCCTTTAGCAACAGGCATGCTGCCAATTTGCTTAGGTGAAGCGACCAAGTTTTCTCAGTTCCTATTGGACTCAGATAAACGCTACCGCGTGATCGCGAAGTTGGGTGAGCGTACTAACACCTCCGACTCTGATGGTGAAGTGGTTGAAACCCGTCCCGTCGACGTGGATCTGGCTAAGCTAGAAGCGTGCATTGATAAATTCCGTGGTGAATCTGATCAAGTGCCATCTATGTTCTCTGCGCTTAAGTACCAAGGTAAACCTTTGTACGAATACGCGCGCAAAGGCATAGAAGTACCTCGCGAATCGCGCAAAATCACCGTATACCAGATCGTTCTGCATCGTTTTGAAGGCGATGAAGTTGAGATGGAAGTACACTGCTCAAAAGGTACTTACATTCGTACTATCGTTGATGATCTAGGTGAGATGCTTGGTTGTGGTGCGCACGTGACTATGTTGCGTCGTACTGGCGTTGCGAAATACCCATACGAACGTATGGTCACGCTAGAGCAGTTGAATGAATTGCTTGAGCAAGCGCATCGTGAAGAGATTGCACCACGCGAATTGCTTGATCCTTTGCTAATGCCGATGGATACCGCTGTTGAAGACCTACCAGAAGTGAACATGAATGCCGAGTTAACGGATTTGGTTCAACATGGTATGCCTGTACAAGTTTCGGGTGCACCTGCGGAAGGTACTGTTCGTATGACAAGTGGTGAAGAGAAGCTCTTTATCGGTGTCGCGCAGATTGACGACAATGGTCGTGTTGCACCGAAACGCTTAGTCGTGTTCCGCGAACCAGAATCAGCGAATGCTTAATACCAATCAGCATATGTCTTTGATCATTCTTGCTGATTAAAATCGCTGATAACGTTGTTGCAGATTTTGTAATTAGAATAACTAGTTAGCTGCAATCTGCGCCTAGTTCTAAGCGATTTTTCTTGCGCAATTTGCTGACCACTTACTTATCCTGATTGGTATAAGTTTGGCTGAGAAACGTCTAGAACAAAAAAACCTGCTCATTGAGCAGGTTTTTTTATATCTGAAAGGCAAATTATTTTGCCGCTTTAAGACCCGCGTTGATATCTAAGATATCTTGCTCGCTTAGTGTACCCACCGCTTGACGCAGGCTTAGAACACTTAAAATGTAGTTGTAACGAGCGTTTGAAAGGCTCTTATTCGCATCGTATAGACGGCGTGTTGCGTCAAGTACATCTACGATAGTACGTGTACCAACATCAAAACCCGCTTCCGTCGCTTCAAGCGCAGACTCAGCAGAAATTACCGTTTGTTCAAATGCACGTAGTGCACCGATAGAAGCGCCAATGTCGTTATTTGAAGCGCGAACATCTTTAACTACACTGCGGTAAGTTTTCTCTAGCTCTTGGCTTGCTGAAACGTAAGCGAACTCGGCTTGTTTGGTTGCCGATGTCACTGAGCCACCTGTGTATAGAGGCACCTCTAGTTGTAAACCTAGATTTAGGTTATCGCTGTCATTGTCGCCTTGATCGCCATCGATATCAGTAAGGTTGTAACCACCTTTTAGATTCAGTGTTGGTAAGTGACCTGAGCTCGCATTTGAGATGTTGTCTTTGGCAATGTCTTGCGAAATACGTGCAGACAATAGACTTAGGTTTTTCTGTTGTGCCTCAGAGAGCAAAGCGTCGATTGTTTGTGCGGTTTTGCTCGCAGAGAAACGCTTAGTATCAAGCACGTCTAGATTAGAGTGCTCTTGACCCGTAATCTCGCGCAGACCTTCGTAGCTGTTTACTAGGTCATTTTCTGCCAATACTTCATCGGCCAGTACTGAGTCGTATTGAGCTTGCGCATCGTGCACGTCAGTAATCGCTGATAGACCCACTTCAAAGCGCTGCTTAGTTTGCTCTAGTTGGCGACCTACTGCCGCTTTTTCTGCGCGAACGAAAACTAAATTGTCTTGAGCACGTAGAACATCAAAGTAGGCTTGAGAAACACGTAGAATCAACGCCTGTTGTACTGCTGCGTATGCCGCGTCAGCTTGGCGCGCACCTTTTTCAGCCGTATCTAGCGTGATCCAGCTCGAGCGGTTGTATAGTTCTTGAGTGAAGTTGATGCCTGCATTCCAACCATCGCTATCATTGTCAAAGTCGTTACGCTCACCGCGGTTAATATCGTAACCAGCTGAAAGACCAATTTGCGGTAGCAAACTTGCGCGCGAAGAGTTAATCGCTTCAAAAGCTTCATCACGAGATGCGGCTGCACTCAGCAGTGTTGGGTCGTTTTCTTTTGCTTGGTTGTAGATATCTGCCAGAGTATCAGCCCAAGCGGACGTGCTAAGGCTGCCTAGCGCTGCACTGATAAATAATGGAAGCAGTTTTTTCATGGGTTCGATTCCTGCTAGATAAAATTATGGGTTCTGCTGTACAAGAGTTTAACCTAAATTGATGCTAATTCATTCTAAACTTTGCATTCTTTTACACTTAATTGTCCGGCTGTACAATAAAAAGGGTGTAAATTTAAAATTTCTTAGAAAAATTATACAAAAAGTTGAGCTGGGTCGATGGAACAACAGCAAGACACTAAGTAAACTATTAGACTCACTGACAGAGGTGCCAGATGCAACACTCGAACAATGATTCACCACTATTTTCCACCGAGGATGTCGAAATAATCTCAAAAGAGACGGTTTTTCAGGGTTATTTCAAAATGGTTCAATACCGCTTTAAGCATAGATTGTTTGCCGGCGGTTGGAGTGAAGTCATTGATCGTGAGATGTTTGAACGTGGTCATGCGGCTGCGCTTCTCCCTTACGACCCCGTCACCGACCAAGTGGTACTCGTTGAACAGATCCGAGTTGGAGCACTGGAGCACAGTCAACCTTGGCAGCTAGAAATTGTCGCGGGCATTATCGATAGCGAAGAATCTGTAGAAGAGGTCGCTCGCCGAGAAGCAATGGAAGAAGCGGGTATTGAAGTCAACCGTTTAACCAAAGTGACTTCCTATTATCCATCTTCAGGTGGCTGCTCTGAACGTTTAGATGTGTTCGTCGGCGAGGTCGATGCGTCCACCGCACATGGCATTCATGGTTTAGACTATGAAGGTGAAGATATTCGTGTTCAGGTAGTGAGCCGTGCGCAAGCTTACCAATGGGTAGAAAGCGGACGTTTTGAAAATGGCGCATCAATCATTGCACTACAATGGTTGGAGCTGAACCACCAACGCTTAAGAGTACAATGGCAAGAGTAGTAGATAGAAAACCGTATCATGTTGATTTAGCTGAATTGATGCGGGTTTATGAAACCAATTACGCGAAGTTGAACGCTTTGTTGCCGACGCAACCGAGTGTCGGTGATGTGCGTTGTTATCAAGTTGTCAGTATGTCGTACCAAATAAAAGTGGGTGAAGTCACAAAGTACACAACTTTGGTTGATATTTGTCAAAGCGATGACGTTCCAATATTTCCATTGCCGAAAATGTCTGTCAGGCTTTATCACGATGCTCGTGTTGCTGAAGTGTGCAGCAGTGAATACTTAAATCGAGTCAAAGCTCGATACGATTATCCAAATGACAAAATGGTTCAAAAAGACGAAAAAGCACAGTTGAACCGTTTTCTAGGCGATTGGCTGTCGTTTTGTTTACGACATGGAATAAGCCGTACGCCGCTGAATATTTAGGTTTTAAATTTGAAAGTGACGTCGAACACCACAGTGAAAGACACAATTAAATTACTGCAAATCACCGATACTCATCTGTTTGAAGCGGAAGATGGAAGCTTGCTCAGCGTTTGTACCAATGAAAGCTTTAAAGCTGTGGTTGACGCTGTACAGCAAGATAATTTTGCTTTTGAAGCTATTTTGGCAACCGGTGATATCTCCCAGGATCATACCGATGCGTCATACCAACGCTTTGCTGAGGGTATTCTGCCATTGCAGAAGCCTTGTTATTGGCTGCCTGGCAATCATGATTATAAACCTAGCATGAGTACTGTATTGCCATCGGAGCAAATCGTTCAGGTAGAGCATGAGTTGCTTGGTGATTCTTGGCAAATGATCTTACTCGACTCTCAAGTTGAGGGTGTTCCGCACGGCCGCCTGAGCCCGCAACAATTGGAATTACTCGACACGAAACTTGCGGAGTATCCTGAGCGTCATACCTTGGTTTTGCTCCATCACCATTCATTGTTGGTAGGCAGCGCTTGGCTTGACCAACATACCCTAAAAGATGCTGACCAGTTCTGGCAAGTGGTCGAGCGTCATACCAATGTGCGAGCCATATTGTGTGGTCACGTGCATCAGGATATGCATAAAGTTCATAAGGGCGCCTCCGTTATTGCGACACCTTCTACTTGTGTACAGTTTAAGCCGAATAGCGATGATTTTGCCTTAGACAGTTGTTCACCAGGTTGGCGAGAGTTGGAACTGCATGCTGACGGCAGTTTTGATACTCGTGTCAAACGTTTAGAAGAGGGATTGTTCTCCCCTAATTTTGACTCTAACGGTTATTAGGCCGCTAGAGTTACCCATCTTAATATCACAATGTTTTGTGTTGGCGATGCCAATCAATTAGAGAGTAGAAATCTATGAAACCATCTTTATTGTTGTATGTTCACGGATTTAACAGTTCTCCGTTGTCCCATAAAGCGAATGTGATGAAAGAGTATTGCGCTCAGTACCGTCCGGATATCAAAGTGGTGGTGCCACAACTTCCTTGCTTCCCTCAGCAAGCTGCGCAACTCTTGCTTGATATAGTCAAGCAATATCAAGGTGAGTACCGTATTGGACTCGTTGGCAGCTCTTTGGGCGGTTATATGTCGACTTGGCTCAATAGTCAGTTTGGTTTTAAAGCGGTGGTCGTCAACCCTGCGGTGAAGCCTTATGAACTACTGCTTGACTATTTAGGTGAGCAGGAGAATCCTTACACGCATGAGCGTTACATACTAGAAAGTCATCATATTGATGAGTTAATAGCACTTGATGTCGCAGAACTCGGTAATCCCAATGATTTTTGGTTGTTACAGCAAACTGAAGATGAAGTGCTCGATTACCGCCAAGCTGTCAATAAATTTGCCCAATCAAAGCAAACCGTTGAACAAGGTGGCGATCATAGCTTTGTTGATTTTGAAAGATACCCGCAGCAGATTATTGCGTTTTTAGAACTGTAGCGCAGCCAATGATTTTTCCCTAGATGCGAGTTGCTCAAAAATTTGCCGTTCATTGAGGGAAGAGTCATAAATTTACTGGTTACTTACGTATCTCGCTTGACATAAACAGGTCTCTTCCAGACTATGTGACCCTATACTTTTGCAGTTGCTAGACGCTGATATATTCAGTGGTTGCTCTATTTTTACTTGCATCACTTTTGCGTAATGCGCACTCTGCAAAGTAACCAAATCAATTTCCATAACGAATTTCCGTATTATGACTGAACAATATAATGCTGGAGCCATTGAGGTTCTTAATGGCCTGGAGCCAGTACGTCGCCGACCAGGGATGTATACGGATACAGCGCGCCCAAACCACTTGGGCCAAGAAGTCATCGATAACAGTGTCGATGAAGCGCTAGCCGGACATGCCTCTAAGGTACAAGTGATTCTGCATGCAGACCAATCGTTAGAAGTCATCGATGATGGCCGTGGTATGCCTGTTGATATTCACCCTGAAGAAAAAGTTTCAG
>NZ_JADILO010000045.1 GCF_015278125.1 Vibrio fluminensis
CGGAGTGGTAGTTCAGTTGGTTAGAATACCGGCCTGTCACGCCGGGGGTCGCGGGTTCGAGTCCCGTCCACTCCGCCACTTATTGAGAAGCCCTGCTAGAAATAGCAGGGCTTTTTTCATTTCCATCAGAAATGAAATTGGAACGCTCGATATCGAAGATATCTCGCTTCGAGATTTGAGAACGTTCGGCTAGTGCCTCACTTACGGATGTGCGATCGGGAGTGTCGCACATCAGAGATACTCGACTTCGATCATTTAGCGAGTACTTCTCGACTCTCAATTCTCAGTTTTCAGCCCTCCTCTACGCTATGATCCTGATTTTTATAGGTATATATGCGCGCGTTGTCAGGTGTTCATTTTGCTAATGATTACGATAGATGATCGCTATTGAACTAATTCTCTAGTGGCGCTAAAACGCCTGTAGAATTGATCGTTCTAGTTTTATTGCTAAACAACTTGGTGTGGAGAATCGCTTTGCGATTGATGGGAATGCTATCAGCTGCTTGTCTTACTCTGTTGCTATCTTCGGCGACGGATCAGGAGCTGTTTTCTCAAAATTTAGCGCCCCAGAACGTTGTTCATCAGCTTCAACCGGCAAACACGAGTGTTGCCCTAGGATTCGAAGCAAAACGTCATTCTAATCCTCTACATAGCCTTGTTAGTCGCTACCTTGTTAAATCAACTGAGCGACAAAATCAAACCGCTTCTTTCTTGCCTGTTACTGACTCAATCTATGCATTGAATAGTACGCTTAGCTCCACCTACTATCGTTATATTGACGGTAGCACTGCTTTTCGAGCAAAGGGTTACTATGAGTCAAACCTTATCTACCGCTTTATTCATAGTCGACATAGAACCTTAGTTGTTTAGGTACTATTTGATTTGGTTTATGAGGTTATAAAATGTTGGATTCAATTATTGATGTTTTGATGGCGCTTTGGCATCAAGACTTTACGACGCTAATGTCACCAGGCAGCGCAGTAATGGTGTATTTCGTTGTCGGAGCACTGATTTTCTTGGAAAGTGGTTTCATCCCTGCGGCGCCATTCCCATGTGATAGTGTGGTTGTACTATCGGGCACTTTGGCCGCGGTGGGGGTATTAGACCCTATTCTTATTTTGGTTCTTATTGCAACTTGTGCTGCATTGGGAAGTTGGGCTGCATATGTTCAAGGACGCTGGTTAAACCGCTTGCCTAAAGTTCAAGGTTGGGTGAATGCGGTACCACAGAAACGTCTACAGCAAGTTGATGTGCTTTTGGGTAAGCATGGTCTCGTTGCTCTGTTTTGTGCGCGATTTGTTCCTGTAGTGCGTTCTCTATTGCCATTGATGATGGGGATGCGTGCGAATAAAGTGAATAAGTTTCATTACTTCGCTTGGTTAAGTGCGATCTTATGGACATTGCTGCTTTGTTCATTTGGTATGTTGTTACCTTTACTGCCAGAGAATATTAGCAAGCTTGTGACTATGGGCTTGATGGCCGCTCCTGTTATTACTTTTATTACTGCTTTGCTTGGTTTTGTTACTGTGCGCCTACGCAAAGTTTGGCAAGAGCAACAAGCTGCGAAAGTGAAGCACTGAGCACTTGATATAGCTTTTGGGTTGCCATGTTCCTTTTGGTCTATGATGATCCAAAAGCTTAACAACCACCTCCATAAACGACAAAGGCAGCCAAATAGCTGCCTTAATTATTGAAGCTAATAATTACTTGCTGGTTTGAGGCTCTTTTTCTGCTTGCTTAGCTCTCTCTATCATAGGAGTGATGGTTGATCCTTGAATTAGGATAGAGAAAACAACCACTGAGTAGGTCATGACGAGAATGATTTCTTTAACGTCAATCAGTTTATCTGGAATAACCCAAATTCCAGCAGGGATTGATAGTGCCATTGCTAAAGCTAGCCCGCCTCTTAAACCACCCCAAGTAAGAATACGAATCGACCAAGGGTTGTAGGTTCGATAGCGCTTAAAGCCGATGTATGAAAGGAAGACACTTAAGTAGCGTCCTGTTAGCACCAAAGGAATAGCAAATGCCATTAAGATGAAATCTTCTTTATGGAATTCAAACAGCAGCATCGACATGCCGATCAGCAAGAAAAGTAACCCGTTGAGGAACTCATCGACCAATTCCCAAAAGTGATCTAAATGATCTTCACTCTCTTTGGAGAAACCGATGTAGCGCGTCCAGTTACCAATCATGATACCTGATACCACCATCGCAAGCGGTCCTGAAACATGCAGTACTTCAGCAAACGCATAGCCAGCGGTTGGGATGCCGATAGTGAGTAGTAGCTCCATTGAGTGGTCATCAGTGGCACTAATCAGGTAATGGAAAATCAGTCCGAGTGCAAAGCCATAAACAATACCACCGACCGCTTCTTGTAAAAATAGCATGCTGACACTACCCACTGTTGGTGCTTCATTGCCAAAGGCGATGGTGTAAATAGTGACGAAGATAACTAAGCCGAAACCATCATTGAATAGCGATTCGCCTTCTATTTGGGTAGAAATACGTTTAGGCGCATTAAGCTTTTTGACAATAGCAAGAACGGCGATTGGGTCAGTAGGGGAAATAAGAGCGCCAAATAGAAGGCAGTAGACCAGTTCAAAATGAATTCCGATTATTTGACAGAATCCGTAAAGTGCAAAGCCGATAAAAAACGTGGAGAAGAGAGTCGCCCCAAGCGCCAAAACGGTTATTTCCCATTTTTGATCTTTTAAATTGGAAAGATTAATACCAAGACCACCGGCAAAGAGTAAAAAACCGAGTATGCCTTTGAGTAAAAAATCTTCAAAATTTATACTGGCGATGGTATTGGAAGCAATTTCAGTAAGTTGGAACCAATCATTTTGACCCGCGATCAAGATGAGCAATGACAGCATCATCGAACCGGCGGTAATCGCAATGGTGGTTTGCATCTTACCTATTTTGCTGTTTATAAAGGCAATTAACATTGCCGCGGCGGATAAAAAGCAAAGAGTGTAGTAGACCGACATGATGGGACTCTTATGTTACAAATTGTAAATAGGAATTTTGTGCTTAAGTTGAGCAAATGGCAAACACTATTTAATCTACGGATTGTCAGTAATTTCGTTTTTAGACGTCTAGACTCCTTTGTTCTCTGTGATAGGATGGTATATCAAACAAAGGAATGAGGCTGTATTGTGGGAAGCAAGTTAAGACAACAGATAGTAGCGCAGCTTAAGCAACGTATTATGCTGATCGATGGTGGCATGGGCACCATGATTCAAGACTACAAACTGGAAGAACAAGATTATCGCGGTGAACGTTTCGCTGATTGGCATTGCGATGTTAAGGGTAACAACGATCTGTTGGTTTTATCTCAGCCAGGTTTAATTAAAGATATCCATAATGCTTACCTTGAAGCGGGAGCAGATATTCTTGAGACCAACACGTTTAACTCTACAACGATTGCGATGGCTGACTATGATATGGAAAGCCTTAGTGAAGAAATTAACTATGCTGCCGCTCGTTTAGCGCGTGAAGCTGCAGATGAATGGACAGCCAAAACACCAGAAAAGCCCCGCTATGTTGCAGGGGTGCTTGGCCCGACCAACCGCACTTGTTCTATCTCTCCAGATGTCAACGACCCTGGCTACCGAAACGTTTCTTTTGATGAGCTTGTTGACGCTTATTCTGAATCAACTCGTGCATTAATCAAAGGTGGCTCAGATCTGATCCTGATTGAAACTATTTTTGATACATTGAACGCCAAAGCGTGTGCTTTCGCAGTGGATAGCGTGATTGAAGAGCTCGGTGTTGATGTACCGGTAATGATTTCCGGCACAATTACTGATGCTTCCGGTCGTACGCTTTCGGGACAAACAACAGAAGCTTTCTATAACTCTCTGCGTCACGTTAAGCCGATTTCTTTTGGTCTTAACTGTGCACTTGGTCCTGATGAGCTGCGTCCGTACGTTGAAGAGCTATCGCGCATCTCTGAAACGTTTATTTCTACCCACCCTAACGCTGGTCTACCAAATGCATTCGGTGAATACGATCTCTCGCCTGAAGATATGGCGGAACATGTTAAAGAATGGGCGCAAAGTGGATTTTTGAATTTAATTGGTGGTTGTTGTGGTACTACGCCTGAGCATATCCGCCATATGGCAATGGCCGTGGAGGGCGTAACGCCGCGCGCTTTACCTGATCTTCCAGTCGCTTGCCGTTTATCGGGTTTAGAGCCACTAACAATTGAGAAAGAAACACTCTTTATTAACGTCGGTGAACGCACCAACGTGACTGGTTCTGCGCGCTTTAAGCGTCTGATTAAAGAAGAACTTTACGATGAAGCGCTCGATGTTGCTCGACAGCAAGTAGAGAATGGCGCACAGATCATCGATATCAACATGGATGAAGGCATGTTAGATGCTGAAGCCTGTATGATTCGTTTCCTTAATTTGTGTGCATCAGAGCCTGAAATTTCCAAAGTGCCAATTATGGTCGATTCTTCGAAATGGGAAGTTATCGTTGCAGGCTTAAAGTGCATTCAAGGCAAAGGGGTGGTTAACTCGATTTCTCTTAAAGAAGGGAAAGAGAAGTTTATTGAGCAAGCAAAAATTATTCGTCGCTTTGGCGCTGCTGTTGTTGTTATGGCGTTTGATGAAGTTGGTCAAGCAGAAACTCGTCAACGCAAATTGGAGATCTGTACTAACGCTTACCGAATTTTGGTTGATGAGGTTGGTTTTCCGCCAGAAGATATTATTTTTGACCCGAATATTTTTGCGGTGGCAACGGGTATTGAAGAACATAATAACTACGCGGTCGACTTTATCGAAGCGGTGGCTGATATTAAACGCGATCTACCCCATGCGATGATTTCTGGTGGCGTATCCAACGTTTCTTTTTCTTTCCGTGGCAATAACTACGTTCGCGAAGCGATTCATGCTGTGTTCCTTTACCACTGTTTCAAGAATGGTATGGATATGGGCATCGTCAATGCAGGGCAGTTGGAGATTTACGATAACGTTCCAGACAAACTGCGAGAAGCGGTTGAGGATGTTGTACTTAACCGTCGTGATGATGGCACTGAGCGTCTACTTGATATTGCTGCTGAGTACGCAGGAAAAGGTGTTGGCAAAGAAGAAGATGCTTCAGCACTTGAGTGGCGTACATGGGCCGTTGAAAAACGTCTTGAACACGCGCTGGTAAAAGGTATCACGGAGTTTATTGTCGACGATACAGAAGAGGCTCGACTAAGTGCCTCAAAGCCACTAGAGGTGATCGAAGGGCCTTTGATGGATGGCATGAACGTTGTCGGTGATTTGTTCGGTGAAGGTAAGATGTTTTTGCCGCAGGTAGTAAAATCAGCCCGCGTAATGAAGCAAGCCGTTGCTCATTTAGAGCCATATATTAATGCTTCTAAACAGGCTGGAAGCTCAAATGGTAAGATCCTTCTCGCGACCGTTAAAGGTGATGTGCACGATATTGGTAAAAATATCGTGGGTGTTGTTCTGCAATGTAATAACTACGAAATTATCGATCTTGGTGTAATGGTACCGTGTGAAAAGATCCTTAAAGTCGCCAAGGAAGAAAACGTCGATATTATAGGACTCTCTGGTCTTATCACGCCTTCGCTTGATGAAATGGTGCATGTTGCCAAAGAGATGGAACGTCTTGACTTTGACTTACCCTTACTCATTGGGGGAGCGACCACATCAAAAGCCCATACCGCGGTTAAAATCGAGCAGAACTACAAAAATCCGGTTGTGTACGTAAATAATGCTTCTCGAGCTGTAGGTGTATGTACCTCACTACTTTCTGATGAATTACGTCCCGCTTTTGTGGAGAAGTTGGATGAAGATTATGTACGTGTTCGTGATCAACATAACCGCAAGAAGCCGCGTACCAAACCGGTGACATTAGAGCAAGCGCGAGCAAATAAAGTGGCGATCGATTGGCAGAACTATACACCGCCTGTGCCAGCCAAACCGGGTGTGCATGTGTTTGATAATTTTGATGTAGCCACGCTACGCAATTACATCGACTGGACACCATTTTTCATGACTTGGTCACTTGTGGGTAAATACCCAACCATCTTTAAACATGAAGAAGTTGGCGAGGAAGCACAGAGACTATTTAAAGATGCCAATGATTGGTTAGATAAAATTGAGCATGAAGGGTTGCTCAAAGCGCGCGGTATGTGTGCGCTGTTCCCTGCTGCCAGTGTTGGTGATGATATCGAAGTCTACACTGATGAATCACGTACTGAAGTCGCGAAAGTACTGCATAACTTGCGTCAGCAGACTGAGAAACCTAAAGGCTTTAATTACTGCCTATCGGATTATATTGCGCCAAAAGAGTCAGGTAAGTTGGACTGGATTGGTGGCTTTGCAGTTACAGGTGGCGTTGGTGAACGTGAGCTTGCTGATGAGTATAAAGCGCAAGGTGATGACTACAATGCGATTATGATCCAAGCGGTCGCAGATCGTTTAGCGGAAGCTTTTGCTGAATATTTGCATGAACGAGTACGCAAAGAGATTTGGGGTTACAGCGCGGACGAAGCACTATCTAACGACGAGCTTATTCGCGAAAAGTATCAAGGTATCCGTCCTGCTCCTGGATATCCTGCTTGTCCTGAGCATACTGAGAAAGGCGCTTTATGGGAGCTGCTTAAAGTAGAAGAGACGATAGGTATGTCACTGACATCCAGCTATGCGATGTGGCCCGGGGCATCGGTATCTGGGTGGTATTTCTCACACCCTGACTCTCGCTATTTTGCTATTGCTCAGATCCAACAGGATCAAGCGCAGAGTTACGCAGATCGTAAGGGATGGGATATGCTTGAAGCGGAGAAGTGGCTTGGTCCAAATCTTAACTGATTGGCTTTAACAATAAAAAAGCGCTGTAATTACAGCGCTTATTTTATGCTTCAAATAACTAGATAAGTATCGTTGCCAGACCTAGGAATACCGATAGGCCTACTACATCTGTTACTGTAGTTAAAGCCATACCGCCAGCAAGTGCTGGGTCAATATTCATTTTTTTCAGCACAATTGGAATGGATACCCCGGCGATACCCGCTACCAATAAGTTGGTCATCATCGCTGCGGATATAATGCCTCCCAGCATCCAATTACCTTTCCAAGCGACAACAATGCCACCGATGATTAAGGCCCACATAATACCGTTTAGGAAGCCGATTGCCGCTTCTTTCATCAGTAGCTCACGTTTGTTGGCATCACCGATATGACCAAGAGCCAGACCGCGAATAACCAGCGCAACGGTTTGGTTACCGGCAACCCCACCCATAGACGGAACGATAGTCATCAATACTGCAATGGCTGCCATTTGGTCTAAAGTGGCTTCAAACATGTTAGAGACCGAAGCAGCCGCAAGAGCAGCAAGTACGTTGGCTCCTAACCAGACACTACGTTTTCGTGCGGATTTTACTACTGGAGCAAAGGTATCTTCGTCGTCATCCAGACCCGCCATGCTCATCATGGAGTGTTCAGCATCTTCACGAATAACGTCTACCACGTCATCGATAGTGATACGACCAACGAGATGCTGGTTCTCGTCAATGACAGGAGCAGATACCCAGTTTCGACGTTCAAACAAGCTGGCGACATCGGAGTCTTTCATCGTGACTTCAATTGCATCGTCGGCATCTTCCATCACTTCCGCAACGCGAACATCCGGTTGGGTTGTGAGTACGGTCACTAGCGATAGTTCACCAATAAGGCGGTTTTCTGCGTCGATTACGTAAAGTGCATCAGTTGCTTCTGGCAGTTCGCCACGCATACGTAGATAACGCAATACAACGTCAATATCGACATCACCACGGATCGTGATAACGTCGGTATTCATTAAACCACCGGCGGTATCTTCGGCATAAGATAGTGCCGTTTCAACACGCTGACGCTCTTCGTCGTCCATCTGAGATAGGACTTCACGCGAAACATCATCGGGTAGACTTCGAAGTACATAGGCCACATCATCAGTGTCCATACCTTCGGTCGCTTCCGCCAGCATTTCTGGCGCCATGCGAGACACCAGATCATCTTTTACGTCTTCGCTTAGTTCATCGAGGATCTCACCGTAATCTTCTGGATCGGTAAGTTGCCATAGAACTTCGCGGCTTTTACGTGGTGAAGCTTCTAATAAGTGGGCGATATCTTCCGGTTCCATATCCTGCAGTTGGCGGCGGACATGGACAAAACGACCATTTTCTAGAGCTTCAGTGACTTCTTGCAGGGCTTGGTGAGCTTGATCGAATTCTATTTGCTCTGCCATTTATCCCCCCTGACTCTTTATGCTTACAATGTTTTGAATAGTAACTTAATTTTACAACTTGTTTAATAAGTTCGTGTTAAGAAAAACGATTCTAGCTGTGAAATGTTGCGCTACCACATAGCAAAGCGTGGAAAACAGAGCAGTTAGGAGGGGATAATTTGAGTGAAAGTACCAAACGGAAATTGAGAGTGTTTTATTCGTCTTCATCGAATTTATGTTCGATGAGTTGACTGACTGCATCAAGAGCGCTGATGGCGTCATTTCCCTCTGCGTGTATCGTGACATGTTCGCCTTGAGCGGATTCAAGCATGAGAAGTCCCATGACACTGTCTGCGGTGGCTGTCTTTCCTTCATGGCTTTGAATAGTCAGAATAGCATCGAAGGATTGGGCGAGTTCGACTAATTTCACAGCAGCACGAGCATGAAGCCCCAAGCGGTTTTGAATTAGGACGGTTTTGCTCTCTTGCTGCATGGATTAATCCTTTAAGTTTTTTTCGAGCGAGGTATGACGAATTTGGACTTGGTGGCCTAAGTCTGCAAAGTACTGGCCAATCTGCTGAGTTAGGTAAACAGAACGATGCTTACCTCCCGTGCAGCCAATCGCGACAGTTAAGTAACTGCGATTGTTTTTTTCTAATAATGGTAACCAGTGTTCAATAAATTTTTGCACTTGTAGTTTTAATTCGATTACTTCTTGATGACTCTCTAAGAAGGCGCGAATTGGTGCATCTAAGCCAGTCAGTGGGCGTAAATCGGGTTCCCAGTGCGGGTTGGGTAAGAAGCGCACATCAAACACGTAATCAGCATCATTGGGTAGACCATATTTAAAGCCAAATGATTGAAAGACCATTACTAAGTCTTTTCGCTCTCGGCCTTCAACTCGTAGTCGAACACTTTCACTGAGATCGTGTAGTGACTGATTGCTGCTATCGATGATGAGATCAGCATGCTCTTTGAGAGGGGAAAGTATCTCTTTCTCTCTTTCAATTGCTTGGTCAAGTGAAGTGTTGGCAAGGCTTAATGACAGCGGATGAATACGGCGAGTTTCGCTATAGCGTTTAAGTAGCGTATCTTTGTTGGCATCTAAGAACAGCACGCTGACATCACTCTCTTGTTTGAGCTTGGTCAGAACGTCTTCCACTATAGAGGGTTCTTCTGGAAGGTTACGGATATCAATACTTACCGCAACATTCTGCTTACTTCCTCGAATTGAATGGACGAATGCATCCAACATATTTACCGGAAGGTTATCGACACAGTAATAGCCTAAATCTTCTAGTACTCGCAAAGCGACACTTTTGCCAGCACCAGACTGACCACTTACTACGATTAAACGCATGCTAGAAACTACCTGTTGATCATGATGTCGTATAGCTCTTGATCCGATTCGGCTTTGCGCAGCTGTTTTAGGATCTGTTTGTCATTAAGACGTTCGGCCATACAAGACAGAGTTTTAAGATGCTCCTTGCATTGTGCATCAGGCACAAGCAAAGCAAATAGCAAGTCAACTGGACGGTTATCAATGGCGTCAAATTCGATTGGGCTTTCACACTGCATTAGAACCGCAATAGCTTTATCGCTCGAGTGCATACGAGCATGGGGAATGGCAATTCCATTTCCAATGCCAGTACTGCCCATTTTTTCACGGCTAAGCATGCATTCAAATAGTTCAGTAGAGTTTTGCCCGGTTTGCTCTGCAACGATTTCACTGATCATTTCTAGAGCTCGTTTCTTACTAGTACATTGGACTGCACTTTTGGTGCAGTCCAATGTTAGGATTTCGCTTAGTTGCATAGTTAATGACTGTTTAATTTTTCTTTGTGCTTATTCAGCTGTCTAACCAATTTATCGGTTAGAGAGTCGATTGCTGCATACATATTTTCGTCATCCGCAGACGCATGTATTTCGGCTTGGTTGACGTGAAGGGTAGCTTCAGCGATTTGACGAAGTTTTTCAACTTTTAAAACCACATGGATACTATTGATGTGTTCAAAGAAACGCTCAAGCTTTAGAAACTTTTCGTTTACGTAGTCTTGCATTGAATCGGTTAGATCAACGTGATGGCCATTAATATTGATTTGCATAGACTTTCCTTCTCGGTTGCTGCCTATAACAGGCGTTTGCGCTGACTTGAAGGGGCAATGCCCAATGATTCGCGGTATTTGGCTATTGTTCGTCTAGCTACCTGAATCCCTTGGTCAGCGAGTAGAGCTGCAATTTTGCTATCACTGAGTGGTTTAGCGGTATTTTCCGCCGCCACAAGCTTTTTAATTAAAGCGCGAATTGCAGTCGATGAACATTCTCCACCATTGTCAGTACTAACATGGCTAGAGAAGAAGTACTTCAATTCAAAAATGCCACGCGGGGTGTGCATATATTTCTGTGTGGTTACTCGTGAAATTGTTGATTCGTGCATATCCACATCTAAAGCAACATCATTGAGTACCATCGGCTTCATTGCTTCTTCGCCATACTCAAAGAAATCTCTCTGATGTTCAACAATACACTTGGCAACTTTGAGCAAGGTCTCGTTTCTGCTCTCTAGGCTTTTTATTAGCCATTTTGCTTCTTGCAAATTAGAACGAATGTATTGGCTATCCGCACTGTTGCCTTTGCCCATCGCCGCATAATGTTGATTAACTTTCAAACGTGGAATGGAGTCAGGGTTGATGGTCACTACCCATTTGCCATGATCCTTAAAGACTGACACATCTGGAACCACGTATTCAGCATGCTCTGAGGAGATGCGGCTACCTGGACGAGGGTCGAGTTGTTGGATCAGTTTGAGAACTTCACGTAACTCCGCTTCTTTAAGCTTAGTTTCTTTAATGATCAGTTTGTAATCACGATTACCTAACTGATCAATATGATCGGTAAGTACTAGCTTAGCTTCATTCAGCCATGGCGTATCTTCAGGGTACGTTGCGAGTTGTAGCAGTAGACAATCTTGCAAATTAACGGATGCAACACCCAGAGGATCGAATTGTTGGACCCGTTTTCGAACCGCTTCGATCTCTTCAAGCTCAATATCTTCGTGATCGAAGCTCTCTAAGATGTCTTGCAGAGTAACGGTTAAGTAACCGTAATCATCAATGGCATCGATAAGTGCGAGAGCGATGGTGCGATCTGTTTCGCTAAATGGCGTCAGATCTAACTGCCAAATTAAGTAGTCGTGGAGAGATTCGGTAGTTTCACCTTGATAGACGGGCATATCATCGTCAAGAGCTATGCCTGTGCTACCGGTATTAGCACTGTAGACATCATCCCAAGTTGTATCGATTTCGAGCTCAGAGCTAATCTCAGATTTTTCGATAAGCTCTGAACTGTCAGGGAGCTCTATCTCAGCGGTTTCCTGCGCGATTTCTTTTTCCTCGTTTACATTTTTCTCTTCGCTGGTGGACATATCATCATTGCCTTCTTCCACCTCTAAGAGAGGGTTTGAGTCCAGAGCATCTTGGATCTCTTGTTGAAGGTCTAACGTTGATAGTTGCAACAAACGAATCGCTTGCTGCAATTGTGGCGTCATCGCCAGCTGTTGTCCTAGCTTGAGTTGTAATGAGGGTTTCATGCAGTAATACGTGCCTTATAAAGTTCTACAGACTTTTTAATAATCATAGTCGGAATTGTTCACCAAGATAAACTTGCTTAACCTGTTCGTTGTTAAGAACGTCGTCTGGTGTCCCTTCTGCAATCAAATGACCTTGGCTTACGATGTAGGCTTTTTCACATACATCTAGCGTCTCTCGAACGTTATGGTCGGTTATCAATACCCCTAAGCCTCGATCACGAAGATGTTCAATGATCTTTTTGATATCAATAACTGAAATAGGGTCTACACCAGCAAATGGCTCGTCCAGCAATATAAATTGTGGGTTTGCAGCCAAAGCGCGCGCGATCTCAACTCGTCGACGCTCGCCCCCTGATAGTGCCATACCTGCACTTTCACGAATGTGCT
Source organism: Vibrio fluminensis (assembly GCF_015278125.1). Taxonomy (GTDB): domain Bacteria; phylum Pseudomonadota; class Gammaproteobacteria; order Enterobacterales; family Vibrionaceae; genus Vibrio; species Vibrio fluminensis. The sequence goes on from NZ_JADILO010000045.1 coordinate 12,209, forward strand.
GAATGTGGAATTCCTCTAACAAATCTTCCAATTTGTCTTGGCGTTCTTCGCGCGTGAGTTCTTCACGAGTTTCTAAAACCGCCATAATATTGTCTTGTACAGACAGCTTGCGAAAGATAGAGGCTTCTTGTGGGAGGTAACCTATGCCCATGCGCGATCGACTATGCATCGGCAAGATACTGATATCTTGACCATCAATGCTGATAGTACCTTCATCACGTGCCACTAGACCCACGATCATGTAAAACGAGGTCGTTTTACCTGCACCGTTTGGTCCGAGTAGCCCCACAATTTGTCCTGACTCAACCGTTAGGCTCACGTCAGAGACTACTTTTCTGTTTTTATAGCTTTTCGCTAAGTGCTCTGCTTTTAAAATCGCCATAATTATTCTTGTACTGCTTGCGGCTGAAGCACTGTGCTCACACGATCGCCTTTTTGCTTACCATCAGCAATCAGCTTTTGTGATGAAATCTGGTAGCGGATGTGGTTACCACGAATTTCACTGTCATCTTGTGCCAGCATTGCTTGATCAATCATTGTCAGTTGGTCTTGGCTGACATCATAGTAAAGCTCTTTAGCTTCACCATGCAGCGTTTTGCCATCATCTGTCAACTGAGAGAAGGTCGCGAGTTTGCCGTAGCCTTCAATTTTTTGAATTGAGCCATCATCTTTGTCGCGTGTAACGACGATTTTATCAGCATTAATGTTAATGCTGCCTTGCTTAAGCTTTACGTCGCCAAGAAATGTCACTTGGTTACTCTGCATATCAAGTTGCTGACTGTCTGAATCAATGTATACAGGCTGGTCGCGGTCTGTCGATAGCGCCAATGCTTGTGTTGAAGCAAACAAACAGGCAATTAAACTAAGGTGTGAGAGTTTCATATCTGCCTTGTACATGTTTGTAGAGTGTTGCGGTGTTTTCAGCGAAGTTTCCTTTCATCGCTTGACCGACGGTTTCAAACTGAGGGCCGACTAAAGTTACTTGATTGTCTGCCCAAAAATCTCGATTATCTAACTGAATACTTAGAGTGTCAGTGGATAAAGTGTCAAAGCCGGAGTCAGGTAATAGGTTTTTACCCAACACATTGGTTTTTAGAACTAAAACCTGATCTTTAGTTAAAACGCCTTCTTCAGCAGTAATTTCCCACTCCTGAATGCTGCCTTGTTGGTATACCTTTAACACTGGCTGCTCAAAAGTCGTTTCCCCATTACTTGCATAGTTATCCAAGCGAGTGGAGGTGATCACATAACTACGTAAGCCTTGCTCACTATACGAAGTATTGGTTAGTCCTTGACCAGTAAATACCGGTAACTCAACATCAGGTTCTACTTGTATATCGTATTTAGCTTGGTCTCTCATTAGGTAATAGCCTGAAGCGGCGATAATGATGAGTAAAACTAAATATCCGACACGAGTGAGACTCATATACTTAAACCTTTGTGCGCATCTAGTTCGTTGCGAGCTTGTAAGATTAAATCACAAACTTCACGCACCGCGCCATGACCACCACGAATGTTGGTAACATAGTTTGCACGTTGCACTAGCAGTGGGTGTCCATCTGCTACGCATACTTTTAGGGCTACTTTTTCCATTACTGGCCAATCGATCAAATCATCTCCGATATATCCAGTGTGCTCTGGCGAGATGTTGAGTTTTTGGCAAATATCTTCATATGCCTTTACTTTGTCATCTTGTCCCTGATAAATCAGTGAGATACCGAGTGCTTTCATACGGTTTTCCACGATTTGCGAGCGACGACCTGTAATTATGGCAATTTCAATGCCTGCATTCATTAGTGACTTAACGCCATAACCGTCGCGAGTGTGGAAAGTTTTAAGCTCTTCACCATTGTTGCCCATGTAGATTAAACCATCAGAAAAAACACCGTCGACATCACAAATCAATAGTTTGATGTCTTTGGCAATTTCTAGAATGTCAGAGTCTACTTGACCATAAAGTGTGGCAACTTTTGCCGTCATTACATTACTCCAGCTTTGAGTAGATCGTGCATATTCAATGCGCCGACCACTTGGTTCTCTTGGCAAAGCAGTAGTCCATTAATGCTTTTGTCTTGCATTAAGTTTACGCCTTCTGCGGCTAGCATGTTAGGTGCTGCAACAGTCGGATTTTTCGTCATTACGTCTCCGATAACGGTAGTATGAATGTCTACGCGTTTATCTAAAATACGACGTAAGTCGCCATCAGTGAAAATTCCCTGTAATTGCAGGTCATTATCCACCACAGCGGTCATACCTAATCCTTTTTCGCTGATCTCTAATAAAGCATCACGAATTAGTGTATCGGCCGATACCAGCGGTAATTTATCGCCAGTATGCATAATGTCTTCTAGTTTGAGTAGCAGTTTGCGACCTAGCGCTCCACCTGGATGGGAGAGGGCGAAATCTTCTGCAGTGAAGCCACGAGCTTGCATCAAAGCCATCGCTAAAGCATCTCCCATTACAAGGGTAGCAGTGGTGCTAGAAGTCGGTGCAAGTTGAATAGGGCAGGCTTCTTTCGGTACCGTGATTTGTAGATGAACATCTGCAAGTTTAGCCATGTTTGATAATGGCTTACCAGTCATACTAATGATGGTTATTTGCAAGCGTTTTAATACTGGGAAAAGCGCAAGAATTTCATGTGCTTCCCCTGAGTTTGAAATGGCTAACACGATATCACCAGGCTCAATCATACCTAAGTCACCATGTGCTGCCTCACCTGGGTGAACAAAGAATGCAGACGTGCCAGTACTCGCCAGAGTCGCCGCTATTTTATTACCAATATGACCTGACTTACCCATGCCCATTACAACGACTTTTCCATTCTTGTTATTCAAGATGGTTTCGCATGCTTTGGCAAAGTTCTCATCAAAATATTGGTCAAGTTGTTGTAATGCTTCCACTTCAGTATTGAGCACATCAAGTGCAGCTTTGCGGTAGTCAAACATTTGAAATTCCTGAAATTGTTTAAGCAGTCATATTGACGATTAAATACGCTTGGTAGGCAAGGAAAACCACGAAGAGAATCGAACCTTCAATGCGGTTAATACTACGAGATTTCCCAAGCGCCATCACAACTAGCAGCAGTGATACGCCAAGCATGACCCAGAAGTCACGTCCCATGGCTAGTTCACTCAATACCGATGGGTTCAGAATGCCAGGGATACCCATAACGGCGAGAATATTGAATACGTTCGAGCCGATGATATTGCCGACTGCCATATCATCTTCACCTTTCATTACACCAGCAACTGATGCCGCAAGTTCTGGAAGGCTAGTACCGACAGCTATAATAGTTAGGCCGATCACCAAATCACTCATTCCAAAGTGCTTTGCGATTACGACCGAACTCTCAACTAGCGTGTCAGCAGATAGTGGGAGAACAATTAAGCCAACTACGACCCAAAACCCCGCTTTCATATTACTTACGCCTTGCGGTATTTCGGACTCTTGCTCATCAAGCATTACATCGCCATTTTTCTTCTCGTTACGGCTGATGCGCAGCATTGCCAGAATAAATGCGACAAAGAGTATTAAAAGTAGAATACCTTCCACAAAGCCTAAGTGATTGTCCCACAAGATAGCGCCAGCAATCACAGTGACTGCTATCATTAATGGTAATTCACGGCGCAGTACCGCTGAACTAATCGAAAGCGGTTTAATTAAGGCGGTAATACCTAAAATTAAAGCGATATTGGCAATATTGGAACCTAGGACGTTACCGACAGCCGTATCTGTTTTTCCGTCGAGAGCGGCGGTGGCAGAAACCATCATTTCTGGTGCTGACGAGCCCATAGCAAGAATCGTCATACCAATAACAAGTGGAGAAATACCGAAATTTCTGGCTAAAGCTGCTGAACCAAATACAAGTCTATCGGCACTCCATACCAAGAAAATGAGACCAACTATAAGGAACGCAACCGCTTCAAACATGATATTTCCCAACTTATCTACAAACTGAATAAATTAACCGCCAATTTTGACTTGTTGCAGTATAAAAGGGAAGCTGAAGATTGAATTATTTGTTGCACATTATGTAATTGAATTTGTGACTTGCTTGAGAAAGCAAAGACATAGGGCTTCACATTTAATTGAACAGTGCTTTTAATTCGCGATTAATCTGCTTATGATTGCCTATTAAACAAGGATTATGACGACGAGTACCTAATGTCATCAAGTGATTTGGTTACGGTCAACAATCTCACGTTCTCGCGAGGGGAACGGGTGATATTTGATAACGTAAACTTACATGTACCCAAAGGCAAAGTGACCGCCATCATGGGGCCATCTGGGATTGGTAAAACAACACTTTTGCGCTTAATTGGCGGGCAGCTAGCCCCTGATAGCGGAGAAGTGCTGTTTGATGGTCTCGATATCCCCAAGCTAAGTCGCCGCAAGCTCTATCAAGTACGGAAAAAAATGAGCATGCTGTTCCAGTCTGGCGCGCTTTTCACCGATCTTACCGTTTTCGATAACGTTGCTTTCCCATTACGCGAACATACACAACTCGACGAAGAACTTATCCGCACTTTGGTGTTACTCAAATTAGAAGCGGTTGGCCTGCGTGGTGCTGCAGAGTTGATGCCTAGTGAGTTGTCTGGTGGTATGGCCCGTCGAGCAGCGTTGGCTCGCGCAATCGCTCTCGACCCTGAGCTCATCATGTATGATGAGCCGTTTGTTGGTCAGGACCCTATTACGATGGGGGTGCTGGTGGAGCTAATCCGGAATTTAAACCAAGCCTTAGGTGTGACTTCCGTTGTGGTGTCGCATGATGTGCCTGAGGTGATGAGCATTGCCGATTGGGTTTATATTTTAGCGAATGGCAGGATTATCGCCAGTGGAACGCCAGAGGAACTTCGAGCTAACCCCGACCCTCAAGTTAAACAATTTCTCCTAGGGGATGCTGACGGTCCAGTCCCGTTCCGTTATCCAGCTAAATCCATCGCTGAGGACCTATTTCAATGATATCCAGTTTAATTGATTTTGTTGCAGCGATAGGTCGCCGTTCTATGGCGGTATGTGAAGTATTTGGTCGCGCGACTTTAATGCTGGTTGGCGCTTTAGTCACACGTCCTCAGCCGATCAAAAATGCGCCTTTGCTTATTAAGCAACTCTACAGTGTTGGCGTTCAGTCAATGCTGATTATTATTTTATCTGGCCTTTTTATTGGCATGGTTTTGAGTTTGCAAGGTTACGTTATTCTGGTTGATTTCGGCGCTGAAGGCGCGTTAGGCCAGATGGTGGCATTGTCGCTACTGCGTGAACTGGGGCCTGTTGTTACCGCATTGCTGTTTGCTGGTCGCGCTGGTTCCGCTCTGACAGCTGAAATCGGTTTGATGAAGGCCACTGAGCAACTGTCTTCTCTGGAGATGATGGCAGTAGACCCACTAAAGCGAGTGATAGCACCACGTTTTTGGGCCGGTGTGATCTCTATGCCTATGTTAGCCATGATTTTTATGGCTGTCGGTATTTGGGGCGGTCAACTAGTTGGTGTGGATTGGAAAGGCATTGATCACGGCAGCTTTTGGTCAACCATGCAAGCATCTGTCGATTTAGGGCAAGACATTGGTAACAGCTTTATAAAGAGCTTGGTATTTGCAATCACAGTCACTTGGATTGCGCTATTTAATGGATACGATGCGATTCCAACTTCGGAAGGCATCAGCCGCGCGACGACCCGCACGGTAGTACACTCTTCTTTGGCAGTACTTGGACTAGACTTCGTACTGACCGCAATGATGTTTGGGAATTAATAATGCAACAGACACGTAAAACAGAATTATGGGTTGGTAGCTTCGTATTGGCAGGAATTTGCGCAGTCTTGATTATGATTTTTCAAGTTGCTGACGTAAAAGGTATCGGTTCCAACGATACTTATACGGTGAATGCAGAGTTTGACAATATTGGTAGTTTAAAAGTGCGCTCACCAGTGAAAGTTGGTGGCGTAGTCGTGGGACGTGTTACGGACATCAACTTAAATCCTGAGTCACTATTACCAGTCGTTAAAATGGCGATTAGCAGCCAGTTTGATCAATTTCCAGAAACGTCAAGTGTACAGATCCTCACTTCAGGGTTAATTGGTGAGCAGTATATTGGTTTGGTTCCTGGCTTTGTGTTTGAAGATGAGCAGATGCTGGTGGATGGCGACTATATTGAAGATACTAAGTCTGCACTGGTACTTGAAGACCTCATTGGTCAAGTGCTGTATAGCGTTGGCGGTGGCTCGGAATCGGAATCTGGAGAATAAAAGATGTTAAAGAAGTTTTTAACCCTAGTTTGTGCCTTGTGGCTACCATTGGTGGCAAGTGCAGCAGACATTGATAAAACTCAGCCATACTTAATGATGACTAGTGTTGCTGAAGTTGCCTTTGACCGTCTTAAAGCTGAACAAGCAACAATCAAGCAAGACCCTAATCATTTAAAGGTGATTGTTGATGAGGAGTTGATGCCATATGTGAACTATAAATATGCAGCGCTTAAAGTTCTTGGTCCAAATGTTAAAAAGGCTAAGAAGGCGGATGTGGTTAAGTTCATGGAAGCGTTTCGAGGCTATTTAATCGCTTCTTATGCGCAGGTATTAACGCAGTACACTGACCAAGAGTTGCTCTTTGAACCTGAGAAAAAAGTTGATCCAAGTAAGACGATTACTACGGTTAAAGTGGATATCATTGACGCTCCACGACCAAATATTAAGTTGGAATTTAAGTTACGCAAAGATAAACGCAGCGGTGAATGGCAAGTATTTGACATGATTGCTGAGGGCATTAGTCTATTGTCTAGTAAACAATCAGAGTGGAATGGTAAGCTTCGCCAAGATGGTGTTCTTGCGGTTGCAGCAGATCTTGAACGTTTGGCTGCTCAACCAATTCGCTTTGAGGCTAAGCAATGATTGCCCATAGCCAGTGGCGGGCAGTTGATGTGAATAAAGGTGTTCTTAGCGGAACGCTGAGTCGCGATACTGTGCCTGAAATTTGGAAACACTGGAAAACCTGGCAGCCAACACAATCCGAGTTGGAGATTAGCCTAGCCGACGTTGAGCGAGTTGACTCTGCGGGTATGGTGATGCTGATTCATCTTTTAGAGCATGCAAAAAAACAAAACTGTCATATAATGCTCAGCTTCGTGCCGACGCAACTCAGCACTTTGCTGGCATTAAGTAATGTAGATAAATACATTGCTGAGCACATAAAGATTTAAATTTAGAGGTAAATTGTGGATAGCGCTAAAGTACAACAGATATTAAACGAAGCACTAAATCTAGAAGAACTACACGTGAAGGGCGAGGGTAGCCACTACGAAGTGATCGCTGTTGATGCTTGTTTCGAAGGAATGAGCCGCGTTAAGAAACAACAAACTATTTATGCTCCGGTTATGGAGTATATCCAAAGAAATGACATCCACGCTCTTTCTATCAAGGCATACACGCCAGAAGAGTGGGCTCGTGATAAGAAGTTGATGTCTCTGTAAGGTTTTGTAATGGAAAAATTTCGAGTAACTGGTTCTCCGCAGCCATTAGTGGGTGAAGTCACTATTTCGGGTGCGAAAAATGCCGCCCTTCCAATTCTTTTTGCATCAATTTTGGCAGAAGAACCTGTTGAGGTAAGCAATGTACCTCACCTGCGTGATATCGACACTACCATGGAGCTACTTGAGCGTCTTGGTGCTAAGGTAGAGCGTAACGGCTCAGTGCACGTCGATCCAAGTACTATCAATGAGTACTGTGCACCATACGATTTGGTGAAGACTATGCGCGCTTCTATTTGGGCGTTAGGCCCTCTTGTTGCACGTTTTGGTCAAGGTCAAGTCTCTTTACCTGGTGGTTGTGCTATCGGTGCTCGCCCAGTGGATCTACATATCCATGGCCTAGAGCAGTTAGGAGCAACGATTACTCTTGAAGACGGCTACGTAAAAGCGAATGTAGATGGTCATCTTAAGGGTGCGCATATTGTAATGGACAAAGTGAGCGTCGGTGCCACGATTACTATTATGTGTGCGGCAACACTAGCCGAAGGTAAAACGGTTCTGGATAACGCAGCGCGCGAACCAGAAATTGTTGATACTGCTGACTTTTTAAATAAGCTTGGCGCTAAAATTTCAGGTGCGGGCACAGATACTATTACCATCGAAGGTGTTGAGCGTCTTGGTGGCGGTAAACATGCTGTAGTAGCAGACCGTATTGAAACAGGTACGTTCCTTGTGGCGGCTGCTGTTTCTGGCGGTAAAGTGGTTTGTCGTAATACTCACGCTCATCTGCTTGAAGCGGTTCTAGCAAAGCTAGAAGAAGCTGGCGCAAAAGTAGAAACTGGTGAAGACTGGATTTCAGTGGATATGACTGGGCGTGAGCTAAAAGCGGTAACCGTTCGCACTGCGCCTCACCCAGGTTTCCCTACCGATATGCAAGCGCAGTTTACGCTTCTGAACATGATGGCTAAAGGTGGTGGTGTTATCACTGAAACTATCTTTGAAAACCGCTTCATGCACGTACCAGAACTGATGCGTATGGGCGCGAAAGCAGAGATCGAAGGTAACACAGTAATTTGTGGTGACGTTGATACATTGAGCGCTGCGCAAGTGATGGCAACGGACCTGCGTGCATCTGCTAGCTTGGTTATTGCAGGCTGTATTGCTCAAGGTGAAACCATCGTTGATCGTATTTATCATATCGATCGTGGCTACGATAAGATTGAAGATAAACTTTCAGCATTGGGCGCTAAGATTGAGCGCTTTCGCGATTAATAAGTTGGCTTTTAGCTAACAAATGTAAGCCGAAACTCATGTTTCGGCTTTTTTATGGTCACAAGATCCGTTAGATTATGACCTCTATTCTTTCCCATACGTATTTGGAGAGCATTAATGATTGCACTACTACGTGTTTTCGCCGTCGTGATTTTCGCGATAGTCATGTTTGTATTTGGTTGTGGTTATTGCTTACTAAGCCCACGTAACCCAAAACACGTATTCACCTTTGGCCGACTATTCGGCAAGATGTCTCGAGTATTTGGCATCAAGCTTGATTTACGTATTCCAGAGGATGCTTACACTCGCGGTCAGCACATCTATATTGCCAACCACCAGAATAACTGGGATCTATTCACGGTATCTTCGGCAGTAACGCCAAAAGTAGTAACGGTGGGCAAGAAGAGCTTGGCTTGGTTACCTTTGTTTGGTCAGTTATATTGGCTAACCGGCAATATTTTGATTGATCGAGCTAACCGTAGCAAGGCAGTCGGCACGATTGATCAAGTTGTAGACAACATGAAGAGTAGTGATGTGTCTGTTTGGATGTTCCCTGAGGGGACTCGCTCTCGCGGTCGCGGCTTACTGCCATTTAAAACCGGAGCCTTCCATGCAGCAATTGGTGCTCAAGTTGGCGTTATTCCAATCGTATGCAGCTCTACCGACGGTATTAAGCTTAATCGTTGGGACAATGGCCATGTGATTGTTGAGATGCTGCCTCCTGTCACTACAGAGGGTTATCGTAAAGAACAAGTTCGTGAGCTTGCAAACCTATGCCGAGAGCAGATGGTTACTAAGCTAGCGGAACTCGACAGCGAAGTGAAGCAACTCAATCAGGCAGGCAAGAAAGCAGTAAACTAGCTCTCAATTAGTGTCTCAGATTTGAAAAAAGAGTGCGATTATTCGCACGCTTTTTTTATACCCGAACAAGCTCACTGTAATCGTTAATGCTTTTTGTTTAAGTAATAAAAAGACACTAACAGAGGAACAATGATGCTTTGTCGCTATATAGCTATTGTGCTGCTGGTAATGGTAGCCGGATGTGAGCAGCAGAATATAGAGGTAGTGCAAAGTGATGCGCGATTTATATCCGTTGAACAAAGAGTTCAAAGTGGTAAAGCTAATAATATTCACTCTCTAATTGCTTGGCAGGATAACGAGAAGGTCTTTGAACTGCACAGGCAAAGTGGTGGTACTTATGGTACGCATAAGACCTCTAGCGTGCCTGTGGGGGCGCATGAGCTACATAATGTTCACTCAGTGACAAAGTCCTTTGTCGCGACTTTGATTTTTATTGCCATTGACGAAGGCAAGTTGGCGAATTTAGACGTGCCAGTATTTAGTCTCTTTCCTGAATATCAACAGAGTGATCGTGAAGCGAAGATGACTATAACCGTGCGTGATGTGATGAACATGTCAACAGGTTACGCATTGGATGAATTAGCCACGTCATATAGCCAAGGTTCAGGAAATGTTTTTTCTCGCCATTACATGGCAGAAGACTTGCAAACGATGTTTTTAGAAACGAAGTTAGCTTTTGAGCCAGGCAGTCGTTTTGCTTACAGTGGACTCTCTACAGTGGGTCTATCTAAAATCATTGAGCGCATTTACAACAAGCCTTTTACGCAAGTCATGCGAGAGAAAATATTTGAACCGTTAGAAATTGATAATTATCGATGGTTAGCTCAGCATGGCAGCAATGAGCCAGGTGCTGATTGGGGATTGATGCTATCGCCACTAGATATGGGGAAGTTTGGCCTAATGTGGGTTAATAGAGGGGAGTATCAAGGTCAGAGAATAGTGGCTAAACACTGGTTTGATATGCTGCGTTCTAGTTCATTTTACAGCTATAGCATGGGATACCGGCTGCATTTTTGGCAAATTGCAAAGATTAGTGGTGCAGTCGCAGCAAATGGGATAGGGGAACAGTACATAGTGATGTTACCGAATCAAAACGCTGTGATAGTAGCGACAGGCGGAAACTACGATATACCAAGCATGCCTTCATTAGATACGGTTCGTTTGTTAGCAAGCTTATTATAGGACAATTGTCTGGATGACAAATGTAAAAAAGCCACGTCTTTCGACATGGCTTCTTAAAGTGGCTCCTCCTGCTGGGCTCGAACCAGCGACCTGCGGATTAACAGTCCGTCGCTCTACCAACTGAGCTAAGGAGGAACTATTCTGTTTGTGTTACTAGAACACTAAATAAGTGGTGCCGACTACCGG
>NZ_JADILO010000046.1 GCF_015278125.1 Vibrio fluminensis
AGGAGTTGGGTCTGTACTCGTTGCGAAATGGGTATGAGTCACTAAAAGTATATTCGGAACCGCCGTATGCGACCCACGCTTGTACGGTGGTGTGAGAGGACGGAGGCCGTGAGGCCTCCTCCTACTCGATTATCCCAATGTAATAAGCTATGGCTTGTTAGGGCTTTCGGTTACCGAGAGTTTGGCGCGGATAAATTCGCTGTGATCAACGTAGAGCAGTTCTGCGGTTTTACGGATGACAGCGTCTTCTAACGGATCGATTTCACCGTCAGCATGAGCAATTTCCCACATCGCTTTTATTAACTCATAGCGGGTTTCTTGGCTTAGTTCGCGGAGTTGAGAGGTAAACTCGTACAGCGAAGCCGCTTCTTTGGCTTTGTTTTGCGCACGATTGAGCAATGTCTCAGTTTGCGCCGCATCGAGATTAAGTAGCCGACCAATTAACTGCTGCTTGGCAATCTCTTCTTGTTGATCCTGTTGATGATCCGCATCCGCGACTTCACACAGTAAGCAGGCAATCGCAAGGTTCGGATCCGCTTTGTGTTGTTCACCTAAGTCACTACCATCGAGTAACTGTTTAAACAATTTGGTTATTGAGTTGAGCATCGGCATTGCCACTATGTTGTTTATCTCTATTCCTATACATAGTGGCATTTGCTTTGGATCACAAGCTTTGTTCAATTGGCGGAAAGTGAACCGTCTCCCCTTCGCCGGTCAGAATTGAGATCTCGCTTGGTTTGCCATGGTCATCTAATTTGAGCTCACCAATAGCACTGCTATTGACCAAGCGACGCGAGCCGGGGATGTCGGGATCGCGCTTGAACACCTTTAAACGCTTACGTTTGGTCAGATAGTTGAGCGGTGAACGAGGCGAATATATTGCGCGGTCAATGCGATCACAAATACCTAATAGTGGCTCGGGAAATTGATTCTTAAAGCCACTGCAGGTGATTTGGTAAATATTCGGGCTCGACTTTCTAAATCTAAGTTTGATGTCGTAGGCGAAAGAGTAGTGCACATCGCCAGACAAAATCACGAAGTTACTCGGCGTTTTGGTGTGGGTGAAAATACTTAATAGAGTATTGGCACTCCCAGGGTGAGCCATCCAGTTTTCTGCATCGATTAACAGTGGTTGGCCAAGCAGGGTCATGCTCTTTTGTAACGCCTCAATGAACTTGACTCCAAACATTGGCGCGGCAGAAACCACGATCACTTTGTCTTGATTCAGTAACTCTTGTTGAAACTCAATCAGCGCTTCCCAATCCATTAAGCCAGACGGTTTATTCATGCGTGATTCAGAGCGCCAGCGTCTTGTGCGGGTATCTAGAACCACCACTTTAGGCGAACTATGAACGGTATAATGCCATTTTTCAAAGATATATAAGTATTGAATCAGGGTATCTTGGTGTTTTGCCTGCTCTTCAGTTGCGCGCGGCGCGGTAAGAAACTGCTCAGACAAACGCCATAATTCTTCAGGGAAGTTATCTGGCTCGTTGCCCCAACCTTGGCAGAGCCAATAGGCGATTAAGCCATTACCAATAATGCGTTTAGAAAACGGGTTCTCGTAGGCGGCTTTTTCCCAACCCACGGTAAGGTTCCAATCATCGGTGATATCGTGATCATCAAAAATCATGTAGGTTGGAATGTGCGCCATGAGACGAGCAGCAGAGGGTAAACCTGCGACAAAACATTCAATTTGCTGCTTTTCTTGCTGCCAATGTTTGATGTTCGCGACTGCAAATGGCTGCCCGCCATGGGTAAAGCCGTTTTCCTCAAGCCGGCGGATATTGATACACCTCCATAATGATGGCGACCATACCAATAGATACATGGCGAGAAACTCACTGAGCGTAATTAAGTGATTCTCACACTCACGAGAACTGAATATTGGTGTGTGCTTAGGTAGCAATAAACGATTTAACCAATGGCTTTGATCATTGTAGCTTGGTAACAGTTTGTCCCGCTGGTAATAACAAAACGGGTGTTGATACAGTGCTTGGCTATTGGCAAATGGGGCTTGCGCAAAGTACTCGTCAGCTAAACCAAGCAGCTCACAAACTTGGTGTATTGCGTCTAGCATTGGGCCGGCAACGTGGTCAGCATAGATTTGGTCGCCACTCATTAGTAGCATATCCGGTCTGTCTTGCAGAAGCTGTTTGCTAACTTTGTGGTCGGCTTGAACCAGTGCATCTTTAGCCGGGTGGTGTGGGTTGCGGCATGAGCCATGCAGTATGTATTCTGCTTTGTGAGAAATTCGAAATGTTGGGCGCACTTCGTCTTGGTAACAAAACTCAGGTTGCAATTGCGAGAGTGGGCCTTGTTGAGTGACAAACTCGTAGCTTAAAGCCACATTCGCGGGAAACTCACCTTTAAAATGCGCCAATATTACGTAAGCATGCTTACCTAATTTAAGTTGCTTACACTCATCCAAAGGGGCCTCATAGATACTCGCTTGATCGGTATCAGCGTAGAGCAGAAAAGAACCACACAGCGGTTCACTTGTGACTAACCAAAATACCAGTTCATTTTGTGTCGTTTTACGTAGAATTGGCCCGGCCAGCACCAACGGCAAAGTTTGTCTATCGCTCATTGTCTGTAGATTATGCCTTGAGTTGTTATTTTATAGTGTTTCAGCGACAAGTTGTGGGTGATTAACTTGTTCACTTTCTTCCAGAATTTCAATGACTTCGCAGCTACTCAGTTCATGTCCAAGTAAAAATAACGCTAAAATAGCATCAGCTTTACTTTTAGTATCTGAATTTTCAGCTAAAATCTGTTCAAACTTATCGCGGATCATTGTTATTTCATGCTCGACGAATCCACGAGCTTCTTCACCTTGAACATCTTCCGGAGCATTATCAAACTCCAAAAACAGCATATCGTCGACTTGTGTCGCGGTCACGAGTTGTTCAGGTAACCATTCATCTCCTGTGACGATATCTAGGTCATCAGGAAGGGAGGCGAGTAAATTCTTTAGCTCAGAAATTTTCACAATTTTTTGCATTAATAGGGCGTATGTTCTTATATTAACGTCGAATCTAGGCGAAACATAAGCACAAAGTCGCCGATCCTTACAAAATTGCTACTCAATTGACTATAAAAATGACAACTTTTACTTTGCGCTCACTTTTTGCGCTAATTTTCACGTCTTCATGCACTCTGTCGACCAGTGTAAAGGCTTCTCAATCTGAACAAGACTGGGGTATTGCGGCTATGTATCGTGTGGCGAGTGTGCCATTTGATACGCCAGTTGGTGATCAAACGGTTTCAACGTTTGTACCAATGATGTATTTCAACAATGAATATGTCTTTGTTGATGGCTTAGAAGGGGGCTTTCATCTTGCTAAATGGCACGAGAACAAGTTCGAGCTCAATGCGTTAACACGCATGCGATTTGTTGACCTACCAGCTTCAATTCAAAACGCCAACCAAGGTGATACCGCCGATTTTGGTTTTCAGTTACGTTATCAACTTAATGATACCTGGCATTTCGATTGGGAGCTAATGGGAGATGAAGACACCCGTTTGCACTCAAATCTACGTGCGACTGCGAACTATGAATTTGGCGATTGGCAGATACAACCCCATGCGACCGTACGTTATAAAGACGCGGACTTTAACAGCCGATATTACGCGTTTGACAAGTATACAGGAGAAACAACAGGCGCAGGCATTGATTACAATGTCGGTGTTGATGCTCGCTATCATGTGACGTCAAACTTGTATTTATTAGGCTCAACCAGTATCACCAGCTTGGACAATAACGCTTATAGCACTCAAGCTGTCAATGATCGTTTTGAAGGTGAAGTATTTGTCGGTTTTGGCTTTTTCCCTGATAAAAATAAACCGCGTAAAACCGAGCTGACAAACAAGCGTTATTTACGCATTGCTCATGGTTGGGCAACGCCATCTAACATTGGCGATATTTTTGCTCTCAGTCGTGAAAAAGACCCGTACAACAACCAGATGACTTCGGTGTTTTACGGTCACCCACTGACTGATGAATTGTTTGGTTTACCTGTCGACATCTTTTTCACCCCGGGTCTTGCGCATCATTGGGACTCTAAAGTGCAAAGTTCAAGTACCGAATACATTGCAGCAATCAAAGCTTACGTCAACTTTGACTGGCCGACGCGTTGGCGTTTTGGTTTTGCAGAAGGTATTTCGTATATCGACAATATTACCTACATTGAAGCGACCGAAATGGCAGAGAAAGGTTATACGCCGAGTCATCTGCTTAACTACTTGGATTTCTCTCTAGATATGAATGTGGGTGACTTAATCAACGATTCGGACTGGAAAAATGTCTGGGTGGGCTATTCGTTGCATCACCGTAGTGCGATATTTGAGAAAGCATCTCAGTTTGGTCGCATCAAAGGCGGCAGCAACTACAATACTGTCTATGTGCAGTTTAACTTTTAGTCGCGTGTAAATTTATCATCCTAAGCGCCTATCAGCAGCACATGTTGGTGGGCGTTTTTGTGATACAATCCACGCAGTTTTGATAAATAAAAGAATAGGACACGCTTTGACTTCGTCACAGCCGAAAAATGATTCGCCGCAAGCGCAACAAGCACAGGCCAATAGCCCTGCGGCTTTGCGTAAGGCGTTGCAACAATGTATGTTGCGTGACCGCTTCCGTTTAAGTAAGCGTATTGCCGGTGCGAGTAAAATAAAGAAAGATACTGCGCGTAGCGCGGTGTTCGATGAGATTGCACTCGATATTGCTAAATCAATGATGGAAGTTGAGCAGCGTAGCGCTCAGCATATCATTATTGAGTATCCAGAGATCCTGCCGGTAAGCCAGAAGCGAGATGATATTGCCAAAGCGATTGAAGAGAACCAAGTGGTGATCGTCGCGGGTGAAACTGGCTCGGGTAAAACCACACAGCTACCGAAAATTTGTGCCGAGCTTGGCCGCGGTAAGTTTGGTTTAATTGGTCACACTCAACCACGTCGCCTTGCGGCGCGTTCAGTTGCTAGTCGTATTGCGGAAGAGATGCAAACTCAGTTAGGCGAGTTTGTTGGTTACAAAGTTCGATTTAACGACCAAATCTCCGACAACACCCAAATCAAGTTGATGACTGACGGTATTCTACTGGCAGAGATTCAGCACGACCGCTATTTAAACCAATACGATACGATCATTATCGATGAAGCTCACGAGCGCAGCCTCAACATCGATTTTATTTTGGGCTATCTAAAAGAGTTGTTGCCACGTCGTCCTGATTTAAAGGTGATCATCACCTCGGCAACGATTGATCCAGAGCGTTTTTCAAATCACTTTAATAATGCGCCAATTATTGAAGTGTCTGGTCGCACCTACCCAGTAGAGACACGTTACCGCCCACTCAGTGGTGAAGGTGACGACGATCGCGATCAACTTGAAGGTATCTTTGAAGCGGTTGATGAGCTGTGTGATGAAGGTCTGGGCGATATCCTTATCTTCATGAACGGTGAACGAGAAATTCGTGACACGGCAGACGCGCTAGCGAAACGTAAGCTTAAGAGCACAGAGATTGTGCCGCTTTACGCACGTCTATCGGCAGGTGAGCAGAATAAGATTTTCCAACCACATGCTGGTCGTCGCATCGTTTTAGCAACCAACGTGGCAGAAACATCCCTGACTGTTCCGGGTATCAAATACGTTATTGACCCAGGTACGGCTCGTATCAGCCGTTACAGCTACCGCACCAAGGTACAGCGCTTACCAATTGAGCCTGTGTCTCAAGCGAGTGCCAATCAGCGTAAAGGTCGCTGTGGTCGTGTTGAAGAGGGTATCTGTATTCGTCTTTACTCTGAGGATGATTTTAACTCTCGTCCTGAGTTTACCGATCCTGAGATCCTACGCACCAACTTAGCGTCAGTTATCCTGCAGATGACTGCGCTCGGGCTAGGTGATATCGAAGCCTTCCCATTTGTTGAAGCGCCAGATAAACGCAACATCCTAGATGGTGTGCGCCTGCTAGAAGAACTCGGCGCTATTAATGCTGAAGCGAAAGACAGTAAAAAGCGTTTGACCGCAATCGGTCGTCAATTAGCGCGTCTTCCTATCGATCCTCGTTTAGCACGCATGGTGTTAGAAGCACCTAAACATGGTGCGTTGAAAGAACTGATGATTATCGCTTCTGCACTGTCAATTCAGGATCCGCGTGAACGCCCAAGTGAGAAAAAGCAATCTTCAGATGATAAACATCGACGTTTTTTCCATGAAGACTCGGATTTTCTGACCTTTGTTAATTTGTGGGATTACATTCAGAAGCAGCAAAAACAGCTATCTAGTAATCAATTCCGTAAACAGTGTAAAGAAGACTATTTAAACTATTTGCGCGTGCGTGAATGGCAAGATGTTTACTTCCAGATTCACCAGTCGATGCGTGAAATGGAGTTCAAACTCAATAGTGAGCCAGCAAACTATCAAAGTGTCCACAGTGCCATTTTGGTTGGCCTGCTGTCGCATATTGGTAGTAAAGATCAAGAGAAGAACGAGTATCAAGGTGCTCGCAACGCTCGCTTCCATATCTTCCCTGCATCGGGCTTGTTTAAGAAGCAGCCTAAATGGGTGATGTCAGCTGAGCTGGTGGAAACCTCAAAGCTTTGGGGACGTATCATCGCTAAGATTCAGCCGGAATGGATTGAACCTTTAGCTAAGCATCTGATAAAGCGCAGCTACAGTGAACCGCATTGGTCGAAGAAGCGAGCTGCGGTAATGGCTTACGAAAAAGTGATGCTATACGGAATCCCTATTGTTCCTAAACGCTTGGTGAACTACAGCAACATCGATGCGAACATTAGCCGTGAGATCTTTATTCGTAGTGCACTGGTTGAAGGGGAGTGGGAAACCAAACACGCATTCTTTAAGCAAAACCGTAAGTTACTTCAAGAAGTTGAGGAGCTAGAGCATAAGTCACGTCGTCGCGACATATTGGTTGATGATGATGAGCTGTTTGATTTCTACGACCAACGAGTTGGTACAGAGGTTGTTTCTGGTAAGCACTTCGATACTTGGTGGAAGAAAGCCTCGAAAGAAAATGCTGAATTGCTCAACTTTGAAAAAGAGATGCTGTTCAGAGGTGACGCTAGCCATATTACGGACTTAGACTACCCGAATTTCTGGTTCCAAAACGGTATTAAGCTTAAGTTAAGCTATCAGTTTGAGCCGGGTGATGACAGTGATGGTGTGACGGTGCATTTACCGCTGCCAATCCTCAACCAAGTGGAAACCGCCGGTTTTGATTGGCAGATCCCGGGACTTCGTCATGAGTTAGTGGTGAGCCTAATTAAGTCGCTGCCAAAAACCTTGCGTAAAAACTTTGTCCCTGCACCAAACTATGCCGATGCATTCTTAGCTCGTGTGACGCCAATGGAAATGCCATTGCTTGATGCGCTAGAGAAAGAGCTGCGTCGTATGACCGGTGTGGAACTTCTGCGTGAAGATTGGAAGCTTGATCAGGTGCCTGAGCACTTGAAAGTGACGTTCCGCGCGGTGGATCATCGCAACCGTAAGCTGAAAGAGCACAAAGATCTGCATGAGCTGAAAGAGAGCTTGAAAGATAAAGTGCAAGAAACGCTTTCTAAAGTGGCTGATGATGATATCGAACAACAAGGTTTGCATACTTGGAGCTTTGGCGAGTTGCCAAAAGTGTATCAACAAAAACGTGGCGGTTATGATGTTAAAGCTTACCCTGCGATTGTTGACGCCAAAGACAGCGTAGAGATCAAACTTTACGAGACCGAGCAAGAGCAGATTTCTGCGATGCGTGCCGGTCAGCGCCGTCTAGTGCTGCTAAACGTGCCTTCGCCAATCAAATACTTGCACAGTAACCTGCCGAACAAGTCTAAGTTGGGCCTTTACTTCAACCCTTACGGTAAAGTGATGGACTTGATTGATGACTGTATCGCCTGTGGTGTTGATAAGCTAATTGAAGAGCAGGGCGGTTTAGTTTGGGAAGCGGATAAGTTTGAATCGCTAAAAGAACATGTTCGAGCGGAATTGGGCGATACAGTAGTCGATATTGCTCAGCAAGTGGAAACGATTTTAACCACGGCATTCAATATCAATAAAAAGTTGAAAGGTCGAATTGATTTCACCATGGCGTTTGCTCTATCTGATATTAAAGCGCAAATCGAAGGTTTGATCTTTAAAGGCTTTGCTACTGAGTGTGGCTGGAAGCGTCTGCCTGACATTCTACGTTACATGCGCGCGATTGAGCGTCGTATGGAGAAGTTACCAATCGATCCGAATAAAGATCGTTTGCATATGCTGAAGATTGAATCGGTCGCTAGCGATTATAAAGAGTTGCTTAACAAGATTCCGAAAGGCATGGCAGTGCCGGATAACGTCAAAGAAATACGTTGGATGTTAGAAGAACTGCGTGTCAGCTTCTTTGCTCAGCAGTTAGGTACACCATATCCAGTCTCTGATAAGCGAGTGCAAAACGCGATTGATGCTTGCTAAATAAGCTAACTTATTAACCCCGCGAATGTTTTTGGCATCGCGGGGTCTTTTTTTACATGAAAATTGCACAGCGGTATGTAAATTGCATTAATTTAGCCCAAATGCAGAACTGTCAGAGTATTGGCAATAGGTTGCCGTACTCACAAAATTATAAGAGAAGGTTAATTATGAAAAAGACACTACTCGCTTTAGCATTGATTGGTGCATCTGCAACAGCTTCAGCTGATTCTTGGATTTACGGTGGTGCAAACGTAGGCCAATCAGATCTTGGTGGTGAAGAAGCAACGTCTTACGGTGTTCATGTTGGTACCGGTATTTTGCCACTTATTGGCCTTGAAGCAGGTTACCAAAACCATGGTGAATTTGATATTTCTGGCACCAGTGCTAAGTTAGAAGCGGATTCAGTTTACTTTGCGGTTAAGCCAAGTATTGACTTTGGTCCGCTGCATGTTTATGCAAAAGGTGGCTTACACAAGTGGGATATTTCTGGTCCTGCGAAATACAGCGATGATGATGTTGATGTAATGTACGGTGTAGGTGCGGAATACTTCCTTTTCGGTCCTGTTTCTGTAGGCGCAAGCTACAGCGTATTTAACATGGACAAAGAAGACGTTAAAACCTTGTCTCTAAACGCGACATTACACTTCCTATAAGAAGTGACGAATTCAATTTAAGCCCAGCACATATAGCTGGGCTTTTTTCTGCCCAAACACATCGTAGTGTGTTTATCTTTTCCCAACACGCTAAAACGTTGATTCGTTCTCTACTGGTAAGCAATGGCGTTCAAACAGCGCTTGAAACATCTCTATCGAGCAAGGTTTAAAAATCATCTCATTAATACCAGCAGCGCGAGCTTTAGTCGCCACTTCTTTCGAATTATCAGCCGTAAAACCAATAACAGGTAGATCCTGATACGCGACAATTTTGCGAACTTGTTCAGTCAACTGATAACCATTGATATGAGGCATATGAATATCGGTAATAATCATATCAACGGGTGTCGCATTTACGCTTGTGTCCCGAGTGGATAAGAAATCAACTAATTCATCAGCCGAGCTGAAAGTTTTGTAGTTAACTCCCAACGAGTTTAATTGCTTACTCAATAGCAGGCGGTTGATTGGGTCATCATCGACCGCGAGAATATTTAATTTCTCTAAGTTAACTTGCTTAACAGTGAGTTGGTTGTCTTTGTTGCTGATTGTTGGAACTTGCTGGATAAGTTGGTCTGGATAAAGATTCGTATACCCATCATCGAAAGCGGACTCGCGCCGCCATTTTTCATTTAACCAATGGTCATACCAATCTGGGTAGTCTGTTTGCGTATTCGTTGTACTTACGCAAGGGATTGAAATACTTACGCTTGTGCCAAGATTAATCTGACTAGAAACATGAATGTGGCCTCTCATTAATTCAACCAGACTTTTACTGATTGAAAGCCCCAAACCTGTGCCACCATAACAGCGGTTTATATTGCGCTCTCCCTGAATAAAAGGAGTGTAAAGAGAATCGAGCTGTTCTTGAGACATACCGCAACCTGAGTCAATAACTTGAATATCAAGCCGACTTGCCTCTAATTGGATGCGGACAGAAATTCGACCATCAGAGGTAAACTTCAAGGCATTGTTAAGTACATTGGTATAAATTTGATTGGTTCTGAGCCAATCTAAGTGAGTAACTTCGAATGGCGTCGGTTGCCAGTCAAGGATGAAACTGATGTTTTTTTCAAAGCATTCAGTTTCGAAACTTCGTAGTGTTCGGCTGAGTTCTTTAAGTATGTTTACTGGTTGTATGTTTAGCTGCAACTGCTCGGCTTCTATTTTAGAAAAGTCCAAGATGTCGTTCACATGTAAATCAAGTCGTTGTGCTGACTGTATTGATGAAGCCAGCAACTCTTTGCCTTCATTACTATCTATATGGTTGTCTAGTAGTTTCATTAAACCAATCATAGCCGATAAAGGTGTTCTCAATTCATGGCTAACGACGGCTAGAAATTGACTCCTCGCATCAATCGCTTTGGTTAATGCGGCTTCATTCTCCTTCAACGCGCTGACATCATCAAAGATCACCATAGAGAAAGTAACATCTTCAATTGGATGAGGAATATCGCGTTGTTTTATTCGATAAGTGCGATTAGCAAAGGTTCTAATCAGTTCTTTATTGGCATCGGCATGAGTGTAGATTTGACCTAACGAACAGACCAATTCAGTGAAAGATTCCTGGCCGACAGCGTCAGTGTTAACAACTTGAGTACTTAGCGTCTGAAACGTTTTATTTGATAGAACCAGTTCTTGTTGCTTGAAAATAGCGATTGGGTTAGGGATGTTATCAATCAGCGAAGAGAGCCAGAAAGTGAGGTTATCTATGCTCGTTGTTTTGACAATCGAGTCGAGTGCATTCTGTCGATATGTAATATCCATAATGACAACAAAGAAGCAATCAAGGCTTTTGTCATAGGTGGCGATGTCATGAATCCACAAGGTTTGACCTTGTTTATTCTGGATACGAAATTCGTAATCGAGCGTCGAGTTGTCTTGCAATGAGCTAGAAATTTTTTGCAAAAGTTGATTCACGTCATCAATAACTAAGCTTGCAAATCTATTGTTGAAAAGTGAACTCATTTCTTCTGGACTGTAACCGATCAATCTATAGAAGGCACTGTTGGCTTCTATAATGGTGGAGTATTGGTCATTTTTACAAAGAAGTAGTGCACAATTGTTTTTTTCCAAGAAAGTTTTTTGATATTTCTGTTTAACAAAATAGCGCTCTAGCAGACTCGGAGTCATTTAATTCCATCACTGAGAAGATTATCCATTAACTGATAATTTTATCACTATCTTGAAATGACGGGTTATTAGCAATTTACCGGTTTTTCTAATCCAGTAAGTAAATGATGCTATGGCTGGTGGTTTATTGAACGGTGGCGCGTATCAATATCAATGACTCACAATGACGTTTGAAACAGAGCCACTCAATGAGTGGCTCAAGATGCTTTGTGATTTTCTGGATGGGGGCTTACGCTTGTTGTTTTTCTAATTCCGCTTGTGCGGTTTCTTCTTCAATCAGTGCATCAACAATTACGGCACAAGCTGCGTCACCCGTGATGTTAAGGGCAGTACGGATCATGTCAAAGATACGGTCTAACGCGAATAGCAGTGGTAGGCCTTCGATTGGAATGCCCGCGGCAAGCAGTACTGCAACCACAAGGAATGATGGTCCCGGAACACCCGCTTGACCAACCGCACCTAAGGTTGAAGTAACGATGATAGCGATGTATGCACCCATACCGAGTTCAATGTTAAACAGCTGGGCGAAGAAGATTGCTACCAAACCATAGTAGATCGCGTTACCAGACATGTTGATTGTTGCGCCAAGTGGAAGAACAAATGATGCGGTTGAGTTGCGCACTTTTAGCTCGTGCTCAACAGTGTCCATAGTCACAGGTAGTGTCGCCATGGATGAGGCGGTAGACAGCGCGACTGCCTGAGGCTTTTTCATTGCACTGATAAACTGTTTGGCTGATGTCTTAGTAAACAGGTGGATCATTGCAGGGTAAACGACAAAGCCGAAGATCAGGATGGCTGCGACGTATACAACAAAGAGTTTAAATACCACCATTAGCGCGCCAAAACCAAAGGTACCGACCGCTTCTGCCATTAGACCGAAGACACCGATAGGCGCGATAACCATAACCTTGTTGATCATCCAAACCATGCTATCAACAATGGTGTTTACGCCATTGATAATCGGTGTACGGCGCTCTTTGTCTTGGCGAGAAAGTGCGATACCGAAAAATAGACAGAACACCAAGATTTGTAGAATATTCGCTTCGTTTAGGGATTGGAAAACGTTGGTTGGGATCATACCGGTAACGGTCGCCCAGAAAGTAGGAAGTTCCCCTTTAGCAGCGTATTCAGATGAGAACATACCTTCCACGCTCGACAGGTCAATGCCGATACCTGGTTGGAAAACCACGCCCATCACGATAGCCAGTGCTACCGCCAGTGCTGAAGTTAGACCAAAGTAACCTAGCGTTATTGCGCCAACTTTACCTGCAGCATGGCTATTGCCTAAGCCAGCGGCACCAGAAATAAGTGCGACTGCGACTAGTGGAATCACTAGCATTTTGATTAGATTAATAAAAATTGCGCCAAGTGGAGCAAACATTGCAGCATCTTGACCCATCATGGCACCAACGGCAGTACCGACGATCATTGCAATGACAACTTGAACACCTATGTTGCTTAGCAAACCTTTTTTCTCTAACACTTCCATAACCTCTGTGCTAATAAATGATAAATCCCCAATATTAACCACTGCACATATTGTGGTAGGTAGCTAATAATGTCGGCTAAGTTTGTACACTTATTGTTTACATTTGGCAACAAAGAAAATTATAAATCCATCATTGCTAGTGACAGTTTAATGACAAGTTTGTTGGTTAAATTGAGGGGTAACGTTTGCTCTGGTGGTGGTTTATCGGATATTTCGCAAATGGATGGATTTATATAAACGTGATCAATGTAACAATGTTGCAAGTGTTAAACTAAAACGGCTCGAGAGCGTTAACTCCCGAGCCGTAAACAAGCTTATCTGAATGTTACTTTTGTGTTGCTGCTTTCATCGCAGTAACAAAGTTACCTAGCGCTTCGAGCATAAGCTCTGGTTGAGGGTGGTTATTCTCAATGATTTTAACCACAGCCGATCCTGAAATTGCGCCTGCTGCGCCAGCTTCAAGCGCTTGTTTCACTTGCTCAGGTTCTGAAATACCAAAGCCAAGTAGGGCAGGTGGTGCATCAAACTTATTTAGGCGCTCTAGCATATCGCTTACTGGCATATTGGCTTTAGTTTCAGCGCCTGTTACCCCCGCACGCGACAGCAGGTAAGTGTAGCCGCTGCCTAACTCTGCTACAGATTGAAGCGTCTCGTCGCTGGCGGTTGGTGGCGCAATAAAGATTGGGTGAATACCAAACTTGTTAGCGGCAGCCACAAACTCAGCGCTTTCATTGGTCGGAACATCGGCAATCAGCACCGAATCAACACCAGCTTCTGCACAGCGTTGATAAAAGTCTTCGATACCGCGTGAAAACACCAAGTTGGCATACATCAACAGACCAATCGGTAACTCTGGAAACTCAGCACGGATTTTACTGATCAGTTCAAAGCAAATTGCCGGTGTTGCGCCTGCATCCAAAGCGCGAATGTTAGCGCCTTGAATGGTTGGACCATCTGCCAGCGGGTCGGAGAATGGCATACCTAACTCAAGCGCGTCAGCACCAGATTTTGCTAACGTGCGCATGATTTCTAGTGAGTGTTCAGGGCTAGGATCGCAGATGGTAACGAACGGGACAAATGCGCCTTGGTTTTTCTCTGCAAGGCGAGCAAACATTGATTGATAACGGTCCATTACATCACTCCTTTTTCTTCTAGGAGGGCGTGGACAGTAAAGATGTCTTTGTCACCACGACCCGATAGGTTTACCACCAGTAGTTGTTCTTGTTCTGGGTTTTCACGTGCCATGCGCAATGCATGAGCCAGTGCGTGAGAGGATTCTAGCGCTGGAATGATCCCTTCGCTACGCGCAAGTTCTTGGAAGGCTTCTAGCGCTTCATCATCGGTGACGTTGTCATACTCAGCTCGTCCAATCGCATTTAAGTGAGCGTGTTGTGGTCCTACTGATGGGAAATCTAGACCAGCTGACACTGAGTAAGACTCTTCAACTTGACCGTTGGCATCTTGCATCAGTGGTGCTTTCATGCCAAAGAAAATACCAGTTTTGCCATGTTTTAGCGGTGCACCATGTTGGTCTGTATCAATGCCTTTACCTGCAGGTTCGACGCCAATTAGACGCACACTTTCTTCTTCAATAAAGTCGGCAAACATACCAATGGCGTTAGAGCCACCACCCACACAGGCAATGACTGCATCAGGCAGGCGACCTTCACGGGCTAAAATCTGGTTTTTGGTCTCTTCACCAATCATGCGCTGGAAGTCACGCACAATCGTTGGGAATGGGTGAGGACCCGCAGCTGTACCTAGCAAGTAGTGAGCGGTTTCGTAGCTGCCAGACCAGTCGCGTAGCGCTTCGTTACAGGCATCTTTTAGTGTGGCTGAACCTGAATGCACCGGGATCACTTCTGCGCCCATTAGTTTCATGCGAAATACGTTCGGGCTTTGACGCTCAACGTCTTTCGCGCCCATGTAAATGCGGCATTTTAGTCCTAGTAGTGCACAGGCTAGGGCAGTCGCTACACCGTGTTGACCCGCACCTGTTTCAGCGATGATTTCATGTTTACCCATGCGTTTTGCCAGCAAAGCTTGACCAAGTACTTGGTTGGTCTTGTGTGCGCCGCCGTGCAGCAAATCTTCACGCTTTAGATACAGTTTGGTTTTGGTGCCTTTGGTCAGGTTACGAGTCAGCGTTAACGCTGTTGGGCGACCCGCATATTCTTGCAGCAGTGACATAAACTCGCTGCGAAACGCAGGATCTTCTTGTGCATCAATAAACGCTTGCTCTAGTTGCTCTAGCGCAGGCACTAGAATTTGCGGGACGTATTGACCGCCGTATTCGCCAAAATAGGCATTTAACTTCGCCATTGCTTGTCTTCCTTAATATTCTCTAATTGCAGCAAACGCTTGTTGCAACTTAACTAAATCTTTTTTACCTGGTGCGCTTTCCACACCGGAATTGAGGTCTAAACCGAGGCAGCCTAATGTGCCTGCTTGCTGGGCGTTATCTGCCGATAACCCGCCAGCCAGCATCACTTCTTTGGTGCAGCCGATTAACGACCAATCAAATACTTTGCCTGTCCCACCACTTTGTTTGCCGACTTGAGCATCAAGTAGATGGCGGTCGATATGGCGGCTAAGACGTTGCACTTGTTTATCACTCACGCCATAGGCTTTCCAAATCTGAATCTCTTGCGGCAGTTGAATGCGCAGAACATCCACATACTCCTGAGACTCGCTACCATGTAACTGCACCGCAGAAAGGTTCAATTGGGTAGCAATTTCAGCCACGATTTCAACAGGATGGTTTTGGAAAACGCCAACATAGTTAAGCGGCGCACCACTCATCACGAGACGGGCATTTTCTGGGCTCACATAACGTTTAGAGGCTTCAACAAAGATCAAACCACCATAGATGGCTCCCGATTGATACGCTTTAGCAGCATCGTCTGAATGGGTCAAACCACACACTTTGTTTTGTCCGAGGGTTACTTTGCGCACTGCTTGTTCGAGGTTATCTTCCGCCATCAGCGAACTGCCAATTAAGAAACCATCGGCAAACTCAGCCAGTTCGCGTACCTGCTGGTGGGTGTAAATCCCCGATTCAGAGATAATCGTGGCGTTGGGTGCCAATTCACGGATGGTTGGAGCTAACTCTTTGGTACGGTTTAAATCGGTGCTGAGATCGCGCAGGTTGCGGTTGTTAATACCGATGACTTTAGCGCCCAGTTTGACCGCTCGATGCAGCTCGTCTTCGTTGCTCACCTCAGTTAAAACACCCATCTTCAGAGAATGGGCAACGTCAGCAAGTTCTTGGTACTGAGCATCATCCAATACTGACAGCATCAACAGAATCGCATCCGCGCTATAGTGGCGCGCAAGATACACTTGGTAGCTGTCGACCATAAAATCTTTACATAAGATAGGTTGGCGAGCCTGTTTGCGCACTTGCGGCAGAAACTCAAAATTACCTTGGAAGTATTTTTCATCGGTCAGCACTGAGATTGCACTTGCGTGACGATCATAGGTTGAGGCGATGTAGTCCAAGCTAAAATCGTCCCGGATCAACCCCTTTGACGGTGAGGCTTTTTTACATTCAAGAATGAACGCGGTTTTATCCCCACTCAGTGCTTGGTAGAAGTCGCGCTCAGAGGGCTCAAGCTCGGTTTGAAACTCAGCGAGTGGTTGCGTTTGTTTGCGATCTGCGACCCATTGATATTTGTCGCGGACAATCTTTGCTAATACTTCTGCCATTTGCGCTTCTTGTTTCGAGACGTGTTGGGAGAGTTTTTCAGATGTCTGTGTCATACATGATCCTTAGCCGCGTGCCGCTAACTGTTCAACTAACTTAAATGCCTTGCCTGAATTCATCACGTCGATCGCTTGTTGAGTGTTGGCTTTAAGGTTTTCGTGACCAAATAGGCGCATCAATAGTGCCACGTTAACCGCGACTGCACCCAATTGAGCCTTGGTGCCACTGCCGGTCAAAATGTTGGTAATGATCGCTTTGTTTTCTTCTGGATCACCACCCTTAATCGCTTCTAATGGGAAGCGCTCCACACCAAAATCTTCCGGTGATAGAGTGTATTCATGAATTTGTCCGTCTTTGATTTCAGCCACAGTGGTTTCGCCGTGAATTGCCACTTCATCTAAACCGCTGCCATGTACCACTGCCGCGCGTTTCATGCCTATTTTCAGCATGGTTTCTGCAATTGGGCGAACCAGTTCTTCGCTGTAGACACCCATCAGCTCGATATTCGGGCGAGCCGGGTTAATTAATGGACCTAAGATATTGAAGATGGTGCGAGTTTTCATGGTTTGACGCACTGGCATCGCATGGCGTACTCCACCGTGATATTGCGGAGCAAATAAGAAAGCAACGCCAAGGTCATCAACGGCTTCACGCGTGTCATCTGCACTCATCGCGAGGTTGATGCCGAATGAATCAAGCAGATCCGATGAACCGGATTTGCTCGACACGCTACGGTTACCGTGCTTAGCGACTTTAAGCCCACAACCTGCCGCAACAAAAGCGGCGGTCGTCGAGATATTGATAGTGTCGTGTCCGTCACCACCAGTGCCAACGATATCGGCAAAATCATAGTCTGGGCGTGGGAACGGGTTGGCGTTTTCGAGTAATGCTTTGGCTGCGCCAGCGATTTCAGCAGGTGTTTCACCTTTGATCTTCAGTGCCGTTAGGGCAGAAGCCATCAAAATCGGGTCTAATTCACCACGGATAATCAGGTCAAAAAGCTGCTGGCTTTCTTGCTCAGTCAGTGATTCTTGCTCATATAGTTTATTAATAATCTGTTCCATGATCTTTTCCTTATCCGTTGGTTCGCTCTAATGCCCATTCAATCGCATTGGCGAGAAGTGTCGCTCCATAGGTGGTCATAATTGACTCAGGATGAAATTGGAAACCACACACTTTGTCTTGTTCTTGCACCACTGACATCACTAAACCGTCAACTTCGGCGGTCACCGTTAGGCTATCTGACACCTTGGTCGCTACCAGAGAGTGGTAACGCGCGATTGCAAGTGGTGAGGGCAAGCCTTGGTAGATGGCGTGATTCTGATGTTCCATCATCGAGACCTTACCATGCACAATTTCGCCAGCGCCTGCAACCTTGCCGCCGTACGCTTCAACGATGGCTTGGTGACCTAGGCAGATACCTATGATAGGCACTTTGCCTTTTAAGCGTTGAATCAGCGCGGGCATGCAGCCTGCCTCTGCGGGCGCACCAGGACCCGGAGAGAGCAACACCACTGGGTTTGGCAGTTCGAGTACCGCTTGTTCGATACTCTCTGCCGCAATGTGGTTGCGGTAAATCGTGACTTCATGCCCCAGTGAACGAAATTGGTCGACTAGGTTGTAAGTAAACGAGTCAAAGTTGTCGATAAATACAATATTTGCCATGTTTAACACCTATACCTTGTCTGTTACTTGGTTATGGGCTTTGTGTGCCGCTTGGATAGCTGAGATCACCGCTTGGGCTTTACCGCGGGTTTCATCCGCTTCCGCTTGCGGGTCTGAATCGAAGACCACGCCTGCACCAGCTTGCACTTGGGCGATACCATCTTCGACATACGCAGAGCGAATCACGATACAAGTATCCAGTGTCCCTTCGCCAGTTAGGTAACCGACCGCACCGCCGTAGCTGCCGCGTCGCGCTTGTTCGACGTCGCGAATGAGCTGCATAGCACGGATCTTTGGCGCACCGGTCAGTGTGCCCATGTTCATGCAAGCTTGATAGGCGTGCAGCGCATCAAGGTCATCACGTAGTTGACCGACCACACGAGAAACTAAGTGCATCACATGGCTGTAACGGTCAACTTTTAACAGGTCTGCGACATGGCGAGTGCCAGCCGCAGAAATACGCGCAACGTCGTTGCGAGCTAAATCAACCAGCATCATGTGCTCGGCGTTTTCTTTGGTATCGGCGCGCAGTTCAAGCTCAATGCGGCTATCGAGATCAAAATCGATTTCACCGTTAGGACGTTTGCCTCGGCGGCGCGTGCCGGCAATTGGGTAAATTTCTACTTGGTTGGTGTGCGTTTCGTATTTCAATGCGCTTTCTGGCGACGCGCCAAACAAAGTAAATAGTTCATCTTGCATGTAGAACATGTAAGGGCTTGGATTGCTCTGCTTTAACTCTTTATAGGCTGCCAATGGAGATGGGCAAGGCAGAGTGAAGCGGCGTGAAGGCACGACTTGGAACACATCACCTTTAATCACAAACTGTTTAAGGTCGCGTACGGTTTGGCAAAAGTCCTGATCCGAAACGCTCGGCACAGGCTCAACGCTAGGCAACTGTTCTGCCTGTGGCAGTGATTTAAGCTCACCGCATGCTTTGGCAATCTCTACTAAGCGCTTTTCAATCGTAGCGGCGCTGCTGCTGGCGTTAAAACGCGTCGCTTGAAGTTGGCAACTTTGCGTTTGGTGATCAACCACCAATAGCGTTTCAGCAACATAAAATACATAGTCAGGGCACTTGTTGGTCGCCTTAGCTGTGCCTAGAGGCTCAAAGTTTGCGACTAGGTCATAGGCAAACAGCCCGCCAATAAAGATCGCGTGCTTATCTTGGTGTCTAAGATCAAAGCTGTGTTGAATGAGACGCAGCGCATCAAAAGAAGAGGCTTCACGTAGTCGAGAGTCTTCATCTAAAGTGTCGCAAGGCTCGCTAAACTCGATGGTCAGTGTGTTACTAGTTAGCTTAAACTCAATGTTGTCATTGATATTGTGGCTGATGTGTTCAATCAGAGCCTGACCGTTATCAGTCAGAGCGGTCATGGTAACGGTGTGCTCAAGGCAAACGATGCGCACAGCGGAGTCAACGATAAGTAGGCTTTTTAAATCCTGTTTAGAGTCAATTTCAGCTGATTCGAGTAACAAACTATCGGTTTTGTTTTCGCACAGTGTATGAAACAGGCTAGTGGGGTCGGCTGAATAAGGCACTTCAGTCTGCAACACATCCACTTTTGCTAGCTTGTTGATTGTCATGGTCTTGTTCACAAGACCTCCTTCATTAACTATTTATATTCCTTTCTGTTACACAGTCTCGCATAAAGCTAACAATCCCCCAAACATCCTAGGTGTTTATTCGTTCATTCCTTAGGCAGTTGGATGTGAGATGCGCAACAAAACAAAAAGCCCGCTAACTTAGCGGGCTTTGCGATTCAGTATTTATCGATTTAGCGATAAATTAAAAGTACACGTTAGCCCACCAAGAACTTGTCCAAGTGCGCCACCAAGCTAGCTCTGACATTTCGCGCTCAGGCGAAGTCAGTGCGACTTTTGTTTTCTGCTTTTGGTTAAATTCTTGTAACATAGCGTGTCTTACGAAGTAGTTTGTAATTGCGTACTAGTTAACTAGTATTTTTGTTCACTGTCAACCCTAAAGAAAAAATTATGCGAATTGATTTACACAGCCATACGACCGCCTCAGATGGTAGGTTTAGTCCACAAGAGCTGGTTGACCGTGCAGTAAGCTTTAATTTGGATGTGCTAGCGATTACCGATCACGATACGGTGGATGCGCTCGCGACAGCCAAACAGTATGTTGCCGAGCAAGAACTCGAGCTAAAAATCATCAACGGTATTGAGATATCGACGGTTTGGGAAAACAAAGATATCCACATTGTTGGTTTAAATATTGATCCGGAAAATCCGCAGCTACGCAAGCTGATAGAAGAACAGCAGCAGCGCCGTATGGTTCGCGCAGAGTTGATTGCGACTCGTCTGGCTAAAGCAACCCGTGAAGGGGTATTGGAAGAAGTGAGTCAAATCGCGGGTGACGCGCCAATTACTCGCGCTCATTTTGCTGCGTGGCTGGTTGAGAATGGTTATGCTAAGACCATGCAAATGGTGTTTAAAAAATACCTGACTCGCAATAACCCAGGGTATGTACCGCCTAACTGGTGCTCGATGGCGGATGCAGTCAGTGCCATTCACGCAGCTGGTGGACAGGCAGTTTTAGCCCACCCAGGACGATATGACTTGACCGCAAAGTGGATTAAGCGCTTAATCTCTGCGTTTGTTGAAGCGGACGGTGACGCAATGGAAGTGGCGCAACCGCAACAAGGACAACAAGAAAGACGCAACTTGGCCGATTATGCTATACAATACAAACTATTAGCCTCCCAAGGCAGCGACTTCCATTACCCATCCCCGTGGATGGAGTTAGGACGAAACCTCTGGTTGCCATCCGGCGTAGAACCAGTGTGGAAAGATTGGGGTATCGAGCCTTCACCTTCCGATACTCCTGAGAGCTAAGCTCGCTACTCAAGTGCCTCGATTAGACTTGGGTAAACACTATGAGGAATTACCATGAGCCAGTTTTTTTACGTGCATCCCGAAAACCCACAGGCTCGCTTGATTAACCAAGCGGTAGCAATCATTCGTAACGGGGGTGTGGTTGTTTATCCAACTGACTCTGGTTACGCACTGGGTTGCCAGTTGGAAAATAAGCAAGCGCTAGAGCGCATTTGTCAGATCCGTCGTTTGGATGAAAAACATAACTTTACCCTGTTGTGCCGCGACTTGTCTGAGCTATCAAATTACGCGCGTGTCGATAACACCGCGTTTCGTTTGCTAAAGAACAACACGCCAGGGCCTTACACGTTTATTTTTAAAGGTACTAAAGAAGTACCGCGTCGTTTGATGAACGCCAAGCGTAAAACCATCGGTATTCGTGTCCCTGATAATCGTATCGCGCTAGATTTGCTAGAAGCACTGGGTGAGCCAATGATGTCCACATCGTTGATTCTGCCTGGCAATGATTTTACTGAATCTGATCCAGAAGATATTCGCGATAAGTTGGAACATGCGGTTGATGTCATCTTAAATGGTGGTTACTTAGGTGAGCAGCCAACCACGGTTATTGATTTTAGTGAAGATGAAGCGCAGGTTGTACGCGTAGGTTCAGGTGATCCAGCACCGTTTGAGTCGTAAAAATCTCACCACTAGCTGGTTAAAATTTGGTGATTTTGGTCACGGTGTTTGGTATATTACGCGACCGCGAAATTAGGTCGCGTATTTCATTCGACGTCTGAGAAGACGACACATAGGTAGATAGATGAACGAAAAACTTCAGAAAATATTGGCACGTGCTGGCCACGGCTCTCGACGCGAACTTGAAGCGTTGATTAAAGCTGGCCGAGTAAGTGTGAACGGTATGGTGGCTAAGCTAGGCGAACGTCTAGAAGATGACAGCGCTATCGTTCGTATTGATGGACATGTTGTTTCGGTAAAAGCTTCGGAAGAAGTAGTGTGTCGCGTACTGGCTTATTACAAGCCAGAGGGTGAACTGTGTACTCGTCATGACCCAGAAGGTCGTCGTACGGTATTTGATCGTCTGCCAAAAATCCGCGGCTCTCGTTGGATTTCTGTTGGTCGTCTAGATGCGAACACATCTGGCTTACTGCTGTTTACGACAGATGGTGAGCTTGCTAACCGTCTGATGCACCCTAGCCGCCAAGTAGAACGTGAATACCTTGTTCGTGTTTTTGGTGAAGTCAATGAGCAGAAAGTTAAGAATCTTGTTCGCGGTGTTCAGCTAGAAGATGGTATGGCGCGTTTTGAAGACGTTGTTTACGCTGGCGGTGAAGGTATGAACCATACTTTCTACGTTGCAATTAACGAAGGTCGTAACCGTGAAGTTCGTCGTTTGTGGGAATCACAAGAGACAACGGTTAGCCGTCTAAAACGTGTTCGTTACGGTGATATCTATCTTGATAAAAAACTACCTCGCGGTGGTTGGATGGAACTGACACTGAAAGACGTAAACTACCTACGTGAGTTGGTTGAACTGCGTCCTGAACGTGAAACAATGCTTGATGAAAGCAAAGATGCGACGTCTCGTAAACGCGAACGCTCTCGTAGCCAAAAAATTCGCCGTGCAGTTAAGCGTCATGAAGAGCGTGTAAGTGCACCTAAAGGTCGCAGTAATAACGCTTCACGTCGTAAACCAAAAGCGACAGATGCAACAAACCCACGCAGCAAGCCTAAGAGCGGTGCGGGTACGCCAGGTTCTCGTAACAAACCAAAGAACGGCGCTGGAGCTTCAGGCTCACGCAACAAGCCTCAAAAAGGCCAACGTTAAGCATCTGATTATGCAGACAAGCAAAAAGCAGCCATAGGCTGCTCAGATTGATGACGAACCCCGCTTTTTCAAGCGGGGTTCTTTTTTGGAAGCGACCGTAGGTCGCGATCGCGATATTTTTTGTTATACCGTGCGCAGAAGCTTCCATTCATTACATAGGCATACAGAAGCAA
>NZ_JADILO010000047.1 GCF_015278125.1 Vibrio fluminensis
AAGTGAACGGTAAAGATTACCAGTGGTACTACGAAGATGGTCTAAAAGATTATCTGGCAGAAGGGGTAAAAGGTTACACCCTGTTACCTGAAGAACCATTTACTGGTGAGTTCTCAGCAGAAACTGAAGCGGCCAATTGGGCGGTAATATGGCAGCCTGAAGGCGGTGAGATGATCACCGAAAGCTACGTTAACTTGATCCCGACGGCTCAAGGCGGCACGCATGTTAATGGTCTGCGTCAAGGTTTGTTGGACGCGATGCGTGAGTTTTGTGAATTCCGCAATTTGTTGCCACGTGGTGTTAAGTTAACTGGCGATGATGTGTTTGACCGCTGCTCGTACGTGTTGTCGGTTAAGATGCAAGATCCACAATTTGCTGGTCAAACTAAAGAGCGTCTTTCTTCCCGTCAAACCGCTGCGTTTGTATCGGGTGTGGTTAAAGATGTGTTCAGTCTATGGCTCAATGAAAAGCCACAGTTGGCTGAACAGTTAGCGGAAGTCTGTATTGCTAACGCACATCGCCGTATGCGCGCGAGCAAAAAAGTGGTTCGTAAAAAAGTCGCTTCGGGCCCAGCACTACCAGGTAAACTTACGGACTGTTCGGTACAAGATTTAAACCGCACTGAAATCTTCTTCGTGGAAGGGGACTCTGCGGGCGGTTCGGCAAAACAAGCTCGTGATCGTGAATTCCAAGCGGTGATGCCACTGCGCGGTAAAATTCTTAACACGTGGGAAGTTTCAGCCGACCAAGTACTCGCATCACAAGAAGTGCACGATATCTCGGTTGCGTTGGGTATCGACCCTGACAGCGATAACCTTGAAAGCCTACGTTACGGTAAAATCTGTATCCTTGCCGATGCGGACTCGGATGGTCTACACATTGCAACGCTGTTGTGCGCACTGTTTACGCGCCATTTCCGAGCGCTGGTTGAAGCGGGTCATATCTATGTAGCGATGCCACCTCTATATCGTATCGACTGTGGCAAAGAAGTGTTCTATGCCCTTGATGATGATGAAAAAGAGGGCGTTTTAGAGCGTCTGTCGAAGAAGAAGGCCAAGATCAACGTACAACGATTCAAAGGTCTGGGTGAAATGAACCCACTGCAATTGCGTGAGACCACCATGGACCCAAATACTCGACGTCTGGTGCAGCTCACCATTGATGATGAAGAAGCGACGATGGAAATGATGGACATGTTGCTGTGTCAAAAACGTGCTGACGATCGTCGCGCGTGGTTACAAAGCAACGGCGATATGGCAGGAACAAAATTCGACACACATAATTTCCACGTAAGCTACTCAATAAAAGAACAATATGGTTTCACGAATAACGTACGAATAAGAGAGAGACAAGTAATGGATGAGTATTTAAAAATAGTTTTGGAACTGAAAAAGACAACATATTCAGATTATGAAACGCCAAAAGGTTTAGAGTTTATTTTAAAAGCCGCACGACACTATGACAACCTAAAAATAAACGATATAGATAAATGGCTAGGTAAATATTTGAATGGATATAAAAATAGAAAATCAGTGACCCATGGAAAACCAACAAATACTTTTGATGATGATATCAATGACACCATCATACGTGCGATTAACCCTAACATTGATATGAATCGTATCAATGAGGCAAGTAAGTTATTAAAAAGATCACAGATGGCGATAGGTAACCTTTTAGAGGAGTATTTAGCAAAAGAACTCTGTAACCATGGTTGGTATATGGCTTGGGGGGAAACAGTTAAGAGCACTGACTTAGTGTCAAATAACAATGAACGTCTTCAAATTAAAAACCGAAATAACACAGAAAATAGCTCTAGCTCTCAAGTTAGAAATAATACCGACATAATAAAATGGCATAGATTAAATGCCAATAATGGAGATAAATACTGGTCATCGTTAGCCAATCTAACTGGATGTAACTCTCTATCTGAAGAAGGTTTTAAGGCCTTTATTAACCAAGTTGTAACAAACAACAGCAAAGTCCTCTTTATTCCAGATTCCCTATGACTAAATTAACATCTCACCTCTTTGAGAAACCAAGTAGACTGCTAGAATCTCATTACAGCATCGAGGTTCTAGCCGATATTCTTTCCCAATCCAAAGCAACGATGGGAGCCAGAATTAAACGCGGAGAGCTCACCCCATGCTCAGAAACGGGTAAAATCTCAGTTGAGCAAGTCAAAAACCACCCTGAAGTCCAAGAAATGCTCAACAGCCCTTGGGATGAGGAGCACGCTACAAAGCCTACTCGTAAATATAACTTAGTTGAGTTATTTGCTGGCGGTGGCGGATTGGCTATTGGTATGGAGCAGGCAGGTCTTGAAAGTATCTTGCTAAATGAAATGGATAAGCATGCATGTGCCACATTACGCCATAATCGTCCTGACTGGAACGTTATCGAGGGTGATATTAGCCAAGTAGACTTTACTCAAATCAAAGAAGACGTTGATATTCTGACGGGAGGTTTTCCTTGCCAGGCTTTTTCATATGCAGGAAAAAGTTTAGGTTTTGAAGATACACGCGGAACATTATTCTTCGAAATGGCGCGAGCGATTAAAGAAACCCAGCCAAAAGTGTTTATGGCTGAGAACGTAAAAGCGCTGTTTACTCATGACGACGGTCGCACTTTAGAAACCATCAAAAGTGTCATCGACGAACTCGGTTATGAGTTAGTTGAGCCTAGAGTCCTAAAAGCAATTTTCTACAAAGTCCCTCAAAGGCGTGAACGATTAATCTTAGTTGGCATTAGAAAAGATTTAGCCGACAAAGTTAAGTTCCACTGGCCATCCCCATATAAACGCGTAATGACTCTACGAGACGCTTTTTATGCCGGTGAGTTGTACGGCACTGACGTACTAGGCTCAGAAGGGCAAAGTTACCCACTCCGTAAAAAAGAGATTATGTCGGAAGTACCACAAGGTGGTTACTGGCGCGATCTCCCTGATGAACTGCAACGTGAATACATGGGTGGGAGTTATTTCTTAGGTGGCGGTAAAACCGGAATGGCGCGACGCCTATCTCTTGATGAACCAAGCCTGACTCTAACTACATCACCAGCCCAAAAGCAGACGGAGCGTTGTCACCCTCTCGAAACACGACCACTCCAAGTAAGAGAGTACGCTCGCATTCAAACTTTCCCGGACAATTGGGAATTTAAAGGCTCGAAGAACGCAGCCTATAAACAGATAGGTAATGCAGTGCCAGTCAATATGGCGAGAGCCCTAGGGCACACTTTAGTTCGACTATTAAATGATATTGAAGTACTAGAGACTAATCCTGCACAAAAAAAGAGAAACAATATGAACAACTACAATTTAGGCTTCATGAGCAATGAGAATTTCTTTAACCACGTTAAAGACACTGTCACTAAATATCGTTTTTCTATCGATTTGAATAATTTCAAAAAAAATTTGGTTGACCCAATTAAAATGACTTTTGACTCAGCCGTTTATCAAAAAGATATCGAAGAAGTTATTAATGACGAAATTTCTAGACAGATAGATAAATCTAATACTAACCACATTGGATACTTTCACCAGAATATTTTTAAGTATATAGACCCAAAATGGCACGTACCAACTAAAGGTTTTGACATTGTAAACGAGACAGATTCAATCTATGTAGAAATGAAAAATAAGCACAATACAATGAACTCGTCATCCTCTAGAGCTACTTACGAGAAGATGGCGAGACAGTTAAGAACCACACCTACTGCAACCTGCTATTTAGTTGAAGTTATAGCTAAAGAGAGCCAAAATATACTATGGGAACCTAGCATAGATGGGAAAAAAGCCAGTAACCCAAATATCAAAAGGCTATCTATAGATAAATTCTATGAATTAGTCACTGGTGATGACGAAGCCTTTATTAAAGTCTGCAATGCTTTGAGACAAGCTATAGAAGATGCCTTGAGTGAATCAAGTTCAAAAAAATTTACTAACACTGTTCTAGATGAACTTAAGATTAGTAACCCTGATTTGATGGCGAACATATTTTCAATGTCGTTCGATAAATACCAAGGCTTTGATAAATTGGATGTAGACTAACCACCACGACACGACCACTGCTGCGCCATTAACTAACAAGTGATAAAGCCAGTTAAACAAAAACACTCCCCGTAAACACGACGCTCACTTTCCCAAAGAACGGGGCGCAGCATTGGGTGGGCGGGGGATGTGGTGGGTCTCCATAAAATAGCTTGCGACTTTTATGGATTGGCCGGGACGGGCAATAGAACCTTTCAACTAGTGACAATGTCACAGAAACGCGAGTAACTAAACCGCATGGCAAACACCTCTGGTTTTGCGATGCGCACGCCTTTCCCTGCTTTGCCCTTTGGGCAAGGCAGATAAATAGACGCCGGCTTTGCTGGCCACCTTAGAGCACGCTTTCTGTGCGGTTGTGAAAATTTACACATAATGTCCAATAATGCTTGTAGTTGCTCAGGGCTCGGCAGCTTGCTGACGAAGAGCCCGTGCAATTGCGCATTATTCCACATTATGTTGAATTTGAACTGAAAACCCCAAGCTTGGGGGATAGGGTTGGAAATCGATCTTTTCAGCGGCCTTGCTATGGAAGACTAAGCGCAGCCGCCTCAGTGGTGATGACGTTTATGTGATGGGCTGTGTCGCGCAGCGTCACGCGCTTAGCCCATGACATGCCTTTTCGTGTTCACCACAGAGTAGTGGCAAGTTTAGGCTGGAGTGGTTAGCAAGGCCACATTGTTTTTAGTCTCCCACCCTATCAAGGGCATATTTGTTAGGCATTCTTCAGCTAATAAGCTATTAACTTAGAATTACTGATCAATTAAATTGATGTAGCTCGATTTTTTTTTGCTTTTTCTATGATGCTCTTTAATCCGCTAGGGTAAAAATAAGCACTCCAAACACCTTGGTAAGAAACTGAGTAATCATTAATCCATGAATTGTAAACATACTCTTTACCTTCTTGCGTTTCCGCCTCATAGACCCAATAAGGGTAGTCACAACTTGCTACCATTTTCACAGCTTGATCATTGATTAAAAATGGCTCAACGCTTACTGGTTCTTCATTAGTAATATTAGAGCAGAAGTCGTCCAAACTAGTCTTTTCGTACTTGCTTGCTAAAACTTTGACATTTCCGTTATCTACAACAACTCGGAATGAGTAAGTGCGTTCGATAATACTTACCTTTCGATCAGCACTTATGATCCCATCATTACTTATCGACCATTCGAATTCAGGTTCTCGTTCGTATTCGTGTCTGATGATGGGTTCGGATTGATTAATGTAATAAAAAAACCCGAAGCTCCCTATAAGAGTAAAAGTTACAATTAATAGGAAAGTGCTAGTGCGCATTCTTGTATTCTTTAAGGTATTTTTAATGACGCTTTTCTAGAGCGATTTACCTATTTAGTCAAGAAATAACCTCAAAACAAAGCAGACACCTTACGATTTATCACTCCAGAACCTTATACACCGTAGTCCGACTGCAACCTAACTCTTTACTGATCGCATGCTTGTTCATTCCTTGCTCTGCAAGCTCTTGAATACGCTTATGCAAGGTCTTATCAGGAAATCGGCCGAGGTGCCTTCCTTCGGCTCTGGCGCGCTCCCTACCCTCATTACAGCGCTGTAAGATGCGTTTTCTTTCCATTTCTGCGAAGGCTGAAATGGTGGTGTAAATCACTCGGCCAACATCACTGTTGATGTCGAGCTCCCCCAAGTCATGAAACACCAAGC
This sequence comes from Vibrio fluminensis, assembly GCF_015278125.1. Taxonomy (GTDB): domain Bacteria; phylum Pseudomonadota; class Gammaproteobacteria; order Enterobacterales; family Vibrionaceae; genus Vibrio; species Vibrio fluminensis. Next base: position 5,724 of record NZ_JADILO010000047.1, read on the forward strand.
CTGCTTTTTTTTCTGCTAACTGATCAGCAATTTGTAATGCATCAATCGTGTTGCGCGCAATGCGATCTACTTTTGTGACGTGAATGACGTCCCCTTCTCGAGCAAACTCCAATAAATTATTCAGCTGCTCTCGATCTGACGATTTACCACTGGCTTTTTCTTGGAAGATTTTGTCACAACCAATTGCTTGAAGTTGTACGAGCTGAACATCGAGAGTTTGTTCATCAGAACTGACTCGGGCGTAACCAATTTTCATATCGACTGCACCAAAAGTGAACATTAAGTTAGTTACTCCATAGTGTACATGTTCATTTGGTTTTTTAAAGACTATTTGGACGGTTTAGTCAGGTAGTGGGAACCATGTCCACAAAGTTACACCTTAGTGGACATGGTTAGTTATAATCATTAAGCACTAATAACATTTCATATGTTTTTAAAGAAACCTTATCACTCATCTTACAAGCCATCGCGAGCGAGTAGTCAACTTCACCACAGACGATAACTCCTTTACTCTCAGTTTCGGGAAACTTCTCTGCTAGCAAAGCTAAATACATCGCTATTTGCCCAAACACCTTAAAATCAGCAGTGCCAGCTTTAAGCTCTACAGCAAGTAACTCTTTTGATACTTGATGTTCTAAAAGTAAGTCTATTCGTTTGCCATTGATACAATACTCAACACCTTCTAAAGTGCCTTCTCCATAAATCTGATAGCCAGGAAAAAGGGACTCTACTTGCAGTATCATGGAAGACTGTAAGTCTCTCTCATACGAAAAATTGAATACCGTATTATCATCAGAATTAATTGGCTCTTCTTCATCTTCAACAGAAGTAATTAACACATCTTCAGAGTCAGAGCCCATCTCCCACTCCTTGCGATAACGATAGAAAGTAGCAACGGCGTTTCTAATTGTGCCGTTCCCTTTACTACCAAAATCACTAAACCGCCCATTTAGGGAGTAGTCTTCCTTTATCGAACGTAATAACTCAATATCAAGCAGACGGAATAGATCTACATTTTGCTGTGAGTGAGTTGAATAATGGTTGGAGACTTTGTTTATCGATTGAGCATATTGGTATGCCGTATTTGGTTTTTTCCGTTCTTGCGTAATCATCCATTTTTCAAATGATCTTTTCATGAACCTAGCCCTGCAAAAAAGTTATTTGCTAAAGCTTAGCGAGTTCTTTCAGTTTTTTGAGTGCCAGAACTCAACTTTTTACGTTTGATGTAATCCCTTAGTGTACTTGGCGCTTCATCTATCAGTTTGGCGGTTGGGCGTATGCCTAACCCCAACTTGAGGTACTTTTCTATTTGATCGCGTTTTGGGTCCAGCTTTAGTTTTTCCGCTTGGCCTTTTGGCCTGCCGAGGATCATGCCGTCTTTCTTTCTAGCGGCTAGGGCTTCTTTGGTGCGCATCGAGATAAACTCTCGCTCGATTTCAGCTGCCAACCCAAGAACGGTGGCGGTAATACGTGCTTGCATGGAGCCATCGAGCTGCATGTTTTGTTTGGCGATATAAACATTGATGCCTTTATCCATACAAATTTCGAGCACTTCCAGCACTTGTAAGGTTGAACGAGCGATTCGACTGACTTCGGCAAAAATCAGTTTGTCCCCCTCCCCCATTCCTTTTACTAAGCTACCGAGTTTGCGTTCATGCCATTTCTTTTTTCCGGTCACCACATCTTCTACAAACTGTAAGTCGGCAATGCCAAACTTATTGCAGTATTCATAAATGCCGTGTTTTTGGTTGGCGACATCCTGGCTATCGGATGAGACTCTTAAATAGGCATAGTTGCTCATACATTTTCCTTTCGTGATTGGGATTGGTTATAGCAATCTTGTTTAAGAAGAGAGTATGGTTTGCTTTGAAATGTGATCAGAAAAAAAGAAAAGCTTGTTGGTGATTGTGGGAAACTGAGTAAATCTTTGATTTTCCAGTTATCCACAATGACTATAAAGATCTATATATCTTTATTATTACTATTAAACCTATAAATACTATAAGATCTATAGGGTTTGTAACTGTTTGTTTTTAATAGTAAAAAATGCATTATATGATCCTATTTTAGGTGTTCAAATGACACATTTTAGGTGTTCATGATCCTGTTTTAGGCGTATGTGATCATTTATTAGGTGTATAGATGACACATTTTAGGTGCTTGTGATCACTTATTAGGTGTATAGATGACACATTTTAGGTGTTGATAGGCATTAGCTGACGGTTTTTAGGTTTTTCGACCTGTTAAGTGACACTTATTAGGGGGGCGAGCCTTTACCTCGCCGGTAACCAACACATTTTAGGCTGAATATTGAGTTGTAGACCTAAAATGTGTCACCTATCACACTCATTGCCTGATTTCTGTCATATATGAGAGCGAAATACCTAGATTGTGTCACTTTTAGTAATCTGGGTTATTACTGAGTTCTGATAGTGTGTCGATTTTCTCCAATAAAGAATCAATCGCTTCTTGGCTGTCTTCGGAGTCCTGGTTGTTTGGCTGGAGATGGCGTTTAGACAAGCTTTCCTCGACTTTCAATGCGAGTTCATCCTTACCGATATAACGGTAAGCAATCGCGAGGGCTTCAAGTTCAACATCACTAAGGCGGACGTTATTTTGTAGGCGCTTGATCTCTAAATCTTTGATGGTCTTCATTGCATCATGTTGGTTGAGTTCGTCAATGGTGCTGAGTTTTAACCAGCGGAATATGAATTTGATACCGGTGATGGTTTTGCCTTTTTTGATCAGCTCAAAGCCTTTGTCGCCTTTGTCACTTTCTAAGAAAAGTAGCTCTTTACTGATCTGCGGATGCTCTGAGAGTTCTTTGATACTTTCACGAATGCAGCGCTTCATAAACACACTGTTGTTCTTGAATGAGATCTTGTCTTTCTTTAACTTGCCAGCTTCATCGAGTAAACCAAACACGCCTTTGAGTTCATCGATTTTCTGTTGATGCATTTCATAGCCTTTGTCTTTAAAGCGGCTAAGCAGTTCATACAGGCGTTTTGAATACTCTTTTTTTACATCGAAGAAATTGCGCGTGTTGATCAAAGCAAAGCCTTGGTTGTATTCAATGTATTCTGGCTTGAGCATGTCATTTGGCACCATGGTCAATACACTGTTTTTATAGGCGATGTGTTTGAATAGAGGGCGATAATCAAACTCGACATCCCCTTTAGCATTTTCTACTTTGATGCCAATTTTACGGCTGGCTAAGCGGTTGGCCACCGGACTTAAATTACTGCCGATGTGTTTTGATTCTAGACCAAGCCACTCTGAAAGTTGATGCGACGTAAATTCATAATGAGGAGTGCTCGTTTCCCAATCTGAGGTCTTCATATGAGCGATCATCAGCGCAAACATATCCGCTTCTCGCGCAGATAAATCCTGACGACTGAAAACCAGTTGATGCCCTTTCTTAATATGTTTGGGTAGATTGTCGCTTACGACTGGGTAGTAATATTCTTCTTCACTCATCACAGTTACACCTAACAAAATCTAGGCTTATTATGACATATTTTAGGTGTTCAATGCAGTCGAACACCTAAATTTTGTTATTTATGTTGTGACGTACACAGTTTGTCTTAGATAAATGCAACTCATAAGATTGTTAAGATCAAATCTTTCTCAGTGGATCGGATCTCGCTGTCTCCGTTTTGTCCCCCATATGCCTCCCGTTATACGTTCAAAGATATTTTCACTTTTTGAGGAATGCTTAACGAAGCCAAATTAATTGAGTGACTTACTCACTTGGTCGTTGCGGGAGTAGACGCCAGCGATGTGAAATAATTGGGTGGCATTTAGGCTTGTCTAAATGAAATAAGAGTAAGTGACAATGTAATGCCGTCTTACGGGGGACGCGATTGACCAATGGTGTTGTGTGGACAATTGATAAACGGGTTAACAAGTGATGCCTAGCTGTTAGGTTGATCTAGTCAGTACACAGACCAGTCTAGGAAAGGGAAGAGAGTAACGCCTCAACCTGCAGCGGTGCGGCGAGCCGTGTGACTATGCCCAGCCTTAACTAATCTGTCACGTAAATACGCACCTGATAATGCATTATGTTGAAAAACCAACATCAAATAGATAGTCGGATCTTGGGTTGACGTTAACGCTTTTGTGTTGCATCACCCAGCCCCGTCTTAGAACCCTAATGTGCGAAATAAACGGTCGTTACTTTTGTGCACCTCCCTATCCTTGTCTTTTTATCGCTCTCATCACTTTTATTTACCCCTTCCTTTTGGTTTAAATTTTTTCTGGTTGTGCAGAAATAACCGCTGGCATTCGCGCGAATACGGCGGGTGTTTTTAGTTGCGATAAACAACTCAATTACAAGCAAGCTTTTGTGCACTCTCAAGCTCGCTTTGTAAGCTTTCATCTGCTGGCAAAGCGCGTATGGTCGGTAAAGAGGATAAGACATCATGCGATTTTTGAAACTCAGAACCGATCATAACCGAATACGTAAAGATGGCGCGCGCTATGTCACGCCGTTAGTGGTGGATGCACCGCGCCGCTTTGCTCCGAATCGTGATCGAAAGGAAACCTGCTTGCGCCGAAAACAGTGCCAGCTCATCACGGGCGCACACGACTCGGGTAAGAGTCGCTGGTTAACGCGCCTGCGAGACAACCGGCACGAAATATGGGGGAAGAAAACGCAGCCTGTCTTACTAGAGGGTCTTTTACCTCTCTCTAGTTGGGTTGAAATTAAGGGCATCGATAAGTGGTACAGCAAATACCGCCAAGATGAGAGCCAAGCCATGCATTGGCATAAACTCAACTTGCAACAGAAGGCCGATTTGCTGGCTGATTACTTGGTGGATACCCAGTCCTTACTCTTTATTGATGACGCGCATAAGCTCACCGGTCGCAAAGCTCAGATTGCGAGAAAGTGCCTGCTGTCAGCTAAAATATGGCTGGTCACTTGTAGCGAAGAGGGCCGTTTGCCGCCATCCATACGCCCTATTATTGAGCGGCGCGACCCGCAACGAATCAATTTAGAGAGTGATGTCAGTTATGACACCACTAAAGCGCTGATTTGGTTTATGGTGGCGCTGTGCGTGGTCGCGGGCGCTTGGGAAGCGGGTGCGGTGATTGGTGGGCTGCAGATGCTGGGTTCCGGCAGGAGGTCGACGCGTGCTGATTAGTTTTGCCATAGCAATCACGTTGATATTTTCGTTTCGGGAGGTGTTTGCCGCCGATTGGGGGATTGAAGTACCTTGGCAAGAGCCGGAAGTCATCGCACCAGAAATCAAGCCGTTTGAGCTTCCTACCCTTAAAGGCGCCGCTCCTCACTACAACACCCCTACTCCTGCATTGAAACCCGCGCCCAAAATAGACCCCGACCGGATTTTTCACACTGTGCTGAGTTGCTACCCAGAGAAGAGTAAATTCAAATTGGACTTGAATTTGGTAGCTGGGATGAAAACCAACCTTGATGAGTACAACAGTGATGATTGGCCGGAGATCTCGGAGCACTATATTGGCATCGTAGGCAAGATGCCGCTCTACTCTTCCACTGAGCAATCAAGAGAACGCCAATGGGAATATCAGCGCCGTACCGCGACTGCCACGTCGGTAGCGGAGTTTACTCAAGCGTTGGCGGACCGCAATTATGCGTACCGCTTAATGGGGCTTTATCTGTCGCTTGAGGCGCGTGCACAACGGCGAGTAGCGCAAGGCGTGGCCAATGTATCGGAGCAAGTCACGTTACTGGAGAAAGTCGCCACTGCGCACCGTGATGTGTTAGCGCACGAAGCAAAAATTGTTGAGCATCGCTTAGTCTTGGTGGCGTTATGTGAGGAGAGCTACAGTGAACAGGTGAACCACTATTTGCAGCAGCTCGCTTACTTACCTCCTCCGCCTAACCAACCCCTAACGCAAGAGAACGCTCGTTGAAGTGGCTTAATCACGGCTTAATTGCCGGTTCAATTTGCGCGGTGATCTCACCGCCGCATGTGCCAATCTGTATTGCCGGCGCAACGGCGCCGGATTGGTTGGAATATCTTTTTAAGTTGTCGGGCAAGCACATCAAACATCGTGGTGTGACGCATATCTTTACTCATTGGTTGATTACCGCGATTGCGTGCACATTGGTGTGGGATTACCAAGGGATTGGGATGGCGTTTGCCTGGGGCGGAGTAAGCCACATACTCACCGATGCGATGACGGTTTCTGGTGTGCCTTTTTCGCCCTACAGCGACCGGCGTTTTCATTTGTTCGGCGGCCGATTTCGCACTGGTGACCCAGTGGAGTACGCAATAGCTGCTGGGGTGGTAGTGTTGTGTTTGGCGTTTGTCCATCTGACAGGAGGGCAAGGTTTTGCGCCGTTTTTCTACGATTGGTCGGGGATGTATAACGAGGGGCTCATCGATGCGCAGGAGTGGAAACAGAACCGATTTAGACTGATTTAGAGGGGAGAAAAGTTGTCAATATTCAGGCTGAATAATGAATTAACGCCCCTATTCTGAGGCGTTAAGATGATCAATATCGCTTAATAATCCGAATTGTTTTTGGCATTATTCTGTTTTAATAATTTAAGTTAGATCTTTAAAAAAGAGAGTCTGGAGCTTTATAACCCAATGCGTTTTTAAGATAGTCAATGGCTTTCTTAACAGCTGCATTTGTACTCACAATTGCATATTTAGGATTGCCATTTTTGTCCAACTCATCCTTGTGACTGACGACAGAACCTTTGAAAGCTTCTGAGCCTTTAGACCAATCAATCTCAGTTGCTAGGCGAATCACAAATGAATCTTTTTCATTATCGCTTAGCTCTTTATTATTAATGAGCTCATGAATAAATACACAGCAAAGGTTAATGCCAGCAGGGTTGGCAATAAAAGTATTATAACGATACTTTGGAATATCTTGTCGACTTGGACCTTTAGGTAGACTTGCAATACTTGAAAGTACCTGGTTGTTGTCAATCAACAAATTAAGGTAATGAAGACTGCGTTCATAAAACTCAGTATATACATTTAGGTCAATTAGTTCTTTGTTCGTTAGATTATCAAATGCGTCATCCGCCATTGAGGCATTTCCAGTGTAAAGGCATTTTAGTGCTCCGCGTACATTGCTAGCTAAAGCAAATGCAGTAGATGTCCCACCTAATGATTTACTAGCTGTATCTACACGTCCATCATTATACAAACGACAATGGTCAATGATGTCCATTGTTAATTTGTTTACTGGAATTCGTTTGTCATAAACAGCAATCATAGATTTTGGCAAAGCTTTAGTTTTAGAGCAATCTGCAAAATCCTGATGAATTTGATCTTTATCTGATTCAAATGAAAACATAATGGCAATACCATCAGACTTTAGCTTTTCTGCCTCGTCTTCAAATCCATTTTGTTCTAGATACTCAACAGCCGAACGAACGCCACCAAGACGGTGTTGACCATCTGTTACAGTGAGATCTACAGACATAAAATCGATGACCATGTAGCCTAAACGCACTCCATCATTATCTGTAGTAAAGACTTTTTGTTCTTTCACTGCATTAACAGTAATCGAAGGTAAGATATAAGTATCCGTCACATTATTAGTTAGATAATCGCTGACAGCTTTCACATGGTCTTTGTTTACTGGTCTGTTATAAGCGTTGCGAACAAGATCAATACTTGCTTTTTCCTTTTTACTAACGGCTACAGGGTCTGTACTCATAATTTGTAGTGCTCGGCCAAGTTGCATTGTACCTGATGCACAAATGCGATTGCCCTGTGTGAAAAGCATCACTTGAACTACATTTTTATGAGTTGCCGATGCTTCTTCGTATGCTGCAGATCTTGCTTCAGCTAAAGAACTGCTTTCAATTAACTTTAAATTACTTTCCATTAAAACCCCTAAAAACACTAAAACGAACTTTAATTACCACAAAAAGCATAAAAGTTAACTTTTTGATTACTTTCAACAATAATACATGAAGAGAAAAATTGGATCAATACTGTCTTTTAAAAAAAGTGCGTTTTTGTGCTTTTTTATGATTTTAAAGTGGGTTTTGTTGCTTTTTATTGTGTTTCATTGTTGAGTGGTTGGTTTTGAGCAAGGTGTTGTCTGCATTAGGGGACATGAAGAGTAAGACAGATTAAAGAGGTATAGTACCACTGATATTTTTATGATTTTATTAATTATATCAGTTATTTAACTTGTGCTTGTGTTTGAGCTGATTGGGGAAAATATATGGTGGAAATTCGTAATGAATTGCTATCTTTTACCTTGTTGCGCGCGAACATGCCTTTGTAGATAAACGGGGCGAGGACATTGGTCTGGAAGAAGTGTGTGTGGGGGGGGGGCGATTTGCGATCCTTAAGGAAATTCATTATGCGAGAATAGGCATACTTGCCGACGTTAAGGTACATTAGGAACCCGTCGAGATGTTAAATAGTTTTTCACATCAAGTATTTGTAAGAGATCTAACTTTTGGCAGTACTAATAATGAAGTATCATAAACGGACTAAAGTTAAGTTCGTTAATTGTAGACATCGTGCATAGTGGTGTTATTAATGACCTTTGAATCCTGTTAGATATTAGCTTAAAGCTTTTAATATGAGATGCCGTTATGAAGAAAGATTTTTTCTTATTGAATAGAAATAAGCACTATTTTGTTGTTACTGGTGATGTTGACGTAAGTAAGCTCGTTGATTGTACACTGTATGCAACACTCTCTGATTTGTATGAAGCTGCCGCAAGTGCGCATAACCTTTCTGTGGATGAAATCGAAGGGACAGAGCTTGGATTTACTTTCTTTGATGGTAAATGGGTAAGCAATGAACTTATGGACATTGATGATTTGGAAACTATGAGTATTGAAGAGTACATTAGTAACTTCCTAGGTTAGTAAGGGCTTAGAAATAAGACACTTTAATAATAATATTCAGTCCGAATCTCGGTAAATGAAAAACGCCAGCTAAATAGCTGGCGTTTGTGTATCTGATGACGACGTTATTGGTGTTTACTTAACACAGCAGCGATAGCTTTATCCAACTCAGCTTGAACCTCTTTGGACAAACGCCCGAACTCATAGGAGAAATTGCGACCTTTGACCTTCTTGCGTGCGAACATGCCTTTGCTGTCAAACTGGGCGAGGGCAGTCACTTGCGCCTTGTCCTTCTCTTGTTTCGCTTCAGCGATTTTAAGCTCAGATTTGATTAATGTAATGATGACGTCTTTCTGATCTTCGAGTGGATATTCAGCCTGAATATTGACAAGATCTTTTTCAATTTTCTGAACGAAACTCGCCAACTGTTTTGGCTCGCCACAGGCTTTCATCACCTTATCCAGTAATGCGTAGTCTGGATGTGAAAGGGCGTTAACCACCGGGAAAAGCTGGATCAACGTCTCGTCAATGGAAGCGGCTTTCATCGCTTTACTGACGCCGGCTTGGCTTAGAGCAAGTCGACTGGCGATTTCAGCTTGTGTCACTCCTTGTTCGCTCTGCTGAATGGCAAGGCATTGCAAGCCGATCTCACGTAAGTTGTGCTCTTTGGCGGTTTGCAGTTGTTTTGCCAGCGCTTTGGCATCGGCAATGGAAATCGTGTCTTGGGTAACCAGCAGACGAAATTCTTTTACGCGCCCTTGTTGCAGTAAGAACCATGCTCGGCGGCGTGAGCCGTCCAAAACATCGATTTTACCGTCGACTTCACGACCAACAGCAGGGTAGAACTGTTGGAACTTTAGCGAATTCAAATCTTGCAGTGACTCTGCGGTTAACATGGATTGATCGCGACCGTTAACATCAAACGTCACCAAGGTAGTGTCGCGCACTTGTTCATAAGAGAGCGTCACTTCGTTGAACGTTGCAGTGTCACCGGATGCAAGCTGCCATACCATGCTTTGACCGACGGCATTGAGACCAAATTGTTGCTGCAGATACGCCGCCGCATCTTGACCAGATTTGGCAAGCTCGCTGGTTAGCTGTTTAGCTAATGAATCTACGTTCGCTTTCGCGGCAGATTGTTGCGCTGCTACGGCACCGGGTGCATTTCCTAATGGGCTGCCGCCACGTTTTTTCGCCATTATGCTTGCTCCTGTTCACGCCAAACGTTGACGATGTCGCGTAGAATCTGGCTAGTGACTTCATAACCATTTTGCTGCGCAGATTGGAAAGTTGCTTTGCTCTTTGGGTACTCGCTTTTCGACATATCGAATACCGTAGAGAGCAGGGAAGAGGCCTGACGGATCGCTTCACTGTGTTTGAATTCTTTGGAGTACAAGTACGGGCCAAAGTAGTCATAGAGACTGTTCATCAGCTCGGTTGTGGTTGAGCTGTCACGGTGGTTAGTGAGCAATATTTTCATAAAGTCATAACCCGGGTGATTGGCGTTTTCGAGCAGCGCCCATACTTGTGGAATGTAGCTAAAGTACGAACAGGTTGCGTCAATGTCGTTTTCGGTGATCGACAATGGGAAGACAACCGAGGTCGCAGCAAAGTAAGCATTGAATGTCGCGTAACCTAGAGACGGTGGCGTATCAATGATCAGAATATCAAACTCGTCCTTTACGCTCTCGATAATGTCACTCAGCAGTGAGTAAGGGGAGGGCAGTTGGTGGCTAAACACCTGTTCGTGAAACCAACCTTCCATTGCGCGGTCACTTTGCGCCGCCGGTAGGATTCGAAGATTAGGAATGGTGGTTTCTAAAAAGGCTTCACGAACGACCTGCTCGAATGTTTCTCCTTCATCAAGATCGAAGTTGCGCATCATGAGATCGCCAACCGACAGGTTACCTTCTTGCTCGGCCTCTGGTGCGTAGTACATTGATAAAGTTGCCTGGCCATCCATATCAATCAGACCAATGCGGTATTCTTGATGAAATTCGGTCGCTAGACCGGAAGCGATGGTTGCCGCGGACACGGTTTTACCCACCCCACCTTTTTGATTTTGGATCACGATGACTTGTGTTTTCTGCTTGTCATTACGCACGAATTTAGGCTCTTTACGTAAAGACTCTGGCAGTAAAGCGCGCACACGATACATTTCCGCAATGTCGATCGACCATTGTGAGTCTTCGTGACGGCGCGGGTCGATTTCTGCCGCTGAGACGTATTTGTCTAACGTTTTTGCATCAATGCCAAGATAAGCCGACGCTTCTGCGCGGGTAAAGTTACGCAACTCTTTACGGTGGTTCGCAAGCAAACGCAGGTTACGACGTTTAATGTAGTCATCCGCACCTTGTTTAAGGTGTTGAAAATCCTGAGTGGTGTGTTGGGTATCCATTTCTATCTCCATGAAGGAATTAGAAATAGTATATCCATCATTTTTTAAATCTAACAGCAATAATTGAGGTATTGCGTTGTTTTTAATCCGGCTCTATAACCAATCTATTTATACGAAGTAGCTATATATGTAAGAATTTATGCTGAAAATAATATAATAAATGCAAATATTTGCATTGAAAAAAATGCGTTTGTGTGCTATTGACATTTTTGTTTCATTGGTGTATATTGTTTGTTACCAAATTAATAAGAGAAATCAGATTTTACTATGAACTTAGTTATCAGCACGTATCGCGTTAAGGAGGTCTAATTACAGGAGAAAAAAAATGAAAAATGAAAAAATACAGTTAAACAAAATAGCGGTAGTCTTAGTTAAGTGGTGTCTACCTATCAGCGGATTTATTGGCATCATCACCCTTTTTTATGGAAGAGCTAATTCGTTTGATGAGCAGTTGGGTTATGTTATGTTTTACATGGCAATCATGTTAGAACTTTTGGCTTTTTACCACTTTTCAAAGCCAACCGAGAAATGGATTGCTTTCTTTGGAACTATTTCTGGGTTAAATACCTTGTTATTATCTGGTTATGCCGTAAGAAAAATAATTAATATAGACGGTTTCACTTCCTCGATTTTTGATGGGTATGTTTCTTTTAGTGTGACGATAAGTTTGCTGTTTACTGTGATTGGTCTAATTTTTCTGGTTAGGTATCACTTGTGTAAGAATGTAACTAATGTGATTTACGTGACAGGACCTCTAATTATCGCAATTTTATCCGTCATATGGCCTTTTGTGCTGTAGGAACACACCAAAGGATAGGGGCTTTCCCCATTCCTAAAATGAACTCCTTTGAATAATAAGACTTACCCCAGGGGAGCATGGAAAATCACTGCGCGCGACTAATTAGAAGTGTTGGTGGAACATGGATTTAATTAACGGTATAGTCGCTGTGACTTTTTCAACTGTTGGTCCGGATGAACAAGTCATTAAGGGCTCTTAGGAGCTCTTTTTTCACTTCTAAGGGATGAGTAACATATGAGTCTAAGCAAAACAAAAACATCTTTCTATCGACGCCTATTGCTAGCTTACCTTATAGATAGTGGGGTCGATACACTTCCTAAGATTCAAGCTGAAATCAATATCCCGAGAAGAACAGCTCAAGACACCATTAACGCACTTCGAGAGATAGATATTGTTTGTGCATTTTCTGGGGCTCAAAAAAATGGTCACTACCAAGTTGAATCTTGGGGACCATTTGATAAGGATTGGGTTGAGGAAAATGTAGAGCGAATTAGAAAAACTCTAGGTTATTAAAATTTGCTATGACATTCTTTTTCAAGCTCTAGTTTCTGGCGCAATTTGACATCGTCCCATGTTTCGTCAGGAGAGCGTTCTGTCACTCGCTGAGCATACTTATTAACAGAACGTTGAAATACTCTTTCCTTATTTATCTTTCCTTCCAATTCTAAGTGCTCTATTAGACACACAAAATCCCAAAGTAGATCACCCAATTCATCTTCTAAGAAGCATTGCCTACCTGAAGACAATTCCGCTTTAACTTCTGTGACTTCTTCGACAAGGGCGTCTAAGTAAGTAGACGAACCTGTGAACCAAGAGCCTTCTAAGTCCCTTTGGGATTTTTGAGCTGCTATTTTTTGCAGTTCAAGCAACAGTCGCCCGGTCTTAGTATCCATAAGGTTTCTTAAAATTGAAGTTAAAAGCCGTTGAAGAAGTCACTAAATCAGCACTAAGCTCAGTCCCAAATTCTTCATTGATAATTTCTGCTGTTAATTGTGGTAGCAAGGAATAAGCTTCTTTCAAGGCATTGTGGTTACCCGTTAGCAACGTATAAAACGATTGACCATCGATCTTCCTGATGTCTTCGCGGGAGGGTAGTTTTTCTTTAGTTTGGTTGTCGGAAGGAGTGTACGGCATATCATAAGACTTGCCATTCATCGGTAGAACTTCTACATAATAACCGGTATAGCCTGGTCTTTTTTCAAGGGCTGAAGCCAAGTCTCTATAAACTTGAGTCTTGTGGTTACCTTTAGTTGTGTTGTGTTTATTTTTAATCTCTGCAATGATTTTTTTGTCATCACAAACTATATCAATAAGGTTCCCTACTGGTAGATTATTCACGCCTTCTATCGAGCCCATAATCTCTTCATGAAGTGAGCCTATTGCGTTTTGCTTAGTTTTTTGAACTTGGCGCTCTTTTTCTTGCTTCATCCAATCATCCAAGCTGATCCCCTGCGCTGTAGAATCGATAGCAGCCGAAAAGCAATCTAAAGTATTCCGGTACAAATCTAATTCTGCAGTTTGAGCTTCATAAACTCGTTTAATGCTCCCTCTGATTGCTTCTTTTAACCTATCTCTATCGAATGATTTCATCGTAACTCCTTAATATAATAGATTATTATTGATCAAAGTCCGAAGAATTAGTAGATGTGAAAAAAAACAGTTAAAATAGTGGACCTTTAGCCAAGTATACTGTATATTAATCCAGTACTAATTAACAAAAATGGAAGCGTCATATGTTTGATGTCCAAAATGAGCAAAAAATAAAATACAGTGTCGAACTCCTAGCTGACATCCTATCTCAATCGAAAGCCACCATTAGTGCTCGAATTAAGCGTGGGGAGATCACTCCATGCTCAGAATCTGGCATGATCCCTTTAGAGCAAGTTGAAGAGTACCCAGAGATCCAAACGATGGTTCAAACTCTGTGGGACGATGAACATGCTGTAAAACCAAATCGTACATATAACCTTGTTGAGTTATTTGCCGGTGGCGGTGGTTTAGCCATAGGTATGGAGCAAGCAGGTTTAGAAAGCATACTCCTTAATGAAATGAATAAACACGCTTGTAATACGTTGCGCCATAATCGCCCACATTGGAACGTAGTAGAAGGTGATATTTCACAAGTAGACTTTACTCAAATTAAGGAAGAAGTTGATATCCTGACGGGTGGTTTTCCTTGTCAGGCTTTTTCATATGCGGGTAAAAGTTTAGGCTTTGAAGATACACGCGGAACCTTATTCTTTGAGATGGCGCGAGCGATTAAAGAAACTCAGCCAAAAGTGTTTATGGCCGAGAATGTAAAAGCCCTATTCACGCATGATGAAGGACGTACACTTGAAACTATCAAAGGTGTCATTGACGAACTCGGTTATGAGTTAGTTGAGCCTAGAGTTCTAAAGGCAATTTTCTACAAAGTCCCACAAAAACGTGAACGTATAATACTTGTTGGGATAAGAAAGGATCTAGCTGATAGAGTAAAGTTTCATTGGCCATCACCGTATAAGCGAGTAATGACGCTCCGTGATGCTTTCTATGGTGGTGAGCTTTACGACACTGATGTTCCAGAATCAGATGGGCAAACCTATCCAGAACGCAAAAAAGAGATCATGGCCGAGGTCCCACAGGGGGGATACTGGCGTGACCTTTCTGATGATCTGCAACGTGAGTATATGGGAGGAAGTTACTTCTTAGGTGGCGGTAAAACAGGTATGGCACGACGCTTATCTCTGAACGAGCCAAGCCTAACCTTAACTACTTCTCCAGCACAGAAACAAACTGAGCGTTGCCACCCACTTGAGACTAGACCTCTTCAAGTCCGTGAATATGCTCGCATTCAGACATTCCCAGATAATTGGGAATTTAAAGGCTCGAAGAACGAAGCCTACAAACAAATTGGTAATGCAGTGCCAGTCAATATGGCGAGAGCTCTAGGGCATTCTTTAGTTCGGTTACTTAATGATATCGAAGCGTTAGACGCAACTAACACAAATAATTCGAATACCCTTGATAATGTTAGATTGGCCGAGCAAAGATGGATGAAAAATATTTACAATAAATGCTTAGTTAATATCGATAGATAATATATTAAATAATGAGGGAACTAATAATTCCCTCATTATTATAATGTTTTAACGCTTAATCACATTAGAGTAAACACATTCAAAAATCGGGTTGCTCAGATCGTATACATAGCTTCCAGAAGAGTCACCAGATGAATACAACTCACCATTACTGCAAGTATAGCCTTTAGAAGCTACATTTTTTACAGCACCATCAACACATAATCTTGGCTCAAATTTAATCAGTTCATTGACCCAATCTGAATCTTGCTCATCTCCCAGTTTATATATCGGTGGCTGAAGAAATTTCTCACGATACCAATGTATTGGGGCACCTTGCTCCTTCTAAAATCGTCTAAGATCAGAAAACTTAACTTTCCAGATACCTGCTAGTTGTTTGACCTGATAGCTGCGGTTAGCATACTGCCTAATGCCATTTTTTTCTTCGAATAATTGCATTGACCTTGCTGCCCACTTAACCCAGAAAAAGATAGTTATATCAGCACCTCATTCCAAGAATTTGGAATAGTGGAAGGAATCTTTTAAATCCATTGTGAGTGCAAATTGTGGGTCAATACCATATTTGGTAGCGATAAATAAAGGGGATGCTTTAGCTTTTAGTTCACCAATATCTACATCGTTTACAATGAGATCTGGATGATATGGGTTCGCAGCCTTTTCTGGATGGATGGCGATAGTATCATTTAGATTAATGTAACCTGCACTTTTTAGTGCGACGATATGTAGAGACGAAAAACTCTTCTTGAGATTCGCCATGTTTACAAGAAAAAGACTTTTCATTTAATTGAGTAAAATCTGTAATCTCACCATTGAAACCTCTTAATTCGTACGGCACAAACACCTCTTTATTATCACTAAATGTTATTCGAAATGGTGCAAAAATTGCTCACCAAAACCAGATTGACCTAGCTTAATAAACGTCGATTCAATAATCTCTGTAGTACCAGTTACACCTGTTAAATTATCCCAAAATTCATCGGCGACATAAGCTTCTTCGCTAGGGATTAACGGTGATACTTTTCCTCCTTCTTTTGACCAAAACTTGCCATTATGAGGATCGAAAGGAAATGCAAGAAAACAGTTTGCATCATCTGCCATGTCCATTAAAGCCAAATAGGCATACCATTCCAGAAAGTTTTTCAGAAACTTAGGTCCACCGCCTGCATTTAACTGTGTCGTTTTTATATCAAAAAGAAATAATTTACCTCTCTTTGACAAGATAATATCGACTCCTTGCCCTTTTGGCATTTTCTGAAATGCCAATGCATCCCTATCCACATTTTCTTCGATATACTCTTTCAACTCTGTCCAATAACCAGATAAAGGGATACTCTTATTTGCTATTTTTTTCTTCTCCCACAGAGAAATAAACTGAGTAACATCATCAGGGATAACCGGAACTCTCTGATTAAAAGCTTTTTCATTTAAGACTTCAAACCCATTACTCTCGGCAAATGCTTTGGCTAAAGGCTCCCAAACTCGGGTACCCATCGATGTTTCAAGACCACCAATGAGGGAACGAATTTTCCGCTCTTTGGGGAATATATGATCAAGCATATGGGTTGTTTTTACTTCTTTCCCTCTGAAAAAATCATGCACATTATGACTAACAGTTTCTGATATAAGCTCTTGAATTTGTTGGTTAGTTAACACTGTATTGGTCGCAAAAAATATAATATATGGTAAAAGTATCATATTCACGACGCTAAATCATATTAGCAATATAACAAATGACTGAACAATATAATGCTGGAGCCATTGAGGTTCTTAATGGCTTGGAGCCAGTACGTCGCCGACCAGGGATGTATACGGATACAGCGCACCCAAACCACTTGGGCCAAGAAGTTATCGACAACAGTGTCGATGAAGCGCTAGCCGGACATGCCTCTAAGGTACAAGTGATTCTGCATGCAGACCAATCGTTAGAAGTCATCGATGATGGCCGTGGTATGCCTGTTGATATTCACCCTGAAGAAAAAGTTTCAGCTGTCAAAGCGTGTTGAAGTCACGGTAAGACGTGATGGACAAGTTTATGAAATCGCATTTGAACATGGCGATAAAGTTTCTGATCTGACCGTTGTTGGTACCTGTGGACGTCGTAATCGCGGCACCAGCGTRCACTTCTGGCCAGATGCAAAATACTTCGATTCTGCAAACTTCTCRGTAACGCGTTTGGTGAATAACCTGCGTGCGAAAGCGGTCCTTTGCCCGGGTTTAGAAATCACGTTTACCGACAAAGTGAACGGTAAAGATTACCAGTGGTACTACGAAGATGGTCTAAAAGATTATCTGGCAGAAGGGGTAAAAGGTTACACCCTGTTACCTGAAGAACCATTTACTGGTGAGTTCTCAGCAGAAACTGAAGCGGC
>NZ_JADILO010000048.1 GCF_015278125.1 Vibrio fluminensis
TCCATCGTTACCATTTCCAGTTCGTATTGTTGCGGAGTCGGTTCTTGAAGCATATCGGAGTATCCATATTTCGATACCCCTATTAGATCAAAGGTCTAGCTCGAAAGCTAGACCTTTGTCAGCAGTCTGAAGCGCCTGTAGGCGCTTTTTTTTAGTGATTTTGACAACAGTTTATTTACATTAAATACTATTTCGCTTTAATGTATAGGCGCGTTTTTGACCAAGTAAACATACTCAGTAAAAACTAGTAAGCAAAAAATAAGGATATTACACATGAGCTTGAATGACGTACCCGCAGGAAAATCTCTACCTGATGATCTTTATGTAGTGATTGAAATCCCTGCCAACGCAGACCCAATTAAATATGAAGTAGATAAGGACTCCGGTGCGATATTCGTCGACCGCTTTATGTCTGCTCCTATGTTTTACCCATGTAACTATGGCTATGTGAATAATACTTTGTCTCTTGATGGTGACCCTGTAGATGTATTAGTCCCAACGCCTTTCCCCCTAATTCCAGGTTCGGTTATCCGTTGTCGCCCTGTAGGTGTTCTAAAAATGACCGATGAATCGGGTGAAGACGCAAAAGTTGTTGCGGTTCCGCACACTAAACTGTCTAAAGAATACGATCACATCCAAGATGTTGGTGACTTGCCTGAATTACTCAAAGCACAAATCACTCATTTCTTCGAGCGTTATAAAGAACTTGAGTCGGGCAAATGGGTGAAAGTCGATGGGTGGGCGGATGCTGAAGCAGCACGCCAAGAAATCCTTGAATCATATGAACGCGCTCAAAAGTAACTGGGCGCTATATACACGTTAAAAAGCCAGCTTTCGCTGGCTTTTCTAGTTACTGGCTATATAGATTCATGCCGATAGTTCATGTAATCATTACGGAAAAATGGATTAACATCGTCGCAAATTCCACGATAGGGTTTCCCCGTTCTTGCCAGCATTCGAGCATCTTGCTCACAATACGACGCTTTACCTACTTTATACCCATCTAAGTAAGCTTGATATTGCTCTGAGCTCACGTCGCCTGAGATTGAATACTCAGCAAGTTTCTTTTCTGATTGGACAATGTAACCGCCCGTTGCTCTTTCTTCACCATAAGACTGCCAAGCAGCTGGGTCGGCAGATAAAGTAGGTACAGCTTGAGATGAACATCCTACTAAAACAAATAATAGTGCTAGCGCGTTCCACTTCATTAAATGTCTCCTCATATTAGTAAGGCAATATCCCAACAAGCTCTCAAGATAAACAAAATCATGCCTTGATGTTACTCGGGGATATGTCACTTAAATTATAGACGTAGATCCCAATTTCCGGAGGAAATCACCGTATTTAGCTTTTCTTCATCTTGATAAATATAGAACCATGCCTGCCCAAAAGGCGTCTCGAGTAACTCGCGTCGATATTCAACAGGCACATCTTCCAATTCATCTAACGCTTGCAATATTTCTTGGTTAATTAAATAAACTTCACCAAAAATAGATTGGTGCCCTCGCCCGACAGCTGGATAATCCCCAAGATCATACAGCGTATATTCCGCAGGTGTCTCATGCAGACCTAGAAATTGAGCTTCAGAAAGAAAATGGTGGTTACTCTCACCACGGCGCAAAGTGCCATAAACAAAAACCAGATGCTGCATAACAAGCCTCTTTAATTGAATTCAAATTGGTAAAGCAAGTCCACGGCGCTGTCCAATCCAGATACCGCTTCTAAATAGAGATCTTTCATTAAGCGATAACGGACGGTAAATTCACCTACTGAATCAAAAATCCCCACCCCATATTTCACCTGTAAGCCCGGTAATACATAACCACTCACGGTAACTTGCGAATCATCACCAGAGCCTGCGGTATCCAGTTGGAGATCTTGCACACCAAAAGCTTCACCCAGTTCCCCAACCACTTTACCGCTCTTCGCTAAACTCAAACCAATTAAAGTGGTGGTCATGGCATTACCGCCAGCTTCACCATCAATATCTTGTCCACGCAATAGATATGAAAGTGCATTGGCTTGCGGCATTGCTGGATCGGAAAAAATCGTCAGTTGCGGATCATCGGCTGGGCCCGTTACCTGCACCCCAGCAGTTACATCGTCTTGAGTATTGTCTGGATTACGAATCGCTTTGATTTGTACATAAGGTTGATCGGCTGGGCCATTCATTAGAATCTTACCTTCTGTAATCAACAAGTCTTGGCCAAATGACTTATACGAACCATCCTCGATATTGACCTCACCAACAATAAATGGACCTTTGTTCTTCTGAGTTACATTAAGATCACCGATTAAGCCACCTTCCAAACCAAATGCAGACAACTTGAAGTCATCACCAATCTTAATGTTGATATTGGTCTCGATATCAAACGGAACCGTGGTGTCTTCTTTAATTGGCTTACCTTGCGCATCGACGATCACTTGATCTTTTGACACACTAACTGCGCTTGGTGGCAATTCATCAATCACAATTCGTCCCCAAGGTAACGCTATCTTGCCATCAATGCGTGCGTGTTTTGGCGAAGCGGAGATGGTCATATCTGGGATCACTTTGATCTTGACCATCGGCGGTACCACCACCTTAAGCTCTTCAGCATAAACTCGCATTTGGCTGCGCCAATCTTTGAGATCTTGCCAATTGGCATCACCGATCACTTTCAATTGACCATCTGGTGTTTGCAGCGCTGCGTCGATTGTCGCGTCATATCCGGTAAAGTTTAGCGTCAAACCACCTGAATCGACTTCAATCGGGGAGATGTCGCCTTTAAGCAACATATCGTCGATCTTAAACTGACCATTAACGCGTGGATGAAGAAGCGGTCCCGAGATCTTGAGATCGGTTTCGATATTCGATTTAAGCTGACTATATTCTCCAACCAAGACATTGAGGAAATCCAAATTGAACGTCCCCAACGCTAATCTTCCATCGATCTGTTTATCTTGCGCTTGAATATCAGGAATTGTCAGTTCACCGCTGATATCGCCATTGTCAGTAATATCAAACATCCAATCAGCCTGAAGTCGACCATTGGCTATGGTGGTATTCAGTTTGACGCTGTCCCAACCGAAAACCAGAGGCTGCTCTATACGTTGAGTCACCGAACCTTTTGGTAAAGTGAGTGACGCATTAAGCTCGGGGGCTTGATTCGGCGCCCATTTCGCCCAGACTAAACCATCAAGTGAACCTGTCAGTTCGGTCTTTTCTGGTAAGAACATCGCCAATTGCTTAAAGTTAAACTGGTTGATCGAAAGCTGAGCTTCCCCACTGGTGCCAACTTGAATATCTTTATCTAAACAAATATTTGAACTGTCCTGTCGCCAACAATGAGCCGCGACAAACGCCTGTTGCGTAGCCATATCAAAGCCAAGACGTGTGGCTTCTTCAAGTCGCCATTCCCCTTGCTCGCTACGCAAGTCCATGCGTTGCAATTGACCCGTCCACTTCACCTCTGGCTGAGTAACCACATTGCCACTCAGTGCCAAGCTGGTGGTTAATAGTTTCGAATTAACATCTAAAGTGACCTCGTGCGCTTGTTCAGTACCCGAAGCCTCAAGTATCACATCATCAATTATCGTGCCCTGGTAATTAATACCTTTGACTTCCAGTTTTGCGTTACCATGAGGTGCGGGTAACGGTGTTACATCACCCTTGAGTAACAGTGAGTCAACTTGCGCTTCGCCACGCCAATCGATCTTATTCACCGTTAGATCGGCAATCACTTGCGGCTCAGCCAACTTGCCGCTCATTTGGATAGAACCTACTGCACTGCCTTTAAGCTCAGGGACTGATTTGGCTAACTCTGGCAGATTGAGACGTATATCCATGTCCCACTGCTGCTCTAACATACCGTTAGCTTCAATCGAGTTAGGACCATGAGACAGCACCAACTTTGGTGTTTGCAATGAAAGAATGCCTTTCCCTTTGCGATCTGAAACGTCCAATGAACCGATAATATTCAGTGGGTATTGGCGCAAAATACCGTCAATATCCAGCATAGGTAGCGAGACTTGCCAACCACCTTGCTTGGTTAAACTACCTGTTGTACTTAACTTGCCACTAATATTGCCTTCCGCTTGCTGCCATTGCAGTCCAGGCTGAATATTATCGAGCGAGAGATCCGCAGACCAATTTAACGGCGCCTGCCAATTGACCATCGCTTGCCCTGCCACTGAGCCACCCAAACTGTTTATCTTAAGAGCAGTCAGAGTCAACTGGGATAAATCGCCCTTACCTTTCAAGTCGAGCGCTACATCTGGGATTTGTTTGCCCTGCGCCTTCCCTTGCAATGCGACCTGATAACCTTTCAGCGAGCCTTTGCCACTAAAGCTCGTGACATCCGCTTGGTAATCCGCCGCCCCACTTAATGGCCACTGCGCTTTTAATTGATCGACCGTAATGGCAAATGGCACATCCGGATCAAGCGGCTCTACATTCGCTTTGATATCTGCAGTAATGAGTTTGCGCAATTTGGCTTGTAACGCTAACTTCTCAACGCTGCCATCCGCGCTTAACTCCACCAGCTGACCTTTAACAGGGTCAATTCCTAGCGTGGCTTTGACATCCAGCTCGAGCGGATAGCCTTGCTTCAATGTCACTTTACCTTTGAGATCGCCTTTTACCTCCGGCATATCCAACTCTAAGGTCGAAACCGTCACATCATAACCGGCTGCAATCGCCGATAAACCAAGATGCTTAACGATTACTGGTGACGCTTGATCGAGTTTAAATTTATTCACATCTAAGCGTGATAGCTCGATGGCCAGTGGCAGCTCAACATCGGGTAATACAATCGCACTAGGCTCAGTGTTGTTTGATGCGGCTTGAGGTGCGGGATCATTCGTCGTGGAGGCTGCGAGTTTGATATAAGGATCGTAAAGTAAGGTTTTATCTACCTTTAAACGGTTACCTTGAAACAGCAGCCCAGTCTCGAAAACTCGCCACTGAATATGATTGCCTAATACATCCAGCTCAATATCTTCAAGCAAAATCTTACTCACGCGAATTGGGATTGGCGTCGTAATAGCACTGCTCGAACTCTTTTCCGGTTCTGGGGTTTCACTTGCTTCGGGTAGTTGAGTTAAAGAAAACTTAACGCCTTGCAGCGCCACCTCATCGACACACAAGCTTGGCTCCGTTAAACATGCCGCCCGAACCGCTAACGTCGCTGAGTCAATCGAGGTATCGACATGCAATTGTTCATCTTGGTAACGCACTTGCTTTAATGTGAAACGAGGGAAAATCGCCCCTTGATATTCACCCACTTGGAGCTGAGGCACGAATCGCTCGGCCGTAGAAAGCACGATGCCAAGCCCGGTATGCGTAAAGAGTAAAAAGCTCAGTACCAGCATGATTGCTAACACCAAACCTAACAAAGATAAAGACAGCCACTTTGACCACTTTAATACTATCTTGGTCATAACTCTGGCCCTAACGTAAAGTGTATTTTAAATTCATCGCCTGGTTTCGCATCAAGACCCCAAGCAAAATCTAAACGAACCGGACCTACTGGAGATGCCCAGCGAATACCAACACCGACACCGCGCTTAAAATCAGGCTTATCGTTGAAGGCATCACCATAATCGTAGAACATCGCGCCCCACCAGTTACCGACCACACGATAATTGTATTCCAGTGACGTCACAGCAACGAACTTGGCACCCGTTAACGCGCCACTGCTATCGCGCGGCGAGATGGATTCATAACCATAACCGCGTAGATTGTTATCACCACCAGCAAAGAAACGCAGCGATGGCGACAACTTATCAAAGTCATCAACGATATTGGCACCGCCACCAAAACGAAGTATACCGCGGTGATTCTCACCTGCACTGCGAATCCACGACATCCCACCAATCAAGCGCAGCACCTCTGTTTCTGACATGGCTTTGGGATTACCATACTCTACCGTCAGTGTTTGCTTATCACCCCAATAAGGCATCGCACCACCGCGCGCACGAGTGCGGTTAAACGAGATGCCAGGTAACAGGAACTGAGCATTATCGTCTTGAATACCCTGCTCATAGTTTTCGAGCAAGTAACGAATATAGAGCGTTCGATGCCAACCATTATCCAAAGTCCAATGACGCTCCAGCGCTAAATTGGATTCCAAACTTTTGGTATCACGATTATCGACATTCTTCATGCCATACTGAATGCGGTAATAGTCATTAAGGACGTCTTCTAAGGGAATACGATAGCCTGCCGTAATGGTTTGCTCGGGTTTAGATAAAGAAAAGCTGCTGTCGAAGCTATGACCACGAGCGTTCACCCATGGTTTTTTCCATTTTAACGAACCTCGCACACCCACATCGGTGGAGTAACCAATACCGGTTTCCAACTTATTACGCGCTTGAGGAGCTAGGGAGACTTTGATCGGTAGTTCACGCCCTTCACCGAGCATACTCAAATCTGGCTCAACGAATACCGATGAGAACCAGTCAGTATTAGAGAGATTTTGGTTGTATTCCCCCACTTGAGACACTAAATATGGCTCGCCTTTCTCATAGGGTTCAAGTGAATGAACGCGATCTTCTTCAATTTGGCTGCCTGTAATCATAGTGTCGCCAAAGTGGTAGCGAATTCCACTGTCATAATGCAGTTTGATGTAGGCTTGGTTTAACTCAGGAGCCACTTCCAAACGACTCAGCTGAAAATCGCCATCAAAATAGCCTTTCTGCAAAGCGAGATTTCGAATGCCCGATTTAAGCGCATCGTAGGAACCATGATTGAGGCGTTTACCGACTTTTAGCCCGCTATTTTTAACTAGGCTAGCAAAATCTTTATCTTGCTTTGCCTCGCCTTCAAATACGATATCCAACTGCTTAATTAAGGTTGGCTCACCTTTGGCCACCTTAACGGTCAACTCTTTCCCTTTGTCTGAGACTTGAAAATCAAACTTAGGATGGTAGTAACCTAAAGCGTTGAGTGCCTCAGTAATGCTGCGTTCTAAACGCGCTTGAAAACGCAAAGAAGTGTCATACTCTTTCTCTGGAATCGAAGATAGATAGACCTCGACGTTCTCTTCTACTTTGCCTTTTAAGCCTTCAATCGATAGCTTCACACCACTTGCCATCACTGTAGTCGGAATACAGAGCAGAGCGATGGCGAGAGCTAATGGCTTTTTAATCATGGACTTTTGGCACTTTTGTTACGTATTGTTTGTAGTAAATGATAACGTGAGTTATTAAATTCGTCTGTAGGAAAAACGTTAATTTCCCGGTCTTGTTTATAAGAATTAGAGTAAGGAAAGTCGTATGTTAGATAAACAAACCCTTGTAACACCTGAACTCGCGTTGCTTGGCCGAGGCCAAGAACTGACGATCGAAGAAACGCATTTTGTTAACGGTTCACAAATTAAAGCGCCACTCACCGAGCACCAACAGCAGATCTTATTTGGTATGGGCTGTTTCTGGGGAGCCGAGCGCCTTTTCTGGCAGCTCGAAGGGGTGGTCAGTACCTCAGTCGGTTACGCTGGCGGTTATACACCGAACCCAAATTATGAAGAAGTATGCAGTGGGCAGACAGGGCATGCCGAGGTAGTTCGTGTCGTCTTTGATACTCGTCTTCTCACACTACAAAGTCTGTTGCACAAGTTTTGGGAACGTCATGATCCGACCCAAGGAATGCGTCAAGGCAATGACCGTGGCACTCAATATCGTTCGGTGATTTATGTCTATGAGCAAAGCCAACTCGAGCTCGCTCTACAAAGCCAAGCCGAATATCAAACATTACTTGGCGACGCAGGGATTACCACAGAGATTGCTTTGGCTGGAAACTACTATTATGCCGAGAATTACCACCAGCAATATTTAGCCAAAAACCCGAATGGTTACTGTGGCTTGGGTGGCACTGGTGTCTGTTTCCCACCGCAATCGTAGTCGACTATGGTCTGGCTAGTGAAATCAAGATTTGAGTATATACTTTAGTTTGTCTACGCATTTAGCATGACTAAAACAGGAAGAAAATAATGACAAACAAAACTCTACTTGCGCTGGCTATGGCATGCTCTCCAATGTTCGCCTTTGCACACAATTTAACAGTTGGTCAAACCACACCTAATGTCGCGATCGCCAACCATGGTGAAATTTTAGTCGATGGTAAAGATACGGTTTACCAAGCGTGGAATAGCAACGATATGCTCGGCAAGGTCCGTGTAGTGCAAGCCATTGCAGGTCGCAGTAGCTCAAAAGAGATGAATGCGCCTTTGATGACAGCAATTACCGCGGCAAAATTCCCAGCTGAAAACTACCAAACCACCACCATCATCAACCAAGATGATGCGATGTGGGGTACGGGCTCATTTGTTAAATCATCCGCCGAAGACAGTAAAATGGAGTTTCCATGGTCTTCAATGGTGCTCGATGAGAACGGCATCGTAGCCAATACCTGGCAGCTACAACCTGAATCATCTGCTATCGTGGTGCAAGACAAGCAGGGCAAAGTGTTGTTTGTTAAAGAGGGTAAGCTTTCACCCGCTGAAATCCAGCAAGTTCTTGAGCTAATTACACAAAACTTGTAAGGAATTAAATTTATCCTGACGTTTACAGACGGAGTTGTTATAGTATAACAACTCCGTTTTTTATTTGGTTGATGACTGTGTTACCTCGCTTTGGTTTATTGTCGCTACGCAAGCTAATGGTTGTACTTTGTACAGTCATGCTGCTGCTATGGACAAACTTAGCGGTGATCCATCATCAACTGGATTTGGATATCTCACATCATGAGCACCATCACTGCCAGCTGTTTGCAAGCGTAGTGCATGGCGCCAAATCAAGCGCACAAGCGCATCTTCTCAACCTCTCCACCGAACCTCCACCTTCGCTTGCTGTATATCAATACCTTGAGGCTTCGGTGATCGCGCAAATTGCTCGTGCACCGCCTAAGCTTATCTAAATAAAACAGATTTACTCTGCGCTACCAAACACATCGGTAACGCAAACGCTCACAACCATATTGTGGGCATCACGACATATTTTGATAAGTTCTAGGAAAATACAATGAACAAGTTTTCTCCCGTTGCACTCGCTCTTGGATTAGTTTTTGCTCATTCAGCTATCGCTGAAGATGGATTTCGTCAACATGATGCGCATGTACACGGCGAAGTAGAATTTAATATTGCTCAAGATGGCAATGAGTTACTGGTCGAGGTCACGGCACCAGGTGCAGATGTGGTTGGCTTTGAGCATGCGCCAGAGAACGACGCACAAAAACAAGCCTTAGAGAAAGCGGTGGCAAAACTAAACCAAGCGACGGACGTGCTATCGATTTCAGCGGCGGCAAACTGTCAAGTTGAGCATGTGGCAGTTAGTCATACACTTGGTGAAGATGAGCACGCTCACCACGACCACGACCACGACCACGACCACGACCACGACCACGACCACGACCACGACCACGACCATCATGGTGATAAAGACCACCATGAACATCAAGAAAAACATGCTGACCATCATGACCATGACGATCATCACGGACACGATGAGCATAAGGGACATGATGACCATACAGGGCATGATCATGAAAAAGGTGGGCACGGTGAATTTACCATCGAATACCACTACCAATGTGGCGACATCAGCAAGTTAGAGCAGATTGATACCGCTTGGTTTGACCTATTCCCAAGCACAGAAAAAGTACATGCCAATGTACTGACAGATAGCGCGCAAACCGCGGTAGAGCTAAACGCAAAAAACAGCACGATTAAGCTGTAATTGCTAATGAGCTTGGCAAGTTTGCCAAGCTCTTTTGTCATCGATTTTTGATTGGAAAACTCAATGAATAACACCGCTTCTCAGCAGGTGATCAATCTCCACAAGGTACAGTTCACTTGGTCCAACAACCCTAGCCCAACGCTAGTGATTGATCAGTTGCAAGTGGATCGTGGGGAACACTTATTTATCAAAGGACCTAGTGGTTGTGGCAAATCAACTCTGCTTGGCTTGCTAACTGGCATTAACCAAACGCAAACCGGCAGTGTCACCGTACTCGGACAGGACTTAAACGGCTTGAGTAGCCGTCAACGCGACCGTTTTCGCGCGGATAATATTGGTTATATTTTTCAGCAGTTCAATCTATTGCCCTACTTGAGCGTGATTGAAAATGTCACTCTACCCTGCCGCTTCTCCAAGCAACGACTCCAGCGAGTTGAAGGCAGTTTAGAGCAGCGTGCGGTGGAACTATTAACTAAGCTGCATCTGAGTCCCAATTTGCTGCACAAGCCTGTGGTTGAATTAAGTATTGGTCAGCAGCAACGCGTCGCCGCCGCTCGCGCGCTGATTGGTAACCCGCCATTGATCATTGCCGATGAACCAACATCATCATTGGATCATGATAACCGCAGCGCGTTTATTGAGTTATTGCTAGAACAGGCAAATCAAGTCGATGCAACATTAGTGTTTGTCAGCCACGATCCAACTTTAGAGCCTCTGTTTGATCGCAACCTCGACCTACGTCAAGTTAACCGAGCTGGAGAGTACCTATGAGCCCAACCTTAATGCTGGCTTGGAAAAGTGTTAATAATCGACGTCTTACCGCATTTTTAACCATTCTTACGGTTGCCGTATCACTGGTGCTCCTTCTAGGGGTTGAACGTATTCGGACAGAAGCCAAAGCCAGTTTTGCCAATACTATTTCAGGAACCGATCTGATTGTGGGCGGGCGTTCGGGACAAGTGAACTTGTTGCTTTACTCTGTATTTCGTATCGGCAATGCCACCAACAACATCGACTGGAAAAGCTTTGAAGAGTTTAGCCAGCATCGTGCCGTCGATTGGACCATTCCTCTATCGCTTGGCGATTCACATAAAGGTTTCCGTGTTCTAGGCACCAATCAAAGCTACTTTGAACACTACCGCTATGGTAGCAAACAACACCTTGAACTCGGTCAAGGGCGTGCATTTAATGGACTATTTGAAACCGTGATTGGTGCTGACGTAGCGAATAAGCTCGGTTACAAGATAGGCAGCGAAATCATCATTGCTCATGGCATCAGCGATGTGGGCTTTAGCCGTCACGATAACCTGCCGTTCAAAGTGGTCGGCATCTTTGCTCCTACCGGAACACCGGTGGATAAAACCGTGCATGTCTCTCTAGAAGCAATTGAAGCAATTCATGTCGGTTGGGAGTCGGGCGCAAGGCTTGGGCCAACGCCAACCGCAGAGCAACTCGAACAACATAACTTCCAACCCAAGCAGATCACAGCGATGCTGATTGGCTTAAAGTCGAGAATTCAAACCTTTGCCCTGCAACGCCAGATCAATACCTATCCGCAGGAGCCACTCAGCGCTATTTTACCTGGTGTCGCTCTTCATGAATTATGGGGAATGATGTCGGTGGCAGAGCAAGCATTGATGGTAGTATCTGGTTTTGTCGTGGTCGCGGGCTTACTTGGCATGCTCTCTAGCTTACTGACTAGCTTACAAGAGAGACGGCGAGAGATGGCAATTCTACGTGCGATGGGGGCAAGACCACGACATATTTTCAGCCTGCTAATCTTAGAAGCGAGCGTATTAACATCTATCGGTATATTACTGGGGGTTGCTCTACTCTACGGCATACTGGCGCTTGCCGGTCCCTATGTGACACAAAACTACGGTATTCAACTACCGTTAGTGATGCTCTCAAATTATGAATTAGGATTAATCGCTGCAGTGCAATTTGCCGGAACAGTGATTGGCATTTTCCCAGCACTTAGAGCCTACCGTCAGTCTCTCAGTGATGGTATGACGATACGTGTGTAATTAGGTGTAACCATGAAGAAAATAATCGTATTGCTTTGCTCGCTATTTAGCTTAGCTTTGCCCCTCACTGCCGCAGCAAGTGAGGATACTTTAACGTTAGACTGGATTGATTTGATTCCAGAATCTGAACGGAATCAGTTCGATGCGATGGGAATGCCGATGGTATCAGACCATTCAGGTGGCGCGATGCAGCAGTCCAAGGTCGGCACCGTACGCCAAGAGCTAAATGGTAGCAAAGTAAAGATTCCAGGCTTTGTAATTCCACTGGAAGGGGATGACGAAAAAATTACTGAATTTTTGTTAGTACCGTACTTTGGCGCATGTATCCATGTACCGCCACCGCCGCCAAACCAAATTATTTACGTAAAATTCCCCTCAGGAGCTCCGATTCAACAACTATGGGATGTAATCTACGTGATAGGGACTTTAAAAACAGAAACGCTCAATCATGAACTGGCTGAAACCGCTTACCTTATTGAGGGAACCGAAATTGCCGAATATGATGACTACTAATATTTAATTAACAAACTAACAACCTGTTAATCTTCCTTGTTATATTAGGTATCTAGATAGATACACTAGTACTGCTAAATAAACCAATAGCAGCAAGGCGATTGACAGGTGTTTTTTTAGTTTATTATCAAGTAAAAACTTCATAAACACCTCACAAATACCGATAACAACTTTAACAAATTTTTATCAATTGGTATAGCCGATTTTGCAGGCCCCTCTCACATTAGTTTCTCTGGTAGCTATCCGTTGAAAAAGGTACAGTTATGTTTCCAAGCGAAACGACAAGACTTGGTCATAACTCACTGTTGGTTAAGGTAATCCTATGTCTGAGAGTCACAAACCTGTCACCCTTGAACACGAAACCAAAGCGGATAATCGTCAAGAAAAGAAATCCAGCTACGTTAAAGATAGCTCTAGCCGTGTGCTGCACATTGCCCAAGCTCATGGCTTAGATGCGCTACTACAGAAAGATGCACCACAAAAGCCGGCGCTTGAGCGAGCAGTATTGAGAGAGCGTCGTCGTCGTGAGCAGCAACAGAAAAATCTGGAGCAAATCCTCAAACTAGCTTATGCCTCATGCAGCGATGAGACTGCGGGTGAACCCGATCAAGATTGGCTATACCGCTTCTTTGATATGGCCCAAGAAGTACACAACCCCTCAATGCAAAGACTGTGGGCGCAAGTATTTAAACGCGAAGTGACTAATCCTGGTTCCACATCGATGAAAGCGTTAAAAGTCCTGCATGACATGGCTCCCAAAGAAGCGCAGATTTTGCAACGCGCCGCCTCACTGGCTTGTAGTTTTGGGCACGATACAAGTCGCAAGCTATTAATCGGTTTTCGCGCCCAAGGCGGCATGTTTAGCTTCGGTAAGCGTAACATCACCAACAACATCAACATCGGTAACTTTCAATTACCATACTCAAACCTATTGGTATTGTTCGAACTTGGCTTAATGCACGGCACCGAACTTGAGTCAGGTGAAATCGAATTAGAATCACCATTACCACTCACCTACCAAGGTAAAAACCTGTCACTTCAAGCTCACAGCAAAGGCGTTCGCTTCTTGTATTACCGCTTTACTCCCACAGGAAATGAGTTATGTAAATTGTTGGGCAATAAGCCAAATATGCAATACTACGACCAAGTAGTGGCTCTGCTAGGACAGAAATTCAGCGTGCAAACGGAAGCGAAAAGTAGCGTTCATCATGCGGTTTAACGGAACGCAAAGCAGGGCTTTGCTTCGGGATGCGGGAACGCTCAGCGTTGCTGAGCTACGGATAGAGCCTAAAACTTAGAGTTAATTGAGAATTGAGAAAAAACGCCAGCATTGTGACATGCTGGCGTTTTTGTTTTCTGAGGATAACCGAATAATTGAAGCTGCACTCAACAACGATGCGGTGTCAAATAGGCACATCCGGCAACAATAACCAAAATAGTTGATGTTACAGCTAGGCGACAAAAAAATGCACCCTAGGAGCATAGAAAACTATGTGACTAGGGCGGCCGGCGACCCGGCGTATTTATGCAGGCAACAACGCTGCAGCTTCAAATAGGCACATCCGGCAACAATAACCAAAATAGTTGACGTTGCAGCTAGGCGACAAAAAATGCGCCCTAGGAGCATAGATAACTATGTGACTAGGGCGGCCGGCGACCCGGCGCATTTATGCAGTCAACAACGCTGCAGCTTCAAATATGCAGGTTATTACGCTTTGAACGCTTTGAATGCGTTAATCAAACCATTAGTTGAGCTATCGTGAGAATCAATTGCAGATTCATCAGCAAGCTCAGGTAGGATTTGGTTTGCTAGTTGTTTACCTAGCTCTACGCCCCATTGGTCAAAGCTGAAGATATTTAGGATTACACCTTGTACGAAGATCTTGTGCTCGTACATCGCAATCAAGTTACCTAGCGTACGCGGAGTGATCTGCTTAACTAGGATTGAGTTCGTTGGGCGGTTACCTTCAAATACTTTGAATGGTACTAGTGATGCTGCCTCTTCTTCTGTTTTGCCCGCTTTAATAAACTCAGCCAGTACTGTTTCTGCTGTTTTACCAAATGCTAGTGCTTCTGTTTGTGCGAAGAAGTTCGACATCAGTTTTTGGTGGTGATCGCCTGCTGGATTGTGGCTGATTGCTGGTGCAATAAAGTCACAAGGGATCAGCTTGGTACCTTGGTGAATTAGCTGGTAAAACGCGTGCTGACCGTTTGTTCCTGGTTCACCCCAAATGATTGGGCCCGTTTGGTAAGTTACTGCGTTGCCGTTACGGTCAACGTATTTACCGTTTGATTCCATGTTACCTTGTTGGAAGTACGCCGCGAAACGGTGCATGTACTGATCGTAAGGCAGGATAGCTTCAGTCTCAGCGCCGTGGAAGTTGTTGTACCAAATACCGATTAGCGCCAAGATCACTGGAATATTGCTTTCTAGGTCCGTTGCTACAAAGTGGTTATCCATTTCATGCGCACCATCTAAAAGCTCAACAAAGTTGTCGTAGCCTACCGATAGAGCGATTGAAAGACCGATTGCTGACCATAGAGAGTAGCGACCGCCAACCCAGTCCCAGAACTCAAACATGTTGTCTGTGTCGATACCAAACTCAGATACCGCTGGTGCGTTAGTTGAAAGTGCCGCAAAGTGCTTAGCAACGTGCGCTTGATCTTGAGCAGACTCTAGGAACCAGTCACGAGCTGTGTGCGCGTTAGTCATGGTTTCTTGAGTTGTGAATGTCTTAGACGCGATCAAGAATAGGGTCGTTTCTGGATCTACGTTTTTCAATGTTTCAACGATGTGAGTACCGTCAACGTTTGAAACAAAGTGTAGGTTTAAGTGGTTCTTGTATGGCGCTAGTGCTTCCGTCACCATGTAAGGACCAAGATCAGAACCACCAATACCGATGTTGACGATATCTGTGATTGCTTTGCCTGTGTAACCTTTCCACTCACCGCCAATTACGCGATCCGTGAATGATTTAATTTTCTCAAGCACTGCATTTACTGCAGGCATGACGTCTTCACCGTCTACCACTACAGGCTTATTTGAACGGTTACGCAGAGCTGTGTGCAGTACTGCACGGCCTTCAGTTTGGTTTATCGCCTCACCACTGAACATCGCCTCAATCGCAGATTGAAGATCCGTTTCTTTTGCTAGCGCAAAAAGATGTTGTAACGTTTCTTGATTGATTAGGTTTTTCGAGTAATCGATAAGAAGATCGTTACCAAAACGAGTAGAAAACTTGTCAAAGCGTGCTGCATCGCTCGCGAACAACTCAGTTAAATCCATATCTTGAGCAGATTCAAAATGTGCCGTTAACGCTTTCCACGCTTGAGTTTGCGTTGGGTTAATATTTTTCAACATGGTCTCTATTCCGATGTTACAGTAGGTTCTATTCCTCAGTTTACAACAAACTTCGGAACCTCCGGTTTTTAAGCAAAAAATTTTTTATAAGCTAGATGTTTGAGTGAAGCACCGCAAACAAAAGCCTGTAATTTTTTTTCATAGGGTAATTATGACTTAGCCCTTTCTCAATCGCATTGAGTTATATCACGTTCAATAGCTTAGTTCATGTACACAATAAATTAGATTATGTGAGATTAGCCTAGCTACATCGTCTTAATTTGCCAAATTTATCGCCAAGGAAACAGTATGTGGTCTCAAAAAACGATCAATTTACATGCAAAAACACGCGGATTTCATCTAATTACTGATGAAATTGAACAACAATTACCGCAATTAAGCTCATTTTCAGTAGGTTTATTACATTTATTTATCCAACATAGCTCCGCCAGTTTAACCATCAATGAGAACGCTGACCCGACCGTGCGAGCAGATATGGAAAAGCACTTTAATCATTTTGTGCCAGAACGTGCGGCCTATTATCAACACACCTATGAAGGAGATGATGATATGCCCGCCCATATTAAAGCCTCGACACTCGGCTCAAGCGTGACGATTCCAATTAGTAATGGTCGCTTAGCTTTAGGGACATGGCAGGGTATTTACTTAGGTGAGCATCGCGATCATGGCGGCTGTCGTCGTGTAGTTGCCACAATTCAAGGTGAATAAACTAGCTTAAGGCTAATGATTAGCCCTATTTGCAGAAGCGGTGAAGAGAGCAAAAACAACAAAGGGAGCAAACGCTCCCTTTGAAAATTAGTCTGAATAAACCATATCGACACGTGGCGTCAGTTTGGTCACTAACTCGTATGCAATCGTACCAATGTGAGCGGCCACTTCTTCTGAAGGTAACTCTTTACCCCACAAAATCGCTTCATCACCGACCTTATCGGTCGCGTCAGGGCCTAGGTCAACGCTGAGCATATCCATCGACACTCGACCTGCGATAGGCGCTTTGCGTCCATTAACAAACACAGGGGTGCCATTTGGCGCAGTACGCGGATAACCATCACCGTAACCTATAGCAATAACGCCAACCTTGGTATCACGATCGCTGGTCCAAGTACCACCATAACCGACACTCTCACCTTTTTTCACCTCACGCACTGCGATGATGTGAGATTTTAGGGTCATGACCGGCTGAAAACCTAACTCAACTGCGGATTTCTCCGCGAATGGCGAAACACCGTACATAATAATACCGGGACGAACCCAATCGAGATGACTTTCAGACCAGGCTAAAACACCAGCGGAAGCGGCAAGAGAGCGCTCACCTTTACAACCATCAGTCAGTGAACGAAACAGTTCAATTTGCTCATGAGTTGTCGCTTTCTCAAGTTCATCTGCACTGGCAAAATGGCTGATATAGCGTAGTGGTTTCGCAACATTTTCACACGCTTTTAAGCGAGCAATGAAATCGTCTAATTGCTCTGGGCGCACGCCCAAACGGTGCATACCACTGTCGATTTTCAGCCACACTTGTACCGGTGTTTCTAGAATGGCATTTTCCAACGCTTCAAGCTGCTCAATACAATGAACGGCGGTTTGAATATTATTGGTCACCAGTACAGGTAAGTCACCCGGAGAATAGAACCCTTCTAAAAGCAAAATTGGCTTAACGATACCGGCTGCTCGCAGCTGCAATGCTTCTTCGATACGCGCGACACCGTAAGCATCGGATGAAACAGCATGCTTAGCGATCTGCACTAAACCGTGACCATAGCCATTAGCTTTGACTACCGCCATCATTTTACTGTTTGGCGCTTGCAACTTCAGTTGCTGCAGATTGTGCTTTAGTGCCGCGAGGTCAACATGAGCCGTCGCTGCCTTCATATAACTCATACTATTACTCGTCATCCATATCAAACGCAGGCCCCGCGTAGTTATCGAAGCGTGAATATTGACCTTGGAACGTCAAACGTACCGAACCGATAGGACCGTTACGCTGCTTACCTAGGATAATTTCAGCAGTGCCTTTCATCGAACTATCAGGGTTATAAACTTCGTCTCGATAGATGAACATGATCAAATCGGCATCTTGCTCGATAGAACCTGATTCACGCAAGTCTGAGTTAACTGGGCGTTTATCAGCACGTTGCTCTAGGGAACGGTTAAGCTGAGACAGAGCGACCACAGGAACATTCAGCTCTTTCGCTAGCGCTTTTAACGAACGAGAGATTTCCGCGATCTCTAACGTACGGTTATCAGATAAAGCAGGTACACGCATAAGCTGCAAGTAGTCGACCATGATTAGCGACAGGCCACCATGTTCACGCGCAATACGACGCGCACGAGAACGAACTTCGGTTGGTGTTAAGCCTGAGCTGTCATCGATATACATGTTCTTCTTCTCCATCAGGATACCCATGGTAGAAGAAATACGCGCCCAATCCTCATCGTCCAACTGACCGGTACGGATCTTAGTTTGGTCAACGCGAGATAGTGACGCGAGCATACGCATCATGATCTGTTCTGCTGGCATCTCTAGTGAAAAGATCAGCACTGGCTTATCCGATACCATCGCTGCGTTTTCACATAAGTTCATCGCAAAGGTGGTTTTACCCATCGATGGACGCGCCGCGACGATAACTAAGTCAGAACCTTGCAGACCAGCGGTTTTCTTGTTGAGGTCCGTAAAGCCGGTATCTACGCCTGTCACACCATCTTGTGGCGACTTATACAGCAGTTCGATACGCTCCAGCGTCTTCTCAAGAATATTGTCAACATTCTGCGGACCATCGCTCTCTTTGGTACGCGATTCGGCAATAGCAAAAACCTTACTTTCGGCTAAGTCGACCAGATCTTCAGAAGAGCGACCTTGAGGATCATAACCCGCATCAGCGATTTCATTCGCAACACCAATAAGTTCACGCACTACCGCGCGTTCAGCGACGATATCTGCATAGGCATTAATGTTGGCAGCACTTGGGGTATTTTTTACCAAGTCAGCGAGGTAGGCAAAACCACCGACATCTTCGAGATTTTCATGCAACTCTAAATATTCAGAGAGGGTGATCAAATCCAGCGGTTTACTGTCTTCAAGAATACGCTGGACCGCTTCAAAGATGATGCGATGTGGACGACTATAAAAATCACGCGCGACAACTCGCTCGGCAACCGTATCCCAACGCTCGTTATCCAGCAATAGGCCACCAATAACTGATTGCTCAGCCTCTAACGAGTGTGGTGGAGCCTTAATTGCATCAACTTGTGCATCGGGTTTATTACGTCTGCGATTATCCGCTCTGTTCTCTGCCATGGTTCTGCTCAACTACTTTCTATGACCGCTCATTATAACGAGATTAGACCGCTTGTCTTCCATTGGCGCGAAGATTGTCGGTTTGTTGCAATAATTAACCTATCCTTGACTGATTATCAGTGCATTACTATTACCATTTCATGCTATTTTATCCGCCCGCTTTATTAATGACGACGAGGCTCTGTGTGACAAAAGTTTGGTTGGCCTGTTTTGGTATCTTAAGCGCATCCATTGCGCACGCCCATGATACGGACACCGCTAGTGACATTGAAGTCCCATCGCCGTGGAATAGTGAAGTTGAATTTGGTTACCAAGCGCACTCAGGTAACTCTGATTCCGAGTCCCTAAACTCACGCATTGATGCTGAGTACATCAAAGGACGTCACCGTACTAGTGGCGAGTGGAAGTTTTATCTGCTGTACAAAGACGGTGAAGAAGATAAACGCCAATCAACTTATAGCGCGCAAACCGACTACAAGCTCAGCCCGAAAACCTACCTTTACGGCAGTTTTAAAGGGGTCGACTCTCGCTACAGCGCTTACTATAAAGATTATACCGTTTCAGGCGGTTTGGGTTATCAGTTCGCCAACAGCGAAGATTTCTTACTGGAAGTGGAAATTGGACCAGGTTTTCGTTATCAAGAGCCTAACTTGGATGAGATTGATGACGACGACATCATTTTTCCCGACTTGGTCGAAGAAGCTATTTTCCGTGGCAAAGTGAATTCGCGCTGGCAAGCGTTAGACAACTTAGCGTTTGAAGCCACTATGACGCTCGTGTCTGGTCACAGCAATACCCGTGTCGATACTGACGCCAGTGTCATCAATGCGATTACCGAAGACATCGCGTTAAAGGTCGCCTACTCGCGCCAATACCATGACCGCGTACCAGAGGGGCTAGAAAACTCAGACAGTATTTTTTCGGTTAACTTACTGTTCGCTTTCTAACTTCAATCAATTTCAGGCATAAAAAAAGCACCTCAAAGAGGTGCTTTTAAAATACGTCTTGATACTGATATTAGTCAGCAGCAACAACTTGTAGGTTAACTGTAGCGAAAACTTCAGAGTGAAGTTGAACGCTGATCTCGAACTCACCAGTTGTACGTAGAGCGCCTTCAGGAAGACGAACTTCGCTCTTAGCAACTGCAACGCCAGCAGCAGTAACTGCGTCAGCGATGTCACGAGTACCGATAGAACCGAATAGTTTACCTTCGTCACCAGCTTTAGAAGCGATAACAACTGCTTCTAGTGCGTTAACTTGCTCTGCACGAGCTTGAGAAGCAGCTAGTTGCTCAGCAACTTTAGCTTCTAGTTCAGCGCGGCGAGTTTCGAACATTTCAACGTTAGCTTTAGTAGCCATAACCGCTTTACCTTGAGGGATAAGGAAGTTACGAGCGTAGCCAGATTTAACGTTTACTGTGTCGCCAAGACCACCTAGGTTACCGATTTTATCAAGTAGAATAACTTGCATTGTTTAATCCTCTTTCTTAATAAACCGACCGATTACTGATGCTTGTCAGTGTACGGTAGTAGTGCTAGGTAGCGTGAACGCTTGATAGCGCGAGCTAGTTGACGTTGGTATTTAGCGCTTGTACCAGTGATACGGCTAGGAACGATTTTACCAGCTTCAGTGATGTAGTTTTTAAGAGTTGCTACGTCTTTGTAATCAATCTCTTGTACGCCTTCTGCAGTAAAACGGCAGAATTTACGACGACGGAAGAAACGAGCCATGGGCTATCTCCTGATCTTAAATTTGAGTAATGTTGTCGGCATGCAACACTAATTTACCTACGCCGTTTCGGCCGGTTTGGTAAGCGACAAAGCCTCCTACCTTAATGTTACTGCCTTGTACTAAGTTTTGAGTTAACGCTGTTGACCTGGCCCCACTGACGACGACTGGCATACGACAATAAACTTGGCGTGGTAGGTCGGCTTCAATAACGGTGGAACGATGTTCTAACCAAAAACGGCAGTGCTCGATTCCACTCGGGCTTTTTGACCGAATAGGAGGCTTAGCAACAGTGCCGCTTAGCTCCATTCGATTGGTCATACAATCAATTACTCAGCAGCAGATTCAGCACGCTCTTCACGCTTAGCAGAACGTTCTTCTTTCTGTTTAAGCATGATTGATGGCTCAGTGATAGCCGCTTTAGTACGCATGATCATGTTGCGTAGAACTGCATCGTTGTAACGGAAAGCAGTTTCTAGCTCATCGATTACAGCTTGGTCAGCTTCAACGTTCATTAGAACGTAGTGAGCTTTGTGAAGCTTGTTGATTGGGTAAGCCAGTTGACGACGACCCCAATCTTCTAGACGGTGGATAGTACCGCCAGCTTCAGTGATAGAACCAGTGTAACGCTCGATCATGCCAGCAACTTGCTCGCTTTGATCTGGGTGCACCATGAATACGATTTCGTAATGACGCATGTGTTGCTCCTTACGGATTATTCAGCTTCCACAAATGGCTCGGTCGTCCAGAAGAAGCAAGGAACGAAAGATAATTGACCGAGAATTTAAGAGCACGAATAGTACAGAAAGAGAGCAGTTTAAGCAAGCAAAATGTAGTGGTTTGAAAAGAGAGAAAAAACAGGTAGGTAAATCAACTGCGCCCGCACTCACGAACGCAGGGACCAAGGCTAATCATCATCATCTTCGTCGACAAATTGAGCCTGTAGATAGTTTTGAATACCGGTCATTTCAATCAAGCCTAACTGGGTTTCCAGCCAATCGACATGTTCTTCTTCATCTTCAAGAATATCTTGGAACAGATCACGCGATACGTAATCATGCACATCTTCAGCGTAGGCAATTGCGGCTTTAAGATCGGGAATCGCCATCATCTCAAGCTTAAGATCGCACTCAAGCATCTCTTGCGTATCCTCACCAATCATCAGCTTACCTAAATCTTGTAGATTGGGGAGCCCTTCAAGAAACAGAATACGCTCTATCAAGTGGTCAGCATGGTTCATCTCATCAATGGATTCATGATACTCCTTATCAGCAAGATGCTTTAACCCCCAATCTTTGTACATGCGGGCGTGGAGAAAATACTGATTAATAGCAACGAGCTCATTGCCAAGGATCTTATTGAGGTGCTGAATAATGATGGGATCGCCTTTCATGGAAAACTCCTCCTTGTTGATTCATTTAACTTTAGAAGTTATCAACCAAGAGTCAAAAAGGCGCGTAGCCGTTTTAGCAGGCTTGCTTATACAATTGCGGTGCTGTTTCGTTAATTATCTGCTTCGCCTGCTTAATGCATTTGCCACATTGCGAGCCAAGTGCGGTACAGCGTTTAATGCTGCGCATATCCGCTATGCCTTCTTCCAAGACTAACTGTCTGATTTTTTTATCTGATACACCATGACAAAGGCAAACGTACATTTCTATTCTCAACAAACACTGCATTAACTCGCAATATAAACAAGAATAGTTCTTACTACCAGTTAGATTTATAAAATTATTAATACCGATTTGTTATATCAAAAATGGTTCTGTATGGAAAAATGGTGTGAAAAGCGGAGAAGAGAGAAAGACAAAATTGAGTAAAAAAATAACTTTTTGTTTTCTCAGGATCTAGGATGAATTGAGATGGAATAAAGCTTTATAACCAAAATGAAAAAGGGAAGCCTAAGCTCCCCTTTTTCTAGATGCGCATTCTTCTAACGAAGAAGTGTGCAAGATTTCATTTAATTCTTAAGAATTAAGCGAAGATCTTAGCAACAACACCAGCACCTACTGTACGGCCGCCTTCACGGATCGCAAAACGTAGACCTTCGTCCATTGCGATTGGCGCGATTAGCTCAACAATCATTTGAATGTTGTCGCCTGGCATTACCAT
>NZ_JADILO010000049.1 GCF_015278125.1 Vibrio fluminensis
TGAAAGGCGACCTAGACATTCCACTGTCTATCCAAGCGGCTGGCGTAAATGAAGCTGACTTCCTAGCGAAAGTTGATGAACTAGCGGTAGAAGCGTTCGATGACCAATGTACTGGTGCGAACCCACGTTACCCACTGATCAGTGAATTGCGAGAAGTACTCACTTGCTCTTTCTACGGTGAGCACTATTCAGAAGCAAGTTTAGACGTGGCTAAAACAACCTCTCCGACTAAAAAGAAAACTGACCAACAAAGCGTAAGCAAAGAGACAAAAGAAGCAGCGCACGCCTAAGGGCGGCGCTTAGATAAGCGCGGAACGTGCGGCTCTGCCGCACTTCGGGATGTGGGATCGCCCAGCAGGCTGGGCTTCGAGAGGCGAGATTCGGGAATCCTTCGAGAAATGAAATTCGAGATTGTAAAGCCGACGGCTTACTTATCCGTAGCTTTTTGCGTTCCATTCCCCTTCCCGAAGTGGAGCGCAGCGAAACGTTCCGTATTCCGTAGCTAGGCAACGCCTAGCGTTCCGTTTTCTTTCCCATAGCTTGGCTATGCCAAGCGTTCCCTTCTCCCGAAGAGAGGTGAAGCCGAACGTTCCGTACTCCGTAGCTAGGCAACGCCTAGCGTTCCGTTATCCCAAGCTTCAATATACGTTACAGATAGCTTTCACTCACCGCACGGTATTTCATCGCACTCGATCTCTCCGCGAACGCTAAAGAGACCCGCCATATCAAATACGTCAGCGGAGCGCTGACAAGGCCATCGACAGCATAGTGCCAGCCTAGGGTGAACGAACCAATGAAAATTAGTGCCGCAAAAAACCACAGAAAATAACTAATGAATTTGTTCACCGCCCCCATCGATAAAGCCATTAGCACTGCAATGGAAACATGCATACTTGGCATTGCTGATATCCCACTCCCCAGCATCTCTACATTTTCAGCGTAGGCCAACCACAATTGCTCTTGCGTATTCAAAGAGTATAATCCGGGCCAACCTTGCTCAACTAGCCAAGCATGTTTTTCTTGTAGCAATTGCATTAGAGGTTGGTAAGTCAGGTTAGTCGGATCCAGTTTTTCTACAAATACAGGCCCAGCAGAGGACAACAGCATAGCTAATACTGCCCCAAGCACGCCCCAGCAAAGTATCCAACTGGTAAGAAAAGTTGTTCTATTTGTCGATTTATCAGCAATTAAAAAATATGCCAGAATAGCCCAAATAAAGAAGAACCATAAATTATAGCAGAAGTTAATAACAAATAGATAAAAAGGATTTACCAAAGACTCTACAACTAAAAGCCCTGGCTGGTAACCATTGAAAAGCCACAAGTCCAGTTGATGAAAAAGATCATCAAAATGAAACATATTCACAATAGGTATCAAACTTTTCATTGTAGAAAAGCTTGATATAAAGACACTCA
Source organism: Vibrio fluminensis (assembly GCF_015278125.1). Classification (GTDB taxonomy): domain Bacteria; phylum Pseudomonadota; class Gammaproteobacteria; order Enterobacterales; family Vibrionaceae; genus Vibrio; species Vibrio fluminensis. Next base: position 1,416 of record NZ_JADILO010000049.1, read on the forward strand.
TGGCAGTCAGTAAGATAAAGGCTGAAACGAGTTTAGCTCGATAAACAAAAACCAATTTTATTCTTTGTAAATAACACCTTAACGGTCGTTTTTCACGTCTAAAGAGTAGCTCAAAGAAGTAATAGATAAAATACAAAACTATCGATATCGGCACTACAAACTTTAAAATATAAAAATAAGCAAAAAAACGCACATCATTTACATAGCCATGAAAATGAACGAACCCTGAAACGCATATGACAAAAATAGCCATAAGAACATATATTGTTAAATCATTCCTTATATGAAAAATAATTTCTCTAGCTTCATTTTTTATACATGAAAGCGCATTATTGACTAAATTCATATTATTTTTGCCACCAAACAAACTGCTACTCAATACTAATTGAACGACAAGCTAGAGATCATGAAATTATACTTCAAACTAAAACCATCATTATTAGATACAGTTCAAAAAGTTAAATATTGATTTTCATACGAACCAAGCACCTTGAGGTTACTTGAGTATATTCTCACTAGTTACGACTCACCAAAATAACCCCACATGATGCCAAGACGCCTGCTGAACAGCGATTCAGCCACTTACGGGCCAGTCTATTAGTGAACATGTGACGAGACTTAGCCGATAAAAACGCATAGACCGCCAACACACCACCTACAGACAAAGTCGAAATCATCAGAATCATGAAGACATCGCCCGCATGAATACTCGTCACGTCAACGAAGACTGGAAAGAACCCCATATAAAACAAAATCGCTTTCGGGTTTGCCAAGGCAATCACTAATCCACTAAGCACACTTGAAGCCTGACGATACTCAGTGTCTTGAGGGAAATCCAACTTTCCTTCAATGCTGGTATTCCATGTTTGATACGCAAGCCAAAAGAGGTAGCTTACCCCCAGATATTTTATCAATGATGCAAACTCCCCCATCGCAACTGAGGCCGCAGATAGTCCAGATAAGGCGAGGAAGATAAACAGATAGTCGCCTAACAATATACCTAACACGGTAAACATACCTTGTCTAAAACCTTGGCTAATCGAGCGAGATACCACTGCCAGTACACTAGGACCGGGGATTAAAGCTGAAAGGGACATAGCAAGAAACAGCGCAATTGCCGAAGTGGTCGTCATCGTGATTAGCTCCTAGTAATCCATTACTTATGTGCTTCATCATGACACACCATATGACGAATATTCGAGCAAGAATATGATTTAGATCGAAACTTCTCAAAGAATAACGAATAAAAAAGCCCGCAGGTTTTCACCCACGGGCTCTGGTATATCTTGTAATTTAAGCGCTGGCTTACATCACGCACTCTTGAGCAGCTTTCGCCTTCTCAATACCTTTCTCAATCACTGATTGCGTATCTTCACTGCCGATAGCAGCCAGTACTTTATTTAGCAATTTTTCAGCCGTCGATTCAGACGTCGCATCAACTAGACAGCTATATGTATTGGCAATTTTGTCTTGAACTTCTGTCAAAATCTCAGGATTTGAAAAATCCGCATTCATCGCCTCTTCAATCGACGCCGCGAACTCCTTTGCAGATTCTGTCGCTTCGCCAAACTGATCTAAATTCAGTTTGCTCGGGTCAAACGAATCCATCTTCTCTTGAAGGCTATCAACGGCGCTATTTGCCGCTTCTTGTGCTTGGTCAATTGCTTTAGTTGCATCTTCACAGCCTGATAGTGCTGCAACAAGTGCCAATGCCGCTACGTATTTTTTCATTGTTAACCCTCAAAGTTAAACTCAGTGTACTCGCCGAATGATAAGGCAACTGAGTCTCGGGCGAAATATAAATATAGTCACAGTCTGTGAATCACGCTCAGACAACAGTCTCTAGAGATTATTTAGACTAAATTCCAGCCACTTAAGTGTAACAAAGTTGTTAACAAAACATAACTTCACCGTCATATCCGCCTAGCATTATACCCAGCGAACGATTAAAGCCATTTAAGTAGATGGACAATCACTAAAGGAAGCCACTGTGACGTATTCAAAACCTACCCCTGACCAACGACCGCTCGACCAAGAACCAGAATTCAATAAGTTTGTCGATGCTGCCATGTCTCGCCGCCGCTTTTTACAGCTATCTGGCGCTGCCAGTACTGTGGGCTTTTTCGCTGCCAGCCCAATTAGCCAAGCGATCGCCAAGACAACCTCAAGCCACTCTAATTTACTCAACTTTGAAGCGATTCCTATCTCAACCGCTGACACTGTTGTCGTGCCTGATGGTTATAAAGCAGATGTGCTGATCTCATGGGGTGATGCCGTGGTAAAAGGGGCACCTGAGTTTGCGCAAAGCAACAATGCTAAAGCACAAGAGATGCAATTTGGTGACAACAATGACGGCATGAGCTTTTTCCCAATCTCCGATCAACGTGCCGTGCTAGTGGTCAATAATGAATACACCAACAATGAGTACCTTTACCCTCATCAAGGTAAGCAGATCTCAGCCGATGATGCGCGCAAAGCGCAAGCTGCACATGGTGTTTCTGTCCTTGAACTCAATAAAGTCGATGGGAAATGGCAGGTGAATGTAGAGGGTCGCCTCAATCGCCGCGTGACCGCCTACACTGAAATGGAAATGACCGGTGTTGCCGCAGGTCATAAGCACCTTCAAACCAAAGCCGATCCATCAGGCAAACACGTACTTGGCACCTTTAACAACTGCGCCAACGGACAGACACCCTGGGGGACTTACCTCACCTGTGAAGAGAACTTCAATGGCTACTTTGCCAACACCGCAGAGACCAAGCTAGGAGATACCTACGCACGTTATGGCTTAAACAATCAAGATCGCGGCTATGATTGGTATAAACACCAAGCGCGCTTCGATATGGCAAAAGAGCCGAACGAGCCACATCGCCATGGCTGGGTAGTAGAAATCGACCCAATGAATCCAAACTCAAAACCTAAAAAACGCACCGCTTTAGGACGTTTTAAGCATGAAAATGCCGCGTTAACCATCAATGACGATGGGCATGTTGTCGTTTATCTTGGCGATGATGAACGTGGCGAGCATCTGTACAAATTTGTCTCCAAGAACAAGTATCGCCCAGGGTCGGATTCAAACCGAGACTTACTCGACGAGGGCACATTATATGTAGCAAAGTTCACCGGCACTGAGGGCGAGTTAGCCGGTCAGGGGGAATGGCTGGAACTGAGTTGGGGTAAAAATGGTTTAACGCCAGAGAATGGCTTTGCTGATCAAGCATCGGTACTGATCTTTGCTCGCCTTGCTGCGACACAAGTAGGGGCGACGACGATGGATAGACCAGAATGGGTCGCCGTTCATCCAGACAACCAATCGGTTTTTTGCACCCTAACCAATAATAAACATCGCGGCGCGAAAGAGTCTCAGCCACTCAATGCGGCTAACCCTCGCGAGAAAAACCCATATGGTCATATTATTCGCTGGCGCCCGACTCAAGGGAACAACAACGCCAATACCTTCGAATGGGATATTTATGTCCTAGCGGGCAACCCTGAAGTTCACCCGAACAGCTTAATGGCAGGTAGCGACAACATTAATAAAGACAATATGTTCAACAGCCCTGATGGCATCGGATTTGATAAAGCTGGGCGCTTATGGATTCAAACCGATGGTAAGTATTCAAATCAAGGCAACTTTGCTGGAATGGGAAACAATCAGATGCTTTGTAGCGATCCAAATACGGGAGAAATCCGCCGCTTTCTCACCGGTCCGATAGCATGTGAAATCACCGGCTTAACCTTCTCACCTGATTACAAAACCATGTTTGTTGGTGTGCAGCACCCCGGTGAAGATCTTGCCCCTTCGCACTTTCCTCAAGGTGGAAACGCGATTCCACGTTCATCGGTAATTATGATCACCCGTAATGATGGTGGCGTGATCGGCGCGTAAAACCCTCATAAAGTGATAAGCCCAACTGATAAGATAAGTTGGGCTTTTTTATAACAAACCATCAAATAGCACTACTCTCTACCACCTTTCCTCTACCAATTCGCAGCAAATGGCTAAAAATTCATTTCCGTTTGAAAAGTACACGTAACTCATTGATCAAAAAACACTCTAATCTGGTCGTGCATTTAATTTTTCCTTATCGACTACTTTTTTTAATCAACAGTATCGATCGTTTCGATCAGCATCATCGATCGATAAACATAACATGCCGAATGATAAAAATTTTTAATCAAAACAAGTTGTAATAATCATCGATTAAATGATTTATATGCGTATAATTTCGCAAATCTTGTGGGATTTTACTGACAAAGACACCGCAAAGATGCTTTTTACGTCGCTTACCTAAGCTTTTTACTTCTTCCAAACAAGCCTCAAAGTATAAGTAAGCATTTGTTTATTAGATATAAATAACAATTTTTGACGTTTAATTGATATGGATATTTCGCAGACAAATATGGAAATAGGAGTAACTTATCTTTAAAGGGAACAATGTGCGTGGTGAAATTAACGAAAGCAGCCTTGATTATCACTTCACTGCTTATACTCACTGAACTGCTAACATCTAAACTCACTAGCATCAATCATGAGCGAACCTCTAACCAAGCGATCAGTAAACTAAATAAAGAAATCAAATCCGTTTTCAACGATGCGTTAATAACCTCTGAAGTGTTAAAAGAGATGACCCTACTCTCAAGCGATCGCGCTATTTGCGAACAACACTTCAATCTATTAAGCAAAAAGCTATTGGAAACATATAGTAATGTCGATGCGCTGCTTTACCTTCCCAACGGTATCGTTAAATTTGCGTACCCGTATCAAGAGCACAAACAGGCTGTTGGACATAACGTACTAGCTGATGAAAAACGTAAGCGCGGCGCAAATGAGTCTATCCAATATAAAGAAACGACCATCATTGGGCCAATACCGCTCGTCCAAAATGGCCGACCAGCATTTATTCTGCGAAAAAGCATTTCTGATGAAGAAGGTTTCATCGGACTATCTTCATCTGTGATTTATCTCGAATCAATACTACGAGTGATTGAAAATCAACTTGCACAACACAACATAAAAAACTACTCAATCTCCGGCTACAATCCCGATACGGATGACGTTGCAGAGAAAAGCATCGTATCTAACGGCCACTCAGATGGTGTACCATACAAAGGCGTAATACGGTTATTTGAAAGCCACTGGGATATATACTTTTATCCCAATGACAACAACTTAATATCAAGAGTATTGGTACTGTGTACGCTCTTAATAACCATCTTAATCCTACTTACACCGTTGCGATATTTTATAAAATATCAAGACTCTGAAAAACAAAGAACTCACCTACAAAGGGAAGCACATACCGACTTTCTGACGGGTTTGCTTAATCGACGAGGTTTTGAATTCAAGTTCGAGGCGCTAAAAAGTCAAAAACAATCAGGTACCATCGCTGTATTTGATATAGATTTTTTTAAACACATCAATGATAACTATGGCCATGATGTGGGTGACAAAGTGTTGATTCAGTTTTCTAAAATCTGTAACGCTATCATCCATGATGATTTTATCTTTTCGCGTACAGGTGGAGAGGAGTTCATGCTACTTATGCCAAACACCTTTGCAGACCAAGCAAAAGCCATATGCGAGAGTTTAAGAGAGGCCGTTGAAAAAGCGCCAATATTGATTAAGAGGCACAATATCAACCTTACAGTCAGTATAGGCGTATCCAGTTTTACAAGCTCTGACAAAATGGAGACCGCAGTAAGCTCTGCCGACAAAGCGCTTTACCTGGCGAAAAGAACCGGACGTAACCGAGTTTGCGTCAACTAATTCAGTTGAATAGAAACGAGCGGGGTAAATGGAATCTACCCCGCTCTTTTATTCCATACTAACTCAAACGATAGCAGGATTGGTAAGTTAGCACTTCTACCCGATGTTGATTTGCCAATCGATTTAACTGCTCAACAACCAACTCAAAAACACCATCAACGCCAAACTTATCAACCAAGCGCTGATAGCGCGTAGAAGACGAAAACAACACATGCGCCAGTTGCTGGCTATTCAACTCAAGCCCAATGCTGCCCTGTTCACATGCAAGCTCTTGCAGCGCGTCGCAATCACTAAAGTTGATAGCATGATCGTAACCAGATGAACTTGAGGCCATCTCAATCCCCAATTGCTGCATAAACTCTGATAACTGAACCTCAAAATCATACGCAATCACCAAGGCTCCTTGAGCTGAAACTCGTTGTAGCTCCTCAACTAACGCGTCCGATTTAGCGTAATAGAGTGAACCTGCGAAGGTGATGATATCGGCCGTGTTATCGGAAAGCGGGATGTTTTCACCATCACCCACTAAGTAACGCGCATTGGCGATAGTTTGCGCCTGGTTAAGCATCGCCTCGCTAGGTTCAACACCGACCACCTCGGTGCAATATGGGCTAAGCGCGAGCGTTGACACACCAGTGCCACAACCAATATCTAAGCCATATTGAAACTCGGGCTTATTCGCCAGCAAAGATTGAAGGATCATCTGATGGATAGGTGGACGGTAAGCAGCATAATGCTTCGATACTTCGTCATTGTATTGTTCACTCAAAATAAAAACTCCTAACTAAACCGACTATTGGCTTACCAACGATTTGAGAAATAATAGCTTAAGCCCAAAACCAACAAACACCACACCCGTAACTGATTTTAACCAACCATTCGCCCTGCCGTGACGCACTTTTTGCCCAACCTTAGACAGCAAAGTGATCACGCCAGCAAACCACAAAAAGTTCACACACGCATGCAACGTTACCAGTAAGTAGGCATTGTGGGGGCTTTGACTTAAGGAAATAAACTGGGGAAAAACCGCGAGATAAAACATCGACACTTTAGGGTTAAGCGCGTTGGTGATAAATCCTTGTAGCCACGCTTCTTTGAAAGAGAGTTCGCGTTTGGTTTCTTTAATATCAGGGTCGATACTTATTGGCTTTTTCCTTGCGGAAAGAATCGACTGAATCCCCATCCAGCAAAGATACGCCGCACCCAGCACTTTAAACACCAAGAAAGCCTGCGCCGACTGCACTAACAGTAAAGAGATTCCTAAGATGGAGAGGGTACCGTGAATATAGAATGCGCCCAGAAAGCCCAAAATATTAAAATAGGCAGCCTTCGAGCCATACAGTGTCGCTGTCCGGACAATCAATACACCGTTGGGTCCCGGAGAAATCACTAGCAGTGCTGCGAGAAAAATAAAACTCGATATCGCAATAAGATCCATCGCCTTTTCCTTTATTCGGCTCTCGGTTAATCGCACTTAATATTCTATTGAAGAGCCTTGCTTCAAACGCGCTCATGGTTACACAAGGTTCTTGATGATTCGAGGTGGCAGTTTCAGCAAATGAGAATCTTATTGGGGAATTTGTAAATATCGGAGGTGGATCATTTTTGGCTAAGTATTGCTGTATGTCCCGCTTAGTAGGCTGCCGATTTCTTTACCATTGTCGTAAGCGTGTCATACCGCAACAGGAGAGCAGCGTTGCGATTTTGAACACTAAACTCAAACATTGTCATTTCCGCGCAGGCGGAAATCTCGCTTTTGGTCTCAATATACTTTTGGCTAAGTATTGCTGTATGTCCCGCTTAATAGGGCGTCGATTTCTTTACCATTGCAGTCTGCGGTCCAGTTACTCTTTGTCTTACCAAAGAGTAACCAGAAAGACGCTTTTGTATCGCGCGCGTTGTCCAGCCGGTTTTAGGCGTTCCCGACGCCGAAAACCTAAAAATGCTGTCCTGCATTTTTGCTTAGTGATGTGGCAATATTAACTGAATCGTTTTTGGACAAAAATGTGCCAACGCTCTTAATAATTTAGTAAACCATCAATAACCATAGGTATTGCAAATTTAATCTAAGAGCGGTGACACAAGCGTTAGACTCATGTTATCTAGAAAGTCTAATTTGTTGTTAATACAAGCTTAAAACGGTATGTCGTTTTCAATTAACCATGCTTGATACTCGATTTTAGCTTCTGTTTCTCTACGAATTTTTTCCTTTATTTGTTCTTGTGTTAGAACTTCTTTCTTATTTTTCAATGACGATTTGAGCGCTGGCTTAAATCTTGGTGCTTCTTTCTCCCCCATATAAATTAAAGCTTAAAAAAAACTTCCTCGCCGTTTGCCGTAACACCCAAGCAACTACCTATCTGAGGAATATATTGCGTATACAGAAAGACCACATCGCTATTGTTAGCTTTACGAATACATTTAGAGTTAAGGGCTTTATTTGCAGCATCCATAGCTTTCTTAACCTCAAAGTCCAATTTTATTTTTTGTTTGTACTCATCAGTTTGCCTGTACGCATCCTGCCTATTTTTTTCTTCTCTTTCTGCTTCTTTTCGAACTGCAATTTCTACTTTCTTCTTAGCAACGCAATCATTGTAACGAGCAATCAGAATCTCATGTTCAGCCCCTCTAGAGCCATATGGGACAGAAAAAGAACAAGAGCCAAATTCACTATTTCTATTACTAGTAATGCTCATATGGCGTTCCAAATAAGCCCATGGTTGATAACCAAGACTAGGGTAATTTTTATCATATTCATTAGCTAACTGATCATGAAGAGGCGTATCAGGTAAAGCTTTACAACCTGATACAATCGTGAGCATTGACCATAAAACAACAGATTTTTTCACTAAATTTCACCATAATAAAATTCTCGCAACAATCCACTTTGCGGAATAAAATATTACCATACATAATAATTTGAGATATAGCTTCAAAAAACAACAGGTATTGTGAATTGACCTCAGATATCGGCATAGATAGTTCTTACCATGTTCAACTCGCTAGTTTGCCGTCTAAAATAAAATGCACCAAGACTTAGGATTAAAAGTCATTTCTAGCTGGAAACTAGCCTTGCTGATTGGATAAATCGGTCGAAAATGAGTTACGAAGTGCCAGCTACCAAGGTTTCGGAAAAAAAGTTTCATCCGTAGCCGAAGATAATCTCACACAAAATCGGTGCAATAATTCAGGTTATGAGCGAGTTCCCGTTCTTTCTGATTGGTATTTTAGAGGCTGTTCGTGCTTTACATTGTCGTTCATATACCTCCATGCAACTACGGTATTGTTCTTCTCTTAGTAGTTCTCTATCAACGAAGGTTTTCACCACACCAGCCATGACCATATTGCAACTGATATTACTAGTCGATGTAAGGAAAAACATACCAACAAGATTGTCATCTTCATCATGGTATGGTGATGCTATTTCAACGTCATTTAGACCAGGTGTACGCCATTTAGGATCGAGATTAATAGTGAAGTCTTTTTCTGGACTAAAAACAAATTTAGTTTGCGAGTGAATAGCTTTAGCAACTTCAACTTTTGGGTTCTTCATTTGAAGTCGAAATATCAGGCGTTCTACTGAATGAAGAGAAAAACGGATACTACTGTCGTAAATGCTTAACTTTCCATCGACTCTCGCAATATATGCACCTGCAAACTTATTTACTTTTTCATCAAATATTACGACCATGCCGTAGATGTTTTTTTCTTCCAAGTAAAAACCGACAATTCCAGGGTCTTGAAATAGCCTTTTAACCTGCTTTCTCAGGTTTTTTTCGCCCTTGTCTTTTAAACGTACTTTGCCCCAGATTTCTCTGCAGTCCTTCTGTAGTTGCTTCCTCACTTTAACTGAATAGTTCTCGTTAATGCTTTGCATGTGGCTATCGACTCCTTTCGAATTTTCCAAATTATTTTGTCTCTTTGATTGCACTGAAAGTAATAAGGTGAGTTCTAGCTAGTTTCCCACTCGTATTAGTTTTAGTTATGCCGTGTGAAAATCTAACAATTTTGTCTCCATCAAAGCAAAAACACTTTGGGGTAAATCCGAGTCACAACTATATATCAATATTAGCCATTCATTTACTAAACAGTAGATCCTTCCAAACAGCCAAAGATATGCATCACCCAAGGTAAAAATTCAGGACAGAATTTTTAGGTTTTCGGCGTCGGGAACGCCTAAAACCGACCGGACCACACCAAAGACACTAAAGCGCCTTTCTGATTACTCTTTGGCAAGACAAAGAGTAATTGGACCGCTTACACCAAGCGAAAGAGAGCGACACACTACTAAGCGGGACATACCTATCCAGCAAGCTAATCATCACGGTTATTCAGCTTACTTAACCGCTTCTCTACTTCCCTTTTCTCCCAGTCATAACCTAAGAAATTAAACGGCTCAAATGCTTTGATTGCATGTGAAACGATAAAGATCCCCCAACCTAAAGCGGGATAAATCGCCCAAAGGTCATCCGTACCAGTCACGAAATTAATAACAAATAATAGGCATATTACCGACAAGTAGTGTGTTAGGTGCGAGTAAAACTCTTTGATTTTCTTCACTTGAGCCAGTACATGTTCCTGCTGCTCAGTTGTGTGCATTGATTGTTCCATTTTATGACCCTTTTTTTTCAACATCGTTGTTTAATGAGGTCATAATAATTGAAGTTATGGGGTCAAAAATTCCTGTGCGACGAATTGCCGGAAATGGGGAATGAAGTGTCGAAAACTAGGATAAACCGCCTACGCCTGTAACGAAGTAATGCTCGAAAAAAGCTCTTGAACCTTTCTATACCCAAACGACCTAGCCGATACAACTACAACTCTAGGTAAAAATGCAGGACAGCATTTTTAGGTTTTCGGCGTCGGGAACGCCTAAAACCGACCGGACAACACCAACGATACAAAAGCGCCTTTCTGATTACTCTTTGGCGCAGCAAAGAGTAATTGGACCGCTTTCTTAAAAGGTAAGATTGGTGACCAATGACTAAGCGGGACATACCGCAATACTCTGCCAAAAATGAGTGGGGACAAACCAAGATTCCCCGCCTTCGCGTGGAATGACAAAATTTAAGTCTTGTGCGCGAAAGTGACGGAATGAAAAAATTTAAATCACGCATGCAAAAAAAATGGCCATTCATCACCGTGAACAGCCACTTCTTCAACAAAGACAAAAACTTAATTAAGCATTAAGAATAAAATCTTCAATCACTACCGCTACGCCATCTTCATCGTTGCTAAGGGTAATATGATTCGCCAACGCTTTAATATCATCCGTTGCGTTACCCATCGCGACGCCAAGACCGGCGTACTTAATCATATGGTGATCGTTACCTGCATCACCCATACAAATCACTTCACTTGCATCAAAACCTAGATGCTCGGCAAGCATGGCAACGCCAGTGCCTTTGTTACTGTTAGCATTCATGATTTCTAGGAAGAATGGCGCGCTTTGCACTACGGTGTATTGTTGGTAAAGCTCTGCGGGTAATTGTTCAATCGCACCCGTTAGGATTGACGCTTCTGCCACCATCATGACTTTGATGATCTCTTCATCATCAGCTAATTCATTAAAATCCATCACGGTGCTTGGTACGCCGTTGATGTCAGATTCGTGCTTGGTGTACGGGTTATCCGCTTCTGTGATCAAACCGCGCTCAGGCGAGAAAGCATGCACAAAAGTGCCCAATTCGCGAGCAAGGTTTGCGATTTTTTTCGCATCCAATCCGGTTAGAATTTGTTTGCGAATCACCTCTTTGCTCGCTACGCGCTGCACCAGTGACGCGTTGTAGCTCAACACATAATCTTGATCGCTGTGCATCTCCAGCTCAGACAATGAGTTCAACATACCTTCTAGAGGTCGGCCGGATGCAAGCACCACGACCACGCCTTTATCACGCGCGGCTTGAATGGCTTGCTTGGTACGAGGGGTGATGGCTTTTTGCGAGTTAAGCAGTGTGCCATCCATATCTAAGGCAACCAGTTTGTACATGTGAGATTCCATGGCTAACGACAAATTTTAATATACCCGTCCTACTTGAAGTTGCAGCGCTTTACTAGTTAAAAAAGGGACTGGCACTCACAAACCTCATCACATAGATCATCTATGCTCAGAGGCTTTGTTCCTTTGTCGCCTACCTGCATCTTCAAGTTGCTTGGGGATAGCGCATCTTAAAGAATTTTTGTGACTAACTCGACAACAATTGATGACAAAATAACAAATTCTCACCCAAGATTGATGCCTATCAACAGTCCTCACCATAGATAGAACTGGCTAAATCGTAAACGGCGATAAGCGCAGTTGATAAAAGTCCTTCACACTGGTGTCTTGCTGCAATTGCTGTAAAGATTCAACCAAGATTTGCATCGATACCAATAGCTGATAGCTCTGATCCGCTTGCGGCTGACTAAACGCAATTTGCAGCGGAGAGCTCCCCTCAAAGCCATACAAATAGTGCTGTAGTTGCTGCTGCAACTGGCGTAACACAATGGCATGATGTCGGTTATCTTCGCTAATCATGCTGGTATCGAGCAATTTGGTCATCTCAGCTATCGAGCGTTGAATCAATCTATCGATACCCGCATGGAAACTGCTTTGCTGCCATTGACGATAACTGTCAGCAAACGCGCGATAATGCAAACACAAGCTATAGGCTCGAGCGATCAACTGTTCGGCTTCGGCTTTATCCAGTTCTGGATACATCTGCCAATTGATCACATTAATCGCCGCCTCTGCACCCGCCACTGCTTTTACCGCAACGGGGCTAACAAAGGTTACCCAGGGTTGACGTTGCGAGGTTAATAAACTCTGTAAGTTTGCCTGCAAGCTGCGACGAAAATGCCCTAATTGACGCAAAAACACGCGCTCTGGGTTGGCTGAAAACACCCCATGATTGACAAAGAAAATCACCAACATGCCAAAGGTAAACAGCATTAACACCAGTAGCGAATATTGAATGTCATAAGTGGGCGTCAGTTGCATCGCACTGTTGGTCATCAACACTAAGTTCATCGTGCCAAGTAAGCGATGGAAAATCTGCTGCGGCTGATTGAAGACAAACCAAATCACAAAGCTATTGATAAAGTAAAAGCCTCCTAGCTGCCAGATTTCACTAAAGTGCGGCAAAATGAAGATGTATTGCAGCAACACAACACCTGCCCAACCGAGCATGTAAAACAGCAATGAGCGAGTACTCGCAAACGGCATCGACAGCACAACAGCACCAAAAGCGCCACCAAACAGAACAATCATCGGTCCACCGGGCGTTGGCACATAGAGCCACAGCGCCATTGAGATCCACAACATGATGGAGACTTTAAGCGCATTAATCGCGCGCTCAGGATCAATACTCAGCCATGGGCGCTTTTGAGCACTCAGGTTGGCTTGAAACTGGGTTTTCTCTTCTTGTTCAGTAGCCAGTGAGTGATGCGTAAAACCCAGCGCTTCCAGCAAGGTAGCGTGCATTTTATGATGATAAGCATCCATTTGATTGAGGATCTTCTCCATCGCCCTTAGCGCGCCATGAGAATGCCCCGCATCATCAGGTTGTGGCTGAAGATTAATACTCGCTGCGACTGGGTTATCTAACTTCTCTGCCAACGGTTCACACTCAAGCCAAGAGTCTTGAGCAAGGCGAGTTTGTAGCAACGTAGATGCTCGCTGAGCACGCAGCAACAGATGGTCGAGCACTCGCTTAATTTCATCTTGCTGAGTTTGGCTAAATGGCTTATCGACTAATCGTGTCGCTTCATACAAATGACCGCAAAGCAGAGTCCACTGATTTTGCTGTTTCAGCAGTTGCTGCCATTTTTGCTCTGCACTGCTTAACTCATAACTGTCCGCCATCGCCGCATGGATCAAGTCTTCTAAACGGCTTAAGCGTTTAATACTGTTACCTAACGAGTAATCACGACGTAGATGCCCCGTTTGCTCCAAGTCTGAGATGATTTCAGCCACTAATGCGGCTTGCTGATCAAAGTAGCTTTGCAGCGTTTGCAGTAATAGCGTGCGGCTTGATGCCGGCCACAACAAACTGAACACCAGAGAAAAACAGACCACGCCAAGAATCGTTTCTTGAATACGTAACACCGCAACGTTGAATGTTTGCGTGCCAGAGAAGCCGCCCATCACCATCACTAACGTAGCGACCATCATCGCGATAGACCAAGCGTAACCGTTACGAGGGTTGGTCTGATGATAAACACAAAGCGCGGCAAACAGGCTATAGCAAGCGAGCAATTCGATTGGCTGCTGGGCATAGAGCCCAATCATGACAAACGCGACCAACACGCCGAAAAGAGTGCCGACGATACGTTGGCGTCCTTTCTTGAGTGAGTGACCGGTTGACTCTGTCACCGCCATCACCACAACAGAGAATGCAGCCCAATACGGCTTCTCCCAACCTAACCAGAGCGCACTTACGATAGCTAAAGTCAGTGCTAAAGCCACTTTGAGCGGCAAGCGATATCGAAGAGCAACCATCATGCTTACTCCGCAAGATTAGCGATGAATGACTCCAAATCGAGCTGAGGGTGTTTGTGGATCACAATGGTAGCACTTGAGCCAACACGCAACTGTATATCGCTAGGTAGAGTCTCTAAACGCACGCGCACAGGAATGCGTTGCGCCAGTCGAATCCATTGAAAAGTCGGGCTCACATTGGGTAGCAGCGAAACACCAGTGCTGCCATCTTTATGTGCAATACCGTAGCCAATGCTGTCAACTTGCGCTTGCAAAGGCTGACCGTGATAGGACATCAAGGTAACCGTGGCTGGCGCACCAGAAATCACATCATTGATATCGGTCTCTTTGAAAAAGCCTTCAATCCAGAAGCTGCTTTTATCCACCAAAGCAACCATCGGCTGGTTCGCCACCACTTGGCTACCAACACGCAGATTCAAGTTAGTGATGTAACCATCCACTGGCGCCGTAATTTGGGTAAAGCTTAAGTTCAGTTGCGCCTCTTCAAGTGCGGCTTTAGCCACCATCACACCCGCTTTAGCCGACTCAACCGCATTGGCTTGTTGCGTCAGCATCAGTTGTGAAATCGAGCCCGGCTGCTTACGAGCAAGAGAATGCCCGCGATGAGATTCATCGGTGGCACGTTTCAATAATGTCTCTGCCTGAACAAGGCTTGCCTGTGCTTTGGCAAGCGCCGCTTGATAAGTACGTGGGTCCACTTCAAACAGCAATTGCCCAGCTTTGACTTCGCTGTTATCTGTCACATGAATCGCAACTAATGGTCCGGTAACACGTGGGGTGACTTGCACAATTTGCGCGCGTACTTGCCCATCACGCGTCCAAGGATTGGTGATGTACTGCTGATACTTCCAACCGATCGCCATTAGCGCCAATACGACAATTAAACCGGTTACAAAAACTCGCTTCTTCACTGTTTCACTCTCACTTAATCAACTAGGAAAAACAAACGTACCAATCAGCACGGTATAAATAATCGCCATCGACATCTCGACCAATGGCGGGCTGACAACATAGCGATGCCAACGCAAGCGATTGAGAAGTCGCGTAGTCAGTGAGGTACAAATGACACCGAAGAAACCCGCCACTAATAACGGTGGCAAATAGATATCTCCAATAGCAATTTCTTGGGGAATAGCAGTGAGCAATGCAGAGCCTCGCAGGGAAATTTAAATCGGGTTGGAACACAATCAGAATGATTTCGACGTGATGTTAATCACAAATAACCGAGAGATAAATGTACGCAAAGGGATTACACTAACAACCAATAGTTTCGAATAAATATGGCTAAAAACCACTTTTGGTTTTTAATAGAGGCGAATATGGATCGAATTACCAGTATGGAAATTTTTGTACGTGCGGTACAACTTGGCTCCTTTGCCGCCGTTGCGGACGAACGTGGCATTAGCGCACAAATGGTCGGCAAACATGTTAGAGGCTTAGAGACAGGACTGGGCACTAAGCTGCTGGCTAAATCGACCCGTTTTCAAAAGGTCACGGCCGCAGGAGAACGCTACTACCAACGCTGTTTAACTATCCTAGCCGAGCTCAAAGCCGCAGAAGAAGACATCTACCGCAACATGAACGAGCCCAGTGGCACACTTAAGATTTGCACTGGTGTGAATGTCGGCATCAAGGTATTAGCGCCAAGCCTTGCACGCTTTATGCAGCGCTACCCAAAGTTAGAGATTGATCTTGTAGTCGACAACCGCCTGCCTGATATAAAGAAAGATGGCTTTGAAGTGATTTTCCGCGACAAAGTGGATGGCTATGAAAACCTCATTGCCCACAAACTGAAAAGCTTTGAGATGATTGTCTGTGCCTCACCTGAGTATTTGCAGCAGCACGGCACACCAAACCATCCAGATGAGTTAAGCGATCACCAATGTTTACAATCGAGCTTGCTCTATTTAAACCATAACTGGAGCTTTTTTGATGGTAAACAACACTTTAAGCCCGAGGTATCCTCTAAACTCACCATCAATAGCGGTCAAGCGATGATGAGCGCAGCGATTGAGGGTGCAGGCATTACGATGCAACCTATCTTTCAAGTCAATAATGCGCTAAAAGATGGGCGCTTGGTTCAAGTGCTCGCGGATTATCAATTGCCAGAGGTTAGCCTATACATGATTTACCTGCCCTCTTTACGCAATACCGCCAGATTGACCTTGCTTAAAGAGCATCTACAACAAACCCTAAAAGAATACGTATAAACGGTTCCTAAGCTCTCGGAGCAAAAGGGATACACTAGGATTATAAACATGGCATATACAGTGCTGGATGTCGCTCAATGGGCGCGCGCTGAACACTTCAAGTTTTACCAAGGCTTTAGCCACCCTTGGTACAATATCTGTAGCAACCTCGATGTCAGTGAGCTTTATCGATACTGTAAGCAGCACGGACATCGATTCTTCCATGCTTATCTCTATCTAACTCAGCAGGCGCTTAATAAGAGTGAACCTATGGCAACGCGCTTGGTTGGGGATGAAGTGCGCATCTACTCACCGATGCATGTTAGCGTCGCGATTCTTGCTGACGATGATACGGTGCGCTTTTGTGACCTACCTTATCAACCTAAGTTCGCGGAATTCTGCCACAGCGCGACTGAAACCGAGCAGCGAGTGAAAAACACGCCGTTCATTTTAGAGCAGTTTATTGGTCAAGAGATGGTGCAAAACACCATTCATCTGACGGTTCTGCCATGGGTTGATTTCACCAGTATGAGCCATGCCCGAGATACCAACTTTCCCGATAGTGTGCCTAAAATGGCGTATGGTAAGTTAACCCAACAAGGTGAAGGTTGGCGTATGCCACTGTCACTTGAAGTGCATCATGGTTTGATGGATGGTTTGCATGTCGGTCAGTTCATTCATACTCTGCAATCGCTATTCAATAATCCTCAGTTGCTCGACGACAACTCTGATGGCTAATTCTAGCAAATAATGCCGGCAACCAATACTCGAAAATCACGCTTAGAAATGGGATCTCAGATGAGCAATAAGTGACAATGTCACTTAACCTAGTGCTTTATGCATCATCTCTAGATCCCATTGCTGACCTTTGAACTGACGTATTCCCTGCTCAACCGTTGTGGTAGTAAAACCCAGCGACTGATAACAACGTTTTGCCACTTGATTGTGACTAAACACCGCAAGAGACAATGAAGTGGCATTGAACTCACTTTTCGCTTTTTGCATCAATTGTGTCAGCATCACTTGCGATAGTTGCTGGCCACGAAATTCTTTGCTGATAAATACGCGGCAAATCTTAAAGCTATTGAGAGATTCTCGATACAGCTCTACGTACCCCGCGCTGGCTTCATCAACACAAAACAGATAGGCATAAACGTCAGGGTTGGCGTAGTGTTCATCCAATTGCTGTTGAGTCAGTGGAAAACAGAATTTAGGACCACCCCAAAGGTAATTGAGCTCATCGCTATCAATCCAATCAACTAGACACTGATAATCCGCTGCAGTGAAGGCTCTGAGTTGGGTGCGTATGGTTTTCATCCCTTAGCGTTTTTGACTCAAGTAATGACTCAGATAATCTTGCGCATCACAAAGCGAATCAGACAGCGTTTGGCGGTTTTGAGTATTGCTTCTCGCCACACAATGTAAATGAACCTCTCTTAATGCTGGCAACAAATAGTTTTGCTCATCAACATTTATCGCAGCAGCTTGCTGAAGCTCATCAAGTCGCGATTTGACTCGCTTTTTCAACTGACCATATTCCGCCGAGATAACGGTAAGATCCATATCCGTGAGTGTCAGTTTGTCCATGACTCTATCAAATTTAGACTTGAGTTCGGTTAACTCGTTAAGCACTGCATTTTCTTTAGACATCAAGTAAAGCTCCTAATTTAGGCAAAACTTATATGAGCACGAAAGTCCCCAAGCAACAATAGAACAGCTTAAATTATTCAATAACTTACATAATAAAATCTCAATTCAGAGATCTTCATCAATATTTGCAAACCGTAAACGCAAGATGAATTCCTTGCTGTTTTTCGTCAAGGCGCAAACCAAACTCATACCTACCTTTCAGCCGTCGCCAATACAAAACTAGACGACTGGTCTAATTGATTGTATTGTTTGCTTATGAACGCAAAAACCAATGACACACGCCAACATATCTTAGAGGTTGGCTATCAGCTTATCGTCAATAAAGGCTTTACCGCAGTCGGCTTATCCGAGCTGCTCAAAGCGGCTGATGTACCTAAAGGTTCCTTCTATCACTACTTCAAATCCAAAGAGCAATTTGGTGAAGCGCTGATCGAAGAGTACTTCCGTAGCTATTTGCAGCGTATTGATGGCTTGTTCAACAACCCTGAATTGCCCGCTTACCAACGCCTGATTAACTACTTCTCGATGTGGCTAGAAGTAAACAACGGTGTCTGCAATGCAAATAAATGCTTGGTAGTGAAATTAAGCGCCGAAGTCTCCGATCTTTCCAATGCGATGCGTATCTCACTCGCGCGAGGTGCATCGCAAATCATTCAGGCACTCGAAAATTGTATTGAACAAGGGATCCAAGATGGCTCTATTGGCGTATCAAACAGTAATCAGATTGCTTCCCAGCTGTATCAGCAGTGGTTAGGTGCGAGCCTGCTTAACAAACTGATGCCTGATCAAACCCACCTTGAGCTAAGTTTGGTCGCCACAAAACAGCTGTTAAAAGCTTAAAACCCTCCCGCCATAAACTAAGATTGTGTGGCGGGATTTTTTTGCATCAAAACTAGACGACTGGTCTATTTTTAAGTGGATAACATGGAGTAAACCCAAATGACAGATTCAGTAAACCGCCGTATCGTCCTCGCCTCTCGTCCTGTGGGCGCGCCTATCAAAGACAACTTCCGTTTAGGAAACGCCGAGATCCCAAGCCCAAATGATGGCGAAATTTTACTGCGTAGTGTCTACCTCTCTCTTGACCCATACATGCGCGGACGTATGAATGATGCCAAATCATACGCTGATCCTGTCGCAATTGACGAGGTGATGGTTGGTGGCACAGTCTGTCAGGTAGTGGAAACTAAGCATAACAACTTTGATAAAGGTGAGTGGGTACTCGCTTATACTGGTTGGCAGGACTACGGTATCTCTAATGGTGAGGGATTGATTAAGCTCGGCATGAATCCAACCCATCCTTCATACGCACTGGGCGTCATGGGTATGCCCGGTTTTACCGCCTATATGGGGCTGTTAGATATCGGTCAGCCAAAGCAAGGTGACACATTAGTGGTTGCTGCTGCAACGGGCGCTGTGGGCTCTATGGTGGGTCAAATCGGTAAGCTTAAGGGCTGTCGCGTCATCGGCGTGGCTGGCGGTGAAGAGAAGTGCCGTTATGCGGTTGAGCAACTTGGCTTTGATCATTGTATCGACCACAAAGCAGATGACTTTGCCGAGCAGCTCGCCGCTGCATGTGAGAGCGGCATTGATATCTATTATGAGAACGTCGGTGGCAAAGTGTTTGACGCGGTATTACCACTACTCAACACTGGTGCACGTATTCCGCTATGTGGGTTAATCTCACAATACAACGCCACCGCGCTGCCTGATGGTCCAGATCGCATGTCGATGCTGATGGCGCAACTGCTGATCAAACGCATCAAGATGCAAGGCTTTATCATCTTTGATGACTACGCACACCGCTACGGCGAGTTTGCGGCTGACATGTCGAAATGGCTAGTAGAGGGCAAAATTCACTACCGTGAGCATCTTGTGGAAGGGCTGGAAAATGCGCCCCAGGCGTTCATCGGTCTGCTGGAAGGTAAGAACTTTGGCAAGCTCGTTATCCAAACCAATCAACCACTTTAGATTGGAGCAGCGCGCATAAAAAAGGGTCGACAATGTCGACCCTCAGACTGCTGACAAAGGTCTAGCTTTTGAGCTAGACCTTTGATCTAATAGGAGTATCGAAATATGGATACTCCGATATGCTTCAAGAACCGACTCCGCAACAATACGAACTGGAAATGGTAACGATGGAACA
>NZ_JADILO010000050.1 GCF_015278125.1 Vibrio fluminensis
AGAAAAATGGTCGCTGAGTCAGTAGAAATCTATAATCAGATGAGGCCTCATACAGCGCTAAAATACAAAACGCCCGATGAAGTACACCGAGCGTTTTAACTAAAAAGTGTCAACCCATATCAGGACGGGTCAATTTTAGTTTGATTCGGCGTAGATAAGATTGAGCTTTATTTCCTCTATTCGATCTGCAAACTGAGGTTTGGGTTTGAGTACATAACTATAAATCTCACCGGGTACGAACTCTTCATAAGGAGAATAAGCGAGATCAAATGCCAACGATACCTGCCCGGTTTGTTCATTGCTGATAAATTCAAAACAATCTAATGTGTAAGCGGGATGCGCAGGGTAATTGGTCGATATGATGTCAATGCCATACTTTCCAACCCCTCCCAACACACCATTGTCAAACATCGGGGCAACTTGGGCGCAAGTTAAACTGGTTGAGAATGCTTTCAGGTTGAGATCGGAATCTGTAGTTTCCCCATTTGGTCCTGCGACTTCGGTCTTATAGTCATAGATATAGTTGGCATACTTCGTCATCAAATACTGTTCGCTGCTCAGTGGCAACAGAAAATCAAACCATTCATTCTGAAATACATACTGTCCGGTTACACCGTTAATCCGAGCTTCCATCGCCCGTTTGTCCTTTTGCATGGTATAGCTTTCATGCTGGCGACCATTATCGACAGAGACAAAATAGTTAGTCACACCTTGCTGTTGTACTGAATCGTATTGTTTCTTGAGCGTCCAAGTCTGATTGGCATCAAAGAGAGAACGATCGCTGCTGAGCTCCAGTTGTTGCGCAGAGACAACCTCATACCGACCGATCGGCTCTAACTGTTCCTCACTAGGACAACGGGTCTTATCCTTTGCGGCAGCAAAATAAACTTGCTGGTTAACAAACTTAAAGGCTTGGCAATACACCACTTCATAGGCCGTGTACTTACCCGCCAAACTGTTGGTCGTTTCCAGTCGATAAAGGGTTTCACCTTCTAAAGGAAACAGAGTTTGCACCAAACCATCTACCGCCGGCAGAGAAAACTGTGTCGTCACCCAATCCGTGTCGTCCCCAATATTTTGACTATCACTTGCTTCCACGACCAGCGCCCCACGTCCGTTTGTTGCAACTGGCAAACCAAAAATATTGACCAACGGATAGCCTGTAATTTTCAAACCGTCAGCTTCCACTGCTACACGCACCGAGAGCAGATCATTCTCAGGGTCTTCAAATAGCCCTGCTAAATTAAGCGTGTCACGCACAGGGGTATTCACAGCCCATTGCCATTGATCGATAGAGGCTTGAATTGCACGATGTACTTCCTGATTAATCACTGGTCGTCCATTCGCTTCAGCCCCCGATAGCGAAGAGTCATCTTCATTAGCAACAATGGTTGTCGTAGATTGCTGCTGTTGATAAAACTGCTCGGCTAATAGATCTTGCTCTAAGTTCGTTAGCTTCGAGTTGTGTTGTAGAGCATCTTGGTTACCGCTATCTTCAACATCGGTAGAACGCAAAGCATCTGCGGCTTGAGCTCGCTCTAACTCATTCATTGCAACTAACGTATCAGCATTGTTGCGCTTAAGTGTCAGCTCATCATTTTGTACACTTGTTCCGGTAGGTTGTGCGCTTTCTGTATTGTTAGCGACGAAAAACACACCGACACTAAACGCCAGACAAACGCTGGCGCCAAGAAGTTTTGTTTTCTGATGCATGAGACGTTAAACCATCCGAGCCTGTAACCAACTTCTTGAGAACTTAAGGTCTTTTTCAATCAAGCTGCTACTGCATTCTAGTAACTCACTAATTTCATCGTTTTTAAGCCCCATCAGGTACTTCAGTTTCACTGCATTTGACTGACGCGGATAGCGTTCGCTGAAACTATCCAGAACCTCATCAACTACCAAAATTTCTTCAAAGCCCCGCTGAGGTTTCTCATCAAGATGTAACTCTTGGCCATGCTGGCGCTTTTGCGCCAACTGAGTACGAGCATTATCAATCAATATCTGACGCATTATTCTCGCCGCCATCAGATAAAAATCACGATGATTACCAATATTGAGCATTTCACTATGTGAAAGCTTTAAGTAAGCATCATGTATCAAGGCCGTTGTACTATTCACGCTATCCATCAACACTTTATTATCATGCCCATATTTTTGCGCACTGCGCGCACGCTCTTGTTGAGCAATAGTGCGTAATTGCAAGTAGGCAAATTGATATAGCTTATTTTCAGCGTGCTTATCACCTGATTGCCATTGGTGAATGATCGTTGTAAGAGGTGATCCCATATTAACGGTTTACTCCTGTAATTTTTGTATATTCAGAAATTGAATGCGTCTTAAGCTGTTCGGAACCATCAGGGTTATGGACGATCGTTTGTTGATAGCGATATAGAATTCCTTTATCCCACTCCTCTCCTGCAGGCAGATATTCCCAAGAGGTGAGTTTTGCCTTGGCATGAGACTCTGGATACCAACGGACTGTTATGTTGAGCTGCTCCAATGAAGCCTGCTGTTTTTGCACACTTACCCACCACATATCGCCATATGAACGACTTACATCACGTTGATATCGTTGAATTTCGCTCGGACAACCTTCATCACTTATTGGCGCAGATGCTAATGTAGTCTTGACCTCTCCATTACTAATCAAGAGACACTGGAAATCTATCTGATCAGACTGGTAAGTCGTTTCTTGCCAAATACCTTCGTAAGACAATTGCTTGTATTGCTTTTGTGGGTAGGTAAACCAAATCTGTTCAATCAAATTAGGGTGTCTAATACGTTCCGTTCGCCCCAAACCTTGCGTTTTTTCCATCAGTAATTGGGTTACTGGGTCAAAGTTAAGGGCTAATGAACGATGCTTCCAATCACCATCATCATTAAAGCTATCAATGACAAAGCCATTGAGATCATTACGAGTGCAACCACTCTTAGCACACTGCGATAAACCATGCTCATCCCAGATATCAGCTAAAGGTGTATATAGCGTTTCTATTTTCTCGATATCGTTTGGCTCTAGAAAACATCCACGGAAACGATCGCCAATATCAGGAAACTCAACCATCATTTTTGGCGTAATTTCAAAAGTAACGGCACCGTATGGAGGGCGATATCTAGGGTGTTTCACCAAACGTAAATCGTAAATACAAATCCTGCCAAATAGATCTCGCTTTTTAACAATAACCGTTTTCATACGTTTATTTAGTGGTGAAAAAAGTACCTGCTCTGAGGCAAAGTTTTGGGCTATGTATTCTTGGCTTTCACTGAGATGGTTAACTGCCTCTTGAGCAGAAACTAAGTCAATATTAAGCGACGAAAGCATCTCTTGATTCAACGCCGTCAGATCTAACTTCTTGAGATGCTTTTGGATATCTGGTTTTGCCAGCCAGTCGCTTAAAAGCAGTATTTCCCGACGGTTTTCAGGCGTACTGTCAAGAGACAACAGCAAACGCGTTAGATTTAAACTGCGAGAAGGTAAACTCGAGATTAAGTTTGGCGTCAGCACTTCTTGACTAGAAACACGATTAAGCAAATAACCATTATCGTCACGGCCTAAGTAAAAACTGACTATATCGCCTTCTTGATAGGAAAAAGCACCTTGCTGAGTAAAACCGCTAATGTTTGAGCTAGTTTTATAAAATAACCCCGTTACTGGAGAGTCAATAAAATAACCCGTTTTCAACTCTGTAGCTTGCACCAGAGTCATATTGGTGAGTGCCAGCAAGCTCCCCCAATAGATATGAAATTTACTTGTTAACATCATTTAGTGTTGAGATTTTACTTGTTGGTTATCAGAAGTTCGCTCTGAAGGTGTGAGCATCGCCAATAACATTTTTTGTTTTATATGCTTTGGAATTTCAGGGTTCGATAAAATACGTCGGCGAGTAAGATCGAGAACCACATTAACGGGCATTGCTTGTCCTGCTTCACTTTTAGCATCAAACATCATACTCGTGACTTCAAAAACCAGATTTTCTGCGATGCGCTTTTCTTTCGCTAACTGCTGGTTTTTCCCGACGAGCGCTGAACTAAAAATCATACCACCAAGCAGCAATAACGCAGCGAGAGAGCTAGAGGTTGGATGTCGCTGAAATAATCGCCGACTGGTATATAAAATCTCTTTTTGACGTAAGGAAATCGGATGTTTAGATAAAATATTCTCTATATCGATACGTAACTGCACCACGTTCAAATAACGCTTAGAGGGCACTAATTGAGTCGCTTTATGCTGAATATAGCGAATGTCACTACCTTCAGATTGATTGGGAAACAACCACTTCAACAATTCTCCCAATGAAAAAATGTCACTCGCAGGGGACACTTCTTCCCCAGCCAATTGTTCGGGACTAGCGTATTGTTTACTCAGGGCGAAAATCGGCGTTGTTGTTCG
The DNA here is from genome assembly GCF_015278125.1 of Vibrio fluminensis. Classification (GTDB taxonomy): domain Bacteria; phylum Pseudomonadota; class Gammaproteobacteria; order Enterobacterales; family Vibrionaceae; genus Vibrio; species Vibrio fluminensis. The sequence continues at coordinate 4,394 of NZ_JADILO010000050.1, forward strand.
TTCAATTTTTTGAGTGAGGTTAAAATCGATTAATTTGGCGTGCATTTCACTATCAATCAACACATTTTCCGGCTTCAAATCGCCATGAACAATCCCTTTTTGATGAGTGTGCTCAACTCCACTGCATATTTGGCAAAACAGTCGAAGTTTTTCATCATCATTAAGAGTTCGCTCAGCCGATAACTCAGCTAGATTCCTGCCATCAACGTACTCCATCACAATATAGACTTGCTTTTGATGTAGACCGCCATCAAAAACTTTTGCGATATTTGGATGATTCAGGTTTGCGAGCAGTTGCGCCTCCGCGAATAGCATCGTCTCGTCGAATATACGCGCCATGTCGTGATGCAGAAACTTAATCGCTAGCTTCTGCTCAAAACGTCGATCGGCTCGGCAAGCCGCATAAACAACGCCCATTCCTCCGCGTCCCAACTCATGTGTAATGAGATACTTGTCTATTCGCTGATTCGTATAATCAACATTAGCGTTACCAGAACTACAAATGTTGAAATTGAGTAATTCGGTTAAATGTGAGTTTTCTTCCACTGTTAATAGTGGCATCAATTCACGATAGAGTGTCGGTTTCTGCTCTTGAAGTTGATGTAGATAGCGATGCTTTTGTTTGTCATCTAAATCAAGAAGTGAGTAATAGATCTCGGTAATGCCAACTGCTGAAGTCACTGGATTTTTATATTTGGTTTTTTCGCGACATTGTAGCGGAACTTGTTGTTTTTATAACTGTTTGTTTTCTTTATTTTCAGTTCTATCAGTAAATGATAACTGGATACCAAATGGCAGACGAAAAAAAGGCCCTGATAAAAATCAGAGCCTTTAAGTTATCGACTAGCGATCAATTATTTTGCATCACGTGAAGCACGTTTACGGTCGTTTTCAGTCAGGTGACGTTTACGAATACGAATGCTTACTGGTGTTACTTCTACTAGTTCGTCATCATCGATGAACTCAAGTGCTTGTTCTAGCGTGTATTTGATCGCTGGAGTTAGTACTTGCGCTTCATCTGTACCAGATGCACGAACGTTGGTTAGCTGTTTACCTTTTAGACAGTTTACTGTTAGGTCGTTAGAACGGTTATGAATACCGATTACTTGACCTTCGTAAACTTCGTCAGCGTGTTCTGTAAATAGACGACCACGTTCTTGTAGGTTGAACAGTGCGTAAGTCAGTGCTTTACCTGTTGCGTTCGAAATTAGAACACCGTTATTACGTTGACCGATCGTACCGCCTTTGTGTGGGCCGTAGTGGTCAAATGTATGGTAAAGAAGACCTGAACCAGAAGTCAGCGTCATGAACTCAGTTTGGAAACCGATTAGACCACGAGAAGGCATCATAAAGTCCATACGAACACGGCCTTTACCATCTGGAGACATGTCAGTCAGTTCGCCTTTACGAAGACCGATAGCTTCCATGATACCGCCTTGGTTTTCTTCCATAACGTCGATAGTTACAGTTTCAAACGGTTCTTCTAGGTTACCATTTTCATCACGCTTGATGATTACTTCTGGACGAGATACTGCTAGCTCGAAACCTTCACGACGCATGTTTTCAATCAGGATAGATAGGTGAAGCTCACCACGGCCTGAAACGCGGAAACGGTCTGGGTTATCCGTTTCTTCAACACGTAGTGCAACGTTGTGTACTAGTTCTTTTTGCAGACGCTCAAGGATGTTACGTGAAGTTACGAACTTACCTTCTTTACCTGCAAATGGAGACGTGTTTACTTGGAACGTCATGGTTACTGTTGGTTCATCAACAGATAGCGGAGTCATCGCTTCAACGTTGTTCACATCACAGATTGTGTCAGAGATCTTAAGCTCGCCAAGACCTGTGATTGCAATGATATCACCAGCGTTCGCTTGTTCGATATCGTGACGCTCTAGGCCTAGGTAGCCCATTACTGTGCCCACTTTACCGTTACGTTTCTTACCGTCTGCGCTTACGATAGTTACTTGTTGGTTTGGTTTCACCGAACCACGAGTTACACGAGCAACACCGATAACACCTACGTATGAGCTGTAATCTAGCTGAGAGATTTGCATCTGTAGTGGACCATCAAGGTCAACGTTTGGCGCCTCAACAGTATCAACTACTGCTTGGAACAATGGTTCCATGTTCTCGCCAGTTTCGCCTTCTTCTAGTGTCGCCCAACCGTTTAGTGCTGATGCGTAAACTACTTTAAAGTCTAGCTGTTCATCAGTTGCACCTAGGTTGTCGAATAGGTCGAACACTTGGTCCATAACCCAATCAGGACGAGCGCCAGGACGGTCAATCTTGTTGATTACAACGATTGGCTTAAGGCCGTGTGCGAATGCTTTTTGCGTAACGAAACGAGTTTGAGGCATTGGACCATCAACTGCGTCAACGATAAGTAGTACTGAGTCTACCATCGACATGATACGTTCTACTTCACCACCGAAGTCCGCGTGTCCCGGAGTATCTACGATGTTGATGCGGTAATCATTCCAGTTGATTGCTGTATTTTTAGCAAGGATGGTGATACCACGCTCTTTCTCGATGTCGTTCGAGTCCATGACTCGCTCTTCAGCTTCACCGCGAGACTCTAGCGTACCTGATTGTTGAAGTAGCTTATCAACCAGTGTTGTTTTACCGTGGTCAACGTGCGCGATGATCGCGATATTTCTTAATTTATCAATCTGTGGAGTAGCCATGGATTTGATTCACTTAATTAAATGAAATGCCTCTAGATGGGAACGGGTGCTCCCCAGCGACATTTTCTGATTAAAAAAACGGCCATAATGTACCAGATTTTGGCGAAAAACCTAGAAATATGTGATCTATACTCGGGTTTTAAGCGATAAAATGAGATTTCGGTAGCCTATCTTTTTGTCATTTATCCAGTACACCCTAAGCATAGCCAAAATTTCCCCTAAATTGAGCGCCTTTTTAAAACGATAAAGTTTCCAAATTCATCGCCCTGTCGTTGACTTATTGTCCAATTAGCGGCTGAATGGAAAGTTAGGTTTGCGCCAACATTGTGCAGAATCTGCAATTTGCACCAATTGAGTGCAACTCCGGATCAATCTGGTGCAACCGCACGAACCAACAAGCAAGTAATAATTTTAAGTAACTGAAAAATAACAGTTAAAATTATTGGCACGAATTTGGCTATATAAAATTCAACATTGTTTAGTCGCTCAAAAATCAACTTTGCATCAAGCTGATTTACTGAAACGAGCACATACCGCTTTAATAACACTGGAGGTTATCCAAGATGTCAGTAGAAAACGTTTTATCGCTAATCCAAGAAAACGAAGTTAAGTTTGTTGACCTACGCTTTACTGATACGAAAGGTAAAGAGCAACACATCTCTATTCCTGCGCACCAAATCGACGCAGACTTCTTCGAAGAAGGTAAGATGTTTGATGGTTCTTCAGTGGCTGGCTGGAAAGGTATCAACGAATCAGACATGGTGATGATGCCAGACGCATCTTCGGCTGTTCTTGACCCATTCACAGAAGACGCAACGCTAAACATCCGTTGTGACATTCTTGAGCCAGCAACAATGCAAGGTTACGACCGTGACCCACGCTCAATCGCTAAACGTGCAGAAGACTACATGCGCGCTACTGGCATCGCAGACACAGTTCTTGTTGGTCCAGAGCCAGAGTTCTTCCTATTTGATGATGTGAAGTTCTCGAACGATATGTCTGGTTCTTTCTTCAAGATTGACGACGTAGAAGCAGCTTGGAACACAGGTTCTGAAATCGAAGGCGGTAACAAAGGTCACCGTCCAGGCGTGAAAGGTGGTTACTTCCCAGTAGCTCCTGTTGACTCATCTCAAGACATCCGTTCTGCTATGTGTCTAATCATGGAAGAAATGGGTCTAGTTGTAGAAGCGCACCACCACGAAGTAGCAACTGCGGGTCAAAACGAAATCGCAACTCGCTTCAACACGCTAACGACTAAAGCGGATGAAATCCAAATCTACAAGTACGTAGTACACAACGTTGCACACGCATTTGGTAAAACTGCGACATTCATGCCTAAACCACTTGTTGGTGACAACGGTTCTGGTATGCACGTGCACCAATCTCTAGCAAAAGATGGCGTTAACCTATTTGCTGGCGACAAGTACGGCGGTCTATCTGAAACAGCCCTATTCTACATCGGTGGTATCATCAAGCACGCTCGCGCAATCAACGCGTTTGCTAACCCATCGACTAACTCATACAAGCGTCTAGTACCAGGCTTCGAAGCACCAGTAATGCTAGCTTACTCAGCTCGTAACCGTTCAGCTTCTATCCGTATCCCAGTGGTACCAAGCCCGAAAGCTCGTCGTATCGAAGCACGCTTCCCAGATCCAGCAGCAAACCCATACCTAGCGTTTGCATGTCTACTCATGGCTGGTCTTGACGGTATCAAGAACAAGATCCACCCGGGCGAAGCAATGGATAAAGACTTGTATGACCTACCAGCTGAAGAAGCAGCAGAAATTCCAAAAGTAGCTGAGTCTCTAGAAGTTGCATTGAAAGCGCTAGACGAAGACCGTGAGTTCCTAACTGCAGGTGGCGTATTCTCTGATGACTTCATTGATTCATACATCGCTCTGAAATCTCAAGACGTTGAGCGCGTAAACATGGCGACTCACCCACTTGAGTTCGAACTTTACTACTCTGTTTAATTACTGAGCAGAATCTTAGGCTCGCCTTTATGGCGGGCCTTTTTTTTGCCGGCCAGAAGCCGAAAAGAGAGAAGAGTGAGGAAAGAATTGAGAGTTGAGAAAAGAGAAAGGAAAAGGGAAAGAGAAAAGACTTCGCTACCTAGTGCGGCAAGCTAATTGCATTACTCTATAGAGAGGGAGAGAAAACCAGCTTAACCGCTGCACTTTCTCACCAATGATGTGCAAAACCGCGACTGGATCATGTTATCGCACCGATTTAGCTATTTAACTAATGGTGAAGTGATGCTTATTTGGCGATAATGCACCAATATGGTGCATTGCTATGGATGGAGAACTTAGGGTGAGCCTTGAGCTAAATACGACAATATTGAACCACCAAGTCACCGCGATTCTGATCATGAATGAATCGCTGCAAATTCGTTACGCCAACCCGTCAGCAGAACAGCTATTTTCACAAAGCGCTAAGCGTTTAACCAGCTCTCCACTGAGCAAGCACATTCAGCACGCTTCACTTGATCTAGCCTTGCTGTCACAACCACTACAGAGCGGTCAAAGTATCACAGATAGTGATGTCACCTTTGTGGTCGATGGTCGCCCGTTAATGCTCGAAGTTACAGTGAGCCCGATTACTTGGCAAAAAGAGCTGCTGCTGTTAGTCGAGATGCGTAAGATCGATCAGCAGCGCCGTCTATCTCAAGAGCTCAACCAACATGCCCAGCAACAAGCCGCAAAACTTTTGGTGCGTGGACTTGCCCATGAAATCAAAAATCCACTAGGAGGGTTGCGTGGCGCTGCACAATTACTAGAACGTTGCCTGCCTGATGCTAGCCTTAACGAATATACCCAAATCATTATTGAGCAGGCCGATCGCTTACGTTCGCTGGTTGACCGACTGCTTGGCCCTCAGAAACCGGGCACCAAAAGCTGTGAAAACCTACATCTTATTCTCGAAAAAGTACGACAACTGGTTGAACTCGATGTTGGCTGCCAAATCGTGATCGAACGTGACTACGACCCGAGTCTCCCCGACATCATGATGGACGTTGAACAGATAGAGCAGGCACTGCTTAATATTGTCAGCAATGCGGGCCAGATTCTCGCGAAGCAGGAGCATGGCAAAATCACCATACGCACCAGAACGGTGCATCAAGCCAATATTCATGGACAACGCTACAAGTTGGCAGCGCGAATAGAGGTCATTGATAACGGCCCAGGCATTCCCGCTGACTTACAAGACACCCTATTTTACCCCATGGTCAGCGGTCGTGAGGGCGGCACTGGCTTAGGATTATCGATTTCACAAAACTTAATCGATCAACATAAAGGTAAGATCGACGTAGAGAGTTGGCCAGGCCACACCTGCTTTACGATCTATCTGCCAATCAAATAGCACCATAAATTTAAAATTCGCAATAACGCACGGCTGTGAGGAGTAACGAGTATGAGTAAAGGAAACGTATGGGTAGTCGACGATGACAGCTCTATTCGCTGGGTTATGGAAAAGACTCTCTCCTCAGCCAACATCAAGTGCGATACGTTTTCCGACGGGGAAAGTGTTCTGCTTGCACTTGAGCGTGAAACCCCTGATGTGCTGATTTCTGATATTCGTATGCCGGGCATTAGTGGTATTGAACTGCTGAGTCAAGTTCATGAGCAATCGCCGGATTTGCCGGTGATCATTATGACTGCGCACTCCGATTTAGATGCTGCAGTGAATGCCTATCAACAAGGAGCATTTGAGTACCTACCTAAGCCCTTTGATGTTGATGAGACACTCACCTTGGTTGAGCGCGCGATCGCTCACAATCAAGAGCAGCGTCAACAACAAGCGAAAGAAGAGTATCAGCTACAACCAACGCCAGAAATCATCGGCGAGGCGCCAGCAATGCAAGAAGTGTTTCGCGCCATTGGTCGTCTTTCCCGCTCGTCAATTTCGGTCTTAATCAATGGTGAATCGGGGACCGGTAAAGAGTTGGTCGCACATGCACTGCATCGTCACAGCCCACGAGCAAAAAGTCCATTTATTGCCCTGAATATGGCAGCGATTCCCAAAGATTTGATCGAATCAGAGCTATTTGGACACGAAAAAGGGGCGTTTACTGGCGCCAACAGCGTCCGTCAAGGTCGCTTTGAACAAGCCAACGGCGGCACACTGTTTCTTGATGAAATCGGTGATATGCCACTTGATATTCAAACCCGATTACTGCGCGTTTTAGCGGATGGACAGTTCTATCGTGTTGGCGGCCATTCACCGATCCGCGTCGATGTGCGTATCGTCGCCGCAACCCACCAAGACCTAGAGAAACTGGTGCATAAAGGCGATTTTCGCGAAGATTTATTCCATCGCCTCAATGTCATTCGCATTCAGATCCCTGCGCTGCGTGAACGTCGCCAAGATATCGAGAAATTGGCTCTGCATTTCTTACAGCTCGCCTCTGAAGAGCTAGCGGTTGATGTCAAAACCCTACATCCTTCGACAGTTGAGAAACTGGCACAGCTCGATTGGCCGGGTAACGTGCGTCAGTTAGAAAACATCTGTCGATGGTTAACCGTAATGGCAAGTGGCAGTGAAGTGCTGCCTAATGACTTGCCAGCTGAATTGCTCGAAAGCAAACCCGTGACAGCTGCCAACGGCGAAGCAAACTGGCAACTGCAATTAACGCAATGGGCCAAACGAGCCCTCGCCAGTGGCGAGACGGAAATCCTCAACGCCGCACAACCAGAATTTGAGCGCATTCTGCTTGAAGTCGCCCTTGAACATACCAACGGACATAAACAAGATGCGGCTAAAGTGCTCGGTTGGGGACGTAACACCCTAACAAGAAAGCTAAAGGAGCTATACTAGTAACCTCAAGGCCTGAGGTATAGCCATCTGTTTTATTCTAATCGTCAGCATAAATGGTCTGATTTGGATCATTTGTGCTATTTCAACGACAATATTCCCCTACTAACATCCTCGTAACGTCAGACGACCATCAATCTGCGAGCGATAATTTAATCAGCCTATCGGTCGCGATATAGACAAAGCGCTCGCCTTATTGATTAAAATCGATACAATTACAGAACGCTATATTTAAAAAGAATAAGTCGAATGCCGCTCAGCACTCAATGCACATTACGAACAGCAGTAATCTTACCATTCCTGCTAGTACTTCTAAGCACGTTCATCGTACTCACCGTAGTTCAAAATAATAACTATGAAGAAATGGCGACGGATGTGAGTCGTAAGCAACTCACAGCATTGAGTGACAACGTGGAACTAGAACTTTCTTCATTTCTATACCAGCCATTACAAGCAAGTCTAGCGTTAAGCCACAGTATAGAGCTGCACAAACTCTATAAACCTCACGATACCTCAGCGATTCAAGCGACAATGCTAAGCAAGTTCAGTGAACTGTATAACGATGTTTCGCAACTGGATAATATTGGCTTTGGTGGCAAAGAAGGCGAGTACGTGGGTTTACGTAAAGAGTCTGCTGATGACTATTCTTTGATGTTGCAAGATAACCTTTACCATCGAGGGTTGATCATCTACAAAGGGCATCAAGTCAGCGACAACATTCGCTCTATAGTCAAAGATTACGACCCGCGCTTCCGACCTTGGTACAAACCCCATGCTGGTACAGTAGATTCTCGCTGGTCGCCTATTTACGCCAACGCTGATGAACGACAAGAAGTTACGCTTTCTGCTACCGAGCCAGTTTATTATCAGAATGAGCTTCAAGGGGTCGTGGTAAGCGACGTTAAACTAAGTACATTCAACGCATTTTTGAGCCAACAGCAAAAAAATACCGGAGCTATTATTCACTTGTTTGATGGTCAGCGCCGTCTGATTGCAAACTCTACTGGTGGCAGCATCATTTCTTGGGGTACAGACGAAAGCTTGAAAGGGCAACGTCTACTCAATACTGAAAGTGACAACCCTATCATCCAATCGAGCGCAAACTACACAAATACACAGTCGTTAAAACATAGCGAGTTATTATTCAATACCTACGTTGGTGGCGAGCGCTATTTCCACATAGTGACTCCATACAAGGATACTAATGGCCTTAACTGGTACATAGGCGTTTCAATTTCTGAACATGAATTACTTGGCACAATGCTCGAGAGTCAGCGTAATAGCTGGATTATTGGCCTATTCGTCAGTGGTATAGGAATCATCATCGGTCTGATCGCTTTTAACCGAACTGTCACCCCTATCACTTCTACAGCGAATGCGGCTAAACAGTTGGCTCTTGGTAATTGGGACAGTGAACTGCCTAAACCCGGCAAAATTTATGAAACATCAATGTTAGTGCACGCTTTCAATGATATGGCCGACAACCTCAAAGCCTCTTTTGAAGAAATCAGTACTCAGTTGCTTTATGACTCACTGACTAAGCTTTACAGTCGCGAGGGTCTAGTCAACACCTGCGATAAACTAGGTAATTTAAATGGCTGCTTGATTCTTATTGGTATCAACCAATTCCGTCATATTAACGATAGTATGGGGCATTTGAGTGGTGATCACTTACTCATAATTATTGCTGAACGCATTAAATCGACGTTTGATAAAGATGCCTATATCGCACGCATTGGTGGTGATGAGTTTGCTATTTATTTACCTGACCTAAGCGAAAAAGAGCAAGTAGCCCTCGCCGCTGGCCGTATTCAACAAATGTTTGCTGCCCCTTTTGCAATGGGGCCAGAGAGCATTATTATTCAAGTCTCACTCGGCATTGTTAACAACGTTGAAAGCAGCTCTATGACAACTTGGCTGCGTAACGGCAGTATTGCACTTAGTGACGCGAAACAAGCTCAGACATCCATTAGCTATTACAAGCCTGAAATGGCGGATATCTCGCGCAACAAAACCCGAATATTGGCAAAGATCAAACAAGCAATTGAACTTAATGAGTTCGTACCCTACTACCAACCGATTGTGGATATTCAATCTGGAAAAGTCATCGGCACAGAAGCATTAGCTCGTTGGGTTTCTCCCACTGAAGGGATGATCTCGCCATTAGAATTCATACCCATTGCCGAAGAAAGTGGCTTTATCTCTGCGATCGGTGAGATGATTCTTAGCAAGGCCTGCCATGATGCTGTGGAAGGCATGAAGCAAGGCAAGTGGGACCAAGATTTCCATCTGCATGTCAATTTGTCGGTGAATCAGTTATCACAAACAGGCCTAATCGAAGAGCTAACCCGAGTTTTAACGCAATCTAAGCTACCAGCACGTAATTTAACCTTAGAAATCACTGAATCACGTCTAGTTGATAACGATCCTGTGACCATTACCAATATGCAGGCGATCCGCGATCTCGGTATTCAAATCGCGATTGATGATTTTGGTACTGGCTATAGCTCGCTAGCTTACTTACACAAGTTACCATTTGATTGTTTGAAGATTGACCGCACCTTTGTCAACAAGCTGCAACCCGATCATCTCGATACTTCAATCGTTGCGGCCGTTATCAATATGACACGGGGTATGAAAGTCGATATCGTCGCTGAAGGAATTGAAACCATAGAGCAAGCGGAACTACTGAAACAATTAGGCTGCCAGCACGGCCAAGGGTTCTTGTATAGTCGACCAGTACCATTCGAACAATGGCCAACAGATTTAGTTAACATGTAGCAAAATTAGTCAACATTCAGTGTATTCGCACAGAATTTGGGCTGACACTCGCGCATTTGATTCTTATACTTAGCTCAAAATCACACAATTGAGCTAAGTATAATGATAACTAAGAATTTGCCCCTCACCGATCTGCACCGCCACCTTGATGGCAACATCCGTACTCAAACTATTCTTGAATTGGGTCAGAAGTTTGGCGTTGCTTTACCTGCAAATGATATTGCGGGTCTTACTCCACATGTACAGATTGTAGAAGCAGAGCCTTCACTCGTTGCGTTCCTATCGAAACTTGATTGGGGTGTGGCTGTGCTGGGCGATCTTGATGCATGCCGCCGTGTTGCGTACGAAAACGTTGAAGATGCCTTAAACGCACAAATTGACTATGCTGAACTACGCTTTTCTCCATACTACATGGCGATGAAACACAACCTTCCTGTTGCAGGTGTAGTCGAAGCCGTGGTTGACGGTGTACAAGCCGGTATCCGTGACTTTGGTATCAAAGCGAACCTTATCGGGATTATGAGCCGTACCTTTGGTACCGAAGCTTGCCAACAAGAGCTTGATGCTATCCTCACTCAGAAAGATAAAATCGTCGCAGTCGACCTAGCTGGTGATGAACTTGGTCAACCTGGCGAACTATTCGTAAAACACTTTGCTCAAGTGAAAGATGCGGGTCTAAACGTAACGGTACACGCTGGTGAAGCGGCTGGCGCACCAAGCATGTGGCAAGCCATTCAAGAGCTAGGCGCGACACGTATTGGTCATGGTGTAAAAGCGATCCACGATCCTAAGTTGATGGACTACTTGGCTGAACACAAAATCGGTATCGAGTCATGCCTGACCTCTAACATACAAACCAGTACCGTAGAGTCACTTGCAAACCACCCTCTTAAACAGTTCCTCGATCATGGCGTAATGGCGTGTATCAATACTGATGACCCAGCGGTGGAAGGTATCGAGCTGCCGCACGAATATGAAGTTGCTGCACCTCAAGCTGGTCTAACTGCCGAGCAGATTCGCCGTGCACAAATTAATGGTCTCGATCTAGCATTTATCTCTGAAGCAGAAAAACAAGCGCTAAGAGATAAAGCAGCAAATCGCTAATTCTCAAATAAAATGATCAAGCCGGTACTTTGTATCGGCTTTTTTATTACCATTTGTTCGCCATATACGTGCAACAAGTCCAGATGCAAAAAACCGTTCACAAGCGAGAGGTCTCATGAACGGTTTTTTATTTTAAACAAGTCAGATGATTAGATTGAGTAGTACGTGAATGAGTTATCTTGTACACACTTACCTAGGTCGAATTTCTCAACCGGTTCAACAATCTCATCTTGAGCAGCAATAGTTTGCAGCTCCCACTCACCCAGTTCATGAGTCTTCTTCACTACCGCGTATGCTGCTTCATTACAGTGCTTAAATGCGCGTGCAACAGACCACTCCTTCAACAGACCGCCAGTAAACAGTGATGAAATCAAATCACCAACACCAACAAGCGCTTTATCGAAATCTAATTGTGGACGCTGAGCAATAAAGCACTGGTCGTCAAACGCAAGCATCATTGAAAACTTATCATCTGAGATTGAGTACAGGTGCTTCACTAATACGATTTGAGGGCCTAAAGTTAGGGCCTTTTTACACGCTGCGACAGCGTCATTTAAGCTGTTGATCTCCATACCAACGAACTGGCTTAGCTCAAATTGGTTAGGCACAATCACATCCGCCATAGGCATAAGTGTATTCAATAGGTACTCTGAAATACCTTCATTAACAATACAGCCTTTGTCTGGCGCGCCCATAACCGGATCACAAACATAGATAGATGCAGGGTTGTAGCTTTTTACTTTCTTAACCAACTCCGCAACCATCTCACACTGCTCTACGCTACCTTGGTAGCCAGTAACCACAGCATCACATTTTTTCAATGCACCAATGTTTTCTAGACCTTGGGTGAGATCTTCAATATCTGAGGCAGGGAAAGCGTGACCAGTCCAACCTTCTTTATATTGGGTGTGATTGGAAAACTGCACTGTATGGATAGGAAAAACTTCAAATCCCATACGCTGTAAAGGAAAAACAGCTGAGCTATTTCCTGCGTGGCCGTATACCACATGACTTTGAATTGAAATCACACCGCGCATTTGTCTAGACCTCTTAAATTGCAAATCGCTGTAAAAATAATGACCACCCAATCAGTGTAGCAAAGGTGCACAACTAAGTTGAAATGGACAAATCGAACTCTGGCTTTTCTCTCTACCAAAGTAGAAAGTTTTACATATCCAGTTCTCTTTAATAGTTTCAATTAGAATTTATTTAATTAAGAAAAGGAATAGTTTCCATAGCTATAAATAAATATTTTCCGTAAATTTTAGATTACATAAAAAATATTATAGAGATTTGATCTATGACCATTAATTAGCTCAATTATCCGATCTGTTCTTATTGAGGTTTTTATGCGATTTTGATAGTTAAACAGATTTAGTGTGACCCAAACTACAGTTCATTGAAGGATTCTGAGCAGAGAATGCTCATACAAATGTACAGCTCAGTGGACACTATGTAGAACAGGGCTTGAAAAGAAGTTGAGGGATGTCTAAAGACGACGACTTGCACAGATATAGGTCAATTCTATCAATATATATGGAACTCTAACACATTTAAAGGCAACAAAAGCGCAACGTATATATAACAATCGAATTATATTAAACAGACAAATTAATTAGTTAGAAATCAACAACCGCCTTTTTAGTGTTAAATTAATTAACCAAAAGATTGATTTATCTAAACCGAATAAAAACTGCTTTGCATAAACAGCAAAGCAGCGAATAAAAAACATTTTTCTATTTTATTCCGACCAAATTTTGTTCTATATATGGCCAAATCTTTTCTGAACCAAAAGCACTTAAATGACCGCCGTTGTCAAAAAACAGATTCTTACCATCTTCCACTGTTTTGCAACTAAACGCATCACTACAGATAGCGCCAAACGGATCAATGAAATGGACATTGTCGTGCAGTGAAGAGATTTTCTGTAAGGTACGATTAATCTCTACTCTTTCTAAACTTGCCCTAGTCATTAAATCACCTTGGCATTGGCCAGTCTTAGTGCACTTAATCAAACTCGACTCTGGCATTGGATACCAACCTAACAAATTGATCACTCGCCCCTTCTCGACAATTTGCGACATTCGAGCAATCTGATCTTCTATCACCATATAGAAGTCAGAAATCGACTTATCATCGGTGCATTGTTCCGATGTACAAATCATCGCATCCGGCTTCCAGCTTTGACCGACCAAAATCGCGGCCTGTGGATAGTCTTTCATCTTCTTATAGAGCTGAGAGCATCGATCTAACCACTCTTGGTCCATCCAAGATGCATAGGGTTTACGCGTATAGTCAGGAAAAACAAAGCATGAACCTGAAGCAGCAAGTAACGTTTTTAATTGGCTTGATTTGGCAATTCCATAACCTAAATGAGCTAGATTACTGTCGCCAATAGCGATAACTTGAACCTCTTCGTGACGATCTGTATTAAGTAGATGATCTTCACCTAACTCTAAGAAGTGAAGCTCTCCATCTTTTACTGCATTCTGACCAATAATATATTCAGGGTGGTTTTTCAGGTCAATGACACTCCAAGCGATACTACAGAACAAAACTGGAACACAGAAAGTTACCGAGAGCCGTAGCGTAGAAAAGTTAACCCTTTCAATAAATTGATAACTCGCAAAACCCAAGAGTATCGATAACGGAATGCCAAAAATCGGCCAGTTTTCGATACTAAAATAGCTTCCCAACACAACCAAGGGCCAGTGCCATAGGTAGATGGAATACGACCATTTGCCTAAAGACTGAAATACGACGTTATTTGTAAAGAGACTCGATTGCTGCGCAGCGACAATAACTAAATAGGTGCCTAAAACTGGAAAAATAGCCAAATAACCTGGCCATGCGTTACTACTATCAACAAGAAAGTAAGAGCCAACGATGAGAACTAAACCAATGACCTCTGCCACCCGTTTGGTTCCTCGGCCAACTTGATGCCAAGGATAAAGGAAAGCAACCCCTCCCATCATCATTTCCCACGCTCTTGTTGGCAAAAGGAAATAGGCAGGCTCTGGCCACTTTAAAGTAGCAAACGAGCTAAAGGCAAAGCCGAAGATGGTACCAATTAATAGAAGTAACTTAATTGTTGACGTGGTGACTAGCTTTTTAAGTAATACAATTACTAATGGGTAAATGACATAAAACTGCCATTCGACAGATAGTGACCAAGTATGAAGTAGCCACTTATCATGCGATGAAGCATCGAAGTATCCCGCTTCTTTCCAATAGATAATATTCGAGAGAAAGCTCATGCTTCCTAAAACGTGAGTGACCAACTGGATGAAATCGGCAGGATTGATAAACAGGGTTCCTAAAGACACCAATACCAAACAAAGAACCGCTAATGCTGGGATAATTCGATTTGCCCGAGCACGATAAAAACTAAGCAGACTAAAAGATTGGCTATCGATTCCCTTAAATATGATTCCTGTCATCAAGAAGCCAGAAATAACAAAGAAGACGTCTACACCGGCGAACCCACCAGGGACTAACATCGGGCTAAAATGAAACAACACAACCGCCACGACAGCGATGGCGCGCAGCCCATTAATATCATATCTAAAATTCACACTACACTTCCATATGCTTGCTCTTACCAACAACTCAGCTGTTGTAAACGCTCAAGTTCCATCAAAGCCCAAATATAGGCCACGAACGCGGAAGCGATCTTAACTTAGAATGAAGGGATTTATTGTTCCATATATAAGATTACAAGCTCTCTCAGCCATACATATGAATTACTGAGCAAAAAGATAGTGGTCCAAAAGGCAAGTCTATCGACCAGCGATAGTTCAACTGAAAGAGCCAAACTCGCAATAAAAGAGAAGGTGTTTAGACTATATTAAGAGATAAGCCAGATAGTGCGTCTCTAAATGATAGAGACCAAGAGACAAGCATTTAGAGAAAGTTGATAAATAAATCAAAGAGAAATAGAGATTAACTCTCAAAGTGAAGCATCTCTGATGCGAAACGCTCTCGATTCCCGCATCTCGAAACGACGTATCATAGATACGGCGTGTTTACGAAGATTGTTTCTCGAAGAAACAAGCGTTCCCGTTTCATTTCGGTTGGAAATGAAAAAAGCCCTGCTATTTCTAGCAGGGCTTTCAATGTGGCGGAGAGATAGGGATTTGAACCCTAGGTACGCTATTAACGTACGCCGGTTTTCAAGACCGGTGCTTTCAACCACTCAGCCATCTCTCCACTATTTGTTACTAAAATTATAGTCTTACACTAATGATGCTAAATTCTAGTTTTACTCTCAGATTGAATCTGAAAGTTTTAATAAAGCCTGGCGATGTCCTACTCTCACATGGGGAAGCCCCACACTACCATCGGCGCTATTGCGTTTCACTTCTGAGTTCGGCATGGAATCAGGTGGGTCCGCAACGCTATGGTCGCCAAGCAAATTCTTTAAT
>NZ_JADILO010000006.1 GCF_015278125.1 Vibrio fluminensis
TGTTCCATCGTTACCATTTCCAGTTCGTATTGTTGCGGAGTCGGTTCTTGAAGCATATCGGAGTATCCATATTTCGATACTCCTATTAGATCAAAGGTCTAGCTCAAAAGCTAGACCTTTGTCAGCAGTCTGACGCCCATCAAATGATGGGCGTTTTGTTTATTTGATTAACCGATTAGCTGTCATCTTCAGTGAAGTTAGTTGGCAAGGTGGTTTTCATTTGCTGCCAAATTTGACCACTTTCAATACCATAGTGACGCACTAACACTGGAATGCTCTCACGGTTACCCGACTCACACACTTCAAGTAGGTTACGGTAGAACTGTAATGCAAGCTCACGCGCTTCAGGGTTAGAGAAGTAGTAACTACCTACTCGATCATACAGTTTTCTTAAGCCATTAAAGATCAAGCCATAGATTTGGTTACCCGAATGGAAAGCTAGGCGCTGAAACAGCATGTAATCATATAAATTGAAGGTTTTTGCAATCAAGATCTGTTCGCGCTTAAGCGGATCTTTCTCGCCATCATCTTTGATTTGCTGCTTTATTTTCTCCGCAAAAGGCGAAGACTGCATAAATTGTTCCCACGACTCGGCGTTAACGAGGGCTTCACAAGAATCAATCACACTCTTGATTGTACGCTCCGAGCTCTCTTTATTGGCTTTAAATGCGTAACGCATAAAGATAGGGCTGATATTTGTACGTGCTGCAAGCAAATCTTCAACAATAGAAGTCGCGTTGTCGGCATCGAGTGTCATTAAGGTATCTAGAATATGTAAACCTGATGTTTCCATGAACTGGTTTACCTTAGTTGGCTTTCCGTGCTGAATAGTCAGCCAGCCATCTCTCGCTAAACGTTGCAGTACTTCACGTAGCGTTGTACGTGTCACACCAATCAGCTCTGAAAGCTCGCGTTCAGCCGGAAGAATGGAACCTGGAGGGAAGCGCCCTTTCCAAATACTCTCAATAATGTATTTTTCTGCAAATCCTGCAGGGCTCTTTGCCTTGATGACCATTAAAATGCGTCCAATATTCTATTTATTAGGGGGTTCAGAATTACTCATCATACCACTAGTTATTACTTATCGGAAACAAGCTGATAGTAAAGTTCTCGCAAAATAAATATAGAGTAATAACACTAATTTTATTCTCAAGAGTGTGGCCTATCCCCTATCAGAAAAGCATCAAAAAAGTGCAGTTTACTTACGTTTTTGCAATCAAAGTTCCCGTCAATGCTGAGCCAAACAGGTAATCTAAGTTTTCAAAACTCACAAACTTTGTGGGTGAATTGTGCTAAAAATGTAATATATAACTGTTTTATTCTTTACTTTCGCTTTATGTGAGAATCAAAATGGATTTTTTTACAACTCCAATGTTATGTTTACGTAACTTTGATCGCGTTTTGAAGATAAAAGCATCGAGTATTCAGTCAATAACGAGTTATTCATTGACTACATGGTACTGTGGAGTAGAGTAGCGCACAAAGTATAAATGAGTGCTTGTCATTCTCAGGGAGTGACTTGGCAAGACTACATCACAATTACCGATTGTTGTTTTCCCAGGTTACTGTTGCTTCGGATATTTATTCATTTTTCCGATATAAGGATTTATACGCAAGCAATGTTTCGTCGTAACCATCAATAGAGTAGTTGTATTATGCCAATGTCTCTCGGAAATGCATTTATCAAGAACTTTCTTGGTAAAGCGCCAGACTGGTACAAAGTCTTAATCATCGCTTTCCTCATCATCAACCCAGTTGTTTTCTTTTTCGTCGACCCGTTCGTCGCAGGCTGGTTGTTAGTTGCGGAGTTTATTTTCACCCTAGCTATGGCACTGAAGTGCTACCCACTACAACCGGGTGGTCTACTTGCCATTGAAGCTGTCGCCATTGGGATGACCACGCCAGGGCAAGTGAAACATGAACTCGTAGCAAATATTGAAGTACTACTTCTACTTGTCTTTATGGTTGCTGGTATCTACTTCATGAAGAACCTGCTGCTGTTTATCTTCACCAAGATACTGCTAGGCATCCGCTCTAAAGTTCTACTATCAATGGCATTCTGCTTTGCTGCAGCATTCCTTTCAGCCTTCCTAGACGCCCTAACCGTAATTGCGGTTGTTATCAGCGTTGCAGTCGGTTTCTACGCGATTTACCACAAAGTGGCTTCGGGTAACCCGATCGGCGACCATGACCACAACAATGATGAAACCATTTCAGAACTGACTCGTGATGATTTAGAGAGCTACCGCGCTTTCCTACGTTCATTACTAATGCACGCTGGTGTTGGTACAGCTCTTGGCGGTGTAACGACTATGGTCGGTGAGCCACAAAACCTAATCATTGCAGACCAAGCTGGTTGGTTATTTGGTGAATTCCTGATCCGTATGGCACCTGTCACATTGCCAGTCTTTTTCTGCGGTATCATCACTTGTGCTTTAGTTGAAAAGTTCAAAGTGTGTGGCTATGGCGCTGAACTGCCTGATGCAGTACGCCAAATCCTAGTTGATTTCGATACAGAAGAGCGTAAAACGCGCACGAATCAAGATGTTGCTAAACTTTGGGTTCAAGGCGCAATTGCAGTATTCCTAATTGTTGCGTTAGCGATGCACTTAGCGGCAGTTGGTCTAATCGGCCTTGCGGTAATCATCTTGGCGACATCATTTACTGGCGTTATCGAAGAGCATTCTATGGGCAAAGCATTTGAAGAAGCCCTGCCGTTTACTGCGCTTCTTGCTGTTTTCTTTGCCATTGTAGCGGTAATTATCGACCAACAGCTATTCAAACCAGTTATTGACGCGGTACTTGCAGTCGAAGACAAAGGCACTCAGCTTGCGATGTTCTACGTAGCAAACGGCCTACTTTCAATGGTATCGGACAACGTATTCGTAGGCACGGTATACATCAATGAAGTAAAAACTGCATTGATTGATGGCGTTATCACTCGCGAACAGTTCGACCTGCTAGCGGTAGCAATCAACACAGGTACGAACCTACCTTCGGTTGCAACGCCTAACGGACAAGCTGCATTCTTGTTCCTACTGACTTCTGCACTTGCGCCATTGATTCGTCTATCTTATGGTCGCATGGTGATCATGGCTCTACCATACACGATTGTACTTGCACTCGTTGGTTTGGCAGGCATAGTGTTCTTCCTTGAACCAGCAACTGCGTGGTTCTATGACATGGGCTGGATTGAGCCGCATGTTGGTGGTGTTATTGAAGCTGTTTCAGGCGGCCATTAATATTTCTACTTGATTAGGAAACTAATCCAAGCTAAAAAGCTCTGAACAATCAGAGCTTTTTTTATTTCTGAACAAGGACAGAATTTTGAACTTTCTAGCAACGTTAAAGAGCTTTTCACAAAGCCGTCTTTCATGGGCTATTTTACTTGGCTTCATCATCTTCTTTGAAGCGTGTGCCCTATTCTTCCAGCACGTTATGGAACTGCCACCTTGTGTCATGTGTATTTACGAACGTGTCGCGATGATGGGTATCGGTGGCGCGGCAATTATTGGTCTGATTGCGCCACAAAATGGCGTAGTGCGCTGGGTAGGCTTGGCTGCATGGGGTTATAGCGCTTATCGCGGCCTAGAACTCGCTCTAGAGCACGTTGACTATCAATTTAACCCATCACCATTCGCAACCTGCGATCTGTTTGTACGCTTCCCTGAGTGGGCTCCTCTTAACAAATGGGCACCTTGGATGTTTGAAGCTTACGGCGACTGCTCGAAAATCGTATGGCAATTCTTAACGCTTTCAATGCCACAATGGTTAGTGGTGATTTTTGCCGCTAACTTAGTTGCATTGGCGGTGATCGTTGTGTCGCAATTGGTAAAAAGCAAATAGTGTATACACGAAATTCTTAAACGATAGGCGTGAGCCAGTAAAAGCTTTCGTTTAGCAAAATACAAAGGGTTGGCAAATGCCAACCCTTTCTGTTCAGTACATGATACTTTTAATTAGCTACCATCTCTAAAGTTGCCGACAGTATTAGGTCCCAACTGGATGTGATTGAATTCCATGTTCGCACCTTCAACAAAAGGCGCCTGAGCCGCAATACCGACTTTCAATTTATCTCGCCAGTTGATGGGAAACTTCCTCACAAATCGCCAAACTTGCCCATCGAGACTGTAATGAAAAACAATCACATCTCCTTGCCTTATCACCCTCAAATAACAATTAGCATCAACTAAACATTCGTTATTGGTATCGTCAGACCATACATTCGTCACAACTGAAACAATGGCAATGCTATCGTCTGCGCACCGCTCAATACAGAGTTTTGCCCAGTGTTCAGCGTCGCTTCTTATCATCAACGCCCCTGCATCATATCGACCAACTAACTCGCAATTTACTTGAGCTTGAAAACAGAAATCACCTTCAACTTCGGTAAAATAGAAGCACGCGTTGTCCGCAATCGTTGAATTATAAGAACGAATGAAATCGCTCTTGCCATGTGGGGCGACTTTAAGCCCAATATTATCGAATTCAGACCATTGCGGGGGATTCAACCAACGAAAAGAGTACTTGTTGTCCATCACAGAGACCTATTCAACACGCAATTTGGAAACAAAAGGAACATTTCTTAATCTATCTTTCCAAGGCAGACCGTAACCCACCAATAGATCATCGTTTTCCATCACATATGCGTGGTACTGAGTCACCGGAATATCGACGCGACCGGGTTTGACAAACAGTGTCGCGATGGATAGAGATTTTAAATCGAACTCTTGCTGCAAAAAGTGAGCGATACGTTTCATGGTGCCACCAGATTCAATCGCATCATCAACCAAAATAACATTGCACCCAGCTAAGGAGATATTTTGGTGAAATACGATCTCAGAACTGTTGTTTCTATCTCCAGGAGTATGAGGGCAAGAGATGTAATCCATGCAGATATCAAATGTCAGTTCACGCACTAAATCGGCAGTAAACAGTATTCCACCAGGTACCACACTGACGATCACCGCATCCTGACCAGCAAAACGTTGATTTAACTGCAGAGCAACTTGACTAACACCTAACTTGATTTGCTCCTGACTCAGAACCAAATCGCCAATATATTGCTTACTCATCTCTGTTCCTTTTCACCATCGTTTATTACAGTGATTGCCAAACGCAATCGTCAAGATCATCTCACGATAGAGATATCGTCAAACATGGCATCACTACTTGTTCGCTGACATATTGCCTCAGTGAAGAGATATAAATAAAATAGATTTATTGTATTTTAATATCTAATTTTTCGATGCTAATTCACCTTGCTAGTCACTTACCCTATTTCTCTGCCGTCGCAAAACATCTGAGTTTTTCAAATGCCGCAGATGAGTTGTCGATCTCGCAATCCTCCGTCAGCTATCAGATTAAGAGCTTAGAAGACAAGCTTGGCTTTAAATTATTTCTGCGAGGGCAAGGAAGCAAAGTAGAATTAACGTCGAAAGGAATGGCGCTATACCAAGAATACGCATCTCTCGAACGTAACTTCAATCAAGTTCTCGCCGATACGCAATTGAGTAATACACGAACTCACTTAGAAATGACCGCCCCTCTAGACTTAGGCATTAAATTGCTTACGCCAGCGCTGTCAAAACTCGAAGCGGATCAGTTGATTGTGAACCTCGATTTAACCGATGAAGTCATTGAGCTTAAGCGAAGTCGTTTTGACTTCTCAATACGCAATAAAACCGATGAAAGTGGGCTAGAGTATATCCCTCTAGTGTCGTTAAAAAACATCTTGGTATGCAGTCGTCACTATTCAAATAGCAATCAGATTTTTGCTTTCGAACATATCAATGCCAATCACCGCTTAATCGTCAGAAACCCACTCAGAAGTAATACTTGGGAACAACTGTTTCAGCAATATGGACAGAGTTTCCACCAGCATAACAATATGCAGGTGATCAATAACAGCTTTGGAATTTATCAAGCCATCGTAGCCGATACGGGTATCGCCATATTGCCTGAGTACTTTGTTGATGAAACCAATCATCAACAACTTTATATCTTTGACGAGCCACTTAACGAAACCCAGTTTTATCTAGCTTTTCAACCTTCTTATGTCGCCAAGAGATGGGCAGATCGCATCAAGAGCACTATTTTAAACTCGATAGAAAATCGAAAGCGTTTTGTCTTCCAATAAAAAAACGCAGGAAATTCCTGCGTTTTTCTTGTTACCAAATTGGACAACTGGTACTGGTTTTGATTAGTTCATATCCCGACCAGGAGCCGGGGCCAGTACTTCACGGTTACCGTTATGTCCTGGTGCACTTACAATACCTTGAGCTTCGAGTTGCTCTACAATACGAGCCGCACGGTTGTAACCAATCTTAAAGCGGCGTTGCACACCGGATACTGAGCCTCTGCGCGACTGCACCACGTGCTCTACCACTTGGTCAAACAATGGATCAACGTCTTCGTCTGCTTCCATCGTCTCACCCGGCAGTAAGCTCTCAGGGCCTTGATCACCGCTGATAATCTCTTCGATGTAGTTCGGCTTACCACGTGCTTTCCAGTTGTTTACCACAGCGTGTACATCATCGTCAGATGCAAATGCACCGTGCACACGAATGGTATGACTTGAGCCCGGCGGTAAGTAAAGCATATCACCCATACCAAGTAGCGATTCAGCGCCACCTTGATCAAGAATAGTACGAGAGTCAGTCTTAGTTGATACCGTAAACGCAACACGAGTTGGAATGTTGGCTTTGATCAGACCAGTGATTACGTCAACTGAAGGGCGCTGTGTCGCAAGAATTAAGTGAATACCTGCTGCACGCGCTTTTTGCGCTAAACGTGCAATCAGCTCTTCCACTTTCTTGCCCACTACCATCATCAAGTCGGCAAATTCATCGACAACAACAACGATGTATGGCAGTTTTTCAAGTAATGGCGCTTCAGGGTCCATACTGTCACCCGGCTGCCATAATGGATCGTGAATAGGATGTCCCGCTTCTGCTGCCATCTTCAACTTATCGTTAAAGCCTTTAATGTTACGTACACCTAGCGCCGACATTAGCTTATAGCGACGCTCCATCTCGCCCACACACCAACGCAGTGCATTAGACGCATCTTTCATGTCAGTTACCACTTCCGCAAGCAGATGCGGAATACCTTCATAAATGGAAAGTTCCAACATTTTCGGGTCGATCATGATAAAGCGCAGATCTTCTGGTGATGCTTTATACAGCATACTCAAGATCATCACGTTCACACCCACCGACTTACCTGAACCTGTGGTACCCGCAACCAATACGTGTGGCATTTTCGCGATATCAGCAATCACGGCTTCACCCGCAATGTCTTGACCTAATACAACCGTTGTTGGCGACTTAGCATCAATAAAGGTTTGGCTACCCACAACATCAGAGAAGTAGACCGTTTGACGGCTCATATTCGGTAACTCAAGACCGACATAAGGTTTACCAGGGATAACCTCTACGACACGTACTGCCATCGCGGAAAGCGAACGCGCTAAATCCATCGATAAGCTAGAAATACGACTGACCTTAACACCCGGTGCCAAATCAAGCTCAAAACGCGTGATCACAGGACCAGGGAAAATATCCACGACTGTCGCTTGGATTTTGTAGTCAGCCAGTTTCGACTCAACTAAACGTGCAATCGCTTCAAGTGCGTCACGATCGATAAAGTTCTCGCGCTTCTCCGGATGGTAAAGTAGATCAAGCGTTGGCAACGGCTCGGTTGGTTTAGGCAGGTTAACTTCTTGCTGTACCAAGAATGGGTTCTGCTGAGCAACCACTTTTGCCTGTGCGTCGGCCACGATTGACTGGAACGCTGCAACATCTTGATCACTGTCTTGATCAATCTCTTCGATAAACGACTCTTGCTCAACGACTGGTGCAATGGGTGCTTGCTGATATGACACTTCTGAAACCGTATCAGGTTCAACTGACGGCAACTCTTGCGCTGCCTGTTGGACAAACTCCTGTTGAGTTTCATCTTCGGCGACATCAAATGAACTAATTACAGGTTCAACATGCGAGCTATCTGGCTCTACTTGCTGACTAATTTGCTCTAACGTTGCAGAATCGATCAGCGGTTGAACCTCTTCCTCTGTATTATTCCATGGCAGATCATCCATTAAATCAACTGCCGCAGGTTTATCTTCAACTGGCGTGTGTTGCTCATGAAGTTGTGACAGTGGCGCTTGCTCGTCTACAACGGTGGTTGAAGCAGGCTCATTTTGCCAGTCAGTAAAATTCTGCTCTGCCATATCGTTTGAATTAAGTGCATCTTCTTCTAACTGCTCGATGGTTGCATCTAACTGACGAGTACGTTCAATCTGATTACTTGGTTCTGGGGCAATCTCTGGTGCCGCTGCTACCACTGGTTCAACATAAACAGGTGTTGTCGCCATGACTTCTGCCACAGGTTCAGATTCAACGTGTAAGTTGCTTGGCTCACTCACTACGTTGTGAACTTGCACGTCAGAGTTGGCTACCTGTGCGTTAACTGTATGAGTGGCACTGGTCGCAGCGCTGGCTGTCGCGCTCTCCGGCATATGGATGTTATAACGTCTTGGTTTTGCTGCGACTTGTGGCGCTTCCTCGTTATTTGAAATCATCGGGCTTCGCGGCTGCTCGTAATCTTCCGCCGCTTTTAGCTCAGGCTCCATAAGTTCATCACGCTCACCACGGATCGCGTTCACAGCACGCGTAAAGACTTTAATCGCTAATTCACCTAACGTATCGACGATATTCAACCAAGAGATACCGGTCAGCAATGTAAAACCAGCACCCCATAGAAAGAGCAATACTAAGGTTGTACCAAGTACATTAAGCGTTGGTAACGCTATACTAGTCAGGACGTCACCAATCACGCCACCTGACGAAAAATACCAAATGTCATCAAAGTTGATATCAGCTAAACCGCAACTGGTTAAGATAAGAACCGTCAAACCGAGGAGACGAGTACCCCAAAGCATTAAATCTAATGCTTCATCTTCGCCGCGTTTGCGTAAAAACACCCACGCAACACTCGTAATGATAACCGGTAAGCTATACGCCAGAGAGCCAAAGCTAAAGAACAAGGTATCAGCAAGCCAAGCGCCTGTTGCACCTCCTAGGTTAGCGATATCACCTGCCCATGCCGTTTGCGACCATGAAGGGTCAGCAGGATTAAACGAGAGTAACGCTATCGAAAGGAATAGAGACCCCAGAAATACGATGATCAAGCTGCACTCTTGAATACGCTCAGGCCCTGTCAGTCGAGCTGGTTGAGACTCTTCTCCAGTCTTGATTATTGTTTCGATTTTATTGCTGTTCTTCTTGAACATAACCAACTTATCTTTAATAGAAAAAAAATAGTCCGAGTGGCAGCGCCACTCGGACTATAGATTTAACCATATCAAGGTCAAAAACCCAATTGTCTAACGTCAGAATATGGGAAGGATTTTGCTCTAACGTACTTTTTAATCAGGTCAGAATGAGCCCAAGCCACAAAAGAGCCGAATTAGCACACCTTTCAATCCCTTTACGCTAATTCAAAATTGAGAGGCGACTCACTCTCAACCTCGCTGACTATCGTGTTTTTATAACCAATTGGTTGGTTTGCTTCACTTCTTCCATTACTACATATGTACGGGTGTCGTTAACACCTGGCAAGCGCAGTAGTGTATCGCCTAACAGTTTACGGTATGCACCCATATCCGCTACGCGAGTCTTTAATAAATAGTCAAAATCACCAGAAACTAAGTGACATTCTTGGATATCATCCAGCTTCTGCACCGCTGTATTGAACTGTTCAAATACGTCTGGCGCACCGCGATTCAACGTAATTTCAACAAATACTAAAAGTGATGCATCTAGGTATTGCGGGTTAAGAAGAGCTGTATAGCCCGTGATGTAACCTTGACGCTCAAGTCGACGCACACGCTCCAAACAAGGCGTTGGTGATAGCCCCACGCGTTTTGAGAGTTCAACGTTTGAAATACGACCATCTTTCTGTAACTCGTTCAGAATATTACGGTCAATGCGGTCTAGATCCTTGGACGGCTTCTTATTGTTGTCTGCCATTTTTTATTCCACCTTATTACTTCCTTGCAAATATATATACTACATCTTTTAAATATTTAGCAACAAATGTTAAACATTTGCTTTTATACTAGATATTAACTCGACAATACTACCCCACACATAGTCATTACAACCAAAATATAATGAGGAGTCAGGATGATCATTGGCGTACCTAAAGAAATCAAAAACCATGAGTACCGAGTTGGCATGATCCCAGCCAGCGTTCGCGAGCTAGTATCTCAAGGTCACCAAGTTGTCGTTGAAACCCAAGCCGGGGCAGGCATCGGATTCTCCGACGATGATTACATCGCTGTAGGCGCATCCATTCTTCCTACTGCTGCTGACGTTTTTTCGCAAGCAGAAATGATTGTTAAGGTTAAAGAACCTCAAGCTATCGAGCGTTCAATGCTCCGAGAAGGACAGATTTTATTTACTTATCTGCACCTAGCACCAGATTTTCCACAAACTGATGAGCTAATCAAGAGCAAAGCTGTCTGTATAGCCTATGAGACTGTAACAGATAATATGGGTCGCCTGCCACTTTTAGCACCAATGTCTGAAGTTGCAGGTCGAATGTCAATTCAAGCCGGAGCGCAAACATTAGAAAAATCTCATGGAGGGCGAGGCCTTCTGCTAGGTGGGGTTCCGGGCGTTGAGCCAGCGAAAATCGTCGTTATCGGCGGTGGCGTGGTTGGTGCTAATGCAGCCCGTATGGCAGTAGGTTTACGTGCCGATGTAACAATTCTTGATAGAAATATTGATACTCTTCGCAAATTAGACGAAGAATTCCAAGGCAGAGCAAAAGTTGTGTACTCAACTGAAGATGCGATTGAAAAACATGTAGTTGAAGCTGATCTCGTTATTGGCGCAGTGCTCATCCCAGGTGCAGCAGCGCCTAAACTGGTCACTAAAGCTCATATTGCCAAGATGAAAACAGGGGCTGCGGTGGTCGACGTTGCGATCGACCAAGGCGGCTGTTTTGAGACATCGCACGCAACAACTCATGCAGACCCTACTTATATCGTTGATGACGTCGTTCACTACTGTGTGGCGAACATGCCAGGCGCGGTAGCACGAACCTCTACATTTGCACTTAATAACGCCACATTACCTTACATCGTCAAGCTGGCAAACAAAGGCTACCGCCAAGCTTTACTAGAAGATAAAGGTTTCTTAGAGGGCCTAAACGTTATTCACGGTAAAGTGACTTGTAAGGAAGTTGCAGAAGCGTTTGAACTTGAATACCTTGCTCCAGAAGATGCGATAGCATTGCATAGTTAAAAAGCGAAACGCCTCGCTTCATTGCGAGGCTTGGGATCCGGGAACGCAAAACAAGAATGTTTTGCTATGGATTACGGATTACGGAACGTTAAGCGCGGTTGCGCTTAACTACGGAAACGAGAACGCAGCGAGTTATCTCGCTGCTACGGATAAAAAATCGTAACTCCAACCGTTTTATTTGTTCTTGTTTTTCTCGCAACGTTCTATGACTCAGCACTTGGTGCTAAGCGCTCCCGTATCCCGAACTAAAAAGGTCGGCAAATGCCACCCCTTCCGTTTGTGCGTGTTTTTCTCGCAGCCTAGCGTTCTGTGGCTCGTCACTTGGTGCTGAGCGTTCCCGCATCGCAAACTAAAAAAGGTCGGCAATGCCGACCCTTTCATTTGTTCGTATTTTTCTCGCAGCGCAGCGTTCCGTAGCTCAGCACTTGTTGCTGAGCGTTCCCGCATCCCGACTCCCGAAGCAACGCGTCGCGTTAGAACCATCTCTCTAGCGACGTTTTATCTAACTGGCGAAATGCACGATTCAGAAGCTGTGCAAGCTCTTTATAGCGTGGACGTGATTTCATTGGTTCTAGTGCAAAACCACTTTCAACTATTTTTTGATGTAACTCTCGATACCACCCTGCCAGTGCTGGCGGGAGCTGAGTGTTAGAACGATTACCCAACCACCACATACCTTGTATTGGCATACTAATCGCGAACAATGCGACGATCACCGCTTGAGGCAAGCCTTGGTAGTTAGTAAAAGCCATTTGCGTTAACACGCTGATGGCCGCGACTGCTGGCATCACTTTCATGCCAAAGCGTGTCGCTTTGATGATACGTTGCTCTGGGAATAGTGGAGCAAGTTCTTTGCGCATCGGCCAAGTATCCATGTACTTTTGTCCGTCACGCAAACTGTGAACGATACCGACTTTATTATTCATAATACTCTCTCACTTCCAAATCAGGGCGTTCGAACTAAAAAAGAGTTGAAAGATTCAACTAATCGCGTAAAAATTTGACTAAAGTTAATATTCTTTCAAAATTTTTTTGTTATATTGCTTTATTATCGCTATCCTTTGCAGACCCTCAATCTCATTGTTGCTCTTATTTACAATTTAGGCAACTCTGAGAGACATCTGCAAGGATTGCACAAGTTGATTGCTTGGTAAAGCAACCTCTTTTTATATACGGATTTAAAAGTTATTTAGTCACAAGTAGTACGCAGTTGATAATAGACTCGGCTATTCTTGTGATAATTTTCATCCTAACTGATTTTGATATCTACGGTGATGAGAGCGAAGCCTAGCTCCAAAAGGAGGTTCACAGCGTTAGTTGTGAGCCTTTTTCCAATGAGTTCGCTTTGTGTTTTATTGCCCACGATATTTCAGACGATAAACAGGTAGTCATACATGTCTAAGCTAGTATTAGTTTTAAACTGTGGTAGTTCTTCTCTTAAATTTGCTGTTGTTGATGCAGAAACTGGTGCTGAGCACCTAACCGGTCTTGCTGAGTGTCTTGGTCTACCAGAAGCTCGTATGAAATGGAAACTTGATGGCAAGCACGAAGCTCAACTAGGCGAAGGCGCAGCTCACGTAGAAGCACTATCTTTCATGGTAGAAACTATTCTTGCTTCTAAGCCTGAGCTTAAAGCTAACCTAGGCGCTATCGGTCACCGTATCGTACACGGTGGCGAGCAGTTCACTCAATCTGCACTTATTACTGATGAAGTTCTAAAGGGTATTCAAGACGCTGCGACTTTCGCACCTCTTCACAACCCTGCGCACCTTATCGGTATCGAAGCTGCGAAAGTAAACTTCCCTGGCCTACAAAACGTTGCTGTATTTGACACTGCGTTCCACCAAACTATGCCTGAAGAGTCTTACCTATACGCTCTACCGTACAACCTGTACAAAGAGCACGGCATCCGTCGTTACGGCATGCACGGTACTTCTCACCTATTCATCACGCGTGAAGTTGCAGGTCTACTAAACAAGCCAGTTGAAGAAGTTAACATCATCAACTGTCACCTAGGCAACGGCGCATCTGTATGTGCTATCAAGAACGGTCAATCTGTAGATACTTCTATGGGTCTAACTCCTCTTGAAGGTCTAGTAATGGGTACTCGTTGTGGCGATATCGACCCTGCGATCATCTTCCACCTACACGACGCACTAGGTTACTCTGTAGAGCAAATCAACAACATGCTAACTAAAGAGTCTGGCCTACAAGGTCTAACTGAAGTGACTTCAGACTGTCGTTTCGTTGAAGACAACTACGGTCAAAAAGAAGAAGCAACTCGTGCAATGGACGTGTTCTGTCACCGTCTAGCTAAATACGTAGCAGGTTACACAGCTTCTCTAGAAGGTCGTCTAGACGCAATCACTTTCACTGGCGGTATCGGCGAAAACTCTGGCCCAATCCGTGAAATGGTTCTTAACCGTCTAGCTATCTTCGGTATCGAAGTAGACAGCGAAGCAAACCTTAAAGCGCGTTTCGGTGGTGAAGGCACGATCACTACTGCAAACAGCCGCATCCCAGCAATGGTTATCTCTACTAACGAAGAGCTAGTTATCGCTGAAGACACTGCACGTCTAGCAGGTCTGTAATTGACTCCACTGGCTAGCCTTTGGGCTGGCCAGTATTTTCTAAAAATAGAAATTTAGGGGCTCAACTCCTATTCCATGAACTCTTCAAGGAATACGTAATTGAGCTTTTAATCCAATAATGTAAGGTAATTAGTCGATGTCTCGTACTATTATGCTTATCCCTACTAGCGCTGGTGTTGGTCTTACTAGTGTTAGCATGGGTGTTCTTCGCACTATGGAGCGCAAGGGCGTTAAAGTTTCTTTCTACAAGCCTATCGCACAGCCACGTTCTGGCGGCGATCAGCCTGATCTAACTTCTACTATCGTTGGCGCAAACAGCGATATGCAGATCGGCACTCCAATGCAAATGTCTGTTGCTGAAAGCCTAATCGGTAACGACAACATGGATGAGCTTCTAGAAACTATCGTTGAACGTTACAACCAAATCAACAAAGATGCGGACGTAACACTTATCGAAGGTCTAGTACCAACTCGTAAGCACCCATTTGCAAACCAAGTGAACGCTGAAATCGCGGCAACTCTTGGCGCAGAGATCGTACTTGTTGCGACTCCTGGTCTAGATAACCCAGCTCAGCTGAAAGAACGTATCGAAGTAGCATGTTCTAACTTCGGTGGTACTAAGAACAAAAACATCTCTGGTGTAATCATCAACAAGCTTAACGCTCCTGTTGACGAAGCTGGCCGTACTCGTCCAGATCTATCAGAAATGTTTGACGATGCAGACAGCGCACAAACTAACGAAATGAAAGTGATGGAAATCTTCAACACTTCTCCAATTCGTGTACTTGGTTGTGTGCCTTGGTCAATCGATCTAATCGCAACTCGCGCGATCGACATGGCTCAACACCTAAATGCTGACATCATCAACGCTGGTGACATCGCGACTCGTCGCATCAAGAGCATCACGTTCTGTGCACGTTCACTACCAAACATGATTGAGCACTTCAAACCAGGCTCTCTACTTGTTACTTCTGCTGACCGTCCTGACGTTATCGTTGCAGCGGCACTAGCAGCAATGAACGGCGTAGAAATCGGCGCAATCCTATTGACTGGCGGTTACGACATCCCTCAAGAAATTGAAGGTCTATGTAAACCAGCATTCGATACTGGCCTACCTATCTTCAAAGCACAAGGTAACACTTGGCAGACTTCGCTGAACCTGCAAAGCTTCAGCATCGAAGTTCCAGCTGACGATAAAGAGCGTATCGAGTTCATCAACGATCACGTTGCAGGTCACATCGACGGCAACTGGATCGAGTCTATGACTGAAGGCACTCAGAAGTCTCGTCGTCTAAGCCCACCAGCATTCCGTTACCAGCTAACTGAATTCGCTCGTAAAGCGGCTAAACGCATCGTTCTTCCTGAAGGTGACGAGCCACGTACAGTTAAAGCTGCGGCTATCTGTGCTGAGCGCGGCATCGCGGAATGTGTGCTTCTAGGTAACCCAGACGAAATCCGTCGCGTTGCTGCGCAACAAGGCGTTGAGCTAGGTGCTGGCGTAACTATCATCAACTCTGATGAAGTACGTGAAAACTACGTTGCTCGTCTAGTTGAGCTACGTGGCTCTAAAGGTATGACTGAAGTAGTGGCTCGTGAGAAACTACAAGATTCAGTATTCCTAGGCACAATGATGCTTGAGAACGACGAAGTTGACGGCCTAGTTTCTGGTGCTGTTCACACAACTGCGAACACTATCGTTCCTCCGTTCCAAATCATCAAGACTGCGCCTGATGCGTCAATCGTATCTTCTGTGTTCTTCATGCTACTACCTGACCAAGTACTGGTTTACGGTGACTGTGCGATCAACCCAGATCCAACAGCTGAACAGCTTGCTGAAATCGCTATCCAATCTGCTGACTCTGCAGCAGCATTCGGTATCGAACCACGCGTAGCAATGATCTCTTACTCTACTGGTGAATCTGGTAAGGGTGCAGACGTTGATAAAGTACGTGAAGCAACTAAACTAGCTCAAGAGAAACGTCCTGACCTAATCATCGACGGTCCTCTACAGTACGACGCAGCAATCATGGAAAACGTAGCAGCTTCTAAAGCTCCTAACTCTCCAGTAGCTGGTAAAGCAACTGTATTCGTATTCCCAGACCTAAACACTGGTAACACGACTTACAAAGCGGTACAACGCTCAGCAGACCTAGTTTCTATCGGTCCAATGCTGCAAGGTATGCGCAAGCCAGTTAACGACCTGTCTCGTGGCGCTCTAGTAGACGATATCGTGTACACAGTAGCACTAACTGCGATCCAAGCAGATCAAGCTGAACAAGCTCGTGAAAAAGCAGTTAACTAATTAACGCGCTTTTCGATATTCAAACCCTCGCCTCGGCGAGGGTTTTTTATTGCCTGTTATTCTCACTCAAGCCATCACAACCAGCACAGCTCCACCTGAAAGCACGCAACCAATCATAACCGGTGCGACTTTTGACCATAGCGCTTTGTTGCCGATACTGACTACCATCCCCATTTTGACAATGGTATTGACTGAAGCGGCAATAAAAATACCCAGTGCCGCAGTCTGCACGCTCAATGTTTGTGTACTTTGTCGTCCTAGTGCAAGCGAGATAGCATCCACATCGGTAATGCCTGAAAGCGCGGCCAAAATCAAAGTACCCGCGTTACCAAACCAATCCGACAATGCGTGGCTTAACAACATGATCACCGCCAGCACCACGCCAAAGAATAGCGCTGATTGAAGCGCCAACGGGTTGGTTTTCTGATTTGGCTGTTCAACGGTTTCAATCTTACTGCTGCGCCAAATCCACCAAGCCGGCAAATAGAGCGCCACCATCATCACTAAGACAATCGGCCACAGTATTTTAACCAATTGTGGATTCAGCACCGACAAAACAATCAATAAACGCGGAAACATGGTGCCGCAACTGAGCAAGATACCGCTGGCGAGTAGCGGGCTAATATTGGCTTGTTCTCGCGACAAGTGAGAAAACTGCAGAGTCAATGCCGTCGAGGAGCTGAGCCCGGCAAACACCGAGGTGAATAGAATGCCTCGTTTAGCGCCACCAATCTTAATCGCGAAATAACCAACGAAAGAGATACTGGCGATCAATACCACCATCCACCATATCTCATAGGGATTGAGGGCATTCCACGGACCATAGGTTTGATTGGGCAATAACGGCAGTAATACGATTGAGATAAGTAATAAACGGAGCGCAGCATCAAGTTCGTACTCTTGCAGCTTTTGCAGTGCTTGGTGCAATTCTTTCTTGTTATCGAGGACGACAGCCGTGATCACCGCTGCCGCTGCGGCTAAAACCGCTTCGCCTGACACCGCTAATGTGCCAAGGACGAATGTGACAATTAAGCTCACCACACCAGTAATACTAATATCTTCACTTTTCTTCTGTTGGATAACAAAAGCAATGCAAGCCAGTATCACCAAAGCGATAAGAGCAAAGCCAATCAGTAACGGAGAGTAATGAGCCGCGAGGATACCCACTAGACCGCCTAGTAGCCCGACCAAGGAGAATGTGCGAATGCCAGCAACTCGACTACCCTCAACACTATTACGCATCACCCAGCCACGCTGAGTACCAACGATAGCGCCAAGTAGCAAGGCGATAAACAGATTCCAAATAGTATGCTCTTGAGCAACGAAATTCGTTAGTTCCATAATTCACCTCGCGTCAGCAAAATGATTGATGTTGATGACAAATCTAACCACTCACAAGATTCATTTTACTCTGGTATACGTATTTAACTGTGAATTAATCAGTAGATTGCCAATCGTAGCTACACCAGTTACTCGATTTGATTGGCGCGTCACTCAATTATTGACCACACTAATAGTGTGTGTTTTAGCGAGGAGATCGAAATGAAAAACGAGCTAGATCCGACCAAAGTATTGCAAGCCTATGAGTGTGTAATGAATAACGGCACACCGACTGAATTTGGCAAGATATATGAGGGGGTCGAAGCCTTCTCAGACTATGACGGCTATAATGTTTATTTGCGTGGTAACGGCGTTGAACTAAAGGTTGGGTTCCACAATACCTACCATCTTGACTACGATCAGGAGCACCTTAAAGAGAGCTTTCTCAAGAAACTTTCGTTGCTCGCCAAATAGGCTCTCAACCGATCATTCCAGACAAAAAGCCCCGCATCTGATGGCGGGGCTTTGTTTAGTGTTCGCTTTAATGGCTAAACACCCAGTATCTACATACCTGCTGTCATGTGCATGCCGTAAAACACGCCACGACCAATCAGTTCAGACACCACGATCAATGCAAATGCAATCGCCATTGGCGCAGCAGTAATCGGTGTGCGGCGCACGACTGGCAATAACCATAACGCGATACCTGCTGATAGCAGCGCTAAACGAGTGGTTTGTAGCGAGCTGTAATCTGGCACAACGGATAGTGCCGCAGCAACGCTAGTTTCAATCGCACCTAGATGCGCGGTTAATTGCATTACCAAGATCGCCACGGCAAACAGGCCAATCAAGCCCATCACAGGCAGTACTTTATCAGCCGCTGAGTTGTCGTGGTTTGCAACAGACAGTAGCAACTGAGCCAGAGCCGTACCGCTGACTAGCATGGTAACGACAAACGCCGCTGGTGTGAGTGATGTGTACCAAGTTGGTACGGTATCAATCATATACACCATTGCCATTGCGTACATAAACACAACGCCAACCACCATTGCACCAATCATCAGCGCTTTGCGAATCGCTTCGCTGCCTTTGTCTAGCACAGACAGTAGCCAGAACAGACCGCCCAACGCGAAGAATACGCTGCCTGATGCGATTTCATTCGATAGCCAAGAGCTGCCAACCATGTTTAACGCATTCATTGCGCGCAGTGGGCTACCCAAGTGCATGATAGAAGCAAGGAAACCCAAGCCCATCACCGCCCAAAGGCCGAACATCGCTTTATGCAGGCGCTCTTCAGCACCAGTTGAAAGCTGCTTGGTCAAAAGCATCGTCGCTAATACTAAAAACGCACCTACAGAGGTTTGTGCCAATACCGTGAAAACGATAAGTGGCCATTCATGCCATGCCATATTACACCTCCTTCGGGTTAGCCAAGAAGCCTGTGGTGTCTCCACAAGGACGTGCATGGCGGTTTGGTTTAATCACGATATTTGGTTGAGTCAGTGACGCTGGCGGTAGCGGCGCGACTTCGGCATTGGTGCCGTATTTCGCACGCAGCTCATCGATAGGACCAAACTCCAATGCACGCAGTGGACAAGAATCCACACATACTGGGTTCAAACCTTCAGCGACACGCTCGTAACAGCCATCACACTTAGTCATGTGACCTTTTTCTTTGTTGTACTGAGGAGCGCCGTAAGGACACGCCATTGAGCAGTACTGACAACCGATACACTTATCGGTATCAACTACGACAAAGCCATCTTCACGCTTGTGCATGGCACCACTTGGGCACACTTTAGTACACGCTGGGTTGCTACAGTGGTTACACGCAACCGACACGTAGTAAGAGAACACATCTTGGCGCCAAGTGCCGTTATCTTCTACCCAGTTACCACCTGCGTATTCATATACACGACGGTAGTTACGACCTACATCTAGGTCTTTGTTGTCTTTACAAGAAAGCTGACACGTTTTACAACCGGTACACTTGCTTGAATCAATATAAAAGCCGTATTGTTTCATGGTTTAACCTTATGCCTTCTTCACCAGTTGAACTTCTACTAAGTTGGTATGCTGAGGGTTACCCTTAGCCAGCGGACTTGGACGATGAGTCGTCAACACGTTAATACAGCCGCCTTTATCCACCTTGTTCTTATCTGGTGCGTACCATGCACCCTCGCCTAGCGCGACTACACCTGGCATCATACGTGGCGTCACTTTCGCTGGGATATGCACTTCACCGCGTTCGTTGAAGATACGGATCAAATCACCATTTTCGATACCACGCTGCTGCGCATCCAGTGGGTTTAGCCACATTTCTTGACGCGCCGCTTCCTTGATGATGTCAACGTTACCGTAGGTTGAGTGACAACGTGCCTTATAGTGGAAACCAGTCAATTGCAATGGGAATTGATCACGCTTCTTCGAGTCCCAACCGTCAAAGGTCGACACATAGATTGGCAGCGGGTGAATCACTTCATCTTCTTGCAGTTCCCAAGTCGCCGCGATGTTCGCTAGACGTTCTGAGTAGATCTCAATCTTGCCAGAAGGCGTACCCAATGGATTGTTTTCAGGATCTTCACGGAATGCTTTGTAAGCCACGTAGTGACCGTTTGGATCGCGACGCTTGTAGATACCAAGCTTGCGCATGGTTTCAAAATCCGGCAGCGTAGGATCTTGCTCGCGAGTCAATGCGTAAAGGTGACGTAGCCAACCTTCTTGATCGCGACCTTCGGTAAACTGCTCACCGACACCCATGCGTTTCGAAATCTCAGAACAGATCTCGTAGATACCTTTCGCTTCAAACTGCGGCTCAATCGCTTTATCGGCAAAGATAAAGTAAGGCATGTTCGCTGCTTTTGTATCCATACAGAAGTCAGCTTGCTCTGATGTAGTTAAGTCAGGCAGTACGATATCAGCGTATTTCGCCGATGAAGTCATGTGGTTATCAATCACCACAATTAACTCACACGCTTTGTCATCTTGCAGGATTTCATGCGTCTTATTGATATCAGAATGCTGGTTGATGATGCAGTTACCTGCGTAGTTCCAAATCATCTTGATTGGTACGCTCAACTGCTCAACGCCACGGATACCATCGCGTGTTGCCGTCATTTCAGGACCGCGCACAATAGCATCTGTCCATAGGAACATCGGAATCGACGCTTTCACTGGGTTCTTTAAGGTTGGGAAACGCACAAATGGGATGTTGTAATCCGATTCACGAGCACCAGTACCACCACCATTGATACCTACGTTACCGGTAAGTAGTGCAAGCATAGCGATGGCACGTGCCGCGATTTCACCGTTCGCAGTACGCTGTAGACCCCAGCCTTGTAATACTGCACAAGGTTTGGTTGAGCCAATCTCACGCGCTGTTTTGATGATGGTATCCACTGGGATACCAGTGATTTGCGCAGCCCACTCAGGTGTCTTCGCAATACCATCAGGACCTTGACCTAGAATGTACGACTTGTAATCGCTTTTCGCTGGTGCTGACGCTGGTAGCGTTTTCTCATCGTAACCAACACAGTATTTATCCAAGAAAGGCTGATCAACTAGGTCTTCCGTGATCATCACGTAAGCCATCGCTGCGATAAATGCCGCATCGGTACCTGGACGAATTGGAATCCACTCGTCTTCACGACCGCCTGCGGTGTCGGTGTAACGAGGGTCAATCATGATCATGCGAGCTTTTGAACGCTCTTTAGATTCCATCAAATGGTGAATAAGACCGCCACCTGACATACGCGTTTCTGCTGGGTTGTTACCAAACTGAACAATTAGCTTAGTGTTCTCAAGATCTGAGAATGAGTTGCCGTAAGCCCAACCGCCACCGTACGTGTAATCAAGACCTACCGTGATTTGCGCCGTTGAGTAGTCACCGTAGTGGTTTAGGTAACCACCGCTTAGGTTCATCATACGCGCGATCAGCGAGCTACCTGGAGGCCAAGACTTTGTTACTGTGCCACCAAGCGTACCTGTACCGTAGTTAAGGTAGATTGCTTCGTTACCGTGCTCTTTGATGATGCGCTTCATATTATTAGCGATTTCATCGTACGCTTCTTCCCAACTGATGCGTTTGAATTTACCTTCACCACGCTTACCTACGCGCTTCATTGGGTACTTCAAACGGTCTGGGTTATAAACGCGACGGCGCATTGAGCGGCCACGTAGACATGCGCGCACTTGGTGGTTACCGTACACATCGTCACCGGTGTTATCGGTTTCCACCCACTTAATTTCGCCATCAACAACATGCATACGTAGCGGACAACGGCTACCGCAGTTTACGGTACATGCACTCCAAACTACTTTTTCTTCGATCGCTTCATTAGTGGCAGCAGCAACAGGGCTTGACTTAAAAGGGAGTGAAATTGCGCTGGCCGTCGCAGCCAGTCCACCGACGGCTGTCGAAGACTTGATAAAATCACGTCTCGTAAAGCCACCGGTCATTAATGCTTTCAGTGTATTTTTCATAGGACAACTTCTCATTGGTTGTGAGAAAAGACTCTGTGGTCTTTTGCAGTCCCCCTTTTACCCCTTAAGCAGTAAGGTTAATATTGCGCTCAATCAACATTTTTTCCGTGCGACTCAAAATCTCACCCATCCAGTTTCATAAATGAGATCTTGGTCATATTTTTGAACTAGTTAACATAATTTGAAATATTTAATCGAAATGGTTCGCATTATTAAATGAATACTATTGCATTTAATTTTTGACTAAACGCATTTATTTCAGATTTTGAAGCGGGTATGCTCGGCAAAAACCTAACGCAGTTTTATTTATGCCATACGAAATTACGCTTTTTCGCCTATTAGGCGGTCTATTTTACTACTCTCCTCACTCTGAAGATGGTCAAAACATCTTAAATGCATTTGCGACACAAGATGACGAGTTATTAACAAATCTTGCAAAACTCGTGAAGGACGTTGCCAATGACACTCTAGAAGCCGACTACTTCAATTTGTTGCAAGGTAGCGGTGATATGCCTTGCCCACCATGGGGCTCGGTATACTTAGATAAAGAGAATGCGCTATTTGGTTCTTCAACCATTGAGTATCGTGAATTTACCCGCCAACTCGGTATGGAATGCGATACGGGTTTGCGTGAACCAGAAGATCATATCGGCTTAATGCTCATGCTGGTGTCACTGCTACTTGAGCAAGATAAGCGTGCAGAAGCAAACCAACTGATTAGCCAGCACTTAATGCCATTCGCGCCAATCATGCTAACTGGCATGCAAAAGCACGCCGACACGGAGTTTTATCGCCAATTGGCTGCATTCACTTTTGCTTGGCTCAATTTCTACTGCGAAGAACAGCAATTGCAAAGCGCAGAACGCCGCAATTATTGGCAAGAGGCAGAGTAATGAAACCAGACAGTATCGAACTAGCTATTGAGCTTAATGAAATGAACAGCAGTCGCCGTGGTTTCTTTCGTGCTGTCTCACGAGGCGTGACACAATCGATTGAAGAACCGCAGGCGGTGATTAACGCTTCTCGCCCTCTCGGAGCAGTTGAAGAAGAGTTATTTAATCGCCTATGCAATCAATGTGGTGATTGTGTCACCGCATGCCCGCAAGGCGTGCTAAGCATGCAAGCAAATGGTCCAATCATGGATCTTAGCCTCAATCACTGTAACTTTTGTACTGAGTGTATTGCCGTTTGCCCTACTCAAGCATTGAATATGCTAAACACGACAGATACTGGTTGGCGACCGACATTCAGCCAAAGCTGTAACGCCCGCCTGTTTGATAACTGCCAAGAGTGTGTCGATGATTGCCCTAAACAAGCGCTGACACTGCTCGATAACGACACACCAACACTTAACGATCACTGCAATGGTTGTGGCGAGTGCCTTGCCAGTTGCTATATTGGCGCGATCACCCTAGTCGAAAAACGCTAAGCCAGCGTTTCCACTTATACCAATCAGGATAAGCAAGTGGTCAGCTAATTGCGCAAGGAAAATCACTTAGAACTAGGCGCAGATTGCCGCTAACTAGTTATTCTAATTGCAAAATCTGCAACAACGTTATCAGCGATTTTAATCAGCAAGAATGATCAAAGACTTATGCTGATTGGTATTAGCTTTGCTTCGGCTAAATAACAAATATCAGATAAGAAAAAGCCACCGCAAATGCGGTGGCTTCTCTTTTTCCGTCTGTCCCGATAAGGTTTATTGCTCTACTTTGACTCTAAAAAAGAGAGCATAAAATAACGGAATGACCACCAAAGTGAGGATGGTTGCGAATAGCAAACCAAACATAATGGTGACCGCCATACTCTTAAAGAACGGGTCAATAAGTAGCGGAGCCACACCCAAGATGGTCGTCAATGCCCCCAGTAGAACTGGGCGCGCGCGGCTCGTCGCCGCATCGATAATCGCAAAGTACGGCAGTTTACCTTGCGCTATCTCAACATCGGCTTGATCCACTAGCACGATGGCATTTTTCACCATCATACCGATCAAGCTGAGGAAGCCTAAAATTGCCATAAACTCAAATGGCGTTTGGAATACAATCAAGCCAACGGTCACGCCAATCACTGCTAGTGGTGCTGTTAGCCAAATCACCAACGGCTGGCGAATCGCGTTAAACATAAAGATCACCGACAAAATCATCGCCGCAAAACCGTATGGCGCTGAGATCACTAGGCCTTCATTGGCATCTTTAGATGCTTTGTATTCACCGTACCAAATCAGCTCATAACCTGGTGGCAACTCAATCGCCTCAATCTTGTCACGTACATTATTGAACGCATCTGCAGTCAACACTCCGGGTGCCGGGTCAGCTTGTACCAAAATCGTTGGCATACGGTCGATACGACGTAAAATCGCGTCTTGCCATACCACATCGACGGAATCAACTAACTGACTGACTGGGATGAAACCACCAGCGGTAGCGCTATATGCTTCGGTGTTTTCAACCGCACGCTGATGATCACGCTCATTTTCTGGTGCTCGCACGACGATTGGGATCAAATCATCACCCTCGCGGTATACACCAACATTACGACCAGACAACGTTTGTGCAATGGCTTGGTTAATCTCTTGCGTAGTCAAACCAAAGCGCTGCGCTTTTTCTGCTGAATAAACCGGACGCAACACTGGCACTTGCTGGCGCCAATCATCTTGAATCGCGATCAGGTTACTGTCAGCGTGCATAATCGCTTTAGCTTGCTCCGCAAGTTGACGTAGCACTTGGCTATCAGGGCCTTTAAAACCGGCTTCAATCTTCTTACCGCCCCCGCGACCT
This sequence comes from Vibrio fluminensis, assembly GCF_015278125.1. GTDB lineage: Bacteria > Pseudomonadota > Gammaproteobacteria > Enterobacterales > Vibrionaceae > Vibrio > Vibrio fluminensis. The sequence goes on from NZ_JADILO010000006.1 coordinate 24,788, forward strand.
AGCATGAATTTCCATACTTTGATCGACGCTTCTGGGTATTTCACTGACAACTCATCTTGCAGTTCAACCAATAATGGCGCGATTTTCTTGTAGTCATCAATATCAATCAGTAGCTGACCATAGCTGGTGTTACGCGCTTCTGGTGCGTAAGTCAGCATAAAACGTAGACCGCCGCCACCGATAAAACTGGTGATATTGGTGATGCCTTCTTTCGCTTTTACGTCTTTCTCAATCGCCGCGATATAACGCTCAGTACGGCTGATATCCGAGCCTTGCGGCAAGTAGACATCGACAACAAATTGCGGACGCTGAGAGTCCGGCATAAAGCCCGGTGGCACGTAACGCAGACCATAAATAGCCGCAACCATCAAACCAAAGATCGCCACTAAGCTAATCATGCGATTACGTAGTACCCAAGCGAGCAACGCTTTGTACATGGTCATCATACGACCCGGCTTAATCTCGCCTTTGGTCGCTTTCACTTTCAGGAAGTCAAAGCAGAGCATTGGTGTCACTGTCACCGCAAACACCCAGCTTAAGAACATTGAGTAAAGGATTACCCAAAATAGCGAGCCGGCGTATTCACCCATATCCGAAGGAGATAGACCAATCGCACTGAACGCAAAGATACCTACAACCGTACCACCCAGTAGCGGCCACTTAGTTGCATCCACCACTTCAGAAACAATCGTTTCTTTGTCTTCGTCTGGGTTTTGCTGCAAACGCACCAAAATGCCATCTGTCACTACAATGGCGTTGTCCACCAGCATACCGAGCGCAATAATCAGAGCACCCAGCGAGATACGCTGCATAGCAATATCTTCAATGAACATAATGCACAAGGTGCCAGCAACGGTTAGTAGCAACACGAAGCCGATAATCACCCCTGAACGTACACCCATAAACATCAACAGCACGATAAATACGATCGCCACTGCGGCAATCAAGTTATCGATAAAGTTCGCCACCGATGCACGTACTGAATCCGACTGAATTGAAATTTCATGCAGTTCCATACCGAGTGGGCGCTGAGCATCTAATTCGGCTAAACGCGCTTTAACCGCGTCGCCCATCTCAACCACGTTACCACCGGTCACGTTTGAGATACCAAAACCGACCGCGCGCTGACCGTTATAACGCATCAACATGCTCGCAGGCTCTTGGTAACCACGTGTTACGTTAGCAATATCGCCAAGACGCATGACTTGGTTGTCTTGTCCTACACCAATTTGCAGGTTACGTAAGTCATCAAATGAACGAATGTTCGAGCTTGGGATCACCGGTATACGCATATCTCGCGTATCGATTGAGCCAGCAACTGTGACTACGTTTTGCTTTTGTAGTACTTGGAAAACTTGTTGTGCAGAAACCCCAAAGCTTGCCAAACGCTCACTCGAAATCTCGACAAAAATTGTCTCTTGCTGCTCGGCCAAAGTGGCGGTCTTTGCGACACCCGGCACCAACACCAATTCGCGGCGCAAGGTATCAACGTAATCTTGTAACTGCTTATCGGTGAAACCTTCGCCCGTCACGGCATAAAACAGCGCGTATACATCAGCAAAGTCATCATTGACGATCGAAGGACCTGCCCCTGGAGGCAATTGCCGCTGCGCATCGGAGACTTTGCGGCGTAGCTTATCCCATACCTGCTGCAGATCCGCTGAGCTCTTGGCAAATTCCAGCTTGATCTCTACCGTTACCTCGGACATGCCCTGCTTAGAAACCGACTTCACTTCCTTGAGTTCTTGCAGCGATTGCACTGCCCCCTCAATCACATCGGTCACTTCATCAGACACTTCTTGCGCCGTTGCGCCCGCATAAGGCGTGTTGATCACCGCCTGACGGATAACAAACTCAGGGTCCTCAAATCGACCCAATTTTAGGTAGCTGATGTAGCCACCTAGCAAGATTAGCGCAATCAATACCCAAACGCTGGTGCGCTTGGCAATCGTATAACGAGCTAAGTTCATTATTGAGCTCCGTTGTTACCATTGGTCATAGGACGGATTTCCATGCCTTCCTGCAAACTCGACATACCGGCAATCACTACCTGCTCGCCCGCTTTTAAGTTGTCTTTAATCACCACGCGATCGCGACTTAACGCCCCGACTTCTACGTAACGTTTCTCGACTTTATTGCCTGAACCGACAACCCATACATACTGTTTACCTTGGTTATCAGGGATAACCGCAATAATTGGTAGCGTGATGGTTGTCGCGAGCGCTTGATCTTCTACTTCCGCAGGAATCACTTTTGCCGTCATACCCGGTAACACTCGATAGCCATCAAGGTTCTCAAAGCCGAGTACAACCGCATAGGTTTGGCTGACAGGATCAGCCTGAGTCGCGTAGGTTCTTAACTTAAGATCAAACAAATGGTTAGGAATCGCGCTCACTTCAGCTTTGGCTTCTGTTCCCGCAACAGACGACAACATCACGCTATCAGGGATGTAAATCACCACCTCTAGATCATCAAGATCATGCAGAATAAACACCGGTGCATTAGCTTGAACTTGGACAAAGTTATCAACAAATCGGCGACCAATAATGCCATCAAATGGGGCTTTAATTTCGGTGTAATCTAGCTGACGCTGAGCTTCATCACGACGGTTTTTAGCTAGATTGTAGCGAGTGGTAATTTCATCAAGTTGGCTTTTCGAGATCGCTTTGCTCTTCTCGTAAATCGCTTTAGCGCGCTGGTATTCCACTTCAACGTTCGACAGTTCAAGCTTTGCTGATGCCAAAGCTGTTTGGGCATCACGTGAGTCTAAACGCGCCAATACTTGGCCTTTGATCACACGATCGCCTTCATTGACTAATAACTCATTGATCAGACCGCCAACGCGGAATGACAAATCCGCCCTTTCTGCGGCTCGAACCACACCATTAAAACTGAGGCTGTCACTACGGCTTGCCGCAACAACTTCTGTCAAAGCAGGTTTTACAACTGGGGCAGTTTCGGTAGGCACAGTCGCCTCTTCACCACAGCCAACTAATGATAAACTAGCAACAGATAAACCAATCGCTAGCGCGAGTTTATTCAATGCAATTTTTGCAGATGATTTGTGCGCCTGTTTCACAGTAATCTCCAATTGGGACCTGACATATTGACCCGATATATAAACGAGAAGACAAAGCAAAAACTAAGTCTATTTTTGCGGATTCTATTTCAGCTTTTCAAAAAAGTAAACTCATAAGTTTACCTACCAATAAAGTGTTGTTACACTAATGCTATAGAATACTAGGAGTACCAACATGACACGCTCGGAACAGAAGCGAATCGCAATTATTGACGCTGCAAAACAAGAATTTATAGAAAATGGATTTTTAGCCGCGAATATGAATAACATTAGTACGGCAGCGGAAGTTTCGAAGCGCACTTTGTACCGACATTTTGAAAGTAAAGAACTGCTGTTTGAAGCAGTACTTGCTGAAATCCAAGAGAACAGTATCCGCAATCGCGATTATCCATTTGATCCAAATCTCCCTATGGACGAACAGCTTAAAAAAGTGACGTACTTAGAGATCGATGTCATGTATCAAACCTACGGTATAGCCCTTTCTCGCACTATTATTATGGAATTCTTCCGTCAGCCTGAGCTCGCCAAAAGCATGACGCAAAAGCTATATCGAACGCGTGCGGTGAGCCACTGGTTTGAGCAAGCATTGGCGGCAAATAAACTTCAAGCGTCGGATGTGAATACCATAACCAATGTCTATGTCAGTATTTTCCAAGGCCTCTTGTTTTGGCCACAAGTACTCGATTTACTGCCTCTGCCAGAAGGCGAACTGCTCGATCAAAAGGTGGATACGATTGTAACTACCGTTTTACGTGCTTTTGCCCCACAGAATTAATCGAATATACCCAGTAACCTCAAGGTGCTTGGGTATAGCCCAGACCTTCCAGTTAGCAAAAAGCCCCATCAGGGGCTTTTTGCAGTTAGTTATAGCGCTCTTTAATGTAAATCACATTGTTCGAACCACCCGACACACCAAACGTTGCGAGTGCTTTCGGTGGCTGCCAAAAACTACTTGGCTGATTACATTGACTTGGAATCGCCGTGCTGACATCGCTATCAATCTCCCAGCAATACCCCAACCATTTTTCCACACCCTCACTGAATGTCATCGGAACCACCGCATGGCCTGGCGCATTGGCACCAACGTCGACCCTACCTTTACCATCACTAATGTTGTTAATTTCCATCGAACCTGACATCAATACGGGTTTAGCCTCTCCAGTAACCGCTGACTCAGTAACAATATCTGCCGCATCAGGCAATTGAGCCTCACCTGAGCTGCCAATCTGAGTAGATTGGTCCCAATCATTTAATTCAAATCGGTTGTTGTTCCAGTACTGAGTTTCGATTGCCATTGGCATCAATTGATCAATGGGTCCCGAGGCATTTTCAATCACTAAACGACCAAAGCGAACATCAATCGGCTCACCGAGCGAAATATCCTTTGCTGCAAAGTCTTCACTAGTATCGCCTTGTTCATAAATCGGTATAGCAACGCTCGAAATGTTATCTTCAACGTTCGCGTTCAACACCACATTAGACAATTCTTGCTTGCAAACGACATCGCGGTAGAACTGATTTGGCTGACGATCCAACTGCCACTCACCCTCACTCCAGTGACCAATGAACACATCCGATTCCATATCGTCATCAACCAATAAGACTTGATTGCATGCGGGTAACTCACCGCTACCATAATCAAAACTCAAACTTGCAAGAGCTGGATTCTCAGCCTGTTTAAGTATTGAACCATCGTAAAAACTTAAGCGGCTATCATTGGCACTTTTTGCCTCTAGCATAAAGCTGACATCCACATCAGGCTTACCAAAATAGGTCCAAGGCTCACCGGCATGATTCATTGGAACCTGATAACGGCGCGTCATTAAATAGTGATCAGGATAAAAATATCCCACAACATCATGATTGGCTAAATCGCTCACCTTGCTAGTATCAAGGAAACTATCGAGGCCAACTTTGCCACGGAAGCTGTCGACAACCCAAGTCGTTCTCAATGAACCGACGTTGTCGTACTCAAAGCGGTTAAGCAGTAGCCCTTGATTGAAAGTACGTTCAAATCCATTCGGCGTGGAGAGTTTCGGTACCGCGCTCACTTGACTCTCAGGAACCGTAATTGCCGCACTATAGCCCTTGCCACCCGCTGAAAGTTGCGCGTCAAAGTTTTGCGTTATCTCACCGGTTTTATTCACCCCGGCCACTTCCACCATAAATGGCGCCCCCGCAGAAACAAAAGCGGTCGAGCCTTGTTGACTGATCACGCTAGTATCATCGGCTTTATAGTTCTGACGCACAACAAGTGCATAAGGGGTGAAGACTTCTTCAAACGTTGCACTCTTCTCTTCACCTTCTGTTGGCGTGTACTTCGCCGATAGGATCATTTCACCCGCTTCAGAGTATTTCGCTGGCAATACTTCACTTACGCCATTGGAAAAAGAGATTGTGCGTTTTTCACCAGCCGCTTTAAGTGCCGCACCTTTTAGTGCTAAATTGCCCAACTCCTTTTCTGTGCCTTTGTCGAAACCGAAGGTAAAGGTTTTGTCCCCTTGGTAATCCGGATCGACACTACACTGAACTTGGTCTGCTAACGCGACTTTCCGAACCAACTGAATCTGAAACTCTTCTCCGGCTTTGTAGTACTTCGGTGCTTGATACGGCGTTATTTTGAACCCTTCTTTGGTAAAACGCGCACCGGCACTTGCCGACCCAATATCAATCGCATGGGCGGTTAGAACGATATCTTTAAGCTCGGAATCGGTTGCGACCCAAATCGAACGAGTTAGGTTGCTACCTTTACTGAACAAAATGGTTTTACCCGCATTGCAGTGAGTTTGAGAACTTGCATTGCCTCGCTCAAACACAGAGGCGTTGAACCAACAACCTGCTGGCGGATTGTTAAAGTTGAGCTCGACATTGATATCTTCCGATAGCTGATCACCATCAACATCTAATTTAACCTGATACTCTGCCGCCTCACAGGTAAGCGGTGAACTTGGCGCACTGACTTGTACCCCCTTAACCGGATTGCCTATTTCAAAGCTATGGTCTTCCACTTCGCCCGAACCCGCTTCACCATAAGGGCTGGTCACCAGTTCATGGGCATAACGAACGCGAATATAACCGCGACTAGCAAAGCTAGTTGGAGTTGAAGGAACAACCATTGGTCTACTTAGATCAAGTCTATTCCACTGCGCGTTATTGCCCCAGTTAACCCAAGCTGACGCTTGGCCACCACCACGTTTATCCAGATCTATCTTGTACGATCGACCAGGAATTAGTGGCTCTTTCGCCAAATTAACTGCGCTATTTGACGCACTATCTCGGATAGTGACACCATCATCGGATAGATCTGATGCAGCTTCAACATCATGCCCAGGACCAATATCAGCCGACCAACTGTCACCCAACTTTACAAACTCAGATGAGCCTAAGTGACGCGCCGGATTACCATTTTCAAGTATTTCCGGTACATCACCATAATCAGCATGAATCGCACAGCCACCCGCATCATTACTCGACGTTGAACGGTCACCCCCCTTTAGCTCGAAACGTATTTCTTGCTTAGCAATATCAATCGAATAGAGTGCCGTGGTTGGTGTTTCTTGCTCAAAACTGTCACGCTCACCATTTTGATCCAAATCATGAATACCACCATTGGTCATGGCAAACATGATGCCCCCTTTATTGATGCCTAAACCACCGACACCTAACTTTCCGTCGCTGTCCGCTACCGGCCATACAGGATTAGCGACATCGTTATTAGAGTTAAGCTTTAAAGTCAGCGGTAAACGACGATAGCTGCCAGCAGGTTCTGATTGGGAGACATCCTTTATCGCGATACGATACAGCGCTCGTAGATCTCTCGACAATGCATAAACGTATCCGCTATCCGTATCTTTTAGGTTAAAAGCAAAATCGGCACTCCATGGCGTGCTTTGACCAATCGGAATATCAAGCTGAATGGTATCGAATAACCCCGTGGCCAAATCAATCCTTACCAGCGTATGCCACGAGCCTCTACCTATCACCATGTAACGGCCATCTGGCGTTACATCACCTGAGTTAGCAGAGCCGAGGCGGCGTTGGCCATCAGTGGCATTCTTTTTGGTATCTAAAACATCATTTTGATTAAATTTATAGTACTTACCATTTCTATCTCTAATGACGACGTTATCGCGCGCAGATCGAATTGCTGATAAATGAATAAACTCAGCTGCGGGTGAACGACGTTGATCGGCGACGAACAGGTGCATTTCGCAACCCGAACGACTGCCGTAGGCACAGCTATATTGACTATCAGAACCAACGCCATAAGTCAGGCCATCACTTTGACTTAAGCCAACCACTTTTATTTCATCAGTCGCCAGTGAAGAGTTGATTGGCTCAATGCTTAATTCGCCGCCACTTGCTACCCATTTAGCATATTGATATGCACCATTTTTGTCTGGTGCTTTTACTTGAACAAAGCCGTCACATCGGCCTGGCTCTGGCATCAAATCATGGTTGATGATATAGACTAAATGGTCTTCAACCTCACCATCTTCTGAATCTTGATTCGATTGAGATAACGCGATACGCAAAAAAGTTTGGTTGATACGAGATGCCCAATCTTTACTGCCTGTCCAACTTAAAGTCACCAATTGGGACGTCGGTTTTGATTGAATAGTGAGTGGCGTCGCGAGCTCATCATTATCCATCTTTCCGTTGCCATCGAAATCTATCCAAGCTTTTAATAAAGCGGGTTTTCCCGTTGAATTAAAGACAGTGATATCACTAATCTCAACATCTTGATAACGAGTAACCATAACAGGCCCACTAAATGTTAACTCATCACTAAATCCATGCTGGTCGTCACCTTTGGCATATTCTGAACTTTGAGCGATACGCTCTACGTCGGGCGCTTCATCGCCAATATAGAGATTCGGCACGACGTGATAGCCCACATCAAGCTCTTGACTGTAACGACTCGGTAAATCACCGTAATCATAACCAATTTCACAACCAAATTTGGCATTATCAAGGATGTTACCAGCAGAACTTGTTAACGGTTTATTGGCTTTAAAAGCAATACGAGTGACGAACTGATCTGCAGGAACCGTGTAAACACCGGTATGGTTGACCCATCGATCTTGCCCATCAATAGTCTGGTCGACGACGAGATCACTGTTCGGGCTACCAAATAACAACGATATTTGATCGTTCTCTCGACTATTGGGAACCGTGCGGTTGGAGTAATCAAAAGACCAGCGAATCTTATCTCCCGGCTTGGTCACAATATCTTGGTACATCATGGTTGGGTTATAGACGTTAATCTCAGCCACATGCTCTGTACCATCGAAAGATGCGCGGTTCACATAATAGTTGTATCGGTTAAATTCGATATGGTTTCGGCGCGCTTGTGGTGGCGTATAATCTTGTGGATTAGCTTTGGGATCGAGCTGCTGCACAGACCAACCGGCAACCGAGCTTTCCGGTGTATCCCAACTGTTATGATCGCGCTCTGTGTAAAAGTGCTCAAACGAGCCGTTTTGCAGCCCAGCTTCACAGCCGGCTACCTCCAATGACGGTGCAGCAAGCCAAACTTGGTAGTCTTCAACTTCTCCATCAGGTGCGAGTCCCGTCGGTTCAGTAATCGCGTCTCTGTCCGTGGAATAACGCACGCGCAAGAAGCTCTCGCCATGTACATCATAAGCAGAAAGATAAATATTATTGATTAGGTTATCGCCTTTATTTACCGCTACTCCATCAACAATTTTTTCCGATACGAATTGACGGTTTCGCTCAAACCCTTGCCAACTGCCATCTTGATTTTTATCTAACCAAATAGAGACATAACCGGCTTTAGAAGCTCTTACACCAATCTGATTAGCAACGCGCTGTTCACGACCATTTGGATCTAGATATCCCGTCATCAACACTCGCATTGATGATTGATTGACACCACTGGTATTGGGATTGATCGTGATGCCATCATCCTCTTCTTCTGCCGTCGCATAGCGAGATGGCTGACCATCGGGTTCCGTGTCAACGTGAAATGCGCAATCATTCGCTCCCAAAGGCAGAAGGCAGGTATCCGCTACGACAACGTGACGGGCCCCATTATCGCTTTTAAGTACTGGATAACGAGCCTCATCCCAGCCAGTAAGTAGATCTTGATTTGGCGCATCACCATAGTCATAGTTGCCACCGCCACCAGCGGTCACAGTTTGACCCATTTCTGAAGTGTTACCACATTTATCGATGGTAATGGACGTAATTAGATCCCCTTCTTTGAAGCGAGAAGTATCCAAACGACAACCATCAATCTGGCCACTGTTGTCTAAACGGCAACTTCCTAAAAACGCCGTACCTTCAAGGGTGTGATTACTCGCTTTACCGTCGGCTTTATAGAGCTCCACCGTGAGATCATCGAGATTCTGATCACACAAAGCATAGTGAGCGTTGATATCATTAAGTGTTACGCTACCCTCCGCGGTGCCTTGGGTTGAAACACTTTGTAAGATTGGATAGTCAATACCACGGTTACTGATAGAACCCGACCAAAGGTATTGCTGATCATTCGGAGAATGGTGACCAATCATTTGCGTCATGCGCAAGTCAATCGCCAAACCACTTGTATTAGAGAAAGTATTTTGACTAATTCGGTTGTTAAAGCCTTCGTAAATTCGCACAGCGGAAGCAACAGGGTAAGCATTGCCTGCGATCTCTCCACCCGTACCGGTGTCATAAAACGCGTTATTTTCTATCGTGTTATTTGAACCGCTATAGACAAACAGTGCGGCGTCCTCGAATGGCGCCGTTTCATAGTTAACGGTATCATTGAATATATTACGCGAGATAGTGTTGTCATCACTCCTTTCAAGTTTGAGGCCTGAATCTCGAGTATGGTTGAAGCTATTGTCAACAATTTCAATCTTGTCACTTCTATTCAAATAAATAGCGTCAACAAAGTAACTCCAATTAATTCCAGCAACGCGAATATTGTCGCTATTCGCTATTTCAATACCAAATTCATCATCTAACGGGTTCGTGCGGCCATTACGAATGTTCAACGGGCGGCCATTACCAAGCAAAACCCTCGCATCAATATAAGTACGACTGACGTCATCAACATGCAGAGGTGATTGCAATACAATGTCATTCACTTGATTCTTGAATATGGCGTTGTCGACACCAAAGGTATGGTGCTCTTGACGCAGGTACTCTTTACGAATGTAAGTGTTGTGACGACCTGTGGTTAAGTGCGCTGTATTGATCAGAAACTGGCGCAGTGTACCCACACCAGAGTCATGATGGTTACTCACTACGCTGTAGCTAAAACCGATACTGGCATCAACATCATGCCCTCTAACGACCACTTCACGCTCATACTTCTCACTCACCGATGGATAAACACGCACAGGTAAACATGGGTTGCAATCACCACGCTCCGAGTACAGATCACCATCTAAGTCTTGCGACCCAGTGCCGCGCCCCGGTAAATCCAGTCGGTAAGTCCCATTAGGAATGTCATCAAAATCAAAATAACCATCATGTCCGGTAGAAGTGACATAAACGTAATGAGGGGACGTTGTTCGCGTCAATCGAACTTTTATTGACTTACGAGACATCGCCGACATCCCATAAGCTGGGTTGAACTCATGAGGAACGCCACCATAATTGTAGTGTTCAAATACAAAGCCTCGCACGTCACCATCACTATCCGCCAATGTACTCGATGAAAAAAGCAACGCTAAAACAAATAAAATCCAACTGTTTTTCATGGCCTTACCTCTACTTCAAATCGACGGCTAACACGATACGCTTGCTCGGAGCATATTGCGGTGGATGTGACGACCGTTGCATCACCATTTGGCACACATGACGCCTCTATTTTGCAACTTGGAAACGCAGCAAGATGATAGCTTGGCAGACAAGTATTCGAACGAGCTCCTTCTACAGGCACTAACTCATAAACCAGACGTTCAGCGAGAGAACGAGACGCCCAATAGGCTCTGGTGCTCAAAATCTCGTAGGTGTTGGCTTGGGCTGATTGCTTATTCATATTGATCAACTGCGCGGCAAAGAACGTCCCGATTACCATCACAAAAAGAATGACGATTAAGGCACTGCCCTGCTGAGTTTTACTGGCCATTGAGAACTTGCGCATTTTGCATAAACTCCACAGATTCTTTGCCATTATTGACCACCAGTGAAAATCGTAGATTCACGGTACTTGAGTAGGTTCCATTGAATCCAAGCGAAAAAACATCTTGTGCTTGCATCAATCCTTTCGCCATTGGCACCGAAGGCCGAGAATTTGCCACTCCAAGGCCAGCAAAAGAAAGGTCATAACTCGGGAAGTAACTCAGCTGCCCATTTTTCACGCACATCTGGCGAGCAAAAGGTTGATAGATAAACAATCGATTGGATGGTGTTAGGGGTAGGCGTGTTAGCCCTTCCTTAACCGTGATGGAATTGTTGCTATAAGACTTAAGCGTATAGATTTGTCTTTCCTGATTTGCACCGGAATAAAGATCAGTTGCAGCACGTGGATAGATGCTGACTAAACAGGGTTTATTCGGATCATTCAAGCATACCGATAATTCATTACCCAATGGGTGCGCTAAAGGAAACTCTGTTTCAGTGGCATTACTATTAAGTACCACTTGCTCCGGTACAAACTCACCAACATAAAGTAGAGGAAGGTATTCAAGGCAACTACCACTGTCCAATACTCTTGGGCTAAGTGGCACTGTATTCGCAAGTTCTCTAGCAAAGCGTGCCAGCGCAAAACGAGCTTCTTCTAATGCTTCCAAACGATACTTATTTTCTACAAATATCGAACTGCTCAGCAAACCGAAATTCATTAGCCCTATTGAGACAATACCTAAGATGGTAATGCTCACCACCATTTCAATCAGAGTAAACCCTTTGATTTTCATCAGTAGTTACTCCGAAACGCATTGAAAACTAGGGGCTCACCGTTTACACCACGCTGAATAGCAACGGTCACTTTTTTCATCGGTGTAGGCGCACTATTTTCAGGTAACGCTTCAAAATCATCATTGGCATAGCGCACCGTTACCGTGGCAAGAAAGCCATCAAATGGCCCACTGGTACCCAAGCCAAAGTCAGCAATCGACAAAGCTTGCCCTTTTGTATCGTAATCGTCGAAATCATCACGAGCAGTCTCACCAATCTCTAGACCTAATTGCGCAGTGCAGGCTAAGGCAACACTTCCACACCGCTCAACGTGACTGATGTTCACTTCATCAAACTCTCGCGAGTACATTTCTTGTAATAACCAAGTCGCCACTTGTGAAGCGCGTTGCTGTGTGAGTGCATCTGCAGTTTGCTTGGATGCGGGGGCAAGTAGAGACGAAAAAGCCAACATCAAAAAGCCTGCGAGGGTGATGGCCATAACGTTCTCAATCAGAGTGAAGCCTTTGACTTTAGTCACAACCATCAACGTAGCCCTCGTTGTAAATCACTATTTCTTTATTGCTACCTTGCAGGTTATCAATATTGATCTTGATAGTTTGCGTGCCAGTACCATCCGAAGTGATACTGCGGCCTAATGAGTCAAACGTCACTTGTTGTGCTGCAAAACGAATACCACGCTTTACATCGGCATCGCTAATTTCGACCAAATTGCTGCATCGAGAACCTACGCAATCCAGTGATTGATTAAGGGCCAGAGTATCGTTTTTCCACTCAATATTGGTTGGGTTCACAATCACCATATAAGGTGAAGTAGAAGTCACATCGTTCATCGCTTGTGTTTGCACACGACGAATCGCTGATTTAGCGGCAGCACAATACGCTGGTACGGTAAAACCAGAAAAAGAGGGGAATTTCGTGTACGCAACAACCCCCAATACAGAAAGCAGGATAACGGTTGCGACCAACTCCACTAGAGTAAAACCAGCGTGGTAACGCTTAGATGGCAGCATGAGCAAGCAATTGAGTTTTTTGGTATTTTAATTAGTCTTTTCGTCTCAATTGTAACTCTATTAAAAAACACTTACATGTTATTTTTGGAAAGGATTCACATTTTAAAGATATTTCATTCATTAAATAAACAAAATTGTGGTTTGAGTAATGTTTTCAAATTGTTAAAAGAATTGAAGGCATATTTTTTAGTGGTAAACAAAAGCCTCGCAATGGCGAGGCTTTCTAGTCAATTTAAATGTGGTTTCTTTGATGGGGTGAATCTAGGTCCAACTCAGGACCGAGAGGGACCACTTGAGTTGGGTTGATACCGGTATGGCTAAAGTAATAGTGGCGTTTAATATGATAGAAATCGGTTGTCTGACGGATCCCTTCTATTTGATAGAGCTCTTTTAAGTAACCTTGCAAGTGGAGATAATCCGCAATTCGCTGCTTATTGCATTTAAAATGCCCAACATAAACGGCGTCAAAACGCACTAACGTGGTGAACAAACGCCAGTCAGCTTCGGTAATTTCATTACCTGCAAGAAAACGATGGGTCTCAAGATGACGCTCTACTCTATCCAATGCCGCAAACAAGTTTTCATAGGCTTCTTCATACGCTTCTTGAGAAGTGGCAAAACCGCAGCGGTAAACGCCATTGTTAATGTTAGGGTAGATAAAGTCGTTCCACTCATCGATTAGCGAACGCAAGTGCTCAGGGTAAAAATCAAGATTATTATCCGTCAGTTGGTTGAACTCACTGTTGAACATACGAATAATTTCAGAAGACTCATTGCTGACGATTGTGTTGTGCTTTTTATCCCACAAGACCGGCACCGTGACTCTACCAGTGTAATCGCCTTTCGCTTGAGTATAAATTTGATGCAGGCGCTTGTGACCAAACAGTGGTTCAGGTAAGCCCATTTGCCAGCCTTCAGCAAGCATATCAGGACACACTACTGTCACATCAATATGCTCTTCAAGCCCCTTAAGGGAGCGAAAAATCAAAGTGCGGTGTGCCCACGGGCAAGCTAAAGAAACGTAGAGGTGATAGCGCCCACTCTCAGGCTGAAACTTGGCATCTGGTTTATTTTCAATCCAATCACGAAAACCCGCGTCTTCACGCACAAACTTGCCACCACTGGTTTTCGTTTCATACCAAACATCGTGCCATACGCCGTCAACTAACTTGCCCATAACCGTCTCCCCTTAAGTGTTTTGATTAGTATAAAGGCTAGCGTGTGCGAGTTAAGCAGAATAAGTTGCACAACACATTCAAAATTTTCTAACGAAACAAAAAAACGCCCAACAAAGTGGGCGTTTCAATATCAGCTCATAAAGCCATCAAGCACGGCAACCGTATTATAACCGAGGTCATCAACAGCATAGCCACCTTCAAACACAAAGAGTGTTGGGATGCCTAATTGCCCCAATTGGGTACCAATTGCTTGGTAATCCGCACGTTTTAGCTTGAAGTAGCTAATTGGGTCATGCTCGTAAGTATCCATCCCCAAAGAAATGACTAATGCCTGAGCACCAAAAGCTTTGATCTTGTTCAATGCTGTGTGCAAAGCAGGCTCATAAAGCGACCAGTCTGTTTTGCCTTGTGGCAATGGTAAGTTAAGGTTGTAGCCTTTACCTTTCCCCTCGCCTACTTCATCAGCAAAACCTAAATAGTGCGGGTAGTCGTAATCTGGGTCACCGTGAATCGAAACAAACAGCACATCATCACGATCATAAAAGATGCTTTGCGTACCATTACCGTGGTGGTAATCCAAATCTAGAATCGCCACTTTATCTTTACCATTGCGACGTAAAGACTCTGCCGCAATTGCAGCATTGTTGATGTAGCAATAACCACCCATCATGTCAGGAGCAGCGTGGTGACCCGGTGGACGACACAGCGCAAAAGCAGAGTGCTCGCCGTTAATCAGCAGCTCAGCACCGGTTAATGCGCAATCAGATGCGGCTTCAATCGCTTGCCAACTGGTTTTGGTGATCGCAGCGGTCATGTCAAAGCTGTAATAACCTAGCTTGCCTTCAATATCCTTTGGAATGCGATGGCGCAGGTAACGCGGGCTCACGAAACAGTAAGGAGAAGCATCATGTTCACTACCAAAGCGCTCTTCCCACTCAGACCATGCCGACTGTAAAAACTCAACATAATCTTCAGTATGTACCCATTGCATCGGGCGCGTGCCATAACTTTTCGGTTCACACACCGTAAAGCCACCATGCTCTTGCAAAGCATTCAGTACCATATCTGCACGCTCTGGCTTTTCGAAACACGGTGTTGGTTCACCTGACAGGAACTCATACTTAACGCGATGAAGACGTTGTTTTTCGGTATAAATGACTTTCACTATTTCTTTAGCTCCATCCAGTAGCGCTCGTATTGGCTTACCGCCTCACCAACGCTACCTAAAAATTGACCTTTTTGTTTTACGTCTGCCGGTGGGAAAATGATTTGGCTATCACGAATTTGTGGTGGCAAAAACTCTAGCGCCTGCAGGTTCGGTACTGCATAACCAATCTCTTTTACGATAGTGGCTTGGTTTTCTGGCTCAAGCAAAAAGTTAATAAACTGATAAGCCGCTTGTTTGTTCTCTGCGTGCTTTGGAATGACAATATTGTCCATCCAGAAGATGGCCCCTTCAGAAGGATATACGAAACGAATTGAAGGGTTTTCGTTTTGTGCTCGGTATGCCGTACCATTCCACTGCATGCCCACATTCACTTCACCGGTGACCAGCGGTACATGCGGCGCATCTGAGTTGAATACGGTTACATTCGGTTTGATTTTCTGTAAACGTTCGAAAGCCTGTTTCAGTTCTGCGGCATCTTGAGAGTTTACACTATGACCATCAATCATCAGTGCCATGCCCATCACGTCACGAACATCATCGGTAAGCAATAATTGCCCAGCGTACTCGCTGTTCCAAAGATCTGCCCAGCTTTTTAAGTGGCTACCCTCAATAACATCCGCATTATACGCAATCGCAGTACTGCCCCACATGTATGGTAGTGAGTAGTTATTATTAGGGTCAAAACTTTGGTTCAAGATAGTCGAATCTAACTCGGCAAACTGCTTGATTTTGGATTTATCAAGTTTGTGCAACAAGCCATCATTCGCAAGCTTACTCACGTAGTAAGTCGATGGGACCACCACATCAAAACCCTTACCATTAAGCAATTTTAGCTTAGCGTACATGGTTTCGTTACTTTCAAAAGTTGCGTAGTTGACTTTAATACCCGTTTGCTCGGTAAAGTCTTCGATAATCGATTGAGGTAGGTATTCAGACCAGTTGTAAACATTCAGAGTGGTTGAAGCAAATACTGGAGATGATGCGATAAGGCCAAAAGCGGCTACTGAAACAAGTGATTTTTTCATTTTACGTTAACATACTATCAATGTGTCATGACGCAGGATTACGCCGAGCAGCATTAGATAGTATGCAAACGATTAATTCAACAAAACGATGGTGAATCTGTCTGATATTAATCAATTTTTATTGCAATTCGTCTATAAAGCTAGCAAATAAAAAAAGCGCGGCTTATGAATCAACCGCGCTCTGGCCTGTCACAGGCTGAATAAGATTAAATGCTGACGTTTAAGCAAGATACTGCATGAACATCAGAGCCTTGGATAGTCGGTTTAGTTTGTGCGCAAGATTGCGTCGCTTCAGGGCAACGAGTGCGGAATACACAACCAGAAGGTGGATTAATTGGTGATGGCAAATCGCCCTCCAACATCTGAATCGTCTTCTTACGCTCAATCGCCGGGTCAGGAATTGGCACCGCAGACATCAACGCACGCGTATATGGATGTTTAGGATCCGCAAATAACGCTTCCGATTCACCTAGCTCAACTGCATTGCCCAAGTACATCACCAATACACGATCCGAAATATGCTTAACCACTGACAAATCGTGAGCAATAAAGACCAAAGATAGACCTAGCTCTTTTTGCAGTTCTTTAAGTAAGTTAACCACTTGAGCTTGAATCGATACATCAAGAGCAGATACCGGTTCATCACAAATGATCATCTTAGGTTTTAAGATCAACGCGCGCGCAATACCAATACGCTGACACTGGCCACCAGAGAATTCGTGTGGGTAGCGGTTAATCACGTTCGGTAGTAGGCCCACCTTGGTCATCATCTCTTTAACACGATCTTTCACTTCTTGCTTAGAAAGCTCTGGGTAAAAAGTCTCCAAAGGTTCAGCAATGATATCGCCTACCGTCATACGTGGGTTCAATGATGCCAACGGGTCTTGGAAGATCATTTGAATCTCTTTACGAGTTTCACGGCGTTGAACGTCCTTCATTTTGGTTAGGTCTTGACCTAACCAAACAACTTCACCATCCGTTGCTTCAACCAGACCAATAATCGCGCGTGCAAACGTTGACTTGCCACAACCCGACTCGCCAACCACACCTAGAGTCTCGCCTTCAAATAGGCGCACGTTCACACCATCTACCGCTTTAAGGTTTGATGGTTTGCTCCAAGGCCAAGCAGACTTAGCGGCAATGCTAAAGTGAACTTTCAGCTCTTTTACATCTAGCAGTAATTTTTTATCGATACTCATTTGCTCCAAGCCTCCCATTCAGAAAAACAAGCACGTTGGCGACCATCACCAAATGGCAACAGAGTTGGCGCTTCACGCTTACAACGATCCAAGGCACGATGACAGCGCTCTTGGTATGGGCAACCAGGTGGCAAACGCAATAGGTTTGGTGGGTTGCCTGGAATGGTAGGTAGAATTTCACCTTCGGTATCCAAACGAGGAATCGCTTTTAATAAACCTTCCGCGTAAGGGTGGCTTGGTTTGTAGAAAATTTCGTCTACTGTGCCGTACTCCATGGTACGTCCAGCATACATCACAAGTACTTTGTCACATGAGCCCGCAACCACACCCAAATCGTGAGTGATCATGATGATAGCCGTGTTGAATTCGCGTTTTAGCTCATTCAACAAATCCATAATTTGCGCCTGAACGGTAACATCTAGTGCGGTGGTTGGTTCATCTGCAATCAGCAGTTTCGGGCGACATAACAGCGCCATCGCGATCATTACACGCTGACGCATACCGCCTGAAAACTCATGCGGGTACATAGTGATACGCTTACGCGCTTCTGGAATTTTTACCGCTTCCAGCATGCGCACTGACTCTTCAAATGCTTCTGCTTTACCCATGCCTTTGTGCAGCATTAACACTTCCATTAGCTGATCACTAACTTTCATGTATGGGTTTAACGAAGTCATTGGGTCTTGGAAGATCATCGCAATCTGTTCAGCACGAACTTTGTTGAGTTCTTTTTCCGGCAGATTGAGGATCTCTTTACCTTCAAACTTAGCGCTACCAGAGATCTTACCGTTTTTAGCCAGCAGACCCATGATAGAGAAAACCGTTTGTGATTTACCTGAACCTGACTCACCAACGATACCTAAAGTTTCGCCTTGGTTTAGAGAGAAATTCAAATCGTTTACTGCGGTTACGATCCCATCTTGAGTGGTGAATTCGACGCGCAGATCTTTGACATCTAATAAGCTCATCATTGCTTCCTTAATCTTTATTTTAATTATCTGTCTTTTGGATCAAGCGCATCGCGCAAGCCGTCACCTACATAGTTGAAGCAGAATAGCGTCACAACCATAAACAGAGCAGGGAAAGCCAACTGCCAGATTGCTACTTCCATTGTCTGTGCACCTTCTTGTAAAAGCGCGCCCCAACTTGTCATAGGCTCTTGAACACCAAGACCAAGGAATGAAAGGAAAGATTCAGTCAAAATCATACTTGGAATAAGCAGCGTTGAGTAAACCGCAACAATACCCAATACGTTTGGCACGATATGACGAGTGATGATCTTCCAATTACTTACACCAGAAACGTGTGCCGCTTCGATAAACTCTTTGCTGCGTAAGCTGAGTGTTTGACCACGTACAATACGCGCCATATCTAGCCATGCAATCGCACCGATTGCGACGAAAATCAGTACGATATTACGACCGAAGAACGTCACTAGCACGATAACTAAGAACATAAACGGTACAGCGTATAATATCTCTAGAATACGCATCATAATGCGGTCAACTTTACCGCCGATAAAGCCAGAAGCCGCACCGTAAAGCGTACCAATCAATACCGCTACTAACGCGCCCATTACGCCAACCATCAATGAAATACGACCACCAATGAGAGTACGTACGTACAAGTCGCGACCAAGCGAATCGGTACCAAACCAGTGTTCAGCATTTGGGCCTACGTGCATTGCGTACCAATCAGTATCATCAAAAGCATACGGCGCCACCATTGGCAGAAAAATCACAGCCAATGTCATAAGCGTTAGAATAAACAAGCTCACCATCGCCGCTTTATTGCGCATAAAACGGATGCGTGCATCTTGCCACAAACTACGACCTTCGATTTCTAGGTTCTCTGAGAATTTCTCGATCGCTTCAAGGTTTTCTTTTTTCGTTAACATAACCATACGTCCCTGTTAGTAGCGAAT
The DNA here is from genome assembly GCF_015278125.1 of Vibrio fluminensis. Taxonomy (GTDB): domain Bacteria; phylum Pseudomonadota; class Gammaproteobacteria; order Enterobacterales; family Vibrionaceae; genus Vibrio; species Vibrio fluminensis. The sequence goes on from NZ_JADILO010000006.1 coordinate 44,251, forward strand.
CTTCGGATCGATCATAGCTAGTAAGATATCAACGACAGCGTTGAACAAGATGAATAGGAAACCAATCAAAATGGTTACACCCATTACTAGCGAGTAGTCGCGGTTAAAGGCAGCGTTAACAAACAGCTTACCAATACCAGGCAGACCGAAAATGGTCTCGACCACAACCGAACCGGTGATGATGCCAACAAAGGCTGGGCCCATGTATGACACAACAGGAAGCAAAGCAGGCTTTAGTGCATGTTTAATAACGATGTAACGGTAACTTAATCCCTTAGCTCGAGCAGTACGAATGAAGTTACTGTTCAACGTTTCGATCATTGAGCCTCGCGTGATACGAGCAAACGTAGCCACGTAGAGTAGCGACATCGCGATAACGGGCAAAATCAGATACTGCCATGAACCATCAAGCCAACCACCCGCGGGCAGCCACTTTAAGTTAAGCGAGAAAATATAGATGAGTGCCGGAGCCAGCACGAATGAAGGCAACACTACCCCGAGCATTGCGGTCGACATAACGGCGTAATCAATCCAGGTATTTTGCCTTAATGCCGCTATAGTCCCGACGGTTACCCCTAAGATAACAGTAAAGATAAATGCGATTGCACCCACTTTAGCAGAAACCGGCAGCGCCACTGAGATTAACTCATTTACCGAGTAATCTAAGTATTTGAATGACGGTCCAAAGTCACCTTGGATAACATTGGTTAAGTATGTGAAGTATTGCTCTGACACTGGCTTATCTAAGCCGTATTTGGCTTCGATATTCGCCATTACTTCAGGTGGTAAAGGACGCTCGCTCGAAAACGGATTACCCGGAGCGAAACGCATGAGAAAGAAAGATACGGTGATCAAAACCAACATCGTTGGGATCGCCTCAAATATCCTTTTAGCGATGAATTTAAGCATAAACTCACTCTTTCAGTCTGTGACAATTAAATATAAGAAGACCCTACGCGTGATTTCTCACGCGCAGCGTCATTATTGTTATAGTTCTATTTGTTTCGAGTCATTACTCGATAATGTATAGATCTTTAGAGTAGATTTTCTCTTCTGGGTTGTTAGCTGGGAAGCCACCAACTTTTGGAGAAAGCAGACGTGATTTCACGTATTGGTAAATAGGCGCGATTGGCATATCTTTCGCCATCAATTTCTCAGCTTCTGCATACAGCGCAGTACGCTCTGCTTCAGACTTAGAAGTGATCGCTTTTTCCATTAGATCATCGTACGCTTTGCTGTCGTAGTGGATACCACCTGTCGTGTTACCACTCTTCATTAGTGTTAGGAAAGAAGACGCTTCATTGTAATCGCCACACCAACCCGCACGAGCCACTTGGAAGTCACCTGAGTCTTTCGTTGATAGGTATGTTTTCCACTCTTGGTTCTCAAGCGTTACGTTCACACCTAGAGATTTCTTCCACATAGAACCTAGCGCAACCGCTACTTTCTTGTGGTTTTCTGATGTGTTGTATAGTAGAGAGAAGTTAAGTGGGTTATCTTTGCCGTAGCCAGCTTCTTCAAGCAAACGTTGAGCTTCCGCATTACGTTCTTTTTGCGACATTTTGCCGTACATCGGCATTTCTGGCTCAAATCCCGCCGTAATTTCAGGCGTCAAGAAGTAAGCTGGTTTTTGACCTTGGCCCATGATCGCGTTCGCAACGATGTTGCGGTCAATCGTGTATGAGATTGCTTGACGCACACGAACATCATCAAACGGCGCTTTCTTAGTATTAAATAGGTAGTAGTAAGTACATAGGTTGCCTACTACTGATACTGATTCTGGATGCTCTTTGGTTAGACGCTTGTAGTGCTCTAACGGTAGTTCGTTAGTAAAATCAATCTCACCCGCTAGGAAGCGGTTCATTTCCGATACTTGGTTTTCGATCGGCAAGAATGTCACTTTATTTAGAACAGTCTTATCATCATTCCAGTATTGACCGTTACGCTTAAGAACAAGACGCTCGTTTACAACCCACTTATCTACAACAAACGCACCGTTACCAACGAAGTTTTCTGGTTTTGTCCATTGATCACCATACTTTTCAACTGTCGCCTTGTGCACTGGTTTAGTTGTAGTGTGTCCCATCATCATTACGAAGTAAGGCACTGCAGAATCTAGTTCTACCACTAAGGTGCGGTCATCTAGTGCTTTCACACCCAATGTAGACTTGTCTGCTTCACCAGCGATGATCGCTTTAGCGTTCTTCATCTTGGTGTATTCCATATACCAAGAGTAAGGAGACGCGGTATTCGGATCAACTGCACGTTGGAAGCTGTAAACGAAATCTTCCGCGACAACAGGATCGCCATTAGACCATTTCGCATCTTCACGTAGGTAGAAAGTAAAAGTTTTGTTGTCAGAAGTTTCCCAACGCTCAGCAACACCAGGAATAGTATTACCATCAGCGTCTTGGCTCACCAGACCTTCTAGAAGATCACGAATAACATGTGATTCAGGTACACCTTGAGATTTGTGCGGGTCGATTGTCGCAACTTCAGTACCATTACCGCGAACGAGTTCTTGTTTATCGGCTAGTTTAACGCCAGCTGGAACTTCAGCGGCTAGAGTTGCAGTAGAGGCCATTGCCAGACCAGCACCTAGAAGAAGGGCTTGAGTGATTTTATTCTTATACATGCGTAAAACTCCAAGTTTTTTATTTGCATCCATGACTACTCTGTATGATTACTGAACGGCAGTGATTTAAAGTGACCTCGCTCACATTGTCAGCAGATTACTCTAAAAATATACAGATGTTGCGCACACATTATCAATCATCGAAGTGATTTGCCATTAAAATGTATTAAAAAAAAGAATAATTCTTCCCTTTTGATTAATAAACAGCAAATAAATCCAACAATGATTAAATAGATAACATAATTAATGGCGATTAGTTAAACGGATAGCTTTAACTGCCAATTAATCTAAAAAGTTAACTTTTGCTAGCACGTTATACCACATATAGGAATAATTAATTAACATTACCCTTACAACAAAGTACAGACATAACAGAATCAACAAGAATAGATTTTGCAATTGCGAAACGCATCACACGATAGATAAGTACCCTAAAACCCTCACCAGACCTCATCCCGAAACTTCGAATATTTAACATGCTTAAAAAACAAACAACCCCCTACAAAGAGGGGGTTGTGACTTATAAACAACGTATCATTAAGGTTGTTGACGAGTAGGCGCAATGACGATTTCTCTCACACACACACCTTGTGGTTGGTTATAAGCATATTCAACTGCTCGAGCGATATCATCAGAGGCTAATACTCCGCCCATGTCCTCTTTCCAGTCATTGTAACCAGATTTAATTGCATCAGATGAAGTGTGAGACAACAATTCAGTTTCAACTGCACCAGGGGCAATCGTCGTCACACGCACATCAAAATTAGCCACTTCTTCACGTACATTTTCAGAGATGGCATGTACTGCAAATTTAGTTCCGCAGTAGGCAGCATGGTTAGGGAACGTCTTACGACCCGCAACGGAACTGATGTTGATGATAGTACCGCTACGACGCTCCTTCATTGGCGCAAGAACAGCTTGCATACCGTTCATTAAACCAATCACATTGACATCGAACATACGCTTCCATTCGGAAGGATCTTGGACATCAAGTTCACTGAGTAGCATCACGCCAGCATTATTAACGATACAGTCAGTAGGACCGTATTGCTGTTCAGCTTTTGCAATCGCCGCTTCAAAAGATGCCTTATCTAGTACGTCTACTTTTTCACATAGCGTGTTCTCTAGATTAAGCGCTTGTAGACGTTCTACACGGCGAGCAATCAACAATAAAGGATGACCGGCTGCATTTAGACGACGTGCAATCGCCTCACCAATACCTGAACTTGCACCTGTGATAACAACTAATTTTTTCATGGTTCTCTCCAATCATTATTTGCTTAGCCGAAGCGATACTGCGGCGATAGGTAGATGTTACTGAGCGATTGATAGTTGATATATAGCATTTAAGTTCAAACACTGTTGCACAGCAGCAACAATCTGCCATACTTCATAAAAATTTCTGAGACTTAGCAATGCTAAACAATGTAAATCTAGCAGATATTCGCTCCTTCGTTTTGATCGCCAAACTTGGTAACTTCACCAAAGCCGCAGAAGCGCTGGAAGTGTCGCGTTCGCATGTTTCTCGCCAAATTAGTGCGCTTGAAAAACAGATGGGCGTAACTCTACTTACACGTACCACCCGCACTTTACGTCTGACGCAAGCTGGACAACATTTCTTTCATCAATGCGAATCCGCTTTACAACTGATTGACCAAGCTTTGGTCGCTGCCGTCGATGATACAAAGAAAGTACAAGGCTTAATTCGAGTCAATTGCGTCGGAGGATATTTAGGTGAAGAATTGGTGGCGCAAGCAATCGCTGAATTCATGCAGATTTACCCTCAAATCACCGTCGATCTCGATTTCTCTAGTCCGAGGATCGATTTAATTGAAGATCAATTTGATGTTGCGTTTCGTATGGGAGATCTCGAAGATGCGGGATTTATCGCCAGACGCCTTATGACCATCGAAATGGTGACGCTTGCCAGTCCCGAATACGTAAAAAAATACGGAGAACCCACCCATCCACGCGAACTCGCCGATCATCGCTCGCTTACTGGCTCAGTCACTAAGTGGAGTTTTGTTAGCGCGCTCGAGCCGAGCAAACACTACGATATTCATGTAAAAGGAAAGCTAACTTGTAAAAATGGCCGCGCACTGATCAAAGCGTGTCAGCTTGGCAATGGCCTTATTCGTGTGCCCAAAGTGTACTGCGAGGCCGAAATCAATCGTGGAGAACTCATTCCCGTCATGCCACTATGGCGTATAAATAGCGTGCCTTTTTCTGCTATTTTCCATAAAGACCGTTATCAACCTAAGCGCATACGTGTGTTTATTGACTTCATTTCAGAATGGTTTCAACATCTGTCTTAAAAATCGAGCAAAATATTACCAGCTCAAAATATTTTCCCTAATCCAAAACCTCACTACAACAACACTTAAGTAAGAAATTTCCTACAACATAAATTATTGAAATTAATGGGTTTTATATAGGTTTATATTTTTTTTTGACACTGCCAATAATGCTGATAAAATCGCCGCCTCATTTCCTACCAGAAACAGCTCGCCAGTGCCTATATTTGTATTAACCCTACTTGTTTTCTTTAATACAATTTTTATTTCAGCTAATAGTTTTGCGTCCGCAACACAACCTCAAGAATTGGTTGTTGGTATGCCCTCTGAAAAGTGGGCTCCGTATTGGGGGGGCGTCAATAATCCTTCTGGGCTCTATCACTCTTTGATGAGTGGCCTAGCTGAAAGCATGGGCACTAAACTCGTTTATCGAGGATACGACTCGTTTGATGATATCTATCAAGCTCTCGATGCACATCAGATCGATGCCGCTTTCGGCTTTGTAAAAACCAAATCGAGAAAAAAACACTTCGCGTTTAGCCGCTCTCTTATCTCATTGAAAAAAATTATTTGGCTGCGTGACAAAGCGCTATCTGATTTGCCGTTTTCAGAATGGGAATGGGTTTGTGTGGAAGGCGGACTTGATTGCGATGTAGCAAAACACTTAGGCGCTAAAAAAATCACCTCGTCGCACAATATCAGCTTACTTGCTCAATTGGTAAAGCAAGGTGAGGCTGATGCGACCCTGACTACTGTCATGGAAGTTGAGCAGTATATTAATGACCCCATTCTCTCCAATGGTAAGGTCATCTTAGATAGGAATATTGGCAAAGTAGATATTGGTGTCATGTTAGCCAAGGACCGTCCGGAGCTCAAAGCATCAATAAATCAAGTTATAGACGAGAATAACCTCGCGTTCAAAGCGGCAAAATTATCGAATATTCATCTACTCAATGAGCAAGCTCAATGGAAGCTCTTGCAAAACCAGCAGCAGAGCAAGACCATTCGCTATACCATCGCGTCCAAAGCATACCCATTATCATATTTGGAACCGAACACCGGGCAAGTAAAAGGTTATGTCCACGATCTGCTTCAACTATTAGAAAAGAAAACACTATTCAACTTTGAATACGTACCGGCCAACGGTCGTAATGTTGAGCAGATGCTTGCTGAAGGCATTGTTGATCTGTTACCTGGCCACTATATGCATCATGTAGACAAGAGTTTATTGCTCGCAACGACACCCTATACATCAACTGAGTACGGTTTATTAGAAACCCGAGAAGACTATTCAACGCGTCGACTCGCGATTCTGGACCCGACCAGCGTACTGTGCAATTTTATCGACAATATTCGTATTTATGAACCAGTTACTGTTTTCACCAATACAAAAGAGCTTCTGCAAGCACTCAACAATGGTGAGGTCACTCACGCGCTGGTCGATAAGACAATCATAGATAACTATCTAAATCATGCTAGAGAGCAATTTTTCCGCTTGGTAGAAAAGCCGCGCTATATGGATTTCAGCACACCTTTAACTATGGTTGTGCGCAAAGATTCTGAATTACTGCACAATATGCTATCTCGAATGGTATCGATCATCACGCCTACTGAAATCGAGATACTAAAAGATCATCATAATAAAGTGGTCATTCACTATGGTTATGACAAAGCAACCGTTAACTCATATCTAATGGGAATTGTTGCACTGTCCACTCTATTATTTGGTGGCACTGTCTTGCTCTTTTACATTCTGGCAGGACATTTAAAGCGCAGTAAAAATATCAACAAGCTATCGCAAAATGAAATAAGTTGGCTTTCTACGCTACTAGACAATATGCCTAGTATGATTTTGATCACCAACAACAACGGCAAAGTAGTTTTTACCAACCAAGAATATAATCGAGAGCTAGAAAATTGCCACTGCCCACAAAAACAAAATGATAACAACGAATGCTATTTCGCCGCAGCTGCGATGAATCAACACAGTGCTTCCATCTTTCAATTTCCAGATTGTGAGTGCTCGTTGTCCAATCGCTATTTTCAAATTCGTCATCAAACCATCACTCATCCGCAGCATGGTTCTACCCACTATATGACAGTGATCGATGATGTAAGTGAAGACAAAAAGAAAGAGGAATTGTTGCAGCAGTCTAACTTGCGAGCGATGAAGGCAGTTGAAGCACAAAGCGAGTTTTTAGCGGTAGTGAGCCATGAACTAAGAACGCCTATTGCGGCCATGTTAGGCCTAATGGAATTGCTACAACTTAACTTACGTGAACCTCAAGATATTGAATTACTCAAAAGTACCATTCAATCGGCTCATCGTTTAAAGAGTCAAGTTAATGAAATACTTGATTTTTCTAAAATTGAAGCAAGTCAATTGCAGATAGATATTCGTCGCCACAATATCTATGAAGAGTTGTGCCCTACTCTGCGTAGTTATGAAACATCCGCACAGTTAAAAGGCTTGGATTTCATCTTTTATTGGCAGCCTAGCTCGATAGTAGAAGCTAACTTCGATTCACTGCGTATCAATCAGATAATCGGAAACTTGCTGTCTAATGCACTGAAGTTCACCGAAAAAGGTCGAATCGAAGTGAACATTTCAACCGATGAACAACAACTTACTCTATCAGTTAAAGATAGCGGCTGTGGTATGACACCAACTCAGCTAAGCAGTGTTTTTAAACCTTTTGTGCAGGCAAATAAAGGGGTTTCTCGACGTTATGGTGGCACGGGCCTGGGTATGAGCATCACCAAAAATTTGGTCAAGCTTATGGATGGTGACATTGAGATATACAGTGAACTTGCCATTGGAACGACCGTTATTGTTACCATTCCCTTGGTTAGCCATCACGTGGAACATGATATTAGTCTCTGCGATGACATCAAACATCCAATTGCATTGCAATGGTTATCTTTGTGGCGTGGTGAATCCTATATACAGGATTCAAAACACCCAACATCGGAGAGTAACATTTATCCTGATAAGCTCTACCAACAGGCTATAGCAACTGAGCACAGCGAAAATGGCTCAGTCACATTGGCGATTGCAAACACTACTGGCAAAGTGCTGGTTGCCGATGATGATGTCATCAATCAGATGCTTATACGCAAGCAACTCACCTTGCTTGGGGTCGAGTTTACTATTGTCGATAATGGCCGAGCAGCTTATGACTGCCTGCAACGACCGAATAACCAAATAGCTATTGTGATCACTGATTGTCATATGCCTGATATGGATGGTTTTGAATTAACTCAAGAAATCAGGAATCAGCAATCATTGCTTCGTTTATTGCCTATTATTGGATGCACTGCAGAAGATTCTCGTGTTGTCGCTGAAAAAGCTAAGAGAAGCGGAATGAATGATGTATTGTATAAACCTTATGCGCTAGAAGATCTGCGACAAGTTCTCCTGCAATACATCACGCGCAACGATAGCGCCAAACTAGTTGAAGAACACATTAATTGGCTATACGAACACAGTGAAGCCGAACAATCTGAGATGGCCACTGTCGTACTAGACTCTTTTGCACAAGAAGTGTTGTTACTAAGCGAACAAAATAAAGATACCAATGCCTTGATTCATCGCATTAAAGGTTCTGCGGCATTATTGGAAATGGAAACACTGAAAACACTAACAATTCAGTATGAAAACACGTCTGATACGACAGTACGAGACGCAATAAAACTTGATGTAATTGCTGAGTTGATTGCAATTCAAAACACCATCACTTTATGGCTTAATAAAAGGCAATAAGCATGAGAATATTAATTATTGAAGACGACATTATTCAAGCTACAAAGCTTAAATTGTCTCTCATTGCCTTAGGTTATAATCAAATCGCTATCGCACGCGATGCCAAAACTGCATTGGAAGTCTGTCAAGACGAGCAGATCGAATTTGTAATATGCGATATTAACCTTCCTGATATGGATGGTATACAGGTTCTATCCAACTTGTCAGCAATCTCAACCAATCTTGGCATTGCAATTCACAGCGCAGTAAAAGAAGATGTCATAGAACTAACCAGCAATATGTGTATTGCCGCTGGTTTTAAGTTTGTTGCGACCATACACAAACCTCACACAATCGAATCACTTAAAACTATTTTTGCCCAATATAACGATGGTATTGAACCATCTACAGAAGACGCGCAGCATATTAAACTCACTGAAGAAGAAGTGTTTAGCGCTTTTGAGCAAAGCTGGTTTGCTAACTATTATCAACCTCAGTTCGACGCAAAGACGAAACAAATTGTGGGTGTTGAAGCACTTATTCGCTGTATCCACCCTAGGTATGGTGTTCTGACGCCGGTCAGCTTCCTCGACACAATCCACCAGCTTGATATGTCTGACCGTTTGTTCTGGCTGGTTGCAGAAAAAGCCATCTCGGCAATTTCATTGCTCAATTGCGATATTAACTTGTCGATAAACTTGAGCCAGTCCAACTTTGAACAAGATATGTGTGATGAATTAATCGCACTATGTCATAACTACAACTTTAAACCGTCGCGTTTAATCCTCGAATTAACCGAACACGAGGCCTATTCGTACAGTCGAAACTCTCTCGCCAACCTCGCGCGATTGCGTATGCATGGCATCTGTTTATCTATTGATGATTTTGGGACTGGGCACGCTTCGCTAAGCCAATTAAGTCTACTGCCATTTACAGAACTAAAAATTGACCGTAGTTTCATCAAAAATGTTACGACTGATTACCGCAACCAACAGCTCGCAGCCATGTGTATTCAGCTAGCAAATGCGCTCGGCCTAAATTGTGTCGTCGAAGGCATTGAAGATGAAGAAACCCTGCAATATTTAATTACTCTTGGTGTCGACTACTATCAAGGCTACCACGCGTGTAAACCACTTCCAATCGCCGCTTTATGGGAGTATGTGGGCCAAACAGCACAAACCCAAACGCAAAATATAGCCAACAGCCAGCACAACGCCATTGTCTTGAGCCCGAACTCAGCGTCTTCTAATGCCATCAGCAAGACGATGGCTAAAGATGGGCTATTCGCAAAAATCGACACATGGAAATCAATTGATAGCCTCGTTCATCACGACAGGATTCAATCAATTACCCTGCTCGTGATCGATATGGACTTTATCGAAATTCCACTCAGTGAATTGTTTGCGCTATTAAACTCAACCAACTTTGTTGGATCAGTGTGCTTACTTGAGGGTAACAACGCAGTAAAAGAAATTATCAACAATAACTACTATTGCTTTGTCGCCAGTAAAAACCCTCGATATATCAAAACGATTGCCGCAACCCTTCTGGATAGAGATAAAGCGAGCATTCAAAAGATTTATCAGTTGCTATCAACCCAAGAAATCAATGTAGCGAATCTACTCTTGTCGGGTTATAACAACAAAAAAGTCGCTACCACACTTGAGATCAGCGAAAAAACGGTGAGCACTTATAAAAATCGTATTTTCAAGAAATTGGAAATACAGTCTGTCGTAGAGTTGGCGCAATTTAGTAAGTAAATGAATTCGTTTTCTAGTTTAAGAGTATTGATCGTCGATGATGCTTCGATCGTTGTCGTGACCCTAAAAAGTATGCTGATCAAAATCGGTTTTAATGACCGCTTGATCAGCTATTGTTCAACCGCGCGAGCGAGCATCCAACTGGCTAGACAAGAGCCGTACGATCTTATTTTATGTGATTACAACTTAGGTCGCGGCATGAATGGTAAACAGGTGTTCGAAGAAATGAAACACCATGGATTACTGCATGACAAATCTGTCTTTGTTCTTATCACTGGCGAGAGCTCTGCCACCGTCGTACATTCAATCGTAGAACTTAAACCTGACGACTATCTGCTGAAACCCTTTAATGTGATGTCGTTGAAAGAGCGTGTGACGTCGGCAATAAACCGTAAACACACGCTGTATAAACTCTACAAAATGCAGTCAAAGCACCAGTTTGAGGAAGGGCTAGCGTTGTGTGATGAGATACTCCCCTTCTATCCAGAGTATCATTTCACAATTGCTCGCTTTAAAGGTGAATTCTTAAATCGCCTCGATTTGCACGACGAATCCAAAAAACTGTATGAGAGTATTCTTGCCCGTAAAAACCATGATTGGGCTACCATTGGTTTAGCAAATTCGCTGATGCACCTCGGTGAAAAGAAAACAGCACAAAACATGATCAACAAAATGTTAGCATCGAAGCCGAATAGTACGGTGTTACGCACTGCGGCGGCTAACCTTAGTCTGATCAATAATGAAATCCCAACCGCTATTCGCCACTTCGAGCTTGCGAGTAAGATGGTGCGCGGCAATTCAGATCGTGAATTAGTAATATGTAATCTATGTATCGCTGTTGGCGATTACCAAAATGCCCTTGAGCGCTATCGCATTTACATGGAGATCAACAAAGAGACTTACCGAAATACCGTTTTCGCAAAGCTAAACCTGATCCGTGTCATTCTCTACTCATGCCATAATTGCGCAGCCGAAGAAAAAGTTGCACGTCTCAATGAAGCGAAGAGTTTATACAATCATATTTCTGGTTTGAAAGAGGCGAATAAACTTCAAGCAGAACTCGACCTTATTTTGGCGCACATCGCCCTTGAAGAGCAGCAGTATCGTTTGGCTATTAGCAAACTCAATCAGGTACACCGACAGTTTGACTTAGCGCATTTCTATCCATTTAACCAGTTTGCGTGGCTACTTAATCAAATGAGCTTTGATACTGAATTTAACAAGCTCATACCAAAATGCAGTGAAAGCATTAAGCGGCAGCAAAACGAACACATCTACGCCAGTCAGATGACCATGCTCAAACAATTACAGCAGGCCAACACTGAAAAACTGCAGTGGCTGGAGAGTAAGCACAAGTATATTCAAGCTAACAAGATGACCCTCACTGAGTTGCTTAAAATATACGTTGAAATAAACAACCGTTGTCCGTTTTTACAAACGGTAAGTATGAGTATCGTCAAACTACTGGCCAAGCGCCTGCCACGAGATGCTGACATCAACACGCTCAAACGTGTCGTTACGCAATGCGACTCAGTACTCCGTCAACTGATGGATGCCGACGAACTAGAGAAGGCAAACTACGATAATCTCTACCATTCTATTATGGAAAACTTGAGTCAAGACTAAGTCCCTGCGGGGACTTTTTTGTAACTTTCAATTCTATCGAGTCCAACCTTGAACCTGCGTTCAAATAACCAACAAAACATCTCAAAATATGTAGGATTACCCTGACAAAAAACACCTAATTCGATTAATCAAATTAATAGTTACAACAATTAATATCAATTAGTTAAGTGCGTGCTACAGCTATAAAATTCCAATAAATTTAATAAGTTAAAGCAAAGCAGTTTCTGAATGAAGATCAAATTTATTGTAAGTGTAATGTCAGTTGCACTTATGGCGGGATGCAATGACGACAGCCTACATATAACATCTCAATTTCCTTCCGAACCGGAAATCCCCACTGAGCCTGACATCCCCACTGAGCCTGAAGTTCCCGGAGTTCCTGAAGTAGTCATTCCTACCCATTTCAGCTCTAAATTAAGCGTAGGTGGACAAATTATATCTGGTGACGTTGCTTGTAACGGCGAAGTGCTGGGCGAAGAGGCTCAAATTACATTAGCTTATGGCGATGACATTAGCTGTTATTTTGGCAATGTTGAATTAGCGAGCTTTCCACCATTTGTTTATGAAAGAGGCTCAGACTCAAAGACGATGACTATTGACGGAAAGCATGTACGTAATGCTCATGCGGTTCTGCGTAAAGTCAGCACCTGTCCAAGTGAAAATCGCATCTGCCTAGAAGAGATCAACAGCATCGATATTGCTGATATTTATAAAAATCTGGGCGACGAGAACGCAGTTAAAGAATTTCTAACACCGCAACCAGAAGAAAATGCGGGCAAAGCACCGTCGTCTCATGTTGACGATACTGTCATTCCTGAAGTATCAACCGGCACAAATGACGATAAGTTTGGCCAAGAAGGTGCATTCGTTTCAGCCAATGTTGAAGAAAACCTCGCTTACAAGCCAAGTTCTGAAAGTTCTTTACCAACACTCGCCACACTAACCGATATCAGCGGAAAAAAACCGATCGCTGGTGTTCAATTCTATACACGTAGCAAACGTGGTACGACAGACGAAAACGGTCAATTTGAGTTTGTATGGGGTGAAGAGATCACTTTTGGTATCGATACTTTTACCTTTGGTAAAGTGAAAGGTAACCAAGTCAACTACAAGCTAACCGATGTAACGGGTAATACAGTTGTTCAACAAAACATTCAACAACTTGCTGAACGATATGATACGGACTCGTCACCAGAAACGATAACTTTTGGACCTAAAGTTCATGAAGTATTTGCCTTATATCCTAACGTTATCAATGAAATAATTAACCTAACGCTACCAAATGGTGCGGATCTACTTGATGATAAAGGCAACCCAACCGACTTCAAAACGCCAGATGAATTCGCTGCACAATTTGACTCAGGTTTAGCGGCACTCATTGATGCAGAGCTCAACAAAGCTTCAAGCTACCAGTTTAGCCGCATGTTTGATCAGTCAAAAACAGTTTCGATGCAATCTGGCGGGTATGTAACTGATACCCTTACCGCTCTATACAATCAGGTTGACCAATTCCACGTATTCCATGACACCTATTCTTGGTATGGCGCAAGTGGTACGGCCCGTGGACAGCGCGCGCTCAACCTATCTAACCGTGCTTTTCCAATAATGATGGCTCGCAATGACAACAGTCACTGGCTAGGGTTTGGCGAGGAAGCGGCTTGGACTCGTGGTTCAGGTAAAGATCAAAAAGCTTACTTTGTTGATGCCACCGTTCTTGATAGCACCTCAACTATCGAGCTTGAACGCCCGATGCAGCTGGCAAAGGACAATGTGACTTTTAACCTACCTTTCGTTGCAAGTGGCGAAATTGGTTCAGGTAAAATCGTCTATATGGGTAACTCTATGTACCCAAGTGTCATCTCTTGTCCGGACAACTACTGGGCAGGTGCAGAGCTAAGCATTAACGGCGAAGAACAGACCTGTAACTACAAAGGTACATTAGAAGAGCAAACCGCTGATAGCCGCAATGATGATGATTCGATGGCGACTTTCTTCGCCAATATGTTCAATTGGTTCGACACCGACTACAAAAATAAAACCATTGCTTCGAATATTGAGCTTGGTTATGCGTTTGAAACATGGAAAGCAGATAAAACTTATCCATTTTTCGTTAGCCCGAGTTTTGGTTTCAGCAATTACGAATATTACTCAAGCGGCCAATTTGGTGATTTGATCCCTGAAACGACACCAATTTTGCTTTTACAAGGTTATGAGCAGTTAACCAGCGGCTATGATACCAAAGCGACCATGGCGAATATTGATAAACCGATTCTAACGCCAGAAGACATTAGCGACTTGATTCGCTACGTTAGCAATGGCGGTAATGTTTTGGTGATGGAAGCCATTGGTCCTCGCAACCCAGAGCCAATCGCTCGACTATTTGATTCTGCCGGTATGGCGGTTGGTGAGAGTAATACCGTTTTCACTCGCCAAGCTTATTGTGGTTCTAGTTACTACTGTCATGGCGATATCGCGCCTAACGTTCACGCACAATTAACTGGCGGACTGGTCGTATACGAACGCTATGCAGATACCTCAAAAATCACAATTGAGGAGAACGCTGAAGGCAAAGGGACCGTAGTATGGCCTGGCCCTGTCGATATGCCAACATTGGAAATCCCTCGCTTTAAAGATGCAAACAACGAAGCGAAAGGGGAATACGCGTTTTTTGCCGTAAACAGTGAAGAAGAAAAACTTGCGGCTATTGCAAAGATAAAAAAAGAGTTCCCTCAAGCGCCTGTATGTAAAGACCCGTATCAATACGAAGTTAACTGTATTGAATACCGTGAGGGTCATGGCATTCAAACTCGCGGTAACTACCAGCGTCCAGACTTCACTCGTTATCCTATGAACCAAGAAGTAGTGGCTGCGATGGTTAAAGCCGCTAACCTTGGCGACAACATCACGGCGCTTTACAACCATGAGTTGTACTACCGCACCAAGTCACAGCAAGGTGAACGCTTACCGAGTTCAGAGCTAAATGCCGTATACGACAACCTATCGATTTGGTTGTGGAATAATGAAAACTACAGATACGACAATACTGTTGCGCATGATGAGCTAGGTTTCCAAACGTTAGTTCAATTCCTAAACTGCTATACCAGCAATGCTCATCAAGAAGGTGCTAATGTCGCATGTCCTGATGAACTCGGACAGTCTTTAGTGGATAACCATCTAATCCATGTGAACGGCGAGCTAAACCCAAGCTACCCGCTCAATTACATGGAGAAGCCATTGACACGTATCATGCTGGGTCGTTCTTACTGGGATCACGATATTGTTGTCGATACTACCGTATATCCTGGTCGTCCTAAGCTAACAGGCTCATCGGCTAATGCTACGATTCAGACATATCGTAACCCTGTGACGTTTGCCGCCAACAACCGCCAAGCGACAGGCCTTTGGGCTCCACAACTGGAAAACGTTACTGTCACTGGCGGTACTGCAGGCACTATTACAGTCGCTCTAGTTGATGACCTTACAGGACGTAACAATCACGAACTTGCGCTTAACCGTCCACCTCGTGTAGAAAAAAGTTTCGATTACAATGGTTCGTCGCTAACGTTTAAAGTTCCTTATGGTGGTTTAATCTACATTTCTCCTGCCGCTAGCCAAGAGCAGGCGAACGTTACATACCAGTTTGATAATGTAGTAAAAGGATCGTACTGGAAAAACGACGAGTGGTTGCATGGCTATAATGTCGACGTTCCGCTAGCAGATATTGATACTGGCCATTTTATCTACACCACTCCGGTTAAAAATGCACAAAATGCAGAAAACGTTAAACGTTTCGTGTTAGACATTAACCGCTTTGCGAATGCAGCGAGTGATTTTTATGGCCGCGATCAAGACGAACTGATTGGTGAACACCGCCGATTCACTAGCCCTAGCGTACTACCTGAACACCGTCATCACTTCGTCAATGATCGCCAGATCTCTATTGGTGCCGCTCACTCAGGTTACCCAGTGCAGAGCTCATCATTCAACGTAAACGCAACAACCATTCCAACCAATCCAGTAAATGATTGGCTGCTGTGGCATGAAGTTGGACATAACCTAGCAGCAGCACCATTTAGTGTTGCAGGCTCAACGGAAGTGACCAACAATATTCTTGCACTTTACATGCAGGAATTACGCGAAGATCTGCCAGAAATGACACGTATCAAGCTTGATATTCAGAAAATGGACACTTGGATGTCAATGCACGGAAAACATGCTTGGAGTGAGGCTGATGCTGGTATCCGTTTGGTAATGTTTGGTCAGTTAAAACTGTGGGCTGACGACCACTTCGATATCGATAAATGGTACACCGCTGACGCACTGCCTAAAGTGTTTAATACAGAGAAACAAGGCTGGAATCTATTTAAGTTAATGCACCGTATGGCTCGTGGTGAAACATTTGCTGAAGATGCCAACTACTGTACTCAGCAAGCTACAGGCTTAAATGCGAGCGATACGCTGATGGTCTGTGCGTCATACGCATCAGGCTATGACTTGCGTGATTTCTTCTTGCAGTGGAACCCAGGCGAAGTGAAAGCAGATATGCCAAACGGTGAAAGTGACTATAGCGGTGGTATCACTGCGCAAGGTTTGGATTTACTGACTGAACTTAAGTTACCTATTACGACTAAGTCCGCACTAAGTTACACCAGTTTGTAAAACAATCACCACCTTCCTAGGCGGTGGTTTAGAGCTAACAATAAAAAGGCTACCTCGGTAGCCTTTTCTAAATCTCCCTACCCAATTGCTCTAGAAACCCCTGCATAAACTCAGTGCGCTTTTCCGCCTCAACTCGAGCAGACTCTGTGCGCATGGTCTCTTTCAGTTTGAACAATTTGGTGTAGAAATGATCAATGGTGAACTGTCGATCATCAGGCTGGCGATTATGGCAAAACGGGTTTTCTGCTTGATACAACTCCACACCTAAACTCGTGCTCACCTGAATGCAGCGAATCACACCAATGGCACCTAATGCATCCAGCCTATCTGCATCTTGAACAATCTTGGCTTCTAATGTGTTAGGCTCAACTTGAGCACTAAAACTGTGCGCGACGATCGCATGGTGGATATCGTTTAACAGTACTTCTGGATAGTGAATACTGCGGAGCAACTCGATCGCTTTATCAGCCGCAAACAATGAGCTCTTGGCACGATCTGGATGATGTTTCGCCACTACAACGCAGTCATGCAAATAAGCCGCTGGCAGTACGATCGCCAAGTTGGCCCCTTCAAGGCTGCAAAGCTGTTTCGCCGTTTTTACTACACGTTGAATATGCGCTAAATCATGCGCAGAATCTTGCACCATTTCATCCTTAACGAACTGCACAAGCTGTTGTTCTAGGTGAGCATAATCAATCGCCATCACTGCTCCTCAAGATTCAAATAAAGGCGC
Source organism: Vibrio fluminensis (assembly GCF_015278125.1). Lineage (GTDB taxonomy): Bacteria > Pseudomonadota > Gammaproteobacteria > Enterobacterales > Vibrionaceae > Vibrio > Vibrio fluminensis. Next base: position 61,700 of record NZ_JADILO010000006.1, read on the forward strand.
AACATATCTTGGTGTTGAATACCATTTTCAAAAATCGCTTCTGGGTAGTTATCCAAGAAATAATTTTTCAGCACGCAATCAATACGAAAACCCAAGCGTTGGTAATAGGTTAACTGATAGCCAAATGTCCCTGTCCCTAACTCGAGCCTTTTGATGCCTTTATCTGCCATCTGTGCTATCGCATACCTCAATAACTGAGTGCCAATGCCTTGCTGCTGCTTACTGGGAGCGACGGACACATTAAAAATCTCTACTACCCCATCACGGACTGGTTTCATTACACAAGCGGCAAATACCTCGTTTTGCTCTTTGGCGACAAAACACCAGCTGTCACGTAAATATGAGCTGATACTCTGCTCGCTAGGGTCGGCCTCTAGTAGTAACTCAAGCGGTACCTGGCTTGACTCGTATTGTAAAAATTTCACGTTAATTCCTAGACTTAGTGCGACTGATTAATCCGCGACTTGGCGCTGATATCGCTTACTCTATCAGTGGTTTCAGGAATTGACGAGACAAAAAAAGCGGCTCATATGAGCCGCTTTGCCTCTACTACTGTTAATTCTTTAACGTCATTACATGAACGCTAGTAACGGAGAGATACATAGTAAGATACCCGTTACGATAATTAAGTTTGTCGCAGCACCTTTGTACTTATGTAGTTGAGGTACTTTGTGCACAAGGTAAGCTGGGATTAAACAACCAACCATACCAAAGATTGGGCTACAAATTGAAGTAAACGATAGAATCGGCGCGTTCAGTGCAATTGCAGACCATGCGAGTAGAATGATAAACACAGTTACTAGTTTGTTTACCAACTCTTTGTTGATTTGAGATTCATCACGAGTACGTAGCAAGATGTTCATTGCTAGGCCACGACATGCTTCTTGGAACGCTAGGAACACGCCAAAGAACGATGTCACTACCGCAAAGATGTTAATAACAATACCTGCTACCGTTGCCCAGCTACCAGGGAAGTAATGCGCAATGATTGCTAGTGCCGAAATGTTCTTGTTCATTGCTTCAGTTGCTTGCTCTTGGCTAATCGCAAAAGTAAATGACACTGCGAAGAAGAACACGATTACAAACAGAATAGCGAAAGCGATTTTCATTGCACGTTCTGCTTTGTAACGCGCTACTTCAATTGATTTCTCGTGTGAACGGTAAGAGATCACCATTGGGCTAAGCGACTGAATAAACAGAATAGAGGTTAGCGTGAATGGTAGAGTAATGATTGCATTCTTAAGCATTGGACCAAAGTCACCAATAGCTGGAATGTTTGCCATGTCCCAACGAGCGACAAGAAGTACACCCATTACTGCAACAAGAGAAAGTACTGTCACAGCCATAAAGCCTGACAATTTAAATAGTAACTTCTCACCTTTTGAGCCGATAAACGCCAGCACACAAATAAGGGCTAAACCATAAAATACATTATCGTTTAAGTGGCCTTCAGTCACACCAAATGAGTGTAGGTATGAAGCACTATCATTGGTTACCGCTAGTGAGTAAACCAAAACCCAGATTACCAACATTAAGAAGTAAAGCACGCCCAGTACCACACCCCAGTTTTTCCCCAAGTAACCTTCAATTACGCCTGGGTAGTCAGTACATTTTTTTGATTCAGCTAAGGTATTAATAAAAAGTTTTTGAAATAGGTACATGGCTGGGTAGCCAATAACCGAAGAAAGGAGAAATACCCATAGACCCATTACACCAACTTGAACTGGCAAAAATACGATACCAGCACCAATCGCCATACCGATACTCATCACCACCCAACCAATATCGACATTATCGAACTTAATCGCTTTTTGCCATTCTTGTTTGGTCATATTTGCACGTTCGTATGGTTGTCTGGTGTCTTTGGTGCTGCTGGTAGGGACAGCTTGTACAGTTTCACTCATAATATTGTTCCATTAGATTAATTTTGTTATTGGTATCCGCAGACACTTCACAGCGTCCGTCTCGATTTAGGTAGGAGCATACTCGAGCTTTTATAGAAATTGTTTATTAAAAATATCACGAAACAGGGCTAAGATAGGAAAAAATTCTTTAAAACCACAATCTAATCAAGGTCTTTTTTTTGTGCTGATTTAGATCAATTGACGAAGAACTAAAAGGCTTGAAAAGCTTGATCGACTTCACTTTCCTACATTTTTTATGTGCTAGATTTGATATCATCCATACGAGATGCGCTTCACAGTTTTGTTAATTCAGAGCTCAGCATAAACCCAGAAAATGTAAAAAATGACAATTACAGATCAAAACTAAAATTAAGTGTGTATTTTTACAATTTATTTTTAATTAAAAACAGAAATTCCAACTCATATTAATAAATAAATAAAACCCTACTCCCCCCTAGAAATGGAAACAATTCTTTCAATCATGCTAAGTTTGACCGATAAGAGCAGATTCTTAAACAAAAGCACAATGAGAATCAAAGTACTTCAACTGAGAAGCACTTTTATTATGTGTTAATTTAGATAGGTGAGCAGAGAGTGAACAATGGTCTTATAAAGCCGATAAGCTGATATATCGCGAGATTAACCCTAAGAATGCAATTGTCGGTGGGTATTAAAGGGTAAGCCGAAAAAATTAGCTGGAAAAAGCTGAGAATAAATAGAAAGGGAGTGCTCTAATAAATAAAAAAACCAAGCTTTAAACTATTGGGGAATAGCAAAGCTTGGCTTAAGACAAAAGTTTACTCGATTACTTTTGCATCATGATATCAAGGATCTGTACATCCGTTTGAGTCATCGAACCATTTGCCAAAGCAGAGAGGTTCATGATTGAATGATCAACATCATTTGCCACGATACCTTCGTTTCCGGTCACACGGATCCCATCAATCGCCATCAATGCCGCTTTAACCGCTGAACTCGCAGAAGAAGACACTTTCATAGCACAAGACGTTTTTGCGCCATCACAGATCACGCCCGCAACGTCACCAATCATGCTACAGATCGACGCACTCACTTTCTCAAAGTCACCACCAAGCAGATAAGTAATTGCCGCAGCAGACCCCATAGAAGCCGTAGTCGCACCGCAAAGAGCTGACAGCTTATTCTGGTAACTCTTAACGTAAATCGCCATCAAATGAGAAAGCATTAGTGCACGAATAGTTTGCTCTTCCGTTGCTTTTAAGAACTCAGCACTCGCCACTACTGGCATGGTTGCAGCAATACCTTGATTACCAGAACCTGAGTTACTCATTGCTGGTTTCATTGCACCGTCCATACGTGCATCTGATGCTGCAGAAGTACGTACTAACACCTCAGTCAGAAGCCCGCCTGACAATAAACCACGCTGCTCATTCTTACGGAATGTGGCACCAATTTCTAAGCCGTAATTGCCTGCAAGACCTTCTTCAGACAATTCTGTGTTCAATACTTTAGCCTGCTCAATAAATCGAATGTCATCTAAATCCGCATTCATTGCGAAATCATAAACATCTTGAGCGGTTGCTTCTGCAAATGGGTTTGTGCTTACCGCTTCTTCACTTTTTTCTTGCGGTTCAGCTTTAAAGATAGTGATGCCATCTTCTTCAATTGCCACAATATTAGTGTGACCATCAGCAATAATCACCGCTACACTGCGATCTTGATAAAACACCGTCACTTTAGCGTAAAGAATGTTAGCAACATCAGCTACACCTACTGCAACTTGTTTGTTTTCTAGCATCTGTTTTGCAATAGCCACATCGTCAGCAGTAACATTTTTAAGTACTTCAAGATTTGCAGTGTGGTCACCCGCAACCGCGCCGATAGCCGCTGCCATGTTAAGACCGACAGAACCTGTTCCTGGAATACCTACACCCATACCGTTTTTCATTAGGTTGGCAGAAACGCTTGCTTCTATGTTAACTGAGCTGGCTTCAGGTTTAATACCCAGTCTATCAATTGCAATTGCAGTCGCTAACGCGACAGAGACAGGCTCAGTACAACCTAATGCAGGGACTACTTCACGGTTGATCACATCAATAAATAATGGCCATAAGTGTTGTTTCATGTATTGGCTCGCTTCAAATAATAGTTATAGCTTTGGGTCAGAGGGACCTCGATTTGGTTCTATTCTAATCCAATATCCGAAGAATGTTTTTTCAAATTATTCTTTAAATAGCAATAAAAAGAGAAAATTTTTCTATACCAAAAGGCATAAATCATAAAGAATTTGATCTAAAATACCCTAGCAAACCCAGTAATAATGGGGAACAAGAGAATGTGAGATAGATCACATCAAATTCTCCATAATTGTAAAATAAGAGTAAAAATTGCTAGGTAAATTTTGATAACAATGTGAGGAAATGGTGGGAGAACAAGTAAAACTAGACAAGGTAGATCGCCTATTGCTGGCAGCCTTGCAAGAAGACGCAACAATGCCACTTAATGAATTAGCGAAAACCGTTAATTTAACCACAACGCCCTGCTGGAAGCGCTTGAAGCGCCTTGAAGAAGAAGGGGTCATAACAAAACGAGTTGCACTATTAGATCCTGAAAAGATTGGGGTTAACTTTACAGCATTTGTTCAAGTAAAGACTTGCGACCATTCTCATGCTTGGTATGAAAAGTTCGTGCTTGCCGTCTTTGAGATGCCTGAAGTCATGGACTTCTACCGCATGGCTGGCGAATACGATTATATGATGCGAGTGCAAGTGGAAGACATGGCGGCTTTTGACCGCTTCTACAAGCAATTGGTAAACCAAGTAGAAGGGCTAACTAACGTAACGTCAACATTCGCGATGGAATCGCTAAAATTCACCACGGTATTGCCTCTAAAGTAAACTGAGACAAACGATGGTTGGGGTGCTTCTAATCTAAGGAACTGCGCCCCTTCAATATTTCAGACAATTGATGAGCACCAGATAGCAAAAAGCCGCTTACAAGAAGCGGCTTTTCTAAATTGGGTGGAGACCCAGCCACATCCCGGCACACAAGTCACCCGCTGCGGCTGCTTCCTTCCGGACCTGACCGAGTTCACGAGCTATTGTTGCGGGAGGACCAGGCCTCCATAGTTCATCTCTGTATAACCAGAGAGTGAGGGGATTATCTGGTATCACTGCGGGCATTGCAAGCCCAACAGCCAATAAAAATAGTCTTTTCAAACTAAACGGTCAGCATTTGACCTAATACGATGATAAATCATGCAAATATCGACATTACCTCGTAAAACACTCGAGTTCATTAATCACAAGCCACTAATTCTTTATGTATGCTTTGCGACTCTAAAAAACGGGCTTTACGTTTATTCGAATACATTGAGAGGTCGGCTTCGTGCATCACTTCTTCTAGAGACATGCTCTCGCCTCGAGGTTTCGAAACCCCAAAAGCAACCGAAATATCTAAGCAAATATCGTTGCGTAAAGAACTAAACTTGATTTTTTGTAAGTGGAGCAACGCGTGACTCAAATCAACACCATTCACCACACCGACTAAAATAAACTCGTCACCGCCTATTCGATAACTTTGCCCCGACCAATAACGCATAATCTTGGCGGCGATCTCTTTCAGTACTTGGTCACCAATTTCATGACCGTAAGTATCATTAATTGGCTTAAACTTATTTACGTCTAGATAGATTAAGGTAGCTTCGCGCGGAACACCTTTACTGTAGCGATTTTTGAGTGCACGTCGGTTTTTGAGTTTAGTTAAATTGTCAGTATTTGACTGCTGGTTTAGGTAGAAGCTCACCAACAACGAGGCAATCAAAGCCAACATAAAAATAATAAAGCTCAAACGCGCCAGTCTTTGTTCACTCTGTAAAGTCGCTTTCCAGTCGGGCAAGATATAGTGGTTGTTGATGATACGCTCAAGATCCAACATAGTGATCGCTTGCGAAAAAAGTGGAGCCAAAATGGCGCCCTGCGCATTCTTGGGGAACCCGATGGCAATCTCTGTATAGTAAAACTCCCCTATCAGCTGGTCCTCAACGATTGGCAGCAACGTTTTAGACTCTCTCAATACTTTATTGAAGCTTGAACGAGCGATGACTAGGTAGTCTACTTCCTTGCGTAACAGAGCGTTTACTCGCTCAGCGTCATTTGCATAGGTAAACAATTTCTTTTGAGGCAGCATTTCTGCCAATACTTCGTGATAGATATCGTTTTTAATTACACCAATTCGCTCCACGATGAGCTCAGACACATTGCTATAAACGTTATCTTTGTAGCCTTCTCGCTTAATCACAACCCCAGTAGAAGTATAATAAGGCTCGCTGTAATATCCGATATCTTTTCGAGGTTCCGATATCGCAATTGGTGACAGAATATCTATCTGTTGTGCTGCAAAATCGTTAAACATCGATGCCCATGTTTCTTCAGCATCACTCACCAACTCACAGTTCAATTGTAAAATATCACAGGCAGAAAAAAGAACTTCAGGAGTCACTCCTGTCACTTCACCATTATTATGGTAAGTCGCATATTGGCCTACATGTTCAATCTTTACTTTTAATGGCTGAGCTCTATCGATTCCCGCTTTTGTAACCATATTACGGAGGGATTCGCTGCGCAGTTGAAATTGATAGTCTTCGACCGACTGCCTTAACGCTTTCTGCATTCGGCCTGAATGGATAAATTTTTCGAATTGTGCCAACTGTTCACGATGCAAATTTTTAGTCGCAATCAGAGAAACCGGCTTAATAGAAATATGATTATTGAGTAGCTGAGCATCAAATCCCGCTATCAGCATAGGTTTGAGTTGATTGATCGCATCGACCACGCCATCAACCTTGCCCTCTTCTAGCAAACGACGGGCTTCGAGGTGACCTGAATACTCAATCAACTCTACGTCAGGGTAATTTTTGACAATCAAATCACCGTAGATAGTACCAAGTGGCACCCCGACGCTGTCTACTGAATCGAGAGTGACCCCGTTTATGCTATAAAGGTAGGTATATTCGATATTGGTTGGACTTGAGTAATCAAAACGCTCTGCACGTTGATCGGTATAAGTAACATTAGCGGCAAAGTCACTCTCTCCTGTTTCAACTGCGGTCAATATGTCATTGAAACTCGGATAATAAATGTAATCGATAGATAAATTAAACTCAGTCGCAATGGAATTAAACAGCGTCCTAGTAACGATGTCGTCGGCTTCCATACCCACACTGATACGTTCCTTCGCAAACACTGGGACCATTAAAAAAAGTGACGCGATCAAGAGAATTATAGTTCGAAACAACCTTTACCTAACCATTTAACTGAGTGAATACGCTCTGTTGGCAAATAACCATTTTATTCAATCCATTGAAAAAGGCTTTTACCATATTATTTGACTATTTATGCGCCAATTGTGTCATAAAGTTGTCACTAACAACAAATACTAAAGCAACACCATTCATATTTCTTCGTTGTACTCGACACTTTTAAGTATGTAATCCGTTATCCAAGCAGTTCCTAGCAAACAAAGCCAAACAACAAAAACAGGGTTGGGTACATCAACTTGTGGGCTTATGACTAGTGCAGCAAAACCAACGGTGGGCAGAGTCCAACATAAGAGCTTGCCCCATTTAAAACTTTTGACTTTAAGAAGGTTTTCGAGCGTCGACATAATGCCGATAGCAGAGAGTGCAAACAAAATCCCGTAAGTAAACTGCGCGACCCAAAGAGGCAATAACAAGACAAGAACCCACCAACGATGCTCTTTACCTGGTTTCCAATGGCTTGCCGACCACCAAATAAAAATCACAGCGAGAGTCTGAAAACCAGTCATCACTGCTGACCCTTCCAGTTTTCCTGCCGTTTGAGTCGACATAATCCCAACTTGCAGAGTCACGACGATCAACGCAGAAATCGCCACTGCAACCATATTTGAGCGCTTAGAAAAGATTACCATCAGTAACGGAAAAAGAATCCAGACACTGACTGATAAAGTGATAGGCTGGTGAGGCAACGTGAGACCATAGGCCAGCACGGAAACAAAGAAAACAGCTGAAGCAAAACTGCGCTTTTGAATTAACCACAATGCTGGGACTAACACTGCGACTAGAGGGATCTCTCCCTCACTAACGCCAAGCACTCTAGCGCACACCACTGCCAGTAGCGCTGCAATAAAAAACTGTAGGGTAGAAAACAACATTCCCGCTCCTTATTCCTTCCTGGAATTATCGAAATCGGTGATTTGGTTTAAAATGCAATCATTGCAAAAAAGTGTCGAAGCATCCCTTTGCTCTTTCGACTAATTAAACCACGGCGTAATACCAAGTTGTCTCAACAATCAGAAAAACTTGGATACAGGATTAAGTATGGATCAGTTTTTAGCGCAAATCTTTGCAGTAATTCACCAAATTCCCGAAGGGAAAGTAACCAGTTACGGTGAAATTGCCAAAATGGCCGGATATCCGGGGTATGCGCGTCATGTAGGAAAAGCGTTAGGGAACCTTCCTGAGGGTTCGAAACTGCCTTGGCATCGAGTGTTAAACAGTCAGGGAAAAATATCGCTTAAAGGTCATGACCTTAATAGGCAACGAGCAAAATTGCTTGCAGAGGCTATCGAGTGCAGTGAGCAAGGGAAAGTAAACTTGAGAAAATACAAATGGCAGCCTTAAGCTGCCATTTATTGCACTACGCAAAAGGTGCTTAGTCTCATCAACTCAGATGATTGACAAAAACTAGCGACCTACGCCAACTAGCATCAAATCACGATGCTGAGTTTTTGCTTCATCTGTGATCACTGGGTAAACCGTGTCAGTAGTGAAGCGCAATTTACCATTCACCTCAATACGTGCACTTACCGCGTAAGTGTGACCCGGTTGGATCGTGTCTGCGTCATAGTTTAGCGTAAACGCGAAAGGAATTTGCTTACCTTCGGTTTCCATTACCTGCTCAGCAACCAATTTAGCTGGCGCATCAGCCAATGAAATATCTTGTAGACGTACTGTCACAACCGCATTTTCAGGCAACATAATGCGTTCACGGTAAGCAACTGTGCCTGTTACCGATTGCTGCATTTGAACTTGTGATGTTGGCTCACTTTGACAACCCATTAAAACTGCTCCGAACAGAACCGACGACATCAACATCAGTGCTTTTTTCATAATGCCTCACTATGAGATTTAATACATACCAATCAACGCAACGTTCTGAACGCTTACTTATCCCGATTGGTAATAAGATGGAATACGGGAAAATTATAGTCGTGATTGTGCATAGTGTCATGAGGATTTGCACACTCTTAACCAATTCTTGACTGTGTCAGTTTTCTCTAGCTATTTACCAAACAACTTGATGCTAACGTCACTTTCGCTATAGGCTAATGTTAAGAGTAATAGTAAATAAACTGATTGGATAACAACATCATGAGTAAACCACTAAACGAGCTACTAAGCTTGCTGCAGTTGGAAAAATTAGAAGAGGGATTGTTCCGTGGACAGAGTGAAAACCTCGGATTACCTCAAGTCTACGGTGGTCAGGTGATTGGACAAGCTTTGTCTGCAGCCCGTTACACTGTGGCTTCTGATCGCACGGTTCACTCTTTTCATAGCTACTTCCTCTACCCTGGCGATCCTGAAAAGCCGATTATTTATGATGTAGAAAACTTACGTGATGGACGCAGCTTTAGTACTCGACGTGTAAAAGCGATTCAAAATGGGCGCCCGATTTTTTATCTTACCGCCTCTTATCATGGTGAAGCGCCTGGGTTTGAGCATCAAAACACCATGCCGAATATACCTGGACCAGAAAATTTTGCCTCTGAATCTCAACTGGCAGAGAAAATTGCGCACTTTTTACCAGAAAAGCTGCAAAAGACTTTCTGCGGTGAGAAGCCAATCGAAATGCGTCCGGTCACCGTGGTTAACCCACTTAAACCAGAAAAAACCGAACCTAAGCAATACCTATGGATGAAAGCCAATGGCGAACTGCCTGATAATCAGCTCATTCATCAATACCTACTGGGTTACGCATCCGACTGGGGTTTCCTAATCACAGCACTTCACCCACACGGTGTTTCTCTGCTCACACCAAAACTGCAAGTCGCCACCATTGACCACTCAATCTGGTTCCACCGCCCATTTAAGATGGATGAATGGTTGCTCTACGTGATTGATAGCCCAACCGCAAGCAACACCCGTGGTCTTGTGCGTGGCGAAATCTACAATCGCCAGGGTGATTTAGTGGCAACGGCAGTACAAGAAGGTGTGATGCGTTTTACCGATTAACGTATCTCGTTGCTGTTCTTATGGCGTAGAAATCTTGTTAAAACCTACGCCACTTCCACGAACATCGGATACTATAGAAAAAACCACCAATCAATCGTGAATAAATAGGAAAAATTTCCACAACCCACACGAAATAAAGTAAATAAAGAAAACACATTCCCCTCATTTATAGTTAAATTATTGTAAAACGATTCGAGGAGAAAGTTCATGTTAAGCCGAAGAGAATGGACAAATAACGCAGTCCGAAAAATCGAAGCCGACTATCAACGTTCAGCTGACACGCATTTAATTAAGCTCGACTTACCATGTGTGCACGGTATTGATATCTATCTTAAAGATGAAAGTACTCATCCTACAGGTTCGCTTAAACACCGTTTAGCTCGTTCCCTATTTCTCTATGCTTTGAGTAATGGTTGGGTTGGTCCTAAAACCACCATCATTGAATCTTCTTCTGGCAGTACGGCTGTTTCTGAAGCCTATTTTGCGCGCTTACTCGGCTTACCTTTTATCGCTGTAGTGCCAAAACATACCGCTCGAAAAAAAATTGAACAAATTGAGTTCTATGGCGGTAAGGCGCATTTTGTCGAGCGTTCAGATCAGATTTATGCCGAGTCGCGTCGATTGGCCAAAGAGCTTGATGGTCACTATATGGACCAATTTACCTATGCGGAGCGCGCGACAGACTGGCGTGGCAACAACAACATTGCGGACTCTATCTTCAATCAAATGAAACTTGAAGACCATCCTATCCCTCAGTGGATCGTAATGAGCCCAGGAACAGGCGGAACATCCGCAACCATCGGCCGCTTTATTCGCTATCAGCAATACGACACTAAGCTGTGTGTTGTTGACCCAGACAACTCAGTGTTCTTCGATTACTACCAATCAGGTGATACGTCTCTTACATCCGACAAAGGCAGTAAAATAGAAGGCATTGGTCGTCCCCGTGTTGAACCCAGCTTTATTGCAGGCGTGGTTGATGAAATGCGCAAAATACCTGATGCCGCCTCTGTCGCAACCGCGCAATGGTTGGAGACTAAACTCGGTCGTAAAGTGGGTGCATCGACTGGTACGAACGTCTTTGGCGCTCTGCAATTAGCATGCGAAATGAAGCAGAGGGGAGAAACAGGCTCTATTGTGACCCTATTGTGTGATAGCGGCGAACGATACTTAGATACGTACTACAACCCAGCTTGGGTCGCGGAAAACATCGGTGATCTTGAACCATATCGCCTCAAATTGGCCGAGTTTGAATCACAAGCTCGTTTGTAAGTCGATGAATTAAAAATGGGTATCGGCTGATACCCATTTCTTTTATCTAATCTAGATTACTTCTTCTGACGCGCTTCAAACGCAGCCAACTGCTCTGGTGTCGCTGCAGGCTGATGATTTTGCTTCCACTCATCATAAGTCATGCCATATACGCGCTCGCGAGCATCATCAATATCAAGCTCTAAACCTTGATTTTCTGCTTCCGCTTTGTACCACTTACTGAAACAGTTACGGCAGAAGCCCGCCAAAATCATTAGGTCTATGTTCTGAACGTCTTTATTTTCGTCAAGATGAGACAACAGTTTGCGAAATACTGCCGCATCGAGTTTGTCCTGTTGCTCTTGAGATAGTTTTTTATGTTTGAATTCAGCCACTTTACTTTCCTTATTATTGATTTTACTTCACTTAGTATACGCTAACTAACGGATAAAAAAACGCCCAAGCAAACAGCTCAGGCGCTTTCAATTTTACTTAAGGTGATGTCCTGTTAAGTCAACAATTAACCTTGAATACCGACAATTAGCCATGGTGCATTTGGCGTGGTTAAATCACGCTCTAAGTGCCAGATATCAGTAATGTCTTCTTCGATACCTTCCGCTGCATCACGGTAACGACCACTGAATTGCAAGCTCAGTTGAGCTTTGCTTGCATCGTAGTCTGCACGTACGATTTCTGCATCAACGTACATTACATCGGTGTGCTGGTCACCATCTAGTTTGGCGCGTTCTTCTTTTAAATCGGCAAACAAGCTTGGTGACACGTATTCTTCAATCGTGTCTAGTTGGTTATGGTTCCATGCACCTTGGATTGTACGGTAGTGCTCACGAGAGCCATTAACGAAAGCCGCTTGGTCAAAACCCGGTGGGTAGTTATGTGGAACATCGCTTTGTGCACCAAAACCGCCAAAGCCACCTTGGTTTACGTTTTGTGGTTGCTCAAAGTTGTGTACGTTTGGTTGCTCAAACTTAGGCGCAGAACCACCGTAAGCATGCTGCTGACGCTGATGGTTAATGCTGCCCTGCTTGGAAGCAAGTAACGCACGCATGAGCTTGAAGATAACAAAAGCAATCAAACCCATGATCAAGATATCCATAAACTGGATACCTTCAAACGCGCCACCGAAGAATGCGGCTAATAGACCACCAGCTAGCAAACCGCCTAAAATACCACCCATCAAGCCTTTCTTGCTTGATGCTGGCTTAGCGCCTTGCTCTTTACCGATGGTATTGGTGTTCTGTTGCTGCTGCTTTGGCGCTGGCGCCGTCTTGAAGCTTTTACCAAAAGACTTACCACCACCGAACTTTTTAGCTTCCGCTACAGGCGTGATGGCTACTGAAACCATCAATAACGCCACTAGAGAAAAAAGTCGTTTCATGTGTTTCCTTTAGGGTACTGGACTGAGTATTTTACCCACTCGCATTAGTTTTTAGTTAGGATCTTAATCTTAGCTGTATAGATACAAGAAAGATAGATTCCGCAACTGGAATCATGTATCAGAATATTGCAAATTTGTCGCTTGTCTAGTTGACGCTCAAAAAACACCTCCATAGAATATTGAACAACGTTCATTATTACCTTTTTATTATGGCTAGAAGAAACGACCATACAAGAGAGCAACTGGTCGCACTAACGCTAAACGCAGTGAAACAATTTCTCAATGAGAACTCTCACCACGAACTAAGCTTGCGCAAAATTGCCCAAATGATTGGCTATGTACCAAGTACCTTGGTTAACGTATTCGGCAACTATAACCTGCTACTCCTACACGTTGTCGCGCAGACTTTAGATGAGTTGTCTGCTGAAGCAAAGGCCGTGGTATCACAATGCTCAGATCCATCTCAAGCGCTGTATGAATTAGCGTATTGCTATCATGACTTCGCCCAAAAGCATCCTTATCGTTGGCAGCTAATCTTTGAACACAATATGAATGGTGAGCCACTTCCTGAATGGCAAGATACGCGCATCAACAATATGACTGGCATGCTAGAAGAGTTGCTAAGGCAGCAAGCGCCTACACGCTCTGAAAATGAAGTATTGCAAGCCAGTCGTGTACTTTGGGCGGGTGTACATGGTATTACCTTGTTAAGTGTTGATGACAAATTCTTTGCCGCTGAGCCTATTGATGGCAAAGAGCTCATCGAAAACCTGTTATCGAACTATTTGAAAAATTGGTAACACATAAGGAAATGTAATGCCCCATCAAAGCCAAACGTCTCTGCTGAAACAGCGACGTTTTCTGCCCTATTTCATTACCCAGTTTTTTGGGGCATTCAATGACAACATATTTAAAAACGTACTGTTGCTGTTTGTCGCCTTCGCTGGCGCCAACGCATTGCCGGTGTCTAGCAACCTATTTATTAACTTAGCCGCAGGTCTGTTTATTCTGCCCTTCTTCTTGTTTTCAGCCTCTGCGGGTATTTTGGCTGATAAATATGAGAAATCATGGTTTATTCGCAAGGTAAAGCTAGCTGAAATCGCAATAATGACGTTAGGCGCGATTGGCTTTATCACTCAGAGCTACGGGATTTTACTGTTTTTGCTGTTTTTAATGGGCACACAATCTGCGTTTTTCGGCCCTGTAAAATATGCTCTACTGCCGCAGCAACTCAAACCGAATGAGCTTGTACCTGGTAATGCTCTGGTCGAAACCGGTACTTTCTTGGCCATTCTGATTGGTACTCTTGGTGCAGGCGTTATTGCTTCTAGTGAAAATGCCAACTACGTCGCCGCCGCTTGTGTGGTGTTATTTGCGTTATTTGGTTATGCGTCAAGCCGTCATATTCCGCAAGCGCCAGCCTCTGCACCTGACATCAAATTCCGCTGGCAACCAATTAAACATACCAAACAAACGCTTGCGATAGCGAAAGCCGACCGCGTGGTCTTTCAATCATTAATGGCCATCAGTTGGTTCTGGTTTTTAGGTGCGGCTTACTTAACCCAATTTCCTAACTTCACTAAAATTTACCTAAACGGCAACGAAAGTGCGGTTTCATTTCTGTTGGCGTTGTTTTCTATCGGTATCGCTGTTGGCTCTCTTGCCTGTGACAAACTGTCCAATCATCGTATCGAAGTAGGTATCGTACCGATTGGTAGTTTTGGTATTACGATTTTTGGCTGGTTAATGGCAAGTTCCATTCCTAGCACTTTACCGCAATTTGAAAACTTCACTCAGTTCATCAGCCATCAAGAGTTGTGGCCCGTATTTGCTTACCTGCTACTGCTAGGTGCCTCTGGGGGGGTGTTTATTGTGCCACTCTACGCACTCATGCAGCAGCGCGCGAAAGTCTCTCAGCGTGCCCAAGTGGTTGCTGCGTTGAATATTTACAACTCGTTATTTATGGTGGGTAGTGCTGTATTGGGAATCGTCTGCCTCTCAGTTTTAGAGCTAACCATTCCACAACTGTTCCTGTTACTCGCTGCTCTTAATTTACTTGTCGCCTGTTACCTGTTTATTCAGGTGCCAATTTTTGTTGTACGATTCTTAGTCTGGATGATCACCCATTCTATCTATCGTGTTAAGCATAAAAACTTACACAATTTACCGGAAAAAGGCGGCGCGCTCATCGTCTGTAACCACGTCAGCTATATGGATGCCTTGTTGCTTAGTGCAGTTTGTCCGCGTTTGATCCGTTTCGTGATGGAAGAAGATTACGCCAATCTGCCCCCGCTGCGCCGCTTTTTAAAACGCGCAGGCGTGATCCCAATCTCCGCTGAACGTCGCAATACCATTCGCCGTGCCTTTAACGAGGTGGAACAAGCGCTAAGTGAAGGTCATATCGTATGTATTTTCCCAGAAGGTAGATTGACCGCCGATGGCGAGATGAACGAATTTATGCGCGGTATGGATATCGTATTACGCCGTAGTCCAGTACCTGTGATTCCGATGGCGATCAAGGGTTTATGGGGTAGCTATTTCAGCCGTTACAAAGGCAGTGCATGTAAAGGTCGTCCGTCACGCTTCTGGTCTAGAATTGAAATCGAAGCCGGTGAACCAGTAAATCCACAAGATGCTAACACCCAACTGATGCACAAGAAGGTTGCAGAGCTACGCGGAGAGTGGCGTTAGGCTGTCTCACTTCGCACTTGTTCAATTTAATTGAACCAATGTTCAAAACATTCAAACTTACTGATCTCAATGAGTCAGATAGAATGCCATCCTTTATGCATGCGAGACCGTATTGTCTCGCATGCTCTCCCATTTTGAATACATAAAATAATGACTATCAATAAACGTACTGTCCCGTTTTTTGCCTCACTTGCAGTGTGTTTAACCCCTTGGGTTACTTCACCAACGGCGCTTGTGATCGGCTTTCTGCTTGCTTCACTAAGTTTAGTGCCAGAGCAATTCGACCTAACTAAAATTACCAAAAAACTCCTTGCCTACTCTATTGTCGGTCTCGGTTTTGGTATCCAGTTCGAACAAGCACTCGCGGTGACGTCAAATGGTATCGGCATCATTATCACCACTATAGTTGGCACACTTGTTATCGGCTGGTGGTTAACAAAATTGCTTGGACTTGAACAAAAACTGGGTTACTTAATTTCAGCAGGTACTGCGATTTGTGGGGGTAGCGCTATTGCAGCGGTATCGCCAGCAATCAAAGCAAAAGACGAAGATATTGGTTTAGCACTGGCAACAGTATTTGTACTCAACTCTCTGGCGCTGTTTATCTTCCCAGTGATTGGTCACGCACTCGGACTCGATCAACAAACCTTTGGTACTTGGGCGGCGATTGCTATACACGATACATCATCAGTGGTGGGCGCAGCCTCTGCGTACGGTGAGGAAGCACTAACTACGGCGACAACACTCAAACTTGCTCGCGCTTTGTGGATCATCCCTGTAGCGTTTGTCAGCGCGTTTATCTTCCGTAATGACTCAAAGAAAATCACTATTCCTTACTTCATCTTATTCTACTGCGCGGCCATTGCGTTCAGTGATTTATTGCCACAGTTTGAAGCGGTGTACAACGTGATTTTTGACATTTCAAAACGAGCGTTGGTGATCTGCTTATTCTTGATTGGTTGTGGGATTTCGGTAACGAAATTAAAAGCGGCTGGGCTGAAACCATTGCTGTTTGGTGTGACGTTGTGGGTATTGATTTCTACCAGCTCACTGGCTTGGCTGACGCTGGCTTAATCAACTCATTTGAGTGACGCGCAACAGACCTGAAGAGCAAAGAACCTGACGTTCAAAGCTCTTCAGGCTCTATGACTAATTTGCTTTTCTTCTCTTTGCGATACAGCACGACCAGTGCAATCACGGCTATAAATCCAGCTAACTCAGCCAGTGCGCGATACAATCCCTCGGTTTGCGTCGCAATAGCAATTTGCAATAGTGCAAAAGCAATCAAGGCTAACTTCATCTCTATATATCCATATAACGACAATCCAAAAATGATTATGAATTATCGTTATAAGGTTGAGAAATTCAGTTTTGCTCTATCAAATAACTGTAAAGTCAGTATTCGCTGTCACCCACTCTTTAAGATCCCTACGAGAAACTTTAATACCGCCGCTGAATAAGCAGTTAGGTAAGGCAAGATAATGCTTAGGATGCTTAAATTTTACCAGTCGCGATGCTAACCATTGGCCAAAATCAAGCAGTTCAAGAGGCTGTGAAGATTGCACAAAAGCAATTGGGCGTGCACCAAATTCAGCATCCTCAATCGGTACAATCAGTGCCTGTTGTATATCCGGATGCGCATTCAACGCCTGCTCTATCTCCTCACAATGAATATTCTCGCCGCCAGAGATAAATTGATTATCAGCTCGTCCTTTAATGACCAACTCGTGTTTGACACTCCAGATACCAAGATCTTTACTGTCAAACCATCCCTGCTCATCTTTGATTGGCGTAATCGAACCCTGTCGGTAGTAACCGCTGGCTAATGTATCGCCACCAATAAAAATTCGCCCTTCACGTAACTCAACTTTGCGTCCTTTTAAGGTTTTGCCCGCGCTGTAGTCGGCGTCAATTTGCTTTGCCGTCACCGTGGAAGCGGCTTCCGTCATACCATAACCCAGCCACGTTTCGATGCCTTGTTTCGCCGCTTGTTGACTCAATGAAAGAGGGACATGACTGCCACCAAGTAACACGTGGGTTAATGAAAGTGGCTGACCGGATTCAAGTAAACGGCTAAGTTGAGTAGCCACCAAAGAGGCATGAGTCACTCCATCAATATCACTGAGCAGATCGCCACTGCCCACCTTTAAGCACGCGCCAGAGTGAAGCCAACGATAAATGATCGCTAGCCCAGAAACGTGGTACATAGGTAAACTCAAAAGCCAAGTATCCTGCGCGTTAAACTTAAACACATCGAGCAATCCACTGGCTGAGGCGAAGTGTTGTTGATGGCAATGCGCCACCGCTTTCGGAGTACCTGTTGAACCAGAGGTAAAGATAATCGAAGCCAAAGCAGAATCTTGGTAACCACCATCACCTAGCTCTGCTTGATGTTGGTTTTGATGTTGCTTGAATCGGTTCAGTTCGACAGTTTTTATTGCCTCTAACTCAAGCAATGCTGGCGCCTCAGCTAACCAAACTAGTGGTAATTGTTGCGCAGAGTATAAGGTGCGTAGCTTACCCTGTAGGCTAGCGCTTGGCTGCGGCATAGTGATCGCACACACCGCGCCTAACTCCATACAAGCGAGGTAAAGAAAAACCAACTCAGGGCTATTTTTAGCTACGCAAGTGAGCACATCACCTTTAGTCAACCCATGTTGCTGCAATAGGTGAACATAGCTTTGCACCGTTTGCTCAAGTGCTTGCCAAGAGTAGTCACGCTCGGTTGTGGTGAGCGCTAAACAGTCTGGGCTCTTACGAGCCCAGTGTTGAAGTGGAGAAATGGTGTTTGTTGCTACTTTCATTATCGAAGGAATTACGTTTATCCAGCTAAGCTTGCCAAATCAATGCTTGGTCAGAAAGCTTACGCAGTGGAAGCGGAGACTCTGGCCAAGGCGTTTCAAGTTGCTCTGTAAACAAACCGATCGTGTCTAGCCCTGGAACTTCATCAGGTAATTGCCATTTCGCTAAACGAGCGAGTTGCGTCAAACCTAAGCTCGACTCAATACTTGAACTGATCACCGCTTTGATGCCCAACGCTTTGGCGCGCGCAATCAAATCAAGACAAAGCTGCACAGAGCCTATCAACGTCGGTTTGATGATAATGGTTTTAACACCATTGAAGTCATCAAGTTTGAAGTCCGGCTTACGTACCGCATGTTGCAATGTTTCATCCCACGCGATGGCAATACCAGTACTGATAGCAAAAGAGAAACTATCGCCCGGCACTTCGCATGGATCTTCAATAAATTCGATACGTTGACGAAAAGATGGCGTAATGTAACTGGCAAATTTCAGTGCTTTTTCTTTGGTCCATGCACGGTTAGCATCAAGGCGTAGATTTAAGTCTGGAATCGATTCAAGGAACAAGTTCGCGACCATGCCGTCACGAATTGGCTCGTATAAGCCAACTTTGATTTTGGCGACTTTTTTACCTTCCATCGCCATCAGTTTTGGCAATAGTTCATCTGGGTCGCCGCTGCATAGTGGAGCAGAGCGATAAATGCCTTCTAGCGGTAGGCCATCTTCTAGCTCGAGTAACGCCATCGAGAAACCAAATGCCACCGAAGGTGCCAGTAATTCATAATCAGGCTGGTTGCCTTGTTTCCAGCTCGTGAGCTGTTCGACGATTTGCGTGTAAGCCTCGTCCATGGTTTCCGTGCTGAAACCCGGTAATGGTGCAATTTCCCCTCGCCCTACTCGACCATTGTCGTGCAGTTCGATGACAAACCCTTCACGTTCTTTTAAGCGGTTGTCGCGCAGGATCACGCCACTGTCCATTGGTAATGCGTAGCGATACAGTTTGGCAGATCTCATACCAATCTTTCCCTTGTGTTCTTTATTATTGTTTTATTCGTTAACGCGTTTGTCGCGTCAAATTCGAGACTGACTTGTACGCCATTGCAGTGAGAGCAAGGAACAGGCGCGCAGTTTGCAAACGCAAATGAGCACCTGTGACACAGCTATCGCAATAATGGCGATCAAGTCTGTTTTGAATTATGGGTTGCGAGGAAACTTATTAAAGTCCGGACGACGCTTCTCATTGAATGCGTTACGACCTTCCTGACCTTCATCCGTCATGTAGAACATCATGGTCGCATTACCCGCTAGCTCTTGCAGACCCGCTTGACCATCACAATCCGCGTTTAGCGCTGCTTTTAAGCAACGTAGCGCCATTGGGCTGTGTTGTAGCGTTTCACGGCACCAGCGAACCGTCTCTTTCTCAAGATCTTCCAGTGGCACTACTGTGTTGACTAGACCCATATCCAATGCTTCTTGCGCATTGTAGAAACGGCATAGGAACCAAATTTCACGAGCTTTCTTCTGGCCGACGATACGAGCCATGTAAGAAGCGCCCCAACCACCATCAAATGAACCCACTTTAGGGCCCGTTTGACCGAACTGTGCGTTTTCAGCCGCGATAGTCAGATCGCACATCATGTGAAGTACATGACCGCCACCGACTGCCCAACCTGCTACCGATGCGATAACTGGCTTTGGACAAGTACGAATTTGGCGTTGGAAATCCAATACGTTTAGGTGGTGAGTACCGCCTTCATCACGGTAGCCGCCGTAGTCGCCACGAATCTTCTGGTCACCACCAGAACAGAATGCATCTTCGCCAAGACCAGTTAGAATAATCACACCCACCTGCTCGTCGTAACGTGCATCAGCAAGAGCATTGATCATCTCTTTTACTGTTTGTGGACGGAACGCATTGCGAACTTGAGGACGTGCAATCGTGATCTTCGCGATACCATCTTCTGATTTGTGGTATTGAATATCTTCATATTCACCGCTGCAGTCATTCCAGTTTACTGGTGCGTATAGTTCTTCTTCTGAAATACCTACTGTTTTAGCCATGGTGATTCCTGTTGTTGTTAATCACTCGCCTTCGCGAGTTTGAATTGATTTATTATTTCGACAGCAAATGCTTGAGGGTGTTCATGATGAACGTTATGCCCCGCCTCTGCTATCTGGCTGAAAGATAAGCCACTTAGTTTAGCTAGCTGACTAAACTTGCTGTCTTTCTCACCGCAAATATAGTGTATGTCGATTCCGGTTGTGCTCAGTTCCGGTAAGAGCCACGGCTGCTTGGCAAGCGATGTTGCCATCAGCATTCGACTAATCGCAGGGCCTAGATTAGCACTGCGCTTAGCGATCAAGGTTTGTCTTTGCTCATGATTTAATGAACTAAATACCGCCTGTTGATACCAATCGGCTAAAACCCGCTCAATTGGTTGCACGTCAAAGCGCTCCGCCCAAGCTTGATCTTTTTTTTGACGAGCCTTTTGCTCCTCAAGCGTACGCAAACCGAAGTTTCCACCTTCAATAATCGCCTTGATTAGGTTTAGTTCATGAAAATGGTTTTTGGCAATGCCGTACATAACAATTCGGCCACCCAGTGAATAACCAATTAATATAATTGGATGCCCGGCTGGCACGATGGCTTTTATTGTCTGAGTAACTTGCTGACAAACCTGGTCAAAGCCATCACATGATTTGGATTGACTTTCACCATGTCCGGGAAGATCGAGCGTGAGAATTGGGAATTGATTAAGATGCTGAATGCAAGCTTGCCAATCATCACCACTGCCCAACAAACCATGCAAAAACACCAAGACTGGTGTCTCTGCACTCTGATTTATTGGGCGGTGGTAACTATAAGCTAGCATGAAGGTCTTGGATAACCGCTTTAATATGTTGTGATGCTTGCTCTGGAGCCGTTTGTACCTCTACCAGTAAACAGCCTCTACCCTGAGTCAAATGTTGCTCGACGACTGTTTGGTACTCGGCAAGTGTATTGGCTAAGCAATACTCCAGTTTAAACTGTTGAGCAACCGCAGCAAATTGGTAGCCATGCGGCATTTGATAAAGGCTCTGTTTTTGTGCTTGCGGTACAGGCAACAAATCAAAAATTGCACCACCATCGTTATTGGTAACCACAATCACACAAGGCGTGGTTTGATGGGTAAACAACGCCAGTGAGTTAAGGTCATACAACAGTGAAGTGTCACCAATATAGAGCACACTTGGCTTATCTTTAATGCGCACGGTGCCTGACGCAGTCGCCACCAAACCATCAATGCCTGAGGCTCCGCGATTAGAGTAGACTTCGCTGTCTAACTGACCAAACATGTCGACCATGCGCACAAACAAACTATTACCAAGGAATACGTGAGTATCATTAGGCAAACTCGTCAGCGAAGTCGCAAGCGCTAGCTCGGTTAATTGCGTCGTTTGTCCTGTTTGCTTAGCGACCGATTGCAACACACACTCAGTAAATGTTTTGCCTGCCGCAGCCCAATTATCGGTTGAGTGAATTGGCGTTAATAACGCGTGCTCAAGCCAATCGGTAATGTTGCAAGCATGGTGCACTTGCATCAAATGGTCTTGGTTATTGCGCGCGAGGCTATCACTCACGTAGTGATATTCCACTTCCGCCTGCGCTAACCATTGATTAAAGCGCTTAGAGACAATTCTCGAGCCAATTTGCACAACCAAGTCCACTTGATTGATCAACGCTTTACCCGCTTCTGTTTGCAGCCAAGCATCATAGTACGCCCAATCACTGCTCGCCCCCGACTGCGGGTCGCATAAAACCGGCCACGCCAACTTCTCAGCTAGCTGTTTCGCCAGTTCAGCTTGTGACTTAGATACGCTACCGACCATGATCAAACCTTTGCGCCCCTGCCACTCGGACAGTTCAAAGGCTAGGCTTGTCATTGCAAAACTCTGCTGGCTATAGTGCTTGCCACTGCGTTGCCACTTAGCCACTGAGTCTAGGTAATCTTGATAGATTGATTTGGGCTGATCGGAATAAAGCGGCTCTGGGAAGGCGCAGTTAATGTGCACGGCACTGCCTTCACGAGCTTGCTTGTGCATCACTTCATCGATGGACGTTAATAACCAACGTAGGGAAACTTGTTCTGAGGGGCTTGGTAAAGCAAGTTCAGCACACACATGGCTCGAATAGATGCCCTGCTGGACTATCGCTTGGTTGGCACCACAACCAACCAGCTCAACTGGTCGGTCGGCAGTCAGTACCACCAGCTTTTCACCGGTTAACTTTGCTTCAGCAATCGCAGGTAAAAGATTCGCCACCGCAGTGCCTGATGTGACCACCACTGCAACGGGTTTTTGGCTGGCTTTTGCCATACCAAGTGCCAAAAAGCCTAATCCACGCTCATCAAAATGGGTGTGCAGCGTCAACTTATCATTGGCATCGGCTTCTAAAGTGAGTGGCGTAGAACGAGAGCCCGGCGCAACACAGATATGTTCAACGCCAAAGCGAGTTAATTCTTCGAGTAAGGTTTGGCACCAAATTCGATTAAGTACAGCTTGGTTATGCATTACGAAGCCACTCCAAGTGGCGGATGATCAGAAATCAGTGATAGCAGCGTCGCCATTTTCTTATCCAGCTCTTGCCATTCATGCTCTGCAATTGAACCCGGGACAATACCTGCACCGGCGTAAAGAGAAATCTCTTCATCAACCACTTGAGCGCTGCGAATTGCCACGCAGAACTCCGCACGTTCAAGGCTAATAAAGCCCATAGAGCCTGCATACCAGCTGCGCTCAAAAGGTTCATATTGCTGAATAAATTGCATCGATTCTCGGCGTGGCAGACCCGCTACCGCCGCAGTTGGCTGCAAAGCACCAAGCAATTGCACCCCATTTACGCCTTCATTAAGGTGAGCGTGAATACTGCGTTTTAAATGCTGCACTTTGCGCAAGCGTACCAAGCGCGCTTCCGGCTCAACTTCAACCAAATCAGAATAGGGTTTGAGGCGATCAATAATATCGTCAACCACATACTGATTCTCATTGAGGTTTTTACTGTCTTGCGTCAACCAGTTAGCCAGCGCCATATCATGGCTAGCGTTGTCGCCACGGCCAATCGTGCCGGCGAGCGCTTCGGTATAAAGGTCTTTACCCTGACGGAAATACAACCGCTCAGGCGTTGAGCCAATAAAGCTATGACGCGCATTTTGCGCCAGCATAAAGTGAAAACTGTGTTGGTTATGCTCAGAGCTGGATTTAAGCAGTTGCGAAGCGCAGATCGGCGTGTGTAGCTCTAATGTTGTGCGACGTGCCAACACCACCTTTTTGAACTCATCAGCTTCAATACCCGCCAACACTTTTTCCACCAACGCATGCCATTCTGGTTCAGTCGGTGTGTGTTCGATATGGTTAATATGCGCCGATAGCGGCAAAAGCTTAGGCACCTCACAGCGCAGTTGCTGTAAGCTTTTAAGTATTCGTGGTTTCGCACCTTCGACAAGGTTGACCACTAGCGACCAAGTTTGTTCTTCACGAACTAACTCGATTTGTGGCAAAAAGAAAAATGATGCAGGGCAATCAGGGTTTTTCGCACTTTGACCGTCGAATGAGCGTCCGCCCCAAATCTTTTGCTCGCCAGATAGGTAAGCATAAGCAGGCGCGGGGTCATCAAAAGTGCGCAGTTGCCCTAATGCGACGGCTTCTTCACGCGTATCGCGTGATTGCCAGTAAAACTTAGGGAAAATAGGCTGAGCTTGCAACCAATCAATGAAAGCAAAATCAGGCTTGTACTCCAGAACTTGAACCAGACGAGTGACCTCGTCTTTTGCATCCTTTACTCGTTCAATCAGTTCGGTAATGGCTTGCTGAAAATATGACAAATAAACCTCGTTCACTGGAGATTTCGGATCGATACCCGATACTGTTAAGCTGTAGCGTGCTTGGCAGCCTCTCGAAAAGGTCTGCATAGACGTCTATCTATGCACAAAAACGCTTATCGACAGCCATCAATGACAACTCAATGCTATCTGGGTCTAACAAATTAATTGAGTAATGTATTTCTACCGCGACCCCAAATCAAGGATGTACTCAATCTTTTACAGAATCCTGTGATAACACACATACCTAGCGCAATGAAAAAAAGCGACTTTTACAGATTTTAATTCTACCAAAGGTTATTTTGGTGTAATTTAGTAAAGGATTTTAATTATTTTTAGGTTTTACACAATGCAAAATATCGGGATGTCATCAAAACTTGATAATGTCTGCTACGACATTAGAGGACCAGTACTCAAACATGCTAAGCGCATGGAGGAAGAAGGGCATAAAATACTAAAGCTAAATATTGGTAACCCGGCCCCATTTGGTTTCGACGCCCCTGATGAAATTCTAGTTGATGTAATCCGAAACTTGCCAACTTCACAAGGTTACTGTGATTCAAAAGGTATCTACTCTGCACGTAAAGCTGTGGTTCAGCATTACCAGAAGAAAGGTATCCGCTCACTAGACGTAGAAGATGTTTACATCGGTAACGGCGCATCTGAGCTGATCGTAATGTCGATGCAAGCGCTACTGAACAATGGCGATGAAATGCTGGTACCGTCACCGGATTACCCACTATGGACAGCGTCGGTGGCGCTTTCTGGTGGTAAAGCGGTGCATTACATGTGTGATGAAGAAGCAGATTGGTATCCAGATCTTGACGATATCAAAAGCAAAATCACGCCAAAAACGCGCGGTATCGTACTGATCAACCCAAACAACCCAACAGGTGCGGTGTACAGCCGTGATTTCCTATTGGAAGTGATTGAAATCGCTCGCCAACATAAGCTGATCATTTTTGCTGACGAAATCTACGATAAAGTCCTTTACGATGGCGCGACACACACCTCAGTTGCCACACTGACTGAAGATGTACTTGTGGTTACCTTCAACGGTCTGTCAAAAGCGTACCGCGTATGTGGTTTCCGTGGCGGCTGGATGTTCCTAACCGGTCCTAAGCAGTACGCGCAAGGTTACATTGCGGGTCTTGAGATGCTCTCTTCTATGCGTCTGTGTGCCAACGTACCGATGCAACATGCGATTCAAACTGCGCTGGGTGGCTACCAAAGTATCAATGAACTGATCCTGCCTGGTGGTCGTCTGCTTGAACAGCGTGACCGTGCATGGGAACTGATCAACCAAGTTCCTGGCGTATCTTGTGTGAAACCAAAAGGTGCCATGTACCTATTCCCGAAAATTGATACTAAGAAGTACAAAATCCATGATGACCAAAAAATGGTGTTGGACTTCCTGATCCAAGAAAAGGTACTGCTAGTACAAGGCACTGGCTTTAACTGGCCTAAACCTGACCACTTCCGTATCGTAACATTGCCACACGTAGAAGATCTGGAAACGGCGATTGGTCGCTTTGAGCGATTCTTGTCTACCTACAGCCAATAACGGCAGTAGCCAAACAGCGCTAAGTTACTTATTCTTAAAGGCACTCATTGAGTGCCTTTTTTCTATCTCAACGCCTTTAAGTAGTAAGGGAAGTACTATGCAAGAGAGCCATTTTTTCGCCCACCTCGCCCGTATGAAGTTGATCCAACGCTGGCCGCTGATGCGTTCGGTTTCAAGCGAAAACATCTCCGAACACAGCCTACAAGTTGCCTTTGTCGCTCATGCGCTCGCGCTGATAAAAAACAAAAAATTTGGCGGTAAGCTTAATCCAGAACGAATCGCCATACTCGGTATGTATCACGATACCAGTGAGGTTTTGACCGGCGATTTACCCACCCCTGTCAAATACTACAATCCAGAAATTGCCAAGGAATACAAAAAAATTGAAGCGGCGGCGGAGCAACGTTTGCTGTCGATGTTACCCGAGGAGTTTCAGCAAGATTTTGCCCCATATCTTCTCAGCCATTCCGCCCATCAAGAAGATGCCGACATCGTAAAGCAAGCTGACACCATTTGCGCCTATTTGAAGTGTTTAGAGGAACTAAGCGCAGGTAATCACGAATATGCGTTGGCAAAAAAGCGCTTAGATGTAACGCTTAAAGAACGCCACAGCCCAGAGATGGAATATTTCCTTAATACCTTTGCGCCAAGCTTTGAACTCTCACTCGATGAAATCAGCTAACCCATACAAAGATTATTATTTGCACTGACCTAAGGATGGGTGTACGGTTAGAAAAAACATCGGAGATGTGACTATGACGTTTGAAATCAGTCCCTTATGGCAACAACGTCATGACGACGAACATAAGATTCGTCGCGATGACCACCGTAGCCCTTTTCAACGCGATCGGGCGCGTATTCTCCACTCAGCGGCATTTCGTCGCTTGCAAGCCAAAACACAGATTCACGGCACCAGTGCCGATGACTTTCACCGCACTCGCCTCACCCACTCGCTCGAAGCGGCGCAGATTGGCACCGGCATTGTCGCTCAACTCAAAAAGAAACAGCCTGAGTTTCGCGACTTATTGCCTTCCGATAGTCTGATTGATTCACTCTGTCTTGCCCACGATATCGGTCACCCACCCTATGGGCATGGTGGTGAGGTAGCGCTCAACTATATGATGCGTGACCACGGCGGTTTTGAAGGTAACGCACAGACATTTCGTATCGTGACCCAACTTGAGCCTTATACCGAACACTTTGGCATGAACTTGGTGAGACGAACTTTGCTCGGCCTAATGAAATACCCGGCACTAATTAGTGCCACTCAATCTGCACAACGCCCTGAGCCCGTATCTCATCAAAGGAAATTGCGCGCCAAAGATTGGTCGCCAGCAAAAGGGATTTACGATTGTGACGGTGATTTGTTTAACTGGGTACTTGAGCCATTGGGCGAAGAAGAAAAAGTGCTATTTTCTCAAATGCGCTTAGAAAACCTCGAGCGCCACCAGCACCAAAAGACGCGTTTCAAATCACTCGACTGCTCCATCATGGAGCTAGCAGATGATATTGCCTATGGGGTACACGATTTAGAAGATGCGATAGTACTTGGTATGGTAACCCGCCATCAATGGCATGAAGCGGCAGCCAGTCAACTGGCAGAGTGCGGCGCTCCGTGGGTTGAAGAACATATCAAATCGCTTAGCGAAATGCTGTTCTCCGAGGTTCATCATAAGCGCAAAGATGCGATTGGCGGTATAGTCAATGCTTTGCTGACCAGTATCTCAATCAAACCCATTGATGCGCCATTCCACACTCATCTGCTTGCTTTTAATGCGGTGCTTGAGCCGAATATGGCAAACGCGCTGGAAGTCCTTAAGCGCTTTGTCAGCCAATACGTTATCCAAGCGCCCCATGTCCAAGTGATGGAATACAAAGGGCAGCAAATCATCATGGATATCTTTGAAGCGCTCAGCGCCGATCCTGAACGTTTACTGCCACTCGAAATTCGCAATAGTTGGCAAGCATTAGAGTGTGAAAGCCAAGGCATGCGTATTATTGCCGACTACATCTCGTCAATGACCGATGGCCACGCTAAGCGCCTACATCAGCAGTTGTTCTCATCCCACTAGCCACTGAAGTTCCATGGCCAGCTTTACGGCTGGCTATGTCATTCTATACCCAAGTAACTTAGGTATAATTCGCTTAACGTGCAGAGTTATTCTGCATATATGCGTCTAACTTCGCTGAAAGTACATCCTTCTCTACTTGTGAGATAAAGCTTGCTTCAATCGCATTTTGAGTAAACTGTGCCAGCTCCGCTTCGGTTAACGCGTGGCTATTCGCCACCGCTAAGAAGTTATCTGTCATATAACCGCCAAAGTAGGCTGGATCGTCTGAGTTAATCGTTACTTTTACCCCTTGGCGCAATAACTCGACAATGTTGTGTTGCTCCATTTTTTCGAACACTTTGAGCTTTGTATTGGATAGCGGGCACACGGTTAATGGCATTGAGATTTCAGCCAGTTCAGAGACCAATACCGCATCGTCAGAACAGCGCACCCCATGGTCTACGCGAGAGACATTGAGTAGCTCTAAGCTGTCGTAAATATTGCTCACCGGTCCCTCTTCACCCGCGTGAGCCACCGTCAAGAAACCTTCTTCACGCGCTTTAGCAAACACACGCATAAACTTCTCCGGCGGATGACCTAGTTCCGATGAATCTAAACCAATACCAATGATTTTGTCTTTGTGTGGCAGTGCCTGTTCAAGAGTGGTAAACGCACTCTCTTCATTAAGATGACGTAAAAAGCACATAATCAAACGGCTGGTGATACCAAGCTGTTGCTCGGCATCTTGCAATGCGCGATCAATACCATTAACCACGGTCGCGAACTCAATGCCACGCGCGGTGTGGGTTTGCGGATCAAAAAAGATCTCAGTATGGATCACGTTGTCTTGGTTGCAATGAAGCATGTATGCCCACGTCAGATCGTAAAAATCTTGCTCACTGATCAGAACGTTAGCACCTTGATAATAGATATCGAGGAAAGATTGCAGATTGGTAAACTCGTAAGCGGCTTTGACTTCTTCAGGCGTAGCAAACGGCAATTGGATATTGTTGCGCTGCGCGAGCGAAAACATCATTTCTGGCTCTAATGAACCTTCAATGTGTAAGTGAAGTTCAACTTTTGGCAGTTGCTGGATAAATTGAGTTTGATTCACGCTTGTCTCCCCATTCAAAAAATAGATTGGTGTTTAACAAGCACTTTTCTCGCAAGAATTTTAGACAATACAAAGAGAAAAGCGCCATGCACTTAACTCTTCGTAATCTGAAGTTTTCGGCTTCAGGTAGAGACTCCCGCACCCTATCAGCGGGATTATACGAAGCACCGCTCGCAATTGACTGTTAATTAGGCAATTTATCAACGGTTTCGATGAATTATAGATAGCGTTGACGTAACTGACAAGTTACTTACTAGGATAATTCTTCTCAAACACCCCTTGTGGCATCTGTTCAATTTGAAATTGAATCATGTTGTCAAACGTACTGAGTAGCGGAGTAAAGTCACGCTCTGGCTCTAACAATGTCAGTATATGAAAGCCGGCTTCCACCGTGGATAACGCATTATCACTTGGAGCTTTGCGAATGCGATAATTGCCTTTCAGTTCGGTCGGTAAACGTAGCAATGGCAATGCCTGCAAATTGTTCGAAAGCTGCCACATTTTGTAGGCTTTTTTCCAAGTACCATCGAGTAAGATCACTCGCATTTTGGGTTGCTGATGCAATAGCTCCGCTTGCGCCTCTTGTGAGGTTTCGCCGGGATATAAGACAAAATGTGCGACATCTTGCTGCGATAATAACTGATTGAGCTCAGCGTGCTGAGAGAAGTCTTCACCGACAAAGTGGTGGCTGTGGGGCAATGAAAGCGTCAAAATACGCGCCGTACCCATTGGACGTTTCGCTTCTGACGGATGTTGTAGGATGATTAACTCAACATTCGATGTTAGGCTTTGTATCCATTGACAAATACACGCTTTGAGTGACTTTCCGCATTGAGAACAATATCGAGACATTATGTGCCGTTAATCTTACTGTTAGTAGTGGTGAGTTTAATCTGTTTAACCCTACAAATCCCGCACCTGTCCGCATTAGCTGAATGGCGCATCGATTCTATCGAGCAGGGAGAGTGGTGGCGCATCCTATCAGGAAACTTCACACATACCAACCTCACTCATCTGGCGATGAACATCGTCGCCCTATGGATCATTGCCTTTATCTTTCGACCGAGTGCTGTGAGCTACGCAATTTTATTAATCACTGTTAGCTTAAGTGTTGGCGTTGGAACTTTGTTTACCACGATACAAGGTTACGTAGGCCTATCCGGCACACTGCATGGGCTGTTTGCTTTTTATGCATTAAAAGAAGCATTACAAGGAAGAAAGAGCAGTTGGCTGCTGGTTGCTGGCGTGATGATAAAAGTGCTCTGGGAAGTGTTTATGGGCTCCCCTCTTTCCACGGCTGATATGATTCACGCCAGAGTCGCGGTTGAGGCGCACCTTTGTGGCGTATTGTCTGGGTTAGCCATCGCTTGTGTTTGTTGCTCATTTGATAAAAATGCTGCTTAACTCGCAGCCATGTTTCGTTTTATTATGTTTTAAAACCGAAAGGTTGTTAATCTGAATGCTTTCGTTGTTTTAATAAAGGGCAGTTTGTCTGATTCAACCTTGCCATCGTTTATTATGCTAAGACGTGTTTACATCATCGACGTCAACTGAGTTTATAGAGATAAACCCTATGACTACCACAGCCCAAAGGCGTGAAGAAATCCTACAGTACATTCAAACTCACCAAAAAGGTGAAGTGAACTATTTTGCCGAACTTTATAATGTTTCAGAAGTGACCATTCGTAATGACCTCAACTATCTGGAAAAGAAAGGCTGCGTCACTCGCTGTTATGGTGGAGCTTTACTCAATAATCAGTTTGCCTTCGAACGGCCGTTGATAGATAAAAAGCAAATCAATTGCGATGTCAAAGCAAAGCTGGGGGAATATGCGGCATCTCTGGTGCAAAACGGTGACAAAATCATCCTAGATTCAGGCTCAACCACTGAGCAAATCGCTTATCACCTTAACCCAAAGCATAACCTGATTGTTATGACTAACGGCATTAATATCGCCTATCATCTTGCTAACCAGGACAATATTGAGGTCATGGTAAGTGGAGGAGTCATGCGCAAAAACTCTTATTCGGTCCATGGCGTGGGTGGTGAAGAGTTTCTTGCTGGCTTTCGCTTCAATAAACTTTTCTTAGGTGTTGATGGCTTTGATAAAGTCGCAGGAATTACAACCCCGCACCAAGGTGAAGCCGACATTAATCGCAAGATGGTTGAATCAGCGCAAACTGTCATTGCAGTGACTGACTCATCAAAGTTCAACCGCCAAAGCTTTTGCTTAATCGCAAGACCAGAGCAGCTCAACGTGTTAATCACTGACGATGGCATTCCCCAAGATTATGTTGATCAACTGACCGATATGGGCGTCGATGTACATATCGTTGATCTCCTGTCAAACGAAAGTCAGCACTAACGCCATTGCTCAAATAACCAACAGTTACACTTTCAGTCACCCTTTCGTTCGTAAGAGCAACCCATTTCGGTTGCTCTTTTTTTTGCTTAATTAGGTAACACAATTGAGCAGAAGATCTATTTATGTGATCTGCGTCGATTTGTATATCGAAACCCCCTAACTTCACTTTCGTTTCACTCCTCTTTCACTCTTTCGTTTACCAATCCCCCACTACCACTGATTTTCTCCACAAAATAAGCATCATAAACTGAAAGAAAAACCTTTCACTTCATCAAAAACGAAAGGCTAAACAGGCCAAAACCGAAAGGAAACTGTTTGTGATCTACCTTTCATTTTTCCCGCCACTTTCCTGATTTAATGCAAATCAAAAGAAATCGAAACATTTTATTCCTTAAATTGAAATGTAACGAAAGGGAAATTGGTAAATGACCAGTGCAGAACGAAGACAGCAAATTATGGCGCATATTCGCAGCCATGGTTCAGGCAAAGTAGATGAGTTTACTCAGCAATACAATGTCTCCGCTGTCACGATTCGTCATGATCTCAACTTACTGGAAAAGCAAGGTTGCGTATTTCGTTGCTACGGCGGCGCGACACTAAACCCGAACTTCGCTTTCGAACAACCATTGCACCGTAAGGACCAACTTAATCGCAGTGCCAAGCAGTACATCGCAGAAGCTGCAGCCAAGTTAGTAAATGACGGAGATACCATCATTTTGGATTCAGGCACAACCATAGGTTTGATGCCGCAATATCTCAGTAATAAACGGCATTTAGTTGTCATGACTAATGCATTAAATACCGCTTACCAGTTGAGCAACAATGAGAACGTAGACCTACACGTAGTCGGTGGCAACTTACGCCGCGCATCGTGCTCATTGACCGGTCATCAAGGTGAGCAACAAGTTCGGGCTTATCTATTCGACAAACTATTTTTAGGCGTCGATGGCTTTGACCTACAGGCGGGTATTACTACGCCAGACAATCATGAAGCGCAAATGAATCGTGCGATGTGCGAAGTCGCTCGCCAAGTGATTGCCGTAACTGACTCAAGCAAATTTGGACGTAAGAGTTTTTGCATGATTCGAGCTGCCAACCAAATTGATGTGTTGGTCACCGACAGCAATATTCCACACACCATCCACCAAGCATTAACGGAAATGGGTGTGGCCGTCATTCTTGCCGATCAAACTGTAAATTAGGATTAGAAATGAAAGCGTTACTTTCTCTTATCGAACAACATAAACAAGGCCAAGCAACGGGCATTTATTCTGTTTGCTCTGCGCATCCCCTTGTTCTTGAAGCCGCAATTAAACAAGCGGCTCAAGACAATCAGCTTGTGTTGATCGAAGCAACGTCAAACCAAGTCAACCAATTTGGCGGCTATACAGGCATGACGCCAAAAGACTTTGCAGAGCATGTGTTTGCGCTTGCTGAACGTCTAAATTTCCCAGCTGAAAACATTGTTTTAGGTGGCGACCACTTAGGCCCTAACTGTTGGCAGAACCTACCTGCTGCTCAAGCGATGGACTACTCAGAGCAAATGATTAACGACTACGTTATCGCAGGCTTTAAGAAAATCCACCTTGACTGCTCAATGTCTTGTGCCGATGACCAAACGCCACTAAGCGAAGAAGTCATGGCGGAGCGTGCGGCGAGATTATGTCTGGTTGCTGAGAATGCATGGAAAATCTCTGGTGGTGAAGCGCCAGTTTACGTTGTCGGAACTGAAGTTCCAACGCCTGGTGGCGCACTTGAATCACTTGAAGAAGAAGGTATTGAAGTCACCAAGCCAGAGGAAGCGATTGCTACATTAGAAGCTCACCACCAAGCATTCAGCGATATGGGCTTAGGCTATGTATGGCCGCGCGTGGTTGGCCTTGTCGTTCAACCTGGGGTTGAGTTTGATCACCACAGTGTTCACCACTACGAAAGCCAAGCGGCACAATCATTAAGCAAACTTATCGAGAGCCAACCTAACCTTGTGTTTGAAGCGCATTCGACTGATTACCAAAATCCAACCGCTTACCATGAACTAGTGCGTGACCACTTCGCAATTTTGAAAGTTGGCCCAGCACTAACATTTGCTCTACGTGAGGCACTTTATGGCCTAGACCGAGCTGAAAAAGAATGGCTAGGCACTCATCATGCTTCGCACCTACGCGACACAATTGAACAAGTGATGCATGAACAACCTAATTACTGGCGTTCACACTACTCAAGCAAAGGACATCAACAATACCTTGATTGTAGCTATAGCTTGAGTGATCGCATTCGTTACTACTGGACTCATCCAGAAGTGAAAGCGGCTCAGCAAGCTCTGTTTGACAACTTAACAGCTAACCCGCTGCCAGTGACACTCCTTAGCCAATATCTTCCAAACCAGGCTAAGGCTATTTCTCAACACCAAATTCAGAATCAGCCCGCTGAGATCGTTATGCACAAGATTATGGAAGTAACCGAAGTTTATTCCGAGGCTTGTTACGCAAACACAGTGGCTAGCAAGGAGACTATCAAATGAGTTCGTTTTTAGGCTATGAACTGCCGTGGCTAGAACAGCACAACGGTGTTCACACTGCACAAGAAATCAGTCACCAACCACGTTTGTGGCGTGCACTGTCTGACATCCTAGTACAACAAAACGATGCTGTGAGTGCCTTCCTTAACCCGCTTCTTGCGCGTTCAGACCTACGCATCATTCTAACTGGTGCTGGTACTTCAGCATTCGTTGGTGATGCAGCGGCCCCGTTTGTAAGTGCTGGTCTAGGTTTCCGTGTAGAGTCAATTCCAACCACAGATTTGGTATCGAACCCGACTCAATATCTAGACCCAAGCCAACCAACGCTGCTTGTCTCTTACGCTCGCTCAGGCAACAGCCCTGAGAGTGTGGCTGCAGTTGCGTTAGTGGACCAACTCGTACCAGATTGCCACCACCTATTTCTGACGTGTAATGCAGAAGGTGCGCTATCTCGCTACGCAGAAACGGCTAGCAACGCTTACTGCATGCTAATGCCTGAAGGCTCAAACGATAAGAGCTTTGCAATGACTTCAAGCTTTAGCTGCATGCTGATGTCAACACTGACTCTACTTGGCGGCAAAGCGCCTGCAGATTGGACTGAGCAGATCGAAGCTACAGCAGCACTTTGTGAAGGCAAACTAGAGCAATGGCAAGCGGCGATTAAAGAGCTTGCAAACCAACCTTACCAACGTCTTATCGTTCTAGGTAGTGGTGGTTTTGCAGGTCTAGCGCGTGAAGCATCACTGAAGTCGCTTGAGCTAAGCGCAGGTAAAGTGATGACCGCGTACGACTCATCACTTGGCTTCCGTCACGGCCCTAAGTTCACTATCGATGATACGGCACTGGTTATTCAATTGTTCTCAAGTGATGCCTACACCCGTCAATACGATCTGGACTTGTTCAACGAAATCCGTCGCGACAAACAAACACTAGCGCACGTAGCGATCACTGAGCAACCACTTAATGAAGAAGCGGTATTTGAGCTAGGCCAACTTGGTCTTGGTGATCAATGGCTGTGCTTCCCATACATCATCTTCTGCCAAATGCTGGCATTTGAAAAATCACTTCAACTTGGTTTTGGCCCGGACAATCCATGCCCAACTGGTGAAGTAAACCGAGTGGTGCAAGGCGTCACTATCTACCCATACAACAAATAATAATTTTAAAGGAAATAATCATGCCAAATATCGTTTTAAGTCGTATTGATGAGCGCCTAGTTCACGGCCAAGTAGGCGTGCAATGGGTAGGTTTTGCAGATGCCAACATTATCGTTGTAGTTAACGATGAAGTAGCAGAAGACACCATTCAACAAAACCTAATGGAAATGGTTATCGCAGATGGTATCGCGATTCGTTTCTGGACGGTGCAAAAGACTATCGAAACTATTCACAAAGCTTCAGATCGTCAACGCATTCTATTGGTTTGTCGTACTCCAAAAGACTTCCGTCAATTGGTAGAAGGCGGCGTGCCAATTAGCAATATCAACGTAGGTAACATGCACTACGCAGAAGGAAAAAACCAAATTGCCAAAACAGTTTCAGTTGATGCTGAGGATGTGGCGGAATTTGAACGACTAAAAGCACTAGGGGTGAAGTGCACCATTCAAGGTGTACCAACTGAAAGTGCAACTGACATCTTTACTCTTATCTAAAAATAAGGACACCAATCATGGAAATAGGACTCTTACAGGCGGTGATGCTCGGCATCCTAGCCTTCTTTGCCGGCCTTGATATGTTCAACGGCCTGACTCACTTCCACCGTCCAGTAGTACTTGGTCCGCTTGTTGGTCTAATTTTAGGCGACTTGCAAACCGGTATTCTGGTAGGTGGTACGCTAGAACTGATCTGGATGGGTCTAGCTCCGCTTGCGGGTGCTCAGCCACCAAACGTAATCATCGGTACTATCGTTGGTACGGCTTTCGCTATCACCACTAAAGTTGAGCCTAATGTCGCGGTTGGTGTCGCAGTACCTTTTGCGGTTGCGGTACAAATGGGTATCACCCTACTGTTCTCGGCAATGTCAGCAGTAATGTCTAAGTGTGATGAGTTTGCACAAAACGCGGATACCGACGGTATCGAACGCGTGAACTACATGGCGCTTGCAGTACTAGGTTCATTCTACTTCCTATGTGCATTCTTACCAGTTTACCTAGGTGCAGAGCACGCTGGAAAAATCGTTGAAGTACTACCAAAAGATCTTATCGATGGTCTAGGCGTAGCGGGCGGCATCATGCCAGCTATCGGTTTCGCAGTACTAATGAAGATCATGATGAAGAATGCTTACATCCCTTACTTCATCCTAGGTTTCGTAGCAGCCGCTTGGGTTCAGCTACCAATCCTTGCGATTGCAGCCGCTGCAACAGCGATGGCAATCATCGACTTTATGCGCAAAACAGAACCAACTCCTGTAACTGCACCAGCTGAGGACTTTGAAGATGGAATCTAATGTAAGCAACGAACTAGACCTTCGTAAACATAACGCTGACGTGCAACCAGCTCCTGGTTTAAATCCAGATGAATACGAAAACAAAGAGATTGGCGCAGAGCTAACCAAAGCGGACATTAACCGCATGGCATGGCGCTCACTACTGCTCCAAGCATCATTCAACTACGAACGTATGCAGGCTTCTGGTTGGCTATACGGCCTACTACCTGCACTGAAGAAGATTCACACCAACAAAGCTGACCTTGCGAAATCTATGCAAGGCCACATGGGCTTCTTCAACACTCACCCATTCCTAGTAACGTTCGTTATGGGTGTGGTACTGGCGATGGAACGTTCTAAACAGAACATCAACAGTATCCAAAGTACCAAAATCGCAGTTGGTGCTCCAATGGGCGGTATCGGTGATGCAATGTTCTGGCTAACCCTACTACCAATCTGTGGTGGTATCGGTGCTGACCTTGCGCTGCAAGGCTCAATCATGGGTGCTGTGTTCTTCTTCGTACTATTTAACGTTGTGCACTTCGGTCTACGTTTTGGTCTAGCACACTACGCATACCGCATGGGTGTGGCGGCAATCCCAGTGATTAAAGCCAACACCAAGAAAGTCGGTCATGCAGCTTCAATGGTTGGTATGACGGTAATCGGCGCGCTTGTAGCAACGTATGTTCGCCTATCAACCACTGCTGAAATTACGGCGGGTGATGCGGTAGTCAAACTACAAGCTGACGTTATCGACAAGCTAATGCCTGCGTTCCTACCACTGGTTTACACGCTATGTATGTACGCACTAGTTAAACGCGGTTGGAGCCCACTAAAACTTATCGGTATCACTGTAACACTAGGTATCGTTGGTCGCTTCATGGGCTTCCTATAACCCCTACTTTCTCCAAACAATAAAAACGAAAAATGGGGCTGACGAATCAGCCCCAATAAGGAAACAAAAATGATTGCTGTTATTTTATCTGGCCACGGTGGTTTTGCTTCAGGCATCGCAAAAGCGATTTTTCAGG
Source organism: Vibrio fluminensis (assembly GCF_015278125.1). Classification (GTDB taxonomy): domain Bacteria; phylum Pseudomonadota; class Gammaproteobacteria; order Enterobacterales; family Vibrionaceae; genus Vibrio; species Vibrio fluminensis. The sequence continues at coordinate 98,920 of NZ_JADILO010000006.1, forward strand.
TAATTGGTGAACAACCACAATTCAAATTTATCGACTTTCCAGAAGAGGCAACAACTCCACAACTTGAAGCGCAAATGCGCGAAGCAATCGCAGAAATTGATTCTGGCGAAGGCATTGTATTTCTGACTGACCTATTGGGTGGCACGCCTTTCCGTACAGCTTCACTACTAAGCCAAGAGCGTGACGACATTGAAGTTGTGACAGGCACAAACCTACAAATGGCAGCTGAGATGTTGCTTGAGCGTGATGAGCTCAACCTAATTGAATTCCGTGATCAAGCTTTGGAATGTGGTCATCGCGGAATTACCTCTCTAGCTGCAGAAATGGCAGCAAAATCAACACAGCAAGCAACGGTAGAAGAAGATGGTATCTAATCGACTCTCACCAACTCATCAAAGCTATCGTGCTCAGCGCGTGTTGCACGGTGATACTTGGCTAAACGATGCGCTAGTGACGATCTGTGAAGATGGCACTATCACCGCTATCGAGCCATTTAACCACCAGCAACATAGCGACTTCATCGATTTAGGTGAAGTGAGTCTGCTACCGGGCATGATTGATAGTCATGTTCATGGAGCAAAAGGCTGTGATGTGATGGATGCAAGTCACGATAGCTTAAATACCATGTCGCAATACTTTGCCAGCCTTGGCGTAACAGGCTTTGTAGCAACAACCGTTACTGCTCCTGTTGCCAAGATTCGCTCAGCACTACAACAAGTAGGAAAGAGTATGAAGCAAGGCGTTGATGGCGCAGAAATCCTAGGTGCCTATTTAGAGGGACCTTACTTTACCGAAAAAAACAAAGGTGCACACCCAACAGCGTGGTTCCGTGATTTATCTGTAGAAGAGCTCGACAACTGGATTTCCTACACCGATAACCACCTGATCACTGTCGCCTTAGCACCAGAAAAAACAGGCGCATTAGATGCGATTCGCTACCTACGTAAGCAAGGCATCAAAGTGATGCTTGGGCATACTGATGCGAGTTACGACCAAGTTCAGCAAGCGCTAGACGCTGGAGCAAGCGGCATTGTGCATTGTTACAACGGCATGCGCGGGTTGCATCATCGCGACCCAGGTGTAGTTGGTGCGGGCCTGCTTCATGCCAACAGCTATGTAGAAATGATCGCTGATGGTCATCATGTCCACCCAGCTGCTATTGATGTGGCTCATCGTTGCTGCGGCAATCGCATGACGCTAATCACCGATGCAATGAGTGCGACTGGCATGCCAAACGGTGAGTACATTCTCGGAGAGTACACCGTGCACATGAAAGATGGCGTGGTAACGACAGACACAGGTGGCCTTGCTGGTAGCACTCTCACTTTGCCTCAAGCAGTACAAAACATTCAACAGTGGCTGAACTTGCCACTCGAGCAAGCATGGCTGATGGCGTCTTTGACCCCAGCACAATCTTTAGGCTTGCAAGAACAATTCGGCACTTTAGAAGTAGGCAAACGCGCTTCTATGGTTGCTCTTAAATCAGATTTTTCAATTATTAAAACTTGGGTCAACGGACGCCTTGTATTTAAGGCGCAAGAACCAAGTCAGGAGGCTTTATGTATCTAATTTCTTCTCGTGAAATGCTAAAACGTGCTCAACAAGGTGGCTACGCAGTTCCTGCATTTAACATTCATAACCTAGAAACCGTTCAAGTTATTGTTGAAACAGCATCTGAGATGGGCTCTCCTGTTATTCTTGCGGGTACTCCTGGTACTTATGATTACGCAGGCACTGATTATCTAATCAACATTTGTAAGTCAGCGGCGAAAAAACACAAGATTCCACTAGTACTACACCTTGACCACCACGAAGAACAACAAGACATCTTCAGCAAGGTCAACCAAGGTATTCGCTCTGTAATGATCGATGGTTCACACCATGCTTTTGACCAAAACATCGAAATCGTACGTTCAGTGGTAGATTACTGTAACCGTTTCGACGCAAGTGTTGAGGCTGAACTAGGCCGTTTAGGTGGCCAAGAAGACGACCTAATCGTTGACAGCGCTGACGCGCTAATGACAGATCCTGCATCTGCTGCTGAGTTCGTACGTCGCACTGGTATCGACTCTCTAGCTGTCGCTATCGGTACTGCGCACGGCCTATACAAAGCAGAACCTAAACTCGATTTTGAACGTTTAGAAAAAATCCGCTCTGTTGTTGACATCCCACTAGTACTTCACGGCGCATCAGGTGTGCCAGATGAGATGGTGCGTCGTTGTATTGACCTAGGTATCTGTAAAGTGAACGTCGCAACTGAACTGAAAATTGCTTTTGCTGATGCGGTGAAGACTTACTTCGGTGACCACCCAGATGCTAACGACCCACGTAAGTACATCATCCCTGGCAAAGCAGCGATGAAAGAAGTCGTGATGAGCAAGATTCGCGTTTGTGGCAGTGAAGGCCGCATCTAATCGCGTTTAAACCCTCAAGCAATTCTTCCTGAAAGCTTAAGGTTAACACCCTCCCCCCTATAGTCGGTGTTATTAAAAAGGGAGCCCCTAGTCAAGGCTCCCTTTTTCTATTTTGCATTTGTCCAGCGCTACCCAAGAAGAAGGTTCTCCTTCCAGAGTCAACGGATAGATTAAGGTGTCAGGTTTGGCATAACTTAAACGATGTAGCCGTTCTGTAGTATGGTAACTGTCGAGGCCAGAAATAGTGACAAGCTGCAACGACTCGACGTCTACATAACCATCAGGCATAACGGCTTTTTTCGCAATCCAAACACGCTCAATCTCGCCAATCACAAGCTCAGTTTGATTGGTTGCAATGGTGATGCGTTCAACCAACCTCATGCCCATTTTTAACGTGCTTTGCTGCACAAATGGCGCAGGGAAGTCATCGTCATACTCAGCAGTTAACCCAACCATATCAAACTCCGACTGCGTCTTATCATAGCGAGCAGATGTCTGGTGCGCTTGTTGGGCAATATCAGAAGAGACGGCATTAATCGTGTAATAACCACCACTAATAATGTTTTCTAGAGTATGACGCTCCACGGAGTGAGGACGGGAAATAAAACCAATTAAAGCGGGTGACGAGCCTAAATGGATCACCGAGCTAACAATCGAGAGATTCTCACACCCCTTCGAGTCAACAGTCCCAATCAAGTTAGCGCTTTTATAACCAACCACTGAGTTGATCAATTGCACCCGACCACGTTGATCCATCCCTTCTAAAGCTTGCTGATTAAGTTTGGCTAATCTCATACATTTATAAGCGCGACTCCTCTACTTAGAAGAGCCGCGGGTCATCCTTATTGATTACTTTGGCATAATCACAGTATCAATCACATGAATGACACCATTGCTCGCTTTGACGTCTGTGGCGACTACATTGGCATTATCAACCATCACTTTGTCACCATTAACCTTAATCATCACATCTTGTCCTTGCACTGTAGTAGCTTTATCCAGCTTAACCACGTCAGCAGCCATCACTTTTCCTGGCACAACATGGTAAGTCAAAATTGCTACCAACTTGTCTTTGTTTTCTGGCTTGAGCAACATTTCAACGGTGCCTTCTGGTAGTTTTGCAAACGCGTCATCCGTTGGCGCAAATACCGTAAATGGACCGTCACCTTTCAGTGTTTCAACTAAGCCTGCCGCTTTTACCGCTGCCACCAACGTAGTAAATGAACCATTTTCAACCGCAACATCAACAATGTCTGCTTTCTTCATTCCATGGTCGTGAGCTTGTGCCGATGAGAGCATAACAAGCGTCGCAAACAAGGTGGTCATAGAAACTAAGATGCGTTTTAACATAGATACTTTCCTCTGTAATGAATTCGGAAACGACTGTTTCCATCCAATCGAAGGTGTTCTACGGCAACAAGCTTTTAAGCGATCAATTGATCGTTTCAGCTAAAGTTGAGGTATCTGTTATCAGTTTGCATTCTAAGGAGCAGAAAATGGCAATGTCGCTACACACACTCGAACAGTTTTTCTATCTCGATAAACTGGTTGTTCACTCTTTAGATTTATCACTTTATCAAGTCTCGGTTGAGGTCGATGGAGAGGAGCATTTTATTATCGACGATAAGGGTAAAATGTTACGCGCCTTCTCAATTGTTGAGCTGCAAAAACAGTGTGCCAATCTTAATGCAAAGAAATGGGTATTAAGGCAGCAAAGCGCCTACGACGAAATGGTTGGCGCGCCGATTCGTCAGCAAGACAATACGCTGGAGGTGCCGCTTGGCAACAATAAGCTCTACTAGCCTCAACGAAGTAAAACCATGCCAAACTCGCAATAAAAAACCGCACCTATCCGGCGCGGTTTTGCATAATGTTCAGCAGAGAGCCACTGATTAAACGATTGGTCGTTGACCACGGTCGATCAATTTCATCAACACATTGTCAGCCGCTTCGCCCATTAGAGCCGCAAGCTTCGAGGTGATCTTTTTCTTCTCTACATAGTGAATCGCTAGCACTGTCTTATCTTTACATGCTTCAACGACGATATCGTCAGAAGTTTTAATCTCATCCACTAAACCGAGTGTCAGAGCTTGTGAACCAAACCAGTGTTCACCAGTCGCCACTTTTTCAAGGTCTAAATCTGGGCGACGTTCACGGATAAAGTCTTTAAACAGTACATGAGTCTCTTCAAGCTCTTGCTTGAACTTCTCACGCGCTTTATCGGTGTTTTCGCCAAACATGGTTAGAGTGCGCTTGTACTCACCTGCGGTTAGCTGTTCATACTCAATATCATACTTTTTCAGTACTTTATTAAAGTTAGGCAGCTGAGCAATAACGCCAATTGAACCCACAATGGCAAACGGCGCAGAGACAATTTTATCTGCGATACACGCCATCATATAGCCGCCGCTTGCCGCCACTTTATCTACCGAAATAGTTAAAGGCAGACCCGCAGCTTTAAGGCGATCCAGTTGTGATGACGCCAAACCGTAGCCATGCACCATACCACCGCCGGACTCCAGACGTAGCAACACTTCGTCACCTTCGCGCGCCACAGCCAGAATCGCTGTTACTTCTTCACGCAGAGAAGCGACTTCTTTGGCATCAATGCTGCCTTTGAAATCCAGCACAAACAGGTGCGGCTCACGCTTGCTCTCAAGCTCACCCTCTTTCGCGGCTTTTTTGATCTCTTTGTCGCGCGCTTTGTTCTTCTCTTTTTCGCTCTTTTTCTCTGCCTTATCACGAGCTTTAAGGAAAGCATCGTCATGCAGATGATGTTCTAACTGCTCAACCGTATGTTTGTGTTGCTCAGTTAGGTTGGTGATTTCCAATTCACCTTTTGCAGCACCGCTTCTGCCACCAGCACTTTTAGCAATAATTAAAATCGCTACTAATGCGACTACTACTGTCACAATCTTGGCTAAAAATAGCCCGTAGTCCAACAAAAATTCCAAGCTGAATATCCTCTCAATGTGCGAATTAGTGTATTGTATACCCAAGTAACCTCAAGGTGCGAGCTTCAGCGAGAATGTCTTGGTTTGTAGGCTAGGCGGTGATGTGAAGATCTAGTGGGTCTAAATCAAACATCACCAACAAAGTATACAAACCAAGACAACTCGCCCTTCGGGAGCGGGCCACTAAACCGATTTTAGCGTCAAATAACTTGGCAATAGAATGCTATTCCACTGCATTATTTTCCTTAAACTCGAATTAGTGACTACGCTCTGAATTCTGTACCTGGAGGTCACTTGGGCATAACCACTTGTCACGAAGACGAAAAGCAGTTCATAACAATAAGGAAGCATAGCGTGGATTATTCAGTTGCTGATAACGCTTTAAAAGATAAAGTCATTCTAATTACTGGTGCTGGAGCTGGCATCGGTAAACAAGCTGCAATCAGCTTTGCCGAGCATGGTGCAACCGTGATCTTACTCGGTCGTACTGTAAAGAAGCTTGAGCAAACTTATGATGAGATTGAGAGTGCTGGCTACCCTCAACCGGCAATCATTCCACTCGATATGAAAGGGGCGACAAAACAGAACTATCTGGATATGGTCGACACCATTGAAAGCCAGTTTGGTCGTTTAGATGGCGTACTGCACAATGCCAGTATTCTCGGCGTGATCAGCCCATTTGATCAAATCGGCGAAGACAGCTTTGACGATGTGATGCAGGTAAACGTCAAAGCACAATTCCTACTGTCACAAGCCTTATTGCCTCTACTGCGCAAATCAGACGACGCACGCATGGTCTTTACCTCATCAACCGTTGGTCATATCGGTCGAGCTTTCTGGGGCACATACGCCATGTCTAAATTTGCGACCGAAGGCATGATGCAAGTACTGGCAGATGAGTTAAGCGATACTAATATCCGAGTTAATGCGATTAACCCAGGTGGTACACGTACTGGCATGCGCGCCAAAGCGTTCCCTGCCGAAGACACCGATTTGCTCAAGACACCAGCGGATATCATGCCGCTCTATCTTTACTTGATGGCGCCAGAAGGCAAACAAGTACATGGGCAATGTATCGACGCCCAACCTAAGAAATAGTTTATTTAAAATCAACGCCTTGCAACTCAGCAAGGCGTTTTTTTATTTCCGCCCTATTGCAGTGATTGCCAGATAAATTATACTGTATAGATATACAGGTATATTTATTCAACAACTGCCTATGTCCGAACTGATTGAACATCTAAAACAGAAGCACTGGCTATGGCAAGGTAATGCCCAAAATCAGCCAACAGAAACCTATTCAACCGGTTTTGCGTTGCTCGATAGCAAGCTGGAAGGCGGCTTTCCTAAGCATGGTGTGATTGAGCTACAAAGCGACTCTGGTATCGGTGAATTACGCTTATTGCTGCCTCACCTACTGGCAAGTAGCGAAGAGCGCATGAGTGTATTTATTCAGCCTCCCGGCTACTTGTGCGCCGAGATGTTAGTGGAACAAGGCTTTGACCTCAACCAAATTTTACTTATCTACCCAGAGACCCCACAACACGCCTTGTGGGCAGCCGAGCAATGTTTAAAAAGTGGCACTTGTAGCAACGTTCTACTGTGGCAATCGGAATTGGAAGTTCACCAAGCACGCCGTTTACAAGTAGCAAGTGAAACCGGTCATTGTCTTCACTTTCTGTTTAAGCAAGCCCAGCAAGATATCTTCTCTCTACCTGTCAGTTTAAGTATGCGCTTAGAGCCGCACCATCATGGCTTAACCATCACCATTACTAAGCGTAAAGGCGGCTGGTCACATGGCTCTTTTGTGCTGGATATGCGCACGCGTTGGTCCCAACTCGCAATCACACAACCAGAACCTGTGGTGATCCCTTTCCCGCTACGCAAACAAGGTTAAACCATGCAGTTGTGGCTTTACCTTCATTTTCCAGCTTTGCAGCTGGATGCCCTGTTTGCCGAACAAAACGATCAAACGAACGTCGATGATCAAGCCATGGTGATCGTCGATGGGCAGCGTTTTCAAATCGTACAGGCGAATCCAATGGCGCTCGAACATGGGATTAAAATTGGCATGGGACTGGGAAGTGCCAGCGCGCTTTGCCACCAGTTGCAAGTCCACCCTTACCAAGTAGAGCAAGAGCGGCAAACCTTGGTTGATATTGCCCAGTGGCTCTATCTCGTCACCTCCGATATCGTTCTCGTGCCACCGCAAGGCATACTACTAAAAGTCAGTGACATGCTCTGCTTATATGGCGGCATTGAACGCTATTGGCAAAGCTTGTCTCAGCACCTTAATCAACTGGGTTACCGTTATAGCTATTCCACCGGATTTTCGCCCTATTCGGCAATTTTACTCGCCAAATCAGCGAAAATGCTTATTTCTAGCGACAACGCGCAGCTATTGGAATGCATTAAAACTTACCCGCTGAGTGCCACTGAACTGGCGAGAAAACAAGTGGCTGCGCTACAACGCGTAGGAGTTAACAACTTAGCCGAGCTACTGAGTCTACCAATGGCGGAATTAGCACGTCGTTTTGATATCGATTTGGTCAACTACGTAGGGCGTCTACTCGGGCAATTTAAGCACCCGCTCGATTTTTATCACCCACCAGAGAAGTTTCACAGCTATCTAGAGCTTTTGTATGAAATTGAAAATATTCAGTGGCTTGAGCGCCCACTGAAAAAACTGTTAGAGCGTTTAGAACTATTTCTCACCCTGCGCAATCATGTCGCTTATGAGTTGCAACTTACGCTGCATCAGCGCGATAAACAGAGTGACACCATCCGCTTTACCTCCGCCTGTGGTGATTATATGGCAAAGCACTGGCTCAAGTTGTGCCAGCTAACTTTAGAATCACTCAAGCTCAAAGCGCCGGTGCAAGGTCTAACCTTAGCGATCGTACGTGGCGGTGCGTTAGAGGCGACCAGCCGCGATATGTTTAATGGTCCACAAGGGCAGCAAACCCCACTGGAATTGATCGGCTTATTGCAAGCCAAACTGGGTAAAGAGAATGTACGCAAAGTCGCGCTTAGCCATGACCCACGGCCAGAGAAAGCGACTCAACTGTGTGACCCAACGCTGCCTATACCAAGCAAACCGCACGTGGCTCGCTGTCGACCAAGTTTTCTGTTACCTACTCCTGAGCCACTACAAGAAAAAGTCTCAATCGTACAAGGTCCTGAGCGCTTTGTGACTGGTTGGTGGGATGGTGATGACATCACGCGAGATTACTTTATTGCCCGTAGCAATACCGGTCGCTGGTTATGGGTGTTTCGCAATCAAGATAAACAGTGGTTTCTCCACGGACAATTTAGTTAACACGGAGTCACCTCATGTCTTATGCCGAGTTATTTTGCCAAACCAATTTCTCTTTTCTCACTGGGGCATCTCATGCAGAAGAGCTGATCCTGCAAGCCGACTTTCTACGCTATCACTCACTGGCGATCACCGATGAATGCTCCGTCGCTGGCGTGGTACGCGCCCACACCGCGATAAAAAACCACCAGCTTGGCGTTAAGCTGATCATTGGCAGTATGTTTTGGCTCAACGGCGAGTGCCAAGTGGTATTACTCTGCCCCAACCGCCAAGCCTATGCTGAGTTGTGCCGTATTATCACCAATGCTCGCCGCCGCAGTGAAAAAGGCGAATATCAACTCTCCGAATGGGATTTGATGTCGATTCGCCACTGCTTAGTGATTTGGCTCCCTACTCATCAAGAGCCGGATCGTAAATGGGGATGGTGGCTCGCTCAGCATCACTCACGCCGTTTATGGCTAGGAGTACAACGTCACTTAAGCAGTGACGACCATGTTTACCTCAGTCATTGCCAGCAGCTCGCTGCAGAGCTGCAACTGCCTGTTACTGCTTGTGGTGGTGTATTAATGCACACCGCTACTCGCTTACCACTGCAACACACTCTTACTGCCATCAAGCACGGTGGCAGTGTGAGTAACCTAAGCGGGCACTTACTGGTTAATACTGAGCGTTCACTACGGAGCATCGATAAGCTCAATAAGCTGTTTAAGCCAGAGTGGTTACAACAAAGTGTGCAGATAGCGAAACGCTGCACCTTCAGCCTCAGTGAGCTTAAGTATGAGTACCCAAGCGAACTGATCCCTGACGGTGAAACACCGATGAGCTACCTGCGTAAACTGGTCGCTTACGGTAAGCAATTGCGTTTTCCTCATGGCGTACCCGAAGACATTGAACAGACCATTGAGAAAGAGCTAGGGCTAATCGAAGAGCTCAACTATCCGTTTTACTTTCTCACTATTCACGACATCGTGATGTTTGCCAAACGCAGTGACATTCTCTACCAAGGACGCGGCTCAGCAGCGAACTCGGTGGTCTGTTATTGCTTGGAAATCACCTCGGTTGATCCAAGGCAAATCTCGGTATTGTTTGAACGCTTTATCAGTAAAGAGCGCGATGAGCCGCCTGATATTGATGTCGATTTTGAACATCAACGCCGTGAAGAAGTGATTCAATACATTTACCAAAAGTATGGTCGTGAGCGAGCCGCCCTCGCCGCGACAGTGATCTCATATCGCTTTAAGAGTGCTGTGCGTGATGTGGGCAAAGCGCTTGGCATTGAAGAAAGTCAACTCGATTACTTTATTAAGAACGTTAATCATCGTGACCGCGCGCAAGGCTGGCAAGCACAAATCGTCCAACTCGGCATTGAACCTAGCTCACTCAAAGGCGAGCAGTTTATCCAATTGGTGAATGAGATCATGGGCTTTCCGCGCCATTTATCCCAGCACGTTGGCGGCTTTGTTATCTCCTCTGGTCCACTTTATGAACTGGTGCCGGTCGAGAACGCCTCAATGACCAATCGCACCGTGATCCAATGGGACAAAGACGATCTTGAAAGCCTCGCTCTGCTTAAGGTCGACGTTTTAGCACTAGGGATGCTCAGCGCCATCCGCAAATGCTTTGCGCTAGTTGAGCGTTTTCATGGTGAAAAACTGTCGATTGCTGAGATCACGCGCCGTCAAGATGATGCGAACGTTTACGGCATGATTCAACGTGCCGATACGGTCGGTGTGTTTCAAATTGAATCTCGCGCACAAATGAGCATGCTGCCAAGATTAAGACCGGCTTGTTATTACGATCTGGTGATTCAAATCGCTATCGTTCGCCCAGGTCCCATTCAGGGTGATATGGTGCACCCTTTTCTTAAGCGCCGCAGCGGTGAAGAGGCAATCAGTTACCCTTCAGAAGAAGTCAAACAAGTGCTAGAACGCACCATGGGGGTGCCAATTTTCCAAGAGCAAGTGATCAAACTGGCGATGGTGGCAGCCGGTTTTAGCGGCGGTGAAGCAGACCAACTGCGCCGCGCAATGGCGGCGTGGAAAAAGAATGGCGACTTAGTTAAATTCCGCACTAAGTTGATTGAAGGTATGCTCAGCCGCGGCTATCAAGCTGAATTTGCTGAACGCATCTTTGACCAAATCCTTGGTTTTGGTGAATATGGCTTCCCTGAAAGTCACTCGGCTTCGTTTGCGGTGCTCGCCTACTGCTCTGCATGGCTTAAATTCTATTATCCTGAGGCATTCTACACCTCACTGCTTAATAGCCTGCCTATGGGCTTCTACAGCGCTTCACAGTTGATTCAAGATGCTAAGCGACATGGGCTGACTATCCTCCCTGTATGCATTAATCATTCACAGTATGATCATCAAGTGGTGAGCACGAGCAATGGATTCGCGATTCGCTTGGGGCTAAGGCAGATTAAAGGACTCAGCACCGAAAGTGTCGAACGATTGCTAAGAGCACGCAGCGCACAAGGTTTTACTCACCCTACCCAGCTAAAACACATTGGTTTGAATCGCAGAGACATCGAACTGCTTGCCTCCGCGAACGCAATGCAGACCATTGCCAATAACCGCTATCAAGCGCGCTGGGCAATGATGGACTCGCTCTCGGATCTGCCGCTATTTCAGCACATCAATGATGAGCAAAATTGCGCACCTATTAGTGCGCCTAGCGATATGCAAACCATGCTGGAAGATTATGCGGCAACTGGAGTGTCACTGAATCAGCACCCCATTACTCTGTTAGATAACGCCGGGGCATTAGGGCGCTTTACTCGTATGACGCAGTTAATCGACAAACCACATCAATCACTGGTGACCGTTATTGGTGTCGTGACTGGCAGACAATCACCGGGAACCGCTGCTGGCGTGACCTTCTTCACCCTCGAAGATGATACTGGCAACATTAATGTCGTGGTTTGGCGGGCCACTGCTCGAGCGCAGCAAAAAGCCTATTTGACCGCTAAGGTTCTACGCGTGAAAGGCATTCTCGAACGTGAAGGCGATGTTACCCATGTGATCGCGGGTAGATTAGAAGATCTCACCGATACGCTGCATGGCTTGCAAACCAAATCGCGTGATTTCCATTAATACCAATCAGGATAAGTAAGTGGTCAGCTAATTTGTGCAACGTAAAGCGCAAGGAAAATCGCTTAGAACTAGGCGCAGATTGCCGCTAACTAGTTATTCTAATTACAAAATCTGCAACAACGTTATCAGCGATTTTAATCAGCAAGAATGATCAAAGACTTATGCTGATTGGTACAATACTCATCACAAGATAGGCGATCAAAAAAGGGAGCCTCAGCTCCCTTCTAACACTTGGTTACGTTAATCCAAACCTAAAACGGTTTTCAAACGGTCTTGTGTCACTTGCACTAACAGATCTGGTTGGAATTTTGAAATAAAGCGGTCACAACCTACTTTCTTCACCATCGCATCGTTAAAGCTGCCGCTCAGTGAAGTATTGAGCACCACGTGCAGATCTTTCATACGTGGGTCTAAGCGCACTTCATGAGTCAGCTTATAACCATCCATTTCCGGCATTTCTGCATCGGTGATCATCAAAAGCAGTTCTTCAGCGACATTCTTACCTTCGTCACTCCAAGACTGCAGCAAGCGCAATGCCTGCAAACCATCACAACACTCAATAATATTTAAACCTAGCTGAGACAGAGTACCTTTTACTTGTGCTCGCGCCGTAGAAGAATCATCAACGATCAGTACATTGCGGCCAATCATTTCACCCGCAAGTTGTTCATCCAAGATACCCTCTGAAATTGACACATCATAATCAATGATTTCAGCGAGCACTTTTTCTACATCAATGATTTCGATGATCTGCTCATCCTCTCCATCTTTAATTCGTGAGATCGCAGTCAGGTAGTTGGAGCGGCCTGCTGTTTTTGGTGGCGGCTGAATATCGCTCCAAGTGGTATTAACGATATTACGCACTTGACCCACTAAGAAGCCTTGCACCGTGCGGTTGTATTCCGTGATGATTAAGTTTTCTTCTTGATTTTCAAGACGCGACGGTGGGAAACCGATCGCTGCACGCAGATCGATAATTGGCACGGAAACGCCACGCAACGAGGCCACGCCAGTAATATTGTAGTGTGCACCAGGTAATTTAGTTAGCGGTGGGACTTTGATTACTTCACGTACTTTAAACACGTTAATCGCAAACAGTTGTCGGCTATTTAAACTAAAAAGTAACAGCTCCAAACGGTTTTCACCAACCAGTTTGGTACGTTGGTCTACAGTGTTTAATACTCCGGTCATATCAAATCTCTAAAGCAGTTATCTGGATTGTGCGATGCCTATATCTCGCTAATCACAGAAACTAGATAACCAGACCGATCAACGAGATAAATTAATTACCCTTCTATCACTTTCATAAGCAATAAGCCATCATATAGTGCCTGTTTTACGAGAGCCGCACCAGTCATTGTTGCTTGTTTATAAAAACGTGACTCTACTAACTCAAGATCTTGATGATAAACGGGCAAACTTTGTTCCCTAATGCACTTTTGAATCGCCGGATAAAGAATCTCTTTAGCTTGGTTAATGGCTCCGCCAATCAGCACCTTTTCCGGGTTAAACAAATTAATCACTAATGCAGCCGCAGAACCTAAGTAACCACCAAGCTTTTCAATCACATCAATCGCTAATGGATCACCATTAACGGCCGCCTCACAGATCTGCTCAACACTCACTTCTTCATACTCAGCGAGAACAGAATGTTCGCCTTTCGCGATGCGTTCTTCGACTTCACTGCGAATCGCTTGCGAGCTCGCCACTGTCTCTAGACAGCCACGGTTACCGCAGTGACAAAGTTTACCTTGCGGATCAATTTGAATATGCCCAAGTTCGCCTATGTTGCCATGACGACCTTGCAACACACGACCATCGAGGATAATCCCCGCACCTAAACCATGGTGAATCGAAATCAGTACTGAGTTTTCGTTACCTTGTGAATGACCAAATAGCTTTTCCGCTAATGCCCATGCACGAGTATCGTTGGCAATAAATACGGGTAAACCGGTCGCTTTATAGATCTCAGGGCCTAAAGCCAAATTTTCCACATTGTAGTGCGGCATTTGCAACACAATACCCTGCTCTGAGTTCACTAAGCCTGGTAACGTGATAGCAATACTAGTCACACGATCAAGCTGATCAGAGTAAGTTTGGAAAAATTCTTCAATCTCGTGTAATAGGCGTGCAAGTACGTCTTCTTGATCAATTTCATGAATATCGATTTTATTATCGATTAACACGTCACCACCAAGCTCGTGCAAAGCAATCGTCAAGTAACCACGACCAAGTCGCATAGAAAGAAATTGCCAACCTTCGTTATTCACTTGCAAACCAACGGCAGGACGACCACGACTAGTTGCCTCCTGAACAGTGGTTTCATGTACTAGGTGAGCATCGATCAACTCTCGGGTAATTTTAGTAATACTTGCCGGTGCAAGTTCGCTCTCTTTCGACAAGTCGATGCGAGATATCGGGCCTTTTTGATCAATGAGTTTATATACACGGCCAGCATTGACCTGCTTGATATGATCAATGTGGCCTGGGTGAGCCATGTACATAAGAGAAACTCCGAGAATCAACAACTAATTAATTTTTTTACTTTGCGAAGTAATTGTGAAGCGCCTTGGTAGATTGCCGTGACAAGCATCACGTATAAGACTAATTGTTTGTGTCCCCTGTCATATCATCTAGTTATATTTTGCTAGTTGACTGCATTATTTTTCGTTGTGAAAAAAATTAGCAATTAGACGAAGATCACAATGTTAATTCCATATAACTAACAAACATCACAACAATACAGCTTAGAACTCACCGCTATTTGCAGTGGAATGAGAGAGGTTGAGAAGCTAGATTACAGTGGTCAAAGGTTTCCACACAGCGTAGACCGGCATCGATACCAAGCTGGTAATCATGCAGCAATTCTTCACGACTACTCATCAGAGAACTGGATAATAATGGCTGAGAAGGCGCGACTTGTACGATATAGCAATCATCGGGAGGAGAAATAAGAAAATCACGTGTGAGTGAATATGTCTGATAGTGCACCATCAACATATCCATTAGGCTTGAATCAAAACTGTCACCCAGAAGGTGGCTCAAACGGTAAATATCATCAGCCCCAAACAACCAACGGCCGCCATTTAGCGAGGCTATAAAATGCTCTTTTTTTACTTGCTTTGACCGTTGTACTCGTTCACCAAAGAACGAATTCCAATCATTTTTCCACTGCCCCAATTTATGCTGCCAATGCTCTTGAACTAAATTGAGAGAATCTCGATACCATTCAACATCCACGTCTCTACTGACAAGTTGCTCCGGTACAGGGGTATCATCTTCCTCAGTACGAATCACCACAATACATCGTGATCCCTGCCGCCAAGCTTCTTGAACCGGAATCGAGGCCGAAACTCCGCCATCGATGTAATTTCCATGACTGAATGCCACTTCATGTTCATATAGCCGGGGGATCGCACAGGTTGCTATCAGTACTTTTTTCCACTCATCTCCAAGCATTGGCAGGTAACGATCGATCAACCGCGACGAATCTGTCACGGCAGCAAATGCTTGGCGTGAGCCCAGCACGCGACGTCCCATATCCACATCTAATCGATAAGGGTAGTCACAAATCTTATCTAACGCCCAATCAAGCCCTAGATATTGCTTACGGCGAATATAGCTAAATAAGTGAAAAAACTCGGTGGAGGTTGTCAGATCAAGTATGAAAGAACGCCCTATGCCCTTTTGACGACAAAGGAATGCGGAAAGATTAAGTGCACCCGCGGAGGTACCATAAAAACGGTGAAAAGGATCAAAATCAGAAAGAAGGAAGGCATCCAAAACACCAGCGGTGAAGATACCCCGTTGCCCGCCTCCTTGGGCGACCAGGGCGTTAACCCCACTGGTGTATTTAGAGAGTCGATCTATGTCGACCGTACTAGCAGTGTTAGTGATGACACCGCTGTTACTCATTGCAATAATCGCCTAAGCCGTCGCGACAGCAATGACACCGAAGCCGATTAGTACAGCAAAGATCGTTGCGGTAATAATCAAAGCATACTTTAGATTTAGTTCCATAAGCACCTCCATATACGCTTAACAAAAAAATAACACTTGAGTAGAAACCATTCAATTTATGCGCTTTTTTTGTATCCAAATATGACGCCAGTATCACATTTAGATTAGCTCAAATGAAAGAACATGCGTATGTTTTGCACACTAAAAGCGAGAAGTGAGAAGTGAGAATGATAGGCAATACCGCACGTAACAATAAAAAAGCGATCAATCTGCTCAATATATAGTCATAACGCCTACGGATTAAAAAAGTTTATTATCTCGACAAATAAGTACATAGCAGCACATTTACCAGACTATAACTGAACAAAACTCGCACATTAAACCGAAAAAATAGAAAAACAACATATTACCCACCCAAGCAAAACACATTGATAACATTTACAATCTATTGCCATAGCCGAATATTCTCGCTATTGTGACTGCACGCGTAGCTGATAATTTCAGAATTCGCAAACACACATCGCAAATAAAAGAACAATATTCTGAGTTTTCTTCAGGCTCACAACATTTTAATTTATTTTTTTGCCAATTCACGGATGAAGGCGCAAGAAAAAATGTGTGATATTTAGCACATTATCTTTACCCATCCAGAATTAGGCGAGATAGCCTAAGAAAAGCTTCATACCTCAGGGAGTTGTATACAGGAGTCAACTATGAAGCGAGAACAATGGGGATCCCGTGCTGGATTTATTCTAGCGGCAGTCGGATCTGCTATCGGGTTGGGTAACATTTGGCGTTTCCCATATATGGCCTACGAGAATGGCGGCGGCGCCTTCTTCATTCCTTATCTATTTGCCATGCTCACTGCTGGTATTCCATTTATGATTTTGGAATTCAGTATGGGGCAAAAATATCGCGGCAGTGCACCAAAAACGCTAGCTAAGATTCACTCTAAATTTGAGTGGCTAGGTTGGTTCCAAGTTGGCGTCGCGGCCGTTATTGCGGTTTACTACGTAGCCGTGATCGGCTGGGCGATTTCATACTTTGGCATGTCGTTTACCCAAAGTTGGGGCAGCGACACCAATGCTTTCTTCTTCAGTGAGTACCTACAATTAGGTGGTGACAACTCGCCAACGGCGCTAGGTAGCATTCAATGGAAAATCGCTATTGCGATGCTCATAGCATGGGCAATCACTTATGCTGCCATTGTCGGGGGCGTAAAAGCCGGTATTGAACGCGCTTCGAAGATCATGATGCCAATACTATTTATTATGGTACTGCTACTCATTGGACGTATGATTTTCCTTCCAGGTGCTCTGGATGGCGTGAACTATATGTTCGAGCCTGACTTTAGCAAGATCTGGGATGTGAAGGTTTGGGCTGCGGCATATGGTCAAATTTTCTTCACGCTCAGTATTGGCTTTGCCATCATGCTGGCTTATTCAAGCTACTTACCTGAAAAGTCAGACATTACGAACAACGCCTTTATGACAGTATTGATCAACTGTGGCTTCTCAATTCTTGCCGGAATCATGATTTTCTCCGTATTGGGGTATATGGCTCAAGAACAAGGTAAACCACTAACAGAAGTTGTATCAGCAGGCGTTGGTCTTGCATTTGTTACCTTGCCGGCGGCAATTAACTTATTACCTGCACCTTATGTCCTTGGTCCGCTGTTTTTCTTTGCGCTTGTTGTGGCAGGTCTAAGCTCACATATCTCAATCATGGAAGCGGTAACGTCAGCTATCATCGACAAGCTTAAGTGGAGCCGCAGAAAAGCTGCGAATATCGTAGTGGGTACTGGAGTCATTGTATCGATGGCGTTTGCGACCAATGGCGGTCTATTGCTTCTCGATCTCGTTGACCACTTTGCTAACAACGTTGGTATCATGGTTGGTGCGCTGATTGAAGTAGTACTCATGGCTTGGCTATTAAATAAAGTACCAAGCGTACGTGAATACGTTAACGCCAAGTCCGACTTTACGATTGGTCAATGGTTTGATGTATGTATCCGCTTTGTTACACCGGTAATGCTAGCCGTCATCCTAGCGACGAAACTACAAACCCTACTAACGGAAGGCTATGGCGGTTATGACCTAACGCTCGGTTGGGTAGTGATTGGCGCCCTATTCGTTTTCGGTTTTATTATCAACAGCACATCAAGCAAGCCACAGGAGGTGCAATCATGACAACAGGTGCAATTATTATGATGGTGATTGGACTAGGGATCACCTGGGGCGGTGCGGCAATCTGCATCAAGCGTGCAATGAACAAACAGTAAAATGTCCCACTAGACAAATGCCAGCAAATCGCTGGCATTTTTATTGCTGATTTCTAGCGCCAACATGTATAAAACTAAAAGTGATACTTTGCGCCAGCCGCAGCACCAATGCCTAACTCCCAACCTTTGTGCATATCGAGCTCTGGTTGAACTTGACCATAGATCTGCCAGCCTTGGCTGACTTGGTAGTTAACACCTAACGGCACACGTACACCAAAGCCATCATCCCACTCTCCCCAAGCCCCTAATCCAACATACCACTCGATCGGTTCTTCAGTATTGAACTGACCTGTTTTAGCGATGTAATCAAAGGCTGCTCCTTGATTACCAATAATAAAGCGATACTGATCATCCAGTTCAACCACCACACTTAATTGCTGGTCAACGGCCAGCCCCACAGCGAGATCGGTTGGCTTATCATTATTACTCGCATGCGCCGCAAAAGTTGCCGCGAGTAACACACTACCGATGGTGAACTTG
Source organism: Vibrio fluminensis (assembly GCF_015278125.1). GTDB lineage: Bacteria > Pseudomonadota > Gammaproteobacteria > Enterobacterales > Vibrionaceae > Vibrio > Vibrio fluminensis. Next base: position 117,417 of record NZ_JADILO010000006.1, read on the forward strand.
TTCACTACTGTTTTCATTTATCCTCCAGTTAATCAATATTTCTTTGCTGTCTATTGTGTTGGCTTACAAACAGTGGAGGTCAGAGCAAAGTAAAGCGAGGGCTAAAATCGGGAAAGAAGAGAAGGAAACTTGAACTGATAATATGCAATTAGCTTTACCTTAAAGACGAACGCGAAACTAAACGTAAAGGCAGAACGTGAAAAAGGAGGCCGAAGCCTCCTTTGAATACCTATAGGGGAAGGTATAATTTCAATGTATTAGTGGTTACGAATCCACTCATCCATATCAGTTTTTAGGTTATCAGACTTAGTACCGAAGATTGCCTGAACACCACCAGCTACGACAACAACACCTGCTGCACCTAGCTTTTTAAGTTGGTCTTGGTCAACGGCTGCTGTATCAGCAACTGCTACACGTAGACGTGTAATACATGCGTCTAGACCTGTGATGTTTTCTTTACCGCCGAATGCTGCAACTAGTTCACCAGCCATATCTGAGCCAGAAGTTGCTACTGCTGCATCATCAGATTCATCTTCGCGACCAGGAGTCTTAAGATCAAGAGCTGTGATAACAGTGCGGAATACTACGTAGTAGATCACTGCGTATACTAGACCAACCGCTACCATTAGACCCATCTTCTGAGAGTTACCAGATAGAACTAGGAAGTCGATTAGACCGTGTGAGAATGAAGTACCGTGTACAAAACCTAGAGTGTTAGCAACAACGTATGCAGAACCAGCTAGTAGAGCGTGGATACCGTATAGGATTGGAGCAACGAATAGGAATGAGAATTCGATTGGCTCAGTAATACCTGTTAGGAATGAAGTCAGAGCTGCTGACGCCATGATACCCATTACTTTAGCGCGGTTTTCTGGTTTAGCACAGTGAGCAATAGCGATTGCTGCAGCTGGTAGACCAAACATCTTGAACATGTAACCACCAGCTAGCTGACCGAAACCGTTGCCCGCTGCGCGAGAAGCTTCGTCTGCTACTAGGTAACAAGTTAGTACGCCGTTTTGAGTTTCGCCTGCTGCGTTCACACAAGTACCAGCTTCGAAGAAGAATGGTACGTTCCACACGTGGTGTAGACCGAATGGGATTAGAGAACGCTCAACTACGCCGTAGATACCGAACGCAAGTTGTGGGTTTTGGTGTGCAGCCCAGTCAGAGAATGCAGAGATTGCACCGCCGATTGGTGGCCATACGATAGATAGAACAACACCTAGGATGATTGCAGCAAAACCAGTGATGATTGGCACTGCACGCTTACCAGCGAAGAAGCCTAGGTATTCTGGAAGTTGGATCTTGAAGAAACGGTTGAATGCCCAAGCAGCAACACCACCCACAAGGATACCACCTAGTACACCTGTGTCGATCTTCTCAACGCCCATGATGCCGGCCATAACGCTTAGCGTAGCAACCATGATGCCGTAACCAACGATTGCAGCAAGGCCTGCTACACCGTCGTTATTTGTAAAGCCAAGTGCAACACCCACAGCAAATAGCAGAGCCATTTGGCCGAATACTGAGCCGCCTGCTTGTTCCATTAGGTTAGAAACGATTTCTGGGATGAAGCTAAGGTGAGCTGCACCTACACCTAGTAGGATACCTGCTACCGGTAGCACCGATACTGGAAGCATCAGAGCTTTACCGACTTTCTGCAGGTTTGCAAAAAGGTTCTTAAACATGTTTATGCTCCTGAAAGATATTAGAGTTATCTGGGCTCTAACGGCACACCCCCGTAGCCTAAATGTTAGCACCCATTGAAAATGTAACCACTTGTAACGTTATATTTTCTGCCTCTAAATATATCTTGAGCCCACTCGCATTTGCTAGTGCGCGAGACACTTTAATTGCAAACTAATAGATAGATCACACGCAAAAACTCTATTTTATAAAGAAAAACATGCCATAAGACATTGATATAATTAAAAATAAACCAGCAAAGCATTAATTTCAGCCATCGAATAAAATAAGCTTCAATGTTATTTTTTATTACAAAATTACAAGTGCTTACTTGATGAGCAGATAAGTTAACAATAATGCCCATTGAGTAACATAAAAACGTTTACATCATATTTTGAACAAAAAAAAAGAGACTTTCGCCTCTTTTTTATACTCGAATGCTTTTTTATCTCAAAAAAAGATTTTTGAAGTTTTCGCTGGTTTTTCGCCCAACTTCTGACAGTGCTGCACCTTTGAGTTGCTCTATATATGCCGCAACCTCAACCACATATGCAGGTTGGTTTTGTTTACCGCGATGAGGAACTGGCGCTAGGTAAGGTGAATCTGTCTCAATCAACAAACGCTCGAGTGGCAATGCCTTTACCACTTCTTTCAGTTCAGTCGCCTGTCTAAAGGTGACAATACCGGAAATGGAAATATAAAAGCCAAGTTCCATTGCCGCTTCAGCAAAAGCGAGATCTTCAGTAAAACAGTGAATCACGCCACCACACTTCTCTGCTCCGCCACTGCGGAGGATATCAAGCGTATCTTGACGTGCATTACGAGTGTGAATAATCAGAGGCTTGTTCAACTCTACTGCTAGAGCGACTTGCTGTTCAAAGCGCTGTTGTTGCAGCGGCTTAGTCTCTGGCTGGTAGTGATAGTCTAAACCTGTTTCACCGATCGCGACCACTTTAGGGTGCTGGGCGTACTGACGCATTAAATCAAAACTAAAGTCACTTTCTACATCTAACGGATGAACACCACATGATGCATAAACGTTATCAAATGGTTCAATCATTTCGATCATATTCGGAAAAGCATCAAGAGTGACGCCTACCGACAATAGTTCATTTACGTTAGCTGCTTTTGCTTTAGCAACCACGTCTGCGATCCCTTGATGAAGATCTTGATAGTCCAACTTATCAAGATGGCAGTGAGAATCTACAAACATGCTTCCCCATTAAATTTAAATAACCAGTCTAAAATCAATAGCTCACGGTTAAGACCCGTGTGCTGTGTCAGTTGCTCAATCAACGCTTGCAACGCCTGCGTCTGTTGGTAAAGCAAGTTATACGTAATACGTTCGGCCATGACTTTTGCACCAGGCACCGCCTGTGGAAGTTCCAATCCAAAGTGCACTTTCTGCGTATCGGTAAGCAAATACCAAAGCCATAGCAATGACGTTTCAATATCACCACTCAGTTCTTTCGCTAGTTTTATTGCATCACCACGCTGTGCAGCGACATCGAGTAACTGTTGCTCTATCGTGAGGTAGCGTTTGTGTCCGTCACCTTCAATAAACTTAAGCGTATTAAGCGGCGAATTACCATTAATATGTGCAGCAAAACTCGGCACCGCTTGTTGTGTTTGTGTTGCGAGCCAGCCTGCCAATTGTTCGGCTTCAGGCGGTGCAATATGCCACTGCTGACAACGGCTAGTAATGGTCGGCAACAGTTGGCTCGCCGAGCTACTCACCAATAAAAACAAACAGCTTGGCGATGGCGTTTCTAGTGTTTTGAGCAACGCGTTCGCCGCCGATTCGTTCATCGCATCCGCAGGCTGAATCACAATCACGCGATACCCCGCCAATTGAGAAGACTCTTGAGCGATTCGGTTGCATTGACGAATTTGATCGACAGTAATCGCCTTGCCCTCTTTTTCTGGCTTAATCCAGTGAAAATCAGGGTGACTACTCGACGCCATCAATTGGCAACTGTGGCAAAATCCACAAGGTTCTGACGCAAAGTTGCTGCACATCACGGCACGGCTAAATTGCGTAACTAGCTGATCTTCACCAAAGCCTGGCTTAGCAATCAACAAGGCGGCATTTGGGAAGCGATCCGCTTCTAAATGAGCCTGCCATTGTTGCCACAACGGTGTTAGCCAAGGGTAAAGCTGCGCCATTATAGTGCTTCCAACCATTGTTCTAGTGCTGTCTGAATATCCGCAGCAACTTTGTCCATTGTCTGCTCTGCATTGATAATAACAATACTGTCATCGCTATTGGCAATCTCAAGGTAACGTTCACGAGTACGGTCGAAGAAACTCATGTCCATTTTCTCAATGCGATCGAGCTCACCACGACCACGAGCACGTTCAAGACCGACGCGCGGATCAAGATCAAGATAAAGGGTAAAGTCCGGCTTAAACTCACCTAGAGTGGTCTCACGCAACGCTTGCATAGTTTGGCGTGGAATTTGTCGACCACCACCTTGATAAGCTTGTGAGGACATATCATGACGGTCGCCCACCACCCAAGTATCACTTGCCAATGCCGGTTTAATCACGTTCTCAACCAACTGAACGCGTGAAGCATACATAAGTAGCAGTTCTGTCATATCTTGCAGAACTTCACCTTCATGTTCTTGCTTGACTAACTCGCGCAATTTTTCAGCTAACGCAGTACCGCCTGGCTCACGAGTATGCTTAATAGACTCAATACCTGCGCGCTTTAGTACTTCTAACACTGCGTTGATGGCAGTACTTTTACCAGCGCCTTCAAGACCTTCTACAACGATAAATTTAGCTTGTTTCATAAAAATTATTTGTTACTTCTTAGATGGCGTAAATAAGCACGAACCGCACGGTTATGATCGGCTAAGTTCTTTGAAAAAACGTGACCGCCTTTTCCGCTGGCGACAAAATAGTAATAGTTACTGTCTTCTGGGTTCAGTGCTGCTTTAATCGATGCTTCGCCTGCCATTGCAATTGGTGTTGGCGGCAAACCAAAAATCACATAAGTGTTGTATGGCGTGGCTGTACGCAGATCTTTCTTACGAATATTGCCATCATACTTATCACCCATGCCGTAAATCACGGTGGGGTCAGTTTGCAGGCGCATACGCTTATTCAAACGATTCACAAACACCGAAGCCACGCGTTCGCGTTCAGATTCTACCGCCGTTTCTTTCTCAATAATGGAGGCGAGAATCAAAGCGTCATATGGCGTCTTAAGCGGAAGTTTATCTTGGCGATTTTGCCAAGCCTCATCCAATACCGATTGCAGCTTATCCGCAGAACGCTGGAGAATATCTAAATCAGATGTCCCGTAGGTATAATTGAATGTCTCCGCAAGGAACAAGCCTTCCAGTTTCGTCTGCTCAATACCAAGCGCTTTGGCAATGTCAGCCTCACTCATCTCACTGGTTTTATGCTCAAGATAAGGGGCATTTTCTAAAATGGTACGCCACTCGCTGAAACGAGAACCTTCAACAAAAGTAATCGAGAACTGATGCTCTTTGCCCGTTTTAAATAACGCTAAGGCATCAGTTAAATTCATTTCCGGCGTAATTAAGTAAGTACCTGCGCGCAGCTGAGTAAGTTCAGGGTGGAAATGACGGATCACTTTCACCACATCACTGCTGGTGATCAGTTTCTGCTCATTAAGTTGAGCTAAAACGCGCTGAAAGCTCGAACCCGGTTTGACAGTAAAAATTTGTTCTTGAGTCAACTGCAAAGGCTGAGTAACAAACTGCTCAACTTGCTTAGTTAAATAGAAAAAAGCGCCGGTAGCTAACGCAGCTACCAAAAGCAACAACAAAGTGATCTTCTTAATCACGGGGACAACATCTCCTGAATACTTCTTGTCTGCTTTCCTATCTGGAAAGACTGACCTTCAATCCCCTTAATTGGGGCCACACCTAAAATCGAATTAGTGATAAAAACTTCATCCGCATCCAGTAAGTCCGTCAACGCAAACTCACCAACATGCAGATTAATCTTTTGCTGCTGCGCAATGTCCAAGACTCTTCGTCTTGCGACACCTGCAACACCTGACATAGTCAAATCTGGGGTATACAGTTCTTGCTCTTTCCACCAAAACAGATTCGCCATACTGGTTTCAACGATATGTTCCGATAAATTGAGCACCACACCATCACTCAGTTGGCGTTGGTCGAGCTCCGCTTTCACCAGCACTTGCTCCAAGCGGTTATTGTGTTTGTGCCCAGCGAGCAAAGGATTCAACCCTAAACGCGTCTGACATACCCCAAGCTCAATCCCTTCTTGTTGCCACTGATAATAGTGAGCAGGAAAAGCAAAGTCGCTAATAGTAACATTAGGAGCACTCACTTGAGTAGCGCTATAGCCTCTCCCCCCTTCCCCGCGGCTAATATGAAGTTTAAGCCCTGCGAGTGAGTCGTGATTTGCCGCCTGTTTAAGCCACAATTCGACTTTTTGCCAATCGGGATGAGGTATCGCCAACGCATCTAAACAAGCTTGCATGCGCTGTAAATGATAAGACCAACATTCGACTGCACCATCTCGAGTGAGCATAGTAGTGAAACAACCATCACCATATTGGAAAGAGCGATCGAGTAGAGAGATAGAATCGGTCGGTTGTCCGTTGAGCCAATACACAATTTTTCCCTAGTTAGCTTGCCAAACTGAATGCGTTTTACTGAGTTGTCCCAATTGGCAAAAAAAAGGCCTGATAACAAAGTATCAGGCCGTTTTATCACAGATTCGGATCAGTTTCTTGCTTAAATCTTCTTAAATACAAGAGAACCGTTAGTGCCACCGAAACCAAAAGAGTTACAGATAGCGTATTCCATATCAACTTTTTGCGCCACATGTGGAACAAGGTCGATATCTAGGCCTTCTTCTGGGTTATCTAGGTTGATCGTTGGTGGAACGATTTGGTCAACAAGAGACAGAACAGTAATGATCGCTTCAACTGAGCCCGCTGCACCTAGTAGGTGACCAGTCATAGATTTAGTTGAAGACACTTTAACCTGTTTAGCACCCTCTTCACCAAGAGCACGTTTAACACCTTTGATTTCCGCTACATCGCCCGCTGGAGTCGATGTACCGTGAGCGTTTACGTAACCAACTTGAGTACCAGTGATACCCGCGTCACGCATTGCCGCTTCCATCGCTAGCGCACCACCTGAACCGTCTTCACTTGGTGAAGTCATGTGGTAAGCATCGCCAGACATACCAAAGCCAACAAGCTCTGCGTAAATCTTAGCGCCACGCGCTTTTGCGTGTTCGTACTCTTCAAGTACCATCACGCCGGCACCGTCACCTAGTACGAAACCGTCACGATCTTTGTCCCATGGACGAGAAGCCTTTTGTGGCTCATCGTTACGAGTTGATAGTGCTTTCGCAGCACCGAAACCCGCCATGCCTAGTGGCGTAGAAGCTTTCTCAGAGCCACCCGCTACCATTGCATCAGCATCACCGTAAGCGATCATACGTGCAGCATGACCGATATTGTGTAGACCTGTTGTACACGCTGTTGAGATAGCGATGTTAGGACCACGAAGACCACGCATGATAGATAGGTTACCTGCAACCATGTTGACGATGGTTGATGGTACGAAGAATGGGCTAACTTTACGTGGGCCTTTGCTCACTAGAGCTGTGTGACCAGTTTCGATTAGGTCTAGACCGCCGATGCCAGAACCGATAGCGACGCCGATGCGCGCTGCGTTCTCTTCGTTAACTTGTAAGCCTGAATCGTCTAGAGCTTGAATACCAGCTGCAATGCCGTACTGGATAAATAGATCCATTTTACGAGCATCTTTCTTAGACATGTACTCTTCGCAGTTAAAATCTTTAACAAGACCTGCAAAGCGAGTAGAGAAATTAGTAGCATCAAAGTGTTCGATATTAACGATACCACTTTGACCTTCTAGCAGGGCCTTCCATGATGATTCTACAGTGTTGCCTACCGGTGACAACATACCCATGCCAGTGACAACAACACGACGCTTGGACACGATTTTATTCTCCGGAAATGAAATGATTCTATGAGAGATATAGATGAGTTATAAAAAAACGCAGGCGGCCAGAAGGCCGCCTGGGGGGAGAGATTACTGAGCGCTGTTCACGTAGTCGATTGCAGCTTGAACAGTAGTGATCTTCTCAGCTTCTTCATCTGGAATCTCAGTGTCGAATTCTTCTTCTAGAGCCATTACTAGTTCAACAGTGTCTAGAGAATCAGCACCTAGATCATCAACAAATGAAGCTTCGTTTTTAACTTCTGCTTCGTCTACACCTAGCTGTTCAACAATGATTTTCTTTACGCGTTCTTCGATGTTGCTCATTTTTTCTTTTCCTTTACAGATTTCGCTCAATGCGATGATTCCGTAGTTTATTAGAACTATTGAAAGTTGCAAGGGGGACCTTGCTGGTCAAACCACAATTTTAGCGATTTTAACCGAAATTCAATACATTTTTGACTTATATCATGCACAAATCTTGTGCAAGCTAATAGCAAGTTTTACAGATTTGTCGCGAGAAGCAAGCAAGTTCCTCACGTATCCATGTAGAAACAGTGCTATTAAACCATATACATGCCGCCGTTAACATGCAAAGTTTCACCTGTGATGTATGCCGCTTCTGGCGATGCTAAAAATGCAACAGCCGACGCAATCTCACGAGGGTCACCTAAACGTCCTGCAGGAACGTTCGCTAACGTTGCTGCACGTTGGTCATCATTTAGTGCCTTAGTCATATCAGTTTCGATAAAACCAGGTGCTACTGTGTTAACAGTCACGCCACGTGAAGCCACTTCACGTGCCATAGATTTAGTAAAACCAATCACACCCGCTTTTGCTGCAGCGTAGTTAGTTTGACCAGCGTTACCCATAGTACCCACTACTGAACCTACGTTGATGATGCGACCTGCGCGTTTTTTCATCATGCCACGTAGAACCGCTTTAGACATACGGAAGATTGGCGTTAGGTTAGTATCGATGATGTCATTCCACTCATCATCTTTCATGCGCATCAGTAGGTTATCACGCGTGATACCAGCGTTGTTCACTAGAATATCGATCACACCAAACTCATCATTGATGGTTTTTAGCGTCGCTTCGATAGACTCAACGTCAGTCACGTTTAGTGCAAGACCTTTACCGTTCTCACCCAAGTACTCACTGATTGCAGCTGCGCCGCTTTCAGACGTTGCAGTACCGATTACTGTTGCGCCACGCTCAACCAAAAGCTCAGCGATTGCGCGGCCAATACCACGGCTAGCACCAGTTACTAGGGCAATCTTGCCTTCTAGATTCATCATTATTTACGTTCCTTTTGCTTAATCGACAGCAGATTATTTAGCCGCTTCAAGAGAAGCAATGTCGTTTACTGCTGCTGCATCTAGCGTTTTAACGATACGTTTAGTTAGGCCAGTAAGAACTTTACCAGGACCAACTTCAAGCAGTTTCTCTACGCCTTGCTCGCTCATTAGCTGCACACTCTCAGTCCAGCGTACTGGGCTGTATAGCTGACGAACGAGTGCATGTTTGATCTTAGCCGGATCAGTTTCTGCTGCTACATCAACGTTATTGATAACTGGTAGCTGAGGCGTGTTAAATTCGATCTCTTCTAGTGCAACCGCAAGCTTGTCTGCTGCTGGTTTCATTAGTGCACAGTGAGACGGAACAGAAACAGGAAGTGGTAGCGCACGCTTGGCACCCGCTTCTTTACATAGTGCGCCAGCGCGCTCTACTGCTTCTTTGCTACCTGCAATAACAACTTGACCAGGAGAGTTGAAGTTTACTGGTGAAACAACATCACCTTGAGCCGCTTCTTCACAAGCTTTTGCAATTGACTCATCATCTAGACCGATGATTGCGTACATTGCACCCGTACCTGCAGGTACTGCTTCTTGCATCAGTTGACCACGTAGCTCAACTAATTTGATTGCTTGTTTAAAATCGATAACACCCGCACATACTAGCGCTGAGTATTCACCTAGGCTGTGACCCGCTAGGTTTACAGGCTGCTCAAGACCAAGCTCTTGCCATACACGCCAAATAGCAACAGAAGATGCAAGTAGAGCTGGTTGAGTACGGTGAGTTTGGTTTAGATCTTCTGCTGGACCATTTTGAACCAGCGCCCAAAGGTCGTAACCTAGAGCATCAGAAGCCTCGGCAAAAGTTTGTTTAACTACGTCATATTGTTCGCCAAGCTCTGCAAGCATACCTACTGCTTGAGAACCTTGACCTGGAAATACGATAGCAAACTTGCTCATGTTGTTTTCCTTAAAACAAAGAGAAGAAAGAAAGATGCACCTAAGTGCATCTTAAATTGGAATCCTGTACTTAGAACTTAACCAGTGCTGAGCCCCAAGTGAAACCGCCACCAAACGCTTCTAGTAGAAGAGTTTGACCACGTTTAATACGACCATCACGAACTGCTTCATCCAATGCTGTAGGCACGGTTGCCGCAGAAGTGTTGCCGTGTTTATCAAGGGTTAACACCACTTGATCAAGCGACATAGAAAGCTTCTTCGCTGTCGCAGAAATAATGCGATAGTTCGCTTGGTGTGGCACCAACCAATCTAGCTCAGACTTGTGCATGTTGTTTGCTTCAAGCGTGTCTTTCACTAGTTTAGAAAGCTGAGTTACTGCCACTTTAAACACTTCGTTGCCTGCCATATGCAGCCACTTGTCCGCGTCTTTGCCACGCTCAGGAACAGGAAGACTTAGCAGATCACCAAAGGCGCCATCCGCATAAATATGCGTAGAGATAATGCCTGGCTCTTCACTTGCACCTAGCACGACTGCGCCCGCAGCGTCACCAAACAAGATAATGGTTGAGCGGTCCGTTGGATCGCACGTTTTCGACAGAGCATCAGCACCAATCACTAGTACATTTTTACACATACCCGTTTTGATATGCTGATCAGCCACTGACAGCGCGTAAACAAAACCTGAACACGCTGCTGCTAAATCAAATGCAGGGCAGCCTTTAATGTCCAGCTTCGCTTGAACCTGACATGCCGCTGAAGGGAAAGTGTGGCTACTACTCGTTGTCGCAACGATGATCAAATCGATATCGTTCTTATCAATGCCCGCCATATCAATCGCGTTCACAGCAGCATGATAACCCATGTCGGCAACGGTCTCGTTTTCAGCAGCGATACGGCGCTCTTTAATGCCCGTACGTGCAACGATCCACTCGTCGGTTGTATCTACCATTTTCTCTAAGTCTGCGTTAGTACGCACTTGAGATGGCAAGTAGCTGCCAGTACCTAAAATTTTGCTAAACATGAAGACTAATAATGCCTCTCGAGTAAAACCGCTTCCAAACGATCGCTTATACGGCTTGGTACCTGTCGTTTGACCTCGTGTAGGGCTTCGCCGATGGCATTCACGACCGCCTCTACATCTGCACTTCCGTGGCTTTTTATTACAATGCCGCGCAATCCTAGCAAACTTGCACCGTTATACTGGTCGGGGTTCAATGTTTTTAGTTCATTAATTAACCCAGAAAACAATTTTCTTGCTATCCAACCCTTTATAGATGAGGCCATCATGTAGTTTTTCAACTTATCTATAAAAAGCTGGGCTGTGCCTTCACTGGTCTTAAGGCAGATATTGCCAACAAAGCCATCACACACCACCACGTCGGCATAGTCATTAAACAACTGATTACCTTCGATATAGCCAATAAAATTTACCGACTCAGTCTGTGATAACATTTCTGCACAGCGTTTGACAAGATCATTGCCTTTAATTTCTTCCGCACCAATATTTAAGATAGCCACTTTTGGTGGTCTGCCTAAATACTGCTCGGCTAACGCGCTTCCCATCACCGCAAACTGGAATAGTGAGTCTGCATCGCTTGATACATTCGCGCCCAAATCTAGCATCCAAGTACGATTGCCAGAAATGGTTGGCAATGCCGAAATCAATGCAGGACGTTCAATACCCGGTAACAGTTTAAGACGAAAACGTGACAGAGCCATTAACGCGCCAGTATTACCTGCGCTAACACATGCGTCTGCCTGACCGACAGAAACAAGATCAATGGCTTTACCCATAGAACTGTTTTGTCCGTTACGAAGCGCGAGGGAAGGTTTTTCCGAATTGGAGATCACCCGGTCACAGTGTTTAATACTCAAGCGAGTATCTGGCTGATAACCAAGAGAGGATAATTGAGTTGTGATCGAAGTCCGATCACCTAATAAGATCACTTTTAGCTCTGGGAAATGCGACAGTGCCTGCACGGCGGCAGGCACTGTTACGCGAGGACCGAAGTCTCCGCCCATTGCATCAAGTGCAACGGTAATATTTTGCAAAGGTCAACCTTACTTGTTGATAACCTTCTTGCCGCGGTAGTAACCTTCGGCAGTCACGTTGTGACGTAGGTGAGTTTCACCTGAAGTTGCGTCTACAGATAGTGCAGCTGTAGTAAGCGCATCGTGTGAACGACGCATGCCACGCATTGAACGTGATTTCTTGCTCTTTTGTACGGCCATTGACCCTACTCCTATGTAAATTCTTAAAGAATTACTTCTTCAAGCTTTTTAAAACGTCAAATGGATTCGGTTTTTTCTCTTCCTCAATTTCTTCAGGAAGTTCACCAAACACCATATTATTTGAGTTAACGCTACAGTCCGCTTCGTCGTGCATTGCTACTTGTGGCAATCCAAGGATGAACTCGTCTTCAACTAGTTGAATCAGGTCTAACTCACCGTACTCGTTTAGATCTACCAAATCGTACTCTTCCGGTGCTTCCTCTTCACTCTTCTCGCTGTAAACAGGAGTATAAGTGAATTGGACTTCACACTGATGTGCGAAAACCTCATTACAACGTTGACACTCTAAATCAACTTCGACGTTAGCTTTACCAGAGATAACGACGAGTCGCTGTTCATCAAGCCCAAATGACAATGAGACTTGCGCGTCACGTTTTACGCCTTCAGTTGCTTCGCTTAAACGCTTGAAAAGACTGGTCTGAATAATACCTTCATAATCCAATCGTTTTTTAGCTTCTCGTGCGGGGTCAACCGTTCGCGGTATTTTTACCTTTTGCATAGGGCGCAAATTCTATCTTCCAAATTGTTTAGAGTCAAAGAAAAAGGGCAAAAAGTTTTACTTTTTTTCCTTTCGATTACTAAGGCTAGGCGAACAGTCATAACTTCGATTAAGCTGTTTTCCAAGCAAGCTACAATTGTAAATTAAAATGACAAATTACCAACTAGTTTTAGCCTCCACTTCGCCATTTAGGCAGCAACTGCTCAATAAACTAGCAGTCTCTTTTATCACCGCAACGCCAGATTGTGATGAAACACCGCTGGTTAACGAGCAACCAAGCGAGCTAGTGCTGCGCCTTGCCGAGGGCAAAGCCCAATCATGCCACATTGAGCAAGATAGCCTAGTCATAGGTAGTGACCAAGTGTGTGTCATCGATGGCGAAATTATTGGTAAACCCCACACTCGAGACAAAGCTATCGAGCAATTAACTCGTCAAAGTGGCAAAAGCATCACTTTTTATACTGGTTTAGCTTTGTACAACTCTAAAACAGCGACGGTTACCTCTAAGTTGGATACGTTCACGGTCCATTTTCGCCAACTAAGCCAACAGCAAATCGAAAACTATGTCGACAAGGAACAACCTTTCTACTGCGCAGGCAGTTTCAAGAGTGAAGGTCTTGGCATTGCCCTGTTCGAACGCTTGGAAGGTAAAGACCCAAATACGTTAGTCGGGCTACCGCTGATTGATTTGATTGATATGCTAGAAGCGGAAGGTTTTAGGGTTTTGTAAAAAGAAAGGTCGCTTGATGCGACCTTTCTTTTTGGATGCGGGAAGACAGAACGCTTCACTACGGAACACTTCGTTACGGGTAAGACACTATCAATTCCGTTGTCCGTGAGTTAGCATGATTGCTGACGTTTCGTAAGCCAGCGCCAATGCGCTGAGCGTTCGCTAATCAAGCAAGCTTTCTCAACCCAACCAACACTTTCTCAAGCTTGTCGCCCATTGGCGCGTTGATTTCCATCTGCTCTTCAGTGCCAGGGTGAACAAACTTGATGTTTGCTGCGTGCAAGAACAAACGGTTAAGCCCTACTTTACCTGTGTAGGCATCAAAGCGGCGGTCACCATAACGATCATCCCATGCAATTGGGTGGCCGGTATATTGGGTATGCACACGAATTTGGTGTGTACGACCGGTAATTGGGCTCGCTTGGATTAGAGTTGCATCTGCAAACTTTTCCAACACTTTAAAGCGCGTTTCTGACGGTTTGCCATTTGGGTTAACACGCACAATGCTATTGACTTCATTTTTCAACAGCGGCGCGTTGACCACTTTACAGCTTGGTTTCCACTCGCCCATCACTAATGCAAAATAGTATTTCTGTACGGTTTTTTCGCGGAATTGAGCTTGCAGATGACGTAGAGCTGATCGCTTTTTCGCCACTAACAAAATGCCTGAAGTGTCTCGGTCAATGCGATGAACCAATTCTAAGAAACGGGCTTGTGGACGCAATGCGCGTAACGCTTCAATCGCACCAAATTTCAAACCACTGCCACCATGCACAGCCGTGCCTGAAGGCTTGTTCAGAATCAACATATGTTCATCTTCATGGATAATCATATGTTCTAACTCTGCCACCTTATTTAGCTTGGTACTTGGCGCGACTTCCTCTGCTTTTTCTTCCATTGTTACTGGTGGAATTCGTACTAAATCACCCGCTTGTAGCTTGTACTCAGCTTTAACACGTTTTTTGTTTACACGAACCTCTCCTTTACGAAGGATGCGGTAAACCATGCTTTTAGGGATACTTTTTAAATGATTGCGTAGAAAATTATCAATACGCTGACCAGCCATGTCAGAATCAATATCGACAAACTGGACTTGGGTTCTTATTTCACTCATGCGGCTATTCTATCACTCAACGCTGCGCAAAATCACATTTTCTTGGCAACAAACAGTCAGTTTACTTGTTTTCAATCGAACTACGAACTGTTTTTCTATTGCCCATTTATAAAACTAATGTTATCTCAATCAAAAGTATTACAATACAGTTGGTTACGAAAAATAAAACTCGATTCTTTAGCGATTTGCTATAAAGCAGATTGCTGTGTTAGGTGGGTACTGCTATAGTTCACACCTGCGATGATTGATTTGGTTGACTTTTGTACTAACCGAAACAACAAAGCAATAAAAGAGTAGATTGCTGATAAATAGAAAGTGCAGCACACGGCGTAAGACCTTTCGAACATTGGCTAACTTGTTGCTCTACTCGTCACCTTTCATGTTGAGTAAATTCCGCCGATATCGCGGCTCACAAGCAAAGTTTTGTGAGAACTGGAGTGCCCCAGAGCATCCCTCCAGCCGGGAGGCTGCACCGTTCAAACCATGGGATCTGGCACCGTGAAAAGAGAAAGCTAAGCAACAAGCACATAAAAAATGACAACGAGATTTTTAAATGAAAAGAATGCTAATCAACGCAACTCAAAAAGAAGAGTTGCGCGTTGCTTTAGTGGATGGTCAACGCTTATTCGATCTTGATATCGAGAGCCCAGGCCATGAATCCAAAAAAGCAAACATCTACAAAGGACGTATCACTCGAATCGAACCTAGTCTTGAAGCTGCCTTCGTAGACTACGGCGCAGAAAGACACGGTTTCCTCCCTCTAAAAGAAATTGCTCGCGAATACTTCCCTGAAGGTTACTCTTATCAAGGCCGTCCAAGCATTAAAGAAGTGCTTACCGAAGGTCAAGAAGTAATCGTCCAAGTGGAGAAAGAAGAACGTGGCAGCAAAGGTGCTGCACTAACCACGTTTATTTCTTTAGCGGGTAGTTACCTTGTATTAATGCCAAACAACCCTCGTGCTGGCGGTATTTCTCGCCGTATCGAAGGTGATGAGCGCACGCAACTAAAAGCGGCACTAAGTACTCTAGAACTGCCTCAAGGCATGGGTCTTATTGTTCGTACGGCTGGCGTTGGCAAAAGTGCAGAAGAGTTAGAGTGGGACTTAAATGTTCTTCTAAACCACTGGGGTGCAATTAAACAAGCGTCTGATTCGAACCCAGCACCTTTCCTAATTCACCAAGAAAGTAACGTTATCGTTCGCGCGATCCGCGATTACTTGCGTCGTGATATCGGCGAAATCCTGATTGACAGCAACACAATGTATGAGCGTGCGCTCGACCACATTCGTCTAGTTCGTCCTGATTTCGTAAGCCGAGTTAAGAAATACGATGGTGAGGTTCCACTATTTAGCCACTACCAAATCGAAAGCCAGATCGAGTCTGCGTTCCAACGCGAAGTTCGTCTGCCTTCTGGTGGCTCTATCGTAATCGACCCAACTGAAGCACTAACCTCAATCGACATCAACTCTGCTCGCGCGACGAAAGGCGGCGATATCGAAGAGACCGCGCTTAATACCAACCTAGAAGCAGCCGATGAAATCGCTCGTCAGCTACGTCTACGTGACCTTGGTGGTCTAGTGGTTATCGACTTTATCGATATGACACCAGTTCGCCACCAACGCGAAGTTGAAAACCGTCTACGTGACGCTGTCCGTATGGACCGTGCACGCGTACAAATCGGTCGCATTTCTCGCTTTGGCCTACTTGAGATGTCTCGTCAACGTCTAAGCCCTTCTCTAGCAGAAGCAAGCCACCATATCTGTCCTCGCTGTACAGGTACTGGCGTTATCCGTGACAACGAATCTCTTGCACTTTCTGTTCTTCGTCTGATTGAAGAAGAAGCACTAAAAGACAACACTTCACAAGTTTTAGCTGTTGTACCTGTGCCAATCGCTTCTTACCTATTGAACGAAAAACGTCGCTCTGTAAACCATATTGAGCGTAACCAAGAAGTGAAAATTACGGTAGTTCCTAACTCTGATATGGAAACACCGCACTTTGAAGTGATTCGTGTTCGTGAAGGCGAAGAAGTTGATCTACTTTCTTACCTACTTCCTAAGAAGCTTGAAGCGATGAAGGAAGCAGAAGGTAAAGAAACGCCTGATACAGAATACAAACCGAAAAAGATCGAAGAGCCTGCACTTAAAGGCTTTGCCGCTCCTGCACAATCTGCTCCAACCCCAGCACCAGTTGTTAAAGCTCCAGCAGCCAAGGCACCGGTAAAAGCGGAAGAAGCAAAAGATGAGCAGCCAGGTCTATTCGGTCGTTTCTTTAAAGCTCTAGGTAACTTCATTTTCGGTTCTGACAAGACAGAAGAACCAAAGAAAGAAGAAACTGTTGAGAAAGAGAAACCAAATCGCAATAACCGCAATCGTCGCAACAACCGCAACGAACGTGGTGACCAGCGTCGCCGCAACAACCGTGATGGTAACCGTGACGGAAATCGCGACTCTAACCGTGACAGCAACCGCGACAATCGTGAAGACAAACGCGACAACAAGCGTAAGCCAGCACGCGATGAAGCAAATACTGAGCAGAAACAAACTGAACGCAAACAGCAGAACCGCAAGCCGAAGCAAGAACGCCGTAACAAGCGTGAAGATGCGAAGCCAAGCAAAGTTGCTGAAGAAGGTCTAAAACTTGCAGCAGAAGCGCAAGTCGACAAGCCTGAGACACGCGCTGAAGAAAAAGCAGTGAAAGTCAAAGAGCGTCGTCAACGTCGTAAACTAAGCAAAAAAGTGCGCGTTAAAGACCAACTAGCAAATGCTGAACAGATTGATGAAACAAATGTTGAGCAAGTTGTTGAAGCTGCCGTTGCAGAGGCTACTGTTGTAGACACTCAAGCGCCTGTGAAAGCGCAACCAGTCGTTGAAGCGGTTGACACTGACAATGACGATGCACAAGAAGGCAAGCAACGTCGTAACCGTCGTTCTCCACGCCATCTACGTGCAAGTGGTCAACGTCGTCGTCGCGGCCGTGATCGTCGCCCTAACCCTTTCCGCCTGCGCAAAGGTGGTGTTGCATCTCCAGAGATGGCGATGGGTAAGGTAATGCCTCGCTACGATCTTTCTAAGCCAGCGCCTCGCTCTCAACAAGCAAAAGAGCAACAACCAGCGCTAGTGACAGAAGCTGTCGTTACGGAAACTGTAGCAATTGAAGCAGCAGTAACAAACGTGGCAACTCTAGGTGGTTACGCTTGTCCTGAAATGGCAATGGGTAAAGTCATTATCCGTCGTGAGCAGCCTACTGTGGTAGAAGCGCCAGTTGAAACGGTCGCTGAGCCAATCGTTGCTGAAGTTGTAGAAACAGCACCAGTGGTTGAAGCGCCAGCCGTTGAAATCGCTCAAGAAGTGACTGAAACAGAAACTGCGCCAGTAGTAGAAGTAACAGAAACTGTTGTTGAGCAAGTAACTGAAGTTGTCGCAACAGAAGCGGTTGTTGAGCAAGTAACTGAAGTTGTCGCAACAGAAGCGGTTGCACCAGCAAAAGTTGCTGTGGCGAAAGCTGTACTAGCAAATGCAGTGAAAGCTCACGCAAGTGCACCAATGGCCAAAGCGCCAGGTACACAAGAGCTTAAAGAAATCACTATCAATGCAGCACCTTTGCGCACTGAACGCTACCAGCCAAAAGGCGCAGGTAGCCAAGTCGCTAAGAGCCAAGCAGGTTCGGGAATGACGAAGCCTTCAGGCTTCTAATCTCACAGCCCACTCTGAAAGGCTGCTAGTAATAGCAGCCTTTTCTTTTACTAAAAAGTCTCTTTCTCGATAACAAATATTTAGCATTTTTATCGGTTTACATCTGGTTTATTCTTGAACTTAATCACAGTTTTCGGTAGCATGCGCCGACTCGAACTGAATCATGATTTAGTCACTTTGCTCTTTTATATTCCAACTTTGCTTCAGTGACTTATCAAGAAGAGATTCTCCATATACCCGAGTAACGTTTAGATACTTGGATATAAATTAACACTTAGCCTAACTGAGCAAATATGTTTGAATTTCCACAATTTTCAAAACACTCTGTAAAAAACGACGTGTTGTCAGGCTTAACGGTTGCACTTGCTTTAGTTCCTGAAGCAGTAGCCTTTGCCTTTGTCGCTGGTGTTGACCCTATGGTCGGCTTATACGCGGCATTTATCGTAGGTCTTGTAACCTCAATCTTTGGTGGTCGCCCTGGTATGATTTCTGGCGCAACAGGCGCGATGGCTGTTGTGATGGTTAGCCTAGTTGCGACTCACGGCGTACAATACCTTTTTGCGGCAATCTTGCTTGCAGGTATTCTGCAAATTACCGCTGGCATCTTTAAATTGGGTAAGTTTATCCGTATGGTGCCGCACCCAGTAATGATTGGTTTCGTAAATGGTTTAGCGATCGTTATCTTCTTAGCTCAACTTGGACAGTTTAAAGCGCCAGACCTCAGCGGTGCGCTAACATGGCTGCCAAACGACCAAATGTTCCTAATGCTTGGTCTAGTTGCGTTAACTATGGCAATCATCCATTTCCTGCCTAAACTGACGACAGCTGTACCTTCTTCATTGGTTGCGATCGTGACAGTGACCGCGCTCGTGGTTGGCTTGGATCTGGATACTCGCACGGTTGTAGACTTCCTACGCACTATGTCAGGCGACGAAGCAGCTACTTTAGCAGGCTCTCTACCTACCTTCTCTATTCCTGAAGTACCGCTAACACTAGAAACGCTGCAGATCATTTTGCCATACGCGATTATTCTAGCGGCCATCGGCTTAATTGAATCACTATTAACATTGACCGTATTGGATGAAATGACCAATACACGTGGTCAGTCAAACCGTGAATGTATGGGACAAGGTCTCGCGAACATAACTTGTTCGGTATTCGGTGCGATGGGTGGTTGTGCGATGATCGGTCAATCGATGATCAATGTGAACTCCGGTGGTCGTGGCCGCCTGTCTGGTATCGTTGCGGCGGTAATGCTGCTGGTATTTATCCTGTTCGCATCATCACTGATTGAAATGATTCCTCTAGCTGCGCTCGTTGGCGTTATGTTTATGGTGGTCATCGGTACCTTTGAATGGGCTACCTTTAAGCTTGCTCGCCGTGTGCCAAAACAAGACTTCTTCGTTATCGTACTAGTAACAGTAGTCACTGTACTGACTGACCTTGCAGTGGCTGTGGCAGTGGGTGTGATTGCTTCGGCACTGATGTTCGCTTGGGAACACGCGAAACATATCTATGCTTCAAGCAAAATCAATGAAGATGGCTCAAAAGAGTACAAAGTTCATGGTCCTATCTTCTTTGGTAGTGCTGCAAACTTCCTAGAGCTATTTGATGCGAAAAATGACCCAAGTGATGTGATTGTCGACTTCGCTAATTCACGCGTCACCGACCACTCTGCGATCGAAGCGATTGAAACGCTAGCTGAACGCTATGCTGCGGTAGGTAAAACGCTGCACTTGCGCCATCTGAGCCAAGATTGCCGTGCCCTGCTACATAAAGCAGGCAGCCTAGTGGAGATCAACGTTAAAGAAGATCCAAGCTACAAAGTCGCGACCGATGTTCTCGCGGGTTAACTAGCAGCTCAGATTTAAAAGGCTTCCCTCGGGAAGCCTTTTTTGCATATGCGCTCTTGCGAAATAAAAACAAAAAGCCCTGTGATATCACAGGGCTTTCTCAATCGAAGTTCGTCGCTAATCGTTAGCCGCGATTTGCGCTTGCTGGGCGCGGCTTACGGTTTTGTGCTGGCTTACGCGTTGCCTGACCATTTGGTTTGCCGCCATTGCGTGAACGGTTACCACCATTATTATCCGTTGATTTCGCTCGGTTAGCTTGCCCGTTATTATTACCTTTACCTTGCGCATTACCTTGGCCAGTTTTGTTAGCAGGCTTGCCCTGTCCTTTTGCTTTAGGCTTACCACTATTGGCATTTGGCTTTTTACCTTCGCTCGGTTTATCACCAAAATGGCGCTTGTTCTTGCTTGCAGGCTTATGACCGCGAGCGTTGTCACCTGAGCGTTGACCATCTGCATGCTCTGATTTTGGTTTCTTAGGCTTCTTCGGTTTTTTTGCTTTAATTGGACGTGTATCCAATACAGATTCAGGCAATTCGTTTACCGCTTTATAGCCATCTAATTCAAGACGAGGCAGAACTTGTTTAATCAAACGCTCAATACCAAATAGCTCAGCGACTTCCTCATTACACACTAATGAAATTGCTTTACCCACTTCACCAGCACGGCCAGTACGACCAATGCGGTGCACGTAATCTTCAGAAACATTAGGCAATTCAAAGTTAACCACTTGCGGAAGTTGCGGAATGTCGATGCCACGTGCGGCGATGTCTGTTGCAACTAATACTCGCACTTCGCCCGATTTAAAATCAGCCAACGCTCGAGTACGCGCTCCTTGGCTCTTGTTGCCGTGAATTGGAGCCGCGGTAATGCCTTCACCATTTAAGTAAAATGCAAGACGGTTGGCACCATGCTTGGTACGACAGAACACTAACACTTGACGCCAGTCACCATCGTTAATTAGCTTCACCAACATTGGCGCTTTTTTGCGCTTGTCTGCTGGGTAGATAAATTGCTCGATCGTTTTCGCCGTCGAGTTAGCTGGGTTAACTGAGATCTCAATTGGGTTGTTGACTAAGCCTTTGGCTAGATCGCGAATTTCATTAGAGAACGTCGCCGAAAATAGCAAATTTTGGCGATTTTTTGGCAATAAATCGAGAATTTTACGAATATCGCGGATAAAGCCCATATCAAGCATACGGTCAGCTTCATCCAATACCAACACTTCTAGCTGGTCAAATTTAACCGCCTTTTGGTTGTAAAGATCCATTAGACGCCCCGGCGTTGCCACCAGCACATCCACACCACGAGTCAGTTTTAACATCTGTGGGTTGATTTTAACCCCGCCAAATACCACTGCAGAATTAAGATCAAGGTAACGGCTGTAGTTATGCACGTTCTCATGCACCTGTGCCGCAAGTTCACGGGTTGGGGTTAAGATCAGTGCACGAATATGATTGTTCTTAACACGTGGACCATTATTAAGGCGCTCTAGAATTGGTAGCGTAAAGCCTGCGGTCTTGCCTGTCCCGGTCTGAGCTGCTGCCATGACGTCGTTGCCTTCAAGAATCGCTGGAATCGCCTTAGCTTGAATTGGCGAAGGAGTATCGTAGCCTTGTTCTTTGATGGCTTTAAGAATTGCAGTAGAAAGAGCGAGTGAGGTAAAACCCATAAATTAGTTTCTCAATATAAAGTGGTTCATACCAAGCAAAACGATGAAATCTAGCTCGGATTGAAAAGTGCGACATTCTGAGGCTTTTGCCTGCTTGCCGCAACTATTGTTTTGGCTCGTTAATACGAATCAACAACATAAAAAATAAAAGGCTGGGAGTTTGCCCAGCCTTTCCATGTGCAGAGTTAATTAACCTAAATTGGTTCTCTATTTAATCAGCTTATCGAGCTTTTGACCGAGTAACTCTAAACGCCAACCTTGCATTACATCTGGCAGTTTGTTCTCGTCTCGGTTGCGTTTCCAAACCCAACTGATCACACTGTTAAGCTGTTTTTTCGATGCCAAAAATTCGCTGGCTAAACCACTGCTATCTGATGCTTTCTTCACTTCATCTTTCAGCACTTTAAACAGCTGCTTGTAACCAGGCTTGTCCATCAAACGAACAATCTTCTCGGGATGTTGTTCTGTTGGCGTCATTTTTGCTGCTTTCACTAGCGCGATGATGCGCGCACTATGTCGCTGCACAGAACGAGGATCCATGCCCTCTTGTTCCATTTGGTAGCGGTTAGTGAGACCTAAACGAGCAACCGTCAGCAAATCATTCTCTTTAAACACAAAGTTAAGCGCTAAGTCACGACGTAACGCTTCTTTATAGCGCCATGTCGCCAACGGTTTTAGAATCGCTAACTCACGTGGTTTAAGCTGCCACGCACCTTTAATATCAAGATAGACATTATCGGCATCCACAGTTTTGATACGTTTAGCCGCAATCAGTTCACACTCTTGTTTAGCCGCTTGCCACCAGCCAGCTTGTTCAACTTCGGTAAGTAACTTCTCATAAAGCGGTTTTAGGTAATAAACATCTGCCGCGGCATAATCAAGCTGCTTTTGCGATAGCGGACGCGCCATCCAGTCAGTACGCGACTCACTCTTGTCCAATGCCACGCCAAGGTTTGCTTCGACTAACGCCGCAAAACCCGTAGACAAACCGTTGCCAAGGAACGCCGCCATGATTTGCGTATCAACCATTGGCTGCGGTAAGCACTTAAAGCTATTGAAGAATACCTCAAGGTCTTCACCACAAGCATGTAAAACCTTCATTACCGAAGTATCTTTCAATAGCTCAACAAACGCGCTCATATCTTCGATTTCGAGTGGGTCAATCAAAGAGAGTGTTTCACCGTCAAACAACTGGATCAAACCTAGTTGTGGGTAATAAGTACGGGTGCGAACAAACTCAGTATCAAGCATTACAGCTTCAACAGTTCGCGCTTTTTTGCACACAGCTTCTAGCTCTGCACTTTGAGTAATAATCTGATAGTTCACTTAATTCTCGCATTAAAAATGCCGGCATGGTCTGCCGGCATTCTATCATTATTTATTCAGGGCTGCTTGGCTTACTCAGCGTTCGCTTCTGCCTTCTGCGCTAAAATTGCATCATTCTCTTCACGAAGAACGCGACGCAGGATCTTACCAACGTTCGTTTTTGGTAGATCATCCTTAAACTCAACCAGTTTAGGGATCTTGTAGCCAGTTAAATGCTGACGACAATGCGCGATCACTTCTTCTTTGGTTAGGCTTGGGTCGCGTTTCACAACGTAAAGCTTAACGATTTCACCTGAGACTTCATGAGATTGACCAATCGCGGCAACTTCTAACACTTTACCATGCAGTGAAACCACATCTTCGATTTCATTCGGGTAAACGTTAAAGCCTGACACAAGAATCATGTCTTTCTTACGGTCAACAATGTACAGCAAACCTTCATCGTCAAACTTAACGATGTCGCCCGTCGATAGCCAGCCATCTTCAGTCAAGACTTCTTTGGTCGCTTCAGTACGCTGCCAGTAGCCCTGCATTACTTGAGGACCACGAACTTGAAGCTCGCCCACTTCCGTATTTGGTAATGGGTTGCCTTCTTCATCAACAATACGTACTTCTGTTGATGGTACTGGCAGACCAATTGCACCAGTGTAATCAGTCAAATCGTATGGGTTACCGGTTACTAGCGGTGCGCACTCGGTTAAACCGTAGCCTTCGAGTAGATGCACACCCGTGATCTTTTTCCAGCGCTCAGCCACACCACGTTGTACAGCCATACCGCCGCCTACTGAAAGCTTCATCTTGCTGAAATCTAGCTCATGGAAGTCTTCATTGTTTACTAGCGCATTGAACAGAGTGTTTACCCCTGTCATGGCTGTGAATGGGTATTTTTGCAGCTCTTTAATAAAACCAGGGATATCACGTGGGTTAGTGATAAGCAGGTTGCGGCCACCGATCTCAATGAACAATAAGCAGTTCACTGTTAGCGCGAATACGTGGTAGAGCGGCAACGCGGTTACAACAAGCTCGCGACCTTCAGACAATACAGGACCATAAGCCCCCTTCGCTTGAAGTACGTTTGCGACCATGTTGCGGTGCGTCAAAATTGCCCCTTTAGCAACACCTGTTGTACCACCGGTGTATTGCAAGAAGGCAATATCATCGCCAGTCATAAATGGTTTCACGTACTGTAGACGACGACCTTTGTGCAGTGCTTTACGCATTGAAATTGCACCCGGTAGATCGTACTTAGGCACCATACCTTTAACGTATTTCACCACGAAATCGACGATGGTTCCTTTAGCACGAGGTAGCATTTGACCAAGACTAGTCAGAATGACGTGCTTAACTGGCGTATTATCAACGATTTGCTCAAGGGTATTGGCAAAGTTAGAGACGATAACAATCGCTTTTGCACCAGAGTCATTCAATTGATGCTCAAGTTCACGTGGCGTGTATAGTGGGTTAACGTTTACCGCAATAAGACCAGCACGCAAGATACCAAACAGCGCTACCGGATATTGCAGCAAGTTTGGCATCATTAATGCCACACGGTCGCCTTTTTGTAATTTGAGATCGTTTTGTAGGTACGCGGCAAAAGCTCGGCTGCGCTCTTCCAACTTACGGAAGGTCATTACCGAACCCATATTCATAAATGCAGGCTGATCAGCGTATTTCTGTACTGATTGCTCAAACATTTCTACCAATGATGGATATTGGTCTGGGTTGATGTGCTCAGGCACTTCGCTTGGATAACGAGATAACCAAGGTTTATCCACGATACTACTCCTCGAATTAGACAGGTGTTGTAATACGTTACTCTATCGCCGTAACGGTGCCACATACTCGATAAATCGGCATGCTTCATCAGTATGCAACATCACAATATTGCACAAGGGGTTACCATGCTTTTTATGGCACGTCATTCATGCTGTATTACAACACAGGCTGAGTGTTCGAGCACCTAAAGCTCAAACACTTGTTTAAATTTTGTTAACTAAAGCAAAAATCTGTTGCGCTGTTAAGGCAGGTTGCTGCAAATGGCAATGATGTCCACCTGCGATGTAGGCAACGTTGGCTAAGTTGTCGCTATCTTGCGTTAAGTGAGGGTAACCTTGCTCACCTAAAATCAGCCAATTGGGACACTCAATTTGCTGGCGAATTTGCTCAGCGTGTTGAAATGACATTCGATACAGAGAGTCACTTTGCAACTTAATATCATGTCTTAAGCGCCACCCTTTTGGGCTCACTTCGCCACCACGCCACACGATCGGAGCAATTTGCTCTGCTGTAACATGATTTACCGAAGCTCTGCGTTCAATGATCTCGTCAATCGAAGCAAATTCACGTGCTGGTTTGTGGCGGACTCGACGACGTTTAATCACGCCATCACGTAGCCTTTGCACGGTTTTTTCACTCGATTCTGCCAGTGGACCATTGCCTTCAATCTGCACTAAAGCAGAGACTTGCTCAGGAAAGGCGGCACTATAGCAACTTGCAATCAAAGCACCAAGCGAATGTCCTACTAACACTAACTTGTTTGGCGAAAGATTAAGCAAAAACTGATAAAGGTCATCAATATAGTCATGAAATGGGTAGTAATTACCATCACACTTATGTTCGGACAAACCATGACCAGGTAAGTCAATCGCGCATTGGTGTATGTGAGGAGCAAGCTGATGTAGCTCTAACATTACCGTCTCAAAGCTAGCCGCATTATCTAACCAGCCATGTAAGTAAACAACCGTCAAGCCTGTTTGGTTGGCGTGGCCAATTTCTCGTGCTGCCAACCTCGTATCTAGCAGTTGGTAATGAGTCTCTTGAAACATTTATTTGACGTCTTGAATGATGCGACCTTGACGGGTGCTGTAGTGGATATCGCGACAATAGATACCGCGACAAGGATAAATGTAACTGCCAGTTTCATTGACAATGACACGCTCCTCAATTTTCCATAAACGGTAGCCTTGCGCATTCATAACGGGAAAATCGTAATCAAATTCACCAACAGGTGATACTTCCGTGCCATTTGATGAGCCTAAAAAGGTAATTAAGCGTCCAGGTGCAAATGCCACTGGATCTTCGAAACCTTGTAGGTAAACGACAAAGCGACCTTTCGGCTCTTGGTCAAGATCGGGCTTGCCTGCTGAGTCAATGGGCAAATTGACAACTTCAATACGAGTGCGCTCGGTTTGATTGTCGACACTGGCAATTACGCCACCTAAACGGACTTCTGAGTTGAGGTTAGGCGCTTGTTGCCAAGCCGCGTAGTCGGTAACTACATTGGGATTATCTGAAGCTAATTGCTCCGGAAGTGAAGAACAAGCGGTAAGAGCAAGCAAAGCAGTCGCGCAAATGGCTGACTTAATAAAACGCAGATTTTTCATAGTTTGGGTCTACTCATCTGATCGGTTATCTAAAGTATAGCGAAACGAATCACGAAGCCCGTTGGGCCAAAACTTATATATAGATATCGACACCCAGCATCTGAATCAGTTCATCGCGTTTTGCCTGATTCATCACCCTCATGTACTCTTCCATTGCTTTGCGACCACGACCTTCAGGAAGATCGTACTGAATTTGCGCCTTATGAATGTCAGATTCTTGTACATGTCGAATAGTATGGGCAACCGCATTAGCCACCTTAGAAGGTTGGGATACATCCCCTTTCTGTTGGGCTTTTTTTACCCCGTTCTTTTTATTGACTCGATTGGTTTTACCCGAGCCCGGTATAGAAGGAGGTAATCCGTTAATTGACACCATACTATTCACCTATCATCCGTAGACTATGAATTAGCTAATCAGTTACTCACGACCCGGCAACTTTTTCCATGCCACATTGTCACGTAGATAAACTGGGCTAGACTCTTCTACTGGTACTGTCTCGCCTTTAGCAAACATGTGCTTGGCTACCTGCACAATATCTTGTGCATCTGGGAACAATACATCGCCTGCTACGCGCGTTAGTGGCAATGCTGCCAACTCATCTTGATACGCATCCCAACCTGTACCCGCAGTCGTCCATTGCAGCTCATCTGCCGCAATTTGCTCACACAGTGTAGCTGGCGGAATCACACATTCAGCATCAGTCGCTAGCCATTCACCAGTCTCTTGGCGGCTGTAACGACCCCAGTATACTTCATTCATACGCGCATCAATTGCCGCTGCTACATGGGTTGCGCCATTCACACGATACGTACCCTGCGCCATTGCCTCTAGTGTTGATACACCAATCATAGGTAAATCAGCACCAAATGCTAAGCCTTGCGCAATACCGATACCAATGCGCACACCAGTAAAGCTGCCTGGTCCGCGACCAAATGCCAAAGCATCAAGCTCTGCTAGGGTAACACCCGCTTCTTTAAGCACTTCGTCGACCATTGGCAGAACCAACTTAGTGTGGTCACGTGGTGCTACTTGGCTACGTGCATAGACTTGGTCGTCGACAAGTAGTGCAACTGAGCAGTTCTCAGTTGATGTATCTAGGGCAAGAATCTTTGCGCTCATTGAATTCTCTAATCTTGATTATTTGTTACTGAAATTTGGTGTAGAAAGTCCTCGATCACCCCTAAATCACGAGTGCGAGGTATGGCGGGTAAACTGGCAAGAAATACTCCACCATATTCACGTGTCACTAATCGATTATCACAGATGATCAGCGCGCCTTTGTCTTTCTTATCACGAATCAATCGCCCCACCCCTTGCTTTAAGGTAATTACCGCATCGGGCAATTGTACTTGAGCAAATGGATCGCCCCCTTTCAGGCGACAATCTTCGATGCGCGCTTTTAACAGCGGGTCATCGGGTGCGGTAAATGGTAATTTGTCGATAATAACACAGCTCAGGGTGTCACCTCTAACATCAATCCCTTCCCAAAAGGCGCCAGTCGCCACCAGCAAGGCATTACCTAGCTCCATAAATTCCGCTAAGGTCTTTTGTTTACTGGTTTCACCTTGCATCAACACTGGTACGCTCAACACTTCACGAAAGCGCTCACCAAGCTCACGCATCATGCTGTGAGAGGTACAAAGGAAGAAACAACGCCCTTGGTTTTGCTCGATTAGCGGAGCAAGCATAGTGACGAGCTTATCCGCCAGCCCAGGACTGTTTGGCTCTGGCAAATAGCGCGGCACACACAACCGAGCTTGAGTTGGATAATCAAAAGGGCTAGGCAAGGAAAATTGTGCCGAAGGCTTTAGCCCTAATCGCGAAGTAAAGTGCCCAAAATCATCGTTTACCGCCAAGGTTGCCGAAGTAAAGATCCACGTCCCTTGCTTAAGCTCGATCTGCTCATGGAATTTATCTGCCACGCTCAGTGGCGTAATGTGCAAACTAAAATGGCGCGGGGTGGTATCAAACCAGTAAGAGTAACCCGTGATAGAGACATCACACACGCGATCAATACGCCCTTTGATGGTATGAGCGCGTTCAAACGCCACATCCAGCAATTGACTTCGCCCCAGTACCAACTTGAGCACTTCTATCGCAAAATCAATCGCTTCACGCACGCGCTCAACTTCTCTAGCGATGGAAGGAGAATTGATTGCCTCACGCCAGTTACCGCGAAAACCTGGTTCGCCCAAACAAATGCGCAAATCGCTTGCTGACTGAACCAGTTTATCGGCCACTTTTTGTAATTGACGCATATCTTTCGCTTCGGTGCGATAGCCAATTTCGATATCTTTGGCAAGCTCCTGAATTTGGCGGCTTGATAGCGATTGCCCAAAGTATTGGCTGGCAATATCAGGAATTTGGTGCGCTTCATCAAAGATAAACACCTCGGCTTCAGGGATAAGCTCACCAAAGCCTGTCTCCTTAATCGCCAAATCGGCCATAAACAGATGATGGTTTACGACCACTACGTCTGCATCTAAAGCTTTCTTACGTGCTTTCAGAACAAAACATTCGGTGTAGTTCGGGCAATCTTTACCTAAGCAGTTATCGTTGGTCGACGTGATTGTTGGAATAACTGGGCTATCTTCTGCAATCGCATCACATTCTCCCAAATCACCGCTTTTACTCTCTGATGCCCATGAGCGCACTTTGACCAATTGAGTCAGTAACGTCGGATCGGTATGCGTGCCATGGCTTTCAATCATCTGCCGACCCAGTCTTTCAATACAGAGATAGTTTGCTCGCCCTTTTAATAACGCTACTTGGCCATAAAAGCCCAACGCAGAAGTCATTAATGGAAGATCGCGGTGAAATAACTGCTCTTGAAGGTTTTTCGAACCCGTACTGATAATGGTTTTTTTACCACTAAGCAATGCAGGCACTAGGTAAGCAAAAGTTTTGCCGGTACCTGTTCCGGCTTCGATCACCAATTGGCTCTGATCTTTAATGGCTTTACGTACCGCTTCCGCCATATCAAGCTGCGCTTGACGAGGCTGAAAGCCCGGTATCGCTTTCCCGAGAGCGCCTTCTTGTGAAAAAGTTTTTGTGATCATTGGAATGCAGAGTTAAGCAATTTAGTTAGAACTGATTATACCTCGATAGCAAAAAAAAACGCGACCTTGAAAAGTCGCGCTTAAGTTCGATATCAGTGTAACGGTTAACGTTTATTAAGATAACGCGATAACCATGCTGGCCCATCAAACTCATTTTTACTCACTAGCATAGCGTGTGCGGCGTCACTTGGTGATGCCTTTGATTCCCACATTTCGGTCAATATAGATTCATCTAACTGGCAGTCACCGAGTAGGCTAGTGACTCTTTCGCTATAAAGTTTACGGGCTAATAGTTCTTTATCCATAACAACCACCTTAAGACGCTCAATGAGGGAAGAAAACTTCAACATTGTCTAACCAACTCTGTTTTAAGTAGATTATTTGTTGAATTCCACTCGATATTAGTTTAATTGTTAAGCTATTATTGCGGGTCAGCTCACCCTTCAGAAGCGCCGAAAAATTTCAGAATACGAAAAAAATAATTCACGGAAGTAAATACGAAATGGAAAAGAAAACACTGCTTACGCACTGTACTGATGCCCCTGGACTTATCTCCAAGATCACCAATATTTGTTATAAACATCAACTAAATATCATTCATAACAGTGAGTACGTGGATAACTCAAGCGGTCACTTTTTTATGCGCACCGAGTTAGAAGGCTACTTTAACGATCATACCTTTCTGGCAGACTTAGATCAGGCATTACCCACTGGGGCAAAACGCAAGCTAGTCGATTCAAGTCGTAAGCGCGTAGTCATTTTGGTCACCAAAGAAGCGCACTGCTTGGGTGATATCCTAATGAAGAATTTCGACGGCAGCTTAGATATTGATATTGCAGCAGTCGTCGGCAACTACGACACACTGCAAGGGCTAACCGAAAAATTCGATATCCCTTATCACCATGTGAGTCACGAAGGCTTGTCACGCGAAGAGCATGAACAAGCGATGCTAACCGTGATTAACCAATACCAAGCAGACTATCTGGTGCTCGCTAAGTATATGCGTGTGCTAACACCAGGCTTTGTTGAGCAGTACCATCATAAAATTATCAACATCCACCACAGTTTCTTACCTGCATTTATCGGTGCAAAACCTTACCAACAAGCCTTTGACCGTGGCGTTAAAATCATTGGTGCGACGGCACACTTCGTGACTAATGATTTAGATGAAGGACCAATCATCAAGCAAGATGTCATTCCGGTCGACCATACTTTTACAGCTAAAGACATGGCACAAGCAGGACGAGATGTAGAGAAAAACGTATTGAGTAAAGCGCTCAATAAAGTGGTGAATGACCACGTGTTTGTCTACGGCAACAAAACGGTCATTCTGTAAGGCTAAGGCTCTGCTAAATAAGCTGATTCCGCTTTGGAATCAGCTTTTTTTCATCTCAAGAGAAATAATTACATTTAGTTAGTGAAACGATTGCGTTCTCTCCTTATTATTACCGCTCGTGATACCAGTCTCACACGTAAGACAAGCCTATTCGCTCGCCCACTGAAAGCGATACGATGGCATAACTCGGTGACTCACCGAGTTCAATTAACGACAATAACGAGCAACAACATGAAAAAAACATTGGTATTGGCTGCAATCTCTGCGGCACTTTCTTTCCCAACTTTCGCATCGGCTGCTGATCCAGTTGAGTTTCAAAAAATCCCACAAATTATGCAGCAATTCGAAAGTGCAGAATTGTATGTAAAAAAAGCGCCAACTTTAGGTCGTTTACCAACTCAGCAGGAGCTGGGACAAGACTTCCCAACTTACGTATCTGACGGCAAAGGTGGCTACTCGCTGGAAACACGTAACGTAATGACCGATAACGTGGTAGTGGCGAGCATGAGCAAACCAATTGTGGGTGATGTCTACAACCAATGGTTAGTACCAAAAGATGTTTGGACAGGTACTTACGGTGAACTGCCAACCTCAACGGAATTTAAGCCATTCAAACGCATCGCAACCATCAAAGCGATTAAAATCGATAGTGAGATGCTAGAACTACTTGGCTCAACCGACGGAAAAACCGCGGTGATCAAAGTGAGCTGGGATGACAAAGGTATGAAGGTCTACAAAGACGGTTACCTTGCTGATTACGAGTACGGTATTGCACCACAAGAAATGCAAGAAAACTACGAGCTCGCGAAATAACAACCGATACCGCTTGGCAGAAAATAGCAAATAGCCCTCCACTGGAGGGCTATTTCTCTTAGGCTACTCAAATCACTTTCACCAACTACAATTTAAGACCTAATTCGACACCTTGACGAATTGCTCTGACCGCATCGAGTTCTCCAGCATGATCTGCACCGCCGATAACATGTAACTTATCGCCAAGTTGCGTCCATTTATCTTCAAATGGTCTGACAGAGACTTGCCCAGCACAAATCACAATGCTGTCAGCATGGATGGTGGTTGTTTCACCTTCATACTTAATTTTTAACCCTTCATCAGTCACGGCTTGGTACTCAACACCGCCAAGCAAATTCACGCCACGCTTTTCCAATGTTCGCTTATGAATCCAACCTGTGGTTTTACCTGGGCCTTTACCAACGCGCCCTTGGCGACGCTGAAGTACCCACACTTCTTTATCGCTAAGAGAATCAGGATAAGGATATAATCCACCCGG
Organism: Vibrio fluminensis; assembly: GCF_015278125.1. Lineage (GTDB taxonomy): Bacteria > Pseudomonadota > Gammaproteobacteria > Enterobacterales > Vibrionaceae > Vibrio > Vibrio fluminensis. Next base: position 149,592 of record NZ_JADILO010000006.1, read on the forward strand.
ATGGGCAATGTCTTTATCAATGCCCCACTCATGTAACCAGTCATCAAGCTGATGATTGGTCGGCTCGGTGATCATCGTCGCGACATCAACCCCAATGCCGCCGGCACCAACAATCGCAACTTTGTCACCCAAATAAGTCTTCTCTTTAATTAGCGTTTGATAATCAATCACTTTTTTCGAGTCTTTACTACCCTCTAGTGCAATTTTTCTCGGTTCAACTCCTGAAGCCATGATCACTTCATCGTACTCTTTGAGTAAGTCAAAATTCGCTTCGGTTTCAAGGTGCAGTTTGACACCAGTTTCGTCGATTTGATTAGCAAAGTAACGAATGGTCTCACGGAACTCTTCTTTGCCTGGGATTTGCATCGCTAAACGGAACTGACCGCCAATGCGATCATTACGCTCGAATAGATCCACTTGATGGCCACGCTTTGCTAGCGTTGTCGCACACGCAAGCCCTGCAGGTCCTGCACCGACAACCGCAATATTTTTGCTGTCATGTACTGGTTTTTCTAGCAATTCTGTTTCACGACACGCGTAAGGGTTAACCAAGCAACTGGCAGCCTTACCTTTAAATACATTGTCGAGACAAGCTTGATTGCAACCAATACAAGTATTGATCAATCGCGATTCTTGCTGTTCCGCTTTGGCGACAAAATAAGGGTCGGCTAAGAAAGGTCGCGCCATGGAAACCATATCCGCCTGACCGGATGCAAGGATCTGCTCCGCTTCTTCAGGCATATTAATCCGGTTGCAAGTAATGATAGGAACAGAAACATGAGGGCGAACTTTTTCTGTCACCCAAGTAAATGCGCCACGTGGTACCTGAGTGGCAATCGTCGGGATACGTGCTTCATGCCAACCAATACCGGTATTAATTAGCGTCACACCTGCTTTCTCAAGCGCTTGCGCCAACTCAATCACTTCATCAAAAGTGCTGCCTTGCTCAACCAAATCCAGCATCGATAAGCGGAAGATGATAATGAATTGCTCACCGACTTCATGACGAATCGCTTTAACAATTTCCAATGCGAGGCGAATGCGGTTCTGGTAACTGCCACCCCATTCGTCATAACGAGTATTGGTACGCTGACAGATAAACTGATTGATTAAGTAACCTTCTGAGCCCATCACTTCAACACCGTCATAGCCCGCTTGTTGTGCGAGTGACGCGCTGTTGGCAAACGCTTTAATAGTTTTATTGATCTGTCTAACGCTCATTTCACTCGGCGAAAAACGCGCGATTGGCGCTTTAATCGCTGACGCACTTTGCGCAAAGGGATGCATCGCATAACGACCAGCATGGAGCAATTGCAGTGCAATTTTGCTGCCATTATCGTGAACGGCTTGGGTAACCACCTTATGTGCCTGAGCATGCTTTGGCTTACTAAACTCTGCGCTAAACGGATGTAGGCGACCACGCAGATTAGGAGAGAAACCACCCGTTACGATAAGCCCAACTCCACCTTTGGCGCGTTCTGCATAAAACGCCGCAAGTTTCCCGAGCCCTTGTTTGTCCTCTTCCAGCCCAGTGTGCATTGAGCCCATCAGCACGCGATTTCTCAACTGGGTGAAACCTAAATCTAACGGTTTAAGTAAATTTGGGTACATGGCAGACATCACTTCATTATTGTTGTTGTGGTCTGACCAGATTACGTTCTAATTACACAAAAATCAAACATGCGTTTACATATTCGCAACATTGCTCACTTTTCTGGTTTAAGACGTAGATAGTAGGGAGGCAATATCATATCGCCACCACTCTATTGATTGCCGGAAATCCAATTGCTCCGAGCAATAATTGGGCGGCAGAGAGTGGCTTTGGCTAGATTTAATAATGAATAGAATGAAAGGCTCTGGTGATACTCCTTAAGATTCAGTAGGATGTGAGGTTAGTCGTTAGAACCTGTGGGGAACACAGCGGAGAAACAATGAAAACCATATTTAAATACATAGGGCTGTTTTTCAAAGGCATTTGGAAAACCATCACTTTTGTTCGCGTAGCTTTAGCAAACCTACTTTTCTTAGCGTTTATCGGCTTAGTGTATTTTGCTTACACTAACGTGGACTCGGCCGTTACTCCGCCAGCCCCTCAAAAATCGGCACTGATCGTCAATATCTCAGGGCCTATTGTTGAACAATCTAGTTACCAGAACCCAATGGATTCCCTAACAGGATCTTTATTTGGACAAGACCTTCCGCGTGAAAATGCGCTATTCGATATTGTTAGCACAATTCGCCACGCCAAAAACGACGACAACATTACAGGTATCGTTTTAGCCTTGCGCGACATGCCAGAAACGAGCCTGACAAAACTACGTTATATCGCCAAAGCACTCAACGAGTTTAAAGCTTCAGGAAAACCAGTATATGCGGTAGGCGATTTCTACAATCAGAGTCAGTACTATTTAGCCAGCTATGCAGACAAGATTTATCTAGCACCGGATGGCGCAGTAATGATCAAAGGTTACAGCGCTTACTCTATGTACTACAAAACTCTGCTTGAGAAGCTAGACATCAACACACACGTATTCCGTGTTGGTACGTACAAATCCGCTATTGAACCGTTTATTCGTGATGATATGTCGGCAGAAGCAAAAGAATCAGCATCACGTTGGCTTGGACAACTGTGGGGCGCCTTTGTCGATGATGTTGCGACGAACCGCTCTATCGACGCTGAAACACTGAACCCCAATATGGACCAGTTCGTAAAACTGGTCAAAAGTGCCGATGGCGACCTAGCAAAACTTTCACTGCAATTAGGCCTTGTTGATGAGTTAGCAACACGCCAGCAGGTACGCAACGAAATGATTGATGCGTTTGGTAGTGATGGCGAAGATAGTTACCCATACGTTGGTTACTACGACTACATGGCATCCGTACCTCCTAGCTTCGATATTAATGACAACGATGTCGCTGTGGTTGTTGCAAGTGGTGCAATTATGGATGGCTCTCAGCCTCGCGGCACTGTGGGTGGCGATACCGTCGCTTCACTTCTGCGTGAAGCTCGCAACGATAATAAAGTTAAAGCTGTCGTGCTGCGTGTAGACAGCCCTGGGGGCAGCGCCTTCGCTTCGGAAGTGATTCGCAATGAGGTCGACGCGCTTAAGCAAGCCGGCAAACCTGTGGTCGTTTCAATGTCGAGTGTTGCTGCCTCTGGTGGTTACTGGATTGCGATGGGCGCTGACCAAATTGTCGCACAACCAACGACTATCACCGGCTCAATTGGTATCTTCAGTGTCATCACTACCTTTGAGAAAGGGCTCAATAATATTGGTGTTTATACTGATGGTATCGGTACTTCGCCACTCTCTGGCATTGGTATGACTACAGGCATTCCAGATAAAGCTGCCGATGCGATTCAACTTGGTATCGAGCATGGTTACAGCCGCTTTATCAACTTAGTGAGCAACAACCGTAATATCCCATTAGATCAAATGGAAGGTATTGCAGAGGGTCGTGTATGGACAGGTCAAGATGCGATGAACCTTGGCTTAGTCGACAAAATGGGTGACTTTGATGACGCCATCGCGTTAGCCGCAGAGCTTGCTGAGCTGGATAGCTACAATATTTATTGGGTTGAAGAACCGCTTACGCCTGCGCAGCAATTTGTACAAGATTTTATGAATCAAGTACGCGTGTCGTTAGGACTTGATATCTCTGCATTTGTACCAGCGGCTCTACAACCAGCCGCCAAACAAATCACGCAAGACATGGGCTTGCTACAGAGCTTTAACGACCCTAAGGGTCAATATACGTTCTGTCTAAATTGCCAAGTTTACTAGCATTTAAACGCGATATTTTCGCCTGATAACCTACAATTGCGCTTCCCTAGGGGCATCTCATCAGGAGATGTCCCTTTTTATTCCATATAGCATCTATTATAATCCCCGCCTCTGTTCCCCCCTACAACAAAACTGGTTTCAAGCAATGGCAAGAAAACACATCTACATCGCTTACACTGGCGGTACCATTGGTATGCAGAAATCCCATGACCACGGCTACGTACCGGTGGCAGGTTTCATGGAGAAACAGTTAGCAAGCATGCCTGAATTCCATCGTCCAGAGATGCCGGAATACACCATTCATGAATATGAGCCTCTGATCGACTCTTCTGACATGACGCCTGCTGATTGGCAACAGATCGCCGACGATATCCGAGATAACTACGATAAATACGACGGTTTCGTGATCTTACATGGTACAGACACCATGGCATACACTGCGTCTGCACTGTCCTTTATGCTAGAAAACTTAGGCAAGCCAGTCATCATTACGGGTTCACAGATACCATTGGCCGAGCTGCGCTCGGACGGTCAAGCTAACCTGCTCAATGCGCTACACCTTGCGGCGAACTACCCAATTAATGAAGTCACACTGTTCTTCAACAATAAATTGATGCGCGGTAACCGTAGCACCAAATCACACGCCGACGGTTTTAATGCCTTCACTTCCCCAAACCTTCCACCACTTTTGGAAGCTGGCATCAACATTCAAGTGAGCAATCATGTGAGTGTTGGTGAAATGCCACAAGGTGAGTTCAAAGTCCATGACATTACACCGCAGCCGATTGGCGTGATCACCATGTACCCAGGCATTTCGCACGAAGTGATTCGCAACACGCTACGTCAGCCAGTTAATGCAATGATCTTGCTAACCTTTGGCGTCGGTAATGCACCGCAAAACCCAGAGTTACTGGCGCACTTAAAAGAAGCCTCAGAGCGTGGCGTGATTGTGGTGAACTTAACTCAATGTTTAGCGGGCAAGGTCAATATGGGCGGCTACGCGACAGGTTGTGCACTCGCGGAAGCAGGCGTGATCAGTGGCTATGACATGACACCAGAAGCGGCACTGGCGAAGTTGCATTACTTACTCAGCCAAAACCTGAGCTACGAGCAGATCAAAGAAAAAATGCAGCAAATCCTGCGCGGTGAAATGAGCATTTAACACTTGCACTCATCAGCACCCAACGTTAAAAAAGCCGACATCGTGTCGGCTTTTTGTCAATCTAGCTTTCGAGCAAAAAGCGTTTAGAATTTGTAACCGCCCGAAATCATGAAGATCCACGGGTCAATCTCGACATCAACATTTTCATTTACCGCACCGCGGAATTTTGCTGTTGTATCAATGTCAGCATACCAAATTGAGCCATTCACAAACCAATCATCATTCAACATGTAATCAAGGCCTATGTTTGCTGCTAGCCCCCAAGAATCATCTAGAGATAAAGACGTGCCAGCAATATCGATTTTCTCATCAAAAAATGTCGTATAGTTTACGCCCGCACCGACATAAGGACGAAAATCACTTTCAGAGGTGCCAAAATAGTACTGAACCATAAAGGTTGGTGGTAAATGCTTAGTCTCTGCCACATCATCACCTTGCAGCGAGATATCATGGGAAAAAGGCGTGGCTGCTAAGACCTCAAAGCTAATGTTATCGGTAAACATATAACCAAAGGTTAAGCCAAGCTGGGTATTAGAACCGACTTCCAGTTTCGCGCCTAAATCTTTACCACTATCATCATTAGGCACAACCGATGCCAAACCGGCACGGACGATAAAATCCCCTTCTTTATGAGCAAATGCTGAGGCTGAAGTGAGGGCTGTAAGTACGGCTAAACTGATTATTGCTTTTTTCATTGTTATTTCCTTGTAGGGCGTGTTTTTAGTCTTAATTGCATGAGAAAACACCACTGCCTTATGCATGCAAATTAGTGCTAATTGCGACCAACTTAACACAGTAAAACCCTACAAATTTGATGGAAATCAATTGTTCACTTTTCGCTCATAACTCAAACATCACAACAAAACGTTGATCACTTCACACTGCAAATATTGCAACAATCATGTAATGCGTATTTTATGTGCATCACACAAATGCCAGATAGAACTCCAAGAAAATTCCAATATTAGTTTTAAATTTCAATTAGACTTATTTAGCTGGAAGAAATAACTTTAACAAAAGAGAGAGCGAGCTTAAAAAGTGTACTAAGTAAAAATTGGAGTGAATCGTTATTTAACTGCGTCGCAACAATGTGGCAAACTTACCATCAGTGCGGTAGAGGATCAGCGCGAATAAAATCAAACTGCAGCCAATCATCTTATTCAACGAAATTTGTTCACCATACCAAGCGATACTCAAGAAAACCGTCCAAACAGGTTCGAGGATCATGATTAAGGCTGCATTACCAGGAATGATCTGTTTTTGCGCCGTGGTTTGCATTACGTAACGCAATGCCGTGGCTAGAATCGTACTAGCAGCAAACCATCCCCAAATCGAAGGTTCCACATGTACAGGGACCGATTCAAAAATCGCACTGGCCGTCAAACCAATAACACCCGTCACAAACAATTGAATACAGGTAAGCAGCAGAATCGGTAAGGTTTGTGAATACTTACTGTTTACATTGAAGTGCAATGCCAATACGACGGCATTGAAAAGAAACCACAATTGACTGGTCGAGCTCTGCCAGCCATCTTTTAGTGAAAGAAACGCTAAGCCACTCATCGCGACAGGCAATGACACCCAGAAAATACGTTTCGGTCGTTGCCCAAATAACACCCAAGCAACAAAAGGCACCATCAGCATCGAGAGGCTGAGGATAAACGCCCCTTCCCCCAGCGTATCACTAATTGAAATCGCGTGAATCCAGCTCATTAATGCCGTAGCAAGTAAACACCCCACCATCGCCGCAGAACGGATATCATGCCAACTTGCTCGCTTTAGCGCACCAAAACAGAATGGGAGCAAACATAACGACGCGAGCAAAAAGCGCAGTCCAACAAAACCAAACGGCGGTAGACCTTGAATGGTTTCTTTAGAAAAGATCCAACCAAAGGCCGATAAAATGGTGGCCAGTATTAAAATGGTTGCCGCTTTTCGTTCTGATTTCACTATCGGTTGCTCTTTATTTTTGAGGAGTCACTGACTGAGTAACGCCAGTGACTAATAGAATTAGGTCATCTAAGAAATGATGCCATTTCAACCAAGCATGCGCGAGCCAGGTCCTGCCAAAATTCTCACCAAGCGAGAAATAGTTCACTATTCCGCTTCGCAGTTATCCTTGCACTCGAATCAGTGGCAATGCTCTGAATCCAGCATCTTGAAGTCACTTGAGTATATAGCGTGACCAACTCGAAATTATTGCTGCGCTGATTCTAGGCGACGAATCAGTTTCGCTGGCGTGCCACCATAGAGACAATCGGGCTCTACGTCCTTAGTGACTACCGAGTTAGCCGCAATGACTGAGCGAGCACCAATGGTCACGCCTTGGTTAATCACTACGTTGCCACCAATCCAAACATCATCTTCGACCACAATTGGCTTGCAGAATGTTTCCCAGTTACGGCGGCTCATATAATCCAATGAGTGCCCCGCAGTATAAAATTGGGCATTCGGTCCAATCAGTACATGATTCCCAATGGTAATTGGCGCGCCATCTAAGAATGTCGCATTCATATTGATAAAGGTTTTTGCACCAATCTTAATCGTTTGGCCAAACTCGCATGAGAACGGTGAGCGAATAATACTGCCTCGACCATACTGAGCAAACAGTGCTTGATAGAGTACTTCACGGCTGTCCTCAGCGGTGGCTTTGTTCAAATCCGCCAATAACAGCGCGGCGCGATCACGAATTTGATTAATAGACTCATCACCACCATCAAATGCCAAACCCGCTATCATCTTTTCAAATTCGGTCATATTTTCTTTCCTGCGTACAATCACACGCTAAATAACACAACTAACAATATTAGAACCAAGCTACAAAAAAACCGGCTCGCAAGCCGGTTTTCAAATTCATTTGTCGCTGATTAGCCGCCGATGTACTCAGCACCCGCCATGTACTTCTGAAGTACTGTTGGGATACGGATACGACCGTCAGCTTCTTGATTGTTCTCAAGAATAGCAACCATAGTACGACCAACTGCTAGACCAGAACCGTTTAGCGTGTGTACAAGTTCAGGTTTCTTCTCGCCTTTACGACGGAAACGAGCTTGCATACGACGTGCTTGGAAGTCCCACATGTTTGAACATGAAGAGATTTCACGGTAAGTCTCTTGAGCTGGAACCCACACTTCTAAATCGTAAGTTTTGTGTGAACCGAAGCCCATGTCTCCAGTACATAGCACTACTTTACGGTAAGGAAGCTCTAGAAGTTGTAGAACTTTCTCAGCGTGACCCGTTAGCTCTTCAAGCGCAGCCATTGAGTCTTCTGGTTTAGTGATTTGTACTAGTTCAACTTTGTCGAACTGGTGCATACGGATCAGACCACGAGTATCACGACCGTAAGAACCTGCTTCTGAACGGAAACATGGAGTGTGCGCCGTCATCTTCAATGGCAGATCTGCCTCTTCAGAGATAGTGTCACGTACTAGGTTGGTTACTGGTACTTCCGCTGTTGGGATCAGTGATAGTTTACGAGGTTCTTCGTCGTTCACTTTCTCAACTAGTGGCTCAGTGTGGAATAGGTCTTTACCAAATTTTGGTAGCTGACCTGTACCAAACAAGCTGTCTGCGTTCACTAGGTAAGGCACGTACATTTCAGTGTAGCCATGCTCTTCTGTGTGAAGATCTAGCATAAACTGAGCGATAGCACGGTGTAGACGGGCAAATTGACCTTTCATTACGATGAAACGTGCGCCAGTGATTTTAACTGCGCTAGCAAAATCAAGACCGTCACCCATTTCGCCTAGATCAACGTGATCTTTTAGCTCGAAGTCGTATGACTTAGGCTCACCCCAACGAGAAATCTCTACGTTGTCGTTTTCGTCTTTACCGTCTGGCACTTCGTCCGCAGGGATGTTTGGTAGAGATAGCGTGATTTCATCAAGCTTCGCCATTACTGCTTCTAGTTCTACTTTTTTAGCATCTAGATCGCTACCAAGCGTACCAATTTGCTTCTTAATCTCTTCAGCACCCTCTTTATCACCAGCCGCCATTTTTTGGCCAATTTCTTTGGAGATCGAGTTACGCGTGGATTGTAAATTTTCAACTTCTACTTGAATGGACTTGCGTTGTTCTTCAAGTGTACGGATTGTCTCTACGTCTAGCTTAAAGCCACGACGCGCTAGTTTAGCAGCTGTTTCATCCAGCTCTGTACGAAGTAATTTAGAATCCAGCATTGTTAATCCTATGCTTTGAGTTGTGAAATCGCGTGCTCGCATCATGCGTGCACACTAAATAATTAACCGAACAAATGTATCCAAAATTCACTACTTTTCATAGCGCTTTTGTGGGCTATTTGCGTCTAAATTAGCCAAGTAATCTAACTTTTCACCAATTTTAACTTCTAGCCCGCGATTAGACGGTTGATAGTAACGGGTTGCTAACATTTCTGGCGGTAGATATTGCTCACCAGCAGCATACGCACCAGGTTCATCATGAGCGTAACGATAGCCTTCACCATACCCCAAATCTTTCATTAAGTTGGTCGGTGCATTGCGCAGATGATGAGGCACTTCATATTCGGGTAAGTTATGCGCATCCGTCAGTGCTTGCTTCCAAGCGGTATAGACAGCATTACTTTTGGGCGCGCAAGCAAGATAAACAATAGCTTGGGCAATCGCTCGCTCCCCTTCTGCAGGCCCTACGCGTGTAAAACAATCCCATGCCGATAATGCCACCTGCATCGCTCGCGGATCAGCATTGCCGACATCTTCCGATGCAATGGCCAGCAAGCGACGTGCGATATAAAGCGGATCACAACCCGCGGCAATCATGCGCGCCGCCCAATAAAGCGCGGCATCCGGATTGGAACCTCGGATCGATTTGTGCACCGCGGAAATTAGGTCATACCAAATGTCGCCTTTGTTATCAAAGCGCGAGACCTTCTCGCCGGCGACTTCCGCTAACAATTGCAAAGTGATTTGCTTTTCACCCTGCGCATTGTCTTCTGCCATATCGTAAAGCAGTTCAAGGTAGTTAAGTGACATGCGCGCGTCGCCATTCACTAACTCAGCTAAACGATCGAGCACATTGTCGACAAACTGAGCGGCAACATTACCCAAACCACGCTCTTTATCATTGATCGCTTGTTGCAATGCTTGTTGGATATCTGCGGTTGCTAAAGAGGTTAGCTTGTACACGCGAGCGCGTGACAACAGTGCATTATTAAGCTCAAAAGACGGGTTTTCTGTCGTCGCACCAATAAAGGTGACCGTACCATCTTCAATGTGTGGCAAAAACGCATCCTGCTGAGATTTATTAAAGCGATGCACCTCATCGACAAACAAAATCGTGCGTCGACCAGCTAACTTATTCTCGCGCGCACGCTCAATCGCTGCACGGATCTCTTTCACCCCAGATGTTACCGCAGACACTCGTTCGACTTCCGCGTTTGCGTAATTCGCCGCCACTTCCGCGAGGGTGGTTTTACCGGTACCCGGCGGCCCCCACAAGATCATCGAGTGAATATGTCCCGCTTCTAACGCACGGCGTAACGGCTTCCCTTCACCGAGAATATGTTGCTGACCAATATATTGGTCTAGCGTTTGTGGGCGCATTCTAGCAGCGAGGGGACGAAAATCTTCGTCCCCTGCAAAATCAAACGAGTAATTACTCACTTGTTAATTCCTTTGGTCATCAACCTCTACACCTTCAGGAATAATAAAGGTGAAGCGATTAGCCTTTGGTTTACTTAAATCAATATTAGAGAAGGTAAAGGCACTTGTTTGACCATCTTGTTCAATCACACTAAAGCCTTTCACCGCACCTTTATCGTTGATCTCTAATTTAAACTGACCTTGATTGCTATCAACCGCTGTTGGCGTCAAGGTAAAGATGTCACCTTGCTGCACCACATTGTAGTTATCCCAATCGCTAGCACGGTTGCGAGTCAGCAAAACAAATGGCGTTTGCTCTGTCGCTTGCTCCTGCCAGTAAATACTTACTTGCTCAATAAACGGGCTGTAGTACCACAAGGTTTTGCCATCTGAAACCAGCACATTCTCATCCGGTAGTGTAGTCGTCCAGCGGAACAGACTCGGGCGAGCGATCTCGACCTCACCTTGGCCTTCCATTACCACATCACCTTCTGGGCTAGTGACACGTTGTGCAAAATCGGCACTGAAGCCTTCTGTTTGCTGCAAACGCTCGCTCAGTTCTTGTTGAGGAGAAGCCCAAACTGAAAAACTCGCCAAAAGTAGTAATAGTGCTTTTTTCATTAATTTTGTTCCTGAATCTGTTCGATGATGACTTTATATCTTGTTATCTAAGAGGTTATGACCGAGCAAAGTCAACTTAGTTGCAGAGCTACTTTCCGCAACACTGTTTAAATTTCTTGCCGCTGCCACAAGTACAAGGGTCATTACGCCCAACTTCTTTATATGGGTTAACACTTTGACCTTTTGCACCAACTAAAGCTTCATCAGCCGCTTGAGCCACTTCATTGATCATCAAATCTAACTGTTCAATAAAATCTGCCAGAGATGGAGGCGTCTCAATGCCCGCTTGCTGCATTTCAGTGCGCGTCTGCTCTTCATCAATAGCCAACATAAACGTCGTCAACATGGCATGCAGCATGCGCAACGTGCCATCACTAATATTGGTCTCTAGCCACTGATTTTCAATCGTTGGCCATAGCGACATGAAGCCTTCTGCAAAATCCGCTAAGTTTTCAGCTTGGTTGTCACCGGCAACTAAATCAAGCAATGAGTATTCATTGCGTTTTAAAAAGCTGTATTGGTGATTAATTTGTCCAACCACTCGCTTATTTAGCTGCTCAGCATTATCACCAAACACTTGCTCTAGCCATTCTTCTGGCTGCAAAGGTTTCGTCGCCATATTAGCAGCGAGGGTAACCCCTTCAATAAACAACTGAGATTCTTGGCATTGTGTGTCAGTTAAAGCAATAAGTTGGTAATTCATGTCGCAATCTATCTAAAAAATTAAGGCACGGATTATACCCCGACAAAGGTTTGGGGTCACTGACAATACCGAGCAATGAATTCGACTCTTATGTTACAGCGCCTGCACCTAGCGAATTTCAGACTAACACTTTGTTAATGAATTCAATATGAATCTGCAAAATTGACACAAATATCACTGTGATGTGCGTCGCAATTGCTGCATAATCAACCAAGAAACATTTACTTACATTTACTTGTTGCTGATTAGATACTATGAAAAACAATAAAAATTTTGGTTTTACTTTAATCGAGCTCGTCGTTGTTATCGTGATCTTAGCGCTATTAGCGATTGTCGCGATGCCAAGGTTTATGAGCTATCAGCGTGACGCGCACGAAGCTCGTGCCGATGCGGCATTTTCAAGTTTTATCAATGCCGTTCAGATGTATCACTCAAAGTGGTTAACTGAAGGAGAGCCCACTGGCGTAGTTGACTACGCGACAGGCAATATCTACCCATCAGTGGCTGGCTACCCATTAACTCTGCGATCAGGGAATAAACCTGACCATCTAGAAGGTGATGACTGCATTGATTTGTGGCGCTCACTGCTCAATACCGATCTAACCGTTGACCGACACGGCACGCAAGTATACGGTCGCGAAGCCAATATCATCACTTGGTACACTGGTGAACAGCAATGCTATTATCATTACACCGATGGATATGAGGTTGGTGAAAAGTTGCCTACCTTGTACTACGACCCAAAAACAGGGCTATTTAACAAGGTCGTTGAAAAACCTTTTTCCTAGCATTCGTGACATTTGTCGCCCATCGCTCTAAAATCACGCCTCCCTAATTGGAGGCGTTTTTTATGCGAGTAGTTTTGGGCCCTATGGAGGGCGTTTTAGATCACCTAATGCGTGAGATCCTTACAGACATCAATGACTACGACTTGTGTGTCACTGAGTTTGTGCGCGTGGTCGATCAACGTTTACCAGAACACGTATTTAAACGTCTTTGCCCTGAGCTCGACCAAGGTTCTCAAACCAAGTCAGGTGTACCTGTACACGTGCAATTGCTTGGTCAAGATCCACACTGGATGGCAGAAAACGCGGTAATGGCAGCTGAGCTGGGCGCGAGAGGCATCGACCTTAACTTTGGTTGCCCGGCAAAACTGGTGAATAAGAGCAAAGGTGGCGCGGCGCTATTGCAACACCCTGAATTAATTCATCGCGTCGTCAAAGCGTGCCGTGATGCAGTCGATGATACGATTCCAGTAACAGCGAAAATTCGCCTTGGCTGGGAAAACCCAGATGACTGTTTTGAAATCGTAAGTGCTATCGAATCAGCAGGTGCCAATGAGCTGACGGTTCACGCTCGCACTAAAGAAGGCGGTTACAAGGCAAGTGAAATCAAATGGGATTACATCAACCAAATTCGCCAACGCAGTTCCATTCCACTCATCGCCAACGGTGAGATTTGGAATTATCAAGATGGTCAGAACTGCATTGCCACGACTGGCGTCGATTCACTGATGGTATGTCGCGGCGCATTCAATGTGCCAAACCTTGGCAATGTGGTGAAACATAATGCTACTGTGATGCCATGGTCAGAAGTCGTTGAATTGATGCTGGTCTACTCTCAGTACGAAATCAAAGGCGACAAAGGGCTCTACTACCCGAACCGCATTAAACAATGGTTCGCCTATTTGCGTAACCAATACCCTGAAGCTGCCGAGTTGTTCCGTGAAATTCGCACCTTCAATAAAGCTGCGCCGATCGTTGAGCATCTGCACCGCTACCGTGATGCATTGCAAGCAGCCTAAAACTTGCGAATAAAGTAATAATAAAAAGCGACGATTGTGAATCAAACGCCGCTTTTTATTGCTTTCTACTCTTAGAAAGTACGCTATCCAGCTTACGTTGTTCGTCTTCATCGAAGCGGACATACCCAATCGGTACATCGGTAGCTAACGCTGCAACAATATACTCAGCACTCTCTTTGCCAAAACCACCGCATAACTCAATCACTTCAATACCATCGGCAATCATTTGATTAGCGACGGCTATTGCATCCTCATCACTAGTGACTCCTACCATATTGGTGGAAAAACCAGTTGTTGCCATATTACTGCTATCAGAAAGATAATCATAACCTTCGGCTTTAACGATAAAGCCGTAACGTTGAAACATCCCCCCCCCTTCTAAACTATGTTCGACAAAAACCGTTTGTGGTGACAAAATCAACCGACAAACGGCGGCATATGTTACGGCAATCAGTTTAGCAGCAGACTGTCATCAGCCAACTCTTCCCCACGCACTTTAGAGAACATCTCTAACAAATCAGGCACGCCCATATTGGTCCGTTGTTCGCCGGCGACATCAAGGACAATCTCACCTTGGTGCAACATCACCGTACGGTCGCCACAAGCTAACGCATCTTTCATTGAGTGAGTGACCATCATCACCGTGAGATTGAACTCTTTCACAATTCGTTTAGTCAGATCGATGATAAAGGCTGCCATTCTAGGGTCGAGCGCGGCTGTATGCTCATCAAGCAGCAGTAACTTACTTTCTGAAAGCGTCGCCATCACCAAACTTACCGCTTGACGTTGTCCGCCAGACAATAAGCCAATGTTGTCACCCAAACGATCTTCTAGACCTAAGCCAAGAATACTGATGCGTTCTTGAAATAACTTACGACGATTAGAGGAAAGTGAATGACTCCAACCACGACGCTTACCACGCATGTAAGCCAATGCCATGTTCTCTTCAATGGTTAAATCACCGCAAGTACCCGCAAGTGGGTCCTGAAACACCCTTGCACATTGCGTTGCTCGCTGGGCGACGGTTTGTTTAGTCACATCTTGTTCGTCAATCAGTACTCGCCCGCCGACCATAGGGGTTTCTCCCGTCACGGCACCTAATAGTGTCGATTTACCGGCACCATTAGAGCCAATCACGGTTAGAAACTGATGCTCTGGCACTTCCAAATGAACACCTTTTAGTGCTCGATTCTCCAAGATCGTACCGGGGTTAAAGGTCACTTGAATATCTTCTAACCGAATCATACCGCTTCTCCTGATCCTTTATTTTGGCTACTACTCTGACGATTTGAGGCGTTTGCCTTAATCGGCTTTTTTGCTCTAAGGTGACTCCTCACTTTTGGCGCAATCAGCGCAAACGCGACCAAGACGGCGGTGACTAAATTCAAGTCTGAGGCTTGCAGACCAAACATTCCGGTACTGAGCGCAAACGCTACTGCGAGACGATACAGCACTGACCCCACGATAACCGCCACGACGGCCACCCAGATCTTACGACCAGGAATCAAGGTTTGACCTAAGATAACCGCTGCAAGGCCAACTACTATGGTCCCTACCCCAGAGGTCACATCGGCAAAACTATTGGTTTGCGCAAATAGCGCTCCAGCAAAGCCAACAAATCCATTGGATAAAGCCAAGCCAAAATAGGTATAGAAGGAAGTACTCGCGCCCTGCGCCGAAACCATGCGCGCATTAACACCTGTGGCACGTAAGCCTAAACCAAAGTCACTGTTAAGTAGGCGCACCACAAACCAAGCGGAAATCAGCACCAATACCCCAACCACTAGCGGACGAATAAATACCGGGTCACCTAAAGTTTCAAAGGGGGTTAGGATGGTTTCTTCGCCAAGCAACGCCATATTGGGGCGCCCCATAATACGAATATTGATAGAAAATGCCGCGATCATGGTGAGAATTGAGGCTAAAAGGTGCAATATTCCACATTTTACTGCAAGAAACGCCGTTACCCAGCCCGTCATTGCGCCAGCAATAATTGCCATGCCAGTGGCGACCCAAGGGTCAATACCTGCAACAATCGCAGTCGCAGCAACCGCAGCACCCATGGGGAAACTCCCATCGACGCTCAAATCAGGAAAATCAAGTACGCGAAACGTTAGGTATACACCCAACGCGACCAAGCCATAAACCAGACCTATCTCAAGCGCACCGAAAAAAGCAAAAGCAGACATACAAACTCCCTTTTCTGCTTAATAACTAGGCCAGCAGATACTGCCCTAGTTAACCGATGACAACTTATTTAACGCTTTTAGTTGCGCGATCCAGTACGGATTGTGGGATTTCAATACCCAGCTTGTTGGCAGCACCAGTGTTTACCACTAAGTCGGAACCTTTAGCCACTTTAACGTCCAATGTGCCCGGCTGCTTGCCTTCAATAATTGCCGCTACATAGTCTGCCGTTTGCACACCTACTTGGTAGTAATCAAAACCTAAGCTTGCGATCGCCCCTTTTTCGACATAAGAAGTGGCACCACCAAGTACCGGAGTCTTCGCTTGGTTGGCAGCAACGATCATGCCCTCAATCGCACTGGCCACTGTGTTATCCGTAGGCGCGTAAATCACATCCGATTTTGCAGCAATCGCTTGAGTGGCCGATTGCACATCAGCACTTTTCAGCGCAGTGGCCTCAACGACTTCTAGACCTTGCTCTTTCGCATGTTGCTTGAGCAAATCAACTAAAGTCACAGCATTGGCTTCACCTGGATTGAACACCACACCAATTGATTTAGCATTAGGTAGGATTTCTTTAATCAGTTCGACGTGCTGTCCCACTGGCGACAGATCCGAAAGACCCGTTACGTTCTTACCAGGCTGATCCAATTGGCTCACTAGCTTGGCGCCAACCGGGTCGGTAACCGCCGTAAATACTACTGGAATATCGCGAGTTGCCGAGACCAATGCTTGCGCTGTCGGTGTCGCGATGCCAACTAAAACGTCCGGTCTTTCACCCACATATTGACGCGCAATTTGAACGGCAATCGCTGGATTGCCTTGCGCAGTCTTATAATCAAACTCGAGATTTTTACCTTGTTCGTACCCTTTCGCCTTTAAGCCATCAACGAGACCTTGACGAGTCGCATCCAATGCTGGGTGTTCGACAATTTGAGAAACAGCCACTTTAGCTGTTTTCGCCATAATGCTGTTGGAAGATAGTAGTGCTACACCTGCAAGAACGGCGGTTGCAATTGCTTTGCCTGCTTTCATCTTAACTCCTTGATTTAAGCAATGATGGGGGGATGTTGTGAGTTGCCTACGCCCTGTGGGCAACGGCTAGTTTTAATTTTTATACGTACACTTTTTGTGCACTTCGTCCATTATTACCAATTCGTAAAACAAATGGGAAGTAGGTTTTAACATCAAAGCAACAAAAGCAGACTTGCAACAGAGAGGGGTGGAAAAGTAATAAACGTAGTTTTGTCATTCAGATGGGGAATTACTCTAAATAGAAGCCGCACTATTGGTGAATAGAACCGAGATTTTGAACGCAGTAAGCGCATCTCACTACGCTTACTGCTAAAGAATTTATCTATCGATTTAGCTGTTCTTTTTTGCCTGCAACAATATATTGCGCGGTGAGACTTCTCGGCTACAAAACTCGCTAACAGCAACATTATAACCATGCTGTTCGAGATAAAGCGCCTTATCGAGAACTAACCATAGCTCAATACCACGCTTAAACAGTTGCTGAATTAAACTGAGCTTTTCCATTCGCCAAAAGCGCGCCTCCCCCTTAGCCAAAAACTCATCAGCATCAAACTCGGGTAATACGAGTGATTTTTGCTTTGCCGCCCAGAGGCAGAACGCAGCAAAACCCTCACCAAGTTGCGACTTCTTAATACTTGGAATTGGCAGGTAATGCTCATAACCCAGCGTTTCGCGCAGCAAGATATCGAAAGCGAGACGATAACTCATCTCCTCAAAACGATGGCGCTTAACTCTCTCACCGCCAGTAACTAACTCTTGCAAAGGAATGCGCAACTCTTGTTTCGTCAGATTTAAAACCGATTGTTTTGCCGCATTCGAGAGGGCTTGATAACGCTCCGCTTGAATGAGATGGTAACAGCAAGGTGATATGCTCATTGCTGGTAAATGATGCTTTACAGCTTTGTTTATCAGGCTGACATGAAGGTCGCCACACGCGTGTAAGGCAACCGCATGTTGATGAGCGTTAAAGACTTGCTCTGATTCAGTGGCAAACGCATCACCTTGCACAAATTTCATTGGCAAACCTTGCTTGTCCGCCTCAATCTGTCCCGCTTCACACAGCGCTTGCTGATACTCAAAACTGGTGACCTTTTGTTGGCTTTGGCTGGCAAGAATTCGCCCAAGAAAACCTTTACCCGAGCACCACTCAAGCCACTCACTACCACTCGCTGCTTGTAAGGCGGACTCGCCCATAGCAATGATTTGCTCAAGCTTGCGTCCCGGTACACCCGAATCAATTCCACGCTCTAACTGCAAACCAGCCAGCGGTACCGTATTTAACTCTTGTTGTTCAAGAAAGGCATTTAGACTTGGAAAAAATGGCTGGCACGCCAATGCGAGTCGATCAAAGTGCTGCTTATACTCTTCAATTTGTTCAGGAGTGAGAGAGTCTAACCACTGACACAATGCAGCCTGTTCTGATAACCAAGGAAGTTGCAACTGCTCGGAAACCAAAAATGGCTCAAAGCGCCAGAATTTCTGGTGTTCAGTCAGGTAGGAATCAATAAATTGAAATGATGTGAGCATACTTCCCTCAGTTTAGCTGCGCGCATAGCGTGCGCCAATTCTAGAAGGAAGTAAGCCATTTGAGTAGTGAATTATCGCACTGGCAAGACGATGTCCTTAAACATCTCTTCAATCTCGGTATTAGATTTTAGCGAGAGTGCTTGTTCCACCACTGGACGGGTCAAATGCGGAGCAAAACGCTCCATAAAGTCGAACATATAAGAGCGTAAAAAAGTACCGCGGCGGAAACCGATACTGGTGGTACTCGCGCCAAAGATATGGCTAGCGTCGATGGCGACCAAATCGTCATCCTGATCTTTATCAATCGCCATACTGGCAATCACACCGACACCCATCCCCATACGTACATAAGTTTTAATCACGTCCGCATCCGTGGCTGTAAAGACGACTCGAGGGGTTAAACCTACCTTATTAAACGCGGTATCTAACTCTGAGTGACCCGTAAAGCCAAATACATAAGTCACCAGCGGATAGCTGGCAAGATCTTCAATAGTAATGCGTGATTTTTGCGCCAAAGCATGATCTTTAGGCACAACAATTGAGCGATTCCAATGATAACAAGGCAACATCACGGCATCTTGGTAAAGGTGCAACGCTTCGGTAGCAATAGCAAAGTTTGCCGTACCTTTCGCAATCGCTTCCGACATTTGACTTGGCGTACCTTGATGCATGTGTAGTGAAACTTTTGGATAACGTGTGGTAAAACCTTTGATGACATCAGGCAAGGCATAACGCGCTTGCGTGTGCGTCGTCGAGATATTTAACGTGCCCATTTCAGGATGGGTATGCTCACCCGCAACAGCTTTTATGCTCTCAACGCGCGCAAGGATCTCTTGCGAGATTCGAATGATATCTTCTCCAGCAGACGTGACTTGAGTGAGGTGTTTACCACTGCGCTCGAAAATCTGGATGCCTAACTCATCTTCCAGCAAGCGAACTTGCTTACTGATACCAGGTTGCGAAGTATACAAACTCTCAGCGGTTGCTGAGACATTTAAATTGTGGTTGACGACTTCAACAATGTACTTCAGTTGTTGTAACTTCATTCTTTGCCTCGTAATCCCTTATCGATATGCTGGTATATGGCTATACCCAAGTAACCTATCACAGTTTCGTGCAGTAAAAAGGTCGCTTGGGTATAAGCACTACTTTAAGCTTAAAGCATCATTACATACTTTATAATATTTAGTTATAACGCCTCTTTGGTTAAATTGGTAGTGAAATTGGTAATTTAGCCGCAACACAAAGCACAATTTGAGTTTACAAATAGAAATTTTGCTAGCGAAAGCTCAGTTTCTAGCCAGAAATCAGCTTTTCAATACAAATCGAACAGCCAACAAGTAATAATGTTGGGATGTTGGAATATTTGGTGCCGTCGCTCTAAAGAATCGTGTATCCTTAAGGGCTTGCCGTCGTCAAACTAAGATAATGGAATTTATGAATATTGGTTTAATCATTGCTCTGGTCGCAATTTTGTTGGTACTCGTTTTGGGTTACAACATGATCCTGCAATACAACGCGAAAGTTGCCACAGCCAAAAAGCAAGAAAGTGCGCGATACATTGCCATTATCGATGCCACTGAAGAGTTGATCGGCCACGCTCATCACATGCCGTACAGCAAGAGTCTTTTGTTGTGCCTAAATAACCGTATTCTGGATGCCGTACAAAATATGTACGAGCTTGATCCTAAAAATAAGCAGCTCGAGCAGCGTGTTGAGCACGTAAAGCAACAAATCGAAACGTTGAAAGAGAACTTTCAAGGTGGAGATAGCGCTGTATTCAAAGCACCAAGTAATGATAAGCAAGCAATCGTAATGCTAAAGCTGGTTAAGCGACTGCGCGACACCATTCGTAACGAACACAATAAAGGCCGTTTTGATACTGAAGCTTACGTTGCAGAAAATGCGCGTCTGGAAACTATTCAATTACGCATCAATATTGAAAACGTTATTAAACGTTCAAACGATGCCATTGTACGCGGTCAACCTGGCACGGCTATTCAACTATTGCGTAAAGGCCTTCAAGTCCTTAGCACCAAAGAAGACCCTTATTCAATTCAGGCGCGAGAGAAACTTCAAGCGATGTTTGATGACCTAGAGAAGCGTCGTCAATCTCAGAGCGCATCAGAACAGCAACAGATTGTCGACAAGCAGCGCGAAGAAGATATGGATGCGCTCTTTGGTGAAAAGAAAAAGTGGTAATATTGTACCAATAACCCTGTTAAAAGGTCGCAGTTGCGACCTTTTTTGTTACCAAGTAAAGTCATGCTAGAACAATACCAACAATTACTCGAACCCATTAATCACTTTCTGCAGTGTCCAACACCAGATGAATGGATTGAAGAAGCGCGCAAACCAGAAAACCTTGCGACTGTTTTAATTGATCACTTACTTTGTGAGCTCAAGGCAGGTCAATCAGCTATGTACCTGATCCGCAAATATGCGGTGGATAAAAACAGCACTCACAATCTGTTGAATTGGTTTAAGCCATATGAAGATTTCGCGTACCGTGACATCGGTTCGCTTGAAACCTTGAAAGGCAAAAGCAACATTTCTAAATCCATTATGGCGAAATCAGGTTCCCCATACAGCCAAGATTTGATTGATAAAATGGTGCTATTAATCAAAGAAGAGCTACATCACTTCTATCAAGTACTCGAAATCATGGATAGTCGCAAAATTGAATACCGCCCTATTCCTGCCAGCCGTTACGCAAAAGGCTTACTGTCAAAAATGGCCACCCATGAGCCGCAAACGCTCATCGATAAGCTGATTATTGGCGCTTATATTGAAGCGCGCTCTTGTGAGCGGTTTGCTAAGCTGGCGCCGTATATGGAAGAAGACATCGCCAAGTTCTATATCTCGCTACTGCGTTCAGAAGCAAGGCATTATCAAGATTACCTCGTATTGGCTGAAGAAATTGCGGGTAAGGATATCTCTGATCGCGTTGCGATGTTCGGCCAAGTAGAAGCAGAACTTATCTCCAGCCCTGATCAGGATTTCAAGTTCCATAGTGGCGTCCCAACGACGGTTTAAGCCACAAAATTAAATGGTTTATAGTAACGAGACCAATCGAGTAGGAGGAGGCCTCACGGCCTCCGTCCTCTCACACCACCGTACAAGCGTGGGTCGCATACGGCGGTTCCGAATATACTTTTAGTGACTCATACCCATTTCGCAACGAGTACAGACCCAACTCCTC
>NZ_JADILO010000051.1 GCF_015278125.1 Vibrio fluminensis
AATCCTGCTCCCGCAACCACATTAAGATAAATTGCTCAGGCGATTAATCATTGCGACACTAGCTCAGTTGGTAGAGCGCAACCTTGCCAAGGTTGAGGTCACGAGTTCGAACCTCGTGTGTCGCTCCACTTTCCTTTAAGTGGAAATCAATAGCCCTCATTGTGCTTAACAATGATAATAAATGCGACACTAGCTCAGTTGGTAGAGCGCAACCTTGCCAAGGTTGAGGTCACGAGTTCGAACCTCGTGTGTCGCTCCAAATTTTTGAGAGATGAGACCTATCACGAGGAACCTCGTGCCCAAGCTGGTCGCGTCGCTTAAATATCCTTCAAATGACATTGTTATTTGATTTGGTCCAAGACCATCCGCTCTTTCTAATGCTGTGAAGCATAATCCCCAAAAAATTTTTAAGTCCTCCTAGTTTCTAGGCGGGCGTTTGACTTTTTACTCTCTGCGATTTTTCGTCAGCGTGCGAATAGTTATATTCACTGGTTTAGTTCGTATAATTAACAGACTTATCCACAGAAAGCATCTTGTGGATAACTTAGTGGGTAACCTGAAATTTTGCTCTGAATAAAACCATTCAAAAAGATCTTTTTCTATACATTAATCACATTTTTAACACATTAAAACTGCAACTCGTTGAATTTTAAGTAATTAATTTTCGGGTTCGATTTTCTGTTAACAGAAAACAGATCATTAACTCAAAAATCATTGATCCTAGTCATTTAATCGTCTTGTGATTAACTTTCGTTTGGTTATCAATTTATTTGCTTTACGCGTTTTTTTTCCACATTCGTGATTTGAGAACCAAATCAAACTATCTACCCGCAATGTTGGCAAGCATTATGCGTCTCTAGGTAAGCCTTTCTGAACAATTCTAATTAGCCGTTGATGTTTGATGGCGACGCGGTGGTTATCGTCAACTTGTGATAACTGTTCTTCAATCGCCCAGTTGATATGTATATCAAGCAACTCAGATAACCCCTTGCGACTTTCGAGTGACTCAATGGTTGCTTGAGAGAATGGCGCATTGCCCATAGCAATGGCAATATTACGTAGCCATTGCAGGTGCCCAATACGTCTAATTGCAGAGCCTTCCATATTTTTGAGAAAAGTCTCTTCGCTCCAATTAAATAGGTCGACTAGTTCAGGGCTTTGCAACGTTTTACGGCGATGAAAGTCTTGCTCTTCAGTAACAGAAGCGAAACGGTTCCAAGGACAAACAAGTTGGCAGTCATCACAACCGTAAATTCGATTTCCTATTGCTTTGCGAAACTCCAATGGAATAACACCATCAAACTCTATCGTTAAGTAAGAGATACAGCGTCTAGCGTCGACCACACCATCTTCGATAATCGCACTGGTCGGGCATGATGTGATACACGCTTTGCAGTGACCACATTGATTGTCACTAGGGGTGTCAACGGGAAGGGGTAAATCGATCAGCAACTCACCTAAAAAGAACCACGAGCCACATTCTTTGTCGAGAATGAGGGAATGCTTGCCTGACCAGCCTAATCCCGCCTTTTGTGCCAAAGGACGCTCAAGAATCGGAGCTGAATCAACAAAAGGTCGGTAATTCATAGTCGCGACTTCTTGTTCGATCATTTGTCCTAGTTTTTTTAGTTGGTTACGCAGCAACTTATGATAATCGCGACCAAGAGCGTATCGACTGATGTAAGCATGGTTTGGGTTGTCTAGGTTGCTAGCAAACTGAGCCTCAGGCGGTAGGTAATCCATTCTCGCGCTAATAACACGAACGGTTCCGGGTAATAGTTCATCGGGGCGAGCGCGCATCATGCCGTGGCGCGCCATCCAATCCATACTGCCGTGATAGCCTGCATCCAACCATTTTTGCAGCTCTGCTTCATGCTCTTTCAAATCAACATCGCAGATCCCGACTTTTTGAAAACCAAGTTGTTTGGCCCAAATTTTAATTTTGTCTGCTAGTTCTTGATAGTCCATGCGAGCGTTACTCAAACGAAAGGGGGCGGGATCTTACAAGATCTTCTCTATAGGATCTAGCGGGCTTTTTAGCCAATAGTTACGATTATTTTCCTTTAACTTACACAAGAGAGCTTGTCTCTCAATTCCAACCCAGTTTACTATTCGAGTTCTTTTGATTTTTATATAGTCATTTTAGAGAAGAGTAGTCATGAGCACGAAACAATTTGCCCTATCCGATGAACAAGCAACCATTCAACTGGGCACAGTACTGGCTGGCTTATGCTCGCAACAAACAACCATCTATTTACATGGTGATTTGGGGGCGGGGAAAACAACTTTCAGTCGAGGCTTTGTGCGTGCGCTTGGTCATCAAGGTAATGTAAAAAGCCCAACTTATACTTTGGTTGAACCTTATCAGTTAGATCAGTGGCAGGTGTACCATTTTGATCTGTATCGCTTGGCGGATCCTGAAGAGCTCGAATTTATGGGGATCCGTGACTACTTTACACCTGATGCTATCTGTTTAGTCGAGTGGCCGGAAAAAGGCGCAGGCTTACTACCAGAAGCAGATCTTGATATTACGATCCGTTACAACGGCGAACAGCGTATCGCTCAAGTCGCGGCCAATAACAGTTATGGAATTACTCTTTTAGACCAGTTGGAGTTATGTTGATCATTCACCCTTTGCGTGCCTTTACTTTTTGTATTGCCCTAGCGTTATCGCTGTTTTCTGTATCTTCGTGGGCAAATGCATTGGAAAGTCTCCGAGTATGGCCATCACCCGATGAGACTCGAGTCGTTATTGATCTAAAGTCAGAAGCCGAGTACAGCTACTTTACGTTGTCTGGGCCTACTCGATTAGTCGTTGACCTCAAAGATACTCAGCTTAAAACCAAACTGCCTTTAGATGTTAAGGGCAGTCCGGTGCTGCGTAAAATTCGCAAGAGTTCTCCACCGAATAGTGGCACTTACCGCCTGGTTTTTGAACTATCGAAAAAAACACCTGTACAGCTGTTTAAGCTCGCGCCGACTCCTGGCGGACAATATGGTCACAGACTGGTTGTCGACATTAGTCACGGTGGCAGTAAAGCCACTCCTGCGGTGACCCCATCCTCACCAAGTAAAACCCAAGTAAGTCGTGATGCATCTCAACTGCTAGGCACTGGTGACATTGTTGTCGCGCTGGATGCTGGACATGGTGGTGAAGATCCCGGTTCAATTGGTCCAACGCGTAAATATGAAAAACATGCAACATTAGCGATTTCCAAAAAGGTCGCAGATCAGATTAACGCCATTCCGGGCATGAAGGCCGTATTGACTCGTCGTGGTGATTACTTCGTTAACCTAAATAAACGCTCAGAGATCGCCCGTAAGAATAAAGCACATCTGCTTGTTTCAATCCACGCTGATGCATTTCATTCCCCGAAACCTCGTGGTGGTTCGGTATTTGTATTGAATACGCGTCGGGCGAATACAGAAATCGCTCGTTGGGTTGAGAACCATGAAGAGCAGTCACAGCTGTTGGGTGGCGCGGGGGAAGTATTGGCGAAAAATAATAACGATAAGAACGTTAGTCAGACTTTGCTCGATCTCCAATTTAGCCATTCGCAAAAAGAAGGTTACAAAGTCGCGACTAAGATTCTTCGTGAAATGGGCAGCGCAGGTGTTCACCTACACAAGAAAGAGCCGGTTAACGCTAGCTTAGCAGTATTGAAATCGCCAGATATTCCTTCGGTATTGGTTGAAACGGGGTTTATTTCCAATCCAACTGAAGAGCGATTACTTTTCCAGCGCAGTCACCAAGATAAGTTAGCACGAGCGTTAAGCAAAGCGATTGTGAAGTACTTTGAAGAGAATCCACCAGAAGGTACGCTGTTTGCTAACCGTGGTAAGAGTATTAAACACAAAGTCGCTCGTGGTGAGTCGTTATCAGTGATCGCTAAAAAGTATGGTTCGTCGACTAAGGCGATCATGTCTGCTAACAAACTGAAAAGCACCAGCCTAGCGGTCGGACAAGTACTCACGATTCCTGGTGCACAGGCTTCGGTATCAGTGCCTAAAGTGAGCAACCCTGTAGAGACTAAAGTGGTTACTCACGTGGTTCAACGCGGTGAATATCTGGGCAAAATTGCGACGAAGTATAAAGTTTCCGTGGCGGATATTAAGCGCGAGAACAATATGCGCTCCGACACACTTAAACTTGGACAAAAACTCAAAATTACCGTTAGCCTAAAGGATCAACCGCTGCGTAAGCATAAGGTACAACGTGGTGAGTTCTTGGGTAAGATTGCCAATAAGTATGGCGTGAGTGTCAACAGTTTGCGCCGAGCCAATAACTTGAAGTCTGATCAATTGGCTGTCGGTCAGACACTTATCATTCCGCACAACTAGTGAGATAGACATGACCATCAAGATCCTACCGGCTCGACTGGCGAACCAAATTGCCGCAGGTGAGGTGGTTGAAAGACCAGCCTCGGTCGTTAAAGAGCTGGTGGAAAACAGCATAGATTCGGGTGCGAATCGAATTGATATTGATATCGAGAAAGGTGGCGCTAAGCTGATCCGTGTTCGCGATAATGGTAAAGGTATTGCCAAAGATGAACTCGGCTTGGCTTTGAGTCGCCACGCGACATCAAAGATCCATTCTCTTGATGATTTAGAAGCCATTATGAGTCTAGGGTTTCGAGGAGAAGCGCTTGCCAGTATCAGCTCCGTCTCTCGATTAACCCTGACTTCACGTCCTGCGACACAAGATCAAGCCTGGGCAGCACACAGCGAAGGACGAGAAATGGCAGTCCAACTTCAGCCTGCCGCTCACCCTATTGGCACATCGGTTGAGGTGTTGGATCTTTTCTTCAACACGCCAGCTCGTCGTAAATTTCTTCGTACCGAAAAGACCGAGTTTGCCCACATTGATGAGCTGATCAAACGCATTGCATTGAGTCGTTTTGATGTCACTATCAATTTGCGTCATAACGGTAAACTGATTAAACAGTACCGAGCGGCGAAAACCGAAGTTCAGGCAGAGAAGCGCATTGCGGCAGTATGCGGCAACAACTTTGTTCGTCATATGCTGAAAATCGAGCTTGAACATCAAGGGTTGAAGTTACATGGCTGGATCACCACACCAGAGGGTGCTCGTCAGCAAAGTGATCTGCAATATTGTTACGTGAACGGCCGTATGATGCGTGATAAATTGATCAATCACGCGATTCGTCAAAGTTATGAAACCAGCTTACGACCTGAGCAGTTTGCCACCTACGTTCTGTATATCGAGATTGATCCTCATCAAGTGGATGTCAACGTTCACCCAGCTAAACATGAAGTGCGTTTTCATCAAGCGCGTCTAGTACACGATTTTATTTATCAGGCATTAGCCGATGCTCTGGCGCAAAGCCATCATATTGATAAACCAGAAATCAATTCTTCAGCTTTCCATCAGCCGAGCGTGGAGAGTGACAGCAATGAGCCTGCGCCACGGGTCGAAGTGGATGATTCCAATAGCCAGCAGGCGTCTCCGGTAGCGTCAACGGTTCCTGAGCAGGTTTATCAAGCCGTTGAACGTGTGCCAAGCTACCCTGGGCGAATTAGTGAGCCTAAAGTGAGTGGAGAGCCTGCATCATCTCAATCGACACACACAGATTGGGTAGAGAGCCGCTCGGCCCCAAGAGCGAAAGGCAGTGAAAGGTACGCACAACCCTCGCCGTCAAAGCAAGAGGTGGAAGTTTATCAGCAGTTGATGCAGACCCCTGATGTGCCTGTAATGCAGGCGTTATCATCAGTGACATCGTCAAAGCAAGTGGATGTCATTCAGCCAATCGAGTCGTTAGGTAAAGCGATCTGTATGGCGTCAGGGCAGTTTGTCATGATGGCAGATAAAACAGGGGCGCATTTGGTTTCATTGGCTAAAGCAGAATGGTTACGAGTTTATGGTCAACTGCAAGTCGGTGGTGATGGGTTAAAGAGTCAGCCTTTGCTCGTTCCACTTTCATTGAAAATTGACCCGCCGCAGGCTACGGCTTTACACGCGTACCAATTACTATTCGCCCAGCTTGGGATTGAAATTAAGGTACGCAACCAGCAAAGCGTGATGGTGATGGGGGTGCCTCAGCCATTAAGACAACAAAATTTACAACAGCTGATTCCAGATCTGTTATCTTACGCCGCTTTGAAATCCGAGCAGAGGCAACAAGATCAGAACTTGTCGCTTGGCGCGTTGTCCAAATGGCTAGCAGATCAAGTAGTTCGCGTAAAAACTGACTACACTTTATCTGAAGCGATACAAATCATCGCGGAAGTAGAGATGCTCTGGCAAGGCAAGCTGCCTTTGCATGACCCACAGTTTGTAAGACCGATTGATTTTTCTGCGACTATTGCAGCATTTAACCTATGAATAAACAATTACCACTAGCCCTATTCTTGATGGGGCCAACCGCATCAGGTAAAACAGATTTAGCGATTCGTCTGCGCCAGAAATATCCTGTCGAAATTATCTCAGTGGATTCAGCATTGATCTACAAAGGGATGGATATTGGTACCGCAAAGCCTGACGCTGACGAATTGGCATTAGCCCCTCATCGCTTAATTGATATTTTGGATCCGACCGAATCCTATTCGGCTGCGGATTTTCGTCGCGATGCTATTCATGAAATGAATCAGATTGTCGCGCAAGGAAAAATACCGCTATTAGTTGGCGGTACAATGCTTTATTACAAAGCATTACTGGAAGGTTTATCACCTCTTCCGGCTGCAAACCCTGAAATACGTAAACAAATCGAACAAGAGGCATTGACTCACGGTTGGCACGTGCTGCACGATCAATTACGTGATATCGATCCCGTTTCCGCTGAACGCATCCATCAGAATGATCCACAAAGATTATCTCGGGCGTTGGAAGTTTATCGAATTTCGGGTAAAACTCTTACTGAACTAACGAAAACTAAGGGCGAAAGCCTACCGTTTAACGTTAAACAATTTGCTATAGCTCCCAAGGATAGGGCTGAGCTCCACCGCCGCATTGAGCTACGTTTTGAAAAAATGATGGCTGCAGGGTTTGAGCAAGAGATGCGAGAGTTATATGCTCGTGAAGATCTTCACCCTGATCTCCCATCGATTCGCTGCGTAGGTTATAGGCAGATGTGGGACTATTTGGATGGGAATTGTACTATTGATGAGGCGGTTTTCCGTGGCGTCTGTGCAACCCGCCAATTGGCCAAGCGACAAATTACCTGGTTACGCAGCTGGGATAATTTAACTTGGTTGGATAGTGAAAACATTGAACAAGCACTAGAAACTGTTTCAAATGCCGTGGCATCTGACAGTTCAAGCTGTGTATAATGTGATCGCTTTTGCGTGAATGTGCCCTGTAAAGGATCTGTTACTTGAATTTTGTGGTATTTACCGCCATAACAGTAATTCAGGGGTGTTTTTATCTTCGTTTAGCTCAGATGTAACACAACACTGTTGCAATAAACCACTAGCTAAATAACTAAAACAAAATTACAAAATAAGGAAAATAAAATGGCTAAGGGGCAATCTCTACAAGACCCATTCTTAAACGCTTTACGCCGCGAGCGTATTCCAGTGTCTATCTACCTTGTGAACGGAATTAAGCTTCAAGGTCAGATCGAATCTTTTGACCAATTCGTGATCCTATTGAAGAACACGGTTAACCAAATGGTATACAAACATGCAATCTCTACAGTTGTGCCTGCGCGTCCAGTAAGCCACCACAGCGGTGACCGTCCACAAAATGGCGATCGTCAATCAGACAAGTCGGAAGATTAATCTCTGATTGCAATTAGTCTTACATTGAGGAGTTGATGCTTGTTTGACCGTTATGAAGCCGGTGAGCGAGCCGTACTTGTTCATATCAACTTCACGCAAGAAGGGGAGTGGGAAGATCTCAACGAGTTTGAAATGTTGGTGTCTTCTGCTGGCGTGTCTTCGTTACATGTTGTAACGGGCAGTCGTCAGTCTCCGCTCCCTAAATATTATGTCGGTGAGGGTAAAGCTCAAGAGATCGCGCAAATTGTGCAATCAACAGATGCCGATATTGTGATTTTTAATCACGCCCTTTCTCCTGCTCAAGAACGTAACCTTGAAGCACTTTGTCAGTGTCGAGTCGTCGACCGTACTGGTCTGATCCTCGATATCTTTGCACAACGTGCCCGCACCCACGAAGGTAAGCTACAAGTTGAGCTTGCTCAGCTTCGTCATATTTCGACTCGCCTAATTCGTGGTTGGACTCACCTTGAACGTCAAAAAGGTGGTATTGGTTTACGTGGTCCAGGTGAAACCCAGTTAGAAACTGACCGACGTTTATTGCGTGAACGTATCAAAGCTATCTTGCGCCGTTTGGAACGAGTAGCGAAACAACGTGAACAAGGTCGCCGAGCAAGAAGTCGAGCAGAAATTCCAACCATCTCTTTGGTTGGATACACCAATGCAGGGAAATCCACCCTGTTTAACCGTATTACACAAGCGGGTGTTTACGCAGCGGATCAATTGTTTGCTACATTGGATCCTACACTGCGTAAAATAGACTTAGCTGATGTCGGAACGGCCATCTTGGCTGACACCGTAGGTTTCATCCGACATTTACCTCACGATCTTGTGGCGGCCTTTAAAGCAACGCTGCAAGAAACGCAAGAAGCTGACATTTTGTTACATGTTGTCGATGCCAGTGATGAGCGTTTTCGTGAGAATATGCAAGCTGTGCATGAAGTTCTAGAAGAGATCGATGCTCACGAGGTGCCAACTCTAGTTGTCATGAATAAGATTGACAATTTAGATGGGCAAGAGCCACGTATTGAACGTGATGAGGAAGGTATCCCTCGTACCGTTTGGGTATCTGCAATGGAAGGCAAAGGTATTGATCTGCTATTCACCGCATTGACAGAGCGTTTAGCAAGTCAAATGGTGCAGTACCAATTGTGTATTCCTCCACAACATCAAGGTCGATTACGTAGTACATTCTTCCAAATGAATTGTATTCAGCAAGAAGAATATGACCAAGATGGTAACTTGTTGATAAATATTCGTATGCAACAGGTGGATTGGTCTAGACTTGAAAAAAGAGAAGGGGCAGTTTTACGTGACTTTATAGTTACTTAAATGACTGCTACAGTATAACGTCATATCAAATGATGGAGCTTTCTAATGGCGTGGAATGAGCCTGGTAATAACAACGGCGACAATGGCCGCGATAATGACCCATGGGGTAATAATAATCGCGGTAATAAAGGTGGCCGTGATCAAGGACCGCCAGACTTAGACGAAGTATTCAATAAACTGAGTCAGAAACTGGGTGGAAAGTTAGGTGGAAAGGGTGGTAAAGGCCCGACTATCGGGGGCGGTGGAGCACTAGGTTTTGGTGTTATCGCTGCAATCGCAGTCGCGATCTGGTTCTTTGCTGGCTTCTACACCATAGGCGAAGCAGAGCGCGGTGTTGTTCTGCGACTAGGAAAATACGATCGTGTGGTCGATCCTGGTCTTAACTGGCGTCCTCGTTTTATTGACGAAGTGACAGCAGTTAACGTTCAGGCAATTCGTTCACTGCGTTCATCGGGTCTAATGCTGACCAAAGATGAAAACGTGGTAACAGTTGCGATGGATGTGCAATATCGTGTCGCTGATCCATATAAGTATTTATTCCGTGTAACGAACGCTGATGACAGCTTACGTCAAGCAACGGATTCTGCACTACGTGCAGTAATCGGTGACTCATTGATGGATAGCATTCTAACTAGCGGTCGTTTGTCGATTCGTCAAAATACTCAAGTAACCCTTGAGAAGATTGTTGACAGCTACGACATGGGTATTGAAGTAGTTGCGGTGAACTTTGAAGATGCTCGTCCGCCTGAAGAAGTAAGAGATGCATTTGATGATGCAACGGCTTCTCGAGAAGACGCGCAACGTTTCAAACGTGAAGCTGAAGCTTACCAAAACGACATCATTCCTAAAGCGAAAGGTCGTGCTGAGCGTTTGTTAAAAGAAGCGCAAGGTTACAGCGAGCGCACTATCAATGGTGCATTGGGTCAAGTAGCTCAATTTGAGAAACTACTACCGGAATACCAAGCATCTCCTGAAGTAACGCGTAATCGTCTGTATCTAGATACAATGGAGCAGGTGTACTCAAGTACGTCGAAAGTGCTGATTGATTCTGAATCGAGCGGTAACCTACTTTACCTTCCAATTGATAAATTGGCTGGTGAAAAGGGTAGTTCGAAAAAGGACACGACACAACAAACCTCAACTTATGACCAAATCGAATTGGAGCCACAGTTGAATATTCCGAGTTCTGACTCATCGTCACGCTCAACTACTACACGTCAAGGGAGATATTAATAATGCGTAAGTTAATGATCCCTGTTTTAGTAGTCGCGTTAGTGCTGATGCTAATGTCACTATTCGTTATCCCTGAAGGGGAACGTGGTATCGTGATTCGTTTCGGCCGAGTTTTGAAAGATAACAACGAAATCGCTCGTATCTACGAGCCAGGCTTGCACTTTAAAATGCCTTTGTTTGACCGCGTAAATACATTAGACGCGCGTATTCAAACCATGGATGGCCGTGCAGACCGTTTCGTGACATCTGAGAAAAAAGACGTAATTATCGACTCGTATGTGAAATGGCGTATTGAAGATTTCGGTCAATACTACCTTGCGACAGGTGGCGGTAATGCTGCAACAGCACAAACGCTATTAAGTCGTAAAGTGACTGACGTACTGCGTTCTGAAATCGGTTCTCGTGAAATCAAGCAGATTGTATCAGGCCCTCGCAACAACGATATTTTGCCTGATGACGAAGCTGAAGTAACAACTGAGGCGGCGAAAGAAGCACTAGAGATCGATGGCGAACGTGACATCATCATGAAGAATGTTCTTAACGGCACTCGAAAAGATGCGATGGAAGATTTAGGTATCCACATCGTTGACTTTAGAATGAAGAAGATCAACCTTCCTGAGAGTATCAGTAAGTCAATTTACGATCGTATGCGTGCAGAGCGTGAATCCGTTGCTCGTCAATTCCGTTCGCAAGGTCGTGAGCAAGCGGAAGTTATCCGTGCACAAGCTGAACTAGAAGTAGCAACAATTCTAGCTGAAGCGGACAAGACAGCTCGAGTAACTCGAGGTGGTGCGGATGCCCAAGCAGCTAAGATCTACGCAGATGCGTACAATAAAGACCCAGAGTTCTTTAGCTTTATTCGCTCATTACGCGCGTATGAGAAATCATTCAGCGAGAAGAGTGACATTCTGGTACTGGATCCGAACAGTGAGTTCTTCCAATACATGAATGATGCGAAAGGCGCTCAATAACCGTCTTTAGTGATAGATAAGCAAAAGGCTCCGCAAGGAGCCTTTTTTGATTTTACTTCAAGTAGTGAGATAAAGATGTCTAACTCAATTTGGTTGGCGATTGGCTTAGTGCTTATCGTCGAAGGTTTAGGGCCTCTAATTGCCCCAAACGGCTGGCGCAACATGGTAGCTGAACTTAGCCTGCAGCCAGATACTCATTTGCGTCGTATCGGTGGTTGCTTAGTCGTAGCTGGCGCAGTCATCGCTTATTGTTTCGCTTGAGTTTTCTCTGTCACCATCAGTAATGTGGTGGTGGCGTCTCTTCTGATGGATCGGCTAAATTAGAACCATCGATATTTTTCACTTTCCCCACCACATACTTCATTTGATCTTGCATCTTAGTAATCAGCAGTTGCTGCTGACTAAGCGCATCGTTCAACGAATCAATAGTTTGTTCTTGGAAGGCAATTTGGCATTCCAAGTCGTTGATGCGATTTTCTAATTCAATGATATGCTTTTCTGTCATGGTCTTAATCTAGTTTCCAAGCCTGAGCGATGCCAGCAGAAGTTCCAGTGACCACGCGGCTTTGATTGTCGAAGGCTGCATCATACACTACTGCCCGTGGAGGACGAGCATCTTTTAACGGCTCGGCTTCAAATCCATCAATCCGTTTGCCAGTTTGCGTATCCCATACCATCACTCTGCTTGATGGGGTTCCTGTGATAAGCCTCGAGCCATCGTCAGAGAAACGAGCGGCAGAAAAGATCAATTGGCGCGAAAAGCTGCTCAGTTGAGAGACTTCTTTACCAGAGACAAGATCCCAAACCACCGCATGGTTACCGCCATCAGAACTAAAGCCAAACTGACCATCGCGATGTAACGCTACCCGATTGACTCTCTGCTCATGTTCAAATTTATGCAGCGCTTGCCCGCTATTGGTATCCCATAGGTAAGCATTGTAGTCATTCCCTCCCGTCAGTGCGAAGCGCCCATTAGGCGCGAGCGCGACAGAATTAACTTTTTCTTGATGAGCAAGGAACTCTAGGCGACGACCGGTGCCCAAGTTGACATAGATTGCTTTACCGTTAGACAGGCCGAGGAGAACTTGTTCGCCGTTGTTGGCGATATCCACATCGCGGATAGTGCCATCGGATATTGACCACAGTCCTTCGGCTTGCGTCCAAGCGAGATCCCAAACGGCAAAATTAGTTTGGCTGGCAGTAATCGCATAGCGGCCATTGTCAGATATACGGATGCGGGAAACGGCACTGGCTTGCTGATCTTGAGCGCCAAGCTCAGCGAGTTTTTTATCGTCGTACAAGTCCCACAGCTCTAACTCATTTTGTTTGGAATAGAGTAAAGCGAAATGTGCATCGCGAGAAAGTGCGAGACTACTAGTGCCTTTAGGCTCAAGATTCCAACGTTGATCGTCTGATTTCGAGAAAAAGCAGCCATTTAACGCTATGATGACAAAGACACTAACAAGAGTGTTTACAAATAATCGCATTAAAGTCCCAAATATCTACTTGGTTTTCATCAATTTGAAGGCATATTAGGTATATTGGTACATCAAGCTGATGCACACCAGTTTTTATTCAAGATTTGTGCACAATGGCAAACGCCATCATTTGGAGAATTCAATGAAATCGATTTTTAAAGTGTCACTGCTTGCAGCAACAGTAATGCTAGCGGTTGGCTGTCAAAAAGAAGAACCAAAACAAGAAGTCAAACCTGCAGTAGAGCAAGTTCAAGCTGAAAAAGCGGTTCACTTTAAGAGTGAAGATGACAAAGCGGCTTACGCAATTGGTGCTTCATTTGCCAATTACTTAGCGCAAAGCATCGAGAAGCCGAGCGAAATTGGTATCGATCTGAAAAAAGAATTGGTACTAAAAGGTATTGAAGACGTGTTTGCGGACAAAGCTGCACTAAACGAAGACGAGATTCGTGCAGCGCTAGAAAGCCTTGATAAGCGTGTTGCTGAAAACATGCAAAAGCAAGCGGCTGAGAAATCTGCAGCAGCGAAGAAAGCGGGTGATGACTTCCGAGCAGAGTTTGCTAAGCAAGAAGGCGTTAAAACCACAGATTCTGGTCTAATGTACCAAGTGCTCACGCCGACTGAAGGTGAGAAACCAAAAGATACCGATACAGTAGAAGTGCACTACAAAGGGACACTAATCGACGGTACGCAATTTGATAGCTCATATGACCGTGGTGAAACGGCTACTTTCCCGCTAAACCGCGTGATCCCAGGTTGGACTGAAGGTGTTCAATTAATGCCAGTCGGTTCTAAATTCAAATTTGTTATTCCGCCAGAGCTTGCTTACGGTGAGCAAGACACGCCAAGTATTCCAGCAAACTCAACCTTAGTTTTCGAAGTTGAGCTAGTTGGCATCGATAATGGTGAGCAAGCGGCTCAATAAGCCCGGTTGTTTTTGTTTATAAGGCTCGGATTTTCCGGGCCTTTTTTGTTTTTATTTCTAATATTCGACGTTGTTCTAAAAAATGCCTAATAAGCAAGTTGTTGCTCTTGGTTGGCGGGCGAAAAGCGCGTGATTTATTTGTGCTAAATCACTAGTTAGCCTTATAGCTTAGTGTTCTATTCAAAATTTCTGATAAACTTACGTCAATTTGTTGATTAATCGCTCGAAGGCTAAAAAAAGTGACGACGACAGAAAACCTAAATACGGATATGTTGCTCGAAATGGAATCCGTCAACGTGATGCCATTCAGTGAGCACGACAAAATAATACTTAAATCTTACGAAGCGGTAGTCGATGGTATGGCCAGCTTAATTGGCCCTTTCTGTGAGATCGTTTTACACTCATTGGAAGATTTGAACACCTCTGCGATTAAAATTGCCAATGGTGAAAACACTGGCCGCCAAGTTGGCTCTCCAATTACTGACCTCGCACTAAAGATGCTGAAAGACATTGAAGGTTCAGAGCGTAATTTCTCACGATCTTACTTTACTCGCGCTAAGGGCGGCGTGTTGATGAAGTCGATCACTGTTGCGATTCGCAATGGTGATAACCGTGTCATTGGTCTGCTGTGTGTTAACGTCAATTTAGACGCGCCATTTTCGCAAGTGCTGCAATCTTTTATGCCAACTCAAGAAGCAAAAGATGCGGCTTCATCGGTCAACTTTGCCAGTGATGTTGAAGAGCTGGTGGATCAAACCGTTGAGCGCACAATCGAAGAAATCAATGCAGATAAATCGGTTTCTAACAATACTAAAAATCGTCAGATCGTTATGGAGCTGTACGACAAAGGTATTTTTGATATCAAAGATGCGATCAACCGTGTTGCTGACCGCTTAAATATCTCTAAGCACACGGTATACCTCTATATTCGTCAGCGTAAAACTGAGGATGATGAGAAGTGAGTTTGACTTACACGTTGGTTGTCAATGGCGCAGTCTATGGCAGCCAGTCAGCTCGAAATGCTTATCAGTTTGCTCACGCTGTGATTGAGCAAGGACACACTCTAGTGAGTGTGTTCTTCTATCAAGATGGTGTGACAAATGGTACGGGTTTAAGCGTACCTGCCAACGATGAATTTGATTTAACCAAAGCATGGCAGGAGCTGGCGAGTCAGCACGACGTTCGTTTGGAAACCTGTGTGGCAGCAGCACTACGCCGTGGTATTGTTAGCCAAGATGAAGCTACGCAGCATGGTTTAACTCAATGCAATTTAGCTGAAGGCTTTCATCAAGCTGGTCTTGGCAGTTTGGCTGAAGCAATGTTGGTACAAGATAGAGTGGTGCAGTTTTGAGTCAGTTAATGTATCTATTTCGTAGTGCACCTCACACGACGTCCGCAGGACGTGAAGGGGTTGATGCCTTGCTTGCCGCTTCAGCTTATTGTGAAGACATTAGCGTACTATTTATTGGCGATGGAGTGTACCAGTTGCTGCAAGGTCAGCAACCCAATCAAATCCTGAGTAAGGATTATGCACCTATGCTTAAATTGTTTGACCTTTACGATATCGAACAAGTGTACGTTTGTGAGAAGTCACTTATCGAGCGAGGGCTTGCTCAGGCCGATTTGGTCATTGGTGCTGAGCGCATTGATTCAGATGCCATTCAGTCTAAGCTCCTTCAAGCGGGCAAGTTACTGTCATTTTAAGAGTTATTTATGCTGCATATTGTTAAATCTCTTACTGCATTAAATGAACTGGTCTCTTTATATCAAGCCGGCGACCAACTGTTACTAGTTGAGGACGCGGTATACGCCAGTAATGCACAACATCCCATGTTTCCTATACTCAAGTCATTAGAGACGTTTGTACTTAGCGCGGATGCCCAAGCCCGAGGTATTCAGAACCGCGTTAGCCCTTCATGTACACAAGTCGACTTTACACAATTTGTTGAATTGACCGCTAAGCACAGTAAATCTCTTACTTGGAGCTAGGTTCAACTACCTATTTATCGGTGAGGAAGTGTTATCAGACTCTCGAAGGGTAAAAAAGATCTGTATATTTCTTGACACACATCTCACTGCTGCATAGAATTTTGCGTCCCGTATTACCATCTGGTGATTCGGGATAGATTTTTCACAAAGCTTACTTTCAAGTAAATCAGGAGCTAGTTAATGGCAACTATTAACCAGTTGGTACGTAAGCCACGTGCAAAGCAAGTTGTTAAAAGCAACGTGCCTGCACTAGAAGCGTGCCCACAAAAACGTGGTGTATGTACACGTGTTTACACTACTACACCTAAAAAACCTAACTCAGCACTTCGTAAAGTATGTCGTGTTCGTCTAACGAACGGCTTCGAAGTGACTTCGTACATCGGCGGTGAAGGTCACAACCTTCAAGAGCACTCAGTTGTTCTTATCCGTGGTGGTCGTGTTAAAGACCTTCCAGGTGTGCGTTACCACACTGTTCGCGGCGCACTAGACTGTGCTGGCGTAAACGACCGTAAACAAGGTCGTTCTAAGTACGGTGTGAAACGTCCTAAGTCTTAATGGATTCCGTTAAGTAAGGCCAAACACTAAATTATTTTGAATTTTTTGAAAAAACTGAAAAGTTTTGGATAAAACCTGAAGAAGACAACGGAGAAAATCCATGCCACGTCGTCGCGTTATTGGTCAGCGTAAGATCCTTCCAGATCCAAAGTTCAAATCTGAACTGCTGGCAAAATTCGTTAACATCCTAATGGTTGACGGTAAAAAATCTACTGCAGAGAAAATTGTTTACACTGCACTAGACACTATGGCTGAGAAATCTGGTAAAGATCACCTAGCTGTATTTGAAGAAGCTCTTGAAAATGTACGCCCAGCGGTAGAAGTTAAATCTCGCCGTGTAGGTGGTTCAACTTACCAAGTGCCAGTAGAAGTACGTCCGGTTCGCCGTAACGCACTTGCTATGCGCTGGGTTGTTGAAGCTGCGCGCAAGCGTGGTGAAAAATCTATGGCTGCTCGCCTAGCTGCTGAAATGCTAGACGCGTCAGAAAACAAAGGTACTGCTGTTAAGAAACGTGAAGACGTTCACCGTATGGCAGAAGCGAACAAAGCATTCGCTCATTACCGCTGGTAATACCTTTATAGTGCTGCAAGGTTCCTTGCAGCACTTCTTTAGTTCCTATGCATTTGCTAGGAACTATTGCTATATCTGGGGGGTAGGTTTTTTGACTTTCTCCTTGATCATAGCAATAGTCCCTACGTTAAGAGGATTCAACCGTGGCCCGTAAAACTCCTATTGAGCGCTACCGTAATATCGGTATCTGTGCGCACGTGGATGCAGGTAAAACCACCACAACTGAACGTATTCTGTTCTACACCGGCCTTTCTCACAAAATCGGCGAAGTTCACGATGGTGCTGCTACCATGGACTGGATGGAGCAGGAGCAAGAACGTGGTATCACAATCACTTCAGCTGCTACGACTACTTTCTGGCGTGGTATGGAAGCGCAATTCCAAGATCACCGCGTTAACATCATTGATACTCCAGGACACGTAGACTTTACGATTGAAGTTGAACGTTCACTGCGCGTATTGGATGGTGCAGTCGTTGTATTCTGTGGCTCTTCTGGTGTTGAACCTCAGTCTGAAACGGTATGGCGTCAAGCTGACAAATACCAAGTTCCACGTATGGTATTCGTAAACAAGATGGACCGTACAGGTGCAGACTTCTTACGCGTTGTTGATCAAATTAAAAACCGTCTTGGTGCGAACCCAGTTCCAATCCAACTAAACGTTGGTGCAGAAGAAGAGTTCAAAGGCGTTATCGACCTGATCAAGATGAAAATGATCAACTGGAATGAAGCCGATCAAGGCATGTCGTTCACATACGAAGACATTCCAGCTGACATGGTTGAGCTTGCTGACGAATGGCGCAACAATCTAGTTGAAGCGGCAGCAGAAGCAAGTGAAGAGCTAATGGACAAGTACCTTGAAGAAGGTGAATTGTCTGAAGTAGAGATCAAGCAAGCTCTGCGTGCTCGTACACTAAATAATGAAATCGTACTGGCTACTTGTGGTAGTGCGTTCAAGAACAAAGGTGTGCAAGCAGTACTAGATGCAGTGGTTGAATACCTACCATCACCTGTTGATGTACCTGCAATCAAAGGTATTGATGACAGTGAGAATGAAGTTGAGCGTCATGCTGACGACAACGAACCATTCGCAGCTCTAGCATTTAAGATTGCAACAGACCCATTCGTGGGTACGTTAACTTTCATGCGTGTTTACTCAGGTGTGGTCAATACAGGTGATTCTGTATACAACTCAGTAAAAGGCAAGAAAGAGCGCTTTGGCCGTATCGTTCAGATGCATGCTAACAAGCGTGAAGAAATTAAAGAGATTCGCGCAGGTGATATCGCAGCTGCAATCGGTCTGAAAGACGTAACGACGGGTGAAACTCTATGTGATCAGAACCATAAAGTGATTCTAGAGCGCATGGAATTCCCAGAGCCAGTTATTCAGATTGCAGTAGAGCCTCGCTCTCAAGCCGATCAAGATAAGATGGGTATCGCACTAGGTAAACTAGCGGCAGAAGACCCTTCTTTCCGCGTGGAAACGGACGATGAAACAGGTCAGACTCTGATCTCTGGTATGGGTGAGCTTCACCTAGACATCATCGTAGACCGTATGAAGCGTGAATTCAGCGTTGATTGCAACGTTGGTAAACCTCAGGTTGCTTACCGTGAGACCATTCGTGGCAGCGCGGAAGTGGAAGGCAAGTTCGTTCGCCAATCAGGCGGTCGCGGTCAATACGGTCACGTATGGATCAAACTAGAACCTGCTGAACTGGGTGAAGGTTTCGTCTTCGTTGATGAAATCGTGGGTGGTGCCGTTCCTAAAGAGTTTATTAGCTCTGTAGCGAAAGGTATTGAAGAGCAAATGAATAGTGGTGTTCTAGCTGGTTACCCAGTTCTAGATATTAAAGCTACACTATTTGATGGTTCATACCACGATGTTGATTCTAGCGAAATGGCGTTCAAAATCGCAGGTTCAATGGCATTCAGGAAAGGCGCTCTAGAAGCGAACCCTGTTATTCTTGAGCCGATGATGAAAGTTGAAGTAACCACTCCTGAAGATTGGATGGGTGATGTTGTTGGTGACCTAAACCGTCGCCGTGGCATGATCGAAGGTATGGATGAGGGCAACGCTGGTCTTAAGATCATTCGAGCTCAAGTACCACTATCTCAAATGTTTGGTTATGCAACAGACCTACGTTCTGCAACTCAAGGTCGCGCCTCATACTCTATGGAGTTTTATGAGTACGCAGAAGTACCGAAGAACTTTGCAGATGCCATTATGGCAGAGCGTGGTTACTAATTGACGAAGGATCAGAAAAAGTCCTAGACTTTTTTTAAGATCAATACGTCCAAATATTGCGCTGACGGACGTTGGCGCATAAAATAGCAGATTCTGGCGCGTCGATGATCAATTCTGGTCACGACGAATCATAACTAGGAAGGAACACGAACGTGTCTAAAGAAAAATTTGAACGTGTAAAACCGCACGTAAACGTTGGTACTATCGGCCACGTTGACCACGGTAAAACAACTCTAACTGCAGCTATCTGTACTACTCTTGCAAAAGTTTACGGCGGTGCTGCTCG
>NZ_JADILO010000052.1 GCF_015278125.1 Vibrio fluminensis
TGCTTCTGTATGCCTATGTAATGAATGGAAGCTTCTGCGCACGGTATAACAAAAAATATCGCGATCGCGACCTACGGTCGCTTCCAAAAAAGAACCCCGCTTGAAAAAGCGGGGTTCGTCATCAATCTGAGCCCGCGATAATCGCGGGCTATTTATTTATGTAAAGTTAACCAGTTAATGCATAGCGTGTTGAGAAGCGGACAAACCGCTCACTATCGTCAGCTGGCTGAGAGTCGTATTGGTCTTATTAAATTGCTGTTCAAGTTTCTGCTGTTTACGCAAAAGTTTCTGCTGCTTATCGACCGTCTTCTTCAGCTTTTTGAAGTACTTCTTCTGCTTCTTAGCCTGCTTCTTGGCTTGTTTAAGCTCAGACTTACTGAGCTTAGATTGACCGTGTAATGGTTCACTAGACACCAGGTGATCAGTCAACAGAGTTTCAGTCTGTTGAGGTAAAACACTTTTATCTTCTACCACGACCGTCACGTCGGGATTAACCGCTTGCAGCGTCATTGGCTTACACAATAGATTTTTATCTTGTGATACACGAGCACATGAACGACAGAGGTATTTTGGCGCTGCGACAATACGTTGAATATCACTTAACTGCTGATCAATATCATGACGATTCAATTTACATAAGCGCTTACTCATACAACCACCTCAGCAAGAATACGAATTATTATTACTAAGATATACATGTAGTATGCGCTTAGCGCAAGCGCAAAGTGTATCGAGATGGTACAGAGGTGATAATTAACTCATTGACGCCTTTACGTAGACATCAAAACGATTTTTCTTAGTCTCTATCGCCATACTGGGTTTTTGGTTATCTAGCCATTCTGCATAGTCAGGACGTTTTACCACAACGCGTTTTGTTGCCAATGCCAACGCTGGTTGCAAGAGCGAATCAGCATCATTATCAGCGCCAACTAGTGACTGAAACACGCGCATTTCTTTTTTCACTAACGCGCTTTTCTTTTTGTTCTCTGGGTGAGGATACATTGGGTCAAGATAGACCACATCTGGCGCGTTAAAATCTGGATCATTAACCAAATCGCTGAGTGCGTTATGACTTGATGCATGCACAAGAGACATGCGCTCTGAAACCCACTCACCAATTTCAGCATCTTGCTTCGCTCGCGCAAGACCATCATCGAGCAGCGCTGCAACAACTGGATGACGCTCAACCATTTGCACTTTACAGCCGAGTGATGCGAGAACAAATGCGTCACGCCCTAACCCCGCCGTTCCATCAAGCACGGTTGGTGTGGCGCCTTTATTTAAGCCTGCTGCTTTTGCGATTGCTTGCCCTTTACCGCCACCAAATTTACGACGATGCGCCACGGCGCCTGAGACTAAGTCGACATAAATCGCACCCAGTTTAGGCTCATCTAGCTTACGCAGTTCAAGTCGCTGTTCGGTCAACACTAAAGCAAACACGCTCTGCTCATCGTGCAGTAACCCCCAACGAGCTGCAATTTCATTTAGACGTTCAGTTTGTGTTAGGTCTTCACACACAAGTTGTAGTTGCAAAAGCGGGCTCCATTAAAGCGCAAAAGAAAGGGGCGAAGTGTAGCGAATTTTATCACTCGCTACTATGTTCTACAGTCCTTGTTTCATGCATTAATTCATCGACTAAATCCGCCAAGGGCATCGGTTTTCCAATAAAGTATCCCTGAGCGTAATCAACGCCTAGGTCCAGAAGGCGATCTATAATCTGCGGATTTTCCACAAATTCCGCCACTGTCTGTTTACCCATTTTTTTCGCTAAGTCATTAATAGAGCGGACCATTAAGTGATCCATTTCATCACTATCCATGTCGCGGACAAATAAACCATCTATCTTGACGATATCGACAGGCAACTTTTTCAGATACCCAAATGAAGATAAACCTGAACCAAAGTCATCTAAAGCAATTAAACAGCCAAGCTGCTTAAGTTGCGTAAAGAGCTTAATCGCTTGGTTCATGTTACTCATTGCCGCAGTTTCAGTAATCTCAAGGCAAATTTTTTCGCATGGCACTTTACTGTTGCTCAGGATCTCAATAAGAAAAGTCACGAACTCTTGATTTCCCATCGACTGCCCTGACAAATTTATCGAACAGAGAGCAAGGTTATCTAGCAA
The DNA here is from genome assembly GCF_015278125.1 of Vibrio fluminensis. GTDB lineage: Bacteria > Pseudomonadota > Gammaproteobacteria > Enterobacterales > Vibrionaceae > Vibrio > Vibrio fluminensis. Next base: position 2,126 of record NZ_JADILO010000052.1, read on the forward strand.
TTCCGGATGACTTTCAAACCACTCCAAAGTTTGGCGAATAACTTGGCGATCAAGCCAATGAGCAATGTTGTAACGCTCTGAAGCTGGCATGAAAATACCAGGAGAAATATAGTCACCATCAGAGTTACGAATACGCACGAGAACTTCAAAATGCATTCGCTTATCACTGCCATTTAAACCGATAATTTTTTGAGCAAATAACTCAATACGGTTATCCGCTAACGCACTGTGAACCAAGTTCACGCAACTCATTTCCATTTCTCTTTGACGCAGGTCTTCGTCACTAGAAGAATAGAGGTTGTATCTATTTCGCCCTTCTTCTTTTGCTGCATGACACGCGGTATCGGCTTGAGCATGCACCATTTGAGGAGAGGTAGCAGTATGATCAATTAAACGGATACCGATAGAACAAGTGAGGTTGAGCCTTATATCTTGCCAAATAAACTGATGTTCGTTCATCATTGCAATGATGGAGCGAGCAATGTTCTTAGCGTCTCGTTCAGTACAATCTTTCACGAGTATGGCAAACTCATCCCCTCCCATACGAGCGAGGATTGCTTTGTATGGCAACACATCTTGCAGTAGGCTCGCGCAAAATTGAATGGCAGCATCTCCTGTCTCATGGCCAGCCGTATCATTTAAGACTTTTAATTGGTCCAGATCCAGATAGAGCATCGCATGAATTCTGGTATGGCTCTCCACCTCTTTAAGTGCTTTTTCAAGTTCCATTTCAAAGTGGTTACGATTGAAGGTGTCCGTTAGTAAATCGTACTGAGCTTGATAAGCCAGTTGCTTCGCTAATAGACGCATCTCAGTCACATCTTCAGCGACAATAAGTAAGTGACCACTTTCAACAAGAGGCCTAATATTTTCACGCAACCATAGTGAATGCCCATCTCGATGGCGGAACTCAACTTCTCGGCGCCACACTCCTTTAAGAGCCTGCTTAGGCTGTAACAATACTTGGCGAGGAATAGTGGTATTCTCGTCAACGTAAAAATCTTTGAGACGGTGGCCAAGTAGCTCTTTTTCATGGTAACCCAACAACTGCTCAGCAAAACTGTTTACCCTCTGAATGCGATTCTTATCATCAAGAGTAATCATCATCACCGGCTGCTGGTTATAGTAATAACTTAACGTCGTTTCACGTTCGAACAGACGCTCTTCAGTTAGCTTTCTCGACGTAATATCTCGCGCTTCGAGAAGTACCCGATGCGTGATGTCTCTATAGCTCGGCAATACACGTAAAGAAAGCTCCAAAACCATAGCCCCATGATCTGGGTGGTATACTTCCACTTCAAACTGGCTGACTGAGTTAGGAGCGCTTTGTAGGAAATAGTCTTTAATGCGCTCTGCCGCTTCGCTCTGCCAATGCCTGTAGTTCCAAATAGGTCGATCACTGATCGCATCATCCTGATAAAGGATACTTTGTAGTTTACTGTTGGTAGATGTTAAGTGACCTGTTTGGTCCAAAATACCAATAAAGTGATAACTTTGGTCAAAAACCATTTCAATCATGGTTTGGTTGTCTCGAGCTACTTGCTCACTTTTCTTTAGCCTACTCAGGTAGTAAACCAAGCTTACGATAACTACTATCAGGCCAAAAAGTACGCCAACTACAATGCGGATCTCATCGTTATAACGTTGAGCAAAAGCTTGAGGTTTGTTGATAAATTCAGCGGTTAACTCGCTATCAGTACCTAGCTGCCACTTAAGTAGCTCTTGGTAATCTAGCTTAATCTCTTGTGCACCCGTCTCAACAGCGGGTAATGGCGTACCGTCACTGGCTTGTAGTGTTGCTATCAACATCTTAGCCACTTGCTGGCCGTGCATACGACCATTTTGCATCACGCCCCCAATAGCGCCCAGCCCAAGTCCTAAATCGTGAACCATATAGATTGGAGCGCCCGAGACTTGCGTGAGTCTTTGCAAATCATAGGATGACGTCACTCTACCTTGACCATCGCGGTAGAATATCGCGAGTATCACACTCGATGTTTGATCCAACTGTTCGATAAATTTCAGCAAATCATCAAACGAACTCGGTACAACCTGCTCAACTTTTTGCTGCCAGTCACTATGCACGCTAAGCAACCTCGCTACTTGGCGATGAACGGAGCCCCCTGTTTTGGAGTGATCGGTAATGACATAGATTTTTTTTCCATCCGGTTGAATACGATCAATCAGGCTGAAGTTGGAAAGAAAATCGATATTTTCAGTGACCCCTGTTGCGTTTAGACCTTGGTGCATTTGTGGCTGATAGTGGTTAATACCACCAAATAAGACTGGCGTATCTCCAAGCTCAGGTGCTAATCGACGCATCAAGTCCAGAGCATTGTTGTCACTGACGATGATGGCTGAGTAACGCTCCTGACTAAACTTAGTCTGATAAAGACGATATAGTTGCTCTAGATACTCTTCACTCTGTAGACGTTTGGTATCCAAATACAAAACGCGCCTGCTTATTTCAGTCGAGTCTAAAACTTCATCTAAACCTTGTTGGAAGTTATCCGTCCAAAAAAAACCTTGGTGATATGAGTGGATTACAAGTACGTCTTTACTGTTTGCGAGAGCAAAAGAACTGAAAAAACAGATAAATATAGTGAGACCAAAACGCACTTTTTAATGCTCTTTTTAGAGGAAATGTTTCAATCATAGTAACATTGTTGGTGCAAATTTGTACTCAACTCTAGCTTAAGAGCTGAACAATATAGGAAAATTTATGCAAGTTCACGCGAACAAATTGGACGACCTAGATAAAGCCATACTTAAAACTCTGATGGCCGATGCGCGAACACCTTACGCCGAAATGGCCAAGAAATATAATGTTAGCCCCGCAACGATTCATGTACGCATTGAAAAAATGAAAGCGGCGCAAGTAATTCAAGGCACCGAAGTTATCGTCGACAGCAAAAAACTCGGCTACGATGTGTGCTGTTTTATTGGTATCAACCTCAATGCCGCCCGTGATTATCACTCTGCACTTGAGAAGTTAAACGCTCTGGAGGAAGTGGTTGAAGCTTACTACACCACAGGGGCTTATAACATCTTCGTTAAACTCATGTGCCGTTCAATCGAAGAGCTCCAGTATGTATTGATAGATAAACTACAAGCCATCGATGAAGTGCAATCTACAGAAACACTAATCTCATTGCAAAATCCCATCAATCGCAATGTTAACCCATAAAAAAAGCTCGCCATCGGCGAGCTTTTTATAATCTGTTTAGCGTGAAGCTAAATATTCTTTTAACTCTTCAACAGAAATGCCCTGCTCTGAAATCTGTTTTGCCAGCAGGTCAACTTGCTCATCTTTACGTGAAGCAATCACTTGTTGAAAGTGGTAAACGATATCTCTCAGAATTGGCAGCGGTACTTGTTTCGCTGCGCTTTGAATGCGCTCGCCACTTTGGTTGCCTAGTTCATTAAGCAATTTACCAAACATAACTTTTTCTGGAGAACTATCCAGTTGCTCCAATAATCGAGCCATCTCGTACGTCGTTAGAGACATGTTTTATTAAAATCCACCAGTTAAAAAATGAAAGGCTAAATATACACCGTTTTTGTATCTTGGCATAGGCACTCGCTAATTCTAACCTTGTATTACACCAATTAGTGCGAAACAACCTGATGCCATGCTCTTGCAGGTTTGGTAAACAGAACGAAAAACCAAGGCAAAACGATCAACATTTGTATTGCGATCATTACTTTGGGTTCTAAACCGGTAAGTTGCACAAGGCCAATCACCAATCCTGAACCACTCATCTGAAACAAACCTAACAACGCTGCTGCCGTACCCGCTTTATCACCAAATGGAGCAAGAGCCTTGCCCGCTGCTGCGCCAAGAATCCAGGCAAAGCCAATCGATGAAAGAAACACTGGAAGCATGAAGGCAAGCGGGCTAGCAATGTCGGCTAACGCTAACATCAATACACCTGCCACCATCAAAATAGCCAAGCCAATTAACAGTGTAGCTCGCGTGCCTAATCTATCCATACATTTTGGCGCCGTCATACTTGCCGTGATATTTAACGCAGCATTGATGCCAAACCAAAACGTAAACTGGTTCATATCTAGCCCTAGCTCGCCCATCAATACCACGGGTGCAGAAGTCACATACGCAAGAATAACCGCCATCGCTAACATACACAGACTCGCATGGAACAAGAATGAAGGGGTTTGTAAAATATCCAAGTAACGACTTAGACGGAACACCGGCTCTTTACTTGTCTGTGGGTTGGTCTCTTTCATGCTAGTGAACAACAAAGCAAAGACAACCAAGGCATATAGCGCCATAAAACTGAAGTTACTGCGCCAGCCAAACTGCTGTGTTAACCAACTACCTAAAATAGGCGCTAAAGCGGGAATAAAACAGATCGCCCCATTAAGATAACTGATCATTCGTCCGCTCTTTTCCGGACCAAATAGATCGCGAACTGTTGCAAAGGCTGCTACCGATGTCGCGCACGCACCTAAGCCTTGTAGCATACGAGCAACCAGCATCCACTCAATGTTTTGAGCTCCCCACGCCAATAGAGCGCTCAAACCGTAAATACTAATGCCACCCAATGCAACAGTTCGACGTCCGAGTTTATCCGCCAAGGGACCAGCAAATAACTGACCAACGCCCATGGCAAATAAGAACCAAGTAATCGTTCCTTGAGTTAATGCATGTTCCACGTGAAACGCTTCAGACATCAAAGGCAGCGCAGGTAAGTAAATATCGATCGCCAACGGGCTGAATAACACGAGGAGTGTCAAAAGTGCCATTTGAGACTTTGAAGGAGTGTATGAAGTATGCATTGAAACAACTAAACGATTAACTAATGAAATTGGCGCTAGTCTAAGTTAGGCTAGATATTACTTCCAATGACATTAAATCATCACAGTTATTCTAATCGAGAATATCATGAATATAGAAAAACTTGCGCGTATAGATTTAAACTTGCTGGTCTGTCTTAAAGTTCTTTTAGAAGAGCTCAATGTCACTCGGACAGCAAGTCGCCTCTGCCTCTCACAGTCAGCGGTGAGCAAGAACCTGGCAAAGCTAAGAACCCAATTTGATGATCCACTTTTTATCCGAACATCTCATGGTTTAACCGCGACACCCAAAGCGCTCTTTCTGAAACCCAAGCTCGATAATTTGATTCATCAATTAGAGATACTGACGCAACCGGAACAATTCACGCCAGACTCGAGTGATTACCGATTTCAGATTGCTGCAGTAGAAAGTGTCTACCCACTGATCTTGCCGCACTTCTTACCACACATTTTTAAGCAAGCGCCGAATGTCACCATCAGTACTCATCCATGGAATGAGCAAACTTTTCCCTTAATGCAGCGTGGTGAAATCGATTTGGGCATCACAGGCAAAGATATCGACATTAATGATGCCAAGCTCACCATGCTGCCACCCAGTGATATCTGCGAGCAGGAAATCTATCGTGATAATCAAGTCTGTTTGATTCGCAACAACCACCCCGCGTTAAGCCAACCATGGAACCTAAAGAACTACCTCAAGCAGCGCCACGTACAAGTTCGTTGTGACGGTAACGACCGTTGGTTACTTGATTATCGCCTTGCTGACATGGGATGCGAGCGTGATATTGCGATTACCGTTCCTGACTTTAACAGCGCGGCAAGTTTATGTAGCTATACAGATTTCATCTTCACCGCGCCAAGCCACTTTATTCAGCTAGCCGCAAAGCAGCTTAACTTAACCGTTTTACCTCTTCCGATGGAGTTCCCACCTATGGCATACACTTTGTTTTGGCATCGTGACCGTGAGAATGACCCAGCTCTGTCATGGCTACGAACCATGATTCGCGATAAAACCGACGCGTTAAGATAACCTCTTTGAAGGTTATTCTAGTAGGAATAACCAGCAGACAAAAATATGCCTGAGCTAACGTTTGCAGCACTGGACTAAAAAGAGTAGCTTATTCTGCAATGTCGTAACTGTAGTGCGACCACCACTAATTGAAGGATTAAAACGATGCTTACAACTACTGAACAGCGTTTGAATGCCATTAGAGAATGGCTTGTTCAGCATAACCTTGATGCTTTACTGGTTCCTCACGAAGATGAATACTTGGGTGAATATGTTCCAGCGCACAATGAACGCCTTCACTGGCTAACAGGTTTTACCGGTTCTGCAGGCGTCGCAGTCATCACTCGCGAAAAAGCGGCAATTTTTGTTGATGGTCGCTATACAGTGCAAGTCACCAAACAAGTACCTGCAGAGCTGTTCGAATATCGCCACCTAATCAATGAACCGGCCTTGGATTGGGTAACTGAGCAAGTTGCCGTTGGCGGCAAAGTGGCGATTGACCCTCGCATGCACAATGGTGCTTGGCTAGAGGGTGCACAAGCGAAGCTAGCGAAAAATCACCAACTAGAAATTCTTAACAGCAATCCAATTGATGAACTTTGGTCTGATCGACCTGCGCCAGTGCTTTCAGATGTGCGTCTAATGCCAACTGAATCTGTTGGTCAATCAAGCCAAGAGAAACGCCATGAGATTGCAGCACTAGTTGCGAAGCAAGGCGCAGACAGCGCAGTGATTACCGCTCTCGATTCAATTTGTTGGTTACTCAACATTCGTGGTTTAGATGTATCACGTCTTCCAGTTCTGCTTTCTCATGCGATTTTGCACGCTAACGGAAACGTAGAGTTCTTCTTAGACCCTACTCGTATTCCAGCCGAGTTTGCCACGCACGTTGGCGCAGGTGTTTCTGTTTATCATCCAGAACAATTACAAGCTCAACTAGAAGCACTGAATGGTAGCAAGGTCCTTGTTGACCCGGCGACAAGTAACGCTTGGGTGAAACTGGTACTGCAAAATTCAGGCGCTCAAGTGATTAGTGCAGCTGATCCATGTCTGATGCCAAAAGCCGCCAAAAACGCAACTGAGATTGCAGGCATGAAAGCGTGTCACATTCGTGATGGCGTCGCGATGGTGCAATTCCTGAGTTGGCTAGATAGTGAAGTAGCGCAAGGTAAGCTACATAACGAAGCCGTGTTGGCAGACAAGCTAGAATCAATTCGTCGTCAAGACCCTACGCTAATGGACCTAAGCTTTGACACCATTTCAGCTGCAGGTAGTAACGCTGCGATGTGTCACTACAACCATGAGAACCAACCTGAGCCAGGACAGCTCACCATGGATAGCTTGTACTTAGTGGATTCAGGCGGTCAGTATCTTGATGGTACCACTGACATTACGCGTACTATCGCGATTGGACAGCCAAGTGCAGAAATGATTAAGCAATTTACCCTCGCTCTAAAAGGTCACATCGGTGTCGCCCGTGCACGCTTCCCACAAGGCACGCGTGGCTATCAAATCGACACGCTTGCTCGTCAACATCTATGGGCGGAAGGCTTCGATTATGACCATGGTACTGGTCATGGTGTCGGTCACTTCCTCAGTGTACATGAAGGCCCTGCTAGCATATCCAAGCGACAAATTGATGTGCCGCTTGTAGAAGGTATGGTGCTTTCTAATGAGCCGGGCTACTACCGTGCAGAACAGTTTGGTATTCGTATTGAGAACTTAGAGCTGGTTGTTGAACTTCCAACCCAAGGCGATTTCTCAGTGCTAACCTTTGAGTCGCTAACACGTTGTCCAATCGATCTACGTAATATCGATGTCAACCTACTGACTCGTCCGGAACTCGCTTGGCTGAACGACTACCATGAAAAAGTATGGCAAGACCTCAACCAACTGATTAATGATGAACCAGCCAAGCAATGGCTGCTTGAAGCAACTCGCGCACTCAGTCACTAAGCCAAACAGTGAATAGCTAACCGCATAATCAGTCGGTCATCGATAAACAAAAGGCTCCCGCGGGAGCCTTTTATGTTTCACGTGAAACATACGGATGATTAACCAGAGTATGCCGAATGCCAATCGCGCCATACAGGATCGAACCCTTTACTGCGTATCATCGCTTCAACGGTTGCGGCACTGCGTTCATCACTAATTTCAAATTGCTCTAACTCTGCTTCTTGCATCGCGTAACCTCCCGGCTGGGTTTTTGAAGCCGCCGATAGACTCGTGATACCGAGAGGTAACACATTATCCCGAAAGGCTTCACTCTCGCGGGTCGACAACGAAAGTTCTACTTCTGGATTCAACAGACGATAAGCACAAATCAACTGCACTAACTGCTTGTCACTCATCAACGACTTAGGCTGCAAACTTCCGGCGCAAGGTCGTAGACGAGGAAAAGATATCGAATACCGTGTCTGCCAATAGGTTCGCTCTAAATAATCAAGGTGCGCGGCAACGTAGAAACAATCGGTTCGCCAATCTTCTAATCCAATCAAAGCGCCAATACCAATCTTATCAATCCCCGCCTTAGCTAGCCGATCGGGCGTTTCGAGACGAAACTCAAAGTTGGTTTTATTGCCCCGTAGATGATGCTGTGCGTAAGTCGAAGGATGATAGGTTTCTTGATAGACCATTACCGCATCAAGACCTAAGCTTTTAAGCTCAGCGTACTCATGCTGCTTTAACGGCTGAACTTCCATCGCAAGATAATTAAAGTGCGGTTTAATCAGTGGAAGCATTTGGCGAAAGTAATTCATACCGACTTTCGTTTCATGCTCACCGGTCACCAATAATACGCTATCGAACTTCATCGCTTTAATGGCATCAATTTCCGCGCGGATCTCTTGTTCATTCAATGTGCGACGTTTAATGCGATTCTCCATTGAGAAACCGCAATAAGTGCACGCATTAGCACACAGATTAGAGAGATAAAGCGGGATATATAACGACATGGTGTTACCAAATCGCTTACGCGTTAACGCCAAGGACGCTTGTGCCATCTGCTCTAAGTAAGGTTCCGCCGCGGGGGATATCAGCGCCTTAAAGTCTTCAAGATCACGCTTAGATTTGCTCAATGCGCGTTCAACATCGTCAGAGGTTTTACTCAAAATAGACAGTGAAATATCATCCCAATTGAGTTGATTGAATTGCTGCAAAAAACTCATCACTAGCCTCACGAATCAAGAAATGCGGTTAACGGGCTCGATGCAATGGCATGAGAAACCTGCCCAGCCAATCCAGCTTGATAAGCTATTCGCCCAGATTCAACCGCTAACTTGAAAGCCTGTGCCATCGCCACAGGTTGCTGCGCAGCAGCGATTGCAGTATTGACCAACACGGCATCCGCGCCCATTTCCATTGCAAGCGCCGCATGAGATGGCGCGCCAATTCCAGCATCAACAATCACCGGGATTCGAGCTTGATCGATGATAATTTCAAGAAAATCGCGCGAGGCGATCCCTTTGTTTGAACCAATAGGAGCACCAAGTGGCATTACCGCAGCGCACCCTACCTCTTCTAGACGCTTGCACAACACGGGATCGGCATGACAGTAAGGTAGAACAACAAAGCCATCACGCACCAGTTGTTCTGCCGCTTTTAGCGTCTCGATGGGATCGGGCATCAAATACTTGGGATCTGGGTGTATTTCTAACTTGAGCCAATTGGTCCCTAACGCTTCACGAGCTAGATGAGCAGCGAAAATGGCATCTTGAGCATTCTTCGCACCGGAAGTATTGGGCAGCAAATTGACTCCAGCTGCGACCAGAGGCTGCAAAATATCATCTTGCTTGTCATTAATATCAACCCGCTTTAACGCCATGGTTGCGAGTTGGGAGCCAGAGGCGCGAATCGCTTGTGCCATCACTTCACTATTGGCAAATTTTCCCGTCCCAGTAAAAAGTCTCGAATCAAAACGCTTATCGGCAATGGTTAAAGTTGAAATAGAACTCATGATTAGCCCCCTGCTATCGCTTGAAAAAGTGAAATCGCATCGCCTTGATTTACTATCGTGGTCGACCATTCACTTTTGAGAATCACTTGATTATTGATTGCGAATACGCAGCCTTCGGCAGGCAGTTCAAGTTGATCAATTATCTGACCAAGGTGGCTATCGCCGACCACCACTTGCGTCTGTTGATTGATCGTAATGGTGATATTAGCTGTGTTTGGTTGAGTCATGGATGACTTCCTCCGCCAGTGCACCGCATACGGAACAATGGCTATCTTGTGAGATATTGATGGTCTGCCAAAGCATAGTTTTGCCGTTAAAGAGATGGATTTGACCGGTCGCAACTAAGAACTTCCCAAGCGCGAGTTTCTGTATCGCAGCCAACGCTTGATAGTTACCCAACGTGCCGATCACAGGTCCTAAAACTCCGGATTCGCTGCAACTCTGCGCTTGGGCTAACTCGTCAAATGGATAAAGACAGCGATAACAACCTTGCCCTTGTTGATAGTCAAAAACAGTAAACTGCCCTTGCCAACCTATTGCTGCTGAGGAAATTAACGGTGTCTTTTGCTGAAAGCAGACCCGATTGACTAACTGTCGCGTCGCTAAGTTATCACTACAATCAAGGACAACATCAGCCAACATCACTTCCAAACTCAGTTGCGATTCCTCCATACGACGCGTGATGCTGCGTAACTGAACGTCGGAATTTAACTCCGACAATTGGCGAGAAATTGCGTTGACTTTACAACTGTTCAAATCATAGCTTCGATACGCTACTTGCCGATGTAGGTTACTGACTTCAACGTTGTCATCATCGACCAAGACCAAACGGCCCACGCCTGCGCCAGCCAAATACAGTGCCGCAGCACTGCCTAAACCACCACAGCCAATAACCAATACGTGCGATTGAAGTAAACGCTGTTGACCAATCTCACTGATATCAGGTAGAGCAACTTGACGCTGGTAGCGAATAAACTGTTCATCCGTCAACATCCATCACCTCCTCTACCAACAATGCTTTATCTCGCATAATCTGTTCGAATTGGCCTATTACCTCTTGGGGTGATTCCGCGAGAGTGAGCGCTCTGACAACCGCTAGGCTGGTCACGCCACAACGCCAAACCAATGCCGCGTTGGAGGTATCGATACCACCGATTGCGACGGTTGGATAACCAAAATTCTGCCTAGCGTTCCCATGACTCACATTAGGAATGCTATTTATCAAGGTCTGGTATAGCGCTAATCTGACCAACCCTTGTGGCTTTGAAGGCATCTGTTTGGTGGTTGTAGGGAATATATGCCCTAATGCGATGTAACTCGGCTTAAGCTGAACTATCCTTAATAACTCATAGTAACCATGAGTCGATAAACCTAGTCGAATGTCGGCACTGCGCAATTGAGAGATGTTAGATGCCTCCAGATCTTCCTGACCCAGATGCACACCATAGGCGCGATGCTTGATCGCCAATTGCCAATAATCATTAATAAACACTTGCGCGTGATACTGTTTGCCGAGTTCAATCGCAGCTTTGATTTGCTGTTCCAGATTCTGAGTATCGGCATCTTTAATCCTTAACTGAAGGGTCTTAATGCCCAATTCAAGTAAGGTTGTTACCCAATCAAGACTATCAACCACGGGGTACAAACCGAGCTTGGTCTCATCGACAGGGCTAAATTGGCCTATTTCAGACCCGGCATTCCAACCAACCGAAATACCAAGTCTTTCGTGTTCAAGGACTGGTAAGGGAAAGTCATCATACTCACTCGGCCATGTTTCACGTGAAACATGCATCTTGCCACGAGCAAGAGTCAACGCATCTTCCAGAGGAAAATCGAGGCTAAGTAATGCGATTATCCAAGCAAAATGATGGCTAGATTCGACCAATCTTGGGTCGGTCTGATAGCCAATCGCGCGGGTTTCACGATTGTCTGCGTGCACCCAAATATCTAGCCAATCAGTCCCATCCTCAATACCGTGATAAACCGATTGTTCATCAATAGGTAAACTCACCTGACTACTGCGATAGTGAATATAACGATGACAATCTGTTGGTGAACATGACCAGAGATCACTACCGATAACGAGTTCTGATTGCTCGGTTTTGATTAACAGATACTGAGTTGGACTAACACCCAACTCAATATTATCGATTGCCAAACCTTGCTGTTTGGCTAACAAAAGAGCCTGTTGAATCTCACCGGTTAACTCAATCTTACTCGATGGAACCAGTATAGAGACCATCATTACTCAGCCTCTGTACTGACCGCTGGGTGATAGAGCTCAGAACCAGTCGCTAGAAACTCAGCCGATTTCTGTCGCATACCTTCTAATGGATCATCAAGCATTTTTATCTCTATAGCTTGATCGGCCGCGACCTGTGCGGTGTCCTTAGCGTATTCACGCACCTCTTGCGAAATCTTCATCGAGCAGAATTTAGGGCCACACATTGAGCAAAAATGGGCAACCTTACCTGATTCTTGCGGCAAGGTTTCATCATGGAAACTGCGCGCTGTTTCCGGATCGAGAGATAGGTTAAATTGGTCTTCCCAGCGGAACTCAAAGCGTGCTTTCGACAGGGCGTTATCGCGCACTTGTGCTCCCGGATGGCCTTTTGCCAAATCCGCAGCATGGGCAGCCAATTTATAAGTAATAAGGCCAGTCTTAACATCATCCTTGTTTGGTAACCCAAGGTGCTCTTTCGGCGTGACATAACACAGCATGGCACAGCCATACCAGCCAATCATCGCCGCACCAATACCCGAAGTAATATGATCATAGCCTGGGGCAATATCAGTCGTAAGTGGACCTAAGGTATAAAAAGGCGCTTCATGACAATGTTCAAGCTGCTCTTCCATATTTTCTTTGATCATGTGCATTGGCACATGGCCCGGACCTTCAATGATCACTTGCACATCATATTCCCAAGCGATCTTGGTAAGCTCTCCAAGCGTTCTAAGTTCAGCAAACTGCGCTTCATCGTTGGCGTCTGCGATTGAACCAGGACGAAGCCCATCACCAAGTGAAAGCGCAACATCATACTTAGCGCAGATCTCACAAATTTCACGGAAGTGGGTATAAAGGAAGCTTTCTTGATGATGAGCTAAACACCATTTAGCGATGATAGAACCACCACGAGAGACAATGCCAGTCACACGTTTTGCTGTCATCGGTACGTAACGAAGCAACAGGCCAGCATGAATAGTAAAGTAGTCGACCCCCTGCTCGGCTTGCTCAATCAGTGTGTCACGCATCACTTCCCAATTAAGGTTCTCAGCAATACCATTCACTTTTTCTAACGCTTGGTACATTGGCACCGTACCAATAGGAACTGGACTGTTACGCAAAATCCATTCTCGAGTTTCATGAATATTACGCCCAGTCGACAGGTCCATAACCGTATCACCACCCCAGCGTGTTGACCAAACCAGCTTCTCAACTTCTTCTTCGATTGACGAAGTCACTGAAGAGTTGCCGATGTTAGCGTTCACTTTAACTAGGAAGTTACGGCCAATAATCATTGGCTCCGATTCTGGATGGTTGATGTTAGAAGGAATGATAGCGCGCCCTTCAGCGACCTCTTTACGTACAAACTCAGGGGTAATATCTTTGGGTAGATTCGCACCAAAACTTTGCCCAGGATGCTGCTGAGTAAGAACTTCATCGCGATAGCGAGCACGTCCCATGTTCTCGCGCAAAGCGATGTACTCCATTTCAGGAGTAATAAGCCCCTGACGAGCATAGTGGAGTTGAGTCACACATTTACCACTTTTAGCACGTCTTATACGTGGTAGATTGCCGTAGCGAAGCTCATCGAGAGTTTCATCGGCTAAACGCTCTTTGGTATAAACGGAGCTAACATCATCCAAAACTTCGGTATCACTGCGCTCTTCGATCCATTGCTCACGAAGCTTAGGTAAGCCACTATAAAGGTCGATTTGGTGTTCAGGATCGGTGTAGAGACCAGAAGTATCATATACACGAATAGGCTCGTTAGATTCAAATACAGGCGCTTCTTTGGTGCCTCCGACTAGGCTATCTGCCAAAGATATTTCGCGCATTGGTACTCGAATATCAGGACGGGAACCCTCAACATACACCTTATGTGAATTTGGATAAGGTTGTACTGAGAGAGTATCAATAAACTGTTTAGCTTCCAGTCTTGCTTGCTTGCGACTCGACATAGCATTTTTCCTTGCTCATTTTTTTATAAACGTATGGGATAAAAATGCTTGGCGGAACGATATGACAAGAGGTATCGAAAATTAGGTTGTAGCAACCTAAACACAACATCGATATGTTGATAGGTACACTAGGATGATAGAAACATCCCTAGCTATAATATCTTCTCCTGTTCCCTTCGCAGATTCTAATCTGATCAGGTTCAACGGATCCCGAATTAACGGTCTCAGCCAAATGGCACTCCGACAAGTGATGCAATTATAAGCAATTGACAGGTCTAAACCAAGCCGACCTGTACAAAAATATTTAAATTTTTGTTAAGACTTAATCAGTAATTGAAAACCTAACCACGCCGCTGAGATGCTCAAAAAGACATTGAGTAACACATTTAAGCCCATCTTAAAGAATGCGCCCTGTTGCATCAGCAGTACATTGTCCATTGAGAACGTAGAGAATGTGGTTAACGCACCAAGGAAACCAAGACCGATAATTTGTCGCCAAGGTTCAATCGACACTATTTCACTTTCAAATGCCGCAATCAGTAGTCCCATAATAAATGAGCCCACAACGTTAACAGTGAGTGTGCCGTAAGGAAAACCTCGACCCAACAGCGCAACACAAAGCTCTGAGACAAGATAGCGAGAACACGCACCAAAAGCGCCACCAAGAGCAATAAAACCTAAAATGGAAAGCTGTCCCATAAATCCCCCAAAACTGTAAGTGGCTATATTGTAGCCATAACCTACAAAATTTCGAGTCTACAAACTAAATATTCACCCCATAAAAGCTAACAGATTGAAAAAGTTACAGTAGTCACTTTAATCGATAACGGAGTTTGGAACGCTGCGCTACGGATGCGGGAAAACGGACGTGGGAATGGAGAACGCAGCGCTACAGATACGGGAAAAGAGCAAGAGCAAGAGCAAGAGCAAGAGCAAGAGCAAGAGCAAGAGCAAGAGCAAGAGCAAGAGCAAGGGAGTGTAGAGTTATGAATTGAGAGTCGAGAAGTACTCGTTGGAATATAGAATTAAAAAGACAGGTTAGAGATCGCTTCTTCAAAGTGAAGTATCGAAGAGACTGAACGTTCCCGCATCTCGGAACGAAGTGTTCCCGAAACGCAGTATCGCAGATACGGAGTGCTCTATTTACCCTCTCGAAGTGAAGCATCGAAGATGCTGAACGTTCCCGCATCTCGAAATGACGTATCAACGATACGGAATGTTCTCAAAGAGAGATATCTTAGATATCGAACGTTCTAATTTCGTTTCTAGCAGAAACGAAAAAGGCCCTGACCTAAGTCAGAGCCTTCGAATATGGCAGGGGTGGACAGGGCTGGCGATCCAGAGATTCGACCGGGCTTGCGCACAAGCTCCCAACACTTGCTTTGCAAAAGCAACAAATGCAAAAAAGCCCCGACATTTCTGTCGAGGCTTTCGAAGATGGCAGGGGTGGAGAGATTCGAACTCCCAACACGCGGATTTGGAATCCGCTGCTCTGCCAATTGGAGCTACACCCCTAAATTTGAACTACAGTTTATCACATTGTAGATTCAAAAAAACCTCGCAAAAGCGAGGTTTTCGAATAAGTGGCGGAGTGGACGGGACTCGAACCCGCGACCCCCGGCGTGACAGGCCGGTATTCTAACCAACTGAACTACCACTCCGCAGTGGAATACTTGTCGTCGCTGACAAGTGTTCAAAATTAAAGCCTGGCGAT
>NZ_JADILO010000053.1 GCF_015278125.1 Vibrio fluminensis
TTCTGTATGCCTATGTAATGAATGGAAGCTTCTGCGCACGGTATAACAAAAAATATCGCGATCGCGACCTACGGTCGCTTCCAAAAAAGAACCCCGCTTGAAAAAGCGGGGTTCGTCATCAATCTGAAGCGCCTACAGGCGCTTTTTCATCGATTAATATTATGAGCGGTCGTCGCGATATATTTCTATAAACTCTTCTACTTTACTCACCATATTTTTTGAACCCACTACAAACGGTACGCGTTGATGCAACTCTGTTGGCTTTATATCCATAATGCGTTTAACGCCATCAGAGGCGGTACCACCTGCTTGCTCGACAATATAAGCCATTGGATTGCATTCATATAATAAGCGCAGTTTGCCATTTGGATGGCTTTGAGTACTTGGATATAGGTAAACACCACCTTTTAGTAAGTTACGGTGGAAATCCGCGACGAGTGAACCAATGTAACGTGAAGTATAAGGACGATTGGTTGCTGAATCATTTTCTTGGCAGTACTTAATGTACTTTTTAATCCCCATTGGGAAGCGGGTGTAATTGCCTTCGTTGATCGAATAAATCTGTCCGTCTTGAGGGATCATCATGTTCTCATGAGATAAACAGAAAGTGCCAAGGGAAGGGTCATAGGTAAAGCCATTGACACCATTGCCCGTGGTGTACACTAGCATGGTTGATGAACCATAAATTACATAGCCTGCCGCAACCTGTTTGTTGCCAGGTTGCAAAAAGTCTTCTTGAGTAGGTGGCGTACCAATTGGTGATACGCGACGATAGATCGAGAAGATGGTGCCTACAGAGACGTTCACATCAATGTTTGATGATCCATCGAGAGGATCCATAAGCACGACATATTTGGCGTTCTTGTTGAGCTCTTTATTAAACGCCACCGCTTCATCTTCTTCTTCACTTGCGACGCCACATACTTGATCGCGCGCTTCCAATGCGGCTTTGAACTTCTCATTGGCGTATAAGTCGAGTTTTTGTTGTTCCTCGCCTTGTACGTTTTCTGCGCCTACAGAGCCCGTTATATCAGCAAGACCTGCTTTGTTAATCTCTCGGTTAACAATTTTAGCAGCAAGTCGAATTGAAGAGAGTAACGAAGATAGATCGCCACTTGCGTGCGGGAAGTCTGCTTGTTTCTCAACGATGAATTCGCCAAGGGTGCGCATTCCAGACATGATGTTTCCTTTTCATTTTAGCAATTGGGGCTTAAAGATAGTGGGCTTTCTGCGACGCCTCACTGGTTCTATTAAGTGTAAGACGTAGATCTTTTTATGGGTACTGAAGTAACTGATTGAGATCGCAATTTATTTATATGAAAAAGGCTGACTTACAGCGCAAGGTTTACTCACGGAAGATGAAACAAAATTAGACGTTGTGAGCTAAATTTGCGTGATCAAAAGGGTTCGCTTTTCTGAACATAATCGCCATAATGAAGCGGTTAATTTTCGCGTAATACAAGGTTTAGTTTATGCATATTCATATCTTGGGGATCTGTGGCACCTTTATGGGTGGTGCGGCAATGTTAGCGCGCCAACTTGGCCATAAAGTGACGGGGAGTGACGCAAACGTTTACCCACCCATGAGCACTATGCTTGAGTCTCAAGGTATTGAAATTATAGAAGGTTTCGATCCAAAGCAACTTAACCCAGCACCGGATCTCGTTGTCATTGGCAATGCGATGAGCCGTGGCAACCCGTGCGTTGAATATGTACTAAATAATAATCTGCGCTACACCTCAGGCCCGCAGTGGTTACAAGAGTTCTTGTTGCACGATCGTTGGGTGTTAGCGGTGTCTGGTACCCATGGAAAAACCACCACTTCAAGCATGTTAGCCTGGGTTTTAGAAGAGTGTGGTTATCAGCCCGGCTTCCTCGTTGGTGGGGTGTTAGGCAATTTTGGTATTTCAGCTCGATTAGGCGAAAGCATGTTTTTTGTTGTCGAAGCAGACGAATATGATAGTGCTTTTTTTGATAAGCGTTCAAAGTTTGTTCACTATCACCCACGTACGTTAGTGATGAATAACCTTGAGTTCGATCATGCAGATATTTTTGATGATCTTGAGGCGATAAAGCGACAATTCCATCATTTGGTGCGTACAGTTCCAGGCAATGGTCGAATTCTCGCACCAATTAAAGATCAAGCACTTGCTGATGTACTAGGGCGTGGTTGCTGGAGCGAAAAAGAGTTTACCGGTGAGAATGGCGATTGGCGCGCAGAGAAAACCAATAAAGATGGATCTGAATTTAGTGTTTATCTGCAAGATAAACATGTTGGTACGGTGAAGTGGGACCTAGTCGGTGATCATAATGTCGACAATGCCTTAATGGCAATCGCTGCTGCTCGTCATGTTGGTGTTACGCCAGATCTGGCTTGTGAAGCGTTAGGTAAGTTTATCAACACGAAACGCCGTTTAGAGCTCAAAGGCGAGGTCAATGGTATCACCGTTTATGATGATTTCGCTCATCACCCTACAGCGATTGAACTGACCAGTGGTGGTTTGCGTAACAAGGTCGGTACAGACAAGATTATTGCTGTGCTTGAGCCTCGCTCCGCCACCATGAAGCGCGGCGTTCACAAAGAAACTTTAGCCGCTTCTTTATACCATGTTGATGAAGTCTACCTCTATCAGCCGGAAGGCATTGAATGGTCGGTGCAAGAGATTGCAGAGCAATGCTCACAACCTGCATTTAGCAGTGACGATATTGATCAAATGGTTGAGCAGATTGTGGCGAGTGCCAAACCAGGCGATCATATTTTAGTGATGAGTAATGGTGGCTTTGAAGGTATTCATGGGAAGCTTTTGGCTAAACTAGCGGAATAATAGTTAATGACTAAGCAAGATAGCAAAGCCATCACCCTCGCTTTTACCGGAGCTTCAGGCGCACCCTATGGGTTGCGTCTGCTTGAGTGCTTACTCGCGGCGGATTATCAGGTTTATCTGCTGATCTCATCGGCGGCGCGGGTGGTGCTCGCCACAGAGCATGGTTTAAAACTACCTGGTGCTCCAGATGCCGCCAAACAAGCGTTGGTTGAACATCTAAATTGCGACCCAGAAAAATTGGTGGTGTGTGGTAAGGACGATTGGTTCTCACCAGTGGCGTCAGGGTCTGCCGCACCCAAGCAAATGGTAGTATGCCCATGCTCGGCAGGCAGTGTGGCCGCAATTGCCCATGGCATGTCGGATAACCTAATTGAACGTGCAGCGGATGTGGTTATGAAGGAGCGGGGGCAACTGCTGCTGGTGGTACGTGAAACGCCTTTTTCTACCCTGCATTTAGAAAATATGCATAAGTTATCGCAGATGGGCGTGACGATTATGCCAGCGGCGCCGGGTTTTTATCATCAACCGAAAACCATAGAGGACCTGATTGATTTTATGGTCGCACGGATTTTGGATCATCTAGGCGTTGAGCAGGGATTAGTGCCGCGTTGGGG
Source organism: Vibrio fluminensis (assembly GCF_015278125.1). Lineage (GTDB taxonomy): Bacteria > Pseudomonadota > Gammaproteobacteria > Enterobacterales > Vibrionaceae > Vibrio > Vibrio fluminensis. Next base: position 3,440 of record NZ_JADILO010000053.1, read on the forward strand.
GTATGATCAACGTCCTTAGGCATTCTTTGCCACATTTGCTGCATTACTCTATTTTATGTTGATTGATTGTAGCTATTGATAATCGGAATGATTACAATCCATCCGAAACTCATCGGGGAGCAAAGTGCTGAGCACTGGCTGAGATCGACCTTTGTCGGGACCCGTGACCTGAACCAGATAATGCTGGCGTAGGAATTGAGTCAGGATAATTGATGATTATGGATAATTAAGCCTCGACTTCAAACCTGTGCCGCTCAACCTTTGGAGAGCGAACAGTGAAAACCACTCTAACAGCCCTAGCGATCGCTTGTGCTTCCTTCTCGGTATTTGCCGCAGACAATACACTGACTATCTACACTTACGACTCTTTCGCCGCTGACTGGGGCCCGGCTCCTGCAGTGAAAAAGGCCTTTGAGGCGCAATGTAACGGCTGTGAAGTGAACTTTGTTGCCCTCGATGATGGTGTCTCTATTCTTAACCGTCTGCGTTTGGAAAACGGTAACAGCAAAGCGGATATCGTATTAGGTTTGGACAACAACCTAATGGCAGAGGCGAAGAAAACTGGCTTTTTGGCTGAGCATTCGGTGGATACTTCAAGTGTCACCATTCCTGGAGGCTGGAAAGATTCTACTTTTGTCCCTTATGACTTTAGCTACTTTGCCTTTGTCTACAACACCGAGAAACTTGCCAATCCACCGACCAGTCTAAAAGAGTTGGTTGAGCAGCGTGATGATCTAAAAGTTATCTACCAAGATCCGCGTACCTCGACGCCGGGGCAAGGCTTTATGTTGTGGATGAAGTCAGTCTATGGCGATGACGTTGCTGCAGCTTGGCAAAAGATCGCTAAGAAAACGGTAACCGTAACCAAAGGTTGGTCGGAAGCGTATTCTATGTTCCTTGAGGGGGAAGCGGATATGGTTCTGTCATACACAACATCACCTGCTTACCATCTGATTGCTGAAAAAGATAAGCGCTTTGCGGCCGCTAACTTCTCTGAAGGTCATTACACCCAAGTTGAAGTGGCAGCGAAAGTTAAAGGCTCGCAAAACCCAGAGTTAGCCGATCAATTTATGCAGTTTATTCTGAGCGAAGGGTTCCAATCGGCAATGCCAACTGGCAACTGGATGTATCCGGTTACTGATATCAAATTGCCGCAAGGGTATGAAGCTTTGACTGTGCCAACTAGGGCACTCAGCTTTACTTCCGATGAAGTCGCTGCGCAGCGTAAAGCCTGGATCCGCGAATGGCAAAGCGCATTAACTCGATAGGATGTTTGCTTGAATCGTACGCCTAAAATCGGGCTAGTGGTCGCGGTGCTTATCGCGGCCTTTGTTTTTTCAGCCCTTGCTGCTTTGTTTCATGCAGCACCTTCGCTTAATGTTCTTTCGGTATGGCAAGATCCGTACTACCGCCATGTGACACAATTTAGCTTCTATCAATCGTTTCTTTCAACGCTGCTCAGCGTCGGTTTGGCTTTGCCGGTTGCCCACGCGTTGTCTAAGCGTGATTTTAAAGGCAAAAATCTATTATTGAGGTTATTCAGTTCAACTTTAGTGTTGCCTGTTTTGGTGGGGGTTTTTGGTCTGTTAGCCATTTACGGCAATTCGGGGTTGTTCGCCGATCTATTCGCCTATTTGGGCGGGGAGCTGCCTTTCTCTATCTACGGGCTGAACGGTATTTTACTCGCCCACGCATTCTTTAATTTGCCTTACGCTGCCCGGCTTTTATTGCAGGCTTTAGAGTCGATTCCGCAAGAGCAGCATAAGCTGTGCGCGCACCTTGGGATGAGTCAGTGGCAGAAATTTAAGTGGGTTGAGTGGCCACGTTTACGTCAGCAGCTGCCTCATGTCTCAGGCTTAGTCTTTATGCTGTGTTTTACCAGTTTCGCCACCGTGATGGCACTGGGTGGTGGCCCGAAATCGACGACGATTGAACTGGCCATCTACCAAGCGATTAAGTTTGATTTTGACCTTCAAGCTGGCGCATTGCTGGCCATTTGGCAGATGCTACTTTGTGGTGTGTTAGCACTTACTATCCAAAGGTTAGCTAAGCCAGTTGCGGTGAGTGGTGGCTCGACTCGTCAGCAGCGTTATTTGGTAAATGATTCGCTTGGATGGCGCATTTGGGATGGCGTTTGGATTACTATGGCGAGCTTACTGGTGGTACCTCCGCTTTTGGTGGTGATCATCAGTGGTTTGAACTCACAGCTCGCTAACGTATTGAGTGACTCCCGTTTTTGGCAAGCATTATTGGCTTCACTGCAAGTGGCTGGTGTGGCGAGTGTGATTGCTCTATCTGCCGGTCTGGCGGTGTTAACTACCAGCCGTCGTCTACGTCTGAACCACAAGGGGCGCCGTGCCGATCAGATTGAATTGTTGGGGACCATCATTTTAGTCACGCCAGGGCTGGTGATTTCTACCGGGCTGTTTTTACTACTGCGCAATGTTACCGATGTGTTCAGTATGGCGTTTTTTATTGTTGTCGCGGTCAATGCTTTAATGGGCTTGCCTTATGTAGTGAAAACCCTTTCGCAGCCAATGCTGCAAATTGAGCAGCAATACCAATATCTAGCCGCAAGTCTGGGGCTAAAAGGCTGGCAACGCTTTAAAGTGGTTGAATGGCGCGGATTGAAAAAGCCAATGGCGCACGCCTTTGCGATCAGTTTTATGTTGGCCATTGGGGATCTTGGCGCGATTGCTTTATTTGGCGGACAAGAGTTTCGCACGCTGCCTTTGTATCTATTCCAACTGTTAGGCAGCTACCAAATGGAAGCGGCTGGGGTGGTTTCTTTGACCTTGCTGGTATTAAGCGTGGTCTGTTTTACCTTGATTGAAAAACTGTTCAAAGCGGATGCAAAGGTTAGCCATGATAAACATTAAGCAAGTTCACTATACCTATCACAATCAGCCGTTTGATTTTGATTTGCAGATAGCTTCAGGCTCGATCTGCGCATTAATGGGACCAAGTGGAGCGGGTAAGTCGACACTACTTGCGTTAATGGCTGGGTTTATTGAACCACTTCGCGGCGATATAGAAGCCGCTGGCGACTCATTGATTGGTAAAGCGCCACACCAAAGACCGGTAGCAATGTTGTTTCAAGAGCACAACTTATTTGCCCATCTGAGCGTTAGAGAGAATATTGGTTTAGGATTACATCCTGGTTTGAAACTTACCCTTGAACAACGTCAGCAAGTTGAGCAGGCAGCAAAACAGGTGGGCGTGGGTGAGTTTCTTGATCGTCTACCAGAGCAACTCTCAGGTGGACAACGTCAGCGAGTAGCACTCGCGCGCTGTTTTGTTCAGCCACACCCCATTTGGCTACTGGATGAACCTTTTTCTGCGCTTGACCCACTTTTACGTGAAGAAATGTTGAGCTTAGTTCAGCGCTTAGCGAGTGAGCGTAATTTAACGGTGGTGATGGTGACGCATCATGTCAGTGATGCCCGAGCTATCGCCAGTGATTTTGCTTTTATCAATCATGGCAAAATTTCGGTCGCGGACAGTATTGACCAGTTGAGTGCTGAGCATGCGAATAGTGAACTCGCCGCATTTGTCAAAGCGGGGCATTGATCGGGTCATAGCAGATTCTAAAAACAAAAAAGGTTGCCGAATGGGCAACCTTTTTACTATCGCGACGCGTTTAAAAGCAAAGCTTATAATTCTTCGTCGTTTAGTTCTTTAATCATTTGGAAAATTTCACGGTACGCCTTTGGTGGCTTGTTCGATGATTTTTCTTTTGCTGCTTGACGAGCTAGCTGGCGTAGACGTTGACGGTCTGCCGCTGGGTAAAGCGCCATCACTTCGTCAATTGCTGCGTCGCCTTGCTCAACAACACGATCACGCAGTTGCTCAAGCTTGTGCAGTACCGCTGTGTTCTGTGAGTGCTTATTACGAATTTTGTCCAGTGCCGCTTGAATCGGTTCTGGATCCTCGTAACGCATCAATTTACCAATACGTTGCAATTGACGACGACGCGCTTCGTTTTTGAAACGTTGTGCATCATGAATTGCTTCCGCTAGATCTTCACTCAATGGGAATTTTTTCAGCGTAGAAGGTTTTAGACCAACCAGTTCTTCGCCCAACTTTTGCAACTCTTCCATATCGCGCTTCATCTCGGATTTACTAACCCAGATGATCTCTTCTTCCGGTTCCCATGGCGCTTTTTGATTTTTACGTGCCATCTGTTTTGCCTTATTTGACTATCTATTCCTCTATTTTAACAAGAATCGTGGGGAGAAAGCGAAATTCTTGTTATCCTAGAAGCAATACTCACCAATATTTAGATGAAATATGGACGTAAAAGAGCAAGTCGCTCAGCAACGTGCTGAGCTAGAAGCTGCAGTAGCGAAAGCGCTGGAGATGGCAGCAGTCAAAGCTGATGCCGCAGAAGTTGCCATTACTAAGTCTACGGGCTTAAGTGTTTCTACCCGTATGTGCGAAGTGGAAAATGTGGAATTCAATAGCGATGGTGCGCTGGGTATTACTGTTTACCGTGGTCAACGTAAAGGCAGTGCATCGACTTCTGATTTGAGTGAGAAGGCGATTCAGCAAACCGTATTAGCGGCGTTAGACATCGCGCAATATACTTCTGAAGATCCTTGTGCGGGTCCTGCGCCAAAAGAATTAATGGTGCAAGATATCCCGGATCTTGACTTGTTCCACCCTGATACGCCCGATCCTGATTACGCGGCGAAAGTGGCAATTGCTGCAGAGGAGCGTGCATTAGCGTTCAGCAGTAAGATCAAGCAAAGTGATGGTGCGAGCTACGATAGTCACTACGGCGTGAAAGTGTATGGTAACAGCCATGGCTTACTGGCTAGCTATGCTAGCAGTCGTCACAGCACTAGCTGTTGTGTGATTGGTCAAGGCGCCAATGGCGAAATGGAGCGCGACTATAGCTACACCATGGCACGTCATAAAGACGATCTATGGACACCGGAGCAAGTCGGCGAACAAGCCGCAGAAAAGACGGTAAGTCGCTTAGACGCAAAACGTCTTGCAACCGGTAAATACCCGGTGATGTTTGCTGCCGATGTTGCGACAGGTCTGTTAGGTCATCTAGTGATGGCGATCAGCGGTGGTAATCTTTACCGTAAATCATCATTTCTACTTGATCACCTAGGTGAGCAAATTCTACCAAGCTGGTTTAACTTATCAGAGCGTCCACATGTCTTACGTGGTTTAGCGTCTAGCCCGTTTGATAGTGAAGGTGTTTACACCCGTGATACGGAAATTATCACCGATGGTGTCTTAGCTACGTACCTCTTAACCAGTTATGCGGCGCGTAAGATGAACATGACTCCAACGGGTCATGCTGGCGGCATTCATAACTGTTACGTTAAATCGACGGGGCAGAACTTTGAGCAGATGCTAAAAGAGCTAGGCACGGGTCTTTTGGTCACAGAAGTTATGGGGCAGGGCGTGAACGTAGTGACGGGTGATTACTCACGTGGAGCGGCGGGTTTCTGGGTAGAGAATGGCCAGATTCAATACCCTGTGTCTGAAATTACTATTGCCGGTAATTTGAAAGATATGTATCAGCAGATTGTCGCGGTTGGTAGTGACGTTGAAACGCGTTCACAGATCCAGACAGGGTCTATCCTGCTCGAAACCATGAAGGTTGCGGGCGAGTAACGACACTCCACTCGAAACGAAAAATCCCAAGCGTTCGGCTTGGGATTTTTGTATTCAGCGAATTTTCACGTTGTGGGTTTTATTATTCACCCCACTGGGCTTCAAACCAACTTTCGAGAATGATCACGGCTGATTGGCAATCAACATTGCCTTTGGTTAGGGCTTTATAACCGCCCATAGCAAATAGATCTGCGCGTGCTTCGGTGGTGGAGAGGCGTTCATCGTGCAGCTCTACAGGTAGGCCAAAGCGCCCTTTAAGCCGATTGGCAAATTTTTTCGCACGTGGTGTTATCGTCTCGAGATCTTTGCCGTGCAAATCGGTTGGTAAACCCACCACTAATAGATTTGGTTGCCACTCTTTGATCTGCTTTTCAATGTCATCCCAGTTTGGGATGCCGTCATTCGCTTTAAAAGCTTTAAGTGGTGAGGCGGTGCCAGTGATCTCCTGACCAATCGCACTACCAATGCTTTTGGTACCAAAATCGAAGGCCATGATGCTTCTATTAGACATAGTTTACTTCTAATTAATATTTAAAGGAGTGAATTACCAGCATGTATCACAGCCAGTTAAGCGTGGCCTACATCGCTAGATAGTTGCGCGACATCAATGCCCAGCATTTGTACCGCTTTTTGCCAGCGCTCTTTTACCGGAGTTTCAAAGATAACGCTAGGGTCTGCTTCTACGGTGAGCCAGGAGTTTTCAGCCAATTCGATTTCTAACTGTCCTGCTTCCCAGCCCGAGTAACCGAGTGCGACTAAGTAGTGATTGGGTTCAGCTTCTGTCCCCAAGACACCTAAGATATCTTTTGAGGTGGTGACCGAGATTTGATCGGTCATTTGAATACTCGACTCGTAACGATCTTTCGGTTGATGCAAAATAAAACCACGATCTTCAGAGACTGGACCACCATTAAGCACAGGCATCGCCAAGTTTTCAGTTCTTAGCTGGGGATGAACTGGCTGGACATCGACTTGTTCCAACATCTTTCCGACAGTGATCTCAATCGGTGAGCTGATCATTAGCCCCATGGCACCATCTTGATTGTGTTCGCAAATGTAGATGACACTGCGTTTAAAATAGGGATCTTTCATCCCTGGCATTGCGACCAAAAAGTGGTTAGTTAAATTCATAAGTATCCAGCCTTATGTCAAACCAAGTTGGGGCGACTCGCGCCCCATTGGACTTTATTTTTGAATGCGACGCTCGATAGCATCCATCAACTTGCCTGTAATTGAGATATCGAAAGCGGCTTCGATTTCACGAATACAAGTTGGGCTTGTTACATTGATTTCCGTAAGCTTGTCACCAATAACGTCGAGGCCAACAAAGATCAGACCTTTTTCTTTAAGTGTAGGCGCTACAGCCTCAGCGATCTGTTTATCTGTCTCGCTAAGTGGACGCGCTTCCCCTCGGCCACCAGCCGCTAGGTTACCACGGGTTTCACCTTCGGCAGGAATACGAGCTAGGCAGTAAGGCATTGGCTCGCCATCAACCACTAGAATACGTTTATCACCATTGCTGATATCCGGTACGAAGGTTTGTGCCATCGCATAATTTTGACCGTGGTTAGTCAGTGTCTCGATAATCACAGATACGTTTGGGTCGTTTTCTTTAACGCGGAAAATTGACGCGCCGCCCATACCATCTAGAGGTTTAAGGATCACATCACCATGCTCTTCGCGGAAGGCCTTAATCTTCTCAGCTTTGCGCGTCACAATTGTGGTTGGCGTCAATTCAGGGAACCAAGCGGTAAACAATTTTTCGTTACAGTCGCGCAGGCTTTGCGGTTTGTTAACGATCAGTGCACCTTCATCCTCTGCGCGCTCAAGAATGTATGTCGCGTAGATGTACTCCGTGTCGAAAGGGGGATCTTTACGCATTAATACAGCATCTAAATCCGCCAGCTTAATCGTCTGTTCTGATTTGAACTCATACCAACCATTTGGATCTTCTTTGAGCGCAACCACTTTGGTATCTGCGATAGCGACGCCTTGATCTAGGTGTAGATCATTCATTTCCATGTAGTGGATTTCGTAGCCACGACGTTGGGCTTCTAGCATCATGGCAAAGCTAGAATCTTTTTTAATGTTGATGGACGAAATAGGGTCCATCACAATGCCAAGTTTGATCATGATCTTCTCCGTTTAACCAAGGTCGCCAAAGCGAACTTGCAGGGCTGTAATTACGGTTAACGCTGCAGTTTCAGTGCGCAGTACACGCGGGCCTAACAACGTTTCTTCAAATTGGTATTCTTGCGTCATATCGATCTCTTGGGCAGACAGGCCACCTTCAGGACCAATCAGTAGACGAACTTTTTCCACCGGAGTCGGTAGTGTGTTGATTGAGTATTTCGCGCGTGGGTGTAGGTTGAGTTTCAAGCCGTCGTATTCTTCAGCACACCAATCTTCGAGTTTCATGATTGGGCGGATCTCAGGCACGGTATTACGACCACATTGCTCACACGCACTAATCGCAATCTTTTGCCATTGGTCGAGTTTTTTCTCAAAACGTTTTTGATCCAGCTTCACGCCGCAACGTTCAGAAATAAGAGGTGTAATGGTATTTACACCCAGCTCAACTGACTTTTGGATCGTGAATTCCATTTTATCGCCGCGCGATACCACTTGGCCTAAATGCAGATCCAGAGGCGATTCACTACTGCGTTCAATGCGTTCAGTGACCTCAACCTCAACCGATTTTTTTGATACTGAGCTAATGACTGCTGGAAACTCAGCACCGCTGCCATCAAATAACAACACCTCTTGGCCTGCCTGCATACGCAGTGCACGACCGATATGACCGGCTGCGTCATCGCTCAGAGCAATCACGCCAAGTTGGTGAATAGTTTCAGGGTGGTAAATTCGAGGAATTCGCATGGTGTATCAGTTCCAGCTTAGTTTCTATATCTAAAGGTATAACATGGATGCGTTAAGCAGAAAAAACAAGGGATCGACTGCTTAACGCCATGGTTTAATTATTAATGCTTACAGCTTACGACAAGCTTCAATCACGAATGGATTGTGGTTACCTTGTACTTTAGCAATGCGCTTGTCGCGCTCACATTCCCATTTTTCTGCTGGGTAAGTTTTGTTCCACGCCAACATTAAGTTTTGTTGCTGTTTTGAGAGTTTAAAGCCATATTCTTGGCTCATATACAGGTATGTGCGCGCAATTGAACCACGTGCGCGATCCGGCGGCATCACTTGACGTTGTTTAAAGTTAACCTGCATTTCACAAGAGCCATAGGTTACACCATCAATACCATTCCATTGGCTAAAGTTAAAGTTAGAACGATCGCCGTTCACTTCGCCGATAGCTGGCGTGAGGTTATGTAGATCCGCTTCCATCATCTTGAATTGCTTATCACGGCGAGTGCAGTTTTTACGCCCACCATCTTGCCAACATTGTAGCTGGTGGCCGAACTGCCAAGCCGGTACTACATGTTCCCACTCGATACGTGTTGCGCGGACTTTTTGGGTTTGCTTACGGATTTGGTAGCCACAACCTTCGAGATCGGGCACTCCTTTCTTACCTTGCCAATTGATGTCGCAACCGCAGTAAAAGCTGGTGGCGTAGTTGATATCTTTTTCAAGATCTTTGTAAATACTGACTGCTTCGCGTTTAGCCGCAGAAAAGGAAGTTGGTGGCGCTGCCACAGCACTGCCAGCTGTAACAGCAAGCAATAGACATAAGAGTTTACGCATGAAAAAGTCTTATAAAGGAATGACTTTATGCATGATATCACTCAAATTGGATCTTGTTAGCTGATAATTTAACAATTAAGACAACTGGCGACCGGTGAAGGTAAGTTGCTGATGACATTTTTGACAACGATAACTGGCTTGGTGACGAATCACTTTGTTATGACGTCGAATTGAAAGTGGGTACAAGGTGCATTGGCATTGATATTCAAAGGTTTTGCCTTGTACAGAGAGGGTGGCAAAACTGTGCGTTGTGTTTGCAGCTACGCCAAATACCGCTTCCATTACACCTTGCCACTCTTTGCCATGCGGGCGCACACGCCCATAGACTTGGTACGTGATCAAGTGAGCGACTTCATGAGGAATAACTTCATCGAGAAAAGCTTGCTGGTTTTCCATGAATAGAACCGGATTTAAGCGGACTTCGTTTAGTTGTAAGTAAGCCTTACCTGCTGCCTTACCGCGCAGGCCATAACGCATGATCGGTTTTGGGAAGGTACGTTTAAATGCGTGTTCTGCTAGCTGCAAGCAATGAGCGACTTTCTGCTGCGCTCGATAGCGAAGTTCGATATCCACAACGATTCCGTAAGAGACATAAAAAGACAAACAGCCCAGCAAGTGAGCTGGGCTGATGCATCATAACGTGAACCGTTTGAACTGTTAAGGCTGATGCTTTTTCTTAATCACTTCATGGTAACCATGCCAAGTGGCGTAGCCTAGGATTGGCATGGTAAATAACATGCCAATACCGTAGGTGGCAAAGCCGATCAGAATTCCTCCACAAATTACCGCCGCCCAAACGATCATGGCTGGAATATTCGAACGTACCGCGTTAAAACTGGTAAATACAGCCGTCATCATATCCACTCGACGTTCCATCATCAGTGGAATAGAGAAAGCAGAGATACTAAACACCACACAAGCCAAAACAAATCCCACCATGGATCCAATCACTAAAAACGGTAGGAAATCTGTCAGAGGCGCCCCTTGGACTGAAGGATAAAGCGCATGCAGTAGTGCAGCGATACGCATCCAAAAAATCATACATACAGCCAGTAGTACCGCAAATGCCCATTGTGAACTGGAATTGCGACCGATGGCTTTAATGGAATGGAAAAGACTGGCGTTATGACCGCGCTCTCGCTCCCAACTGGCGTCATAAAGACCCAGAGCAAGAAATGGACCGATCAACATGTAAACCACTAAGCTTGGCATGATGACTAAATGTGTGCCCTGCCATTGGACTAACAGCACAATGCCAACTGCGGCTGCCATAAAACAGAGCCCATAAAAGGCACTGATAATCGGCATGCGTACAAAGTCGTGCAGGCCAAGTGCTAGCCAATGAAATGGTGCACTGATATTGACCGTGTTACAGGGAAAGGTTCGAGCATACTCATGGTTGGGGACCGTTTTCCGCTCTTGTTTCAGTTCTGATGGGTTGTTAACTGTTCGAGGCATGACTCCTCCTTGATTGTCTCTCACTAATGCCACTAGCGCGTGTGGCTATAAATAGCGATGCTGACTAACGCGAGGACATCTTATTGTCGTGAGTCGCATCATGGTTTTGTACGTCACAAATAACATTTAACATTAATTTAACTATTGGCGCAGATGAAAGAATTTACAAATTATTTGCTGGCTGGTGTGCGAGTTGAGGGGAATATTTGGGTAAGAAAAAGCCCTTGCATCGGCAAGGGCTAGAAATAGGAATCGCTTTAACAGTTTGAAATAAAAGGCTTAACAGCCGAAAAACTGAGTAGCAATTATTTGATACCAGCAAACTCACGTAGTAGAGCAGCTTTATCAGTCGCTTCCCATGGGAACTCTTCGCGACCAAAGTGACCGTATGCAGCTGTCTTTTTGTAGATCGGTTGCAGTAGGTTCAACATCTCTTGTAGACCGTATGGGCGTAGGTCGAAGAACTGACGTACCGCTTCAATGATGATGTTGTGCGCTACTTTTTCAGTACCGAAAGTTTCGATCATGATAGACGTTGGATCCGCTACACCGATGGCGTAAGAAAGTTGGATTTCACAACGATCAGCCATGCCTGCCGCAACGATGTTTTTCGCTACGTAACGAGCTGCGTATGCTGCAGAGCGGTCTACTTTCGATGGATCTTTACCAGAGAATGCACCACCACCGTGACGAGCTGCGCCGCCGTAGGTATCAACGATGATCTTACGACCAGTTAGACCACAGTCACCCATAGGACCACCGATCACGAAGCGACCCGTTGGGTTGATAAAGTACTTAGTTTCTTTATCTAGCCACTCTGCAGGTAGAACAGGTTTGATGATCTCTTCCATCACTGCTTCGCGCAGATCTGGTGTAGAGATTGAATCACAGTGCTGAGTTGAAAGTACAACGGCATCGATACCCACGATCTTGCCTTGGTCATACTGGAACGTCACCTGAGATTTTGCATCTGGGCGTAGCCAATCTAGCGTACCGTTTTTACGGACTTCAGCCTGCTTTTGAACTAAAAGGTGTGAGTATGTAATTGGTGCTGGCATTAGCACTTCAGTTTCATTACATGCGTAACCAAACATGATGCCTTGGTCGCCTGCACCTTGCTCTTTAGGATCGGCTTTATCAACACCTTGATTGATGTCAGGAGATTGTTTACCGATAGTGTTCAGGACTGCACAAGAGTTTGCATCAAAGCCCATGTCTGAGTGAACGTAACCAATTTCACGCACGGTTTCACGAGTTAGCTCTTCGATATCTACCCATGCTGAAGTAGTGATTTCACCACCCACCATTACCATACCGGTCTTAACGTAAGTTTCACACGCAACACGTGCTTTCGGGTCTTGTTCTAGGATCGCATCAAGAACAGCATCAGAGATTTGGTCTGCGATTTTATCTGGATGGCCTTCTGAAACAGACTCAGAAGTAAACAGGTGCTTAGCCATGTGAGCTCCATATTTGGTTGAAAGAGCAGGCTTTAGCCTACTCAAAAAATAGCCTTAGGGTGTGTAGGTGTTTCTACATCTAGACGTCTATTTTAAATTTGATAGCTCGAATTACAAGCTCTTTTTCATGAATTTTGTGAAACAAACGTTTGCATGGCTAAATGGAGCAAACGCGAAGTTTGCTTATTTCGCGGCAAAAAAGGCTTTTTTTGTGTTTTTTTTGTCTGGAAAACGTTTGCAGTGCACTAGTCGCTTTGAGAGAATACGCCCACAACAATTCCCCGAACGATTAACTCGCTTACTTGCACTCAGGAGCAGACATGTCTTCTCGTAACGTTTCTTTAAATAGAAAGCTAGCCAATGCAATCCGCGCTCTAAGCATGGATGGTGTTCAACAAGCAAACTCTGGTCACCCAGGCGCACCTATGGGTATGGCAGACATCGCTGAAGTTCTTTGGCGTTCTCACCTAAACCATAATCCAGCGAACCCAGAATGGGCTGATCGCGACCGTTTCGTATTGTCTAACGGTCACGGCTCAATGCTTATCTACTCGCTACTACACCTAAGCGGTTACGAGCTATCAATTGACGATCTGAAAAACTTCCGTCAGCTGCACTCTAAGACGCCAGGTCACCCAGAGTACGGTTACGCGCCAGGTATCGAAACAACCACAGGTCCGCTAGGTCAAGGCATCACCAATGCTGTGGGTATGGCAATGGCTGAGAAAGCACTGGCTGCGCAGTTCAACAAAGAAGGCCACGACATCGTTGACCACCACACTTACGTGTTCATGGGTGACGGCTGTCTAATGGAAGGTATCTCGCACGAGGCATGTTCTCTTGCTGGTACGCTTGGTCTAGGCAAACTGATCGCATTTTGGGATGACAACGGTATCTCTATCGATGGTCATGTAGAAGGCTGGTTCTCTGACGATACACCTAAGCGTTTTGAAGCGTACGGCTGGCACGTAATCCCTGCGGTTGACGGTCACGATGCTGACGCAATCAATGCAGCGATTGAAGCGGCAAAAGCAGACCCTCGCCCTACTCTTATTTGTACTAAAACCATCATCGGTTTTGGTTCACCAAATAAATCAGGCTCTCATGACTGTCACGGTGCACCACTAGGTGCAGAAGAAATCGCAGCAGCGCGTGAATTCCTTGGTTGGGAACACCCTGCATTTGAAATCCCTGCTGACGTGTACGCGCAGTGGGATGCAAAAGCGGCAGGCGCAGATAAAGAAGCGGCTT
>NZ_JADILO010000054.1 GCF_015278125.1 Vibrio fluminensis
TCCATCGTTACCATTTCCAGTTCGTATTGTTGCGGAGTCGGTTCTTGAAGCATATCGGAGTATCCATATTTCGATACCCCTATTAGATCAAAGGTCTAGCTCGAAAGCTAGACCTTTGTCAGCAGTCTGAGCCCGCGATTATCGCGGGCTATTTGTATCTGGAATGATAAGCAGCTTTAAACCGACGCGTAGTCACGTGCGACGCGACGTTTTACCCAGGTTTCGTTGACCCATAACGACAACATGATAATGGCACCGCCGATACCGAGTCGTAGTAGGTCGACATCTCGATTCCAAATAACGATGTTGACGATTAAGCCTGCTGGCACCAGCGCATTATTCATGACGGCTAACGCACCAGCGTTAACCATCGTCGCCCCTTTATTCCACGCGAAGTAACCGAGACCTGAAGCAATTAAACCTAGGTAAATCAGAATACCCCACTGAGTGTTAGTGGTTGGTAACTTGTCTATATTGCCCATCAGTGTAAAGGCAACCGTTGCGACGACCAGAGCACCGAGATAGAAATAACCAAATACCGCGTGTTGCGGCAATTCTACTTGTTCGGTTTCCATAATGTATTTGTAACCGACCTGACCGATGGCGAAACAAAGGTTAGCACCTTGTACCACTAGAAAGCCCATTAGGAAGTTTTCATTGATGCCAGCAAATTTAATTACGGCAGCGCCAGCAACGGCGATTGCCGCCGTGACTAAATACCAAGGCGAAAAACGCTTCTTGAGTAAGTCGTAAATTAGCGTGACGTAAATTGGCGTAAAGACGGTGAAAAGTAGTACTTCTGGTACAGAAAGGAGTAGAAAAGATTGGTAGTAGAAGCAGTACATCAAGCCAAGCTGAAAGCCGCCCACGACCATTAACTTACTGATCAGTGATTTGCTTACACCTTTAAACTTAATAAAAGGTAAGAACACGACGCTTGCCAGTGCCACACGCATCAGCACTGAAAACCAAGAGTCGACCTGACCGGCAAGATAAACCCCGATCAAGCTAAATGAAAACGCCCACAATAAAGTGACGGCTGATAGATAACCCATAATCTATACCAATGAATGATACCAGCCGTCAGTCTAAACGAGATCTATTCGCAGTGCGATCAATCCTTAAGTGGTACAACCAACAAATCGACCGGCGTACAATTTATTAATTGACGTGTCGATGAAAGTAACTTGCTCCAGAAATCTTGGTGATGGCCACAGACCACTAAATCTACTTTATATTCACCAATGTTTTCGCACAGTTCGTTACCTAGGTCGCCACTACCAACAAGCGTATGCTTAATCGGGTAGTCGGCGTGATCAGCAAGGTTTTGTAATTGCTGTTGGGAAGCTTCGGTCGCTTTGTGCTGGGTCTCTGCCATGTTGATATCGATTAGCCCGGTATACAGTTCGGCGTAGTTGACATCAATATGAATAAAAGAGACATCGGCGTTAAGTGGTTTTGCTAAAGAGACAGCTTTTTCCACCAAATGTTTGCTGTCTTCAGACAGGTCAATTGCAACTAAAATATGTTGATAACTCATAATGCTATCTCCTCTAGGACTTTGATTTAAGGTTAGCACTGGTCGTCTAAAAATTATGCTAGAGCGATCTCATATCTCTCTAAGGATCGTGTTATAGTTTAGTCACTTGCAAGAATATTAGGAGTTGAACATGCTGTCACAGGCAATGGTTGATCAATTGAATGAACAAATTAACCTCGAATTTTTTTCATCCAATCTATACTTACAAATGAGTGCTTGGTGTGAAGATAAAGGATTCGATGGCGCGGCTGAATTTTTACGCGCTCACGCCGTAGAAGAGATGGAGCACATGCAGCGTTTGTTCACTTACGTGAGTGAAACGGGTGCAATGCCAATTCTCGGGGCGATAGAAGCGCCTAAGCACCAGTTTGATAGCCTAGGTGATGTATTCCGTGAAACCTATGAGCATGAGCAGATGATTACTGAAAAAATCAATAAGCTGGCTCATTTATCGTTTACGTCACAAGACTATTCAACATTCAACTTCTTACAGTGGTACGTTGCTGAGCAGCACGAGGAAGAGAAGTTATTTAAAGGGATATTAGATAAGCTAGAACTTGTTGGTGAAGACGGCAAAGCACTGTTCTTTATCGATAAAGATCTGGCAGCTTTAGCAAAAGAAGGTTCATCTTCTGTCATGGATGCCCCGGCTGCTTAGTTAACAGCCAAAGACACTCTAATCGGATCGTCTTTTCTTCGGGCATGTATAGAAGGTGTAGGGAGGAAAGATGATCAGTGCAGACACCATTCTATTCGTACTTATGCTGGTTAGTTTAGTTAACTTAGCTAGATACTTGACCGCGTTGCGATCGCTTATTTACGTTATGCGAGAAGCTCACCCCTTGCTTTATCAGCAAGTCGATGGTGGTGGTTTTTTTACCACCCATGGCAATATGAGCAAGCAATTCAAGCTCTACTCTTATCTCAAGACGAAAGAGTATCACCATCATCATGACCCGGTCTTTACTTCTAAGTGCGCTCGCGTGAGAGAGCTATTTATTCTAACGATGGCTTTGCTTGGTGTAACACTGCTCGCTGCCTTTATCCTCTGACAGTGTGGTTTTATTAATAGCCTTGATAACTAGTATCGGTTGATTAATTGGCAATCAGTCAAAGAATCGCTAGAATAGCGCCTCGATTAGCAAGGATGTGCAAAACTGCACATCCTTTTTTATTTGCGTTTAAGGTTGTTTGAGTAAGTCATCATGAGTGAGAAATTTGACGTCGTCATTATAGGCGCTGGCGCTGCTGGTTTAATGTGTGCCGCAGAAGCAGGCAAGCGTGGACGCAAAGTCTTGGTACTTGATCATGCGAAAAAACCAGGGCGTAAAATCCTAATTTCTGGTGGTGGCCGCTGTAACTTCACTAACTATGATGTCAGTTCGAATAACTACCTGTGCCGCAATCCACATTTTGTTAAGTCAGCGCTGTCTCAGTACACCAACTGGGATTTTATCTCGATGGTGAGTAAATACGGTATTGAGTTTGAAGAGCGCGATCATGGTCAGTTATTCTGTCTCGATTCAGCGAAGCAAATCGTCAGCATGCTGCTTGATGAGTGTCAGAACGCCAAAGTTCAGTTGCGCTACCAACAAGATATTCATCAGATAGAGCAAACCGAGCAAGGCTTTAGTTTACATGCCAATACCAATCAGATTGAGTGTCAGTCGCTGGTGGTGGCCACCGGTGGTTTGTCGATGCCAAAACTGGGCGCGACGCCGTTTGGTTACAAGATTGCTGAGCAGTTTGGTTTACCCGTGGTGTCAACCACCGCAGGCTTAGTACCGTTTACTTTGCATAAGCAAGATAAAGAAGATTTCGAAGCGCTGTCAGGTATCGCGATTCCGGCTGAAATTACTGCCCAAGATGGTACGGTCTTTAAAGAGGCACTGCTATTTACCCATCGTGGTTTATCAGGTCCTGCGGTGTTGCAAATCTCATCGTTCTGGAAAGCCGGTCAGCAAGTGACTATCAACCTAGTGCCGGAAGCGGACGTTGAGCAATTGCTTACAGCATCAAGAGAGAAGCACCCAAATCAGAGTTTGAAAAACACGCTGGCGAAAGTGCTGCCGAAACGTTTGGTTGAAGTGATGATTGAGCGTAAAGAGCTGGAAGACAAACCGCTTAAACAATTTAATGAAAAGCAGCTTAAGCAGGTCACCGAATACCTAGAAAATTGGCAGATTGCACCAAATGGCACAGAAGGTTACCGCACCGCAGAAGTGACTTTAGGTGGGGTTGATACCGATCATCTCTCGTCGAAAACCATGGAGTGTAAGCAAGTGAAGGGCTTGTTCTTTATTGGTGAAGTGATGGATGTGACTGGCTGGTTGGGCGGTTACAACTTCCAATGGTGTTGGAGCTCAGGTTTTGTTGCTGGGCAGCACGCTTAATCGTTAAGTTTATTTTCTGAAATCAAAGGGCGCCGAGGCGCCCTTTGATATTGGTTTTAAATGCGATTAGCGGTATTGATGTACGGCGTAACCACTAGAGAAAATCCATTGGTTGCCATTAGACCAGTAAACTTCTGGTTCTTGTACACATTGCCCACCGGCATTGACGAAGCCAACCCCGTACCACTCACCGCCTTTAGTTAGGCTACACAACGTGGCATTAGACTGTGGTGAAGCGATCACTGGTGCACCCACTTGGCTGCGGTCGTACAGTGACAACCATTCAAACTGGTTAAGTTCTGAAACCATCTCACGTTCACCTTGGTTATCACGCACCGTAATATCACTGCCGCCAGTACATTGGTAGTCACCGTTGCCAAATGATTCAACGTAACCATGCAATAGTTTTTCGTTGCCATTGATCGTCATCGGGAAGCGACACACATACTCAGACTTCTCGCCTAAGCGCATGGTTGCCAAGTAGCTGCGTTGATTTGCCGTGAGTTCCGCTGGATTAAATTGCTCGTTGTGAGCCATCCAACCGCTCGGCATGTCGACATCAAAATCTCGGTAACCGTTTTCTTGTCCCACAATCACCGGACCGACTAACTCGTCTGCTGCCGGGTTACGTGGCGTCAGTACCGTATCGAGAATAGCTGTGCTGCCTTCTGCGCCAGAACATTCAATACTGATGCGCTCTGGATGACGTTCCGCTGGTAAATTGAGGTGGAACTTGTTGCTTTCACCGCTGCTGTAGCGTTTGCCATGAAGTGCAATTTTATCGACCGATCCATCTTGGTTTTCAACCACTAGCTGACACTGCTTCTGTGATTCCACTTGGTATTGGTCAATGCCACCTTGGTGAGTTGCGTAAGCCCAAAGTGCGCCATTGCTGTGCTTCATGCCATCAATTTGCTTACACTTGTTGTCCGCAAGGAAGCCCGCACCATCGTGACCGGTACCTGGCTTATTGAGGCTACACAGCGTCATTTCACCCAGCTCAGGGGTTGGTGTGTAAGTAATATTGCCGACCAGTTCGCCTTTGCTTGCCAGCAGTTGGTATTGTAGCGATTCAGAGACAGGCACTTCTGTTTGACCATCAATATGCCAAACCATTTCGCTGGTTACACGGCACTGTTCACCTTCTTCATAGCCAATAAAGTTAGCTTGCGTACCGCCTTGGCTGGTGTAGCTAAACTGACACAGTGGCAACCACTGATTGTCCACTTTGATGGTTTGCCATTCGGTGTTGAGGCGATCTTCGGCAGTAATAGTACCGGCAGCGACCCAACCTTCACGTTGTGCTGGGATGTTGCTCGGCTCTGGTAATTCAAACAGGTTGCCGTAGTTTGAGTAGATCAGTGGGTAGATCTGGCTTGGGTTCGCTTCAGTTGGGTCGTAGATACCGAGTACGGTGATCACTGGCACGCCTTTCTCACTGACTGCGCGTTGATTGGTTGCAGATTCGACGTAACGTTGAGTCTCTTGATCCCACGCTGAGTAGCCCGTTGCGCTATTGGTATCGACGTTGCTCGCACCGTTAAACCAGTTTTGCGTTACGCGTGCGGCAATGGGATGCTCTAAGGTGTAGTTACTGATCAAGCCAGTACGTGCACTTTCACCGCCACCCATTGCTTCGCGCATAAAGCGGAATTGATCAGCAAAGGGTTCAACGCTCTCGCCACTATTGGTATTGGTCACGGTTTGCGCCGCATCAGACCAGTGTAGGTTGCCGATAAAGCGGTTATAGCGCGCGTCCCAACCCCAGCCAGATTCCATATCGTGGATTGAAGCGTTTTTCGGATGGTGACCACGACCGTAGTTGTGACCCAGCTCGTGAGACCATTCGTTACCACGGGTGCCACTTAAGGTCACCATACCGCCGCCACCACTTAAACCATGGTGGATAACACTTGAGGTGATGTTGCCATCTTCATCTTCGGCTAGGTAGCGTCCGCGGTTGTTGTGCGCAGTAATATGACTAAATGGACGAGCCCAGTGTGCGCTACCACCGGCGGTGTCAACGATACCAAAGTTAGCATTATTGATACCCATTGAAATCAGACGCTTACCAATGTATTCACGCATGTCACCAGCGTAAACCCCAGGTTTGTCGTATTCGCTGGCTCTGGTATAAACCTTGCCATTGGGTAGCGTAACTTTGCGCAGGTGCAGTGGTGTGTAGTCTGCCATGACCAGTTTGGATACTGGAATTTTTTGGAAGTAGTCTGTCGCCAGTTCAGGCATACGGTCGATCATTTCGTACTGATCGCGTGGTTCGACCAACATACCGATATCGATGTTCTGAATCACCATTTCAGGCGCGCCAGCGAACACTAAATCATTTTGCTCTAGTACACCTTCACGACCACGGTTGTCACTGAACTTAAGCGACAATCCTGGTTTCATCCAATCCCATTGCAGCGGTAAGCTCCAAGCGTATTTCGAGAAGACTACTTTGCTGCGACCGTTATCAGGTTGGTCTGTATCGGCTAGGGCACTCGGTGGTAGCAGCGCAAAGCGACCTTGGCTAATACCATCCAGTTCAACCTCTACCCACATCTGCTGAATGGCTGGTTGATTTGGTGTCACCAATAGCAGTGCAGCACGATCCATCACTAGGTTAGGGTGATTGAGTTCATCGTTGCCGTTTGGCATCACGCTGGTGTGGGTTTGAGTAAAGTTAATATGCGCACGCAGCGAGCCTGAAAGGTGGTTTACTGCTGTGCGGCTATCGTTGTAGGCGAGACGCTCAGCTAAAGTCGTGAAGCTCAATTGTTGTTTAGCGCAGCCCAAATCATTACACGCTTCAATCTCAACTTCGTAGCGGGTGTCTGGCTCTAAATCACTGATATAAAGACCCGGCTCGCTGGTGCGGTAGCGGTAAACGATCGGTGAGCTGTTGGCAGGTCGCGCGGTGAGATTGATAACATAGTTATTATTCGGATGATGTTGATCCCAAGTCAGTTCCACGCCGATATCAGACAGAGAACCGACTTTGAATGATTCAAGGTTTGGCATCGCCAGCTCACCACAGTCTGACATTACCGTACGCAGAATCATGTCGGACTCAGTGATGTAACTGCCGTCTTCGAGTTGTGAACCACGGCTTGCTGGCAGATACTCCACGTAGCAACCGGTGTCGTTAGCGTTCATCACGCCAAGTTCACGATGCATTAAATAGAAACCACCATTGTAGGCAATGTATTCCCAGTTACTGTCGACAAAAGGGAAAGCGGTCGAGTATTCACCGCCAGCATCGTTGAGTGGGAACTTTGGGAAGCTCTCATGGTTTACCCAATACTGCTTGCCTTGGTATTGCAAGAAGCGGCGACCATCTTGGTGAACGACAATGTTGCTGTCATCCGTTGCCAGTTGCTGCATAGCAAACAGCTGCTGTTGCACTTGTGCACCCAGTTGCGACAGGTTAAGTGTCTCTGCGGCTACGTGTGAGCAAGCTAGAACACCCCCGATCAAAAGAGAGAGTTGCGAAAGTCTCATGCATTATTCCTTATTATTATTGATAAATGCGTTGAATAGATTCGCGGGGATTATGGTTGGGATGTTAACGAGTCGGGAAAATTGATCGAAAATGCTAGATCTTGATGCAAAAATAAAACTTGAAATTTGGACTCTGCTGCCAATTTGACCATTAAGCTGTTGGTTTAAAATGCAATTTTTATTGGTTGATATAGTTTTAGGTACGAAAAAGCCACCAGAAGGTGGCTTTATGTTTTCGTTTTTCACTCTGCGCTGGTGGCTAATTTAGCCTTAAATTTCATCTGTTGAATCACCAAGCCAGCAACAATCAGCACCAAGCCAATCAAAGTGGTTGGGTGGATGCTTTCACCAATAATGGTTGCTAGCAAAATCAGTGAGATAAACGGTGAGGCAAAAATAAGGTTGCTAATACGCGCGGTGTTTTGCGTGAGTTTTAATGCACTTAACCACAATACAAAAGTGATGCCCATTTCAAACAAACCCACATAGGTCACGGCCAGCCAGCCAGAAGGGGTGATTTGGCTCCAACTGGCACCTTCCCAAATACTCAGACCAATCGCAAAAGGGATGGCGACTAAAAATCCGAGTAATACACCCACTACAGGATCGGCTTTATTTTTGGTATTTAGAATCCAGTAGCCAGCCCAAAGCAGGGTTGAAAGCAGCGCTAATCCTACGCCAAGCGGGCTTTCAAAATTGAGCCCGAGAATGTCGCCTTTAGTGGCAATCACCACTACGCCAAAGTAGCTTAGAACACATGCTATCCAATCTTGTTTACGGATCTGCTGACCAAGAAAAACCGCGGCCATTAAGGTTAACGTGATCGCCCAACTGTAGTTAATCGCTTGTGCTTGTGATGCTGGCAACAATTCATAGGCTTTAAACAAAATGACGTAATAAGCCAAGGGGTTGATTAAACCCAGTAGCAAATAGTACCAAGGGTTAGAGAGAAAAACGGCAGAGAGGGAAGCAAGCTTACCTTGTACGCCGCAGATAACGATTAAAACCAGAGCAGAGACAATACTGGCAATTGTCAGCATTTGGATTGGAGTAAATTCAGCCAGAGTCAATTTAAATGCGGTTGCAACTGTCGACCAGAGCAAAACTGCAGACAAACCAAACCCCAACGCGCGGCGCTCGTTCATAGTGTTCCTTCATATAGCAAGCAAAAACGCACCCAGCGAACCATTCGCACAGTGTACGGGGAGCTAAGTGTATCTGCTGATTATCTAACCGACAAACTGGACATTTATCCAGTGGTGAAATACCATTATTTGCAAGCAATAGAAAAGAGTTAACGCCTTATTATGCAATGGATTATCGAGAACCAAAGCGTGTTATTGAGTGCCCTTGGTGGCGCCGTAATCAGTGGAGTGGCAGTCAGTTGGTGGGTAAAGCAAAAATTAAGCTTAGAAAGCCAACTGCTCGAGCAGCAATTAGAATCCAATCAGCAATTGGCAGACTCACAGATCAGTCAGCTAAAACAGTCACTTAGTGAAGCGCAACAAGAGCTTGATGAGCTGGATGAAGATCGCGACAAAGCCGCGTATGAAATTAAACAATCGCACGGAAAACTGATGGCGGTGATGGAAAAACTACGCTATTTCGAGGCGGTAAAGCAGGAGCGTCAGCAGTATGCTGATGATCTGATTCAAGTACGCGAGCAAAAATCACAACTAGAGGCACAACTGCGTGAACAAGAAGCGCGTCACCAGCAAGCGCAACTGGCTAGCCAAGAGAAACTGCAACTACTAGAAAAAGCCGAAGAGCGTCTAAAGCAGCAATTTGAACACCTAGCCAATCAGCTGTTTGAAACGAAAACGGCCAAGGTTGATCAACAAAACCGCCAAAGTTTGGAAGGTTTGTTAGGTCCACTAAAAGAACAATTGGAAGGTTTTAAACGCCAAGTCAACGACAGTTTTAACTTTGAAGCCAAAGAGCGTCACACCTTAGTACATGAGCTAAAAAATCTACAGCGATTGAATGAACAAATGACTCGCGAAGCGGTTAATCTGACTCAAGCATTGAAAGGCGACAATAAGCAGCAGGGCAACTGGGGTGAAGTGGTTCTGGCACGCGTATTGGCTGAGTCGGGTTTGCGTGAAGGGCATGAGTATCAAACTCAAGTTAGTTTGCAAAACGAGGCCGGCAAGCGGTATCAGCCAGACGTTATCGTACATTTACCGCAAGATAAACAAGTGGTGATTGACTCGAAAATGGTGCTGGTGGCCTTTGAGCGCTACTTTAATGCACAAACCGATCACGATCGTGAGCGTGCGCTAAGTGACCACTTACTTGCGCTGCGCAACCACATTAAAGGGCTAAGCCATAAGGATTATCATCAACTTAAAGGGATTCGTAGTCTCGATTATGTGCTGATGTTTATCCCGGTTGAGCCGGCGTTCCAAGTGGCGATTCAAGCGGATCCGAGTTTGGTTAAAGATGCCATGGAGCACAACATTATCTTAGTTAGCCCAACCACTCTGCTGGTGGCACTAAGAACGATTGATAACTTATGGCGTAATGATAGACAGAACCAGAACGCGAAGATTATCGCTGAGCGCGCGAGTAAGTTGTATGACAAGCTGCGTTTGTTTGTTGAAGATATGGAAGGTTTGGGCGGTGCACTAGATCGCGCTAACCAGAGTTATCAAGGTGCGATGAATAAGTTAGCGACCGGACGCGGCAACGTGATTCGCCAAGCGGAAAGCTTTAAACAGCTAGGGGTGGAAGTGAAACGCCCAATCTCGCCAAGTATTGCAGAACTCGCGCATGGCCAAGATGTGTCAGAAAATGAATATTTGGCTGAAAATGCACCGCAGTTAGAAAGACATCCGGCTGAGGATAAAGTAAACTAATCGACCGCAGCTCAGACCTATGACGTATGAAGAGTTTTATTGAGCTGCTCGAAGAGGAATCACAATGACGGATACAAGCGTGCAGTCAAATACAGCATTAGAAACAGCCGAAACCACCCACTTTGGTTTCACTACCGTAGCCAAAGAAGAGAAAGTCGCTAAAGTGGCTCAAGTATTTCACTCGGTAGCCGCAAAGTACGACATTATGAACGACTTAATGTCTGGTGGTGTGCATCGTTTGTGGAAGCGTTTCACGATTGATTGCAGTGGCGCTCGTCCGGGTCAACGTGTACTTGACCTTGGTGGTGGTACTGGTGACTTAACCGCTAAATTCTCACGCATTGTTGGTGACAAAGGTCATGTCGTGTTGGCTGACATCAACAACTCAATGCTTAATGTGGGTCGTGATAAGCTGCGTGATATCGGCGTAGTGGGCAACGTGCATTACGTACAAGCGAACGCAGAAGAATTGCCATTCCCAGATGATTACTTTGATGTGATCACGATTAGCTTCTGTCTTCGTAACGTGACAGACAAAGATAAAGCTCTGCGCTCTATGTTCCGTGTGCTTAAGCCCGGTGGTCGTCTGTTAGTACTTGAGTTCTCTAAACCGATTCTTGACCCGCTGTCTAAAGTGTATGATGCATACTCATTCCACTTACTACCAAAAATGGGTGAGCTAGTGGCAAATGACGCAGAGAGTTACCGTTACCTTGCTGAATCTATCCGCATGCACCCAGATCAAGAAACACTGAAGGGCATGATGGATGACGCTGGCTTTGAACAGACCAGTTACTACAACCTAACTGGCGGTATTGTTGCATTGCACCGCGGTTACAAGTTCTAAAAGGGTTGTTATGCCGTTCGATCCATTAGTGACCGCCGTTATTGAAACGACGCTCAACACGCTAATTAAAGATGACCCGGAATTGGGTCGTCGTCTTGCTCGTCTGAAAGGGCAAGTGATTCAAGTTCATCTCAAAGAGCTTAACAAGACGCTAACGTTTGTCTTTAGCCAACAAATCGATGTGTTGGCTCACTATGAAGGGCAACCTGATTGTTACTTATCGCTCAATTTATCGGTATTGCCTGAACTTCGTGAGCAAGCCAATATCACTAAGCTGATTAAGCAAGATAAGTTGATTTTAGAAGGTGACATTCAACTGGCGCAGAAATTCTCGCAGCTGATGACGGACTGTAAACCCGATATCGAAGAGTGGTTATCGCGCGTGACTGGCGATGTGGTCGCGCATACCTTAGTCAAAGGTGCGGCTCAAGTTGGTCAGTTTGTTAAAGCGCAAGCGAGTAAACATCAAAACCACCTTGGTCAGGTGATCACTGAAGAGTGGAAGCTAACGCCAGCACCACTAGAAGTGGCGTATTTTTGTGACCAAGTGGATGATGTCAAAAGCCAAGCAGCACGCTTGGAAGCAAAATTGAATCAACTGTTGGAGCGAGTATGACGCCGTCTGAACTTCGTCGCCTATACCGCATCATTAAAGTCCAACTCGAATATGGGGTGGATGAATTACTGCCTAATCATCAGCTGACTAAAGCCCCACTATTGGCTCGTAAAGGGCTATTTTGGCTTAAGAATCAACACCCAGACAAAGAGTTGGGTGACCGCCTACGCCTTGCACTGCAAGAGCTTGGTCCGGTATGGATTAAGTTTGGTCAGATGATGTCGACTCGACGTGATCTGTTTCCCCCACACATTGCCGATCCACTCGCGCTGTTGCAAGACCAAGTGTCGCCGTTTGATGGTGAACTGGCTAAGCAGCAGATGGAGCTGGCGCTTGGTGGTCCGCTGGAAAACTGGTTTACCGACTTTGACATCAAACCGCTTGCTTCGGCATCGATTGCTCAAGTGCATACCGCTCGTCTAAAAGAGAGTGGAGAAGAAGTGGTTTTAAAGGTGATCCGACCGGATATTCGCCCTGTGATTGATGCAGATCTAAAACTGATGTATCGCATGGCGCGTATAGTCGCGAGGGCGCTGCCTGAAGCACGTCGTTTAAAACCCGTTGAGGTGGTTCGCGAGTATGAGAAGACTCTGCTTGATGAACTAGACTTAAGAAGAGAGGCGGCAAACGCGATTCAGTTGCGCCGCAACTTTGAAGGCAGTGAAGAGCTGTATGTACCCGAAGTATTCCCTGATTTTAGCAGTGAGTCTTTGATGGTATCGGAACGCATCTACGGTATTCAGGTTTCTGACATCGCCGGTTTAGAAGCCAATGGCACTAATATGAAGCTGTTGGCTGAGCGCGGTGTGAGCGTATTCTTTACCCAAGTATTTCGAGACAGCTTTTTCCATGCAGACATGCACCCAGGCAACGTATTCGTTAAACCTGAGCATCCAGAAAATCCGATGTGGATTGGTTTGGATTGTGGCATTGTCGGTACGTTGAATAGTGATGATAAACGCTACTTAGCGGAAAACTTTTTAGCGTTCTTCAATCGCGATTATCGCCGCGTGGCAGAATTGCATGTCGAATCAGGATGGGTTCCACGTGAAACCAACATTGATGAGTTTGAGTTTGCGATTCGCATTGTGTGTGAGCCAATTTTTGCTAAACCACTGTGTGAAATCTCATTCGGTCATGTACTGTTGAACTTGTTCAACACGGCACGTCGTTTTGAGATGGAAGTGCAGCCGCAATTGGTCTTGCTACAAAAAACGCTGCTCTATGTGGAAGGCTTAGGTCGTCAACTATACCCACAACTTGATTTGTGGGCGACAGCCAAACCTTTCTTAGAAACGTGGATGATGAATCAAGTGGGTCCACAAGCGGTGATCAATGCGGTGAAAGATCGCGCGCCGTTTTGGGCTGAAAAATTACCAGAGCTGCCAGAGCTGCTTTATGACAGCCTCAGACAAGGCAAAGCGCTGAATCAGCGTATGGATCAGCTTTATCAAGGTTACCGTGACTCGAAGCGTCAGCAGGCAACCGGTAAATTTTTATTTGGTGTTGGTGCCACATTAGTCGTATGCTCGGCAATATTGGTTAACAGCACTTATGAACAACTATCGACAGCCAGTGCTATTGCGGGTGTCACATTTTGGTTGTTCAGTTGGCGAGCTTATCGCCGATAGGCGTTAGACTTACGAATAATTTTGTTTAATAGAACCCGAGGTAAATGAAATGGGTGGTATTAGTATTTGGCAACTATTGATTGTTGCTGTAATCGTTGTATTGCTGTTTGGTACTAAGAAGTTACGCAACATTGGTGGCGACTTAGGTAGTGCTGTAAAAGGCTTTAAGAAAGCAATGAGCGAAGATGAGGCATCTCAAGACAAAAAAGATGCTGATTTTGAACCTAAAAATCTAGAACAGCAGAAGACTGAAGCGACTGCTGAGACTAAGAAAGACAAAGAGCAGGCATAACACGTGTTTGATATCGGTTTTTGGGAACTGGTATTAATATCTGTCGTTGCTCTCGTTGTCTTGGGCCCTGAGCGTTTGCCACATGCGATTCGCAGTGTTTCTCGTTTTGTTTCACAAGCGAAAACCATGGCAAATAACGTGAAAGATGAAATCTCTCACGAACTAAAGGTGCAAGAACTGCAAGAGAACTTGCGTAAAGCTGAACAAATGGGGATGGAAGATCTATCGCCTGAGTTGAAATCTTCGGTGGAAGAACTGAAGAAAGCTGCGCAAGAGGTGCAACGTCCCTACGCTCAAAAGGCTGCGGAGACCGAGGCTGTTGTCAGTGATGAAAAAACACAGACTAGCCAAGCTATAGCACCGGCAGATAAGAAAGCCGAGTAGCCTTTAAGTGAGGAGCTGCACGTGACGTGCGGCTCCTTTTTGATCTTCTAGAATGAGGTTTGATATGCCTTCTGTTGAGCAGACACAACCTTTAATCAGCCATTTGCTGGAACTGCGTAATCGTTTATTACGTGCGTTACTTGCAGTGTTGGTGGTATTTCTTGGTTTAATCTACTTTTCTGGTGATATCTACGAGTTTGTTTCAAAGCCACTCGTCGACAAATTACCTGAAGGGGCAACAATGATCGCGACTGATGTCGCATCTCCTTTCTTTACACCGCTGAAATTGACCTTGATTGCATCGGTATTTATTGCCGTACCGTTGATTCTTTATCAGGTTTGGGCTTTTGTTGCGCCGGGCTTGTATAAGCATGAACGTCGTTTGATCATGCCATTGATGTTTTCTAGTTCACTGCTGTTCTACGCAGGTGTTTCATTTGCGTATTTCGTGGTGTTCCCGTTGGTATTTGGCTTCTTTACTGCAATATCACTGGGCGGAGTAGAGTTTGCTACCGATATTTCCAGCTATCTTGATTTCGTACTCGCGTTGTTTATGGCGTTCGGTATTGCGTTTGAAATACCGGTTGCGATTATCTTGTTGTGCTGGACGGGTGCGACTTCACCTGAGGAGCTGCGTGCTAAGCGTCCATACATTATTGTGATTGCGTTCGTTGTCGGTATGTTACTGACACCGCCTGACATCATCTCGCAAACGTTATTAGCGATTCCAATGTGTTTGCTGTTTGAGGTGGGGTTGTTCTTTGCTCGTTTCTATGTCCGTAAGGATGATGACGAAGAAGAACAAGTCGAAGAGTAATGATAGCAACATCAAAAAAAGGTTGGCCATGCCCTGTCTCTTATACACAAATCCCCAAGCCACGGTTTGGGGATTTTTTTGAACTAATTTTAAATTTCATGATCTGATCATCTAAGCAATCACAAGGATGATTATCATGACTTATATAGAACCAACCCTT
>NZ_JADILO010000055.1 GCF_015278125.1 Vibrio fluminensis
GAGGAGTTGGGTCTGTACTCGTTGCGAAATGGGTATGAGTCACTAAAAGTATATTCGGAACCGCCGTATGCGACCCACGCTTGTACGGTGGTGTGAGAGGACGGAGGCCGTGAGGCCTCCTCCTACTCGATTTCAAAAAACGGTTGGTTTAGGTGCATTTTGTTATGAGGACATACACTTCTACTTTACAAGGACACACACCTCAATAACCACGTCTTAATAAACAAGCAAGCCGTAAGATCAATAACCCAGCAATAACAGCAGTCAGTAATAAGGGCCAGCAATAAGAACAGAAGCAATTAAGGACAGTCACTACAAAGATAAGAACAGAAGCAATTAAGGACAGTCACTACAAAGTAAACAAAGTATGGATTGCTGTTACGGGTTCGATAGTTTGTGATATTTAGAGTTGATGCGATTTTTGAGTGTTTTAGCCTAAGTTTACCTACTGCTATTTGGAAATGAGTATGACGACGGCCAGAAAACATCAGGTTTCTGTGGAAGCAACGCCTTACTATCATTGTGTTTCCCGTTGCGTTAGGCGTAGTTATCTATGTGGAACCGACCCTGTCACTGAGCAAAGTTATGAGCATAGGCGTGAGTGGATTGAGCAGAAAATGTATGCTCTATCTCAGGTGTATTGCATAGATATCTGTGCCTACGCGATCATGAGTAATCACTACCATCTCGTCTTGCATATTAACCGAGATAAAGCACTAAACTTATCCGATCGAGAGGTGGTTGAGCGCTGGCAGAAAGATCATATACTTCCTAGCTTAATAGTACGTTGGTTAGCAGGAGAATTAACTTGTAATGCTGAAATCGAAGTGTGCCTCACGTTAGTTGAATTATGGCGAGAGCGGTTATGGAATCTCAGTTGGTTCATGAAGGAATTGAACTTTGACATCTCCTGTAAAGCAAATCGTGAAGATGAATGTCGAGGGCACTTTTGGGAAAGTCGCTTTAAAAGCCAAGCATTATTGGATGAGCAAGCATTGGCTGCAGCAATGGCATATGTAGATTTAAACCCTTTAAGAGCGGGTCTTGCAGATACCCCAGAAACATCCGAATTTACTTCGATTCAAGCTAGATTAGAGGCTCTCAACAACCGACAAGAAACTGCGCCATGCTTATATCCGTTTATCGGTAATCCAACCAACGAAATGTTAGACGGTCTACCATTTCGGTTGATAGATTATATTGAGTTGGTAGATTGGACTGCGCGCCAGTATCGCAATGATAAAGCTTCTTTAAGTTCGGCGATGCCACCAATCCTAGAGCGACTGAATGTTAACCAAATAACTTGGCTAAAAGCTTGTTCTAAACTCGAAAAATACCGTATTTCGGCAGTTGGGTGTGCAAATCATATCGAGAGAGCTAAGTACACGCTAAATAAGAAACGAATACATCTATTTCGTTTAGATGGATAAGTAACAACTGCAACTTTTCAAAATTAAACAAAGACTTTGAACACCGAAAATCGGCATTCGTTGTTTTTTCTTTGTTCCCTCACTAACGAATTCTCATGAGCAAATCCAAATTGCTACGATCATTTTCCTCTTAGCTGCAGACTTTGCCAAACTACGACTAATTCTGATTAGCACAAGCTTTCGATATGTTGGCTTTCTTTAAGGTGTATGTCCTTACTATGATGGCGAGTGTCTCGACAAGATGCTCTGTTAAGGTGTCTGTCCTTGTAAAGATTCACGGCTCTGAATTCTTAAACTGCAGTTTATAGGTAGAGTTTATAGGGACATACATCTCGATCTCTTATCGACTTCAAAGCAGGTTAGCTATTGGCGTGTGTCCCTACAAGGAGAAGAGTGATTCATACACGACACTCCTTCTCAATCTTTAATTATAATAACAATAAGTTATTATTTGTATAATAAACCATAATTTCACGTAATCGCCCTGTCTCCCTATACTCTCCTCATCGAAACAACATCGGCAACAAATTAGACAGATTGGAGCACATTATGAAAATGAATCACGTAGGTATTATGGTCGGCGAGATGGACAAAGCGGTTGAGTTTTACACTAAAGCTCTCGGCTTGCGCATCGTAATGGGTAACACCAAAGTTATCGAAGAGCGTGAAAGTGCGATTGGTCGCATGTGTATCGCGGTATTTGGTGAGGGCTTTAAAGGCTTTAACATTGCTCACCTTGTGACGACAGACGGTATCGGTGTTGAGTTGTTTGAAATGAAAGAGCGTCAAGAGCGCCATGAAGTCGACTTCTCTCGCTTAGGTATTTTCCATTTCTGTCTGCAAACAGATGATTTTGACGGCGTGATCAAACGTGTTGAAGAATTTGGCGGTAAAGCGCGTATGGATATCATGCGCTACCACCCAGAAGACGACAGCAAACCAGCGCAAATGATCTACATGGAAGACCCGTTTGGTAACCTATTTGAACTTTACTCGCACACTTATGAAGAGACTTACGCTTCTGATTACGAGTAATAAACTGAGAAAGACGGGCAGTGCCCGTCCTTTTGCTATTTATGCGACGTTACTGAGCTTGAGCTGATTTGCCGAGCTTAAAGGTCGCTTTTAAGTCATCCATCATTACGCCATACCATGGGTTAAAGGTGAGCCTTGCGTGAATATGTTTGTTCGCTTTGCCATCCCATGCGCTATACCATACTTCTTCTCCGGCATTACAACGCTTGATATCGTCAGCCGTCATATTCGACCCATTGCGGCAAATTCGTTCACTGCCATTGATACCGTAGTAAGGGTTATCAGGTGAGTAGAGGATCCCCATGTGCGACATATTACTAATACGCAGATTTTTGTTGTAACTGTTGATGTAACGAGTTTTGCCTTCAACCGCCGAGATTTGGTCACCAAACCAAATTAGTTTGTTATTCGGGTTAGTGAACTGAGAATCGAACAGCTGCTTGATTGCGCGGGTATCGAGCACACTATCGTGTTGAGTCAGCACCATAAAGACAGGCTTGTCATAGGGTTGCTCTTCTAGTTTATCCGTCACCTGTTTACTGGTGTTGTAATATTGAGCGAAACCATTGGTTGGCACCATAAAGTAACGGGTGTAGTTGGTCACGTTGCCCGGTTCAACTTCAATTAGCCATGGTTTGATCCAAGAGATCCATGGAGTTGCAAACGCCAAAGGTTCGTTGGAGACAAAGCCCGGTGAGAATAGCATCAGACCTGCGATATCGTTATCTTGCGCGGCATAGGAATAAGCTAAGTTCCCGCCAGTAGAAAAACCACCTAAGTAAACCTCATCAACGTCTTGTTTGAGTAGCGCAACCTGCTTTTCAACTAACTGATTCCATTGCTGATAATCGACATCCAGCATATCAGCCGGTCGTGAACCATGCCCCGGCAGTAAAACCGTACGGACTAGAAAGCCTTGCTCACGTAATGACTCAGCGATATCGACAAACGAGTAGGGTGAATCTCCCAACCCGTGTATTAGCAAGATACCTTTGTTGTTTTTGTTCGCATCACTTGGTTTTAATTCCGCGGGTAGATTCGCTTGTAATTCTGCCTGCTTGTCTTGAGTCAGAAAGTAGCGATTAGCGAGTAGCTGTTGTTTAGTTTGCTCAACGTAAGAGTCAAAGGAATCATAACTCGTGACCAGATCTATGTTTGATGGTGTATAAAGCGGGTGAGTTTGATTGGAAGAACATGCCACAGTGACCAGTGGAAGAAGTAAAGCCAGTAATTTACGCATAATAGAGATTAACAGGTTTTGATAAGGCGATTTTAACTGGGAATAATGAATGGAATCTGAACATTCATCATGCCTTTTGCTCTTCTAGTGTAAAGAAGTGCAAAGAGGCGCGATGGAGCTCCGAATTACAGGCGATTATCACCGCAGCTAAATGCAATGATTTGGCTGATATGGGTGAGACTTCGACCGCTTTGTTGCTGCCAATGAGCAAAGGCTTGATTACACTGAGCAAGTGAGCGTTTGGTGTCTTTACCGCCTTCGATAATTTTGTAGCTGCGTAAGTAGGCTTCTACATCACCAGAGAGAATAAAGGTATCCACACCCATTTGGCGCAGTGAGTAAGGACCCGTATTACCGCCTAAACGTTGTCCATGCTTTTTCAGATAGAGCCACAGTCCAGTGATATCGTCACTAGACCAATTGGCGACCATGTTAGCGAACGAGCCATGAGCGATACCCGCTTCATAAATCATCTGCGCATTAGCGGCGATAGACATCACTTTACTATGGTGGCGAATAATGCGTTTATCGGTCGATTTCGCTTCCCACTGTTCATCAGATAACATTAACAGTGGTCCGATTTTAAAGCCAAAAAATAGCTCTTCAAAGTTCGACCATTTATTGCGAACCACTTTCCAACTCATGCCACTTTGGAACACTTTCATTGAGAATGCGGATAGCCAACGGTCATCTGGGATAGCCGCCAGTGCTTCTTTTGTTAGTGGGGTACTGAGCATTGCTTCGAGTTGCGCTTCGCCACCTTTACGCTCAGCTGCTCGTTGATAGATGGCGTCAAAGTGTTCTAAATTCATAAATCATTTCCGTCAAAGTAAAAGCCAGAGCAATGCTCTGGCTTAGATAGTTGAGTGGTTATTACAGTGTCAGTAGGTAATTGACTAACTGGTTGTACTCGTCAAAGCTTTTAACTTTGTTTGCCACCACAATGTATTTGTTGTTAACCACTACAGCCGGCACACCGCGTAGCGTGCTGTCTTTGAAGCGCTCGTTGTATTCATCTAGCTTCATTTCGACTGCTTTGCTGTTGTAAGCAAGGTCAAACGCGCTGGCACTAACACCGTTTTTAGTGAACACTTCACGCAGTTGCTCTTCGTTTTGTGGTGCTTTGCGTAGAATATGGATTTGCTCAAACATCTTTGGAACCATAGTGTCTTCGACTTGTAGCTGCACCATAGTCGCGTAGGCTTTCACCATAGGCTCAGCCATCGGACCGCCCATAAAACCAACGTGCACTTTTTCAAACGTTACATCGTCAGCCAGTGCTGGCTTGAGGTTTTTTACGATTGATTCGAACTGATAGCAGTGCGGGCAGTAGAAAGAGAAGTACTCAGTGACGGTCGGCTGGTCTGCTTTTGGTTGATCGATAACCGTATAGTAATCACCTTCGGTGAAAGTTGTCGCTTGTACAGAAAAAGCAACCGCGAGCGAGGCGAATAGTGCAAAAATTGTCTTCATGATTTAGTTCCTAATAGTTAACTTGATTTAATGCGCATGCGTTAAGCATGAAAGGAGTCGATTAGGGCTAAGTGAATCGGAGGGCGAAACAGGGTTTGAACGCGGCTGATCGCTTTGGCGATTTGCTCTTGTCCAATAAGCGCGATGGCACAAGGCGCGATTTGCAGCGCATGATGGCTCGGCTCAAAGGGCATTTTCATCACGCAAAATGAGGAGCAGCTTTGATGCTCTACTTTGGCATGATGAGAGGTGTGCGGTGATGAACTTTCTTGCTCAGGGCAAACTTGCGTGACTTCGGTAACGGTGAGGTTTGGCTCGCTCATCGGCTGGTGGTTGGGTAGTGTAGTGCTCGCCTGTACGGCATTGATTGCGCTTAGCCATAACAAGCAAAACGCGCTAAACAGAGCGATCAGTAACTGTCGATTTGTTTTCTGCATCAATGCACTACCTTTATCCAATCTGGGTTTATTCTAACTGATGGATAAACAAAAGCCACCTAGTTTACAAACATGTCAAACAGGTGACTTAGGTTTGATTAATGATTGACTAAGGTTAAGCCACTTGGCAGGGCATCACCAAAGACACGTTTTGACTCAGTTGCAGACAGCTCTTTGACTTCCGCAACCAACTCTAGCCATGATTCCGGTACTTTACTCTGTTTAAGCTTTGCCAATACTTGCTGGCGGTAGTCATCAGAAATATCGAACAGACGATCGCCCGTTTTACGACAAATCATGACCGCCGCGAAGGCAATCATAGGCTCTTTCTGCCAGTTTTGCTCGAGGATCTTAGGTAGCCATTGTTCCGCTTGCTCACGGCTCACCACATTGTGTTGGCTGCCATAAAGTGGCGTGCGCGACGCCAGGCGGCCCAACGCCCACCAGTGCGCTTGTTGGAACTGATTGTGGTTGATGGCTTTGCTTAAGAACCAACTGCTGAGCAGTACTTTATCTTCCACATCCAACTGCTCTAAGGAGGCTGATAGACGTACCATGGACTCATACCCCATATCTTGCGCCGTTTTGGCAGATTGTGGGTTTTTCATCGCGCCAGGGTGCAGATATTTGGCAATATCTGCCAAGATGGTTTCTTGCTGCTCTTGATTTAAGCCGCCGGCAATGCGGCGCCAGAACACCCACCAGTCTGTCCAACCTTGATGGTTTTTAAATTGGATACCTTGTTGGTATAGGCTCCATACCTGTTCGATGCGCCAGCCATCGGTGGCATCACCAAAGCCCGGGCGTAGCGAGAAACCAGCCAGTCGTAGCCAGTTTTTCTCATGTTGTTCAGAGCGGCGACGACGCTTACGACCTGTGGCAAAAGCATCAAACAGTTGGCGTAATGTAGTGAAGTCCCATTCATCACGCTGACCAAGGCGTTTTTCCAGATCTTTAGCCAGCGTCTTGATTTCGTTGTTTTCAGCGCTCTTTTTATTGGCGCTGTAGATACGGCTAATCAGCTCTTTACACTCGCTTAAACGCGGGTGCAGATTCTGTTCTTCCTCAGCAGCTTGTTGGTTGCGTACTTCAAATTCCAGCGCCCAGCGTTTGCTTTCGTCCTGAGTTGAAACGCACTCCATCTTCAAGGTGCCCACTTCGGTAAGCTGGCAAGCAAGCAGGACTTCAACGCGCTCTTTTTGGTTGGCGTGCAGTTCCACTCCCTCGCTGTCCAAAGTCGAAATATAAGGTGGCAGTGGCTGGAATAGGTCTGGATCGACGTTAACCATCACACCGTTTTGGATTGCGGTCTGATTGCTAAGCGTATCGTGAGTCGAAGTCAGCAAATTAAAGCGTACTGGCTCGCCAAGTGTTAGCGAGAAACGGCGACCACTTAAGCGGATCTCATGACCTTCTTCAGTGCCTTTAGCCAGTAAACAGAGCGCTTTACCAAGCTTGTTTTTCTCTTGCAGATGCAAGAAGTAAGAGCGCGCCGCGCCGCCACCGATTTTAAGCTGCGCACCACGGCGAGCTTTACCAAAGGCGACCGCACCGAGTGCCACCGACCAATCTGGGTGGGGGTTATCCAGTACAGTGATGTCACCGCCGCGCCAGTTTTCTAGTAAAGTAGTGACGCGATCGGTAATGAGTTCACTATTGAACACACCACCGTTAAGTAGCAAGCCGACTGGAATCGCGGTTTGTTTTTCATCTTCAATGCCGAGTGCAGCGCGAGACACTTGCTGATGTTGGGTTAAGAACTCTGCCACATGCTTACTGACCGCAGGGTCGGCAACATAAGGTAAACCAAACTCAACCACCGCGCTGCGGCGTTTATCTGGCAGTTCAGCAAAATCGCTGATAGGGAAGAAGCCATCCAGTGCGATTTGGTGCACTTCGGCTTTGTTCAAATCGATACTTTTAGTACCGCCAAGCAGCTTAGAGCCGCTACCAAGCATAGTGATTTTCACTTGCTCTGGCGCATTAGCTGAAAGCAGGTTTTCTTTTGCTTTGCGGGTTTGCTGAATCAGCTTCGTGAGGCTGGCAGCGTTTAGTTTTTTGTTTTGATTGAAGCGACTTTCTGCAAGATGAGCCAGAGCTAAGTCGAGGTTATCACCACCAAGCATTAGGTGTTCGCCCACGCCAATGCGGTTCAGTGCAAGCTCATCGCCATTATCGGCAGCAAAACTGGCTTCAATCAAACTTAAGTCGGTGGTACCACCACCCACGTCGCACACCAAAATCAGCGGCAGTTGTTTCAGTTCATCGGCAGCGGTTTGCTGGTGGCGAGCGTACCAGTCGTAACAAACAGCCTGCGGCTCTTCAAGCAAGACGATTTTATTTAAACCTGCCAGCGCCGCTGCTTCCAAGGTGAGTTTACGTGCAGTCTCATCAAATGAGGCTGGCACTGTCACAACCACATCTTGATCTTCAAGTTTGTTGCTTGGGTTACGGTAGTTCCACGCTTGGCGGATGTGATTTAAGTAGCTGGCACTGGCGACTACCGGCGAGACTTTTTCAACATCGCCAGCGCCTGCCCAAGGCAAAATGTCAGAGCTGCGGTCAACCGCTTGGTGTGATAGCCAGCTTTTCGCGCTGGAAACTTGGCGACCTTCGACTTTGGCGCCCAGCTCACGTGCCCACTCACCAATGATCACATGTTCAATGTCACCGGAAACTGGCTGGTTTTGCCACGGCAAGGTGAGATCGCTTGGCGAGATTTGACCAACCGCTGGATGGTAGCGAAAAGAGGGGAGGAGCGGCTTGCGCACTACTTCACCCGCGCCAATCAGCTGGTCGATTGCAAATAGGGAGACTTCGGATTGTTGTAGGTCGTCAGTAATTTCACAGTAAGCCACCACAGTATTGGTGGTACCAAGGTCAATACCAACGAGAAAACGAGGAGATGCCATTACAAACCTTCGTGTATTCAAAAAACGGCACCCGATTGGATGCCGTTAGATTGTCTTTTATTGTTCTTCGCTTGCGTCGTTTTTCGCGTCTTCGCGGACGTCAAACTCAACGTGCCATTTTTGACCGTTGTCTGCGGCAATCGCTTCAAGGTATAGCGTGCCAAGCTCGGTTACGCGAGAGGCTAGGGTTACTGGAACCACTTCACCTTCACGGCGACCTTCGGATACTGGCAGCGTCACCTGAATCTCAGGTAGCTCTTCAAGCTCTTCTGGCGCCCAGTAATCAAGGTGAGTACCTGCTAGGTCATCACGGCGTACTGTTGAACCGAAGAATTGGAAGTTAACCGGTTGACCGATGATAAGACCAAACTCTTGGCTTGGTACATCAACACTTGAGCCTTCTTCCATGCCAAATGGCGCCACACACAACGCTTCCATTGGTGGAGCCATGCCTGGAATCGCTGGCATCGCGCTTTCAATACCCACGTAGTAGCTTGATGCGATACCACCGCGAATACGAACACCTTGTCCACGACGTACAGAGCCGTAGTATGACGCACCGCTTGCTACAGCAAGATCTAAGTCAGTGCCGGTTAGGCGTTTTGGCAGTTCTGCGTCTGCGTCAATCAGCCACTCGCCAATCGTCTCTTCTAAGCGATTTGATAGCAGCGTTGACTTAAGCACACCACCGTTGAATAGAATCGCCGTTGGTTTGATAAAGTCCGCTGATGGCGCTTCACCACCCATGCCTGGCATGCCAGCAAATGGGTTGTACTCTTGCGCTGGTGCAGCGTCGCCATTTCCTGAAACAGACAATGCATTAGCTTGCTTAGATAGGAAAGCTGCAATATGACGAGTAATGCCAGCGTCTTGTGCGTATGGCAGACCCATTTGTGTTAATGCGCCGCGGTTACGTTGTACCGGGTGCTCAGTGATCGCTACTTTCGGGAAGAAGCCATCAACCAGAGTCTGTTGTACTTCTTGCTGGGTTAGCTCAGTTTTCAGCGTTGCGCCCAGCAGTTTTGAACCACGGCTTGGTACTACGATTGGCACTGATTGCAATTCTGCATCGTTAAGCAGTGCTTCTTTTGCATCGCGACACGCGTGAGTCATCGCTTGAACTTGCCATGGTTGTAGCTCTTTGCCTTCTTGCGCCAGTTTCATTTTTAGGCGGTAAGCCAGAGCGAGATCCATGTTGTC
This sequence comes from Vibrio fluminensis, assembly GCF_015278125.1. GTDB lineage: Bacteria > Pseudomonadota > Gammaproteobacteria > Enterobacterales > Vibrionaceae > Vibrio > Vibrio fluminensis. The sequence goes on from NZ_JADILO010000055.1 coordinate 9,728, forward strand.
ACCGCCCAGTAGGATGTGTTCACCTACTGCAATACGGTTAAGCGTTAGATTGCCTTCTTCTTCAGTTACTTCAACCAAAGAAAGGTCAGTGGTACCACCACCGATATCGACCACAAGTACAATGTCACCTACGACAACTTGTTCGCGCCATTTGTCGCCACTGTTGTCGATCCAGTTGTAAAGTGCCGCTTGTGGCTCTTCTAGCAGAGTAATGTGCACAAGACCAACATTACGCGCCGCTTCTGCGGTTAAGTCACGTGCTGCTGGGTCAAATGATGCAGGGACAGTGATAGTCACATCTTGCTCTTGCAGCGGATCATTTGGATTAGCGTGATTCCATGCAGCAGTTAGATGCTCTAGGTATAGCTCAGTTGCACGTAGTGGCGATACTTTTTCTACTTCTTCTGGGCTGCCCGCAGGAAGGAAAGCATCACGGCGGTTGACACCACCATGGCAAAGCCATGATTTAGCACTTGCGATTAAACGAATTGGCGTTTTAGAACCTAGGTTACGTGCAATTGCACCAACCAGTGCTTTTGGTTCGGTTGACCAAGGTAGTACGCGAGATGATGCGTCCATCTCATGTTCGTGTGGTTGGTATAGGAACGAGCCTAGTTGGCTGCGAGTTTCCACAGTACCTGGCGCGGTGAGTTGAGGGATGGCCATCACTTCAACTTGTGCGTCTTCGTTGCGTGTGTCTAGGAAAGACATTACGCAGTGCGTGGTACCTAAGTCGATACCAACGCTATATGTTGGATGAGTCTGTTCAGTTGCTACAGATTCAGTTGTTGCTTGTTGGTGTTCCATTACAGCTCTACCTCAGCTGGTGCAATTACAGAAGCGTCGTAGTTTTCAGCCAGTTTTGGCAGCTTCATATCAGTCGCTTTCCAACCTTTGTGTACTAGCGTACCGCTAAACGGAGCTTGACCCGTCACATTGCCTGTTAGGCGAATTTGTTGTGGGTTGAAGCCTTCTTCCACTGTAATGCGAGTTTCTTCTTCTTCGTTACGAATGTGCTCAAGCGTTACGTAGTCAGCCAGTACTTTTTGACCGCCAGTGTGGATAACGCGAGCCGCAGCGCCAACTTCGTCATCAGAGAATGACGTTAGGTCTTCTTTCAGGAAGTCAATTAAGCGCGCTTCTTGTTGCATGATAGAAAGTAGTTGCATCGCTGAATCTGTGTTTGCTGTTGCCAGTTTAGATTCAACTTCAACAACTTTCTCAATCACTTTTTCTACTTCAACAATCTTTTCAACTTCAACGATCTTTTCGACTGGTTTTTCAACCTCAACGATTTTCTCAACCGGTTTTTCGACTACTTTTTCAATCACCTTGGATTTGCGTGAAACCGCCACAAGAAGTAATAGAACACTTGATGCCGCAAGACCTGCGTGCAACATATCGAACGTTTGAGGAATCATTTGTAAATCGAACGTCATGACAATTCTCTTTAATAGGTTAGAGTTCAAGTTCTGCTTGCACAAAACTTGGGCTAATAGCCCGTAATCATAAGTAAATTGGGGTGGATGGTAACACATTCAAGTGCAGAATCTCGCACAAAACGCATAAGAAACAGTATAGACGGCACTGGTTGATTTTTTTTTAAGCAAAGTGTTTTCTCATTCGATGATAAAACGCCGTTCAATTAACAAATTTGGTTGAAATCTGTGTAACGGGTGTTTTAGTACCAAAGTGCTAGGAGTACTATACGGCTGGGAAGTAAACGATTAACTAAATAAAATGAAATTAGACAAAAAGTGGCTTTATAGCGCCATGGTATTTTTAGTCGCGATGCTCGTGACTTTTTTTGTAGCGGTATACTCGTACCAAATGCAGCTAAGTTATGGAAAACGTATTTTCGAAAATTTAGTAGAAAGACAAACTGAAATACTTAAAGAATTCATTGGAAACGATTTGGATCAAATTGGCACTGGTGCCAACTTTTTTTATTCAGTCGATCGTTCTCAATGGGGACAGTTTCAAACCTTTGCCGGTGAAGTAATTGCTTCCTCAAATACGCTCGTCACCTTGCAATGGATGCAAAAAGTAGAGAAGCAAGATATTCCTCAATTTTTGCTGCAAGCCCGTCAAGACATTCCCAATTTTGAACTTTATACCGTTCCAAAAGACAAATCGCTGACTTATGGCTATGTCATGCCATCTGGAGAGCCGATTTTTGTGGCTCGTGATATCTACCCGGTCAACCCAGTCAATCAAAAGGTATTGGGTTTCTATGACGCGAGAATGCGCTTCCAATTGATTCTCGACAATATGCGTACGCATCATCAGGTAAGTGTGTCGGATAAGGTTCGTTTGCTTCAAGATGGGCATAATAAAGCCACAAAGAAAGACGGTATCTTGGTTTATCATCCGGTATTTGATCGAACTAATGACCAAAAACTGATTGGTGTAGTGATTGGTGTCATTCGTACCTCGCATTATTTCGATGCATTGATGACAAGGACAGCCACTAAAGCAGAGCTCGACGTTAGAGTTGTAGACTTAGGGTTTGACGCTGAAGATGATCCTGTGTTGTTTGAAAGTAAAAACTGGCAGCAGTCCTCAGGCTATGAAATTAACACGATTATCCAACTGCCTAATCGTGAATGGTCAGTGAGTTTTCGCTTAGCGGAAGATATTACCGTTAACGACCAACTGATTTTGGCGGCGATTACCGTGGGTGGCTTTGTTATTGCTCTGCTACTTAGTTACATCATGTTCCTGCAAGTACGAGCGCAGTCGCATTTGGAGTCATTGTTAGAAGAGCGTACTGAAGAGCTAAGATTTATGGTCAATCATGATGCGCTCACAGGTCTTTATAATCGACGAGCTTTCAACGAGTTAATTGCTCAGGCGATTGATGAAGAAAGACCTTTTACTCTTGTCGGTTTTGATATCGACAAGTTCAAAAGTATTAATGATAACTATGGTCACCCTGGGGGAGACCAAGTGCTCTCGCATGTGGCAAATACGGTAAAGCGCTATTTGCATCCTGACGATCATCTCATGCGTCTTGGTGGTGATGAGTTTTGTATTATTAGTACGGTCGTCAATGTTGATGAGTTGAGCCGATATTTGGAAGGGATTCGACAGGCAATGTGCGACCATACCACTCAGATTGGTGAGCACGCTGTTACTTGCACTTTGAGTATTGGCGCTGTCATTCGTAAAAGTGAGGGAGCTGAGCAAATCATGCAACTTGCTGACGCGCAGTTGTATTTGAGCAAGGAAGCTGGGCGAAATCGTGTCACTATTGCCCAAGAAGTCGACGAACAGTCATGATTGTGTTGCGGTTAGGCTTGGGTTGGCTAACGCTTTGCGGTAAAATTTCGCCCTTTAGTTACAACCTACCGGGCGAGTTATGAATCACAACCGTATAGTTTGTTTCGATCTAGAAATGTGTTGCTGGAACGAAAATGGTGTTGGCACCACAGGTGAAATCATCGAAATTGGCTTAGCAGAGATCGATCTGGTTAAAGGTGAAATTGTTAAACGCGCCCAATACTATGTAAAACCAGAGCATGACGAAGTCTCGCTATTTTGTGCAGAACTGACTGGCATCACGCCGCGTAAAATCGAGAAGCAAGGCCGCCCATTGGCAGACGTGCTTAAGTCGATGATCAAGAACTTCGGTGGCTCGAATAAGATCTATGCCGCTTGGGGGCGTGATGATTTAGTTTTAGCCAAAGAGTGCGCTGATAAAGGACTAGAAATGCCTTTTAATGAGTATGTCAATCTGGCTACTTTATACCGAATTCAAAATCGGCTTAAAGAAAAGCGCATTGGTCATAAAGCGGCGCAAGAAGCAAAGAATATTGAGTGGGAAGGGCGCCAACATTCAGGTTATGTTGATGCCTATAACCTGGCTAAGCTGGCACTAACCATGTTTTGATTGCTTACACATAACAAGTATTGAAAAAGCGAGCAGATGCTCGCTTTTTCTTTGGCGTGCGCCGAGCATGGCGTTGATCTAGGAGGTGAAAGTCCTCTACGGGCTCAGTCGAGCGAGAACCGTTAGCCTATGCAAGGGTGTTCACCGTGAGGTGAAATCTGAAGGAAGCAAATGGTAAAACTTGGTT
>NZ_JADILO010000056.1 GCF_015278125.1 Vibrio fluminensis
CCCAAGGGGTTTTGATGGACTCAAAGCAAGAACAGATTTGAATGTGTAAGAACTAAAACAGCTTTCCGAATTATTCTCTAGAAATAGAGAGAAAGAATTTGCTTGGCGACCATAGCGTTGCGGACCCACCTGACTCCATGCCGAACTCAGAAGTGAAACGCAATAGCGCCGATGGTAGTGTGGGGCTTCCCCATGTGAGAGTAGGACATCGCCAGGCTTTAAATTTCGTTTTTGCCTTTTAAATAAGGTGAAAGCAATAGTTAAAAGAGCCCGTTTGCAGAACGGGCTTTTTTAGTCCTTTAGGACACAGATTTTGTGTGCTGATATGGCTCAGTCGGTAGAGCGCATCCTTGGTAAGGATGAGGTCCCCAGTTCGATTCTGGGTATCAGCACCATCTAATTAAAAAGAATTTTCTTGGCGACCATAGCGCTTTGGACCCACCTGATTCCATGCCGAACTCAGAAGTGAAACAAAGTAGCGCCGATGGTAGTGTGGGGCTTCCCCATGTGAGAGTAGGACATCGCCAGGTAATATTTCAGAGCCCTGACCTTTTGGTCGGGGCTTTTTCGTTTCAGCGAGTTATAAGTTGGAAAGGTAGTGCGCGTTTGCAAAACGTCGATGCATGATATAACTTCAGCGTTTCGGTACAATAAACACAAAGGATAATAGCTTATTCTTAATATCCAATATGCCGTTTACAAGCATTTTTGGCAAGAACCCTGAATCCTATACACTTTCAAGCTTCTGATAATACGATCTTTCGTCTTCCTCTGGAGAACGTTTTATGCTCATAATAACAGCCCATAGTTTGTTCAATCATATAACTATTGAGTGTTCGAAGAAGTGGGCCTTACCATTTGGCTCTAGCTCTTATTTTTGCTTCTAGTTCTTTTAACTCTCTGATTCTTATCTCTTCTTCTGCTTGCAATGCATTCAAACAGTCGGCTTCTTGCATCTTTTCTGCGTGATTTTTACAGTCATCTACTTTCGTAGCCATCTCCTCCGGATGGTTTATGTACCAATCTCTGCTTTTTGTTTCTTCCGTCAAACAACCTGTCAAAGCAAACGCCATGAAAATTAAGAAAAATCTCATTTAAGTTATCCTATATAGTTCTCTATCACATGTTTCGGGTAGGTTTATATAAATACAGCCACGCCTTGAAATTAGTGTGTTTTCAGGTGAATACTGCTGCCACAAGATAAACCTTACCAGCATAACCGATAATGACAGGGTACATTGATTGAGGATTTTTTCTTTTGCCGGATTGAGATTAATCGGAAAAATAGAACAATTATCTTTTATCGTAATTTGTGAGACAAATTACAAAGAATCTACAACTTAGATGAGGCTCAGAATAATTTGAACGCAAGAAATCACGGACTTATTTAGCTCTCCAAGACTTATACTAACGTTTTTCGTTGAGTGACCAATCATACTCATAGTCAATTTTGCTCGGTGCCCTTTTTAGTTCTGGGCGATATTTCTCTAGATGCGCTCTTACCCCACCATTTATCGTAAAGTCTTCGGCAAACCAATCAAAAATTGAAGATACAATGAGTTTGTTACCTTCAATCTGCGCGCCTTTATTACTGTTTATAAAACTTATTGCCGCCTTTTCAAGTAACTGTTCTGTGTTGTCTGCGCTAAACGCTTGTTGCTCAAGGTTGGGGCAACCTAGGCTGGCACAGTTAACCGCGTAATGAGTACGAGGGTCTTGCCAGATTGGGCGCAGGATACGGTGTTCAATATCATTAAGAGTGATGGTTTTACCGTTGATGGTAATGACGTCCTCATCCCATGGACCGAAACTAAACAAACCACCAAGCTTGGTAATCGATTTCACCGGATATTCTTCTAAGATAAGGTCGACAGTGATCGCATTGTAGAGGTTAACCCAATAGGCATACTGCTCCTCTTTGGCATATTGCAGTGGATTGAGTTGTGCCATTTGGTTTAAGTAACCGTCGAGCTTAGCATTATCACTTTGGGAGACGGCTGAATAGGCAAACAGATTGTGTTCGCCTTGTTTGGATATATAGCGATTAAGGATCTCTTGCCAAGCTTGATGGGAGATTTCTGCAGCATTGCTTTCATTGCTTTGCTGCCAATAACTCCAAAGTTTCGCCTCTGGCGCGGCGTATAGCGGCAATGAAACTAGTGCAAGGGTAACAATAGCGAATCTAGCCATGGATATTACTCAATCTTTTTAACACGTTATCTATTAGACCTATGCCGAGATGTAAATATTTCAAATGACACAAAAAAGGTTGGCTACTGCCAACCTTTTTACGTTTTTAAGCTAAAAAGCTTGGAATGTTACTTTCGTACTCGGCGATTTTATCTTCGTGCTGCAAAGTCAGTCCGATGTTGTCTAAACCATTTAGTAGGCAGTGGCGACGGAAGCTATCGATTTCAAAGCTGTATTCCTTGCCATCCGCTCTTACTACATTAGCTTCAAGATCGACTTCTACTTGCGCGCCTTCGTTAGCATCAACAAATTGGAAGATTTCATCGACCTCCTGCTCAGTTAAGCGCACTGGTACCATTTGGTTATTGATTGAGTTGCCATAGAAAATATCGGCAAAGCTTGGTGCAATCATCGCTTTAATGCCGTAATCGGCAAGCGCCCATGGTGCGTGTTCACGCGAAGATCCACAGCCAAAGTTTTCACGTGCAAGTAGAATTGAAGCACCTTGATAGCGTGGTGCATTCATCACAAACTCAGGGTTTGGTTGCTCACCTGCGTCATCAAGAAAGCGCCAATCATGAAAAAGGTGTTTGCCGAAACCTAAGCGCGACACTTTTTGTAGAAATTGCTTAGGAATAATCGCATCGGTATCAACGTTCGCTGCATCTAGAGGAACAACCAAGCCTGTGTGTTGTTTAAAACCTGACATGTTTGATTCTCCTTAGTCCAACTCACGAATATCAACAAAGTGACCAGCAATTGCCGCAGCCGCAGCCATCGCAGGGCTGACCAGATGGGTGCGACCATCACGGCCTTGGCGACCTTCAAAGTTACGGTTTGAAGTCGAAGCACAGCGCTCATGAGGCCCTAATCGGTCATTATTCATTGCCAAACACATCGAGCAGCCTGGCAGGCGCCATTCAAAACCCGCTTCTTTAAAGATGGTATCTAGACCTTCTGCTTCAGCTTGTGCTTTTACCTGCTCAGAACCAGGCACAATAAGAGCTTGAACATTATCTGCTACCTTGCGACCTTTTGCGATTTCTGCTGCCGCACGCATGTCTTCGATACGTGAGTTAGTACAAGAACCGACAAAGACTTTATCTACTTTGTACTCAGATAGTGCTTTTCCTGCTTCGAGTCCCATGTAGGCTAATGCTTTTTCTGCAGATGCTTTCTCTACTGGATCGCTGAAGCTCTCTGGTGCTGGAATTGGTTGATCGACAGCAATTACTTGACCAGGATTCGTTCCCCACGTGACTTGCGGCTTGATGTCTGCGGCATTCAATGTCACTACCGCATCAAACTCCGCGTCGTCATCAGTTTTTAATGATGACCAATAAGCAACAGCTGCGTCAAAGTCTTCACCTTGAGGAGAGAATTTTCGCCCCTTGATGTATTCGAATGTAGTTTGATCCGGTGCAATTAACCCCGCTTTGGCGCCGAGTTCGATTGCCATATTACATACAGTCATACGACCTTCCATCGTAAGATCTGTAATGGCTTCACCACAGAATTCAACCACATAGCCAGTACCGCCAGCGGCAGTGGTTTTACCGATGATGGCCAGCACGATGTCTTTGGCGGTGATCCCTGGTGCAACTTTACCTTGTACTTCGATCTTCATGGTTTTTGCACGAGCTTGTTTAAGCGTCTGCGTCGCCAGTACGTGTTCTACTTCTGAGGTACCGATACCAAAGGCCAGTGAACCAAAGGCACCATGTGTGGCAGTGTGAGAGTCGCCGCAGACGATCGTCATACCTGGTAGGGTAATGCCGAGCTCTGGTCCCATGACATGAACAATGCCCTGGTATTTGTGGTTGATATCGTAAAGCGTAACCCCGAACTCTTCACAGTTCTTAGACAGCGTTTCCATCTGGATACGCGCCATTTCACCTGAAGCATTAATGTCTTTGGTTGTGGTTGATACATTGTGGTCCATCGTAGCAAAGGTCTTGCTTACTTGACGCACTTTACGTCCTTTCTCGCGCAGCCCATCAAAAGCTTGTGGCGAGGTCACCTCATGCACTAAATGTCGGTCGATATACAAAATTGGGTTTTCACCCTCAGCTGCGACGGCAACGTGTGCGTCGTAGACTTTTTGATATAATGTTTTGCCCATTTACTTTTCCTCGTCGTCCTTGTCACTGCAACCGCGTTAGCTTCTTTCACTCCCCCCGGTCATTGAGTGGGCTCAACTCCCGGGCTGGATTGTTATCGCTGCCTTGTTGCAGCACCAATGACTTAGAGGAAATGTCTAAGGCATTGGCTTCAGTGTATTGTCTAACGACTTTAATTATTCTGTTGTGTTTGCGTTTAATTATGAATTTAGAATGTAGTTTGCGATCTTATCGCCCATCTCTGAGGTCGATAGTGCTGGATTATTGCCAGCGAGATCAGCGGTAAGTTCACCTGCTGCTAGTGCCTTACTTACTGCCGCTTCAATATCTTGCGCCGCAGCTTCTTCACCTAGGCTGTAACGTAGCATCAGTGCCGCAGATAGAATTTGCGCGACTGGGTTAGCGATATTTTTACCGGCAATATCCGGCGCGCTGCCGCCAGCTGGTTCATATAGACCGAACTTACTTTCGTTTAGAGAAGCAGAAGGAAGCATCCCCATTGAGCCGGTGATCATTGCGCATTCGTCGGAAATGATGTCACCGAAGATGTTTGAACATAGCATGACATCGAATTGTGCAGGATCTTTAATCAGCTGCATGGTTGCGTTGTCGATGTACATGTGGGAAAGCTCGACATCTGGGTAATCTTTGGCGATCTCTTCAACCACTTCACGCCATAGAATGGAGCTTTGTAGAACGTTGGCTTTATCGATAGAGCAAACTTTCTTATCGCGTAGACGGGCTGATTCAAAGGCGATCTTCGCAATGCGTTCAATCTCGAAACGGTGGTAAACCTCAGTATCGAAAGCTTTTTCGTTTGCGCCTTCGCCTTCACGTCCCTTCGGTTGGCCAAAGTAGATGCCACCCGTTAGTTCGCGGACTACGACAATATCAAAACCGCGTTCAGAGATATCAGCACGCAAAGGCGAGAAGGCTTCTAATCCAGAATGGATCTGCGCTGGGCGCAGATTACAAAATAGTTGGAAGTGTTTGCGCAGAGGTAACAAGGCGCCACGCTCAGGTTGATCGTTTGGTGGCAGGTGTTCCCACTTTGGACCGCCCACAGAGCCAAACAGTACTGCATCGGCGGCTTCACAGGCGGCTACAGTGCTTTCTGGCAGTGGCGTACCATGGTTATCAATCGCAATACCTCCGACATCATGCGCATCGCGCTCAAATTGAATGGCATGTTTCTTTTCAATTGCATCAAGCACCTTGTTTGCTTGAGCCATTACTTCTGGTCCAATTCCATCGCCAGCGAGTACCGCGATTTTGTATGTCTTGTCTGTCATGGTCGTCCTTTAACTTTTTTGCGTTGTGCCGCTTTTTTAATTTATTCAAACGCCGCTACAAGCAGCGTTTGTTTGTCATCCTATACAGTGGCAATCTTCTTTTGCTTCATCTGTTCGATTTCATCAGCACGATGGATACTGTTGATTACGTGCAGCAATGCTTGTCCTGATGCTTCAACGATGTCAGTAGAGATGCCGGTACCATGGTATTTGCGGCCTTTATAGTTGGCGATGATATCAGCCTGACCTAAACCATCTTCACCTTCACCTTTGGCGGTTAGATCGAACTTATCCAATACAATGTCATAACCCGTCACGCGGTAGATACATTGGTAAAGAGCATCGACTGGGCCATTGCCTACTGCTGCTTCGCTCTTCTCAGTATCACCACATTGGATCTTGATACTGGTTGTCGCCATTACGCTGCCTGACTGAACACTTAGGTAGTTTAATTTGTAGAAGTCGTCTTCTTCACGCAGGTTAGAGAAGTGCATTAGCGCTTCTAGGTCGTAGTCAAACACTTGCCCTTTGCGGTCGGCTAGTTTTAAGAAGTCCGCGTATAACGCATCTAGGTTGTATTCGTCTTCTTTATAACCCATCGCATCCATATGGCTTTTCACTGCCGCACGGCCACTGCGAGAGGTTAAGTTTAGCGCCTGATTTTTAAGACCAATCGACTCTGGTGTCATGATCTCGTATGTGTTTTTGTTCTTTAACATGCCATCTTGGTGGATACCAGAAGAGTGGCTAAACGCATTGGCACCAACAATGGCTTTGTTGCTTTGGATCGGCATATTACATAGCTGGCTGACTAACTTGCTGGTGCGATGGATTTCGTCATGCTTAAGCCCGGTATGTACGCCAAGCAGTTCTTGACGAGTTTTTAGGATCATCGCGATCTCTTCTAACGAGCAGTTTCCTGCGCGTTCACCGATACCATTGATGGTACCTTCAACTTGACGCGCACCCGCTTGAACGGCTGCAATCGAGTTTGCAACCGACATACCTAGATCATCGTGGCAGTGAACTGAGATGATGGCTTTATCAATATTGGGTACGCGGTTAAATAGCGTTTCGATAATACCGCCAAACTCATTTGGTACGGTGTAGCCCACCGTATCAGGAATATTAACCGTGCTGGCGCCGGCATTGATTGCAGCTTCAACCATACGACACAGATTATCGATAGGTGTGCGACCAGCATCTTCACAAGAGAACTCGACATCATCGGTGTATTGGCGTGCATGTTTCACCGCTTTAACGCCCATCTCAACCACATCATCATAACTGCGGCGTAGCTTGTCTTGCACGTGAACGGTAGACGTGGAGATAAAGGTATGAATACGGAAAGCTTCGGCAACTTTTAACGCTTCTGCTGCCGCATCAATATCTTTAGCGACAGCGCGTGACAGTGCACAAACTCGGCTATTTTTGATATTACGGGCAATGGTTTGAACCGATTCGAAATCCCCTGGAGACGATACCGGGAAGCCAGCTTCAATCACGTCTACGCCTAGACGTTCTAAAGCATAAGCAATTTGCAGTTTCTCTTTAACCGTCAAACTGGCTGACAATGCTTGTTCGCCATCACGCAACGTGGTGTCGAAAATAATGACCTGATCGTTCATAGCTGCTTCCTTATACGTCGTTTATCCGCTTGTTACGGGGATTTAAACGTTTACTTCCTGTATTTGAACATAAAAAAACCCGCAATTTGTTGCGGGTTTTGTGTAATTCGTTGTGGTTATTTCTCTTCCACAGCCTACCCGCGCGATTGGTTCACGATCAGGAGGAGGCTTAGCAGGATAGAGAAATGATTTGTCATTGTTAACTACTTCCTAAGAGAGTTAATGAATCCACATATTTAAGTTAATAGAATTAGTACCGTACTCAGCATGATGAGTCAACCGTAAATGGCAAAATTGGTCATTTTTTTTCCACTCCTCCGCGCAGTGCAACATTTCATCGCTTTGTTCATATTGCTAATCATTTGTTTTATAAATATATCGTAGAAAAATGATGGCTTAAGGGTAATTACGGATTAGTCGTGTCATGGTAATCACCATAAAACTTCATGGTGTTGTCATTGTTCTCTTTTAGTTTTAAATCAGTGCTATCAGAGAGAGGATTGTGCATGCGTTCAATCGAACCGATTGCCAAATTAGATTTGGCATTTTCACTTTTTTGTCTGCAAAACCGCTTCAGTTATCCCGTTTCCCGCATTAGCCGAGCGGTGTCCCATACCGGAGATGGTCATTTATACGTGGTCATTGCGCTCTTAGCTTGGTGGCTTGATGGAGATAGCGGGCAGTTATTGCTATTGGCGGGTTTGATGGCTTTTAGTCTTGAGCTCCCCATTTACTGGCTGAGTAAAAATTTATTTAAGCGTCGTCGACCGCAAGAACTGAGCGCCTTAATTCCATCCTTCATCACTCCTTCCGATCGCTATAGTTTGCCTTCAGGGCACACTGCTGCTGCGTTTTTGATGGCAACACTACTTGGCTGCTTCTATCCAAATCTCGCAGAGTTGGCCTTTATTTGGGCTAGTTTGATTGCTGTGTCGCGCATTTTACTTGGTGTCCATTTTTTAACGGATGTATTGCTGGGTGCGGTGCTTGGAGTGACTTGTGCTAACGCTGCACTACAGTGGCTAGGAGTATAACGAATGAAGATTTTATACGGCGTGCAAGGAACAGGAAATGGTCACATTGCTCGAGCGAGAGCGATGAGTTTGGCACTCAAACAAAGAGGCGCAGAGGTCGATTTTCTTTTTTCCGGTCGACAGGCAGATAAGTATTTTTCGATGCAAGAGTTTGGTGACTATCAAACGCGGCGAGGATTAACCTTTGCCACCGAAAAGGGCAAAGTGAGCTACCTTAAAACGGTACTCAACAACAGTCTTAGCGAGTTCTATCGCGAAGCAAAACAGCTCGATCTGTCTCAATACGATCTTATTCTCAACGATTTCGAGCCAGTATCGGCTTGGGCTGCAAGATGGCAAGGTAAACCCGTGATCAGTATCAGCCACCAGAACGCTTTCCGCTATTCGGTGCCTTTACATGGGGCGAGCTGGTTAGATAAATGTGTGATTCGCTACTTCGCGCCAAGTCAGCGTCATATTGGTTTGCATTGGTATCATTTTGACCAGCCAATCTTGCCGCCAATTGTACACACGACCCAAGAGTCGGTTGAGTCACAGCCTTATGTCTTAGTTTACCTGCCTTTTGAGAGCTTGGAAGACATCAGTGATTTGTTACTGCGTTTCTCTCGCCAATCCTTTGTTTGTTTTCATCCGCAAATTATCGCCGCCGAGCAGATAGATAATATCCTATTTAATCCATTGAGCCTCGAGGGATTCCATCATTATCTCAACCGCTGCTCTGGCATCATTGCCAATGGCGGATTTGAACTGCCGTCAGAAGCACTGACACTCGGCAAAAAACTGTTGCTCAAACCTTTAACCGGGCAGTTTGAGCAACTCTCCAATGTCGCTACGTTAGAGACGCTCGGTTTGGCGACGAGCATGGAATACCTCGATGCATCAGTTGTGCGCGCATGGTTAGATGAAGCGCCAGGAGAGAGTGTCGATTATCCCGATGTTGCAAGTGCTCTGGTTGAGTGGTTACTGCGAGGTGAATGGGATGATACTGCGCAGTTGACTGATCAATTGTGGGGTAAGGTCGACTTTCCAAGTTATGTTGCAAACGTTTAAGCTGAGATAGCGAGCGTTGTGGCTTTGTTACAACTATTTCAAACTGTTACAGAGCTAATTTATTGACTGAAAACATCAATTTATCTTTTTTTACCTTAAAGTTAAGTGACTGATAATTAGAAGGTTAAGCTTATTTATACTAAAAAATTATGATTAGTTCTCAATCTATTTGCTTGTAAGTATTTAATTGGTCGATAGTTTCAATCGATAAGTAATTATCACAATAACGAATAACTACTTCCGTTGAATTTAGCCAAGAGCGTGGTTGATTTTTCTTGGCTCCTTAACTGCATATATAATTGGGATACGATTGATGACTGATACTAAAGACCTAGTAAATCCGCACTTAACTAATCGCATGGAATCTGTGCTTCGTGGCGTAGATCTTAACTTGTTAACTGTGTTCGATGCCGTAATGCAAGAACAAAACATTACTCGAGCTGCACATAACTTGGGTATGTCACAACCAGCGGTAAGTAATGCGGTGGCACGCCTAAAGGTAATGTTTAGTGACGAACTATTTATCCGCCAAGGGCGCGGTATTCAGCCAACACAACGAGCAAGACAACTGTTTGTTCCTATTCGTCAAGCTTTGCAATTGATCCGTAATCAATTACCGACTGCTGACTTTGCGCCGGAAACCTCTGAGCGACAATTTAATCTATCGCTATGCAGCCCTTGTGATATGCGTTTTGCTCCGAAGATTATGGCGTATTTGCAGCAGGTAGCACCTGAAGTAAAACTGCACGTCGACGCGCAATTTGATGAACATATTGTTGAGCGTATGCGTAACCAATCCTTGGATGCAGTGATCGACTACCGTAGCTACAATGAACAAGGCGTGCATAATATTGAGCTATTTAAGGATGAGCTTGTAGTTGTGGCGAACAACTCTCACCCTCGAGTGCAACAAACCATATCGGCACAAGCCTTGTTAAACGAACGTCATGCTAAGCTCTCTCAAGGTCACGGCCAGCAAAGTATTTCTGAGCAAGCGTATCAAGGAGTGGATGTGGTTGCTTACTATGAAGGCGCGAGTTTAAGCAACTTACTTTACGTGGTTGGTCAGTCAGAATTAGTCGCGATTGCACCGCGTTGGATGGTAGAAAATGCAGCCAACAAAGAGCAACTGCAAATCTTAGCGTCGCCTTTTGCCAACAAGACTATCAGCGGTTATTTAAGCTGGCATGAATCGAATGAAAAAGACCAAGGACATATTTGGTTACGAGATCGCTTAGCTGAAGTTTGCCGTGACGCAGAGTAAGGCGATTTTCGATTCAAATTATTGAAATTTAATTGGTTATTCGCTAAGCATTTTTTGGCGATTGGTTAAGATAGCCTGTTAAACAGTACAGAAAAGCCTCGAACGAGTTATCGCTTCGGGGCTTTTTTATATAAGTTTGATACGTGTCAGTTGCCTTTTTTTGCTTGAAATGTACACTGTGCGCGCAAAAAGCTTACAGGTGTAAGCTTAAAGGTAGAAAAGATGGCCAATTTAGATTTTCACATCGTTAAACGAATTCGCGAACAAATTGCTAAAGGCAAAGAGCGTACCGCTCTTAAGCACAAAGTTGATGGCTCATGGCAAAGCATCAGCTGGACGCAATTTGGTCAGCAAGTGGATGCAATGTCACTTGCACTATTGGCTCAAGGATTGAGAGTTCAAGATAAGATAGGGATCTTCTCTAACAACATGCCGCAATGGACAATCGCTGATTTTGCTGCGATGCAGTTGCGTGGTGTTATCGTACCGATTTATCCAACCAACACGGCGGATCAGTCTGCATATATTTTGCAAAATGCGGATGTAAAAGTGCTATTTGTTGGTGAACAAGCTCAATTTGATGCTGCGGTTTCTATTTTTGAACAATGTGAACAACTTGAGTTGGTTGTCGCGATGTCGGAAGGCATTGATATCGCAGAGCATGAATTTGCTATTACATGGAATGAATTCATTGCTAAAGGTAGTGAGTCATACCAAGCAGAACTAGATGAGCGATTGGGACAAGCGAGCCTTGATGATCTTTTGACCTTGATTTATACCTCAGGTACTACTGGTCAACCAAAAGGCGTAATGCTCGATTACGCAAACATTGCCGCTCAGTTGCAAGGTCATGATGAAAGATTGAGCCTTTCTCAAGAAGACGTATCACTATGTTTCCTTCCTCTGTCGCATGTATTTGAGCGTGCGTGGTCTTTCTACGTACTCTATAAAGGTGCAACGAACTGCTACCTGCAAGATACAATGCAAGTACGCGATGCATTAAGTGAAGTTCGCCCAACAGTGATGAGTGCGGTACCGCGTTTTTATGAGAAGATCTTCTCTGCGATTCACGAGAAAGTAGCTAAAGCACCATTTATTCGCAAAGTGATGTTCACTTGGGCGGTTAATATGGGCGCTAAAATGGCGGTTTGTCATCAGGAAGGACGTAAGCCTTCGTTGATGTTGAAGAAGTCTCACAAACTGGCTGATAAATTGGTCCTTTCTAAGCTACGTGCGCTGCTTGGTGGGCGCATTAACTTTATGCCATGTGGTGGTGCAAAGTTAGATGAGACCATTGGTCGATTTTTCCATGCGATTGGCATTAACGTTAAACTTGGCTATGGCATGACTGAAACTACAGCAACGGTTTCATGTTGGGACGATAAATGCTTCAACCCGGATTCGATTGGTATGTCTATGCCTGGTGCGCAGGTTAAGATCGGTGAGAATAACGAGATCTTAGTGCGTGGTCCGATGGTGATGCGTGGTTACTACAAGATGCCAAAAGAGACCGCAGAAACATTTGATGAGCATGGCTTTTTGAAAACGGGTGACGCGGGTCATATCGATGAAAACGGTAACCTGTTTATCACTGACCGTATTAAAGAGTTGATGAAAACGTCAAACGGTAAGTACATCGCCCCTCAAGTGGTTGAAGGTGCAATTGGTAAAGACCATTTCATTGAGCAAATTGCTGTAATCGCAGATACTCGTAAATTCGTATCGGCACTGATTGTGCCATGTTTTGATAGCTTGGAAGAATATGCGAAAGAGCTGAACATCAAATACCATGATCGTGTTGAGCTGATTAAGCACAACCAAATCATTGAGATGTTAGAAAAACGAGTGAATGATCTGCAGCAAGAGTTAGCTAAGTTTGAACAGGTGAAGAAGTTTAAACTGTTGCCAAAAGCTTTCTCTATGGATGAAGGTGAATTGACGCCAACTCAAAAGCTACGTCGCAAAGTAATTCACGATAAATATCAGAATGAAATCGAAGAGATGTACAAAGATAAGCACTCAGACAAGTAGCCGCTAATTGAGTGATTGAATATTACAGATCCCCAGCTTTGCTGGGGATTTTTTTGCGTGCGCCGAGCATGGCGTTGATCTAGGAGGTGAAAGTCCTCTACGGGCTCAGTCGAGCGAGAACCGTTAGCCTATGCAAGGGTGTTCACCGTGAGGTGAAATCTGAAGGAAGCAAATGGTAAAA
>NZ_JADILO010000057.1 GCF_015278125.1 Vibrio fluminensis
ATCATTATGGGATGGCGCTGAACCCTATTTTGGTTTTCGCTACAAAATCGAGCTTGCGAGTCGACAATCCAGCATTGCGGTGCAGGACGTAGTGGATAAACCCGCTCACCTGATGATGAGTATCGATGGCGAGCCCGTGCAGCATGTCCACGGCATTGTGCGCCAGTTTGCTCAGGGCGAGATTGGCCATCACCATACCTTGTATTCCATAGTGTTAGTGCCCGCACTTGAACGCCTCTCTTTACGCCAGAATAGCCGTATCTTCCAACTCAAGACCGTGCCAGAAATCATCACCACCTTATTGCAAGAAATGGGGATCGAAGATTTCAGTTTTGCCCTCACGGGAACGCCGGCTTCGCGTGAGTTTTGCGTGCAATACCGTGAGACCGATTTAGAGTTTCTACAGCGGCTGGCGGCAGAAGAAGGGATCAGTTATTACATTGAACAGACCGACTCGAAACACTCGGTGATTTTTGTTGATGACAGCGCATTGATTGCTAAATACGCCCAGCCTGTTACACACAATAGCATGGCAAGTGGCGTGATGAATGAGCCGTATATCTCGCACTTTGCGATTGCCCACCAAACTGAACCAAGCCACTTAGAGCTTAAAGATTACAGCTTTAAAAAGCCCAGCTACGGCTTTGCTCAAACTCAAACTGGCAGTGATTTAAGTTTTCAACATCGCCAATACGAACATTACGACTTTCCAGGGCGCTATAAAGACGATGAGAGCGGTAAAGCATTTAGCCAATACCGACTAGAATACTTAAGGCGCGAATCCCACACCGCACTCGGTAAGAGTAATCATCCAGCTCTACATGCAGGGGTGAAGTTTGATTTGATTGAGAACTTAGAGCTCGCGGCGAACCGAGACTGGCTGGTGGTAGAAGTGAGCCATCAAGGCACTCAGCCGCAAGCGCTCGAAGAAGAGGGTGGCAGCGGCGCAACCACTTACAACAACCAATTTAAAGTGATCCCCGCCGATAAAACATGGCGTGCAGAGCCACAACCTAAACCACAGGTTGATGGCCCAATGATTGCGATTGTTGTCGGTCCCGAAGGCGAAGAAATTTATTGTGACGAGCATGGACGAGTGAAACTGCATTTTCCTTGGGACCGTTACTCCGGTGGCAATGAGCAAAGCTCATGTTGGGTTCGAGTGTCACAAGGTTGGGCTGGAGCGCAATACGGCTTTATGGCTGTGCCACGTATTGGGCATGAGGTGATAGTTGAGTTCTTACATGGCGATCCTGATCAGCCGATCATCACTGGGCGAACTTATCACGCCACCAACACGCCGCCTTATGCTTTACCGGAAGACAAAACCAAAACCGTATTGCGCAGTGAAACCCACCAAGGTGAAGGATTTAATGAACTGAGTTTTGAAGACCAAGCCGGTACAGAGAAAGTCTACCTGCACGCGCAAAAGGATTTTGCGGCAGACATTCTCAATGATCACAGCACTCACATTAAGCGTGACCAACACCTTATTGTAGAAAACGACCGTTTTACTCAGGTGGACAACAACCAGCATTTAGTCGTGACGGGTGAAAGCAGAACCAAGGTCAACAAAGACAAATCTCTTGTGGTTGATGGCAGCTTGCACCAGAAGGTCTCAAATTTACATGCAGTTGATGCCGGTACCGAGGTGCACCTACAAAGTGGCGCCAAAATAGTGATTGAAGCGGGTAGCGAGCAAACATTCAAAGTGGGCGGTAACTTCGTCAAAATCGATGCATCAGGCGTAACGATTTCCGGCGCGACCATTAACCTCAACTCCGGCGGCAGCGCAGGCAGCGGAAGTGGGTTTGGTGGGAAGATAGCAGAGAATCCATTAGGGGTGGAGTCGCCGGATAATCCAGAAGAGCTAAAACGGTTTGTTGTAACTCCAGCATTGGAACAACAAGTATTGGCTGATCTACGACAATCAACAGCGGTGACGATGACATGTCAGAAAAAGCCTGACGGTAGTTGTCCTTTAGATACTTGTCCATGTGTTAATAACGGAGAGCCCTCATGAACCTTAAATCTCCGCGTTTAGCGTTAATATCTTATTATCCCAATATGCATCAAGAAATTTACCAAAAATTTCAAGAGCGGAATATTAACTATCTTTATCAACAAACAGTTCTAGAAGGTATAGCGGATAAAAGTCCATTGATTGTTGAGTTGTTTCCACAAGACCCATTTTTATCAAGCCTACCTCAAGAGAATACGTTGCTTTTTTATACGTCAAATGATGTTGAGTTTGACGGAATAGTAACGCATTTACGGAAGCGTTTAAGTGTTATCTTTCAGGGAGATCTTAAGGGGATATTTCACTATTACTTGCCTGAGGTCTCGAGCTATTTTTTCTCACATTCGGATTTAAATGATACCAAAAAATGGCTATCACCTATTTCGGGAGTAGGTTTCTTTCGTCAAACAATCACTGAATCTCCTAAGTGGATTGAGCATATTTTTGAAGATAGCGAGATTAATGATGTCGATATTTGGCGATTGACTGAATCTCAATCAGAGGCTTTGACTCTCCATGTTATGGATAAGATGGTGTCAACCGAAAAACACAACTCGAACAATATTCCTAATCAAAACGCAACTTTGCATGAGGTGAAACATGACGCCTAAGTTTACTTCTAACCCTGCTTGTGATGGAAAAATATTTTTACTCGAAATAACCGGTATTCAGCACTCAGATAAGCAAAAAATCGCATTTTACGATCAAACAGATATGAACCAACGTATTGCTTTGGAAGACACAAAAAAAATAGATCCTGAGCTTGAAGATACGACCATGTACACGTGGGATTGGAGTGCAGAAATAGAACCGCGCAACGTTTGGTTGAGCATTGATAGTGATGATGAGCCGATATTGTTGCCGTTGTATGAAAATGTCGAGGCTGTTAAAAGAAAAACATACAAGCGGCCGCAAGATTACCGTGTGCAATCTGTGGTTCCTATCTCAGTACTTGCTGATCTAGATAGCTCCAAATCTGAATTAGAACGGATGGCTCCTGCGAGATCTGGCTTTCTTTATATTGCCTATAAGGGAAAAATATGGAGAGAAATAGAAATAAGTGCAACGCAATCAGGACAATTTGAATTTAATGACGTCAATTTATATGCCTATCGAGAAGGCCGCGATAAACCGTTTAAAGCCAATATAACCAGAGAGTCAACAGGTACAACACTGAACGAAATTTGGTTTCCAAATAAAGATAATGGCCAATCGACAGATGTACGTTTTGCTTTTTCAGAAGTTCCATTAAGTGCTGCGCGATTAAACTATTTGGAAGCCAATCCTGCGGAACTTGTATTGCAGTTTAAAGCTCTTAAATGCATGCCACATCACGCAACAGAGCTTCCAGAGATGAGGTCTAGAGAGTTAGGTGCTGAAATGTCGACTGCAGCACCTGTTGCTTACAATCGAGATCTCTCAGGAGAAATATTGACACGGTGCTACCAGCAAGCAAAAAAAGCATTAACTAGAGAAGGACACTTTTCTAACGTTGAAGGTTACGAATATGGTGCAGCGTCGAGTTGTCTTGTCGAGAAGCTGAGTGAATCTTCTGGGGAGGTTATCGATTCGAATGAATATTGGAAAGGAGAACAGAGCCAAAATGTATTACAAGATGCTCATGAAAGGCACCTCCGATACATAGTTTTAGACGACCCGATTCAAGAGCTTCGACAGCAAGTTTCAACTCTACAGAGTGCGATAAACTATTATCAGTTGCTACAGATGGACGCTGCAAAGCAGCCACACTTTAACAGTGCTTTATTAGTGAATACTTTTATTCTGCCAAGGCAGTTTGGTGAGGCAGATAACCCAGCACATAAATATATCGATAAACTCAAACGATCAGATGGCAGTACATATGCCTGCTCTTTACGCACTAAAGAGCGTAAAGCGTGCTTAAAAGATATCGAAAAGCTACAAAAAGGATTGTTAAAGACACTAAGTTCAGAGGTATTAATTAATGCGTTCCGCGACATTACCAGTTTGGATGATGCCAATGGATTAGGTGCTCACCTACTGGTTAATCAATGTAACTCACTGCTCATTACCTCGCCAGCAACACAAGATCAACTATTGCCCGAAAGTGAGCGCAAAGAATCTAAATATTTAGAGGATGTGTGTAGGTTAGTCAGTAGAGAAGAAAATGGTGCGCTGAGTAAAATTGTATTTCCGGAAACCCCTGCGACACTAGACGGTTCATACACTCCTCCAGAGCCTTTCAACGATGGTTCTGGATGGGTAACACTTGCGCAAATTGCCAATTGGACAAAAGATGGTTTAAAGCTTTCACCTGAAAGCGTCTCTCAATTGGAAAGTGCTACCTTAGCGCTGGAAGATGAATCGAATAGTATGGATTTTGTACTACTGAGACGCGTGATTAATACTATCGATGCAACTTTAAGCAATTTGTTTGCCGGCAGTTTGATGCTTCAAAATAGATTGCTCTCCGGAGAAGGCGCAGTTCGGATTTCTTTCAACAGCATTTATGCTGATTCTCTCGCATTAGCCAAAGCAATAGGCGGTGGTCCTCTTGCTGATATGACTTATACCCCAGTGACAGGTGGAAAAATTAGTGGCGTACTAGTCGGCCTTAGCGGTTTACCTAGTGGCGACCTTGGCTTTAACCCTAGTGGAGCAAAGCAATATAAGTATGGCAGTCGAGGAACAAGAAATAGTTTTGGTAATGTAGCGTTAGACCAACAACAAAAAATATTTGCTACCAATAAAAAGCAGTTTGATAAGACAGTTAATACCATGAAACATCAGGCAGTGGATATGGTGATGTTTCCCCAAGATTCCGAGGTAGATGAATATTTAAAACTAAATAAAGACGGTATCAAAGAACTGAAAGATAAGGGTATAAATAAAAGCAATGCCTATGAGAAGTTAAAAATGCCGGTTTGGTTGATGATGGTTGAGGTATTTAATGTTAGGAATGCAATTCAACAGAGTGACAAAAATGATATTATTTATTCATTATCAAACATAATAAGTGCCTCAGCTGATATAGGAATTGCAGCTACGGCGACTCACAATTATCTTACTCAAGGAAAAGGTAAACTAGCCTCATGGTCTAATGCGAGTACCAATTATCAGTTTAAGAAAGGTACGATAAAGCGCTTTGGTTCGATGATGAAAAATAACTTTGTTGATATACGTTTACAAAGCAATATAACTCGATTGGGCATGGCAGGAACATTTGCAGGGTTATTTACTGCAGCGTTAGCTGCTTGGGATACTCACAGATTGATAGCTAAACGAGATACAGATGCAGCCATTGGAATGGGAATGTTTGCGCTAGGTACAGCTATAGCTTCTTTTTCTGGGACTATTTTTGCTAGTTCTACAACGTTCTTACTGCTTGGCCCGATAGGTTGGATCGGTTTAGCTCTAGCGTTAACTGGCGGTCTAATTGTCTATTTGTTTACTGATACCCCAATAGAAACGTGGTTAAGCAATGGTCCCTTTGGTCATGAACTGACAACGAGTGACAAACTAAAGTATTTAACGAATGAACCTGAATGGGCCTACCAGCAATTGCTCAATCAATTTGTTAATTTGTCACTAGAAGTGATGCCGGTAGATCGTATTCCTTACCACATATTAAAGAGGGAAGCGCTGGAGAAACAGGGTGTTACCCACGTATTATTAGTGAGAAATAACCTTGCTCAGTTGTTGAATATGAGTGACGTACAAATTAAGTTTGAAGCTCAGCAAGTATTAGAGCAAGTTCAGTTAGTCAAGCGAGCTAAGCTTAAGTATTTATCGAATGATAATGTAAAAGAGAGTTTTAGTGAACTAACAGCATGGCCAGTTAAAAGTATGGCTATTGCAGCGGTAGAGCAGGTCGAATTTGCTGAAGGTAGAGCTTATTTCTTCTGTAGTACGTTAAAAGTACCGAAGTCTATTGCATTTTATAATAATTCTGTACGCTACCGAATAAATATTGATGCGAGAGTACAGCTGAAAGTGGGCGATTTTATTTTTCCTCAGCCAGAGATGGAAGTTCTACAACAGGTAAAGAATGATCTTGTGAAAGATGCGAATAAATACAATCATCCAGACTTTAGCGTAGAATCACAGCCTTATTGGGCCAAAGCTAAGGGAGTTTAAGCGTGACGATATCATTACATCAGTACAGCAATAGTGCTTACGATTCAAATCAGATACCTCCCCAGCCTCCTAGGTCAAAAAAAGGGGTACTTGGTAAGCTAGTTAGTTCGGGACAAACAGTACTTTCATTTACGCAGAGCGATGAAAGTATTCCATCTGGTTTATATCGCGAGAAAACCCCTTCAGAATGGCAAGAGTTTAAGGAGGAAAATAAAAATATTCGTCCATCTTGGAATGAAGAGTACTTAATCAGTGGGACATTAAGTAGTTGGTCAACGTTATATCTATTTATTTCTGCTGGTGGGGCAATTATGGTGAAGTTATTCTCATCGTTATTTTTGCTCACTAGCCTAATTGCAGTTGCTGTTGATTTTATCGATTGGAATCAAGCACTGACTGAGGCGATTATACCATTTGGAACATACGTAACGTTACCCGCCGCGATTATTTGGCTGCAATTTGAACTATGTAATCGCGGCTATTGGTCACCTTGGTATTTCAGATGGTTGGTAGAGATACGCAAGCAATTTGAAATCAACCGACGTACGGGGATGGTGACGTTATATAAAGGCCATAACAAAGTGCGGTATAGCCATCCGTTTATTGAGTTTGATTGTATTTTAGCTTCCGTGCCTACACAGCAAGGTTTCCTTTGCTACGGTTTGGTATTGGCGCACCGGTATAATGGTTCAAAATTCTCAGTGCCAATCGGGACACTAATTGGAAATAGTGAGAGAGTGATGGAATATCATAGGCTGTGGAACGCTATCCAGCGCTATATGGATGTGAGTCAACCGATGCCGGACATTCTCGAGCTAGAAGAATCCCGCTTAAAAGATCCAACTACTGCTGAATATGATAAGCAAACTAAGCGCAAGGAAGATTATTGGCGTAGCATGAGTGATGAAGAGTATGGGCGCACAATTGAAAGAATTATAAAGAAGCAGTCGCAAAACAATGCTTTATCTGGTGGTCTTTCTCTCAATATATTTAAAGATGAGAGTGCAAAGTAATAAACCCTCTCTGACCTCTATGAAAACCTAAAAGTCGTCAATTGATGCTGAATTGCTCGGGAGCAAGTGACGAAGGCGAACTTATTGGTTCGCCTTTTTTTCTATCACATTTCTACCGTTATTTTATTAGCAGGTATGAGGCTAGTTAAGTTTCGTACTCGTAAAGCCTTAGCGTAAGGAATTATCAGTCTATACTGAGACTTATCATTTTATTTAGTAGGGATTGCTATGAGTGGAAAGTACTGGATTACGTTAGGTTTAGTTTTTACTTCAACGATGGCTTTCTCAGCCGACGTGGCAGACAGTGTCGCGCCTGAACTCACCAGTCAAATCAATGCAAAACAGAGCGTAACTGCCAAAGAATTTGTGGTTGCTGCGGCGCATCCGTTGGCGGTGGAGGCTGGTTATCAAGTGTTGAAAAGCGGTGGCAGTGCCGCAGATGCTTTAGTGACAGTGCAGACCGTATTAGGCTTGGTTGAGCCGCAATCTTCAGGCTTAGGTGGCGGTGCATTTCTGGTTTACTACAGTGCTGAGAAGCAACATCTCACCACCTATGACGGTCGAGAAACCGCGCCGCTAGCAGCAAGACCGGAGCTGTTTCTGGATGAAAACGGCGAGCCACTTAAGTTCTTTGATGCGGTTGTCGGTGGGCGATCTGTCGGTACGCCCGGCACAGTAAAGCTGCTTGCTGACATTCACCGCCAATATGGCGAGCAGCAATGGGCAAGTTTGCTTAAGCCCGCGATTGATCTTGCAAGAGATGGCTTTGAGGTATCGGAGCGTTTGGCAAGCTCGATTGCGCGTGATAACGAGCGACTAAGCCGTTATCCAGATACTAAGCGTTACTTCTTTACTGAATCCGGACAGCCTTTGCAGCAAGGGAGCCTGTTGAAAAATGCCGAGTATGCTCAGACGCTAGAATTACTGGCGAAAGAGGGCGAGCAAGCCTTCTATCGTGGCAAGATCGCGCAAGATATTGTCAGCAAAGTTCAAGGCATCACGGATAACCCCGGTTCGCTGGCTGTTGAGGACTTTGCTACTTACAAAGTTATCGAGCGAGAGCCAGTTTGTACACCATATCGTCAGTATCAAGTATGTGGCATGGGTCCACCGAGTTCAGGTGCATTAACTGTCGGGCAGATCCTTGGGATTACGTCGCACTTTGAGCTGAGCAAAATGGGCGCGGATGATCCACAATCGTGGCAGATCATTGGTGATGCCTCACGTTTAGCTTTTGCTGATCGTGGACGTTACATCGCCGATACGGATTTTGTCCCAATGCCACATGGCTTGCTTGATCCTGACTACTTGGCTGATAGAGCTCGTTTGATTAAATCCGGGAAAGCTCTTGATCAAGTAGAGCCTGGTAATCCACCTTGGAACCAGCGTATTGCACAAGCTGATGACCAATCAATTGAGCTGCCAAGTACTACCCACATTGTAATTGTTGATAAGCAGGGCAACATCATCTCCATGACCAGTACGATTGAAAATGGCTTCGGTTCACGGGTGATGAGCAACGGTTTTCTGCTTAATAACGAACTGACCGATTTCTCGTTTGCTTCACACAAAAATGGTTACCCAATCGCCAATCGCGTTGAGCCGGGCAAGCGCCCACGTTCGTCAATGGCACCAACCATTGTGATGAAAGAGGGCAAACCTTATATGGCACTGGGCTCGCCGGGTGGCTCTCGCATTATGGGTTATGTGGCACAAACGCTTATCGCCCACTTTGAGTGGGGCATGGACATCCAACAGGCGATCAATATGCCGCGTATGCTCAACCGTTTTGGCAGTTATGATTTGGAGCAAGGCACTGACGCGGAAAAGCTTAAACCGGCACTTGAGGAGATGGGCTACAAGGTCGATATTCGTGATTTGAATTCCGGTCTGCAAGGTGTGGTGTTTACCGAAGGTCAGATGATAGGTGGTGCTGATCCAAGGCGAGAAGGCATCGTGTTGGGTGATTGATTACGTTGATCTGAAAGCTATGCTTGGGTATCAAGATCTGAATGGTTTGGATAAATGGATGAGGGAGCAGTGAGTCTTCCTCATTGTCTGACTTACAAATTAACATTTGTCTGATTTGGTGATTAATTGTTATGTTATAACATAACTAAAATTCATCAATGCTTTTACCCATGAACAAAATCAGACTGACATTAGTAGCGGTTGCGCTTAGTGCATTTGCAGTTGCAGCGCTTATTTCCGAGCAGCCGATTGAGCCAGAGCCCGCAGCACCAATTAAAGTCACCGCTTATCAACCTGCCACTAAAGCCGCGAATAGCTCCGAACCGGATCAACCAATACGGGTTCACTACTTTGTAAAAGTGGGCGATACCCTAAGTGGTATTTTCTCCGACTGGAATCTTCCCTATACAGATTTGCAGCAGATACTCTCAGCAGACCATGCGACCTTGCAACTGGATACTATTAAGCCGGGTGACTACTTAGAATTTTCACTCGATAAACAGACAAGGCAACTCAATAGCCTGACTTACCATATTAGTTTGGTAGAGAAAGCCATCTATAGCCGGGAGCAAAATGGGGAGTTTGGTTACCAATTTACGGAGTCCCCCTCGACGTGGCGTGAGAACCTCTATTCGGGAAGTGTTGATGGCAGCTTTTCCTTATCTGCACATAAACTTGGGCTTTCGTCTAAGCAGATCACGAACATAACCCGAGTATTGAAAGATAAGCTCAATTTCTCGCGCGCGTTAAGGGCAGGAGATCGCTTTGATGTATTAGTCAAAGAGCAATATCTTGGTGAGCATGCGACTGGTAATAGTGAGATTCAAGCGATTTCATTTAAGCTAGCGCGCGGAGAAGTCGCGGCGTTTCTTGCTGAGGACGGGCGGTTTTACGATCGCGAAGGTAATAGTTTGGAGCGTGCGTTTAACCGTTATCCAATCGATAGGCAGTATCGCCGAATTACCTCACCATTTAATCCCAAGCGTAAACACCCCGTCACCGGAAGAGTGACGCCACATAATGGTACAGATTTCGCCACCCCAGTTGGCGCTCCGATATATTCAATCGGCGATGGCAAAGTGATCGGGGTGAGAAATCATCCTTATGCGGGCAAATATTTGGTGATTGAGCACAACAGTGTCTATAAAACGCGTTATCTGCATCTGGATAAATTTCTGGTTAAGAAAGGGCAATATGTTCAACGTGGTCAGAAAATTGCGCTGTCTGGGGCGACCGGCCGTTTAACTGGACCACACCTGCACTTTGAAGTGTTAGTGCGCAATCGCG
Source organism: Vibrio fluminensis (assembly GCF_015278125.1). GTDB lineage: Bacteria > Pseudomonadota > Gammaproteobacteria > Enterobacterales > Vibrionaceae > Vibrio > Vibrio fluminensis. The sequence continues at coordinate 10,408 of NZ_JADILO010000057.1, forward strand.
CCGTTGACCCAATGAAAGCCGATCTGCCGCTTGCTTCATCAGTGTCCGACGCTGATAAGCCTGCTTTTATCGCTAGAGTCAAAGCTTTTGATCAACGGTTGCTTGAGAATAGATCAGGTTAGATATAGATAGAAAAACAGCAACTCATTGAGTTGCTGTCAGACTGCTGACAAAGGTCTAGCTTTCGAGCTAGACCTTTGATCTAATAGGGGTATCGAAATATGGATACTCCGATATGCTTCAAGAACCGACTCCGCAACAATACGAACTGGAAATGGTAACGATGGAAC
>NZ_JADILO010000058.1 GCF_015278125.1 Vibrio fluminensis
GATACCAAGCGGACAGGTCGTGCTTCTATAAAAACCTTATGGCAAGGATGGTTTAGGTTACAAACCATCCTTGAAGGGTATGAACTCGCTAAGTCTCTTGAGCAACAAGACTTGTGATCAAGAGACAGGGCATTTAGCCACCCTTGTTCAATTTTTCGCGAACGATTACAGAATGATGTCGCGTACTTCAGGGTCTTTACGCTCCAAGTAGTGGATCGACTTGATGCGACGAATCGTGCGGCAGCGACCACGGATTAGCAGAGTTTCTGTGGTTGCGATATTACCTTGGCGAGTGATGCCTTCTAGCAGGTCACCTTTCGTAATACCGGTGGCTGAAAAGACCACATTGTCACTACGCGCCATGTCTTCCATTTTCAGTACGATACCAGCTTCGACACCCATTTCTTTACAGCGAGCTAATTCTGCGGCGCCATAGATACGGTTTTCTTCGTTATCGCCTTTCACTTCGTGGCGAGGCAGCAAACGACCGTGCATATCGCCATCTAATGCGCGGATCACCGCGGCAGAAACCACGCCTTCAGGTGCTCCGCCAATGCAGTACATTACGTCCACTTCGCTATCAGGCATACACGTTAGGATAGAAGCGGCTACGTCACCATCAGGCACCGCGAATACGCGTACGCCCATTGCTTGCATTTCTGCGATAACTTGTTCATGGCGAGGTTTCGCTAGGGTCGTAACTACCAGAGTATCTAGTGACTTGTTTAACGCTTTTGCGATGTTCTCTAGGTTTTCTTTCAGTGGTTTGTTTAGATCAATGCAGCCTTTTGCTCCGGGACCTACTACTAATTTTTCCATGTACATGTCAGGAGCTTTTAAGAAGCTACCTTTTTCGCCAGCGGCTAATACGGCCAATGCATTCGATTGACCCATCGCTGTCATGCGTGTCCCTTCGATAGGGTCGACAGCGATATCAACGGCATCACCACCAGTTCCCACTTGCTCACCGATGTAAAGCATCGGCGCATCATCAATTTCACCTTCACCGATCACAATCTCACCGCTGATCTCAGTTTTATTGAGAAGGGTGCGCATTACCTCAACCGCGGCACCGTCAGCAGCGTTTTTATCGCCACGACCAAGCCATTTATAACCGGCTAGTGCTGCGCCTTCAGTGACTCGAGAAAATGCCATTGCTAAATCGCGTTTCATGATGACTCCAAATAGGTTTATGGAAGGAACTAAATTTTGGCGCGATTCTACCACATCAAAAAGAAAACGTTTGCCTTTTTGCTGCGCAGAGATTGAATTTGATCAATAAAGCACTGTAAAGTGTTTAGTTAAAGCATTGCTAGCTGTAACCTCAATGCATGGCGAGTCTAAGTTTTGCGTCTATTCGGCACAGTTAGGCTTAGCCATCAAGTGATAAAGTTAGGTAAATGTCAGTAACTGGTGTTTTTTTGCGCGAATAGCGCACAATATCAAATATAGGGCGTGTGTCTCTCGGCTGTGCTAAGTAGAATGAGGGTAATACGTGAAGCGTTCTTCACTTCAACCGAATAAATCAAAGGTAGGCTAAGATGTCTTTTGAAGTACTAGAAAAACTAGAAGCAAAAATTCAAACAGCAGTAGATACAATCGCACTTCTTCAAATGGAAGTTGAAGAGCTTAAAGAAGAAAAAGAAAAGCTATCTGCTGAAGCAACTGAACTACGCTCAAGCCGTGAAGAGCTTGAACAAAAATCTCAGCAAATGCAGCAAGAGCACGCTGCATGGCAAGATCGTATCCGTAACCTACTAGGTAAAATGGACGAAGTAGAATAAGCTGCTTAGAGCTTAGAGCTTAGAGCTTAGAGCTTAGAGCTTAGAGCTTAGAGCTTAGAGCTTAGAGAGGCTGACCGAAAGGTTGGCCTTTCTGTTATTTAGAGTTTAGAACCTGAGTGACAAATCAGCTTCAATAGCGTTTGGGACATGGGTGGTCAAAAGCTGACATCGCGAAAAAAAGGCCAGCGAGTGCTGACCTAAGAAATTTATTTTGGTTTTGGATGGGTTACAGTCACTATACTTGAGGACGTACACCCAAGGTATGACACAGTGCATAAGTCATCTCTGCACGATTGAGTGTATAGAAGTGGAAGTCTTTTACACCTTCACGGCTCAATACACGCACCATATCGATAGCTTGGCTTGCACCAACTAGTTGGCGTGTTGTCGGATCATCATCTAACCCTTCAAACTGTTTTGCCATCCAACCTGGCACTTTGACATTATTCTGCGCAGCAAAGCGTGACGCTTGCTTAAAGTTCGAAACTGGCAGAATGCCCGGTACGATTTCCACATCAATACCAGCCGCGACACAGCGGTCACGAAAACGCAGGTAGCTTTCTACATCAAAGAAGAATTGGGTAATTGCGCGGTTAGCACCTGTATCCACTTTACGCTTTAGGTTAAGCAAGTCAGCTTGAGCGCTCTTCGCTTCTGGGTGCACTTCAGGGAAAGCCGCAACTGAGATATCAAAGTCATGACGCGCTTTTAATAACTCGACCAGATCTGAGGCATACATATCTGGTGCACCGCCACCGGGTGGAATGTCACCACGCAGCGCAACAATACTTTGAATGCCGTTTGACCAGTAATCATCCGCGATTTGAATCAGCTCTTCTCGGGTCGCATCAATACAAGTTAAGTGTGGTGCTGCCACAAGCCCGGTTGCAGACTTAATATCTTTGATGATTGAATGCGTACGGTCGCGTTCACCCGAGTTGGCGCCATAGGTAACGGAAATGAATTTTGGTTTGAGCGTTTTTAAACGATGGACAGAATTCCACAAAGTCTCTTCCATCTTTTCACTGCTCGGTGGAAAAAACTCAAATGACACATTGATATTGTCCGATAATTCAGCAATATTCTGATTTAAAGCGTCGATATGACTGGCGTGTGTGTATCCCATCTTGCTCTCCCTGTGGCTGCCTCTGCCACTCGCTATTTTAAATTCCTTTTGATGCTTATACTCAACAGATACAAACTAGAATGACTATCTTGAAGTTGTTTACGTATAGACGTCTATATGTCCACAGGATGTATTGAATAGAGTTTAAAGTCAACAAAGTGATTATGAATTTTATTCAAGTTGATAATTAATCTATCTCAAGTTAATTACTTAAGTACAATATAATTACATACAAAAAAGGCGCGATAGTTGCCCATCACGCCTTGTTGCTTAGTTATAACTGACTTGAAAGCAAGTTTAAGTCAGATTGGATTGCGCCCGCAGTAACCTCTCGACCTGCTCCTGGTCCCCGTATCACCAGTGGATTGTCTTTATACCACTTACTCTCGATGGCAAAGATATTGTCACATGGCAGTAAGTTTGCCAGCGCATGCTCACGGGTAAGCGCTTCTACGCCCACAGTGGCTTTGCCGTTTTTCTCTAAGCGAGCCACATAGCGAAGCACTTTGTCTTCACGCTGGGCTTTACGAAGTCGCTCTGCCAGTAGTTCGCTGAGGATGTGGCCGTTGTCTAAGAAGTCATCCAGCGGTAAATCGACTAACTCTTCTGGCACTAAGCTTTCAACTTTTACAGCACCTGGTTCAATCGTCAAACCGGACTCTCGGGCCAAAATTACCAGCTTACGCATCACATCTGAGCCATCCAGATCATTGCGAGGATCAGGTTCCGTCAGGCCTTGTTGCCAAGCTAAATCCACGAGATCGGCAAAAGGCTGCGAGCCATCGTATTGTTGGAATAGCCAAGATAGGGTGCCAGAGAAAATGCCCGATAGGGCGATAATCTCATCGCCACTTTCGCGTAGATCTCTGACGGTGTGGTTGATTGGTAAACCCGCCCCCACGGTGGCGTTATATAGCCAGTGGCGATTAATTTTGGCAAACGCATCTTGTACTTGATGGTAGTACTCACTGGATGCAGAGCCTGCCACTTTGTTGGCTGAGATCAGGTGCATCCCTTGTTCTGCAATTTCGATGTAACGCTCAGCCAGTTCATGGCTGGCAGTGACATCTAATACAACAGCATCATCGTAGCCTTGAATTGCGCCTAAACGTTTGATCCATTCGCCAGGTTGGTATTCCACCGCTTCGGCATCAAAACGCTTATTGGCTTTGGCGGCATCAATACCATTGGTATCAAACAAGTAGGTTTGACTATCGATAATCGCCACCAATTCAAAGTTCATACCGCGACGTTTTTCGAGTTCCACTTTTTGCTCTGCAAATAGGCTCAACCAACTGCTGCCGATGTTGCCTTTACCACATAGGGCAATCGCGACACGCTTTTGTGCTTGAAACAGTTGGTTATGCACCCCTTGCACCAGCGTATCGGTCTCGGTTTTACGCAGGACAGCAACCAAACTTAACCCAGAGGCGGATTCGCAAATAAATTCTACTGGGGCGTTTTTCAATTGTTGGTAGAAACCGTAGCAATGATTCGGGTTTTTGGTTACCCCTGCTCCAACTGCTGCCACCATCGAATAGCCCTCTTTGAGCTTTATCTCAGCTTCGATGGCACGATCTTGCAGATGACTCAGTGCACCACCGGCAATTTCTGCGGTATAGGTGAGACGCAGGCAATGCTGATCATCTTGCGCTTCATACGCCAAAGGTTCGAGCTGTGCCCGGGTTAAGCCAGCTAACGTCTCTTGAGAAAGACGTAAGAAGTCGTGCCCTGATGAGAAGTGCAGTTCAATCATTAACACTTCATTAAGTGAGGAAATAATTTTTGCACCGCGACCAGAAGCCAACACACGTTCAATGCGCGTCGAGCCGGATTCAGGCTCGTAGCTGCAACGTAAATGGCAGTCCATGGTGCTTTGCGCGACAGGCTGTAAGGTGCGGCTATGCAATACAGGCGCAGCAAGACGAGCAAGTTCACTGGCTTCATCAAGGCGCAGCAGTGGTAGCAAGCAAGCATCAGCGACGAGGCGCGGGTCAGCGCTGTAAACGCCAGCCACATCACTCCAAATGGTCACGCGAGAGACTTGGGCGAGTGCGCCAATCACGGTTGCTGAGTAGTCAGAACCATTACGACCCAGCAGCACGGTTTTGCCTTGTTTATCTTGCGCCATAAAGCCGGTGATCACCACGCGGTGATGAGCATGCTGCGCGAGAACTTCTTTGAGTAATGGGTAAGAAGCGCCGCGGTCAACTTCTGGCTGTGTGCCTGCTTCAGCACGCAGAAATACACGCGAGTCTTGGGCGCGAGAAGGCAGTTTATTTTGGTTAAGAAGTGCGGCAAGCAGGCGCGAAGACCAGCTTTCGCCATGACCTAATACACACGCTTGTTCGGTTTCACTCAGTGGCGCAGTCAGCTCACCAAGTAATTTAAATTCATCATTCAGTTGAGCGAGTAACGTCTCTTTGCTCTCACCCTCAAGCAGTTGCTCGACTAAATCCGTCTGAAACTTTTTTAACTCTTGTAGTGCTTCATGGGCAAGGCGCCCATCTTTGTGCAAGCCATCAATAAACTCTATCAGCTTGTTGGTGGTTTTGCCGGCGGCGGAGACCACAATCAAATCGTCTTGCTGCGAGTATTCTTTAAGAATATTGACTACGCGGCGGTAGCATTCCGGATTTGCTAAACTGCTGCCACCAAATTTATGCAGCTGTCTTTCCACGCTCATTTAGTTGTCCTCCGCTGCCACATTAAAGGCTTGCTCTAAATCGCTAATTAAATCTTGTACATCTTCCAGCCCTACCGAAAGGCGCAGCAGCTGTTGAGATACTCCTGCTTCCGCTAACGCGATTTCACCCATCGCTCGGTGGGTCATTGAGGCTGGGTGGCAAATTAAACTTTCCACACCGCCAAGGGATTCAGCCAAAGAGAATAGCTTAAGCGCACTAACAAAAGTTTTAAGCTGCTCAAAACTACCAGCGAATTCAAAACTGAGCATCGAGCCAAAGCCAGATTGCTGCTTTAGCGCAATCTCATGCCCAGGATGCTCTGGTAGGCTAGGGTGGTAAATTGTGCCAACACTTTGGTGATTTTTTAGATAACTAAGGATTTCACGTGAGCTCTCTTCATGCACGCGCATACGTGCGCCTAAGGTGCGCAGACCACGCAGCGTCATATAGCTATCAAATGGGGTGCCTGTCGCTCCAATGCAGTTGCCCCACCAAGCGAGCTCTTCAGCGTGTTGTTCTGTTTTGGTGATGATAACGCCGCCTATTACATCAGAGTGACCATTAATGTATTTGGTGGTTGAGTGAATAACAAAGTCAGCGCCAAGTTCTAGTGGCTTTTGGAACACGGGTGTCAAAAAGGTATTGTCGACAGCCACTAAGGCATCAACCGCATGGGCTTGTTCACACAAAGTCGCAATATCGACCACTCGTACCAGCGGGTTAGAGGGGGTTTCAACCAGTACCAGTTTTGGTTTTTGCGCTAACGCATCAGCAAGCGCGACCGGATCGGATTGGTCAACAAATAGAACGTTGAAGTCGCCTTTTTGCGCTCGGGTATTAAACAGTCGGTAGCTGCCACCATAGCAATCATGCGGCGCTACAATTAAATCATCAGGACCAAGAAACGTCGTCGCCCATAAATTGAGAGCAGAAGTACCACAATTGGTAATGACCGCACCTTTGCCGGATTCTAATTCGTACAGAGTTTGTTCTAATAAGCCACGATTTGGGTTGCCCGATCGGGTATAATCGTATTTTGGTACTTCACCAAAAGCAGGAAAACCATAATTAGTAGAAAGATAAATTGGTGGGACCACGGCATGGTGTTGAGTGTCGGACTCGATGCCAGTGCGAACTGCAATAGTAGCCGGCTTGTGGGTGCTCATAAACGTATCCTTCCAGAACAATAGTGACTTGTCAGCTTGAATGCGATATATGTACTCTTCGTGTATTGATACATCACATTCACAATCCATTTACGCTACTTTACTGTTGTTAATGTGAGACGTCAATACATCTAGACGTCTATATGTCTTTGCTTGTAGCCTTAAAAGCCGCTAAAATTACACTCTATAAAAACTACTGACTAACAATAACGAAGGTGCGCAATGGCAGACTGGAATGGCGAATACATTAGCCCATACGCTGAGCATGGAAAGAAAAGCGAACAAGTAAAGAAAATTACTGTTTCAATTCCATTGAAAGTATTAAAGGTGTTAACCGATGAGCGTACACGCCGTCAAATTAACAACCTACGCCATGCAACGAATAGTGAGCTGCTTTGTGAAGCATTTCTACATGCTTACACAGGTCAACCGTTGCCAACAGATGAAGATCTACGTAAAGATCGCCCAGATGATATTCCATCAGAAGCGAAGCAGCTAATGACCGAAATGGGCATCGAATTTGAAGCGTTCGACGAATAATTGTTAGTGTATTCTTGCTGCATCTGAATTAAAGCACCAGTTCAGATGGTTAGAAAACCAGAACATAAAAAAACCGCAGTTCATTAGCTGCGGTTTTTGTGTTTTAGAGCAAAGATTTGAGAATTGAGATTCTAGAACTGAGACTAGTCACCATTCATTTCCGTAGAGAGGCGAAGCCGAACGTTCCCACTTCCGTAAGCCTCGTTTCACGTTCCGTAATCCCGCATCCGTAGCGCAGCGTTCCGCTACGCCATATACCCTTCAGGCATTTCAATACGCGCTACGCCAGAATCGACAGCCGCTTGCGCGACCGCTTTGGCTACGCGTGGCAGTAAGCGGTGATCCATTGGTTTTGGAATAATGTACTGTGCGCCAAACTCAAGTGTTTCAACTCCAGCTGCTTTAAGTACTTCGGTTGGCACTGGTTCTTTGGCTAACTGGCGAATGGCTTCTACAGCAGCAAGCTTCATTTCATCATTAATTTCGCTTGCGCGTACATCTAGTGCGCCACGGAAGATAAATGGGAAACAGAGAACGTTGTTGACTTGGTTAGGGTAGTCGCTACGTCCGGTACCCATAATCAAATCATCACGTACTTGATGTGCCAATTCCGGTTTGATTTCAGGATCTGGGTTTGAACAAGCAAAGACAATAGGGTTGTCTGCCATCAAATTAAGATCTTCAGGTGGTAGTAAGTTAGGGCCAGATACACCAAGGAAAATATCTGCGCCTTCAATAACATCTTCTAGAGTGCGTTTGTCGGTGTTATTGGCAAATAGCTTTTTGTATTCGTTCAGGTCATCACGACGAGTGTGGATTACACCTTTACGGTCAAGCATGTAGATTTTCTCACGCATTGCACCGCATTTAATCAGCAGTTCCATACATGCAACAGCAGCAGCACCTGCGCCAAGACAAACAATGGTTGCCTCTTCTAGCTTCTTACCTTGCAGTTCAATTGCATTGAGCATACCTGCGGCAGTAACAATCGCAGTACCGTGTTGATCATCATGGAAGACAGGCACATCACAGCGCTCAATTAACTGCTTTTCAATTTCAAAACAATCTGGGGCTTTAATATCTTCTAAGTTAATACCGCCAAAGGTATCGGCGATATTGGCTACCGTATCGACAAACTCTTCGATAGTGCGGTGTTTCACTTCAATATCAATTGAATCGAGTCCCGCAAAGCGTTTAAACAGTAGCGACTTACCTTCCATTACCGGCTTTGAAGCCAGAGGACCTAAGTTACCCAAACCAAGAATTGCCGTACCATTTGAGATCACCGCAACCATATTACCCTTTGATGTGTACTTGTAGACGTTATCTGGGTTTTGCGCGATTTCACGTACAGGCTCGGCGACGCCAGGGCTGTATGCGAGTGCTAGATCTTTAGCTGTTTCCGCGGGTTTAGTTAGCTCGACGGAGATTTTCCCGGGTACTGGGTTTGCGTGGTAATCAAGCGCTTGCTGGCGGAACAGTTCTTCAGCGGTGAGTTCTTGTGATTGGTCATCTGACATGGTTTTTTGTTTCTCGTTATCGTTGGTTGTTAAGCAAAAGTTATTCTATACCCACAAAGTCAAGCTGCATAGGCAAGAATGCGATTGGTGTAACCATTATGTCGGTTTGAGCGTCTGATAAGACCAGATGGCTCACAAATTTGCAGATGAGCAGCAAATGATGAGGGATTGAGAAGGTAAGAGGCAAATTACAGGTAAGAAAAAAGGACGCCTGAGCCTGTCTCTTGATCACAAGTCTTGTTGCTCAAGAGACTTAGCGAGTTCATACCCTTCAAGGATGGTTTGTAACCTAAACCATCCTTGCCATAAGGTTTTTATAGAAGCACGACCTGTCCGCTTGGTATCTTTC
>NZ_JADILO010000059.1 GCF_015278125.1 Vibrio fluminensis
CGAGCAGCACCGCCGTAAACTTTTGCAAGAGTAGTACAGATAGCTGCAGTTAGAGTTGTTTTACCGTGGTCAACGTGGCCGATAGTACCAACGTTTACGTGCGGTTTTACACGTTCAAATTTTTCTTTAGACATGAGTTGTCCCTCTAGGTACGGATTTAAGTGGCGCGAATGACCACGTAACCAAACTTATTGGTGATAAAGTATATATCAAAAGGAAAATTTTGCTTTGAGAGCTGGTGCTGATACCCAGAGTCGAACTGGGGACCTCATCCTTACCAAGGATGCGCTCTACCGCCTGAGCTATATCAGCAACAAATTGTGATTGGAGCGGGCAGCGGGAATCGAACCCGCATCATCAGCTTGGAAGGCTGAGGTAATAGCCATTATACGATGCCCGCACACGTAACTCTTCGAGCTATTTCCTAAAGAATATGGTGGAGGGGGACGGATTCGAACCATCGAAGGCAGTGCCGGCAGATTTACAGTCTGCTCCCTTTGGCCACTCGGGAACCCCTCCAAATTTTTCAACCATTCTCACTACCCTGTTCCTAAAACAGGAGGGAATGGTGCCGACTACCGGAATCGAACTGGTGACCTACTGATTACAAGTCAGTTGCTCTACCTACTGAGCTAAGTCGGCATAAGTGGTGCGCATTCTATTGAATGATTTTCTAGCTTGCAATAGCTAATTTGAAAAAAGTATTTTTTTTGCTGAGATTCCTTTGATTTGCTGAAATTTCGCACAGTTTTATCGATAAAATGATGAATCTGACTTGCTAGAGATTTGCTTTCTGATTCGCATGATGTATTTTCGCAACTTCTAGGCGGCAAAAAAACAGTTAGGACAACTATGACACCATACCTCTCTTTTAATCGGCAACAATGGGCTGAATTGCGTAATTCAGTGCCTATGACTTTGTCCGAAGCAGACTTAAAAGAGCTGCAAGGGGTGAATGAAAACCTAACCATGGAAGAATCAGTAGAGATCTACCTTCCACTCGCTCGCTTACTCAACCTTTATATTGCTGCACGTAAGAATCGCAACTCAGTGCTGCAAAACTTTCTTGGTGCGACCAACGCTGCGCCCCCTTTTATTATTGGCATTGCAGGCAGTGTTGCAGTCGGAAAAAGCACCACCGCGCGCTTGCTACAAGCTCTGCTTTCTCGTTGGCAAGATCATCCCAAAGTGGCCTTAGTGACCACCGATGGCTTCCTTTATCCCAAAAAGGTGCTGGATGAACGGGGCATTATGCATCGTAAGGGCTTCCCTGAGTCTTACGATATAAAACGCTTAGTAGAATTTGTCTCCGATATCAAAGCGGGCAAACCCACACTGCAAGTTCCAGTCTACTCGCATATTACTTATGACATCACCGACGAACTTAAAACCGTTGATAGACCAGACGTGTTGATCATTGAAGGGCTCAACGTGCTGCAAAGTGGTATGGATTACCCACACGACCCACATCGGGTGTTTGTTTCCGATTTTCTTGATTTCACCATTTACGTTGATGCAGAAACCGATGTAATTGAAAACTGGTACGTAGAACGCTTCTTAAAATTCCGCCAAGGCGCCTTTACCGAGCCTGGTTCCTATTTTAGTCACTACACTCAACTGAGCGAGCAAGAAGCGGTTGATAAAGCGCGCGCGATTTGGCGCAGCATCAATGGAATCAACTTAGAAGAAAATATTTTGCCAACCAAAGGACGAGCACAGCTGGTTTTGAAAAAAGGCTCACATCACTTAGTCGAAGAGATTTTGCTGCGTAAGTAGAAACGTAATATTTTCAGTTTTACTTTCAGTTCCGATAACAAAAGAGCAAGCCAATGGCTTGCTCTTTTGTTTATCTAACCGATACTAATTGGCTTAAACTGGCTCATGACCATATTGGTTTTCGCCGGATTGACCTTTAAGGAAACCACATTCAATCAGAATCCAGGCTCCACAAATCAAAGCGGCCAATGAGATCAGCATCTGTAATGTTGATGTTTCAACAGGAACTCCTGGATCAGCCGCTGGTACCGCCATGCGTCCAATTATAAGTGGAATATTGAGCAGCAACCACCAACTCGATTTACCACGATCATGCCAACGCTTAGCGGTGATTGCTAAATCGGGAACCAATACCAGTATCAAAAACACCGGTAAAATAAGGTGGGCCATCGAAGGGAACAAGACGTTCAAACCTAAACCGAAGCCCACGATCAATACGTAATAGAAAATATTCCAAGTCCAATAGACTTTCCGCCCAATACGGCCTTGAAAAGAAAATAGCAGTTCTTTTATCGACATCTTACACACCTAAATAAACGGGCTAATTCACCACTTTTTGAAAACACTCTCGGTCCATATCACGAATGTTGATGGTAAGGCTATGCACATGACTCGCCTGTTCTTGCAGCACTTGCATGAGCATACGTGATAACTCCCGTTTTTGCTCTGCACTGCGGCCATCTAATAACTCAAACGTAACGTGAATAAAGTCTACACTATCCGCGAGTTCTCCAATCAACCAATCGTGGTAACGATGCGCTCGAGACTTTAGCGAGGGCGCATCAAACACGCCAGATTGTATCGCAACGTGATGTAAATCTTCCAACAATCGTTGAATGTTAACGCGCTCTTCGACTGAATTTGAGTATTCCATAACAAGATGTGGCATAAACTTCCCTGAAACTTTGTTGATCCCTTCTGACCTCGCACTAATACCAATTTCATCAGCAGATGCCGAGCCAATTGCTATCATTCTGTCTAGGAGATCACTGATACAAGCCCAAAGCGCCCTCATCTCAAGAGGTTTGTATCAAAGCGAAATAAAGTTCCTAAATAAGAAATGATACGGGTCATGATCTACAAGATTTATTCTGTTATATTCTTACGTAGATTTTTTACATTAACGCTTTAATTTAAATATGGAGATATTCCTATGCGTCGTCCTGTAGTGATGGGTAACTGGAAACTTAATGGCAGCAAAGCAATGGTTAAAGAGCTGCTGACTGGTCTTAACGCTGAGCTTCAAGGCGTTGAAGGTGTAGACGTGGCAGTTGCTCCACCAGCACTTTACATCGACCTAGCTGAGCGCGTGATCGCAGAAGGCGAAAGCAAAATCATCCTTGGTGCACAAAACACTGACCTAAACAACAGCGGTGCATTCACTGGCGACATGTCTCCAGAAATGCTAAAAGATTTCGGTGCAACTCACATCATCATCGGTCACTCTGAGCGTCGTGAATACCACAACGAATCTGACGAGTTCATCGCGAAGAAATTCAACTTCCTAAAAGAAAATGGTCTAACGCCAGTTTTCTGTATCGGTGAATCTGAAGCTCAAAACGAAGCGGGCGAAACTGAAGCCGTTTGCGCACGTCAAATCAACGCAGTTATCGATACTTACGGTGTTGAAGCTCTAAACGGCGCAATCATCGCTTACGAACCAATCTGGGCAATCGGTACTGGTAAAGCAGCAACTGCTGAAGATGCACAGCGCATCCACGCATCTATTCGTGCTCTAATCGCAGCGAAAGACGAAGCAGTAGCAGAGCAAGTAATCATCCAGTACGGCGGTTCTGTTAAACCAGAAAACGCTGAAGCTTACTTCTCACAACCAGACATCGATGGTGCTCTAGTTGGTGGTGCAGCTCTTGATGCGAAGAGCTTTGCGGCGATCGCGAAAGCGGCAGCAGCTGCAAAAGCTTAATTTTCGATTTCATTTTCGAAAATAGACTCAAAGGTCAGCTTCGGCTGGCCTTTTTGCTACCACCTCAGTAACAACTATAGTTTGCGGCAAATTCACACCTTTGCCCTATCACCCACGCGGTGAATCAAGTATTCTACGCTTTTACCCAAGTTCGACTACTTTATGCACGATAAACACGGCCTACTCACTGGCTCCATTCCTAAAGTGCTACGGCAGATGACCATTCCAATGACGATGGGCATGATTGCCATCTTAATGTTCAACTTAGTCGACACATTCTTTATTTCTTTACTCGGTACTGATGCTTTGGCAGCAGTAAGCTATACCTTCCCCGTGACTTTCACAGTGAATTGCATCACGATGGGAATCGGTATGGGGCTCTCCACCAACATTGGTCGTTTGCTTGGTCAAGGGCAAGCCCAAGATGCTGCACGCTTTACCAGTCACGGATTACTCCTTGCGGTTGTTTTAGTCACTCTCGCATCAACTCTTGGTTTATTGACCATAGAACCCCTATTTCTCGCACTTGGTGCAGAAGCAAAATTGATCCCTCTCATTGAGCAGTACATGGCGATTTGGTACTTCTCTATCCCGCTATTAGTCATCCCTATGGCAGGCAATAGTGCAATTCGAGCGACCGGTGATACCAAAACACCAGCGAAAATAATGATGTTAGCGGGACTCATTAATGGTGTGCTCGACCCACTACTCATTTTTGGCTACGGCCCCTTTCCCGAATTGGGTATCCAAGGAGCTGCGATCGCCAGTGCCATCAGTTGGTTTGGCGCACTGATTGGCTCTTTATATGTTTTAATCAAACGAGAAAAGCTGCTTGCATGGCCCCATTTTTCCTATGCCATGGAAGATTGTAAGATGATTCTAAAGATAGGCACTCCAGCGGCGCTCTCGAACGCCATGTCGCCTTTATCGGGCGCCCTGCTGATGATGATTTTATCGACGCATGGGACATCCGTCGTCGCAGCTTACGGCGCGGCACAACGCATTGAATCCATCCTTATTTTGGTACTGATGTCTCTCACGTCTGCGCTGACACCATTTATGGCACAAAACTTCGGGGCTGATAACTCAGAGCGTAGCTTTTCCGCCCTGTTTCTTAGTATGCGCTTTGCTATCGGCTTTCAATTGGTAATCTTCATTATGATGGTACCGCTGAGCATTCCACTATCAGCACTGTTCTCACAAGAACAAGCGGTGCAAAATCAACTATGGCACTATTTAATTGTGGTGCCATTTAGCTATGGATTTCAAGGCATCATGATGATGTTGGTTTCAGGCCTAAACGCACTCCACCAGCCAATTAAAGCATTCCAATGGAGTGCGATGCGCTTATTCCTATTCACACTTCCTATCGCATGGCTAGGAGGCATATTGTATGGAGTAGAAGGTGTATTCTTTGGCATCGCGTTGGGGAACATATTAGGTGGCAGCTTAAGCTATTTCTATGCGCTTAGACTGCGAGAGCAATATCGCCACCTCTCTGCATAGTTCGCCTCAAGAACTGCGCCTACCTCGAGAGTGAGTTCAGGCTGACCCGTCCTGATATGGGTTGACACTTTTTAGTTAAAACGCTCGGTGTACTTCATCGGGCGTTTTGTATTTTAGCGCTGTATGAGGCCTCATCTGATTATAGATTTCTACTGACTCAGCGACCATTTTTCT
>NZ_JADILO010000060.1 GCF_015278125.1 Vibrio fluminensis
CCTCTTTCAACTTGGTCAACAACATCCAATTTAAAAGCGAATGAATAGTCACGTTGGGTTCGTCTAGCTGTTGATTTCATAACACTCTCCAATTTTCTGATTGGGTTGTGTCAACCTTATTTAGGACGGGTCACCTATTTGAATAAAGAGGAGCTGCCTTAGGCAGCTTTTTTTATATTTGTAACAAAATACGGGCTATTTAATGACCAGAGTCATGTCGGTGTTTGATAGAGTAAATTGTGTATTTTGTAAGCTTGTTATCTTATTTAACCTTGTTATGCTACAAACTGGTGAAAGTTTTGTGTGGTTAATTTTGATCAAAAACCTATAAAAAACAGTAAAAAGGAATCTTGAGCACGCTGGATGTTGCTTTTGACGTATTAAGGATAGTTATGGCTAAGTTGTCTATTTTTCGGTTTTTTTCAGTTCGACCTTATATCATCTCTTTAATTTTGGTGATTTTGCTCGGTATTTGGCTTGCTATGGGGCAATCTAATTCCGAAGAAGTCCCTGCGAGTCAAGAGTCACAGCAGTCGATCATTCCCTTAGCTAAGGTTGCTTTCCAAACTTTTGTTGCACAAGATACCCACAAAACAATCGACCTTTATGGCAGAACGGCACCAGATCGCCAAGCTCGTTTAGGCGCTGAAATTGCAGGCAAGATAATCGACTTGCAAGTAGAGAAAGGTGATCAGGTTAAGCAAAACCAAATTATTGCTGTTATCGATAAAGGTGATTTAGACATCCAGCTTGAGCGAGCCAAAGCCATGCTTTCAGTTCGTCAGAAAGAGTTTAAAGCTGCGCAATCGCTCAAGAGTAAAGGGTTACAAGGCGAAGTAGCCTTTGCCAATGCTCAAGCGATGCTTATTGAAGCAAAAGCCATGGTCGGTAATGCAAAGCTTGCGTTACGCAATACCAATGTTAGAGCACCTTTTGCGGGGGTGGTTGATTATCTCAATATCGAAAAAGGTGATTTTGTTGGCGTTGGCGATCCAGTCGCGACCTTAATTGATTTAGAAAAAATCGTTATTGAGGCGGATGTGAGCGAACGTCACATTCAAGATCTTAAAGTGAACCAAGCGGCAAAAGTTCGTTTTATAAACGGTCAAGAAACTCAAGGTACCGTGCGTTACATCGGTCGAGTTTCTTCTGTTTCAACTAATACTTTCCCCATTGAAATCGAAGTGAATAACCCGCAGCAACGGATTCCAGCTGGTGTGAGTACTGAGGTGGAGCTGAACCTTAAAGATCAGCTAGCGATAAAAATTACCCCAGCCATGTTGGCGCTTGATGAGTCTGGCAATTTGGGCGTGAAAACTTTAATCGAACAAGAGCAAGTTAAATTTGTTCCGATTCAGTTAGTGAAAGCTGAACAAGATGGAGTGTGGCTGACAGGGCTAGGTAAACAGGTCGATATTATCACCACTGGCCAAGGTTTTGTGCGCGATGGTGACCGAGTTATTGCCGTCGCCAGCTCAGCGCAAAGTCAACAATAGGGGGCAGCATGTTTAGTTTAATTGATGCTGCACTTTCAAGAACACGCACCATGATGGTGCTGCTGGTATTTATTTTGATTGCTGGCGTCATCACTTACGTCACGATACCTAAAGAATCGAGTCCTGACATTACCATTCCGATTATCTATGTCTCTGTCGGTCACCAAGGTATTTCCCCTGTAGATGCTGAACGCTTGTTGGTTCGACCAATCGAGCAGGAGTTGCGATCGATTGAAGGGGTTAAAGAGATGACGTCGACCGCATCCGAGGGACACGCCTCTGTGATGCTCGAATTTTCAGTCGGTATGGATCTCAATAAGGCAATGGCCGATGTTCGCGAAGCGGTCGATCTCGCCAAACCTAAATTGCCAGAAGATAGCGATGAGCCAACTGTTAATGAGGTGACTCTAGCCTCTGAAGAGCCTGTTTTATCTCTCGTCCTCTACGGCACAGTGCCAGAGCGAACCATCGTACAGATTGCTCGTCGCTTGCAAGATAAGCTGGAAAGTTATCGCCAAGTGTTAGAGGTCGAGATTGCGGGTGATCGTGAAGATATCGTTGAGATCATCGTTGACCCTTTGCTCATGGAAAGCTATGGCTTAGACCAAGCTGATATCTACAACCTGATTGCATTGAATAACCGTGTGGTAGCTGCCGGGTTTGTTGATACTGGCTATGGACGTTTTTCTGTCAAAGTTCCGTCTGTATTTGACTCGATTAAAGATGTACTCGAATTGCCAATCAAAGTTGATGGTAAGCAAGTCATTACCTTTGCGGATGTCGCGACGGTACGCCGAGCATTTCGCGACCCTGAAACCTTCGCTCGCTTAGATGGTGAATCTGCGGTTGTGCTTGATGTCAGCAAACGTGCTGGTGAGAACATTATTGAGACGGTTTCACTGGTTAAAGCTGTGCTCATTGAAGCTCAGAAAAGTCCACAATGGCCGGATAATTTGCTGGTGAAGTACACTTGGGACCAGTCTGATGACGTCAAGATGATGCTGACCGATCTGCAAAATAATATCTTATCAGCCATCATTTTGGTGGTGATTGTCATCATTGCTATTCTGGGGATGCGGACCGCGATGTTAGTTGGTATCTCTATTCCGGGATCGTTTCTAGCAGGGCTACTAGCGTTATCAGTATTTGGGATTACGATAAACATTATCGTTCTGTTCTCCTTTATTATGGCGGTCGGTATGCTGGTGGACGGCGCGATCGTTGTCACCGAGTTCGCAGATCGGCGTATGCAAGAGGGGACGCCGAGAAAGCAAGCTTATCGTGATGCGGCGAAAAGGATGGCTTGGCCGATTACCGCTTCTACCGCGACCACGTTAGCCGCTTTTGCACCATTGCTGTTCTGGCCTGACGTGACTGGCGAATTTATGAAGTATCTGCCGTTGACTTTGATCGCGACGCTGTTTGCTTCTTTGATCATGGCGTTATTGTTCGTGCCTGTTCTGGGCGGCTTGTTTGGTAAACCGCAGCATGTTACCCAAGCGAGTCGCGAGAAAATGGTCGCACTGCATGAAGGCGATTTCTCTCAAGCGACAGGCATCACTAAGCTTTATTACCATACGCTCGATATTGCGCTTGGCCATCCGATTAAAATATTGCTGCTGGCGATCGCCATGGCGTTTGGTGTTGGTGCGGCTTATAACAAAGCAGGGCTTGGAGCAGAGTTCTTCCCTGAAGTTGATCCACCTTTCTTTACCGTCAAGGTTCGGTCATACGGTGATCTTTCCATCTATGAAAAAGATGAAATCATGCGCGATATCGAGCAGATGATGCTAGGTCATGAGGACTTTGAAAGCGTTTATACTCGAACTGGCGGTGATGACGAAATAGGTCAGATTCAAATAACTCCGGTTGACTGGCAATATCGCGGTAAAGTGAAAGACATTATTGAAGGGCTGAAACAGCAGACCGATCAATATGCAGGGGTCGAAATTGAATATAAGTTCCCAGATGCAGGTCCTCCGGTAGAAAATGATCTGGTGATTGAGATGTCTGCGCTGGATCTTGATGAACTAGATACGGCCGCCAAGCAGGTTCGCGAATGGGCAGATAACTATGCTGCATTGACGAACATCAGTGATAACTCAAGCAAAGAAGGCATTGATTGGCAAATAGATATCCGTCGTGATGACGCCTCTCGCTTTGCAGCAGATGCAACCCTAGTGGGCAATACCGTTCAGTTTGTGACTAATGGTTTAACCATTGGCGACTATCTACCGGACGATTCCAATGAAGAAGTGGATATCATTGTTCGTTATCCGGAAGAGAAACGTGATATTGGTAAATTTGATCAGTTAAGAGTCAAGACCGCGGCGGGTATGGTTCCGATCACTAACTTCGCATCAATCGTTCCCGATCATAAGCAAGACACGATTCATCGCGTGGATGGGCACCGGATCATTAGTATCAAAGCGGATATCAAAGAAGGTTATAACTTGGCACTTGAATTACCGAAAATAGATCAAGCGTTGAGCGAGATAAATTTTGCTGATGGTGTTGAGTTTAAGCTGCGTGGGCAAAATGAAGAGCAGGAAAACTCTTCGGCGTTCCTACAAACCGCGTTCTTAGTGGCTTTGATTGTAATGGCGCTGATTCTGATCACTCAGTTTAATAGCTTTTATCAAGCGTTTTTGATTCTGAGCGCTGTGCTGTTTTCAACGGTAGGTGTATTTGCTGGCTTACTTATCTTCCAGCGACCATTTGGCGTCGTGATGTCAGGTATTGGGGTGATTGCGTTAGCGGGCATTGTGGTCAATAACAACATTGTGTTGATTGATACTTATAATCAATTGTTGCGCCGCGGTCTGGAGAAACGCGAAGCGATTCTGCGCACAGGTGTACAGCGTCTAAGGCCCGTGTTGTTGACGACGGTTACTACCATTCTTGGCTTGCTACCGATGGTGTTAGAGATGAATATCGATCTGATTAATCAGAAGATTGAATTTGGCGCACCGAGTACGCAGTGGTGGTCTCAGCTGGCAACTGCTGTATCGGGAGGGTTGGCGTTTGCTACAGTGCTTACGTTAGTTCTTACTCCATGTTTGCTCATGCTTGGGCGCAGTAAATTACCGCAAGAAGATGATCAACCCATTGTGGTGGAAGAGAACTAAT
Organism: Vibrio fluminensis; assembly: GCF_015278125.1. GTDB lineage: Bacteria > Pseudomonadota > Gammaproteobacteria > Enterobacterales > Vibrionaceae > Vibrio > Vibrio fluminensis. The sequence goes on from NZ_JADILO010000060.1 coordinate 4,626, forward strand.
TGCCCCTAAAAGGTGAAAAAGCGCTGGAGTACCAGCGCTTTTTTTATTTCTTTTGACCCGTCCTAAATAAGGTTGACACAACCCAATCAGAAAATTGGAGAGTGTTATGAAATCAACAGCTAGACGAACCCAACGTGACTATTCATTCGCTTTTAAATTGGATGTTGTTGACCAAGTTGAAAGA
>NZ_JADILO010000007.1 GCF_015278125.1 Vibrio fluminensis
AAGTGAACGGTAAAGATTACCAGTGGTACTACGAAGATGGTCTAAAAGATTATCTGGCAGAAGGGGTAAAAGGTTACACCCTGTTACCTGAAGAACCATTTACTGGTGAGTTCTCAGCAGAAACTGAAGCGGCTAACTGGGCGGTAATATGGCAGCCTGAAGGCGGTGAGATGATCACCGAAAGCTACGTTAACTTGATCCCGACGGCTCAAGGCGGCACGCATGTTAATGGTCTGCGTCAAGGTTTGTTGGACGCGATGCGTGAGTTCTGTGAATTCCGCAATCTGTTGCCACGTGGTGTTAAGTTAACTGGCGATGATGTGTTTGACCGCTGTTCGTACGTGTTGTCGGTTAAGATGCAAGATCCGCAATTTGCAGGTCAAACCAAAGAACGACTCTCTTCACGACAAACCGCAGCTTTTGTTTCTGGTGTGGTTAAAGACGTATTTAGTCTGTGGCTAAATGAAAAGCCACAACTCGCTGAACAGTTAGCGGAAGTTTGTATCGCGAATGCTCACCGCCGTATGCGCGCGAGTAAAAAAGTGGTACGTAAGAAAATTGCATCAGGCCCAGCACTGCCAGGCAAGTTAACCGACTGTTCGGTGCAAGACTTAAGCCGTACTGAAATCTTCTTCGTGGAAGGGGACTCGGCAGGTGGTTCAGCGAAACAAGCACGTGACCGTGAATTCCAAGCGGTAATGCCGCTACGTGGTAAAATTCTCAACACTTGGGAAGTGGCTGCTGACCAAGTACTCGCATCGCAAGAAGTTCATGATATCTCTGTTGCACTGGGTATCGATCCGGATAGCGATAATCTCGATAGCTTACGTTACGGTAAGATCTGCATCCTTGCCGATGCGGACTCGGACGGTTTGCACATTGCAACGCTGTTGTGTGCACTGTTTACACGTCACTTCCGTGCTCTAGTTGAAGCGGGTCATATCTATGTAGCTATGCCTCCACTGTATCGCATCGACTGTGGTAAAGAAGTTTTCTATGCCCTTGATGATGATGAGAAAGAAGGCATCTTAGAGCGGTTGTCGAAGAAGAAAGCCAAGATCAACGTGCAGCGATTCAAAGGTCTGGGTGAAATGAACCCACTGCAACTGCGTGAAACGACCATGGATCCGAACACTCGTCGTCTAGTTCAACTGACTATTGATGACAATGACGCAACGATGGAAATGATGGACATGCTACTCGGTAAGAAGCGTGCAGATGATCGTCGCGCATGGTTACAAAGCAACGGCGATATGGCAGAGGTTTAACGGATGTCTACAGAAATTACTTATGATGGCGTTGAACAGTTGCCAATGCGCAAGTTCACCGAAGACGCTTATCTAAACTACTCAATGTACGTAATCATGGACCGTGCGTTGCCATATATTGGTGACGGTTTAAAGCCGGTTCAACGTCGTATTATCTATGCAATGTCGGAGCTTGGTCTTTCGGCATCAGCAAAATACAAAAAATCAGCACGTACCGTTGGTGACGTGTTGGGTAAATACCACCCGCACGGTGACTCTGCGTGTTACGAAGCGATGGTATTGATGGCTCAGCCTTTCTCTTACCGCTACCCACTGGTTGACGGTCAAGGTAACTGGGGTGCGCCAGATGATCCGAAATCATTCGCGGCAATGCGTTATACCGAAGCAAAATTGTCTAAGTTTGCCGAAGTACTGTTAGGCGAATTAGGTCAAGGTACCGTTGAATGGCAACCTAACTTTGATGGCACGATGAAAGAGCCACAAATGTTGCCAGCGCGTCTGCCACACATTTTGTTGAATGGCGTAACGGGTATCGCAGTAGGTATGGCGACCGACATTCCTCCGCATAACGTGCGTGAAGTGGCGGAAGCAACGATTCATATGATCGACAACCCGAAAGCGGAGTTGGCGGATGTGATGCAGTTTGTTAAAGGTCCTGATTACCCAACAGAAGCGGAAATCACTTCGCCTCAAGCGGAAATCGAAAAGATTTACCGCACAGGTCGCGGTAGCATCAAGATGCGTGCGGTATGGCACAAAGAAGGGAGTGATATCGTTATTACTTCTCTGCCACACCAAACATCGGGTGCGAAACTGCTTGAACAAATCGCAAACCAGATGCGCGCGAAAAAACTGCCGATGGTGGAAGATTTACGCGATGAGTCCGATCATGAAAACCCGACTCGTATCGTGATTGTACCTCGTTCAAACCGCGTCGATTGCGATCAGTTGATGAACCATCTGTTTGCGTCAACGGATTTAGAAAAGAGCTTCCGTGTTAACTTGAATATGATTGGTTTGGACAATCGTCCTCAAGTTAAAGGCTTAGTGCAGATTCTTGCTGAGTGGATTGAGTTCCGTCGCGGCACTGTGACTCGTCGTCTACAATACCGTCTAGACAAAGTACTTGCGCGTTTACATATCTTAGAAGGTTTGTTGGTTGCTTATCTAAACCTAGATGAAGTGATTGAAATCATCCGCACTGAAGATGATCCTAAAGCTGTGCTAATGGCGCGCTTTGGTATCACCGATATTCAAGCGGATGCGATTCTTGATACCAAACTTCGCCACCTAGCGAAGTTGGAAGAGATGAAGATTCGTGGCGAGCAAGACGAGTTAGAGAAAGAGCGTGAGAAGCTAGAACAGCTACTTGGTTCTGAGCGCCGTCTTAATACGCTACTGAAAAAAGAGATCAAAGCAGACGCAGAGAAATACGGTGACGATCGTCGTTCTCCTTTGGTGGAACGTGCTGAAGCAAAAGCGCTCACTGAGCGTGACTTAGTCCCGAGTGAGCCTATTACGGTCGTGCTATCTGAGAAAGGTTGGATTCGTCATGCGAAAGGGCATGATGTCGACGCAGAAAGCTTAAGCTATAAGTCTGGTGACCAATATCTTGCCCACGCTCGTGGTAAGAGTAATCAGCAGGCGGTGTTCTTAGGCAGTGATGGTCGCAGTTACTCGTTAGAGTCGCATTCATTACCATCAGCACGTAGCCAAGGCGAGCCAATTACGGGACGTCTGAATGTTGCTGCGGGTACTTCAGTACGCCAAGTGATTATGGGTGAAGAGGCGCAGTTGTGGCTAATTGGCTCTGACGCGGGTTATGGTTTTGTGTGTAAAGGCAGTGAATTGCTGTCGAAAAACCGCAGCGGTAAAGCGCTAGTATCTCTACCGCAAAACTCACAAGTGATGACACCACAGACGATCGCTGATTTAGATAGTGATGAAATCTTAGCGATTACCAACCAAGGCCGTATGTTGTTGTTCCCTATTAAGGAACTACCGCAATTAGGTAAGGGTAAAGGTAACAAGATCATCAATATTCCAGCAGCGAAAGCGAAAGAGCGTGAAGAAATTGTTTCTCACCTGATTTCGATTCCTAAGGATTGCTCGATTACCCTGTATGCAGGTAAGCGCAAGTTAGGTTTGAAACCGTCTGATCTGGAGAACTTCCGTGGTGAGCGTGGCCGCCGTGGTGCATTGTTACCTCGTGGTTTACAACGTGTAACTCGCATCGAAATCGATTCAAACGATGCAGTAGCCGAAGACGTCATTAGTGAATAAAAGCTAACTAATAAAAAACCAGCCTCGGCTGGTTTTTTTCTATCTGAATGTTCTCTTTAAAATCTCACGATCTTATTCGCGAGTATCTTCTGCTACCGTGACAGGGATAGTCAGTTCCTCTCCCTTTCTCAGCACCAATATATCAACCGTTGTTCCAGGGCGAAGCTCAGTAACAATCTCCATTACACTTTGACGACCGTTGATTTTTTGCCCATCAATTTTCAAAATAATATCTTGAGCTTGAAAGCCAGCTTGCGCGGCAGGACCATTAGGATCGACGCCTAAGACAATAATTCCGCCTAAGTGCTCATTACCAAGTAAGCGAGCGGTTACTGAGGTGATATCTTGGCCATCTAAGCCGATGTAACCCCGGATCACTCGACCATCCGCAATGATTTTATTCATGATCAAATTGGCCAGTGAGTAGGGAATTGCAAATGAAATGCCATAGGTTTCTAAATCGGTAGCCTGTTGGAAAGAAGCGGTATTAATACCGACGAGTTCACCGCGCGTATTCACCAACGCGCCGCCTGAATTGCCTTCATTGATGGCCGCATCGGTTTGGATAAATGCTTGTCGACCGCCAGCACTGATAGAAGAGCGCCCAGTGGCTGAGATAATGCCAAAAGTGGTGGTTTGCCCTAAGTTGTATGGGTTACCAATAGCGAGAACAATATCGCCTACTTTGGCTTTGTAATTTGAGTTGAGCGGAATGACCGGAAGATTAGTGCCTTCGATACGTAAAATCGCAATATCGGTACGACGATCTTTACCTACTAACTGTGCAGCAGCCACGCGGCCATCTTGTAGGGCGACGATGATTTGGTCTGCTTGGGCAACCACGTGGTAATTTGTAATAATGTAGCCTTTTTCACTGACAATAACACCTGAGCCTAACCCTTGCGTTAACAGTTTAGAGCGATCTTCTTCGGTGTATTTACGGCTGTAGATATTAACAACTGCAGGTGCCGCTTTACGCACCGCATCATTAAATGACACTTGCAATGAACTAATATCACTAATGGGGTCAGTGATGTTGTCAGGCAGTACATTTGTGCGCAGTGACGGAACCGCTAGCAGCAGCAGTGCCGCTGTCGCAAGACCAAGTCCTACTGAGCGCAATAAAAAACTGAGCATACATTCCCCAAATGAATAACAGACAGAAGAAAATCAGAAGGATAGCATTATACCCAGCATTATGTCAGGTTGATTCGATATAGATGTCTATTCATTCACACCCCATGGTTCCGAGGGAACAAAAAGGGGCAGTAAATCGCTTTACTGCCCCTTTAGTATCAGTGGGTTTAACGTTTAACGTACCACAAGGTAAATCGTGCGGTCACCGCGCTGGATATTGAGCGCTAAAATACCTTTATGCTTCTCTACAATGGCACGGAATTCAGCAAGATTCTTCACTCTTTGGCGGTTAACGCCAATAATGATATCGCCTTGTTGCAGCTCATAGCTTGCTGCAGGAGAACCTTCTGCCACCGCAGTAACTTTAACACCTGTTGCTTTATCGCTAGCATTGGTATTAGTCAGCTCAGCTCCCGCAAGACCTTCATGCAATTTGTCGGCGGTGGTTTTGACATTGGTCTGTTCGCCAAGCACGACGTCAAAGTTTTTCTCTTTGCCATCACGTAAAATGCCAAGCTCTACCTTTTTACCGGCACCAAGCGTGCCAATTTTGGCTCTAAGTTCATGGAAGGTACTGATTGATTTGCCATTGACTGAAACAATGATGTCACCAGCTTTCAGGCCCGCTTTTTCTGCTGCGCTGTCAGGCATGACTTGGCTAACAAAAGCACCTTTGCTTGATTCATACCCCAAAGCTTCTGCAAGTTCAGACGTCACTTCACCACCTTGAACGCCGAGCATGCCTCGTTTCACTTCACCAAATTCAAGAATTTGCTCAGTGAGGTTTTTCATCATATTTGATGGAATAGCAAAACCGATGCCGACGTTACCGCCGTTGGGACCGAGAATAGCAGTATTGATACCAATCAGTTCACCGTTAAGGTTTACCAGTGCGCCGCCCGAGTTGCCGCTGTTGATCGCCGCATCGGTTTGAATAAAGTTTTCGAAGTTTTCAATGTTTAGACCGCTGCGGCCTAAAGCGGATACGATACCCGACGTGACCGTTTGACCTAAGCCAAATGGGTTACCTATCGCTACGCTAAAATCGCCTACGCGCAACTTGTCAGAGTCGGCCAGAGTGATTTGAGTTAAGTTCTTCGCTTCTTCAAGTTTTAGCAGCGCAATATCAGACATTTCATCGCCGCCAATCAGCTCGGCATCGTACTCGCGACCATCGTGCAGTTTAACGCGGATCTTCTCCGCCCCTTTAATTACATGGAAGTTGGTAACGATATAGCCTTTTTTGGCATCGACAATGACACCAGAGCCTAGCCCTCTAAATGGACGCTCTTGCAATTGTTCAGCAGGGAAGTCAGGCCCAAAGAAAAAGCGGAACTGATCAGGAATACGTTGACGTGATACTTGGGTGCCTTCGACATCAATGCTTACGACCGCAGGAGTCACTTTTTCTAGCATAGGTGCAAGACTAGGTAATTGTTCACCACCAACGGATACTGGAAGCGCTGCGGTAGCAGGCAATGATGTGATGAGCGAACTTAAGCTTAGAGATAATGCTGTTAAGACAAGCAAAGGTTTTTTCATCGAATAACTCCTATAAAGTGAGGACCTATTAAAGAGCCAACAGGTAGAGAGTCCTTGTTGGCTCGTTACGTCCTGCTTATGTACGTAACTATTTACGTAACAAATAGCAGAACAATAGTGACTTATGGGAGATATGACTCGAAAAAAACTATTTAGTTCACAGAGGACTAAATTTATTCAGTTTTTAAGAGGCTTTTTTTTCCTCACTTTGCTCTGGTGCGTCGACGTATTCTTTCTTCTCTTCACGTAGCAGACCAGTTGCGCCGTTAGCATAATCTTTTGGTGCGTCTTCTAAAGATTGGTCGGCACTAGAAGCATTTTTTTGCTGTGCGACTTTTTGGGCAAATGGGTTGTCTTGTTCAGGGATGTTTGGCAATAGTTCAGAAGAGGTTTTCGCCATATGTTGGTAAAGCTTCGTGTACTCTTTACCAAGAGAATCCAACATTTCCGCTGATTGAGCAAAGTGATCGGTTAACTCTTGTTTTTGCTGCTCAAGCTCAAACTTCGCTGTTTCTAAATCTTTGTAGAGTTTCTTTTGTTTCTTGTAGTCAGGTGCGGTAAAGCGGGAAATAGCAAATCCAATCACTGCGCCAACAAGCACACCTACAAGGGCATAAATCCAAGGCATAATTGCTCCTTATTATTTGTTTTACATGTTGTTTACCAGGTGGTTACACATGCTCATATCACATGGTACTATGAGAAATTAAACCAATAAAGAAAAATGCGTGTGACCCTATCCAGCGAAACTGCGCAAAACATAGTATAGAGCAGAGAGATTGGATAGCTAGGCGCTGCAGTGAAACTAAGGTCTAGCCCATGACACCGTTACAAAGATACCAATCTGATATTGAACTGCACAACTTCCAACAAGATAGTGCACAGCTCCAAGCCGTCGAAGCCCTTGATAACCTATACCACCAGTTTATTACTTACCAGCAAACGCCTATTGAGGTGCAGCCTAAATGGAAGAGTTGGTTTGGTAAAAAAGACGTTTTGCCTCAAGCACCGCAAGGGCTCTATTTTTGGGGCGGGGTAGGTCGCGGAAAAACGTATTTAATGGATACTTTCTTTGATGCGCTGCCGAGCGATAAAAAAATGCGGGTGCATTTCCATCGTTTTATGTTGCGTGTGCATGATGAGTTGAATGCGTTAGGTGATAAAAGTGACCCACTGAATGTGGTGGCCGACAAGTTTAAGCAAGAAGCTGAGATTATCTGCTTTGATGAGTTTTTTGTTTCAGACATCACCGATGCAATGATTCTAGGTACTCTATTTCAAGCCCTCTTCGAACGTGGCGTTATTTTAGTTGCAACGTCGAATATCCCTCCGGATGATTTGTACCGCAATGGCTTGCAACGTGCTCGCTTTTTGCCTGCAATAGAATTGATTAAAAAGAACTGTCTCATTATGAATGTAGACAGTGGTGTTGATTATCGACTAAGGACTTTAGAGCAAGCTGAGATCTATCACTATCCGCTTGACCAAGCTGCGAGTGATAATATGCAGCGTTATTACTTGCAACTGGTAGGCGAAGGTAAGCAAGGCTCGGCGCACATTGAAATCAATCATCGACAGATAGCGGTAGAGCGAGCTGCTGACGGTGTGTTACATGCGACCTTTGCCCAGTTGTGTCAAACAGCACGCAGCCAGAATGATTACATTGAACTGTCCCGTATCTATCATACGGTGCTACTTGCTGATGTTGTGCAGATGGATCGTACTATTGATGATGCAGCTCGACGTTTTATCGCTTTAGTGGATGAGTTCTATGAGCGTAACGTGAAGCTAATTATATCGGCAGAGATCGAGTTAGAAGCGCTTTATACTCATGGTCAGCTTGAGTTTGAATTTAAACGTTGTATCTCGCGCTTAACTGAGATGCAAAGTCATGATTACTTAGCGCTAGAGCATTTAGCCTAAGTAAACAAAATTTTCGCTGTTGAAGTAAAAAGTGGGATCTTTCTTAAAAAAAAGAGATGATTTTTTCAGCTCACTTCAATATAATCCTGCGACCCACCGTTACTGCAGACCTGATATCGAAGTTATTTCGGAATTTGGTCGAGAGTGCCAACCGCTCGAAGGGGTGATGACTGGGCTCTTAGACAGTGTGGGAGTACCGTGGGTACTCCTGTAAAGTTTAATCTTAATTTAACGGGTTATTATTAGCATGAAAACTTTCGTTGCTAAACCAGAAACTGTAAAACGCGACTGGTACGTTGTAGACGCTGAAGGTAAAACTCTTGGCCGTCTAGCAAGTGAAATTGCATCTCGCCTACGTGGCAAACACAAAGCTGAATACACTCCACACTGTGACGCTGGTGACTACATCATCGTTATCAATGCGGAAAAAGTTACTGTAACTGGTAACAAAGCTAAGAACAAAGTTTACTACCGTCACTCTGAGTTCCCTGGTGGTCTTAAATCAATCACTTTTGAAAAGCTGATCGATCGTAAGCCAGAAATGGTTCTTGAACTAGCGGTTAAAGGTATGCTTCCACGTGGTCCTCTAGGCCGTGCTATGTACCGTAAGCTAAAAGTTTACGCTGGCGCTGAGCACAACCATGCTGCTCAACAACCACAAGTACTAGACATCTAATCGGGGATTTCGAAAATGGCAGAGAATCAATACTACGGCACTGGCCGTCGCAAAAGCTCAGCTGCGCGTGTTTTTATCAAACCGGGTACTGGCAACATCGTAATCAACAAGCGTAGCCTTGATGAATACTTCGGTCGTCCAACTTCTCGCATGGTTGTTAAACAACCTCTAGAGCTAGTTGAACTAACTGAGAAACTAGACCTATACGTTACTGTTAAAGGTGGCGGTATTTCTGGTCAAGCTGGTGCGATCCGTCACGGTATCACACGCGCTCTAATGGAATACGATGAGTCTTTCCGTCCTGCTCTACGTGCAGCTGGTTACGTTACTCGTGACGCTCGTTGCGTTGAACGTAAGAAAGTTGGTCTACGTAAAGCACGTCGTCGTCCACAGTTCTCTAAGCGTTAATCTTTTTACAAAGATTCGCTTCCAGTTTTACTGGAATGTGGCGTCAAAAGCCTGGCTATATGCCAGGCTTTTTGTTTTTCTGCGCCAAGTAAATCTTTTCCCAATCTCATCTGCAAAAATACTTCCCACATCAATGTTCTGCTTTTGTGACGACTTTAGCGTTTGTATTCATAAATGTTGCAAAAAAGTAGCTTTACCTTGTCAAAAAGTAGGGTTTTAATTATCATTTGCGCTCAAATAAATACAACAAAACTCAATTTGTTAGCCATGCTCTTGGTAAGGAATAACAATAATCCATAAGGAGCAAATGGGAGAATGTTTGGATGAGCAATGCGCCTTTAAATAACGGTCGTAGACGCTTTCTGACCGCAACAACAGCCGTTGTTGGTGGTTTGGGAGCTGCAGCGGTTGCCGTGCCTTTTATTAAATCTTGGAACCCAAGTGAAAAAGCGAAAGCAGCAGGTGCCCCAGTTGAAGTTGATGTCAGCAAACTGGAAGAGGGGCAGATGGTACGCGTGGAATGGCGAGGTAAACCTGTATGGGTTGTCCGCCGCGCACAGACAGTTGTGGATACTTTAAACGAACTTGATGGTCAACTTCGTGACCCAGCATCTGGTGAAGAGCAGCAGCCTGCTTACGCACAGAATGCTTTCCGTTCTATCAAACCAGAATATTTTGTCGCCGTGGGTATTTGTACTCACCTTGGATGTTCTCCTACCTATTTACCTGACAGTTTCAGTGAGCAGGTTCAAGGTGTGAAATCGGGCTTCTTCTGTCCTTGTCACGGTTCAAAATTCGATATGGCTGGTCGCGTATTTTCTGGCGTGCCAGCACCATTAAACTTGGTTGTGCCTAAGCATATGTACTTAAGCGATACCAGGATCATGATCGGTGTTGATGAAGAAGGGGAGGCATAATGCAAGCTCTACTGGATTGGGTAGAAAAACGCTTACCCGCAATGAATGCGTACAAGAAGCACCTTTCTGAATATCCAATGCCAAAGAACTTTAACTTTTGGTATTTATTCGGCTCACTTGCTATGTTGGTGCTTGTTAACCAAATCCTCACAGGGATTTGGCTAACCATGAACTACGTGCCTTCAGGAGAAGGTGCATTCGCTTCGATTGAATACATTATGCGTGATGTAGAATACGGTTGGTTGCTGCGTTATATGCACTCAACGGGCGCATCGGCATTCTTCGTGGTGGTTTATCTCCACATGTTCCGTGGTTTAATTTACGGTTCATATCAGAAGCCTCGCGAGCTTTTATGGGTATTCGGCATGCTTATCTTCCTTGTGTTGATGGCTGAAGCCTTTATGGGTTACCTGCTACCTTGGGGACAAATGTCTTACTGGGGCGCTCAGGTAATCATTTCTCTATTTGGTGCGATTCCAGTGATAGGCGATGATTTAACGCTATGGATTCGTGGTGACTACGTAATTTCTGGAGCGACACTCAACCGCTTCTTTGCTCTGCACGTAATTGCTCTGCCAATCGTACTGTTGTTGCTTATTGTGTTGCACGTATTGGCGCTGCACGAAGTGGGTTCAAACAACCCTGATGGTATTGAAACCAAACTGCCAAAAGGCAGCATGGGCGATGATTATCAAACCCAGTTCAAGTTCCACGATTACTACTCGAAGAAGTACGACATTATCGATTCTGTCCCATTCCATCCTTACGGTACGGTGAAAGACTTGGTTGGTGTAGCAGGCTTCTTATTCTTGTTCTGTTACGTACTGTTCTTTAACCCAGAGATGGGCGGTTACTTCCTTGAGCCACCTAACTTTGAAGCGGCTAACCCACTGAAAACACCCGAACATATTGCTCCTGTTTGGTACTTCACACCGTTCTATGCAATTTTGCGTGCGGTACCTGATAAGCTGCTTGGTGTTATTGCCATGGGCGCGTCGATCGCGGTGTTGTTTGTTCTGCCATGGTTAGATCGCTGTAAAGTACGCTCGTACCGTTACCGCAGTAAGTTCCACTTAGTTAATATTATTCAGTTCACCATCTGCTTTGTCGCGTTGGGTGTCTTGGGTGCGCTTCCTGCGACCTCGTTATATACACTCCTTGCGCAGATCTTTAGCTTAGGTTACTTCATGTTCTTCGTTTTACTGTATTTCTACAGTAAGAATGAGGCAACGAAACCATTACCAGAGAGGGTGACATTCAAATGAAAAAGTGGATTTTAGTTTTATTTGCAATGTTGCCATCGCTGGCGATGGCAGCGGGTGCAAACGTACCTTTAGACAAAGCAAATAACGATTTGACGGACCAAGAGTCACTGCAAAACGGTGCAAAGCTGTTTATGAATTACTGTTTTGGTTGTCATTCAGCCCAGTATCAGCGCTATGAGCGAGTTGCTCGTGATATTGGAATTCCGGTTGAGTTAATGAAAGAGAACCTGATCTTTGACCCGAATGCCAAAATTGGTGACTTGATGGAAAATGCCATGCCTGAGAAGCAAGCTGCTCAATGGTTTGGTGGTCCAGCGCCAGATTTAACCTTGGTGGCTCGTGTTCGTGGTACTGATTGGCTATACACTTACTTACGCTCATTCTATGAGGATCCATCTCGTCCATTTGGCGTTAACAACGTGGTATTCCCAAGTGTTGGTATGCCGCACGTATTGGAAGAGCTGCAAGGTATTCCAACCCCAGTCATGGGCACGAAAGTGGTCGATGGTGAAGAAGTAGAAGTTGTGGTCGGCATCGAGACAGATGGTTCAGGTGAGCTAAACTCAGAAGAGTACGATCAAGCTGTACTTGATTTGGTTAACTTCCTTGAGTATTCCGGTGACCCAGTGAAACTTGAACGCCATACTCTTGGTTGGTGGGTAATGGGTTTCCTAGTGATTTTCACTATCGTGGTCGTGTTGCTCAAGAAAGAGTATTGGCGTGATGTGCATTAATTGTGCTATCATGTCGTGCTAATTACCATATTTGACTGTTTACAATGGAGGCTTAGCCTCCATTGTTTTTTATTTCTGTAAGTGTGCTGGAGGGCTCCATGGCTGTAGCTGCCAATAAACGTTCTGTGATGACTCTATTCTCAAGTGCATCTGATATGTATAGCCATCAGGTGCGTATTGTTCTCGCTGAAAAGGGCGTAAGCGTTGAGGTTGAGCTAGTTGATGAAGCGAACTTGCCTGCGGAATTGATTGAGTTAAACCCATACAAAACTGTTCCAACTCTAGTTGATCGCGAGCTAGCTCTATATGACTCAAAAATCATTATGGAGTACCTAGATGAGCGTTTCCCTCATCCACCTCTAATGCCTGTTTACCCAGTAGCTCGTGGTAACAGTCGTCTAATGATCTACCGTATCGAAAAGAACTGGTACTCACTAGCAGAGAAAGTGGTAAATGGTACAGCTGAAGAGTCAGATGCTGCACGTAATAAACTGCGTAACGACCTGCTAACTCTTGGTCCTGTTTTCGCAGAGTTTGAATACTTCATGAGTGAAGAATTCAGCCTAATCGACTGTTACCTTGCTCCGCTATTATGGCGTTTGCCTCAACTAGGTATTGAACTAGTAGGCCCTGGCTCTAAAGAGCTGAAAGTTTACATGAACCGCGTATTTGAACGTGATTCATTCCTAGCTTCATTAACTGAAGCTGAACGTGAAATGCGTCTAGTTCGTTAATTTCACTGTAATGGATATTTCAAACATGACCCCACGCCGCCCATATTTGCTTCGTGCATTTTATGAGTGGCTGGTGGACAATGATTTAACTCCTCATCTAGTGGTAGCAGCGACGTTACCAGGTGTACGCGTTCCGCAAGAATTTGTTCAAGATGGACAAATTATTCTTAACGTTGCCCCTCGTGCCGTTGGTAATCTTCAGCTTGGTGATGATGAAATCACATTTAACGCTCGCTTTAGCGGTCGACCACACGTTGTAATTGTTCCTCTTTATGCGGTTCAGGCTATCTACGCTCGTGAAAATGGCGCAGGTACAATGTTTGACCCAGAAGAGGCCTACATGGATGCGTTCGATGATTCTGATGATGGTTACATCGAAGAAGTTGAAGAGGGCGTAGGTTTATCATTAGCAGAAGAAACAATCGAAGAATCTGCGAGTAGTGATGACGAACCGCCACGACCAAAAGGTCGACCAAGCCTACGTGTAGTAAAATAATACTGCTAGATGGGTTAAAAAGTCGCATTAAAAAAGCAGCGTTTATTCGCTGCTTTTTTTATCGCTAAAACGTTAACAGATTAGTCGCCGTACTGGAATGCTTTGATTACCTGTTTAACCCCAGAGATGTTGCGTGCGATCTCAGCCGCTTGATCGGCGTGAGCGCGAGACACATAACCAAGTAAAAACACCTCTCTATCTTCTGTGATAACTTTAATCTTCACAGAAGCCAGTTCTTTATTAGTCACAATCGCTGACTTCACTTTAGTGGTAATCCAGCTATCGTGGCTGATTTCACCAAGTGATAACGGTTGTTTGATGCGTACTTGATTATGAACTTGCGTCACGCCCGAAATTTGACGAGCCTGTTGCGTAAATTCATTAAGAAGTTGTTCGGTACTCGCTTGGCCCATCAAAACGACCACACCTTTATATGAACTGGCGTTAATGCGCACCGCTCCTTTGTATGGCGCTTTGTTGGTTAAACCGGCAACTTCAAGCTCTATATTGCTGTCGTTCCAAATTTCTTTGGTTGTGCGAGTGTCGGTGACGATGTTCACAGTCGTCGCGGCACCGGCAACGAATAAACCTGCACATCCGGTGCTGGAGAGTAAAACTAGGCTAACAAATAGAGCTTTAACAAATTTCATCTCATTACTCTTCGTGAGCTGGGAATAGAACTTGATCTATCAAATCACATAAGCAGTGCAAGGTCACCATGTGTACCTCGTGAATTCTTGCGGTTCTGTGAGATGGGATACGAATTTCCACATCGTGTTCGCCCAATAGACCAGCCATTTCACCGCCATCTTTGCCAGTAAGTGCAATAATGGTCATATCACGAGTTACTGCCGCTTCCATCGCTTTGATGATGTTTTTGCTGTTACCACTGGTGGAAATCGCCAGCAAAATATCACCAGGTTGACCAAATGCACGAACTTGTTTCGAGAAGATTTGTTCGTAGTGGTAGTCATTTGCTACCGCGGTCAAGGTGGTATTATCAGACGTTAATGCCATTGCTGGTAGGCTAGGGCGTTCAGTCTCAAAGCGGTTAAGCAAACAGGAGACAAACTGTTGTGCATTGGAAGATGAGCCACCGTTACCACAGCAGAGAATCTTGTTGCCATTAAGCAGGCTAGAAACCATCGCTTGTGCAGCATGGGTGATGGCATCGGGTAGTGCTTCTGCCGCTGCAATTTGAATTTGAATGCTTTCTGTGAAGCTCTCTTTAATGCTATCGAGCATCAGTTATCCTTGCGTGATTGCGTTTTTTATCCATTCTACTTGTTCGCCATTGTGATGAATAGCGACTAAATCAAAACGGATATTGGTTGTGTGGATAGACAAACCTTGTTGAAGCAGCCATAAGTTGGCGGCCTTGAACAGTCGTTGCTGTTTCGCGTAAGTCACGGTTTCCGCGGCATGCCCAAAATGTTGGTTTTTACGATAGCGCACTTCGACAAAAACAATGCAGTCATTGTCTTTCATGATCAGATCGATTTCACCACCTTTGATACGAAAGTTACGCGTTATCGATGTTAAACCACAAGCGGAAAGATGTTTCTCCGCTTGCGATTCAAAGAACAATCCTTTACTTAGCTTGCTCAGTAGCGCCATGTTCTGCCCAGCTAATTTCTCGCTGTACAACACAGTTATTGTCGATGCTGAGAACGCCAGTATTACCATTTATTGTCGAACCTTGAACGACTTTCAATTGTGGTAGTTGTTCCATCAATAGGTAAGCGTCCATACCCAGCGCTTGAAGTCGTTTCTCAGCGTTTGAACCTTTAGGCCACATTTGATTCATTTGCGCTTCAATGGCACTGTTTGGTTGAATCAACAGTGGAATGTCGCTGTACATCACACCCGTTAGATCTTCATATTGCTGACGACCACTGTTGCTGCGTGAATTTGAGAACAATTTTGGTGGATTGGTATCAGGGTTAATCGCCACTTCAATAAATGGTTTGATCAGTGTTAGCTCACTGCTACCCGCAACAATATATACAGCGTCAATGTCACGACGGCTGCGAGGTTGGCTTTCCAACTGCATTCTCAATAGAGATTCCATTTGAGCAATGTGTTGCTGACTATCTTGCAGGCCAAAGGCTGTGTTAATGCTACGCTGAAGTTGGCGCTTGTCTGTAAATAGGTTTACCGCAACTTTGTTGGTGCTGTATTTGTCCCACTCTTGATCAAATGCTTCGACAACGCGCTGACCAAGGCGGCCTTTTGGCGCCAAAATAAGTGGGTAGCGATAGCCTTGTTCATACAAATGCTTCGCTGCTTGCGCGACTTCTTGTTCTGGAGATAGCGCGAGATAACAAATGTTCGTTCCGGATTGAATGTCATCAGGAATGTTTAGCGCCAGCATGGGTAACGGTGTGCCAGCGGCAGTTTGCGCTTGTTGCAGTGCTGCAATATTGCCTTTGACCAGAGGACCGACAACAAAATCGATATTTTTATCGATAAAGGTTTGTTGCAAACTCGCTGGATCATTAATGTTGGTATCAATAACCGTTAACGTTGCGTTTGGATCGCGTTGCTCATCGTTCATCATTTGTAGAATGAAACCATCACGGATCAGCTGTGCTTGTTTGGCAAACTTACCCGATAGAGGTAGCAGAAGCGCAGTATTGACCGGTTTAGTGATTTCTAACGATAGAATGTTATTGATAGATTCCGGTGTGTACATAGCTGCAGGATGACTAGGGTTTTCGGCTAGCCATTGCTCGATACTGCTTTTTAGCTGACTGATATTGCCCGCTAATGCGGCATTGTAAGTCGCTAACTGAACCCAACCAGCAAATACCGTTTCATTAGGCACTACGGTAAATTGGTTCAACTCTTGAGCAGAGTAATGAGTGAGATTTTCCCAAATACTTTGAGCTAGGTAGCTTTGTTGAGATTTATCTTCAAACTCAGTGAGTCGTGACAGTTCGCGAGCTGCTGCAAAGTAGTTTTGCTGTTTTGCAAAGCTGTCTGCACGCAGTTGGTAATAATCTTTCCATTGCTCATTGGCAAGGCGCCAAGTTGGGCGGAAGTTCAATAGTTCACTTGCTTGGGCAAATTGCTGATTGTTATAGAGCATTTGCGCACGAGCCAACTGCCATTCCGCTTGCTGCATATCAGTCAGGGGTTGACGAGATAAGCGAGCGATAAGCAATTTAGCTTGGTTGGTATCGTTTGATTCAACCGCTGCTTTTAATGCCATGATTAACCAATCACTTTGCAAATTACCTTCACTGCTGTCTGCTTGAATCAAATAGTCAGTGACTGAGCGAGTTGGATCACTAGTGATATCAACGCCTCGAGATGTCGATGAAGTAGACGAACACGCCGCTAAAACGACCGCGAGGGCTACAGGAGTGAGTAAGCGTGGTACACTTAATCGCTTGTGGTTATTCTTGGCCATGAGTTCTTTGTAAATTCCGTATAAGATTGTGTCTATATTAATCGTTGAAGTGATGCTAAACAAATGACAGATAATAAAACCTTACCTGCACAGATCCCAACTCTCTACATTGTACCAACTCCAATAGGTAATTTGGGGGATATCACCCAACGTGCGATTGAAGTCCTAAATAGTGTAGATCTTATTGCAGCAGAAGATACCCGTCATACAGGTAAGTTACTAGCTCACTTTAATATTTCGACCAAAACCTTCCCATTACATGATCATAATGAACAGCAAAAAGCACAGGTTTTGGTAGAAAAATTATTATCAGGGCAATCTATCGCGTTAGTTTCTGATGCGGGGACGCCACTTATTAGTGATCCAGGTTACCATCTTGTATCGCAATGTCGTCAAGCGGGCGTAAAAGTTGTTCCACTTCCTGGCGCTTGTGCGGTCATCACGGCACTAAGTGCTTCGGGTTTACCTTCAGATCGCTTCAGCTTTGAAGGCTTTTTACCACCAAAGAGTAAAGCAAGAAAAGATAAGTTGCTAGAGATCGCTAAAGTAGAGCGCACTTGTATCTTTTATGAGTCGCCACATCGTATTTTAGACTCTCTTGATGACATGTTGGATATTCTTGGTCCTGAGCGTGAAGTTGTACTGGCACGTGAGCTAACGAAAACTTTTGAAACCTTCCAAGGTTTGCCGCTTGGCGAGTTAGTCGAGTGGGTGAAAGCGGATGACAATCAGCAACGTGGTGAAATGGTATTATTAGTTCACGGCCATCGTGAAGTTGCTGACAACACATTACCTGATGAAGCGTTGCGTACACTGGCGATTTTAACCAAAGAGCTGCCACTGAAAAAAGCCGCAGCGTTGGCCGCAGAAATTTACAACCTGAAAAAGAACGCACTCTACAAGTGGGGTTTGGAGAATCTGGATTAAGGTAATCGGAACGCTGCGCTTCGGGACGTGGGAACGGACTTTGTCCTACGGAACGTTTTGCTTCGCGACGTAGTAAAGGGCGTTGCACTAGTTCGCGCTAACCTAAGATTAGCCATTCCATAGAGCGCGTTAGCGCGAGTAGGGAATCTTGTTTTGTTGTGTGAAAGCGAGATCCCCAACTCGCTCGTTCCTCGCTCTTGAGGATGACGGGGTTTAGCTCATACACTCTACGAGTGAAAAACATTGACTCAACTTGTCCTTGAAAAGACAAAATATCCCGCATCCCGCATCCCGCATCCCGCATCCCGCATCCCGCATCCCGCATCCCGCATCCCGCATCCCGCATCCCGCATCCCGCATCCCGCATCCCGCATCCCGCATCGCCCACTTTCTAATCACTTAAACCTCTCATTGCCCCATATTTGTGATCTTGCTAGACAGGGTGCGCCTAACTCTATACAATCCGGCCTCGGAGTTGACTGGGTAGTCGCTGCTTTGTTGATGTCCTTCGGGAGACTGACGTTGAGGTCCTTTGGGAAACTGACGTTGACGTCCTTCGGGAGACTGACAAAGGGGAGGAAAGTCCGGGCTCCATAGAGCAGGGTGCCAGGTAACGCCTGGGGGGCGCAAGCCTACGACAAGTGCAGCAGAGAGAAGACCGCCGATGGCCCGCAAGGGATCAGGTAAGGGTGAAAGGGTGCGGTAAGAGCGCACCGGACGACTGGCAACAGTTCGTTGCAGGGTAAACTCCACCCGGAGCAAGACCAAATAGGCCTCCACATTGCGTTGCTCGCGTAAGGAGGCGGGTAGGTTGCTCGAGCCAGTGAGCGATTGCTGGCCTAGACGAATGGCTACCGCCGCGCAAGCGGAACAGAACCCGGCTTATATGTCGGCTCCAATCCTTTGGATTCACAAGGCCTCGCATTTATGCGGGGCCTTTGTGATCTCATCGTTTAAAATTTCCGTCGTTTCGTTTGAACAATCAATTTTTTGTGGTCTTTTCGGCTAGAGCATCGTAAGGGCCTTTAAGCCTTAATACGTTCAGATTTCTTACCTTAACGAATAACTTGAATTCAAATGCTTACGGACAATGATTGAGATTTATAAACTAAAGTGCTAGTTGTGAATTGACCAGAGAGTTGTTCGTTTACTAAGCTTTGGTTAGCGAAGAGAGCATGAGCGATCCCCCGTTTATGCTCGAACAGCAACACTTAACTGATCAGCACAATGTGAGTGTTGCGATACTTATGCCGCCTTAACGGGCGGCCTTTTTTATCTTCAAGATTGTGATGAGTCTGATTGATAGAATATATTCACAATGTTGAGAGTTTATAGTAGTGAGCGTTTACCCAACACTCTTAGGTATGCTAATCTCCGTGCCGCTTGAAAAGAGGTGGTTGAAGTTACTGGTAAAGCTTGCTTGTTGATTACGCGTGTTTTACTCGGGGACAAAATTCCACCACAATACATTTTCGAGACCCATTGTGACGCTTTCGTTATAATGGGTTTTTTGCTTTTTATTGACGAAATTTATTTTGTAAGCAATAAACTTAGCGCAATATCACGTGAAGCCTCCCTATCAAGGTGGCGTTAAGTGATGAAATCAGTACACTGAGAGTGAGCACGTATTACTACGCTAGCTAGATGAGATAACTATGACAGAAGCATTCAAACACATATCTGTATTACTAAATGAATCCATTGATGGGTTGGCAATTAAGCCAGATGGCACTTACATCGATGGTACGTTTGGTCGTGGCGGACACAGCCGCACTATCTTATCTAAACTGGGTGAGAATGGCCGCTTGTTTAGTATTGACCGCGACCCTCAAGCGATTGAGGAAGCGAAGAAGATAGATGATCCTCGCTTTACCATTGTACATGGTCCATTTTCTGGTATTGCGACGTACGCACAGCAATATAACTTGGTCGGCCAGGTAGACGGTGTCTTATTTGATTTAGGCGTTTCCTCGCCACAGCTTGACGACGCAGAGCGCGGTTTCAGCTTTATGAAGGATGGTCCATTGGACATGCGTATGGATCCGACATCAGGGATTCCTGTTTCGCAATGGCTTATGGAAGCTGACTTAGACGACATTACTTGGGTAATTCGTGAGTTTGGTGAAGATAAGCATGCTCGCCGCATTGCCAAAGCGATTGTCGCTTACCGTGAGAACGAAGAGAACGAGCCATTAACTCGTACTGGTCAGTTAGCGAAACTGATTTCTGAAGCGGCACCGAAGAGCTTTAAAGAGAAGAAACACCCTGCAACACGTGCCTTCCAAGCGTTCCGCATCTATATCAATAGTGAACTGGAAGAGATCGATACTGCACTGAAAGGCGCAGCTAGTATTCTTGCTCCGGAAGGTCGCTTGTCAGTGATCAGCTTCCACTCACTTGAAGATCGCATGGTAAAACGCTTTATTCGCAAAGAGAGTAAGGGCCCGGAAGTTCCGCATGGCATTCCTTTGACAGAAGAACAAATCAAAGCATTGGGCAGTGCTAACCTCAAAGCGGTTGGTAAAGCAATTAAACCAAGTAAGCATGAAGTTGAGTTGAACGCACGTTCGCGTAGCTCAGTATTACGTATTGCTGAAAAGCTGTAATCCATTATGAAGAAAACCACACCTAACCTTGCAAAGCTGATTGGTCTTGACCTGATCACCGTCGGGCGTATTCCGTTGGCGATATTGCTGCTTATTTTTGCAAGCGCAATGGCTGTGGTTTTTACTACTCACCACACGCGTGCAGCTATCTCTGATAAAGACCAAGCTTTGAAGGAGCGCGAGCGACTTGATGATGAGTGGCGAAACTTGCTATTGGAAGAAACGGCACTAGCAGAACATAGCCGTGTCCAAGCGGTAGCAAAACAAGACTTGGACATGAAGCGACCTGATTCAGATAAAGAAGTGGTGATTGATTTACCATGAGTTCCAAAAAAAAGGTCGAAGCTGCGACCCAACCTACTGCTGTTGAAGCGCCACAATTGATTCGCTGGCGCTTTAATCTCGTTCTATTCTTTGTATTTCTTATCTTCGCCGCTCTTGTCGCGCGCATCGGCTATATCCAAATCATTGAGCCAGATAATTTAATTAAGCAAGGTGATTTGCGTTCTATTCGAGCTCAAACTCTCTACTCAGCGCGTGGCATTATTTCTGATCGCAATGGTGAGCCTTTGGCGGTGAGTGTACCCGTTGAGGCTGTGTGGGCCGATCCGGTGACTATCTTCAAGAAAGATGAAGACGAAACAGAGCAGAAAAAGGAATGGCCAGATGATATTGATCGCTGGCATGCGCTTGCAGATGTACTTGGTCTTGACCGCCAAGAGATGATAGCGAAGATTAAAAAGAATAAAAACCGTCGCTTTATCTACCTTCAACGTCAAGTTAGTCCTGCGATGGCGAACTATATTCGCGAATTAAAGCTTGCCGGTATTGGGCTAAAGAAAGAATCACGCCGCTATTATCCAGCAGGTGAAGTCAGTGCTCATTTAGTAGGTGTGACAGGGATTGACGGGCATGGCTTGGAAGGGGTTGAGCGTAGTTATGATAAATGGTTAACCGGTGAAGCTGGTAAGCGCATTATTCGTAAGGATCGCTATGGGAAAGTAGTTGAGAATATCGCTCTAGAAAATAGAGAAGAAGGTAAGCCACTGACTTTAACTATCGACCAACGTTTGCAAGCAATTGCTTACCGCGCCATTAAACAAGCTGTCGCTGACTATCGAGCTACCTCAGGTTCGGCGGTCGTGCTGGACGTCAAAACCGGTGCAGTGCTAGCAATGGTCAACGCGCCATCTTATAACCCAAACAATCGTGCTGATTTGCAATCGGCGAAAATGCGTAACCGAGTGATCACCGATGCGTTTGAACCAGGTTCAACGGTTAAACCTTTCGTTGTGTTAGCCGCACTAGAAAATGGTGTGGCAGATGAAACCACTGTGATTGATACCGGCAACGGCATTATGCAGATTGGTGGTAGCCGAGTACGCGACACTTCCAAAGTGGGCAAGGCGGATCTAACCACTATATTGAAAAAGTCGAGTAACATTGGTGTTGCGAAGCTGGCACTAAAAATGCCTCTTGAGGCCCTGCTTGGAATGTATAGTTCAGTGGGTTTTGGTTCTCGTTCAGGGTTGAACTTAGTCGGTGAAACTGATGGTATCTTCCCTAATCGTCGCCGTTGGTCACAGTTTGAAATTGCAACCTTATCGTTCGGTTATGGTTTAACGATTACCCCACTTCAACTTGCTCACGCTTATGCCACCTTAGGTAATCTTGGTGAATATCAACCGGTGCACATTATCGAGAACAACGAACAAGACTTTTCTCGTCAAGTTATCGACAAAAAACATGCACGTATGGTGCTTGATATGTTGGAAACAGTGACTCAGCCGGGTGGTACCGCGACGAAAGCAGCTGTTCCTGGCTACCGTATCGCCGCTAAAACCGGTACCTCCCGAAAGGCAATCGCTGGTGGTTATGGTGATGAATACTTTGCCTATACCGCAGGGGTGGCGCCAGCCAGTGATCCTCGAGTCGCTTTGGTGGTGATAGTCAATGAGCCACAAGGCGATAACTATTATGGTGGTTCTGTAGCAGGACCAGTGTTCTCTGAAATAATGAAAGGGACGCTGCAAATACTAAATATCGCACCGGACGAAAATAAATTTAAGCAGGAATAGAGAGAGATCTTCTCGATGTCGTATAGCCTCACATTAAAAGAATTATTAGCGCCGTGGTTTAGCGTGCCGCAATCTCTGGCTGAAACAACGGTATGTCAGCTTGAGTTAGATAGCCGTCAAGTTAAGACGGGAGTGACTTTTGTCGCGATTAAAGGCCACGCCGTGGATGGTCGACAATTTATCGACTCAGCAGTTCGCCAAGGTGCCAATGTCGTTATTGCTCAAGCATGTAATGTAAAAGAGCATGGCTTGGTTGAGTATCAAGGCGAAATCGCCGTTGTATACATCAATCATCTGGCAGAAATCCTTTCGCAACTTGCGGGCAGACTATACGCCAATCATGACAATCAATTGATTGCCGTAACAGGCACTAATGGTAAAACGACCATCACTCAACTTATCGCTCAGTGGCTTGAGTTGGTAAATTGTCGAGCGGCGGTAATGGGCACGACAGGTAATGGCTTTCTTGATGATCTTCAGCCTGCAGCAAACACCACTGGCAACGCTGTTGATGTGCAGCGAACCATTGCGCAACTTGCCAAGCAAGGCGCTCAATATACCGCGCTAGAAGTTTCATCTCATGGCTTGGTTCAAGGTCGTGTCCAAGCTCTGCCTTTTTCTGCCGGTGTCTTTACTAACCTCAGTCGTGATCACTTGGATTATCACGGTACTATGGAAGAGTACGCTGAAGCGAAATTTAGCTTGTTCAGCCAACATCAATGCCAGCGTGCGATCATCAATGTGGATGATAAAGTTGGCGCGCAGTGGCATGAGCGCTTGGATGGTGCAATTGCGGTTTCACTCTATCCGCAAACGCGTGACCATGCAGTTTGGGCGACATCAGTCAATTATTCAGAGCAAGGTATTGAGATTGAATTTGATGGTATGTTTGGCGCAGGTCAATTTCATGTCGCATTGATTGGTGAATTTAACGCTTCCAACGTACTACTGGCATTTAGCACGCTATTAGCGCTTGGTATCGATAAGCATTTACTACTTGAAACGGCGCCACAATTGGTGCCGGTGTTGGGGCGTATGGAGCTATTTGTTAGCCAAGGTAAAGCCAAAGTTGTGGTCGATTATGCGCATACACCCGATGCGTTAGAAAAAGCATTATCTGCCTTGCGAGTTCATTGCCATGGTCGTCTATGGGCGATTTTTGGTTGCGGCGGTGATCGCGATAAAGGTAAACGTCCTATGATGGCAGAAATCGGCGAGCGTTTGGCCGATCATGTGATTATCTCTGACGATAACCCTCGTAGCGAAAATCCTGCGGAGATCGTGCAAGATATGCTGGCGGGAATGATTCATCCTGATCATGCCATCGTGCAACATGACCGCTTCAAAGCGTTATCACACGCAATTGAACATGCAAGTGAACAAGATATCATTTTACTCGCAGGTAAAGGCCATGAAGATTACCAAGTGCTTGCCAATGAAACAATTCACTATTCCGATCGTGAGTCAGCGCAGCAACTATTAGGACTTACATCATGATTCCACTCTCTTTAAGCCAGTTGGCTAGCGTACTTAATGCCGAGTTAATTGGTGCAGACTGTACCATTACCCAAGTTTCTACTGATACGCGTAATATTGAATCCGGTGCGTTATTTGTTGCTCTGGTTGGTGAGCGTTTTGATGCCCACGACTTTGCTGAGCAAGCCGTTGATGCGGGAGCATCGGCGCTATTGGTATCTCGTCCTTTAGATCTTGAAACTCCGCAACTGGTTGTGACTGACAGTAAAGTGGCGCTTGGTCTGTTGGGCGCTTATGTCCATCAACAATGTGCGACGCCAACGGTCGCGATCACCGGGAGTTGCGGTAAAACCACGGTGAAAGAGATGACGGCCAGCATTATGGCGCAACGTGGACAGGTATTATTTACTGCAGGCAACTTCAACAATGATATCGGCGTGCCGTTGACTTTACTGCGCTCGACGCCAAGTGATGATTATGCTGTGATTGAGTTGGGTGCTAACCATATCGGTGAAATTGCTTATACATCTGCTTTAGTGAAACCAGATGTTGCGTTGGTGAATAATGTTGCCGCGGCTCACTTGGAAGGCTTTGGTTCGATTGATGGTGTAAAACAGGCGAAAGGTGAGATCTACCAAGGCTTAAAAGCGGGTGGCGTTGCAATCGTCAACCTTGAAAGTCATGGTGGTGATTTCTGGCAAGCGGCGCTCGCGGATAAGCAAGTAAAAACATTCTCGACTCAGGATCCAAGTGCAGATTTTTTTGCTGATAATATGGGCTCAAACGCTGAAGGCGAAGCGCACTTTATCATGCATACACCTCTAGGCAGTGTTGATGTTCAGCTAGGTATTATTGGTCAGCATAATGTGGCAAACGCATTAGCTTCCGCTGCGCTCGCTATCGAGCTTGGTGCCGATTTGCCAATGATCGCTACTGGCTTAGCGCATTTAGAAAAAGTGAAAGGGCGAGTGGAAGTTGTCGCATTAAGGGATAACCTTAAATTGATTGATGACAGTTACAATGCCAGCGTTCCTGCTATGAAAGCGGCTGCGGATCTTTTAGCTGGATTTAACGGCACTCGCTGGCTTATTTTGGGGAATATGGCAGAGTTAGGCGATGAAAGTCTTGAACTTCACCGTCAAGTCGGGGAACATGCAGCCCCATTTAATTTCGAGCAAGTGCTGACTTACGGTGCTGATGCAAAAGCGATCAGTGAGGTTTGTCAGGGTAAGCATTTCGACTCACATGACCGCATGATTGAATTTATTGTACAGCAGTTGCCAAATCATACGGGCCCTCATACTTTACTAGTTAAAGGCGCAAATAGTGCTGGAATGAGTAAGGTTGCAACTGCGTTGAAGGAGATCTATTCATGATTATTTGGCTTGCAGAGCTGCTACAGCCATATTTTTCATTCTTCCGCTTATTTGAATACCTATCGTTTCGTGCGATTGTCAGTGTACTGACTGCGCTAGGTCTTTCATTGTGGATGGGACCGCATATGATTCGTCGTTTGCAGATGCTGCAAATTGGTCAGGTAGTGCGTAACGAAGGTCCTGAATCTCACTTCAGCAAACGTGGTACGCCAACCATGGGTGGTGTGATGATCCTTGCGGCTATTATTACCACAGTTTTGCTTTGGGCTGATCTGAGTAACCCATACGTTTGGGCGGTGATTTTTGTATTAGGTGGTTATGGTGCGGTTGGCTTTGTGGATGATTACCGCAAAGTAGTACGTAAGAACACCGATGGTCTTATTGCTCGTTGGAAGTATTTCTGGCAATCAGTGATTGCTTTGGTGGTTGCGTTCGCTCTATATGCTCACGGCCATGATACCAGTGCAACTCAACTTGTGGTTCCTTTCTTTAAGGATGTCATGCCACAACTTGGTTTGTTATACATTGTACTTACTTATTTTGTGATTGTTGGTACCAGTAATGCGGTTAACTTAACCGATGGTCTTGATGGTTTGGCGATTATGCCAACCGTATTAGTCGCAGCGGGTTTTGCTGCGATCGCATGGGCCACGGGTAACGTTCAGTTTGCTAACTATCTGCATATTCCCCATGTCCCTTACGCTTCAGAGCTTGTGGTTGTGTGTACTGCGATCGTTGGTGCTGGCCTTGGCTTTCTGTGGTTTAACACATACCCAGCACAAGTGTTTATGGGCGATGTAGGCTCACTCGCTCTAGGTGGTGCACTTGGCACAATTGCCGTATTGGTTCGCCAAGAGTTTGTACTTGTGATTATGGGTGGTGTATTTGTAA
Organism: Vibrio fluminensis; assembly: GCF_015278125.1. GTDB lineage: Bacteria > Pseudomonadota > Gammaproteobacteria > Enterobacterales > Vibrionaceae > Vibrio > Vibrio fluminensis. The sequence goes on from NZ_JADILO010000007.1 coordinate 26,153, forward strand.
TGGAAACACTATCAGTAATCTTGCAAGTTGGCTCTTATAAGCTACGTGGTCAGCGTATCTTCCGTATGGCGCCAATTCACCATCACTATGAATTGAAAGGTTGGCCAGAGCCTCGCGTAATCGTACGTTTTTGGATCATCTCAATTGTTCTTGTTCTTATTGGTCTTGCGACACTGAAAGTACGTTAAGGAATAAACACCATGACCATGCAGCGCTGGCAAGGTATTGAAAAAGTTGTGGTAGTAGGGCTCGGTATCACCGGGCTCTCTGTTGTTAAGCATCTGATGCGCTTACCTGTGGAGTTGCAGGTCAAGGTCATCGATACGCGAGATAATCCGCCAGGGCAAGAAGCCTTGCCTTCGGGGGTTGAGCTGCATGCTGGCGGTTGGCGTTTAGATTGGCTTCTAGAAGCGGATCTCGTCGTAACCAACCCAGGTATTGCACTGGCAACACCGGAAATTCAACAAGTGTTGGCCGCCAATATTCCAGTCGTCGGTGATATTGAACTGTTTGCTTGGCATGTGACTAAGCCAGTTATCGCAATTACCGGCTCAAATGGCAAAAGCACTGTGACGGATTTAACCGGCGTGGTGGCTAAAGCGGCAGGTTTGCAAGTTGGCGTGGGTGGTAACATTGGCGTGCCGGCACTGGATTTATTCGAAAAAGAGGCTGATCTCTATGTGCTTGAGTTATCCAGTTTTCAGCTTGAAACCACGTCAAGCCTAGAGTTAGTTGCCGCCGCGTTTTTGAATTTGTCTGAAGATCATATGGATCGCTACCAAGGCATGGATGATTACCGTCAGGCTAAGTTGCGTATTTTTGATCATGCCCAAGCTTGTATTGTTAATGCAGACGATGTTGCTACCTATCCTGATGTCAGCAAAAACTTAGTTAAGTTTTCTGTCGAAGCCGATGCAGACGCGCGTGTAACAAACACCGATGGGTGCGAGTATCTGACTCTCGATGGTCAACAAATTCTTGCCGTTGAGTCATTGAGCTTAGTTGGACGCCACAATGTCGCGAACGCTTTGGTGGTGATTGCGCTGCTATGCAAAGCTGGTGTGGATGTTAAAGCGGGCTTAGAGGCAATGAAATCTTACCGTGGTCTGACACATCGCTGCCAAGTTGTTGCGGATAATCAAGGTATTAAGTGGGTCAATGACTCTAAAGCGACTAATGTGGCGAGTACCTTGGCTGCTTTATCGGGCTTAAACTTGGCTGGAAAACTCTATCTGTTGGTAGGGGGAGACGGCAAAGGCGCCGATTTTAGTGAGCTAGCCCCAGCTTTAGCACGCCTTAATGTGCAATTGTGCTGTTTCGGTGCGGATGGTGATAAGTTTATGCCATTGCACCCTTCGGCAAAGCGCTTTGATACCATGCAAGAGATAATTGAATGGAGTAAGCCGCAATTGCAGTCAGGAGATATGATATTGCTCTCTCCGGCCTGTGCAAGCTTTGATCAATTTAATAACTTCATGGCGCGCGGTGATGTTTTTGCTAGTTTAGCGAAACAGTACGCTTAATTGATATGAGAAAAGTGCGGCTTGATTGAGCGATGGACATTATCTTCATCACACAACGTTGCCGCGCTCATTACAGCTTATGGATAAGAGCTTGGCTAGAAAAAAGAGATAACTAATAACCATGCCGTTGCGAGAACACGTCGCCAGTTTTAAACAGTGGTTTATTCAACCAGCACCGCAAGCACTTTTTGACCGCCAATTAGTGTGGATTTCGCTTGGGCTGATGTTAACTGGTTTGGTGATGGTAACCTCCGCTTCATTTCCAATCAGCTACCGTTTGACTGATCAGCCTTTTCATTTCATGTTTCGCCATGCCTTGTTTATTGTCCTTGCTCTCTTTGCTGCAGCAATCATCTTGCAAGTACAAATGAAGCATTGGTTTAAACATGGCTATATTTTGTTGATCATTTCGATATTCTTGCTTTTTGTGGTACTCGTGGCAGGTAAATCGGTAAATGGTGCCTCTCGTTGGATTCCTCTTGGCTTGTTTAACCTCCAACCGGCAGAAGTTGCAAAGCTATCGCTGTTTATATTTATGGCTGGTTATCTCGTCCGTAAGCAGGAAGAGGTGCGTGCTACTTTTAAAGGCGGCTTTATTAAGCCAATCATTGTATTTGCCACTTTAGCGGGTTTGTTGCTCCTACAGCCTGACCTAGGTACCGTTATTGTTATGCTGGTTACCTTGTTTGGTATGTTGTTTATTGCTGGCGCGAAACTGACTCAGTTCCTTGCTCTGGTGGTAGTCGGAATCTTTATTGTGATTGGACTTATCATCGCCGAGCCGTATCGTATTAAGCGTGTGACCTCTTTTCTAGATCCTTGGGAGAACCCATTTGGTGACGGCTATCAGCTCACTCAATCTTTGATGGCATTTGGTCGCGGAGAATGGTTTGGTCAAGGGCTCGGTAATTCAATTCAGAAGCTCGCTTATTTACCAGAAGCGCACACTGACTTTGTATTTGCGGTACTTGCAGAAGAGCTTGGCTTTGTTGGCGTAGTGCTGGTCTTGATGTTGATTTTTAGTCTGGTACTTAAAGCGATATTTATTGGCCGTCGAGCGTTTGAAACAGAAGAGTTCTTTGGTGGTTATTTAGCATTTGGTATTGGTATTTGGTTTGCATTTCAAACCTTGGTAAACGTAGGTGCGGCAGCAGGCATCGTGCCGACGAAAGGTTTAACACTGCCATTGATCAGTTATGGTGGTTCGAGCTTGATTGTTATGTCGGTAGCAGTATCGATTTTGCTACGTATTGATCATGAGTGCCGTCTTAAAGCACAACAACTAGAAAAGAACATAGAAGATGAGCAATAAAAAACGCTTAATGGTGATGGCTGGTGGTACGGGGGGACATGTATTCCCGGGGCTAGCGGTTGCCAAAAAACTCCAACAGCAAGGTTGGGAAATTCGTTGGCTAGGTACAGCGGATCGAATGGAAGCTGAATTGGTACCTAAGCATGGTATCGAAATTGATTTTATTAAAGTGAAAGGCCTACGTGGACAAGGTATTACCCGTTTGTTTGGTGCGCCTTTCCAAATTATTAATGCAATTTTCCAAGCGCGCGCGCACATGAAAGCGTGGCGTCCGGATGCAGTGCTGGGCATGGGTGGCTATGTGAGTGGTCCTGGTGGTGTGGCGGCATGGTTATTGGGTATTCCGGTGGTGTTGCATGAGCAGAATGCGGTGGCAGGTTTAACCAATCAGTGGTTAGCTAAAATTGCGAAAAAAGTATTCCAAGCTTTTCCTGGTGCGTTTCCGACAGCGCAAGTTGTAGGTAACCCTGTGCGAGAAGACGTGGTCGCGTTACCTGCTCCACAAGAGCGAATGCAAAGCCGCCAAGGTCCAATTCGCATCCTAGTTATGGGCGGCAGCCAAGGTGCGCGTATTCTTAACCAAACCATGCCTGAGGTAATGGCAAAGCTCGGTGACGGTTATCAAGTTCGTCACCAAGCAGGTAAAAATAGTCAACAAGAAGTGGCAGAGGCCTATCAGGCAAATCAAGTGACTCAAGCTGAGAGCATGGAGTTTATTGATGATGTGGCTGCTGCGTATGAGTGGGCAGATCTACTCGTGTGTCGTTCTGGCGCATTGACCGTTTCAGAAGTATCAGCCGCAGGTGTTGGTGCTATCTTTATCCCATTTATGCACAAAGACAGACAGCAAGCGTTAAACGCCGATCACTTGGTTGAGTGTGGCGCTGCAAAAATGATTGAGCAACCCGAGCTAACCGTTGAGAAGCTGACTGATGAGATCCTGTCGTTGGATCGCAGTAAGTTACAACAGATGGCTATTCAAGCAAGGGGTGCGGCTAAGTTAGAAGCGGATCGCGTCGTCGCGGATGCAATTATCGCACTAACCAAATAACGAGATACAGAATGACCGTAAAACACACACAAGATTTGGCTCAAATTCGAGCTATGGTGCCAGAAATGCGCCGCGTTAAGTCGATTCACTTTATTGGCATTGGTGGTGCTGGTATGAGCGGGATCGCCGAGGTACTTCTTAACGAAGGCTACCAAATTACCGGTTCTGATATTGCTGAAAATGCGGTAACTGAGCGCTTAACCGAAAAAGGTGCCACGGTATTTATTGGGCACCAAGCAGAAAATGTCGCTCAAGCGAGTGTCGTGGTTGTCTCTACGGCAATTAACGAAGAGAACCCTGAAATTAAAGCGGCGCGAGAAGCCCGCATTCCAGTGGTACGCCGCGCAGAAATGTTGGCAGAGCTGATGCGTTTTCGTCACGGGATTGCGGTTGCAGGTACGCACGGTAAGACAACGACGACGGCACTGGTTACACAAATCTATTCAGAAGCAGGGCTTGATCCAACATTTGTTAATGGTGGCTTAGTTAAGAGCGCGGGTACTAATGCTCGTTTAGGTTCGAGTCGTATCTTGATTGCAGAAGCGGATGAGAGTGATGCTTCGTTTCTTCACTTGCAGCCAATGGTAAGCATCGTCACCAATATCGAAGCAGACCATATGGATACCTATGGCGGTGACTTTGAAACGCTCAAGCAGACTTTTATCGATTTTCTGCATAACCTGCCTTTCTACGGTCAAGCGATCCTATGTATTGATGATCCAGTAGTACGCGAGTTGATTCCTCGAGTGAGCCGCCAAGTGATCACCTATGGCTTTTCGGAAGACGCGGATGTACGTATTGAGAACTACCGTCAAGAAGGTCAACAAGGTAAATTTACTGTAGTTCGTCAAGGACGAGCTAATCTGGACATTACTTTAAATATTCCAGGCCGTCACAATGCACTGAATGCTTCTGCGGCGATTGCGGTAGCAACCGAAGATGATATCTCTGACGAGGCAATTTTGAGTGCAATGCTAGGCACCCAAGGTACTGGCCGCCGTTTTGATCACTTAGGTGAGTTTGAAACAGGCAATGGTAGCGCAATGTTAGTGGATGACTACGGACATCACCCAACCGAGGTTGGCGTGACAATTCAAGCTGCGAGAAGTGGTTGGACAGATAAGCGTCTAGTGATGATCTTTCAGCCGCACCGCTATAGCCGTACACGCGACCTTTACGATGACTTCGCTAACGTACTTGAGCAAGTTGACGTGCTGATTATGCTGGATGTCTATGCGGCAGGTGAGAAGCCAATTGCGGGTGCAGATGGTCGCTCTTTGTGTCGAACAATTCGCAGTCGTGGCAAAATTGACCCAATTTTTGTCCCTGAAAGCGCCACACTGCCATCAATACTGGCTAATGTGTTGCAAGATGGTGACCTTGTTCTGACTCAAGGGGCTGGAGATGTTGGTAAAATTGCCAAGCAACTCGCCACATTAGAGTTGAACATAGCTAAAATGCAGGCTTGATAACGAGATTTTGGAAGATTTAGCGCATTTATTGTGTTAAACCGGAGATTTCTTACTTTCAAGGTTTGATACTTTTTACGACCCCAGTATAATCCGAGGGTTATAGTGAATGCTTTAGCCTATATGAAGGGATAGGAAGTAAGAATTGCGAGCATATAACAAGGACAACGGACTTTGATTAGCACACCTTTTTCGCAAGACCGTCGTCTTAAAGGCTTTTCCAGCTTGAAACCTCATCTACTCGGTGGCAGTTTCTTGGCTCTGGTGATTGTCTTAATTGGCTCTCTGCTCTTCTCGACTGTTTCTTGGATGTGGGATGATCAACGATTGCCATTATCTAAACTCGTCCTTCAGGGGGATTTAGATTATGTCACCGCACTGGATGTACAACGGGCTTTTTCTACGTTAGAACACGTCGGAACATTTATGTCGCAAGATATAGATGTATTGCAGGATGTAATCGAACAGATTCCATGGGTTTCCCATGTCTCGATCCGCAAACAATGGCCCGATACGATAAAAGTGTTTTTAACTGAGCATCACGCCAGTGCCATTTGGAATGGCGATGCTCTGTTAGATAGCAATGGTCAGATATTCAATGGTGATTTGGGTAAGTTGAAAGGCGATAGAGTTAAGCTTTATGGCCCGGTCGGCTCTAACCTAGAAGTACTAAGTACTTGGCAGAGAGTTAGTCAATTATTTGAACCATTGGGGTTAACGATTACTTCGTTGGTACTGAATGAGCGACGCGCTTGGCAGATTATCCTTGATAACGGTATACGTTTAGAGTTAGGTAAAGAGTCACTTGATGAGCGTATTAATCGCTTTATCTCGTTGTATAACAGTCTAGGTAGTGACGCTCAAAGAGTCAGCTATATAGACCTTAGATATGATACGGGAGCCGCCGTAGGCTGGTTCCCAGAACAAGATTCGGAACAAGAGAGTACAGATGACTAAGACCGCTGATGACAACATTATTGTTGGTCTAGATATAGGCACTGCAACCGTATCAGCGCTGGTGGGCGAAGTTCTACCTGACGGTCAAATCAACATTATTGGCGCGGGTACCAGTCCATCGCGAGGCATGGACAAAGGTGGCGTAAACGATCTTGAGTCCGTAGTTAAATCGGTACAGCGAGCTGTAAATCAAGCGGAACTGATGGCGGAATGTCAGATTCGTAATGTATTTATTTCCATTTCTGGTCGCCATATTGCGAGCCGTATTGAAAAAGGAATGGGAACTATTTCCGATGAAGAAGTCTCTCAAGAAGATATGGATCGCGCGATCCATACAGCAAAATCAATCAAAATTGGTGATGAGCAGCGCATTCTTCACGTAATTCCGCAAGAATTTACCATTGATTACCAAGAGGGAATTAAAAATCCGCTAGGTTTATCAGGGGTGCGCATGGAAGTCAGTGTGCATTTGATCTCTTGTCACAATGATATGGCAAGAAACATTATTAAAGCAGTTGAACGTTGTGGTTTAACTGTTGAACATTTAGTTTATTCAGGCCTTGCGGCGAGTAATGCTGTCATTACTGAAGATGAGCGCGAACTGGGTGTCTGCGTGGTTGATATTGGTGCAGGCACCATGGACGTCTCTATTTGGACGGGCGGTGCTTTAAGACATACTGAAGTATTTTCTTATGCAGGTAATGCGGTAACAAGTGATATCGCGTTCGCATTTGGTACGCCAGTGAGTGATGCTGAAGAGATTAAAGTAAAATATGGCTGTGCTCTTAGTGAGCTGGTCAGCAAAGATGATACGGTTAACGTCCCAAGTGTCGGTGGACGTCCTTCACGTAGTTTGCAACGACAAACTTTGTCTGAAGTGATTGAACCACGATATACTGAACTTATGGGATTGGTTAACCAAACTATCGATACTATTCAAGATAAATTGCGAGAAGATGGTATTAAGCACCATTTAGCCGCGGGTGTTGTTCTTACCGGCGGTGCTGCACGAATTGAAGGTTTGGTAGAATGTGCGGAACGTGTTTTCCGCAATCAAGTTCGAGTTGGCAAGCCTTTAGAGGTGAGCGGACTAACAGATTACGTGAAAGAGCCGTATCATTCTACGGCAGTTGGTTTACTCCATTACGCAAGAGACAGTCAAATTAACGACGAGACTGAATATAACGAACCAAAGCGTCAGCCAGTAAGTTCGTTATTTGATCGCTTACGTAATTGGATACAAAAAGAGTTTTAACCTGAGCAGCAGGAAAAACGGAGATAACACATGTTTGAACCGATGATGGAAATGTCTGACGATGCGGTAATCAAAGTCGTTGGGGTTGGTGGCGGTGGCGGTAATGCCGTTGAACACATGGTACGTGAGTCCATTGAAGGTGTTGAATTCATCAGCATCAACACTGATGCTCAAGCACTACGTAAGACTAGCGTGAATAGCGTCATCCAAATTGGTGGCGACATGACAAAAGGTCTTGGTGCAGGTGCAAACCCACAAGTGGGACGTGACGCTGCTCTCGAAGATCGCGATAGAATTAAAGAATCTATCTGTGGTGCCGATATGGTATTTATCGCAGCAGGTATGGGTGGTGGTACAGGTACAGGTGCCGCACCAGTTATCGCTGAAGTTGCCAAAGAGCTAGGCATTCTAACGGTTGCTGTCGTAACCAAACCATTCAGCTTCGAAGGTAAGAAGCGTATGGCATTTGCTGAGCAAGGTATCGAAGAGTTGTCTAAACATGTGGACTCTCTAATTACGATCCCTAATGAGAAGCTACTAAAAGTATTGGGTCGCGGTATCACATTACTTGAAGCTTTTGCTAGCGCAAACGACGTACTAAAGAATGCCGTTCAAGGTATTGCAGAATTGATTACTCGTCCTGGCATGATTAACGTCGACTTTGCTGACGTTCGCACGGTAATGTCTGAGATGGGTCATGCAATGATGGGTAGCGGTGTCGCGAAAGGCGAAGACCGTGCTGAAGAAGCGGCAGAGATGGCAATTTCTAGCCCACTTCTTGAAGACATCGATCTTGCAGGCGCTCGTGGTGTTCTAGTTAACATCACAGCGGGTCTAGATATGCGTCTTGATGAGTTTGAAACTGTTGGTAATACAGTTAAAGCATTCGCGTCAGACAATGCAACAGTGGTTATTGGTACTTCACTTGACCCTGACATGGCCGATGAAATCCGTGTTACAGTGGTTGCAACAGGTATTGGTAACGAGAAGAAGCCTGACATTACATTAGTAGCAGGCGGTAAAGCGAAAGTTGCTCCAGTGGCTCAACCTCAGTCACCAGTGGCAACACAGCAACCAGCAGCGGTAAAAGTAGAAGAGAAACCGGCACAAACATTGCAAGAGAAACCACCAGTGGCAACTCAACCGGCAACTCAATCTACATCAGCAAGCAATGGCGCGGCGCAAAGCACTGCTCCAAAAGTAGAGAAAGATGGCTATCTAGATATCCCAGCTTTCCTACGTCGCCAAGCTGATTAACACTGTCAAAATTTGACATGGTTCGAAAACGTGATACGATACGCGACCGATAATTACATCGGTTGCGATTTGTAGCACCAATACTGAGGCAAGTAGATGATCAGACAACGTACTCTGAAAGAAATAGTGAAAACGACAGGTGTAGGCTTACACTCTGGGCGTAAAGTAACTTTGACTCTTCGCCCAGCTGCTGCAAACACCGGTGTGATCTACCGTCGTACTGATGTAAATCCACCAGTAGATTTTCCTGCGGATCCTGAATCTGTTCGCGATACGATGCTGTGTACAGCACTTGTGAATGACCAAGGTATTCGTATTTCAACGGTAGAACACTTAAACGCGGCATTAGCTGGCATGGGTATCGACAATGTCATCATTGAAGTCGATGCGCCAGAAATTCCAATTATGGATGGCAGTGCTAGCCCATTCGTATTCCTGCTACAACAAGCGGGTATCGAAGAGCAAAATGCAGCAAAGCGTTTTATCCGCATTAAGAAACCAGTTCGCTTCGAAGATGGTGATAAGTGGGCAGAATTCGTTCCTTTCAATGGTTTCCGTATGGACTTTGAAATCGAATTTAACCACCCAGCGATTGAGTCTGATGAGCAGCGTTTAGTTTTTGACTTCTCTTCAAAAGGTTTCGTGAAAGAAATTTCTCGCGCACGTACTTTTGGTTTTATGCGTGATATTGAGTATCTTCAGTCGCAAAATCTTGTTCTAGGTGGCAGCTTTGACAACGCAATCGTGTTGGATGACTACCGCATTCTGAATGAAGAAGGCCTACGTTTTGAAAATGAGTTTGTGACTCATAAAGTATTGGATGCCATTGGTGACTTATACATGTGTGGTCATGCCATTATTGGTGAGTTCCGCGCATTTAAATCAGGTCACGGCCTAAATAACCAACTGCTTCGTTCAGTATTAGCTGATCAAGAAGCTTGGGAATGGGTAACATTCGAACAAGAAGAAGTTTCTCCAGTTGCATTTGCAGAACCAAACATGGTTTTAGCGTAAGCTTCTCCAAATTAGAAAAAACCAGGCTTTAAGCCTGGTTTTTTTATGCCTTTTTGTTGGCAAGTTGCGCTAAGCTTTCCAATCGCGCCTTAATTTTTGGTGGCGCATTTTGTGCGACAGTTTTTAAGTATTCTGCAGCGGTATCTGAAATCGGGTCGCGACTTTTCGTTTGCTTGGATTTGGTACTGGTTTTTACTCGGTAAAGATCAGGGTTAATTTGCACTTCAACTGCAATTAGGCGAGCAAAGCCTTGTAAACGTAATTGATTGAGAATATTGAGGCGATCGTAATTGATCTTCATCATGATCGCTGCGCTTGCCACTTCGATAACTAAATGATTATCGCGCAGATTTGCCACACGGCAATGATCAACCGTATTCTTTGGTAGGATCGTTCTCAGTAGCTGGTTGATCTTCATGATCTCTTCTGCATGTTTTTGCAAGTTAGCAAAACGGGAGTCAGAGATGATTTCGTTGCCTAAAGTCGGGCGATGGTCGCGCATCACTAAGCCTTAATATTTAAATTCATTTTTCATTTTAGCTAACCACAACATCATCGAATAGTCTTTTTAACGGATAAAGATGCGTCATTCGTCGGCAAAAAATCACAAGTGCTTCAAACAATTCAATAAGAGATTGGTTGTTGAGGGCAAAAGCCCTTACACTAAGCGCCTATAAATAAACACTCAAGCCTTGAAAATCTAAGTTCTCACCACAATATCTGTGATTAATGATTTAACGCAGTATTCTTAGTTTAAAACTGAAAGAGACTGAAGGCATTAAGTAGAGATCGTGCCCGATCGACTGATAGAGAGATTCACACAAGATGATAACTAAGCTACTGACAAAGGTAATTGGCAGTCGCAACGACAGAACATTGCGCCGCCTAAGAAAGATTGTAAAAGAAATCAATAATTACGAGCCAACGTTTGAAGCTCTATCTGATGAAGAACTAAAAGCAAAAACCGTCGAGTTCCGCCAACGTATCGAACAAGGTGAAGATCTAGATAAGCTGATTCCTGAAGCATTTGCGACCGTACGTGAAGCATCAAAGCGTGTTTACGGTATGCGTCATTTCGATGTACAGCTTATCGGTGGTATGGTGCTTAACGCAGGCCAAATCGCTGAGATGCGCACAGGTGAAGGTAAAACTTTAACTGCTACACTTCCTGCATACCTAAACGCATTGCCTGGTAAAGGTGTTCACATCGTAACAGTGAACGACTACCTAGCGAAACGTGATGCTGAAACGAACCGCCCATTATTTGAGTTCCTCGGTATGACTGTTGGCGTTAACGTGCCAAATATGCCGCCGCAAGAGAAGAAAGAAGCTTACCAAGCTGACATCTTATACGGAACAAACAACGAATTTGGTTTTGACTACCTACGTGACAACATGGCATTCCGCCCAGAGGACCGTGTTCAGCGTGCTCGTTTCTTTGCCGTAGTCGATGAAGTGGATTCGATTCTTATCGATGAAGCTCGTACACCGCTTATCATTTCTGGTCCAGCTGAGGATAGCTCTGAGCTTTACACTCGCATCAACATTCTTATTCCACAGTTGCAAAAGCAGGATCAAGAAGATTCAGAAGAGTACCGTGGCGATGGTCACTACACGGTTGATGAAAAGTCAAAGCAAGTCTACCTAACCGAGACTGGTCAAGAGTTTGTAGAAGAGCTAATGATCAAAAACGGTTTGATGGAAGAAGGCGATACCCTTTACTCGCCAGCGAACATTAGCCTGCTACACCACGTAAATGCAGCACTTCGTGCGCACGTATTGTTTGAAATTAACGTTGATTACATCGTTAACGAACAAGGCGAAGTCGTGATCGTTGACGAACATACTGGTCGTACAATGCCAGGTCGTCGTTGGTCTGAAGGTCTGCACCAAGCGGTTGAAGCGAAAGAAGGCGTTAAGATCCAGAATGAAAACCAAACTCTGGCATCGATTACTTTCCAGAACTACTTCCGTCTATACGACAAACTGTCAGGCATGACAGGTACCGCGGATACAGAAGCATTCGAATTCCAGTCAATTTATGGCTTGGAAACGGTGGTTATCCCTACCAACAAGCCAATGATCCGTAACGACATGCCAGATGTGGTATACCGTACTGAGCCAGAAAAATTTGCGGCAATCATTGAGGATATCAAAGAGCGTGTTGCAAAAGGTCAGCCATCATTAGTAGGTACAGTGTCGATTGAAAAATCGGAGCTGCTTTCTAATGCACTGAAGCAGGCCAACATCAAGCACAACGTGTTGAACGCGAAATTCCACGAACGTGAAGCGGAAATCGTTGCCGAAGCTGGTACGCCAGGCGCAGTAACAATCGCAACTAACATGGCAGGTCGTGGTACCGATATCGTGTTAGGTGGCAGCTGGCAAGCTAAAGTTGAACAGCTAGATAACCCTACGCAAGATCAGATTGACCAGATCAAAGCGGAATGGCGAATTGTTCATGACCAAGTTCTTGAGGCGGGTGGTCTACACATCATCGGTACTGAACGTCATGAATCTCGTCGTATCGATAACCAGCTACGTGGTCGTTCTGGCCGTCAAGGCGATGCGGGTTCTTCACGTTTCTACCTATCGATGGAAGATGCGCTCCTTCGTATCTTTACTTCTGACCGCATGGCAAGTTTAATCCAAAGCGGTATGGAAGAGGGTGAAGCGATCGAATCGAAAATGCTTTCTCGTTCAATTGAAAAAGCGCAGCGTAAAGTTGAAGGTCGCAACTTTGACATTCGTAAACAGCTTCTAGAATACGATGACGTAGCAAACGATCAACGTAAAGTGGTATACGAACTACGTGATGAGCTAATGAGCGTAGATGACATTAGCGAAATGATCGAGCAAAACCGCGATGACGTACTGAACGCAATTATCGACGAATACATTCCACCGCAATCACTAGAAGAGATGTGGGATGTGCAAGGTTTGCAAGACCGTCTGAAGAATGATTTCGATCTCGACGCACCAGTTAAAGAATGGCTAGCAGCCGACGACAAACTGTACGAAGAAGCGTTGCGTGAGAAGATCATTACTCAAGCGGTTGAAGTTTACAAAGGCAAGCAAGAAGTTGTTGGCGAACAAGTGCTACGTAACTTCGAAAAATCAGTGATGCTACAAACGCTAGATACGCTTTGGAAAGAGCACCTAGCAGCAATGGACCATCTTCGCCAAGGTATTCACCTACGTGGCTACGCGCAGAAGAACCCTAAGCAAGAGTACAAGCGTGAATCGTTTGAACTGTTTGAAGGTCTACTAGAGTCACTAAAAACTGACGTTATCACAGTACTGTCTCGCGTACGTGTTCAACAGCAAGAAGAAGTTGAGCGTATGGAAGAGCAGCGTCGTGCTCAAGCTGAAGCGGCAGCACGTCAAGCTCAAGCACAGCACGCAACGGCTGAGAACCAACTTGCAGATGGTGAAGAGAACATCGAAGAAGGTGCGCAACAGCCAATGGTACGTGATGAGCGTAAAGTGGGTCGTAATGAGCCGTGTCCATGTGGTAGTGGCAAAAAATACAAGCAGTGCCACGGCAAGATTGCATAACTTAGTCTGAATCGTCGTTGTGTAGCGTGATTACTGTGTCGATGATGCTCATTTACCGTTGTAAACTGCGCGTCATCTCCTGGTACTCAAACTACACAACTTAGCTTCTAACTAAGTTAAATGTGTTGCAGTAAAGGCTGAATATTGCGCGTCGCTGCCTTGTTCTAAGCCATTACAGCTTAACCTTAAACAATCTTAGTATTTGGTTAGCTTCAACAAACTCATATGTTGTATAGAGAGTCGCTTAGGCGGCTCTTTTTTTAAGTAAAATTTGGGTTTGGTCTTTCTCGTGGATAAGTGAGTAGTACGCGGGATAGGGAGCAAACCACTTGAGGGAAAGGAAAGTATGAAGCGTATTCACATCGTGGCGGCAGTGATATTTAATCAGGATAAGTCGCAGATTTTTATTACTAAGCGTCCTGATGATAAGCACAAAGGAGGCTTTTGGGAGTTTCCGGGTGGTAAAGTTGAGCAAAACGAAACGATCGAGCAAGCGATGGTGCGTGAGCTTGATGAAGAAATTGGCATTCAAGTGACCGAGCAATCTTTGTTCGAGCATCTTGAATATGATTACCCTGATAAGTCGCTTAAGTTTGATTTTATCCTAGTGACGGATTTTACCGGGAAACCCTTCGGTCGTGAGGGGCAGCAGGGCGAATGGGTGACGATTAACCAGTTAGAAAATTACGCTTTTCCCGAAGCAAATGTGCCTATTTTACAGCGAGTGATCAGAGAGTTTTCATGATCAATGTCGCAAAACACTAGCCAGCACAATCGTTTATTGGTAGTTTAGATACGAAGATCTTTTATACGGGGTGAGGATCATCTCATCTTGGCACTTAAGCATGGAGAAATCTCGCAATGGTTAGAATTGCAGTTGCAGGAGCAGCCGGTCGTATGGGCCGTAATTTGGTTAAGGCAACCCAGCTAAACCCTGAGTCTCAGTTAGGCGCAGGTTCTGAACGCCCTGAGTCATCACTTGTCGGTGTCGATATTGGTGAATTATGTGGTGAAGGCAAGCTGGAGATTGTTTTAACTGATAACCTCGCGAAAGCAGTTGATAACTTCGATGTCATTATTGATTTTACCGCTCCAACTAGCACGCTTGCTAACCTTGAACTGTGTAAAGCGCACGGCAAGAGTATTGTTATCGGAACCACCGGTTTTACAGAGCAAGAGCGTGCATTGATTGACGATATCGCTAAAGAAGTCCCTGTCGTGATGGCACCAAACTATTCAGTGGGTGTAAACCTAGTGTTTAAGTTATTGGAAAAGGCCGCCAAAGTCATGGGTGACTACTGTGATGTTGAAATTGTCGAAGCACACCACCGTCATAAAGTTGATGCGCCATCAGGTACCGCTATTGGTATGGGTGAGGCCATTGCCGGAGCTATGGGCAACAAATTAAGCGATGTTGCCGTTTATGCGCGTGAAGGTATTACCGGTGAGCGCACCAAAGACGAGATTGGTTTTGCCACGATTCGCGCCGGCGACATTGTTGGTGAGCACACCGCAATGTTTGCTGATATAGGTGAACGTGTGGAAATTACCCACAAAGCGACCGATCGTATGACATTTGCCAATGGTGCGGTTAAAGCTGCTGTTTGGTTAAATAACAGACAAGCTGGATTTTATACCATGACTGATGTGCTAGGTTTAAACGAACTTTAGTCATCTAAGTGCACATTGAATGATTGAGTTAACTCAATAAGCAATTTTAGATAATTATGCGTCAGCTAAGGCTGGCGCTTTCTTTATCCGCTATATAAACCCTGATTTAAATAACGGCCATAAACGCCAGAAAAACCGCGAGATAACGTGTTATTACTTGCTGTTAGCGTGGTTTGTTTCATGAAGTGTCATTAATTCGCACTTATCTTGCTTGCTTAACGTTTGCTAAACTCCAATTAATTTCTTAGTCATTTTTCGTTGATGTTTTTTCATGCTTTTGAAAAATGTAGCCTCATTAACACCTTTAAAAGCAATTAAAGTTACTATTTTAGCCAGTTTGGCTTTTTTTCTTATGAATCTTTCAAAAAATGCATTTTATTTTATTATGAATGTTGACACTACTCTCCAGCATCTTTAGAATTACGCCAATTTGTCTGTAACACCAAAAAACGCGTTTTTATTGCGAAATGGAAGGCAAAGTTGCAAATTAATTTATTTTTTATGCATTTTTATTCTGGAGGTTGTCTTGAGTAAATTAGCACTGTTAGTCCTGGAAGATGGGACAGTGTTCCGCGGAGTGTCCATTGGTTCGGATGGTATTTCCGTTGGTGAAGTCGTTTTTAATACCTCGATGACGGGGTACCAAGAAATCCTCACTGATCCTTCCTATTCCCAGCAAATTGTTACACTTACTTATCCTCACATTGGCAATACCGGAACCACTTCCGAAGACGAAGAATCCTCTTCAATTCACGCTCAAGGCCTTGTGATTCGCGATCTCCCTCTTATCGCTTCTAATTTCCGTAACGAACAATCTCTTTCTGATTACCTCAAATCGCAAAACATTGTCGGCATCGCAGACATTGATACTCGTAAGCTCACTCGTATTCTTCGTGAAAAAGGCGCCCAAAATGGCTGTATCGTCGCAGGTAACAACCTAGACGAAGCATTGGCGCTAGCAAAAGCGAAAGAATTCCCTGGCTTAAAAGGTATGGACCTTGCGAAAGAAGTTACAACAAAAGAAGCGTATCAATGGAAACAAGGTTCGTGGACGCTCGAGGGTGGTCTTCCAGAAGCGCAAGATGACAGCGAACTGCCATACCACGTTGTTGCTTACGACTTCGGTGCCAAGCGAAATATCCTGCGAATGTTGGTTGACCGCGGTTGCCGCCTAACAGTGGTTCCAGCTGAAACATCAGCAGAGGAAGTGTTAGCGCTGAATCCAGATGGCGTATTCTTATCAAATGGTCCTGGTGACCCAGCACCATGTACCTACGCGATTGAAGCAACCAAAGTATTCCTAGAGAAAGACCTACCAATTTTTGGTATCTGTCTTGGTCACCAAATTCTGGCGCTAGCGTCAGGTGCACAAACGGTGAAAATGAAGTTTGGTCACCACGGTGCCAACCACCCAGTAAAAGACCTAGACCGCAACGTAGTGATGATTACTTCGCAAAACCACGGTTTTGCCGCTGACGAAGCAACACTACCAGAAAATCTACGTGCTACTCACGTATCACTATTTGATGGCTCGCTACAAGGTATCCACCGTACAGACAAGCCAGCATTTAGCTTCCAAGGTCACCCAGAAGCGAGCCCTGGTCCACATGACGCAGCACCGCTATTCGACCACTTTATCGAACTAATTAAAAAACACAGCGCTTAATTCGGAGTAGTAGATAATGCCAAAACGTACTGACATTCAAAGTATTCTTATTCTTGGTGCTGGTCCGATTGTTATCGGTCAGGCATGTGAGTTTGACTACTCTGGCGCACAAGCATGTAAAGCACTGCGTGAAGAAGGTTACCGAGTAATCCTAGTGAACTCGAACCCAGCAACTATCATGACTGACCCTGATATGGCCGATGCAACTTACATCGAGCCTATTCAATGGGAAGTGGTACGTAAGATCATCGAGAAAGAGCGTCCAGATGCAGTACTACCAACCATGGGTGGTCAAACGGCTCTAAACTGTGCACTTGAACTTGAGCGTCAAGGCGTACTTGCAGAGTTCGGCGTAGAGATGATCGGTGCAACTGCAGATGCTATCGATAAAGCAGAAGACCGTTCTCGCTTTGATAAAGCGATGAAGTCGATTGGTCTTGAGTGTCCGCGTGCTGATACAGCGAAAACCATGGAAGAAGCATACAAAGTGCTCGATATGGTTGGCTTCCCATGTATTATCCGTCCTTCATTTACTATGGGTGGTACGGGTGGCGGTATCGCTTACAACAAAGAAGAATTTGAAGAAATCTGTCGCCGTGGTTTGGACTTGTCACCAACCAATGAGCTGCTGATTGATGAATCTTTGATTGGTTGGAAAGAGTACGAGATGGAAGTGGTTCGCGACAAAGCGGACAACTGTATCATCGTATGTTCAATTGAGAACTTCGACCCAATGGGTATCCACACAGGTGACTCAATCACCGTGGCACCAGCGCAGACTCTAACTGATAAAGAGTACCAGCTAATGCGTAACGCATCGCTAGCGGTACTACGTGAAATCGGTGTAGAAACGGGTGGTTCAAACGTACAGTTTGGTATTAACCCGAAAGATGGTCGTATGGTGATCATCGAGATGAACCCTCGTGTATCTCGTTCATCTGCATTGGCATCAAAAGCAACAGGTTTCCCAATCGCGAAGATCGCGGCGAAATTGGCAGTGGGCTTCACGCTAGATGAGCTACAAAACGATATCACTGGTGGGGCGACGCCAGCGTCATTCGAACCAACTATCGACTACGTTGTGACTAAGATCCCTCGCTTTAACTTCGAGAAATTTGCGGGCGCAAACGACCGTCTAACAACACAGATGAAGTCGGTTGGTGAGGTCATGGCGATTGGTCGTAACCAACAAGAGTCACTACAAAAAGCACTGCGTGGTTTGGAAGTAGGGGCTAATGGTTTCGACGAAATGGTTGACCTAGATTCTCCAGATGCACTAACCAAAATCCGTCATGAGTTGAAAGAAGCAGGCGCAGAGCGTATTTGGTACATCGCCGATGCATTCCGTGCTGGCATGTCAGTGGACGGCGTATTTAACCTGACTAACATTGATCGCTGGTTCCTAGTGCAGATTGAAGAGCTAGTGAAACTGGAAGAGCAAGTGAAAGCGGGCGGTTTTGCTGGTCTAACGGAAGCGGTTCTACGTCAGATGAAACGTAAAGGCTTTGCTGATGCACGTCTATCGAAACTGCTTGGTGTGTCTGAAAGCGAAATTCGTCGCTTGCGTGACCAATTCAATATCCACCCAGTGTACAAGCGCGTGGATACTTGTGCGGCTGAGTTCTCATCGGATACGGCTTACATGTACTCATCTTACGATGAAGAGTGTGAAGCCAACCCAACAGACAAAGACAAGATCATGGTATTGGGCGGTGGTCCAAACCGTATCGGTCAAGGTATCGAGTTTGACTACTGCTGTGTACACGCGTCACTAGCACTGCGTGAAGACGGTTACGAAACCATTATGGTTAACTGTAACCCAGAAACAGTATCAACCGACTACGACACGTCAGACCGTCTATACTTCGAGCCAGTAACGCTAGAAGATGTACTTTCAATCGTACGTGTTGAGAAGCCAAAAGGCGTGATCGTTCAGTACGGTGGTCAAACACCACTGAAACTGGCTCGTGCACTAGAAGCAGCTGGTGTGCCAATTATCGGTACCAGCCCTGATGCAATTGACCGTGCAGAAGACCGTGAGCGTTTCCAAGCAGCAGTCGAGCGTCTAGGTCTACTACAACCAGAAAACGCAACAGTAACGACGATGGAACAAGCCGTTGAGAAATCAAAAGAAATTGGTTTCCCACTGGTAGTACGTCCTTCATACGTACTGGGTGGTCGTGCGATGGAAATCGTCTATGACGAAGCGGACCTACGTCGCTACTTCAACGAAGCGGTAAGCGTATCGAACGAATCGCCAGTTCTACTTGACCGTTTCCTAGATGACGCAACAGAAGTGGATATCGACGCTATCTGTGACGGCGAGCGTGTTGTGATTGGCGGTATCATGGAGCACATTGAGCAGGCAGGTGTTCACTCAGGTGACTCAGCATGTTCGCTACCAGCCTACACGCTAAGCCAAGAAATCCAAGACAAGATGCGTGAGCAAGTTGAGAAGCTAGCATTTGAATTGGGTGTACGTGGTCTAATGAACACTCAGTTTGCAGTGAAAGACAACGAAGTTTACCTAATCGAAGTTAACCCTCGCGCTGCACGTACGGTTCCATTCGTATCAAAAGCAACTGGCGCACCACTTGCGAAAATCGCTGCACGTGTTATGGCGGGTCAGTCTTTAGAGTCTCAAGGCTTTACTAAAGAGATTATTCCACCTTACTACTCAGTGAAAGAAGTGGTACTGCCGTTCAACAAGTTCCCTGGCGTTGACCCACTATTGGGTCCTGAAATGCGCTCTACAGGTGAAGTCATGGGTGTTGGTGCAACGTTTGCTGAAGCTTACGCGAAAGCAGAACTAGGTTGTGGCAGCGTTTACCCTGAAGGTGGTCGTGCACTGCTGTCAGTTCGTGAAGAAGACAAGCAACGCGTCGTTGACCTAGCATCTAAGCTAGTCAAATTGGGCTACCAACTTGATGCGACTCACGGTACAGCGGTTATTCTTGGCGAAGCGGGCATTAACCCTCGCCTAGTGAATAAGGTACATGAAGGTCGTCCTCACATTCTTGACCGCATCAAGAACAATGAGTACACCTACATTGTTAACACAGCAGCAGGTCGCCAAGCGATTGAAGACTCTAAAGTACTACGTCGCGGTGCACTAGCAGAGAAGGTGAACTACACCACGACGCTAAACGCAGCGTTTGCAACTTGTATGGCACACACTGCGGATGCGAAGAGCTCAGTAACATCAGTACAAGAGCTACACGCCAAAGTGAAAGCTAGCCTAGCTTAACGAGTAAAAAAGATAATCAACAGCCCACTCAATTGAGTGGGCTTTTTTGTCTTAATATTAGTGCTTTTCAATTGTTGAAAATTAGGAATAGGTCGTAATCGGATCTTTCGCTAACTCAATAGAGCAAGAGGTGGTAACGTTAGCGTTATACCTACTTAGTTACTGAATAATTGATGGAAATTACATTCGAGATTCTTGCGCTGCTTGCGCTCGTTGCCACTGCCGCAGGGTTTATTGATGCCATGGCTGGTGGCGGCGGCTTATTAACGTTACCCGCGTTACTGGCGGCAGGCGTGCCTCCGACTCAAGCGCTTGCCACCAATAAACTGCAAAGCTCATTTGGCAGCTTTTCTGCCAGTTGGTACTTTGTGCGTAATGGCATTGTTAATCTAAAAGAGATGCGCTTAGCAATTGCTTGCACCTTTATTGGTTCAGCGATTGGCGCGGAAGCGGTGCAGCATATAGATGCAGGTGTGCTTACTAGCCTTATTCCTTTGCTGCTGATTGCGATTTCTCTCTACTTTTTACTCGCCCCAACCACTAAGCCTGAACAGGGACAAAGTAAGTTACCAGAAGCCGCATTTGCACTCTGTATCGGTGGTGGTGTGGGTTTTTATGACGGCTTTTTTGGCCCAGGTACTGGGTCTATCTTTACCGTCTGTTTTGTCGCGATTGCGCAGTTTTCGTTGGTGGAGGCAACCGCGCGCACTAAAGTCTTGAACTTCACCTCTAATATTGCCGCGCTGCTGTTCTTTATTTTAGCGGGCTTGCCAATTTGGGAGTTGGGTTTAGTGATGGCGGTCGGTGGCTTTATTGGCGCGCAACTTGGTGCGCGCGTTGTGGTGACCAAAGGTCAGCGCTGGATAAGACCGCTGGTGATCACGATGTCGATGCTAATGGCAACGAAATTACTTTGGGAACAGCATCAACAATGGTTGCTATCAATTTTCTGATACGTTGATTGCGATAGGTGGCAGGGCGCAGGCAGATATTGATTGGTCGAGACAGTGACTGCAGTTGGTTAAAGTGATGGCAGTGCTGCGCGTGAATCTGCAAGGTATTGATCACCGAGAGTGGTACCAATGCTGGCGCGATACCGGAGAGTGCCAGTTGAGCTGCTGCAGCGTAAGAGTCCATCTGCATGATAGGCTTAATGTTAAGCTGAGTTAAGATGCCGTATTGGTAAGTATTGGCAGGGTTACTCAAATCGTTGGTGATGATGGTTTGTGGTAATTCAGCCAACGGTTGTTTGGAGACGATATAAAACGGTTCATCAAAGAGAGCAAAGGTCATCAACTGGTGTTGAGAGGGCAGGTAGCCAGCACAGATGCCAAGATGGGCTTTGCCGGATTGGACATGTTCGATAATGCGCGGAGTATGGTTGGTCGTCAGGGTCAAATAGGGATCTTGTGCAAAGTAGCCACCGAGAATTGGCGAAAGAAAGCCCGCCACTAACGTTTCCGAGCAATCAAGCCGAATTTGGCTATGTTCCACCATGTTTTGCTGTTCGTAGATCAGCCCTCTTAACTCATTGAAGGTCGGACCGATGTTGTCGATTAGCGTTAACGCTTCGCTGGTGAGTTGGACATTCCTACCATCCGGTACAATCAGCTTTTTACCCAGTTTTTTCTCTAAATTGGAAATGCGTTTACTCACTGCCGATTGACTAATATAGAGCAGGCTACCAGTGCGACTCATGGTTTTCGCTTTGCTCAACGTTATCAGCGTTTCAATACCTTCTAGCAACATATCCATTAATGACCAAGTGGAATGAGTGTTTCAATCTACCGCATTTAGTCATCACTTGCATAGAAAAACGGCACTCTAGATGAGTGCCGTAATCGTGTGATTTATCAATCTGCGATGAAAGCTGAACGATAACAAATGCTGCTTAGCATTAGTTCACTTTGTCCCAAGCCATTGTCCAGTGAGAACCGGTCGCTGGTGTGTAGTGAGTGGCGTTTTCTGTCCATTGTGAGCAGTAACCCGAGTATGGGAATGGCTTACATTGGTAGATCTGACCATCGCTTGCCAATACTTTTGTACCTGCGGTGTAGCTCTTCACATTCTCAGGGAAGATAAAATCGTAGTCGCCAGCTGGTGGAGGTGTTGGCGCGTTAACCAAGTGGAAATCGTAGTTTACTTGATCCACAAGGTTACCTGCCTGATCTTTAATACGGCTGACTAAAATGTGATGACCTGGCTCTGCTTTCGATAATGTCAGTGAAACTGGCAGATATTGACCATCACTTAGTTGACCGGTCCAGCTTGCTAGTGCAGCACGACCATGGTTGTAAACGGTAAGTTCTACGTCAATGTCGCCTTCAGCGGCTAGAGTGAGATCAAGCTCTGTTGCTTGTTCGGTAATGGTGTACTCAGACTCAAGACCTTCAATGGTCAAAGCGTACTCTGGTTCTGGCGTTTCAATCTGATAGCCAATTTCAACACGCTCTAAACCGCTACCCGCTTGCAGGTAAACTGGGTTGCTACCGTATGCAGGGGTAAATTTGTCTTCGCGGTATTGACCAGCTTTGATTGCCGTTTGCTCTTGGTTGATCTTGGTCGCTAGGGCATGTGACCAGTTTTTCGCTTGAGTCAGGCTTTGCTCGCTGATGGTGAGCTCAGTGCGATAAGCGACATTTTCACCGCTTTTATCGAATACGCGCGTAAATACTTTATCACCGAGGTTAAGATCCATGGTTGGATTGATTTGACCTGCTTGATTCCACTCAGGCACAACTGGACCTTGACCATCAAATTTAACGTCAATCACGTTGTAAAAAGCCGCCGCTGTGTCGCCTACATCCCAAACGGCTAAGATCACATGGTAACCTTCGCGCTCAGGGACATTACATTCGTGGCTTACTTGTTTTGGTGGCTGCACCATGTTGCCTTCAATCACACAGAATGGATTGAGATCAAAAGAGTCGCGTGACAGAACTTGGTTTGAGTTCCAGTCCGTTTTAGTGATGTAGTATTTCCAATCGCGAGTGACGTGGTTCGCAGTAAACGTCCACTCAAAGCTTTGCATACCTGCAGTAATTGGGCGTTTTACCCAGCGATCGGCTGTCTGTTCATCAAGCGCCGTTGCCAGTGCAGATTGTGCGCTAGCAATTTTGCCATCTGCTGGACCTGCTTCAGGGAAACCTTCAGGGCCTTCAACACTTTGTGGTTCGTATTGAATCGCACCACAGTTGGTGTTTTTTTCATTGGTGTCAGCGGTTGGGTATTTACACAGTGCTGCGCGGCTGCCAGCGATACCACCGTCGAATTCAGAAACGTAGCCGTGAGCTGCTACTTGACCACTTAACGCAGTTAGAGCAAGCGCTAGTAGAGTTTTATTTGGCAGTGATTTCATCACATGCTCCTTTATAAGGTTGACTAAAAGCTTCACCTCGTCGCATGCGAAAGCCTGTTTATCAAGAGGTTTGATAAACATCCACAACACTTGAACTGGGTTGAACAAGTGGCGGCCCCGCTATCATTGATGACCAGCATCTTTAGACCGGAAGCTTTGCGTCCCATTTTTTCAAATGGTTTGCCGAAAGTTGAGCAAAGGAATGTAGCTTAAATTTATCAGGCGCAACTATGAGTTTGAGTGGTTTGTGGAACAAAAATCCCAACTCGACAAAAGTTAACTGATAGATGTGTAACTACATGTTATTCAGGTGGTTTTGTTTTTTTTATCGCCGACCTGAGCGTTTTCTCATCAGTGTTACACCGATGAAAAGAAGAAAAGCAGGCTGGCGCCTGCTTTTCGAATTTAGTGTCTAATTTTTTAGTGCCGAGTGGCAATAAATTATAGAGACTCAGTAAAAGTACGAGCGATAACGTCGCGTTGTTGCTCTGCAGTTAGAGAGTTGAAACGCACAGCGTAGCCAGATACACGGATAGTTAGCTGCGGGTAGTTCTCAGGGTGAGCAACTGCGTCTTCTAGAGTTTCACGACGTAGTACGTTTACGTTTAGGTGCTGACCACCTTCAATTTTTGGTGCAGTTTCGATTGCAACTTCACGGCTTTCGTACTCACCTAGATCATTGATAGCAATAACTTGGTCAGCTTCGTAGCCAGCCGCAGCCGCAACACAACGCGCTTCGTTCTTTTCGCTATCTAGTAGCCAGATAGAGTTTAGTAGATTGTCGTTAGCTGCTTTTGTAATTTGAATACCTTGAATCATCACTCTCTCCTATTCCACAATGTTGTGGATTTTAATGGTGTTAATTTTCAATTATTTGTTGAGCTAAGTATTATATAGCGAATATCCATTATATTAATATTGATTTAGGTCAAATTACAACTAAAAACCTTATTTTTTTGAAGGTGATTTTATTGAGTTAAATCAATAAACCCTTTAAAAACTGCTGATTACAATTTATTTTATAATTTAAAAAATAGTTAAAAGCTCATTTTGTTGTAATTTTACTACAAAATGAGCTTTTTGATGGTGATTAATTGCGCTAACTATCTGTATTTAGGTAGCCAAACTGAAAGAGTAAAGTGGTTAAATGACAATGAGATCAAACTCACAAATTAAGTATATTGGTGCTCATGTATCGGCAGCGGGTGGTGTTGACCAAGCTCCGATGCGTGCGCGTGAGATCGGTGCCAATGCATTTGCACTGTTCACGAAAAATCAGCGCCAGTGGGTGGCAAAGCCACTTGAGGCAAAAACCATCAGTGCATTTAAAGCCAATTGCAAAATGCTGGGCTTTTCTGCAGAGCAAATTCTCCCTCACGACTCTTACTTGATTAACTTAGGCGCACCAGAGGAAGAGAAACTGGAAAAATCTCGTGCTGCTTTTATTGACGAGATGGAGCGTTGTCAGCAACTGGGTTTAACTCTGTTGAATTTCCATCCGGGTAGCCACCTCAATAAAATCTCTGAACAGGAGTGCCTAGCGAAGATTGCCGAATCGATTAACCTTGCCCATCAAGCGGTGCCAGATGTGATTGCTGTGATTGAGAATACCGCGGGGCAGGGCTCTAACTTAGGTTGGAAGTTTGAACATCTAGCGCAGATTATTGAACAGGTAGAAGATAAATCACGCGTTGGTGTTTGTATTGATACCTGTCATACCTTCGCAGCGGGTTATGATCTCTCAAGCAAAGAAGCGTGTGAGGCGACATTTGCCGAGTTTGACCGTGTTGTCGGCATGCATTATTTGCGTGCAATGCACATCAATGATTCAAAATCTGGGTTAGGAAGCAAGGTCGATAGACACCATGCGTTAGGCAAAGGTGAGATTGGTTGGGATTGCTTTGAGTATATCGCTAAAGATCCACGCTTTGATGGTATCCCGTTGATCTTAGAGACAATCGAACCTGACATTTGGCAGCAAGAAATCAAGCAGCTTCGCACCTACCATCAACAAGTTTTGGTGTAATAGGGCGAACGACTGGCCATTTGGTGAAAAGTGGCACTAATCTTTCATTAATAAGCTCATTACTTAGCAATGCGTTTACTAATAAAGAGGGTGCCGCTATGAATACCTACTCGCCAACTACTCGCACTTATCCTGCTCGTATGCCTGTTCCCAATAGACACATTCATGGACAAGGGCATTATCGAACCCCTCAGCGAAGTATCAAGCATCAACACCAATAACCTAACGCTTGTTCCTTCACGAGTTTTTCTTACAATAAAGCGCAAGAAATCTTCCAGTATTAAAGAAGGAACAGATCATGACTTCAATGCTTACTTGGCATGACGTGATTGGTAGCGAAAAGCAGCAAGACTATTTTCAGCAAACCCTGAGTTATGTTGAACAAGAGCGTGCTAGTGGCAAGACCATTTTTCCACCAGAAGCGGATGTGTTTAATGCATTTAGCGCTACCGAATTTGATCAGGTGAAAGTCGTGATCCTTGGCCAGGACCCTTATCATGGTCCAAATCAGGCGCATGGTTTGTGTTTTTCGGTTCTGCCTGGGGTAAAAACACCACCTTCACTGGTCAATATGTATAAAGAGTTAGCGCAAGATATAGCAGGCTTTGAGATCCCGCAGCATGGCTACTTACAAAAGTGGGCTGAGCAGGGGGTATTGTTGCTCAATACGGTTTTAACCGTAGAGCAAGGTAAAGCACACTCTCACGCTAAAACGACAGGCTGGGAAACCTTTACCGATCGAATCATAGAGGCGATTAACCAGCACAACTCAGGCGTTGTGTTTCTATTATGGGGCGCTCACGCACAGAAAAAAGGTCGCTTTATCGATCGTGATAAACATCATGTGCTGGAGGCACCGCATCCCTCACCATTGTCGGCTCATCGTGGTTTTTTGGGCTGTAAGCATTTTTCTCAGGCAAATCAACTGCTCGAGCAGCAAGGGTTGTCTGCGATAGATTGGACGCTTCCCCTTATCGCTGAGTAATCGATAAGCGCAAGATTTTAATTTACGACAGAGCGTTCAATATTTGTTCGTTTTCTTGAGCGCTCTCGAAACCTTTTGCCTGAATCTTATATACACTTACAAAGAGTGTGTGTTTAAGGAGAGGCACAATGATGATTGAAAAGATCAGACGTGAGCACGGCTACATGGTTCGCCTTCTGGCGATCCTGGCAGATAAAATCGAACGCCTGAAACAAGAGCAACCGGTCAATTACAGCTTGATAAAAGAAGTAGTGGATTACTTATCTGAACATTCAGAAAACTCTCATCACCCAAAAGAAGATCTTCTTTATCACTATTACCGCGATCATTATGGTGATAAGGATGAGATGGAAAACTTGGAGTTTGAACACAAGTTATTGGAGTGCAAAACGCGCTCATTTCAAAATACGGTTGAAATGATCCTGCAAGATGCTGTGGTACCTCACCAAGTGTTTATTGAACAGTTAGAAGAGTTTATGAAAGCGCAGCGCGAGCATTTAGAATTTGAGGAACGCAAAATTTTGCCGATGATCTGTGAGCGTTTTACAGTGCAAGATTGGCAGGAAGTCGAGCAGCAGTTTTACCATGATGATGAAGATCCGGTTTTTGGTAGTACTATTGCTGAGCAATACGCACAACTTGCTCAGCGGGTGCGAGAGACCGACAACGAAATTACTTAAAAGTAAAAAAGAGGCATTAAGCCTCTTTTTTTCAATCTATTTTTACCAATCTATATCGTCAAAGTTATCAAGACCAATATCCATGTCTCGCAGTTCTTTTTCTAAACGACGACGGTCATTAATTGCTTCAATTTCTCGCCATTTACGTTTTACTGGTTTGTTTCTTGCTGAGCGTCCCTTGGAGAAATCCATCTCCATCATTTCATCAAAGTTTAAGCCATCCATATGCTGCCACCTCTGTTTGTATTGTTATGTTGAGATTAATACCATTGAGGGGTAAGCCTATCTATGATTGATTTCTCATTTGTTGCGATCCAATGAATTTTTTATATTTTTTGTGCTCGACTCGTCTTTTTACTGATGACAAAAGAACAAAAATTAAGCATTTAATCATGTCAATTTCATCAAACTTGGCTATTTTTGATGTTAACTGGCTGTTTTAAATTGCGCCCAATTGCGAGCGAAGCGGTTTGATCGCGACAGATTATCCAAACAACGCAGCAGATAGATATAATTTAGTCGTACGACTGGTCTAACTACCAGATTCGACAAGGGATTGTCCTCAACTGATGCTTAAGTGCGGCACAATGTTTGCTGAGTATCACAATGTTGCCAACAGTTAAGTAAAATGATCGGTATTGGTTACTCCTTTGTCTTGAGATGTGTTAATCGATGGTGAGTTTATAGTAAAAAATAACATCCAAATGCATTCGTGTGCATATTGATTTTTGCCATGCTTCACTGCATTATCCGCTCCGTCAAAAAATACGTCGATACGTAAAAGGGAAGCATGAAGCGGGTTTTACATATCTCAGCTGTAAAAGAATAAATCATAAATACTAAGACTAACTTGACACTTAGTACGCAGCTAGATGGAAGGCAGGGATGTAGGGATTGACGAAACTCACTTTGAGGATGTTATGACAGACTTAATCAATTTAATGAATGACCTGCTCTGGGGGTCTATTCTTGTTTATCTTTTGGTCGGTGTGGGCGTTTACTTTACTATCCGCCTTGGTTTCATTCAGTTCCGCCATTTTGGCCACATGTTCTCTGTTCTTAAGAACAGCCGTAAAGCAGACACAGCTGGTATATCTTCTTTCCAAGCACTTTGTACTAGTCTAGCTGCTCGTGTGGGTACAGGTAACATGGCGGGTGTTGCAGTAGCACTGACTGCAGGTGGCCCTGGTGCTATTTTCTGGATGTGGTTGATTGCTATGCTAGGCATGGCGACTGCATTCGCGGAAAGCACACTCGCACAGCTTTACAAAACGAAAGATGATGACGGTAACTACCGTGGTGGCCCTGCTTACTACATGGAAAAAGGTCTTGGCATGCGCTGGATGGGCGTGTTGTTCTCTATTTTCCTGATCATCGCATTCGGTTTAGTGTTTAACGCTGTACAAGCTAATTCTATTGCTAATGCTATGCATACCGCTTTCGGCTGGGAAGATAAGTATGTGGGTATGGCTGTCGTTGTCCTATCTGCGGTAATTATTTTCGGTGGTATCAAGCGTATCGCACGAGTAGCAGAACTGATTGTGCCTGTTATGGCGTTAGCATATCTACTGCTAGCAATGTTTGTGATGTTCTCTAATATCGAAAAACTACCAGCAATCATTACCTTGATTGTTAAGAGTGCATTCGGCTTTCAAGAAGCGGCAGCTGGTGGTGTTGGTTATGCCATTGCTCAAGCAATGATTAACGGTATCAAGCGTGGTTTGTTCTCAAATGAGGCAGGTATGGGTTCTGCGCCAAACGCAGCAGCGTCGGCGACACCTTATCCACCACACCCTGCATCTCAAGGCTATGTGCAAATGCTGGGCGTATTTATGGATACTATCGTGATCTGTTCTGCAACAGTGGCAATTATCCTGATGTCTGGCGAATTCGTTCCTGGTGGTGAAGTAACCGGTATCGAACTGACTCAAGCGGCACTAAGCTCACAAGTTGGCGAATGGGGCGGCATTTTCGTTGCGGTAGCAATTTTCTTCTTTGCCTTCACATCGATCATTGCTAACTACTCATACGCAGAGACTAACTTGTTGTTCCTAGAGCACAACCATAAAGCGGGTCTAGGTATTTTCCGTATCGTGGTACTTGGCATGGTGATGTTTGGTGCATTGGCGTCTCTACCAGTCGTTTGGTCATTGGCGGATGTTTCTATGGGTATGATGGCAATCGTCAACCTAGTGGCAATCATCTTGCTATCAGGCACGGTTATTAAGCTAGCGAAAGATTACAACCGCCAGTTAAAAGAAGGCAAATTGCCAACATTCGATGCCAACGAATATCCAGAGCTGAAATCTCAGCTTGAAGAAGGTATTTGGGATAACCCGAAAAAAGACTAAGGGTGTAAAGCCTCAGTCATAGCTATAAGCTATCAAACTAATCAATCAAGCCATGCAGACAATGCATGGCTTTTTTTGTACTCTAAGCAGAGAAAATCAATAAGGATAGAGTAAAGTCATGCTGATAGTTGTTTCTCCTGCTAAGACGCTCGATTACGAGTCGCCTCTTGCCACTGAAAAATTCACCCAGCCCGAGTTGGTGGAATACTCCAAACAGTTAATTGATGTTTGTCGTCAGCTAACGCCTGCTGATGTGGCAAGCTTAATGAAGGTGAGCGACAAGATTGCCGACCTTAACGTTGGTCGTTTCCAAGAGTGGAGTGAAACCTTTACCACTGAAAACGCGCGCCAAGCGATTCTAGCCTTCAAAGGTGATGTCTATACTGGTCTCGAGGCTGAAACCCTATCTGAAGCCGATTTTGACTACGCACAGCAGCATCTACGTATGCTTTCGGGTCTATATGGTCTGCTAAAGCCACTGGATTTGATGCAACCTTATCGCTTGGAAATGGGCACTAAGCTTGCCAACGATAAGGGCAGTAACCTCTATCAGTTTTGGGGTAATGTGATCACCGATAAACTCAATCAAGCGATTGCAGAGCAAGGTGATAATGTGCTGATCAATCTTGCCTCAAACGAATACTTTAAAGCGGTAAAACCAAAAGCGTTGGACGCTCAAGTAATCACGCCAATTTTTAAAGATTGCAAAAATGGTCAATACAAAGTGATCAGCTTCTACGCCAAAAAAGCACGTGGCATGATGGCGCGTTATATTATTGAAAATCGCATTAGCAGCGTGGCGGACTTAACCCAATTTGATGTGGCGGGTTATTACTTTGTTGAAGAAGAGTCGACGCCAACTGAGCTAGTGTTTAAACGCGAAGAACAGTAAGGTAATTCTGGCGGGAGGGTTTATGTGGCAATGGTTAAAACGCTGGGTCGCTAAGTATGATGCTTGGTGCCAGTCGATGGGGTTAACCCCTGAACACAAGCGTAGCTGTGTGCCATACCGCAGTGATCCGCCAGTTGATTCTTCAGGTAAGACTAAGCCTAAATAGAATCGTTCAAAAAAAAGGAGTGCTTAGCACTCCCTTTTTTATTTGACTTTAGTGAGTGAATTACTCACGTTCTTTGCTGTACGGTACGCCAATCGCTTTTGGTGCGATGGCCTTACCAATAAAGCCAGCCAACAGGAATACGGTCAGTACGTATGGCATTGCTTCGATGGCTTGCACTGGGATAGGGAAGTCCCCTATGGTGACCCCTTGCATACGAATCGCAAGTGCATCTAGGAAGCCGAACAGCAAACATGCAGCCATTGCAGTGAACGGACGCCATTTACCGAAGATAAGCGCGGCTAGAGCCATATAGCCTTTACCAGCACTCATGTTTGGAATGAACTGAGCCGTTTGCGCGACCGAAAGGTAGACGCCACCAATCCCCACTAGCACACCGCAGATGAGTACGGCGAAGTAACGCATTTTCGCGACTGAGATACCGGCAGTATCCACCGCAGATGGTGACTCACCGACTGCGCGAAGACGCAGACCGAAACGGGTTTTGAACATCAAATACCAAGTTGCCGGTACAATTGCGATTAACAGATACACCAGCATCGAGTGACCACTGATAAGCTCAGAATAAAGCAGGCCAATCACAGGTACATCGGCAAGTGCATCTGCGCCAGGTAGCGTGATAGGTGCAAAACGCGCATCACCGGACAGTGCTGGCGTTTGACCACCTTGGTTAAACCAGTGACGGCCGAGAGTGATGGTTAAGCCCGCGGCGAGGATGTTAATTGCCATACCACTAACGACTTGGTCACCACGGTGAGTGATTGAAGCGAAGCCATGGAGCAGAGACAGCAGTACTGAAATACCAATACCGCCAAACAGACCTAACCAAGCAGAACCTGTCACGTGTGCAACCGCAGCACCAGTAAAGGCGGCAGCAAGAAGTTTACCTTCTAGGGCAATGTTAACAATCCCAGCGCGTTCACAGAACATACCAGCAAGGGCAGCAAGGATCAGAGGTGTTGCAACGCGCAGTGTCGCGTCCAACATTAAGATTACAGTTTCAAACATACTTAGGCTCCTTGCTCCGTTGGTTGCTGATGTTTCTTAGCAGCAAACTTAAGGTATGCACGCTCTAAGTGAGGTCTGAACATATGCTCTAAAGCACCAGAGAAGAGAATCACCAGACCTTGCAGTACTACAACGATGTTACGGTCAACACCATATTCAAAGCTAAGCTCTGCACCGCCTTGGTAGAGGAAACCAAACAACAAACTTGCTAGCAGGACACCAATTGGGTGGTTACGGCCCATTAGCGCCACTGCGATACCGGTAAAGCCAAAGCCTTCGACAAAGTTAAGTTTGATTTGATGCAACTCACCTTGCAGTACGTTGAGACCAAAGAAGCCCGCTAACATGCCTGAAATGATCATTGTTATTACGATGACTTTAACGTACTTGATACCCGCATAGCCCGCAGCGGTTGGGTTTGCACCCACAGCACGGATTTCATAACCCCAACGCGAGTTCCACATCAACAGCCAAACGAATACACAGCAGAGTAGGGCAAAGATAAAGCTTAAATTGAGTGGGCTTGGCGCGGTTTCAATGCCAAATACCGCTAAGATTTCATGCATCTTAGGTAGCCAGCTACTAACAGCAAACACGCGGCTTTCGGTTGCCATCGTATTATCTGGTTTTAGGATATCAACCAGTAAGTAGGCCATTAGCGATGAGGCAATGAAGTTAAACATGATGGTGGTAATTACGATGTGCGAGCCACGTTTTGCTTGCAGGTATGCAGGGATAAACGCCCATGCTGCGCCAAATGCACCGCCGACCAGAATAGCTACGGGAAATACCACCCACCACGGAGCGACTTCACCTAGCGTCAGACAGATAAGACCGATGCCCAAACCACCAATGTATGCTTGACCTTCACCACCGATATTAAATAGACCTGCGTGGAAAGCGACCGCTACCGCGAGACCGGTAAATACAAAGCCAGTAGCGTAGTACAAGGTATAACCAAGCCCCTCAGCGTAGCCAAAGGCACCAGTCCACATCACTTTTGCAGCATCAATCGGATTAATGTCGATATAGATAAACAACAAAGCAGAAACAAGAAACGCGACTAACACGTTAATGGCGGGTAGTAACGCCATGGTTACCCAAGCGGGTACTTTCGCTTGACTCATGATTGGGCTCCTTGCGTCTCTGGTTGTTTAAGGTGATCCGGCAAAATGTTTGCCATCATCAAACCAAGGGTTTTCTCATCGGCTTGTGCGGCAGAAACTTCACCGACAATAGTGCCGTCAAAGACCACCAAAATACGGTCTGCAAGGGCCAAGATCTCATCCAACTCTACCGATACTAGCAAGACGGCTTTATTCGCATCACGAGCGGCAATTACTTGCTGGTGGATGTATTCAATCGCGCCGATATCTACGCCACGAGTTGGCTGACCGATGAGAATCACATCTGGGTCTTGCTCCATTTCACGGGCAATCACCAGTTTTTGCTGGTTACCACCAGAGAAGTTAGCAGTCTTCAGAGATGGATCATTCGGGCGCACATCCCATTTGTCCATGCTGGTTTGGCAGGCGTGTTCAATCGCTTTTTTATCTTGCAAGAACCCTTGGTTGTATTGTTCTAGGTGTTGATGGCCTAAAATAAAGGCTTCTTTGGCAGAAAACTTATTGATCAAACCTTGCTTGTGGCGATCTTCTGGAATATGGCTAACACCAATAGCGCGCACTTGTTGAGGGTCGAGTACCTGACTTGCGGTAATTTCACTGCCGTTAAGATGAATGGTTCCCGAGCTTGGTTGGATGATCCCAGAGAGTAGGCTTAAGATCTCTGATTGACCATTACCAGATACCCCCGCAATACCCACGACCTCACCTTGACGTACAGAGAAGTTGACTTTCTTCACTCGCTCTACGCCTGATTGGTCAAAGTACTGTAGGTCTTTGACTGTGATCAGCTCTTTTTTCGGTTGAGCTGGCTCTTTATCGACTTTGAGGCGAACTTTTCGTCCAACCATGAGTTCTGCAAGCTGCTCTTTATCGGTTTGTGCCGTGACGACGTGCGACACCATCGCGCCTTGGCGCATGACCGAAATATTGTCGGTAATTGCCAGCACCTCGCGCAGTTTGTGCGTGATAATCATGATCGTGGTACCTTGTTTACGCAGTTTATCGAGAATGCGGAACAAGTGATCGGCTTCTTGCGGCGTCAGTACGCCAGTTGGTTCATCTAAGATCAGAACTTTAGCGTCACGATAAAGGGCTTTAAGAATTTCAACGCGCTGCTGTAGTCCCACTGGTAGTTGGCCTACAGGGGTATCGAGCGGTACATCCAGTCCGTAGTCTGTTGCCAGAGCTTGGAGTTTTTTGCGCGCCTTTGATAGGGTGTCTTCCAGCTTCCAGCCTTCTTCCGCCCCTAGAATAATGTTTTCTAGTACGGTAAATGTATCCACCAACATAAAGTGTTGGTGCACCATACCTATCCCTGCACGAATAGCGTCTTGAGAGTTATTTGGTTTATATGGAGCGCCATTGACTGACATGGTGCCAGAATCAGCGTGATAGAAGCCGTAAATAATACTCATCAGAGTCGATTTGCCCGCACCATTTTCCCCGATAATGCCGTGGATTGTGCCTGCTGGGACTTTTAAATCGATTTCACGGTTTGCATGTACTGAGCCAAATCGTTTATCGATACGATTTAGTTCTATCGCAATTTTTTGTGTCACAGGATAAAGCCTTTTTAGATAACAACACGCCGCTACTACGTCAGCAGCGGCGTTTATCGTATTGCTAGACCAGCACTGTGGCAGTGCTGGTTTTATGCGTTACAGATAGTATTAGATGTCACATGAGTTGTTAGACATGTAGTCATGGACTGCAACTTTGCCGCTGATGATGTCTGCTTGGATTTTCTCCAAGTAAGCGCGCTCTTCAGCAGAAACAAGATCTTTGTTGTTGTCATCGTATGCCCACTCAACCGCACCTTCTTTTAGGCCTAGCACTTTAACACCTGGAGTCCACGTGCCTTTTTCTGCTTGATCCCAAGAGTTGTATGCTGCAACGCCTACTTTCTTAACCATTGAAGTCAGCATTGTGCCTGGTTGTAGGTGGTTTTGGTTTGAATCAACACCGATAGCGAATTTACCCGCATCTTTCGCCGCTTGGTAAACACCCATACCAGTACCGCCAGCTGCTGCGTAGATTACGTCAACGCCTTTAGAGAATTGAGATTTTGCTAGCTCAGAGCCTTTCGCTGGGTCAGCAAACGCTGCTGGTGTTGAACCTGTCATGTTTAAGAAAGTTTCAACGCCTGGATTTGCGTATTTAGCACCTTGACGGTAGCCACACTCAAATTTACGAATTAGCGGAATATCCATACCGCCAATGAAACCCACTTTACCTGTTGCAGATGCTTTAGCGGCAAGAGCACCGACTAGGAAAGAGCCTTCGTGCTCTTTAAACACAATCGATTGTACGTTTGGTTTATCAACCACAGAGTCAATAATCGTGAATTGAATATCAGGGTATTCAGTAGCAACTTTTTCAACCGCAGAAGACATGTTGAAGCCAACAGCAACGATAGGAGTAAACCCACGGCTAGCTAGGCGACGTAAACCTTGTTCACGTTGTGCTTCGTTTTGTGGCTCGAACTCACGTACAGTGACGCCTTTATCAGCGTTAAATACTTTCACGCCGTTTTGGTAAACTGCTTCATTGAAAGATTTATCGAATTTACCTGCAGTATCATAAACAACCGCTGGTTTCGCTGCGAAAACACTGAACGATGACATAGCAAGCGCTAGAGTAGAGAGTTTCAGAATTGGATTTTTCACTATCAGATCCTTAGTAGTGCAAATGCGATATGAAAGTAGCTGCTCTCTGTTTTCATGATTTATTAACAAATATGAAATCAATGTTTCGCTACATAGAGTAAATTAGGTGGAAATGTTGCCTAAAATACAGGTAAGTCCCATTTATAGGTCAGACCATTAACTAGTCATTTTATCGTTTGCTTGGTGTATTTGAAACCAGTAAAGAATACAAAAATGTGATGCATATCAATGGAAAACGTTACCGTCATACAGGTAAACGTCATATTTGTGATGTACGCATTTGTTACTCAAATGTAGTGCAATAGTGTTGGGGGAAAAGTTAACTATGAGCTTGTTTGATACGCACTGTCATTTGGACCTAATGGTTGAAAAAGACATTGATCTTGATGCTGCTTTGCGTGAGGCAAAACAGGCAGGCGTTGACCAGATATTGGTACCTTCAGTTGATGAAAGCAATTGGGACCGAATTGCCAACTATGCAAAAGAGTATTCAATGGTTAAGTGGGCGATTGGCATCCATCCAATGTTTGTTACCCGACAAAGCCTTGAGCAGCTCAATCATATGCGGCTGCGATTGGAAGCCAGTGCGAGTTGCGTAGCCATTGGTGAGTGTGGACTTGATTTTTATCATGGTCGAGATAATCAGCAACTCCAAACAGAGGTGTTGATCGAGCAGCTTAAGCTCGCTCAACAGTTTGAGTTGCCAGTATTGCTTCATGTAAGAAAAGCGCACCAAGAACTGGTTAAAGTGCTTAAGCAATATCCATTATCTTGCGGGGGAATTGTACATGGGTTTACGGGCAGTTATGAGCAGGGGATGGATTACATAAAGCTCGGTTTGTGTCTCGGGGTCGGTGGCTCGATAACGTATGCAAGGGCCAATAAAACTCGTAATGCCTTCGCTCGTTTTCCTTTAGAGAGTTTAGTTTTTGAGACAGATGCACCAGATATGCCATTGAGTGGCTATCAAGGAGAGGCAAACCAACCCAAATTCGTCAAAGATGTTCTATCTTCTTTTATATTGCTACGAAATGAGTCCGAGCAAACGATTAGCCGAATAGTGGCAAAAACAGCCAAAAAAATGTTTAATTTTTGAGGTTTTATTGTGGTTTTTGTGTGAAATGACTCATTTAAACGGTTGCGTTTTGTGATTGATATCTCAATTGTTAATGTATCGTACCTGTTGTGTGGTAAAAAGTGCGATGCGGGTACTACTTTTACTGAGTTCGATAAGTATAATCCACCGCGCTTTTGTAGCTCCACTTTGTAACACGCCAATAAATAACATAAGGAAGTCATAAACTATGAGCCTGTTTATGAGCCTAGTCGGTATGGTAGTGCTTCTTGCTATTGCATTTGCATTCTCATCAAACCGAAAAGCTATCAACTTAAGAACTGTAGGTGGCGCATTCGCTATCCAATTTGTACTTGGTGCATTCGTTCTATACGTGCCTTGGGGTCGTGATCTACTAAACGGTTTCTCTCAAGGTGTATCAAACGTTATCAACTACGGTAACGACGGTATCTCTTTCCTATTCGGTGGTCTTGTTTCTGACAAGATGTTCGAAGTATTTGGCGGCGGCGGTTTCATCTTCGCATTCCGTGTACTTCCGACACTGATTTTCTTCTCAGCACTGATTTCAGTACTGTACTACCTAGGCGTGATGCAATGGGTTATCAAAATCCTTGGTGGTGGTCTACAGAAAGCGCTAGGTACATCTCGCGCGGAATCAATGTCTGCGGCAGCTAACATTTTCGTAGGTCAAACTGAAGCACCTCTAGTGGTTCGCCCATTTGTTCCTAAAATGACTCAATCTGAGCTGTTTGCGGTAATGTGTGGTGGTCTAGCTTCAGTTGCTGGTGGTGTACTTGCTGGTTACGCTTCAATGGGCGTGCCTCTAGAATACCTAGTAGCGGCATCATTCATGGCAGCACCTGGTGGTCTACTATTCGCTAAGATTCTTCACCCAGAGACTGATAAGCCTGAAGAAGATATCGCAGCGGCAATGGACGGTGGCGATGACAAACCAACGAACGTTATCGACGCAGCAGCAGGCGGTGCGGCATCAGGTCTACAACTAGCACTTAACGTAGGTGCAATGCTAATCGCATTCGTAGGTCTAATCGCTCTAGTTAACGGTATGCTAGGTGGCATCGGTGGTTGGTTCGGTATGCCGGATCTAACGCTACAACTAATCCTAGGTTACCTATTCTCTCCACTAGCATTCCTAATTGGTGTGCCGTGGGATGAAGCAATCGTTGCAGGTTCATTTATCGGTCAAAAACTGGTAATCAACGAATTCGTAGCTTACTTGAACTTCACACCTTACATCGGTGAAAGCGCACAAGTAGTTGCAGCAACAGGTGAGATCATGTCTGAAAAGACAGTGGCAATCATCTCGTTCGCTCTATGTGGTTTTGCAAACCTATCGTCTATCGCGATTCTACTAGGCGGTCTAGGTAGCTTGGCTCCAGCTCGTCGTGGTGATATCGCACGTATGGGTATGAAAGCGGTTCTTGCTGGTACATTATCTAACCTAATGGCAGCAACAATTGCAGGCTTCTGTCTAAGCCTAGCAGCTCTATAATTCGAGCTCGCTTAATATAGACGCCACTTGAAATTATGCCCTGTAGCACTCATATGCTGCGGGGCATTTTTTGTTTTTACCTAGGGCTATTTTCTTTTTCACAAGGCTTGTGAATAAAGGCGAATACCCGGTAAAATTTTTTGAGATACAAACCGTTTGCGCGCTATTTGCCACTACAGTTTTACGCGGTTTCTTTATAAGGTAAGCGTCATTGATTGAATTTGGATTGAATTGCGTTCAATTTAGCAATGAATTCTCACTATCAGATAAATGATTTATCTGACAAAGCATATAGCACGAGCCAGAGGCAAGGTTATATGCTATTAAAGACACC
Source organism: Vibrio fluminensis (assembly GCF_015278125.1). GTDB lineage: Bacteria > Pseudomonadota > Gammaproteobacteria > Enterobacterales > Vibrionaceae > Vibrio > Vibrio fluminensis. The sequence goes on from NZ_JADILO010000007.1 coordinate 64,332, forward strand.
ACAATCATTGATTGTTGTGCCATAGGGCCAAACTGGTACTGTGCGGTGACAAGGATAGCAATTGGGGCAAATTCGCTATTTGCCACCGAGTCTTCAAGGAACCAAGTCCGTTCATCAATAACTGTTTTCTCAGCCTATACTCAGAGTGCAGAGAATCAGTCACATTTTTGAATATTGATCGGAGATAGAAATGAGCGATTTAAAAGCAGCAGCGTTACGTGCACTTCAACTTATGGACCTAACGACGCTAAATGACGACGACACAGATGCGAAAGTTATTTCACTTTGTCACGATGCAAAAACAGCTGTTGGTAACACAGCTGCGATCTGTATCTACCCTCGCTTTATTCCTATTGCTAAGAAGACACTTCGTGAGCAAGGTACGCCAGAAGTACGTATCGCAACTGTAACTAACTTCCCTCACGGTAACGACGATATCGAAATCGCAGTAGCGGAAACGAAAGCGGCTGTAGCATACGGTGCTGATGAAGTAGACGTAGTATTCCCTTACCGCGCCCTAATCGCAGGTAACGAGGAAGTGGGCTTTGAGCTGGTTAAACAATGTAAAGCAGCTTGTGGTGACAGCGTACTACTGAAAGTAATTATCGAAACTGGTGAGCTAAAAGAAGAAGCGCTAATTAAGAAAGCATCACAAATCTGTATCGAAGCAGGTGCTGACTTTATCAAAACTTCAACGGGTAAAGTGCCAGTGAACGCAACACCAGAATACGCACGCATGATGCTAGAAGTGATTCGTGACATGAACGTGGCTGAAACTGTTGGTTTCAAACCAGCAGGTGGTGTACGTACAGCGGAAGATGCACAAGCTTACCTAGCAATGGCAGATGAAATTCTAGGTGACAACTGGGTTGACGCTCGTCACTACCGTTTCGGTGCATCAAGCCTACTAACTAACCTTCTTAATACATTAGAAGTGACAGACGAGAAAGCGGATCCAGCTGCTTACTAATATACCCGTCATATTTGACGCTGCAGCGTTGTTGACTTCGTAAGTTCATCCTAATCACATAGTTATCTATGCTCATAGGAATGAACTTACTTGTCGCCTAGCTGCAACGCCAACTATTTAGGGTATGACTGATCGAATCAGTTTATGTCTGAACTAAGATAGGTCGGCAGACCGCCGTCCTGTTTTGACCTCTTTACCTTACAACCTTACTCATGCGAGTACGGGAGGACCTAATGTATTTACCACAAGAGATCATTCGTAAAAAGCGTGATGGCGAAGTGCTAACCGCTGACGAAATTAACTTCTTTATTCAAGGCGTTGCCAACAACACCGTTTCTGAAGGTCAAATCGCAGCGTTTGCGATGACGATTTTCTTCAATGAGATGACAATGGATGAGCGAATTGCACTGACGTGTGCGATGCGTGATTCTGGCATGGTTATCGATTGGAGCCACATGAACTTTGGTGGTCCAATTGTTGATAAACACTCAACCGGTGGTGTGGGCGATGTAACTTCACTGATGCTTGGCCCAATGGTGGCAGCATGTGGTGGCTTTGTACCAATGATTTCTGGTCGTGGTCTCGGACACACGGGTGGTACGCTAGATAAGCTTGAGTCAATTCCAGGCTACAACATTACGCCAACCAATGATGTGTTTGGTCAAGTAACCAAAGACGCTGGCGTTGCCATTATTGGTCAAACTGGCGATCTAGCGCCTGCCGATAAGCGTGTATACGCAACTCGTGATATCACCGCTACCGTAGACAACATTTCTCTTATTACTGCGTCAATTCTATCGAAGAAACTGGCGGCAGGTCTTGAATCACTAGTGATGGATGTAAAAGTAGGTTCTGGCGCATTTATGCCAACTTATGAAGCATCTGAAGAACTCGCGAAGTCTATCGTGGCTGTGGCAAATGGTGCTGGCACCAAGACCACGGCAATTCTAACTGATATGAACCAAGTGTTGGCTTCATCAGCGGGTAATGCTGTGGAAGTGCGTGAAGCGGTCCGTTTCCTAACGGGTGAATACCGTAACTCACGTCTACTTGAAGTGACTTTGGCCTCGTGTGCGGAAATGCTAGTACTTGGTAAGTTGGCAGAAAACACCGAAGCTGCGAACGCTAAGTTGATGGAAGTATTAGACAACGGTAAAGCGGCTGAATGTTTCGGTAAGATGGTTGCGGGTCTTGGCGGTCCAGCAGATTTTGTTGAAAACTACGACAACTACCTAGAAAAAGCAGAGATTATCAAACCTGTGTTCGCAGAACAGCATGGTGTGGTTTCTGCGATGGATACACGTGCAATTGGTATGGCAGTAGTCTCTATGGGTGGTGGTCGCCGAGTTGCGACTGACAGCATTGATTATGCGGTAGGCTTTGATGGCTTCATTCGTTTGGGTGATGTTGCTGATGAAAGCAAACCACTGGCAGTGATTCACGCACGTAGTGAAGCGCAGTGGCAAGATGCAGCGAACGCGCTGCGCAAAGCGATTACTATTGGTGGTGAGTACACCCCAACTCCAAACGTTTACTGCCAGATCCGCGCAGAAGACGTTTAATAATAATAAGGCCTGCTTTCACAATAACGATTTCTAAGTGGGCCTGAGGAACGAGCAATGAAAAGAGCATTTATTTTAGTCCTAGACTCATTTGGTATCGGCGCGACAGCGGATGCTGATAAGTTCGGTGATGTAGGTTCAGATACGCTAGGTCATATCGCAGAGCAGTGTGATAAAGGTTTGGCAGACAATGAAAAGCGTAGCGGTATGCTAACGCTACCAAACCTATCTAAATTGGGTTTGGCGATGGCACATAAAGAGTCGACTGGCTATTTTGCGCCTGGTTTAGACGCAGATGTTGAGATCATTGGCGCTTACGGCCACGCTGCAGAGCTATCTTCTGGTAAAGATACTCCGTCTGGTCACTGGGAAATCGCTGGCGTACCAGTATTATTTGATTGGGGTTATTTCACGGATAAGGCAAACAGCTTCCCTAAAGAGCTAACCGACCGCATTCTTGCTCGCGCAGGTCTTGATGGCTTCCTAGGTAACTGCCACGCATCGGGTACGCAAGTATTGGATGATCTTGGTGAAGAACATATGAAAACTGGCTTGCCAATTTTCTACACCTCAGCAGACTCGGTATTCCAAATTGCCTGTCATGAAGAGACATTTGGCTTAGAACGATTACTTGAACTTTGCCAAATTGCGCGTGAAGAATTAGTTGATTACAACATCGGTCGTGTTATTGCCCGTCCATTTATTGGTTCTGGAAAAGGTCAATTTGAGCGTACTGGTAACCGTCGCGATCTATCGGTTGAGCCGCCAGCGACGACTGTTTTGCAAAAACTTGCGGAAGAGAAGCAAGGTGAAGTGGTTTCTATCGGTAAGATTGCCGATATCTATGCGAACTGCGGTATTACCAAAAAAGTGAAAGCAACCGGTATTCCAGCGCTGTTTGAAGCCACGCTAGAACAGATCAAAGCGGCGGGTGACAATACTATCGTATTCACTAACTTTGTTGATTTTGACTCTGCATTCGGTCACCGTCGTGATGTTGCAGGCTACGCTGCGGCGCTAGAATACTTCGACGGTCGCATTAACGAAGTACTAGAATTGATGCAAGAAGATGACATCTTGATCCTAACGGCTGACCACGGTTGTGATCCAACATGGCCAGGTACTGATCATACACGTGAACATATTCCAGTGCTGGTATATGGTCAAAAGATCCCGGCTGGCTCACTAGGTCGTCGTGAATCATTTGCTGATATTGGTCAGACGTTAGCTGAATATTTTGCAACGTCACCAATGGATTACGGCAAGAGCTTCTTGTAAATTATAAGACTTGGGCTGCTTTGGCGGCTTGAGTCAGAGTAAACTGAATACTATTGGCGTCAATGCCGTTCATTTGGCGCCTTCTTCTATATTGAAAAGGAAAACACGATGGCAACTCCACATATTAATGCTGAAATGGGTGCGTTTGCAGATGTAGTACTAATGCCGGGTGACCCGCTACGTGCTAAATACATTGCAGAAACATTCCTAGAAGACGTAGTTCAAGTATGTGATGTTCGTAATATGTTTGGTTACACAGGCACTTACAAAGGTCGTAAGATCTCTGTAATGGGCCATGGTATGGGCATCCCTTCATGCTCAATCTACGTGACTGAACTAATTAAAGACTTCGGCGTGAAGAAAGTGATTCGCGTGGGTAGCTGCGGTGCAGTAAACGAAGATATTAAAGTACGCGACGTTGTGATCGGTATGGGTGCTTGTACAGACTCTAAAGTAAACCGTATCCGTTTCAAAGGTCACGATTTTGCGGCTATCGCGGACTACAAAATGGTTCGTGCAGCAGAAGAAGCAGCAAAAGCTCGTGGTGTTGATGTAAAAGTGGGTAACCTATTCTCAGCTGAGCTTTTCTACACGCCAGATCCAGAAATGTTCGATGTAATGGACAAGTACGGTATTGTCGGCGTTGAAATGGAAGCGGCGGGTATCTACGGCGTTGCAGCAGAGTACGGTGCAAAAGCACTAACGATCTGTACTGTTTCTGACCACATCAAAACAGGTGAGCAAACCACTTCTGAAGAGCGTCAAAACACGTTCAACGACATGATGCTTATCGCACTAGATTCAGTTCTACTGGGTGACGCAGAGTAATCGAGCGAAGCTCCAGGAACGCGGTGCTTACGGAGTCGGGAACGTTTCACTTACGGAACGCTCAGCTACGGATAAGCAAAACTGCGTAAGAATTATAAGGGTTGGCTTAAGTGCCAGCCCTTTTTTATGCGCATACGTTTTTTTCACCTGTCATTGTAGATATGTGCAGGTTTACTAAAAACTTGCCATTGTTGATATAAATAGCGTTGCAAAAAAGTTGTCATTCTCGAGAGCGCAGCGAGTCGGGAATCTTGCTTTTGTTTACGCATGGTATTGAATGACAACCTGATAGCGCTATTGCTTTCCCGCATCCCGCATCCGTAGCGTCAGCGTTCCCGAATAAAAAACCGGCTTACGCCGGTTTTTGTCTAATTCATTTCTTTCAGTAACAAATTCTCGCCTTTGGCTTGTGGCTTACGGCGAATAATAAACGCCAGTAAGAAGCCGGCGATAAAGCTCACACCCACCATTGAGTACATGTAGCGGTCACTCTTGCGGTAGTAGTGATCAGAGAATGCGGTTAGCTTGCCGGTTTCAAACGTCATGCGGATAAAGCCGACAATCGCGTTGTCGTGCATGATGGGTTCAACTAACTGTTGGCGTCCAATACGCGCGGTTTCTAATGGGGTATCTAAGCCTAAAATTTCACGCACCGACTTTGCTTTATCACTCGAAGCGAGGCGAATACCCTCGGCGTCATAAATTGTTGCGTCAAATACTAGCTTATCCTCAGCCAACTGGTTGGTTAGATTGAGCAGACGCTCTTGGTCCGCATCGGCAATCATAGAGCCAGCAGATAACGAAGCTTGAGAGATAAGTACTTTAGTTAGCGTCTCTAATTGATTCGTTTGGATCTGCTCATTACCTTTGGTGATCTTAACGCTGTTGATTGCGATCATGATACCGCCTGCAATCAAGAACAGGATGATCAGCGCTCGAATGACCATACGGAATGAAAACAAAGATGAGTTCATAAGTTACCTTCCAAACCTCACTACACTATGCTTTGATGGTAGTGATTATGGGCTAAAAATCTATATTTATCGTGTACAGTGCGCATATTGAGACTTGCGCAACCAAATTGCAATAGGTTAACTTGGAAGCAACTTTAATAGGAATGCTTTACATGGATATGTTGAAAAAACTGGCGATTAAACGTCGTACTACATTGCTAAACCGCCTACCAGAAGCGCAAACGTCGACCAACTTTGATCGAAGCAAAGCTGGGTGGATTGTTTTTGGGCACTATTTGAATCCGCAGCAGTTTGAAGATATCGATTTCTTCACCGGAGAATACAACCCTATCGTTGATGTGTGGCAAGTTGGCTCTTACGAAGTGGCCTTGATGGCCGGTCAACTAACAGCTGAGCATGAAGAAATCCTTCAAGCGCTCGAGCTAGACTATGCTTCGCTACGAGAGTTTCCAGAGCTTACCAAACCCGGACTGATGGTGTTTGATATGGACTCGACTGCGATTCAGATTGAGTGTATTGATGAGATTGCCAAATTAGCGGGTGTCGGTGAAGAAGTCTCAGAAGTCACCGAGCGAGCCATGCAGGGTGAATTGGATTTTGAGCAGAGCCTGCGACAACGGGTTGGCAAATTAGCTGGTGCAGATGAGTCTATTTTGGAGCAAGTAAGGCAGTCTTTACCGCTGATGCCAGACTTTCCAGAACTGATTGCAACTCTGCAACAGTTTGGTTGGAAAACTGCAATAGCTTCAGGTGGTTTCACTTATTTTTCCGATCACCTTAAGCAGATGTTGAATTTAGATCATGCACAGTCAAACCAATTAGAAATCATTGACGGTAAGTTAACCGGGAAAGTATTGGGTGAAGTGGTAAGCGCGCAAACAAAAGCGGAGATCTTAGTCCAATTATCAGAGCAATATGATATTGAACCACACAATACTGTTGCGGTGGGTGATGGGGCCAATGACTTAGTGATGATGAGTGCGGCGGGCTTAGGTATTGCTTACCATGCGAAACCTAAGGTCGAGCAACAAGCGCAAACAGCGATTCGTTACATTGGTTTAGGCGGAGTATTGTGTATTTTGTCTGCTCAATTGCTTAAGCAACAAAAGGTAAGCTTTAAACCTTTGCCATAATTCTGTTCAACTTAAACAAAAGCGAGCTGTTTAGCTCGCTTTTCTGTTGCTGTCAGTAAAGCATTACGTTGTCAGCTCAAGGCGAATTAATACTTCCTCTGTAATATCAACATACTCACTGTAGCCGACTAAGGTCGATATCTCTTTTTCCAAGCTTCGAGCTTGATGCAAGCTAATACTAGTGAGTTCTTCAATATCCCTTCTTAACATTGCGGTGATAGGATCGAAGATCGGGGTTGAGCAGATACGTATCGCATAGAACTCGCCCATATGCTGGCTGGTTTTGATAAATTCGATGCGTTCCTTGGTTGATTCGAATTCGCTACAAAGTTTGGCCTTTAGTGTTTGTAAGCGAGTGCCAAATTTAATGGCACAAATGTACAACTCATGAGCTTGTGGAACTGCTCCTTGCACTCGTTTCATTGGTGCTGCTAAAAGAGTCGTTGTTCGCCCTTTATACACAGAATCTAGTTGCAATTGGTTGTTTTTACTTACTTTGGCAAAAAGAGCCAAGTAGTTACGCAGAGGATAGCTTACCCCAATAACTTTAGGGGTGAGTGTGTTGCCTTTCTTTTCAATAAATAATGGTGTGCTGACCATTTTTTCAAGCAAAATGTTATGCAGATTCTCTAACATGCTCTGACTTGGCAGCGTTTCTTTGGTGGCAACGAGTTTGTTCTGGTTGTGTGCGATGAGTTTGCCAAAAAACGTGATCGTTTTTAGATTGGCGGAGTGATCATCCATCACTAGCTGAACCCTTTTACCGCCGGGGCTGATACGAATGATTTTGTATGGTACAGCGTTGAGAGGCAGAGATTTGTCATAAAGTTGCAGTTCGCTAAAATCAATCGTACACAGATCGCCTGCTTTAACGTCAATGGGTGAATTTAACGCGATATACAACCCACGCTTAGATATGTCGAGCGTCACTCCAGCCGCTTGCTGTCCTTCGACGGAGATAAATAGAGGTGAACGTAGCTGGTATCGTGGTTCTTTACGACGATTTTGTGCATCAAAATAGAGACTCACCGGTGTATTGGTACAGTTTCGCTTATGACAAAACTGCTTCAGTACCGAGCTGTTCAAACGAGGCTTCTCACTTAAGAGATAGTCGGTACCTACACGATGATCTGAGATTTCTTGTAACATGGCGAAGTGAGTCAAACCATTATCCAGATCGATGATATCGCTGGGTAAATCTTTAAAAACTTGTTGCTCTACTTCGCCAAGTTCAAACACCGATATACGGAAGACTTTCCAACTATCGCGATGAGCGCCAATATGCCAAAACAGCTGACGTAATTCCCGATCAGCTTCGGGGATCATCATGGAAAAGAAATAGTCTTTATCGTTTTTATTGTGTTTAAACGTATAAAGTACACTGTTACCGCCGCGCATACCTGGCTTAATCATTTGCTCCATACGTTCAGGGCTGAACAGATTGGATAGAGTGAACTGATTGCGTTCGTCATTCCAATATTGCCAAATGCTTTGGTTATTCTCTGTCATTAAGACAATTTTGAGTTCATTGCCGCTAAAGAAAATCGGCAGACTAAAAGTATGTTTGAGGTGATTATGTTCATAGCCTCGTGATCGAGCTCGAATGACCTTGTCTTGGTTATCATGACGCGATTTTTGCGCTTGATTTTGTAGGCTGTAAGCCATGATATTGTCGATAAGATCTGCGTTATCAAGCCGAATGACTCTTAGGAAGTTGATCGCGTCGTTTTCAAAAGACTCATCAATACCTACTATACGGTAGCAAACCTGTTGACTGATTTTGGCAATGTTGGCTGACTTCTCCAATTCAACAAACTGGATGGAAATGACTTCCCCTAATTTGTAGTTGAATGCAGAAGGGACTTTAAACTTTCCTCCAGATGAGGAAAGGTCGATAGTGACGCCATGTACTTGCTGATTGTTTGCCAGCTGAATAACAATTTGGCTGGAGATTTTAAGGCGATTCTCTTTTCGCTTTAAATCAAACCCCATGACAATAGGCTCGACGCAAAAGCTTGTTGAACTTTTATCATTATCGGAGGTGGAGGCTTTGTTTCTTTGATTTATGACTTTGAAGCTATTGTGAGTATTCGATAAAGCTTCAAAGACGCCTTCGGTATAGCCTTGATATTTGCGCACGTTTTTGTGGTAGGTGTTAAAAGCCACATCATCAAGCCAGTGTGTAATCCCATCCAACTCATATTCTCTACACTCACCCTTTACCCTCCCACGAAGATCGATAGTGCGGTAGCATGGAGATGTAATGCGTTTTAGCTCCATCTTCACTAAGATCTTCAGAGATGGGTGCTCACCATCTGTTAACTTAGATAGCAAGAGATCAAAATCTTCCGTGTTATATGCTGGGAGCAATTTTTCGGTCAGTGATAGAATTTCAGTTTGTAGCATGCTTTCTTAATGAATGTTCCGTGTCAAAGTAATATCGGCCTTGATAAATAGATCTTTAGTGATATGTTACGGCGAATCAAGCCCATAAACGTTACATGGGTTGTCATTTTTACAAAATTTAGATGAGGTCACATGGCAAAAGCAAAGCGAGCGTATGTGTGTAATGATTGTGGGGCAGATTTCCCTCGCTGGCAGGGGCAATGTAGCGCCTGTGGAGCTTGGAATACGATCAGTGAAGTACGTTTAGCCGCGTCACCGACCGTTGCGCGCAATGAACGATTATCGGGTTATGCCGGTGCCGTTTCTGAGACTCAAGTTCAGACATTATCAGAAATCGATTTGCAAGAAGTGCCTCGATTTACCAGTGGTTTCAAAGAGCTCGATCGTGTTCTTGGTGGCGGTATTGTACCTGGTGCAGCGATTTTGATCGGTGGTAGCCCTGGTGCAGGTAAATCGACTTTGTTGTTGCAGACCATGTGTCATCTGTCGTCACAAATGCCAACGCTTTATGTCACGGGTGAAGAATCACTTCAGCAAGTTGCCATGCGAGCTTCGCGGTTAGGCCTACCTAAAGATCATCTCAAAATGCTCTCAGAAACCAATGTCGATCGCATTTGCCAAATTGCTGAAAAAGAGCAGCCAAAGATCATGGTGATTGACTCAATTCAGGTAATGCATGTATCGGATGTTCAATCTTCGCCGGGTAGTGTGGCGCAAGTTCGAGAGTCGGCAACCGCGCTTACTCGCTATGCTAAGCAAAACAACGTTGCAGTCTTTATTGTTGGCCACGTAACCAAAGATGGTACCTTGGCGGGCCCGAAAGTTCTTGAGCATATTATTGACTGTTCTGTGTTGCTTGATGGTGGAACAGATAGTCGGTTTAGAACTTTACGTAGTCACAAAAACCGCTTTGGCGCAGTCAATGAGCTCGGTGTTTTTGCCATGACCGGACAAGGATTGCGCGAAGTGAGTAACCCATCCGCTATCTTCTTATCTCGTGGGGAGGAAGAGACATCAGGCAGCTCTGTGATGGTGTTATGGGAAGGTACGCGACCTCTATTGGTTGAGATCCAAGCGTTGGTGGACTATTCACAGCTTGCTAATCCCCGTCGTGTTGCCGTGGGTCTCGAGCAAAACCGTTTGTCTCTATTATTAGCCGTACTGCACAAGCATGGCGGGCTACAAATGGCTGACCAAGACGTATTCGTGAATGTCGTTGGCGGTGTGAAAGTAACAGAGACCAGTGCTGACCTTGCATTAGTGATGGCGCTCCTTTCTAGCTTTAGAGATCGTCCATTACCGAAAGACGTGGTGGTGTTTGGTGAAGTTGGCTTGGCTGGTGAGATTCGCCCGGTACCGAGCGGACAAGAGCGTCTCAACGAAGCATTTAAACACGGCTTTAAGAAAGCAATTGTGCCAGCGGCCAATATGCCCAAAGGCGGCATTGAAGGAATGCAGATTCACGGCGTGAAAAAGCTATCAGAGGCGTTAGATGCGTTTGATGAGCTGTAAGTTGCTGCCAACTTAGACACTCACAATAATTGAAAGGCGAAAAACTGGGATTTTTAACCGCAAAATACTACACTTGGCTATTATTTTGGGGTAGATTCGCCCGCTAAATATTTTTTATACATAGCCGCACGCAAGGGTATCAGTCTTGACAGAATGTGATATACTCTGCGCGCACTTTATACCTTATTAACAGAGTAAGACAATGACTGATTTATCAAAATACAGAAACATTGGTATTTTTGCTCACGTAGACGCGGGTAAAACTACCTCTACAGAGCGTATCCTTAAGCTAACTGGTAAAATCCACAAGATCGGTGATACACACGACGGTTCAACTACTACTGACTTCATGGAGCAGGAAGCTGAACGTGGTATCACAATCCAGTCTGCAGCTACTACTTGTTTCTGGAACGATCACCGCCTAAACATCATCGATACTCCTGGACACGTTGACTTCACAATCGAAGTTTACCGTTCTCTAAAAGTACTTGACGGTGGTATCGGTGTATTCTGTGGTTCAGGTGGTGTTGAGCCTCAGTCTGAAACTAACTGGCGTTACGCGGACGAGTCTCACGTATCTCGTCTAATCTTCGTTAACAAACTAGACCGTATGGGTGCTGACTTCTTCAAAGTTGTTGACCAAGTACAAAACGTTCTAGGTGCTACTCCACTAGTTATGACTCTACCAATCGGTATCGAAGATGACTTCTGTGGTGTTGTTGACGTACTAAGCCAAAAAGCTTACATCTGGGATGACTCTGGTCTTCCAGAAAACTACTCAGTAGAAGATATCCCTGCTGATCTAGTAGACCAAGCAGCTGAATACCGTGAAATGCTAATCGAAACTGCTGTTGAGCAAGACGATGAGCTAATGATGGCTTACATGGAAGGTGAAGAGCCTTCTCTAGAAGACATCAAGCGTTGTATCCGTAAAGGTACACGTGACCTAGCATTCTTCCCAACTTACTGTGGTTCAGCGTACAAGAACAAAGGTATCCAACTTATTCTTGACGCAGTAGTTGACTACCTACCTTCTCCAACAGAAGTAGATCCTCAACCACTAACTAACCCAGACACTGGTGAAGCAACTGGCGAATTCGCAACTGTATCTGCAGATGAGCCACTAAAAGCGCTTGCGTTCAAGATCATGGACGACCGCTTTGGTGCACTAACGTTCATCCGTATCTACGCTGGTAAGATGAAGAAGGGTGACACTATCCTTAACTCAGCTACTGGTAAAACTGAGCGTATCGGCCGTATGGTTGAGATGCACGCGAACGACCGTAACGAGATCGATTCAGCACAAGCTGGTGACATCATCGCAGTTGTTGGTATGAAGAACGTGAAGACTGGTCACACTCTATGTGATCCTAAGCACGAAGTTACTCTTGAGCCAATGATCTTCCCAGAACCAGTAATCTCTATCGCTGTTAAGCCTAAAGATAAGAACGGTTCTGAGAAAATGGGTATCGCGATCGGTAAAATGGTTGCAGAAGATCCATCATTCCAAGTTGAAACTGACGAAGATTCAGGCGAAACCATCCTTAAAGGTATGGGCGAACTTCACCTAGACATCAAAGTTGATATCCTGAAGCGTACTTACGGCGTTGAGCTAGAAGTAGGTGCTCCACAGGTTGCTTACCGTGAAACTATCACTCAAGCAATTGAAGATAGCTACACGCATAAGAAACAGTCTGGTGGTTCAGGTCAGTTCGGTAAGATCGACTACCGTATCCGCCCAGGGGAGCAAGGTTCAGGCTTCACGTTCAAGTCAACAGTTGTTGGTGGTAACGTACCTAAAGAATTCTGGCCTGCAGTTGAGAAAGGTTTTGCTAGCATGATGGACCACGGTGTTCTAGCTGGCTTCCCAACTCTAGACGTAGAAGTTGAACTATTCGACGGTGGTTTCCACGCAGTTGACTCTTCAGCTATCGCTTACGAAATCGCTGCTAAAGGCGCATTCCGTCAGTCTATGCCTAAAGCTGGCGCGCAACTTCTTGAGCCAATCATGAAAGTTGACGTGTTCACTCCAGAAGACCACGTTGGTGACGTAATCGGTGACCTTAACCGTCGTCGCGGTATGATCAAAGATCAACAAGCTGGTACTACTGGCGTACGTATCAAGGGTGATGTACCTCTATCAGAAATGTTTGGTTACATCGGTACTCTACGTACTATGACTTCTGGCCGTGGTCAGTTCTCTATGGAATTCTCTCACTACAACCCATGTCCAAACAACGTGGCGGAGCAAGTGATTGCAGAAGTTAAAGAGCGTAACGCTAAGAAGTAATTCTTAAGTTAAATGCTTGAATAGAAAGCCTCGCGGATGCGAGGCTTTTTTTATGCCAGTAGAAAGGGGGCATTCAAGGGCGGTTAAATCATCGTTCCGCTTTCATCGATTTCACTTTTAAGCCAAGTCGTGAAAACATTGATACGTTCGCGGCGGGCAGACTCATCTAGAGTGAAAAGATGGAACCGAATACCTGGAGATAAGGGCTGATCAAAAGGCTTCACTAGTAGTCCACGCTCGATAAAATCTGTCGTGATTGAGTCGCTAGCCAAACATGCTCCGTGCCCAGCGATGACAGCGCTCATTGCCATATCAAACGTACCCACTTCCATCCATTGTATCGCTTGTTTATCCATTATGATGCCTGCTTGCTCAAACCATTTGCTCCACTCAATTTCGGAGTTTTCAAAGTGGATTAGCCAGCAGTCGAGTAGTTGAGCTGGCTGTGTAAACTGCAGTGATTCGGCGAGGGTTGGCGAGCAATAAGGGTAAATCGCCTCTTCGAGCAGTAATTCTTGCCTAATTCCGTCAGCGGATGTGAACTGTTCACCTTGCCATATCGCAACATCAACTTCGCCATGTTGGATATCCAATGCTTCACATGTCGTGATAATGCGGATTGGAATACCGGGATGAGCCAGTGAGAACTTCCACAATCTTGGCAGCAACCAACGAGAAGCAAATGAAGGAGGAACACTGACTTTAAGTAAACCTTCCAGAGGCTCTTTTTGAATCTTATTCAGGCCTAATAAGACTTGTTCAAAACCTTTCGACACATGGTAAAGCAGCGTTTCCCCTTTAGCTGTCAGTACCATATGACGTCCTTTACGCATAAATAATTTACAAGTTAAATCATCTTCAAGACGGCGGATCGTTTGGCTGACTGCAGCTTGGCTAACGCACAGTTCATCAGCTGCTTTACTGTAGCTTTGATAGCGAGCGGCGACTTCAAAGTAACGAAGCGCGGCAAGATAACGTAATCGCTTATCCATAACTCTCACTTATACCTTTTGTAAGAAATGGTGGTTGGTTAAAACGCCACTAGATTTCAATAATACTCAGCAGGAAAGTGAAAAAAAGGGAGAACAGGATGTTACTTGCTTTGCATGTTGATTTTAAGATCGAGCTTAAGTTGTCGAAAATCAGCAAGAAAATTTGTTTTAAGTGGGGCATTGGTAATAAAAGTGCTGAGCTGCCGCTTATGCTTACGCCTCATTTACAGAAGGATTTAGGGCTGTTAGCGAGAGAGCAAGAAAAGCCGAATTATCTTAGATATAGGTAGTTAACTATAACTACAGCTGATTGTTTCATTGTCCTTGGCATATGCTCTGACCATGGTAATAAAGGTGTGCACAAATAAGAAAAGGGCGCTGAGCGCCCTTCTGATTAGATAGGATTTACTCTTCCCAAACCACCAACTTGCCTTTTGGCCAGTTTGCACCCACGTCATGGTATTGTTTTTCCAACACATGACGTTTGATTTTGAGCGTTGGAGTCAAAATACCGTTTTCGATGCTCCATGGGTCTTTGATCATCAACACCCCTTTGATCTGTTCATGGGATTCGAGTTCTTGGTTCATGCGTTTAACGACACGTTCAGTGGTGCGCTCATAACGCTCGCGATCAAAGTTTGGAAAGTCATGTGGGACGACTAAAAGCACTGGCGCGGGTAGACCCGAGCCAATTAAACACATCATCTCTACACGGCTATATTCGAACAGCTTTTTCTCGATTGGTACCGGAGCGACGAATTTACCTTTGGCAGTTTTAAAGGTGTCCTTTTTACGTCCTTGAATGGTGAGGTAGCCTTCAGAATCTAAGAAACCAATATCACCAGTGTGTAACCAACCCTGATCATCGAAGGTTTCTTGAGTCGCCTCATCATTTTTGTAGTAGCCAGAGAATAAGCCTTTACCTCGCACCATGATCTCTTCATCTTCAGCAATTTTTAGCTCAATACCAGGGCCAGCATCACCTACCGTACCGATCTTATCGGCTCGGAATGGGTAATTTAGTGTGCTGTAAGCAAATGATTCGGTCATCCCCCAAGCCTCAGTGATGTTGAGGCCGACACTGTGGTACCACTCAAGTAGGGCGGGTGAAACGGGTGCAGAGCCACAGCCGAGTACACGCGCTTGATCAAGGCCTAGGCCATCGGCGAGCTTCTTCTTAATTAATGAGTTCACAAATGGAATTTTGAGCAAGAAATTCAATTTCTTCTGCGGCAGCTTATCTTGGATACGCTGTTGGAATAAGGTCCATAGGCGTGGAACCGAAATAAACAGTGTTGGGCGTTGCATCTTCACATCTTCGATAAAGGTATCGAGTGATTCAGGAAAAGCGGTTTGAACGCCACCCATAATTGAAGAACCAAAGATATAGACACGTTCAGTAATGTGTGCGAGCGGAAGGTATGAGAACAAGCGATCTTGCTCTTCAATACCGATATGATTGATTAATTGTTGTGCTGACCAAGAGAATGCGCCATAAGTGAGCATCGCCCCTTTTGGTAAACCCGATGTACCGGAGGTATAAACAATCGACATCAGCTTATCATCGTAATGAATGGGCCTTTCTTCACTTGGTGCGGCATCTTGAATCAATTGCTCAAATTGATACTGGCAGTTTTTCGGTGCACTATCGTAAGCAAGGCTGATCGTCAGTAGTCCGTCTAGCTTATCAATGATTTGCTCAGTAGCCGCAGCATCATCTAATTTACCACCAATTAAAACTTTACTGCCGCTGTGTGTGACGCAGTGCTCGATGGTATCCGCTCCGGCAGTGGGAAAAACGGGCACGCTGATAAAATCGCCAAGCATCATAGCAATGTCACAGATAAACCACTCTGCGCAGTTCTTCGATATTAGCGCGACTTTATCTCCTGGTTTAATCCCTAGTTTACGTAAGGCCGTCACTAAGCGCAGTGCTTTGTCCGCGACTTCGGCATAGGTGTATTCAACAAACTGGCGATTAATAATTTGTTTGAGATAGACTTCATTAGGCCGTTCAGCAGCCCATTTCAAAATCATTTCATTCGGTGGTGGTAAGGTACATCCTTTTATTTTCAACTCGTGCGGCTGATTCATTGGTTAACTCCCTGTTATTTATGATGCTCCTTCTAGATTTGAAACTCACCACACTGTAGAGAGCAAACCGCATGTACAACGTTATCAATTCAGAAGGATGTATTTTGTTAACACAATGTTAACTTTAGCATGTTGAAGTGTGTATTGGGAAGCATAACGCGATCAAGATCTCTCTAAATTGATTGAGCGATCACGAGTAAGCTATTGGCGGGGTGAAGTTTATTTGAATTAAGCTGATTAGTAAGACTGACAGTAAAAAACAGCCGTGCTAAGCACCGCTGTTTTTTGTCCTAGGTTATTTAATCATCCCCATGCTCAGTCCAGCGAGGATAAAGGTAATCACCATCCAAATAATCGGCAGTTTTAATTGTTTCATTAAATAGAAGCCGACTAAAACGAGTGCGACATCGAATGGATTGAATACGGCACTGGTGAAGACAGGTTGGTACAAAGCTGAGACCAGTAACCCCACCACTGCAGCGTTTACGCCGCTTACTGCACCCGCTACTTGTGGCTTTTGTGCCAGTGATTGCCAGTTTTTTAGTACGCCAAGTAGTAGCAAGAAACCAGGCAAGAATACTGCAATCGTGGCAATTAAAGCGCCAGTAATTGGTGCATTTGGCTGCAGCTCGTAGCCAATGTATGTTGCAAAGGTAAACATTGGTCCCGGTACGGCTTGTGCCGCGGCATAACCCGTTAAGAAAGCGTCTTGGCTTAGCTGATCGCCAACAATATTTTGCAGTAGTGGCAGTACGACGTGGCCGCCGCCAAATACTAGGCTACCTGCTTGGAAGAAGTCGTTAAACAAGCCTAAAGTTGGCGCTAAATGCGCAATAAATGGCAACCCTAACAAGATCGCTGCAAATAACGCTAATGGTAAAATGCTAGGCTTAAATGGTTTTGGTTCACTAGGTGATTCACCTTTAAGGTATTTCGCACCAATCAGCGCGGCAATCACGAGAACAATCATTTGAGTTGCGATGCTTGGCATGGTTAATAGTGCAATAGCAGTAATTAAGCATAGACTGACTGATAAAGTGTTTTTGCAGAAGTTTTTGTACATTCCCCATGTTGCGTCAGCCACCACAACCACTGCCAGTAACTTCAAACCATGAACAATACTTTGAAACGCGGTGGTCTCAGTAAGTTGGTTGGATACCACGGCGAGTAATACCATGATCAGTACGGATGGTAGAGTAAAACCAATGAATGCAGCACAAGCACCAGGTAGACCTCCGCGCTTGTAACCAAGTGCAAAACCGACTTGGCTTGAACCAGGTCCAGGTAGAAACTGGCTCAGTGCGACAATTTGAGCGTACTCGCTGTCATCTAGCCATTTGAGTTTTTCTACAAAGGTTTGGCGAAAATAGCCAATATGGGCTGCTGGACCACCAAAACTAATCCAACCAAGCCAGAAAAAGGTTTTAAAGATTGTGAGCATGTGAGCACTTCCTTCTAAATTCATTACTGCTCGTTACTGCATCTAGAATAAAAAAAATAGTATGATGACTCAAATTGATAGTTTTAATTCTATCTATGAATCAAATGGGATGAACTATGCCAAATTCTGAAGATCTTCAATGGCGTAATATTGATCTGAATCTGTTGGTGACATTTTCTTATCTTTACCGTTATCGCAGCGTCAGTGCTGCAGCGGAAAAAAGCTTTGTTAGCCAGTCTGCGATGAGCCATAGTTTGGCTCGTTTACGTCAGCTATTTGATGACCCACTATTTGAGCGCAAAGGGCATAAAATGGAGCCAACAGAACACGCTCATCACATTTCGCCAATTGTTACTCAATTGCTTGATTCAATCACCCACAACCTTTTGACCAAAGAACATTTTTCGCCGCAGAAATATTCAGGTGTGTGCCGAATTGGTTTGACTGATTACGCTGAGTTCATTTTTGCGCCTGCTATTTATGACCGCATCCGTCAGCAAGCGCCAAGCGCGCAAATTAGCTTTATCAACGTCAATCGCAGTAACTATGTTGCGCTTACTGAACAAGAGAAACTTGATGTTGTGATCGGCAGTATGCCGATTCTCGATGATGAGTTTGAAAGTCAGTTTCTTTATACCGAAAAGCACGTCTGTCTAGCAGACAGTAATGCTCTGGGATTAGCAGGAGAGTTGAGCTTAGAGGTCTTTGCTGGCATTGAGCAGGCGCTGGTTAGCCCGGATGGTAGTCTTGCGACACAAGTGGATAAGAAGCTGGCTGAGCATGGTTTGTCGCGCAGAGTGACTGTTGCATCACGCAACTTTCTAACGGTGAGAAGTTTGCTTAAACAGCGCCGCTTGATTGCGATTGTGCCGGAAAAAATGGCGGATGCAGAGGGATTTGATGACAGCTTAAGTACATTTAAGCCACCTATTCCAGTTGCAGATTTTGATATCGCGATGTTGTGGCATTCCAGTCGGGCTGGTGAGGAGAAAAATATCTGGCTAAGAAACTTGGTTGAAGACGTTGTTGTACCGAAATAAGAGTAATTTCTCGCGCTATCGGCTGTGATAGCGCGAGTCACATAAAATAGTGTGCAGATTATTATTTACGGAAGCCGCGCACCACTTTAATTGAAGAGAAGGCAATGATGCAGTAAGCCAATAGCTCAGTACCTTCTTCGGCGATGTTTTTCACATCACGCACGTAGTGCTCTGCCATTACACCTTTCCAGAAATCCCCCATACCGAAAAGACGTGAATAAACGAGCAGCAAAACAATGCCAAGAATAAGCATGTTCATATAGTTGCTGCTTAAAATCACAGCCATTTGATCAAGCGTTTGTTTACCGTTTTTTAAAGCATAAAAAATAGCAGAAAAAGTGACGAACAGCGCTGGGTAAACCCAAGAACCGTGGGCAATATGATCAAGGAAACCGTCATTTTCACGGATTAACATAACCAAGAAAAATGAGCCGACCAGCACAGCAGCACGCTTTAGCTGAGGTTTGGTTTTTGCTAAGTAGTAGAATGAGCTAGCAGAAATTATGAGCATAATTTGCTCCATAAATTCTGTCACTGACTCCTCGCCTAAGGTATTTCCAAGGACAACATAATCAATGCGTAATGCAAGATTTACCAGTGCACAGAACGCGACAGCAATCAGAAAGTTTAAGCCAGACTTTAAGATTGCGTGTGATGTTGAAGGAGTAAGTGAATAATCGTTCTCGATTTTTTTTTCGTTAGAATATGTGGTTGTTTTCATAGCAGCACCCAATAAGATGGAGACTCACAATGATCGATTATTTTAATGATAGTATTGTCAGAGCAATGTCATGAAATGAACGCTGTACAATTGTTGACATCGCCTAATTTCATATAGTGAGAATCCAGAGTTCTTTGTGTAACAATAACTTACATTAAGTTAATTGGTATCGTGTCCACACTTTGCTACGCCAGCGTTTTGCCATGATTAGTCCTCGGAGCCATTCATCCATCGCAATCGCGATCCAAGCTCCCAAAACGCCATAGCCCCAGTGCACACCAAATAGGTAACTGAAAGCTACGCCAAGTCCCCACATGCTGATGATGCCCATTTTGACTGGGAACTGAATGTCACCCGCCGCTTTAAGCGCAGAGATAAAGATCAGGTTAAAGACACGCCCCGCTTCAAGCAAAATGGAGCCTGCGATTAAGCTAGCTGTTAAGGCGGCAATCTCAGGTTGATCGGTAAATAGCGGAATGATCATATCGCTACAAAGAAAGGTCGTGATGGTGACGATGTTGGTCATAATGAAGCCGACAACAAAGTACTTTTGCACTCTAAGCAAAATAGAATCTATCCAGCCACGCCCAATAAAGTAGCCCGCTTGAATTTGGCTGCCTTGCCCAACTGCGAGGGCAAAAGCAAAAGCGACGCGGGCAATGTTTTGTGCATAGGTAAAGGCGGCGAGTGAGGCTGTACCCATCTGCACCACAAAATAGATGATGGTTAATTGTGCCAAGTTATAAGAGAGCATTTCTCCCGCGTTCATCATGCCAATGCGAACAATACGCTGGTAGATGGCTTTAGGAATTTTGCGCCAGTTGGCAAAAGGTAGATCTATTTCTGTATGGCGCAGTTTATAGCAAAGCATTAATGTGCCAATGATTTGGCTAATAACCGTAGATATGGCAACCCCTTGCACACCGTACACAGGCAGGCCAAAAGGTTGATAAAGCGCGACGTAGTTACCGCCAATGTTAAGCAAACCAGCGATTAGGTTAATCACCATCGGTGCGCGAGAGAAACCATGGCTACGTAATATAGTGGTGAGGACAATACCCATGGTGACGTTAAAGGTCATTGACCCACTGATTAGCAAGTACTCTTGCGCGTAGTTTTGTACTTGCGACTCAAGGCCGTAGTAAGGCAGTAAATAGTAAGCGGCGCTAACGGCAAAGAGGCTAAGGAAAATGCCGACAATAGCCGACATGATGATGCTTGCTATGGCAACATGTGAGGATTCGGTATGGCGATCCGAACCATTGTATTGTGCGATGAGAATTCCCGTGCCGCTACTCACCATTGAAGAGATGATGATGAGGAAGAATGATATTTGAGTGATCACACCTACTGCCGACACGGCTTTATCGGAGTAGCCACTTAACATGAATACGTCGCTGGTATTGATCGCTGTACGTAGCATGATTTCGACAAAAAGTGGCCAAGTAAGCGCGAGGATACTCATGCGCTTATCAATGGCGTTAGGTAGTGATGACATTCGGTTTGCTCAATGGGTTGACAGAAATAGCCACAAGAAATGGCGGGCTATTATATAGATGAAAATTTGAGCGTATAGAGTTTTTCTTATTTGATGGTAAAACGACCGCTAAATCAGCGATCGCAGAGAGATAAAATGAGCGAAAGCTAGTAGGAGGCGAGCAGTTTATCGATCAGTAAATGATGCTCGCGTGTTACGCCAGCAAGGTTGCCATATTTTGGCTGGTGGCGATCATTTTCACGAGGGTGATGCCAGCCTATGGTGTGGTGAATAAATTGCTCGGCAAATTGCTCGGAGATTTCTAAACATCCTGCCAGTACCGTATCGACGTAAGTTTGCACGATAGGACTGCGTTCACAAGGAGGCACGGCTTGGTCAGTCACATAAATCCAAACGTTATCACCGCTTGAAAGGGAGAGTTGGCTATCTAGCTTGTCATGATCGATTTTGATGCGTTGGTAACCACGCTCACGGCGGTCAAACTCGACGAGTTGCTCATCATCAACCTGCAAAAGTACTCCGTTGACGAGACCATCTCCTTGGGTCACGACTAGTGGCGCCAGGATATAACTGTCATCCACTTTCCCCCAATAACGGCATAGACCATGCGCGATGGCAGGAATCGCTTCTGAGGTTTGCCCAGTAAGCTGACGAGAAGCGGAGTTCATAAGGCTGCCATAACCAAAAATATATTGCGTCATATTGCTACTATAGTTAACGAGAGAAAACTCATAGTACTTAGAACTTGTGCATCAACCAAGATCGTTGTGTTTTTGGTTATGGCCGTAAGTTATAAGTCTAATTGCATTTAAAGTGTCATTTTGACTTTATTTGTGGTGAGTTAAATTGACTTGTTTTGTTTTGGTTGTTTGTTTAAATAATTGAATTTTAAAGCGAAATCAAATGTGGCTTAAATTGTGCTATAAGGTTTTGGTTATCAATATAGGAGTCTTATAGTGCTCAACATTACCGATAAGCGGGTTGAAGAAAAAATTCCCGCAATTTTACGCCTAGGTTTTCGGCCGTTTTTCTTTCTCGGCGCATTATATGCCCTTATTGCAATTCCGACTTGGGTGTGGATGTTTCATTCTGGTCAGCCTCAGTCATTACAAGTACCAGCCTTATGGTGGCACGTACATGAAATGTTGTTCGGCTTTTCGATGGCGATTGTGGTGGGTTTTGTGCTTACTGCAGTACAGAATTGGACGGGCATAAACGGTACCAAAAGCTATCGACTTTTAGCGATAGTGGTGCTCTGGCTGACACCACGTTTGCTGCTCTGGACGCCTGTACCACTTTGGCTAATTTCTGTTATCGATGCACTATTTTTGGCATTCGCCGCTTATGAAGTCGCATGGCGAGTGATAAAAGCCAAAGGTTACCGTAACCTATTTTTCGTCCCTTTGTTTGTGCTAGCAATTGTTGCAAACTTTGCTAGTTATGCATGCGTCAAAGGTATGCCGCCATTTTCAGCATCGGCAGTGTGGCAGGCGATGTTATGGTGGTTTACGTTATTGCTCTCGATTATGGGGGGACGCGTGATCCCATTTTTTACCGCAAGACGCTTTAACTTTGATAAGCCTCAGCCACAAATTTGGCTAGAATGGACGGCAAACTTACCTTTGGTTGCTCTGTTCTTGCTCAGTTTCTTTCCTTTGGCAATGGCACAACTCGGCGGTTATTTAATGGCGTTGGCTGGTATTGCTCAATTAATTCGAGTGTTACGTTGGCAACCATGGAAAACGTTAAATGAGCCTCTCGTTTGGTCATTGCATGCGGCTTATCTTTGTATTCCATTAAGTTTATTAGCGCGTGGTTTGTGGCAAGATGCATTCGCCGCCCATAATATGATCCATCTATTTGCGATTGGCGCTTTAAGTGGTTTGATATTGGCGATGATTGCTCGCGTTACAATGGGCCACACTGGACGCAACATTTACCAAGGGCCTAAGATGGGGCTGGCATTTGCAAGTTTGGTAGTTGCGGCAATAGTGCGTAGCTTTGGGGTTGCCATGTTCCCTGCCCATATGATGTTGATGATCGATATTAGTGGTGCACTATGGATATTGGCTTTCGCGTTATTTATAGCCAAGTTCGGCTATATGCTGCTGACGCCGCGAGTGGATGGACACCCGGGATAGAGACTCGAAACGACAAAGGCTTGGTCAATGACCAAGCCTTTGTTTGTTATAGATTGCCTACATTGAAGTCTTTTTGGAAATAGAGCACTTTTTGTAAGTAACGGCGCGCTTCTCCCTTCGGGTGCTTAGTGGTCAAAGTGTCATACACTTGTCGTGGCGTTGAGCTGTTCAATTTCACCATTGCACGTTTACGGTCACTACTATCAAAGGCGGATAACACGCCGCCAGTGCCGCCGTTATAGGCTGAAATCATACTGAAATGCATCGAAGTTGGGTTTTTAACTTCTTTGAGGTAGCGATTTTTCAGGATGTAAAAGTACGCCGCGCCAGTATCAATGTTGTTGGCAGGATCAAATAGGTACTCTTTAGTTGGAATGCCAGGTTTGTTCTTCACCAAGTTAAATACATCCGCACCAGCGGTTTTTGGAATCACTTGCATTAAACCATATGCGCCAGCATGACTTACCGCGTAAGGGTTAAAGCTACTCTCGGTTTTAATAATTGAGTAGATAAGATCTTCAGACAAACCATAACGACGCGCGGCATCGCGGATCAAACCAGCGTATTGGTATTCGCGTTGCTCAAGGTGGTCGCTCACCATGTTAATCACTACATAGTGTGCTTGACCGCGTTTGATCGATTTAGTTTGCAGTGAATTAGCCATTAAGTAATCGGCGTAGCGATTTGCGCGCCATTCCCACTCAATCGGTTTACCTTCATGATCCAATACTTGACCAAGCAAGAAGGGCTTACCACGTAAAATAGCCTCTTTATCGCTAAACAGTTCGGCATGAGCAGGGTCGGCAGGCATGAGCAGCGTTTGGACTATCGCTTTTTGTAGCTTCTGTTCAGGCTGATATTGAGAGATCGTCGAGACATAAATCTTACCGGTTTCAAAATCAATATGGGCGCGAGTTGAGTAACCATCCAAATATTTTACGTAACGATGTTTCCCCGCTTCTACAAATTCATCTTCTCCCCAACGGTCTTTTGCCAACTTAGCGACATATGCCAATAGTTGGTTGATGTTTTCTTGGTTAGAGGTCGTCGGTGGAGTGACAACTGGTGGCGGTGTTGAAGGGCAATAGCACGATTCTTGTTCTGGCGCGAGAGAACAGCCACTAAGCAGTAAAAGTAGTAAATAAGTGAGTTTTTTCATTATCGTCATTAGGCAACATTAAGCGGCTTGATGATAAGTAGCGAAAGGACGTTGAGATAATCAATTTTTTTTGTCGAAATAATAAAAAATCCCCACAATAAAGTGCGGGGATTCCTATCTAATTTAGTGGCTTACTAGATTAGTTGTTTTTGTGCAGTTCCGCGTTAAGTTCAACCGCGCTCTTGTTTGCCAAACATTCGATTTGACCAGTCACAGAGTTACGGCGGAATAATAGGTCAGAAACATTAGCAAGGTCGCGTGCTTTCACCACTTCTACTTCATTGCCATCTGCATCAAGCATACGTACTTTTGAACCAGCAGTAACATAAAGACCAGACTCGATAGTACAACGATCACCCATTGGGAAACCTAAGCCGGCGTTTGCACCAAGTAGTGAGTTTTCACCGATAGAAACTACAACTTTACCGCCGCCAGATAGCGTACCCATGATAGAAGCGCCACCGCCAATATCAGAGCCATTACCAACGACCACACCCGCTGAAATACGACCTTCAACCATGCTCACACCAGTGGTACCCGCGTTGAAGTTGATAAAGCCTTCGTGCATAACAGTGGTGCCTTCGCCCACGTGTGCGCCAAGACGAACGCGAGAAGTATCAGCAATACGCACGCCAGTTGGTACCACGTAATCAACCATTTTAGGGAACTTGTCGACACAATCTACGCTTAGAGCACGACCAGCAAGACGCGCTTCAATTTGACGCTCTGCCAGTTCTGGTAGATCGATTGGACCCTCATTGGTCCATGCGATGTTGTGCAGTAGACCAAAGATGCCATCTAGCACAGTACCGTGAGGTTTCACTAAACGGTTAGAGATCAGTTGTAGTTTTAGGAAGCCTTCAGCGACTGATTGAGGCTGCTCATCTGTTGCTAGGATAACCAATACAAGTGGCTGCGCTGATTCTGCCGCTTTTGCTGCGAAAGAGGCGTTTGCTGCGTCACCATTTGCTTCAAATGCAACCGCTAGCTCGGCGCTTTGTGCTGCAGAGATTTCGATTGCTTGGTTACCTTGCTCGTAGCCGGCTACCGCTGCTAGTGCTTTAACAAGTTCATCTGTTGGGTTAAGCACTGGATTTGGGAAAAATGCCTCGATGATTTTGCCATCGCGGTTTTTAGTTGCAGTACCAAATGCTAGGGAAAAGAAAGCCATAGTCATCTCCATCTGTTGAGTCTTTTTGATTCTCGCCGCTTCATGGCAAGAACTTGGAATTTGTTGTTAGCCATCATAGTGACAGCGAGAGTAGCTGAAAAGAGTTAAAGAGAAGAAAGTCTGTAGAAGGATACGCTTTGTCCGATTGGCGATAGTTTTGTCTGATTGGAAAGAGAAGAAGAGAGGGAGAATTGAGAGTTGAGATCTGAGGAAATAGAAGTGAGAGAAGAGCAGCGCTTGGGCTGCTCTATGTTTTCGTGATTAAGCAGCGTGTTGTTGAAGTTCACTAACGGCGACTGCGAGTGCGACCGTTGCACCGACCATCGGGTTGTTGCCCATACCGATAAAGCCCATCATGGCTACGTGTGCCGGTACCGAAGAGCTGCCTGCAAATTGCGCGTCAGCGTGCATGCGTCCCATGGTATCAGTCATGCCGTAAGAAGCCGGACCTGCCGCAACGTTATCTGGGTGCAAAGTACGACCGGTACCACCGCCTGATGCTACTGAGAAGTAGGGTAGACCTGCGCGGTTACGTTCGGCTTTGTAGATACCAGCAACTGGGTGTTGAAAGCGTGTCGGGTTGGTTGAGTTGCCTGTGATACTTACGTCTACTTGCTCTTTGTGCATGATGGCAACGCCTTCACGTACATCATCAGCACCGTAGCAAAGGATCTCACCACGTGGACCTTGTGAGAAACGGCGGCGTTCGACTTCGTGCAGTTCCCCTGTTTGGTAGTCAAATTGAGTCCGCACATAAGTAAAACCGTTAATACGAGAAATCAGGTAGGCTGCATCTTTACCCAAGCCATTTAAGATCACTTTAAGGGGCGATTGGCGTGATTTATTGACGTTTAAGGCAATTTTGATTGCACCTTCTGCTGCGGCAAAGGATTCATGACCAGCGAGGAATGCAAAACAACCGCTTCCTTCGTTTAAGAGACGTGCGGCTAAAGCGCCGTGACCAATCCCTACTTGACGCTGCTCAGCGACACTGCCAGGTTTAGTGAATGCTTGAAGCCCTTCACCGATGATGTTTGCGGCTTGCTCTGCCGAGTTTGCGCCGCGAAAAAGTGCTAATGCGGCACCCAGCGTGTAGGCATCGGCTGCACTTTCAAAAGCAATGGGCTGAGTGTCGAGCACTAGTGCTTTAGGGTCAATGCCGCGATCAGTACAGTATTGGTATGCCTCTTCAAGAGAAGAAAGCTGCATCTCGTTTAATGTGCGACGTACAGATTCAGTCATTGGAGTGTTCATAATCTCTTTCCTCTTGGTGGCAATTATTGTTGGCGTGGGTTGATGGTAGTTACGGCTTCGTCAAAACGGCCGTAAGTGCCCGTAGCTTGAGCTGCTGCCTCTGCGGCTGGGGTGCCTTCATTGATGGCTTTCATCATTTTGCCGAGGTTGAGATATTGGTATCCAATCACTTCACGATTGTCATCCAGAGCCAATTGAGTCACGTAGCCTTCAGCCAGTTCCATGTATCGTACCCCTTTTGCTTTAGTGGCATAGCTGGTACCCACTTGGCTGCGCTGGGTTTGACCAAGATCTTCCAGTGCTGCGCCAATTTCTAAGCCGCCTTCGGAAAATGCCGATTGGCTGCGACCATAAACAAATTGGAGGAAGATTTCTCGCATCGCGACGTTGATCGCATCGCATACAAGGTCGGTGTTTAACGCTTCAAGGATGGTTTTACCAGTAAGAATTTCTGCGGCCATCGCGGCCGATTGAGTCATGCCTGAGCAGCCGATGGTTTCAATTAATGCTTCTTCAATGATGCCGTTTTTAACGTTTAAGGTCAGTTTTGCCGCCCCTTGTTGTGGAGCACAAGCCCCAACACCGTGGCTAAGACCAGAAATGGCGATCACGTCTTTTGGGTTAATCATCGCGCCTTCAATTGGGATTGGCGCAGATGCATGAAGATCGCCGCGTTGGATCGGGCACATTGACTGAATTTCGTGTGAGTATTGCATAGTGTTTTCCCATTGAGAGTGTGAGAAAACAGGGGCAGGTTGGAGAGAATGTTAGTGCTCACTACAGAACTCGCGCTGCACACCACCTAACGTGTGTACAACAGATCCAACAGGCAAACCTGTTCTCGTTTCTGTAGGAGTCATCAGCTATGAACAGCGGTTTGAATCGTTTGATTCCGGTGGCACCCCATCACCGTTGCTACATCATAGCGCTAGAAAAGTGTGATCGACAACCAACTTTTTAGACTAAGTTGCACTATTAAAATCAATCAATATATCGATAGCAATATATGACGGGTGATAAAAACAAAAAAGCCCAATGCGATGCATTGGGCTTCTACTAAAGACTTTACTATTACTGATTGGCGCTGCGCTTTTTGCGCTTATGCTTTATTTTTATCCAACCGATTACCCGTTGAGCGGGGGTAATAGTGAGCTAATTCTAGCTCGTGCCTGCTAATTACTTAGCTAGGTCAGATGAGTGCTCAGATAGGAACGCTGCAACACCTTTTGGCGATGCGTCCATACCTGCTTTACCTTCTTCCCACTGTGCTGGGCACACTTCACCGTGTTTTTGGTGGAAGTTTAGTGCGTCAACCATGCGTAGCATTTCGTCGATGTTACGACCTAGTGGTAGATCGTTCACTACTTGGTGACGTACTAGACCTTCTTCGTCGATTAGGAATGAACCACGGAACGCAACGCCAGCTTCTGGGTGCTCAACGTCGTAAGCTTTACAGATTTCGTGCTTAACGTCAGCAACTAGAGGGTATTTAACTTGACCGATACCGCCGTTTTCAACAGCAGTGTTACGCCATGCGTTGTGAGAGAACTGAGAATCGATAGACACACCGATTACTTCTACGCCTTTCGCTTGGAAGTCTTCAAGACGGTTGTCGAATGCGATCAGCTCTGATGGGCAAACGAAAGTGAAGTCTAGTGGGTAGAAGAAAACAACCGCTTTCTTACCTTTAGTGAATTCTGCAAAGTTGAAGTTATCAACGATTTCGCCGTTACCTAGAACAGCTGCTGCAGTAAAGTCAGGGGCTTGACGACCAACTAGTACCATTTTTTTGCTCCTAAATATTTGGTAAGTTCCAAACCTTTTTAATCAATTCTGGTTTGGTCCGTGTTTGTACGGGACAAACTATAGTACAGATTGTAGTATTGAAAAAAGCGAATTAAATAGATTAAGTTAATCGAAAAAAGCGATAAAATCGCAATCTGCTATTCTGATCACTGCCCGAGCAAGAGTTAACGATAAAACTATGAATAAATGGCCTAGTCTCAAGCAACTGCACTACTTGGTGACATTGCATGAAACCCGTCACTTTAGTGATGCGGCGGAAAAATGTTTTGTTAGTCAATCCACCTTAAGTAAAGGTATTCAAAATCTTGAAGAGTTGATTGGTTGTCCGCTTTATGAAAAGAAGGACAAAAAAAGCCCGCTAGTTTTTACTCATGCTGGTGAGTTGGTGGTGCAGCAAGGGCGTGATCTGCTCGCGAAAGGACAAGACTTAGTGGAGCTTGGGCTTTTGTGCCAAGGTGGGGATATGGAAGGGCAACTCAAGGTTGGTTGTATTCCAACTATTGCGCCTTTTTTACTGTGCGATTTAGTGCAAGAGGTGAATAAACGCTTCCCAAGTTTAAATATGTTGCTTCGAGAAGATACCACCACCAACTTGCTGGCGGCTTTGCGTCATGGTGAGTTAGATGTCTTGATTCTTGCCTTACCTGTCGATATTGATGGAATGGAAAGTAAGATTGTTGGTAGCGATCCATTTCGCATGATCATTAGCCGCAATCAAGCCGAAGCGATTAAAGTGCCGATCCACTATGACGATCTGCCAGACGAGTTTGTCTTCTTATTAGAGAAGGAACATTGTTTGACAGAACATGCCGTTTCCGCTTGTCAATTAACTGAAAAAGAGAAGATAAATCCATTCTCAGCGACTAGTTTGCACACCTTAGTGCAAATGGTGGCGAATGGCTTAGGCACTACCTTCATACCGCAAATGGCGATCGATCATGGCCTTATCGATAATCAAAACTTAGTGGTTGTCGATCCTCCTGGTCAGCAAGCTCACCGCCATATTGGGCTGGTTTGGCGACCAAGTTCGTCTCGCGTGAATACATTTACTCAACTGGCAGACGTGGTTTCAGAGCTGCTGTAGTCCCTCTTTGCAGCGAAAAGTCATACTCAAGAACTAAATGAACCATTGTTAAAGTTACTTTGAGAAGCTGCTTAGCTATAAGTATTAGCCGCCCATTATGATATTCCCCATCAAAACGCACTGCATATAGTGCGTTTTTTGGTGTTAAATTCTGTTGGTGCAGTTTAACTTGTAAAATTTTACAGAAAAATATTTTTGAAGCTTTCATGAAATAGTGAAATTTCACAGTGTGAATTTTACATTTAGCTATTTTCACACTGTTTGAAATTCGCTTAAAAAGCAAGCGCAAGCTGTTGATGTAACTGCTCAATTTAGACTGGTTAGGCATTTAAACATCCGTTTGATTTATTTTTACAGTCTAAATTTCACTGAAATTAAATTACGTAACTCATTACATTTTTGTGCGCTAGGTAAGGGCTTTTACGCCTACCGCATAAAACTTCAAACTTCACTTCCCCTCTTTTTCTATCAATTATCCTGATGTAAGTTAATTAAAGGCTCGGTAAGACTTATGTCTAGATTGAATCTCCCTCTTTTTTGAGAGAATGTAGAGCCTAAGAGCACAATCAAAGTTGTCTGGTAAAGTCGGAAATATAAATAGAAATGTCGTCCATAAATTACAAATGTAATTGCGACAACGGATTTAAAGGAAGAAATCATGTTTGCTCAAACGCCTGATAAAACAACATCGACCAAGGAAGCCCAAGATTCCTTATCTCAATTGCAAACGACGGGTGAGCTGTCACAAGAGCAGCAAGCCGTTTTCCCAACAGAAGCGCAGATATTTCTAGCGCTGCTTTGTGAACGATTTGCCCCACGTGTTGAAGAGTTACTCGTTGCGCGTGAACAGAAACAGGCGAGCATTGATGCTGGCGAATTACCTGATTTCTTACCAGAGACACAAGATATCCGTGAGGGTAGTTGGAAAATTTTAGGCATTCCATCTGACTTGCAAGATCGCCGTGTGGAGATCACCGGTCCGACAGATAGAAAGATGGTGATTAATGCTCTAAACGCTAACGTTAAAGTGTTTATGGCGGACTTTGAAGACTCAATGTCACCCGCGTGGGATAAAGTACTGGATGGACAAATTAACTTGCGTGACGCGATACGAGGCACGATTAGTTATACCAATCCAGGTAACGGTAAACACTATGAACTGACGCAAGATCCTGCGGTACTGATTTGTCGAGTACGTGGTCTTCACCTTAAAGAAAAACACGTGACCTTTAATCATCAGATCATTCCAGGTGCTTTGTTCGACTTCGCGCTTTATTTCTACAACAACTACCAAGCATTATTGAAGAAAGGCAGTGGTCCTTATTTTTACCTTCCTAAATTGCAGTCTCATCATGAGGCGAAATGGTGGAGTGACGTGTTCCACTTTACTGAAGACTACTTTGGTCTCAATACCGGCACAATTAAAGCGACCGTTTTGATTGAAACCCTACCGGCGGTATTTGAGATGGATGAAATCCTGTTCTCATTGAAAGAGCACATTGTCGGTCTGAATTGTGGGCGCTGGGACTATATCTTTAGTTATATCAAAACATTAAAAAGACACCCAGATCGCGTGCTGCCGGATCGCCAAGTGGTGACTATGGATAAGCCTTTCCTCAATGCCTATTCGAGACTGCTGGTTAGAACTTGTCACAAGCGAGGTGCGTTTGCGATGGGAGGCATGGCGGCGTTCATTCCAGCTAAAGATCCTGTAGAGAACCAGCAGGTGCTCGACAAAATTCATAACGATAAATCATTGGAAGCGAACAACGGTCATGATGGCACTTGGGTTGCTCATCCAGGTCTTGCCGACACTGCCATGGATGTATTTAGCAAGGTTCTGGGTGAGCGAACCAATCAGTTAGATGTCAGTCGTGACGATGATGCGCCGATTAGCGCGGAACAATTGTTAGAAGCATGCGCCGGTGAGCGAACTGAGCAAGGTATGCGCCACAACATTCGTGTTGCACTGCAGTACATTGAAGCGTGGATCTCCGGAAATGGCTGCGTACCAATTTATGGCCTGATGGAAGATGCCGCGACAGCAGAAATTTCTCGTGCTTCGATTTGGCAATGGATTCAACACGGCAAAGATCTTGATAACGGGCAGGTCGTGACTAAAGCACTGTTTGAACAATACCTCAGTGAAGAGGTTGAAGTTGTGAAACAAGAAATCGGTGAGGCGCGTTTCCAAGCAGGGCGCTTTGCAGAGGCTGCTGAGTTGATGTCACAACTGACTACAAGCGATGAATTAACCAATTTCTTAACCATTCCAGGTTATGACTACTTGGATTAGTGAAGATACCGATTACCTAATCAACAACCTACCAATAACGTGAAGGAATACTGGCGGAGAAGGATGTACCGCTAGCCAAGATAACAAAGCGTACAACGCATAAATATGAGGGATAGACCAATGACATTAACTCGACGCCAACAAATCGAAGCTCTAGAGAAAGACTGGGCAACCAATCCACGCTGGAAAAATGTAAAACGTCCATACACGGCTGATGAAGTCGTCGAGCTACGCGGCTCAATGGTGCCAGCGAACACTATCGCTCAACGTGGTGCCGATAAATTATGGTCACTGGTAAATGGTAGTGCGAAAAAAGGTTACGTAAACTGTCTTGGTGCACTAACGGGTGGCCAAGCGGTACAACAAGCGAAAGCGGGCATTGAAGCTATCTACCTATCAGGCTGGCAAGTGGCGGCAGATAACAATACAGCATCAACGATGTACCCTGACCAATCACTATACCCAGTAGATTCTGTACCATCAGTGGTTAAGCGCATTAACAATTCATTCCGTCGTGCAGACCAAATTCAATGGGCAGGTGGTAAGTCACCGGAAGAAGGTGGTATTGACTACTTCCTACCCATCGTTGCCGATGCAGAAGCCGGCTTTGGTGGTGTACTCAACGCTTATGAACTAATGAAGTCGATGATTGATGCCGGTGCGGCAGGTGTTCACTTTGAAGACCAACTTGCTTCAGTGAAAAAATGTGGCCACATGGGTGGCAAAGTATTGGTTCCAACTCAAGAAGCCGTGCAAAAACTGGTGGCCGCTCGCTTAGCCGCTGACGTTGCAGGTACGACAACACTCGTTATTGCTCGAACTGACGCGAACGCAGCAGATCTACTCACTTCAGATTGCGATGCTTACGATAAAGATTTTATCGAAGGAGAGCGCACACAAGAAGGTTTCTATCGCGTTCGTGCTGGTATTGACCAAGCGATTTCACGCGGTCTTGCTTATGCACCATATGCAGACTTGATCTGGTGTGAGACAGCGACGCCTTGTCTAGAAGAAGCGCGTAAGTTTGCGGAAGCAATTCACGCTGAGTACCCAGATCAATTGCTTGCTTATAACTGCTCACCTTCTTTCAACTGGGAGAAGAATCTAGATTCAGAAACCATCGCGAAATTCCAACAAGAGCTAGCGAACATGGGTTACAAGTACCAGTTCATTACTCTAGCGGGTATCCACAACATGTGGTTCAACATGTTTGAATTGGCACATGCTTACGCACAAGGTGAAGGTATGCGCCACTACGTTGAGAAAGTTCAACGTCCAGAATTCGAGGCAGCTGAGAAAGGTTATACTTTCGTTGCTCACCAGCAAGAGGTGGGTACTGGTTACTTCGATAAGATGACGAACACCATTCAAGGTGGTAAATCATCGGTTACGGCTCTAACTGGTTCTACTGAAGAAGATCAGTTCTAGTCAAACTCGTTGTTGAAGTTAAGTGATTGCTCGAGTCGGACGTACGCAGTCACTTAACCTTACAACGAAAGCAATTCTGTTCCTATTTACACCCCTAGGAATATACCCAGTAATCTGGGTAGACACATTTTTTAGGCATAAATTTTGATGTTCTTTGAGCGGCTCGGGCCGCTCTTTTTTTTGTTTGTGCAGCAGTTCACGCGAAATTTACTAATGCTTAATCTTCAATTTCTTCCGGTTCCACTTCTTCTTGCAATTCCAATAAGTTAATCGCAATGCTGACAAAGTCACTGTTGGTCATAATGCCAACCAAACGTCCTTTATCGACGATGGGTAAGCAACCCACTTTATGTTTTTGCATATAGATGGCGGTCTCTTTCAACCCCGCTTTAGGGCTGACGCTCATGACATTGGTGCGCATCACTTCGTACAGTGGGGTACTTAAAGTGAACGACTGTTCATCGGTCTCTTTTTGTAAGCTAGAGTCCTGGGCAGCCAGTACGTCACGTTGAGTAATGATGCCGAGTAAGTGTCTATCACTATCAACGATTGGGATGTGTCGGATACCTAACGCTTCCATGGTGTGTTTGGCGTCGGAAAGGAGATGAGAGCGTAACAAGGTGTGCGGGTTACGGGTCATCATGTCTTCGACTTTTATCATGGTAACCTCCTTGGTTTTTTGCGCAGATTGTTACCGCGTGAATGCAGGTAATTTGTTTAAACTCTGTACTAATTACTATAGGAGTAAATGGGGGAAGGTTTTGGGAGCTAAGCCGAGATTCTTAGTAAATTATCCTTAAAATTGGTAAGGATTTTTATCCACTGAGAGGTTTGGTTGAAGTTGTAGGTAAAGTGAGGCGCTCACAATGGTGAGCGCCAGGAGAGAGTCGTTCAGAGTTTGAAGAAGTTCAATAAGTGTTTTTGCTCGGCAGCAAGGCTTGAAAGCTCTTCGCTCGCTTTTTGGCTCTCTTGTACTCCGGTCACATTCTGGTTAACGATTTCAAAAGTCACACTGACGTTTTGTGAGATGTCTTGTGTCACACTGGACTGCTCTTCGGAAGCTGTCGCGACATGAGTATTCATATCTGAAATCTGTGCCACGGACTCAGATATAGCCACAAATGAATCCCCCAGTTTCTGGCTCAATGCGCGCGAGTCTTCAGCCAACATTACATTCGCAGACATAAACTTGTTCGCTTCTTCAGCTTGGCCTTGTAAGCGAGAAATAATCTCTTGAATATCAATGGTCGATTGTTGTGTTTTCGCCGCTAAAGAACGAACTTCATCGGCGACGACAGCAAAACCTCGACCTTGCTCACCGGCACGAGCCGCTTCAATCGCTGCATTAAGTGCCAGCAGGTTAGTTTGTTCTGAAATCGTGTTGATTACTTCGACCACTGTGCCTATTTCAATTGAATAGTCACGTAGTTGGTTGACGATATTGGTTGTTTCCTCAATCGAGTGTTCCACTTTTCGTGAAAGATCGTCTGAAGAGCGCAATGCTGACTGACCTGCCATGACGTTATCATTGGCACCTGATGCCGCTTGCTCCGCGGAAGAAGCATTGTGACTGACTTCATTTGCTGTACTCGACAGTTCGTTAATGGCAGTAGCAATTTGCTCAATCTGGCTCAGCTCTTGTTGAGCGTTAGCTTCAGTTTGTGTCATGACAGCGGCAAGTTCGACGGAAGCTGAAGATACGCTGTCGGAAATGGAATGGAAACCTTCAATGATGCGGCGTAGCTCAGAACGCATCTCGAGGATATTGGCGTAGATACCGCTCTCTTTACCTGTGATAGACACATCAGTTGAAAGATCACCTTTTGATACCTGTTGGACAAGAAGTTGGATATCACTTGGCTCTCCGCCGACGACACGGTTAATGCTACGGTAAATTACGATAGCGACAGCCAGAGCGATAAGGGTTGAGATTGCTGATAGCCAAAAAATAATTGTTTCGGCACTGTCGAGCTGGGCCACCATATTTGGCCCTACAGTATCTTGTTCTAACTTACTAGAGTGTTGGATGCTCTCAATAGATTGTGCGGCCTGTGCACCAATCACATCGAGTTGCTGGGTGATAATCTGATTACGTTGCTTGATCGTTGCTGTGATAGTGCTGAACGCATTCTGATAGATCGTGAACGCATCTTGGTAGGTCTCAAATTGTCTTTTTTGTTGCTCAGTGACGAGATAGCTTTGCAAGCTTTGACCACGTTGTTTGATTAAATCAAATTGCTTAAGTGCAGCTTGTTCGTCGACCGAGCTGTTGTTGACCAAAAATTTAACCGCAGAAAGGCGAGCGCCAAGCACGCTTTCTTGTAATTCACTGGTGTAGAGAGCGAGTTCGATACTGCCGGAGTTATGCGCTTTGGTTAGCATATCTGAGAGCGTATCGCGCATTACCGCACCATTGGGATCCAACTTTTGATTAACTAGCTGATTGCGCTGAGCAATTAGCGTAGCAACTTGCTGCACTGCCTGCTGGTAGCGGTTGATTTTCTGTTGCAGGTTATTGAACTCACGACTATGTGACTCGGAGAGATCGAGTTGGGTTATTTCAGCGATCGCGGCATTGATGGCTTGGATTCTGCGTTCGAAAGTATCTAAATCGTTCGTCTGGTGCGTTTTGATGTACTTGTTGACGGCTAAGCGAGCATCCAGCAGATACGCTTCAATCTGGCCGCTGTTAGTACTGGTTCGAGCTAAGTTTCGGTAACTATTAAACCCTTGGTGTGTTTCACTGAAGCGAAATATCGAGATAGCGCTGGTCATTAAAAGCAATAGTATGATGCATCCAAACCCATACGTAAGTTGCTGCTTTAACTTCATATTGATTATCCACCTTAATAATATGATTGATTGCGAGTATTTGAGTTTTTTATCGTTATTATTATTTTTATTAATTAGGGTAATATCTTGTTACAAATGCAACCAAAGTACCATGCTTTTGCAATTTTATTTTTTGCAGGATTAGATAAAGTGGCGAGCAGGGCTCAAAGATTAAATTTAGATACAACATCTATTCTTGCTATTGCGCTTGGGCGACATATACTAGTCGGCTGCGAAAAGCTTCGTGACCCCTATTGTTAACCCGACTTAAGACACCAAAAACATGCAAGTATCTGATTTCCATTTCGACCTTCCTGATGAATTGATTGCGCGTTACCCACAACCGGAACGTACTGCGAGTCGCTTATTGCAACTTGATGGTAATAGTGGCGTGCTGGTGGATGGCACATTTACCGATGTTTTGAATCACATTGAAGCGGGCGATCTTGTAGTATTTAACAATACTCGAGTGATTCCTGCGCGCATGTTTGGTCGTAAAGAGTCTGGCGGCAAACTGGAAGTACTAGTAGAGCGCATGCTGGATGAGAAGAGCATCCTTGCGCATGTTCGCTGCTCAAAATCGCCAAAACCGGGTTCTACCATTTTACTTGGGGAGAACGATGAGTTTTCGGCTGAGATGGTGGCTCGCCACGATGCACTGTTTGAATTGAAATTTAATGCTGAACAAACCGTTCTAGAAATTCTAGAGCAGATTGGTCACATGCCACTGCCGCCATATATTGATCGCCCTGATGAAGACGCGGATAAAGAACGCTACCAAACGGTTTACAACCAAAAACCAGGTGCAGTCGCGGCACCAACAGCGGGTTTACACTTTGATGAAGTATTGTTAGAAAAAATCAAAGCGAAAGGTGCCGAACTGGCATATGTTACTTTGCACGTAGGTGCGGGTACCTTCCAGCCAGTGAAAGTGGATAATATTCACGATCACCACATGCATGCGGAGTACGTTGAAGTAACCGAAGACGTGGTTGAAGCGATTAAAGCGACTAAAGCTCGTGGTGGACGAGTAATCGCGGTGGGAACGACATCTGTGCGCTCGTTAGAAAGCGCAGCGCAAGACGCTGTGAAAAAAGGCACCGAGCTTGCGCCATTTTTCGGTGATACTGAAATCTTCATTTTCCCGGGTTATGAATACCAGCTGGTGGATTGCTTAATTACCAACTTCCACCTGCCAGAATCAACGCTAATTATGCTAGTGAGCGCGTTTGCTGGCTACGAGAACACCATGAATGCGTATTCGCATGCGGTCGAGAATAATTACCGCTTCTTCTCATACGGTGATTCTATGTTTATTAAGAAAAAGACAAGCTAACGTTACTTTGTACATCAACTTGCTATCAGGTTTATTGAAGCAGATAAAAGTAAAACAGAGATTCCTGAGATCTCGTTGCTCGATTCAGGAATGACAAAAGCGTTATTTATAGTGGGTGGCAGCATATAATGTTGTCGTCACTCGGAGTGAAATAATCTCAGACTTTGTCATTCCCTAGATGAGGAACGAACGAGTAGGGAATCTCTTTGTCTTAAAAGTTTACGAGTGCTAGCAGTAGGCTAGGGGTGAAAAGGCAACTTTTCATATCTCGCAAGGAATATGCGACCGCTCCTTTATGGGCTTATATGCCCGAGATCAAAGTCAGACTGTTTCTCTGACATTGGAGGCTTCGTGAAGTTAAAATTTGATTTAAAAAAGACTAACGGCAATGCACGTCGTGGTCAGCTAACGTTTGAACGCGGTACGGTTCAAACACCAGCTTTCATGCCTGTTGGTACTTACGGTACGGTTAAAGGCATGACTCCGGAAGAAGTGAAAGATACGGGTGCAGAAATCCTGCTAGGTAACACTTTCCACCTATGGTTACGTCCTGGTCAAGAAGTGATGAAAATGCACGGTGACCTGCATGATTTCATGAACTGGCAAGGTCCTATCCTGACTGACTCAGGCGGCTTCCAAGTATTCAGCCTTGGTGATATCCGTAAAATCACTGAAGAGGGTGTGCATTTCCGTAACCCAGTTAACGGTGACAAGATTTTCATGGACGCAGAAAAGTCGATGGAAATCCAAAAAGACCTAGGCTCTGACATCGTAATGATCTTTGACGAGTGTACGCCATACCCAGCGACACACGATGAAGCGAAGAAATCGATGGAAATGTCATTGCGCTGGGCGCAACGCTCACGCGATCACTTCGATAAGCTAGACAACCAGAACAACCTATTCGGTATCGTTCAAGGTGGTGTTTACGAAGATTTGCGTGACGTATCGGTGAAAGGTCTGACTGAAATCGGTTTTGACGGTTACGCAGTAGGCGGTCTAGCAGTAGGCGAACCTAAAGAAGATATGCATCGCGTTCTTGAGCACACTTGTCCACAACTTCCAACTGACAAACCTCGTTACCTAATGGGTGTTGGCAAACCGGAAGATTTAGTAGAAGGTGTACGTCGCGGTATCGACATGTTCGACTGTGTAATGCCAACGCGCAACGCACGTAACGGTCACCTATTTGTGACGGGCGGTGTGATCAAGATCCGTAATGCGACACATAAAACCGATACAACACCATTGGATCCGCACTGTGACTGTTACACTTGTAAGAACTACTCTAAGTCATACTTGCATCACTTAGATCGTTGTAATGAAATCCTAGGTGCGCGTCTAAATACTATCCATAACTTGCGTTACTACCAACGTTTGATGGAAAGCATTCGCAGTGCGATTGACGAAGATCGCTTCGACCAATTCGTGGAAGAGTTCTACGCACGTCGCGATCGTGAAGTGCCGCCACTAGGCAAACAGTAATCATATTTAAGCCTTAGGTTTCGCCTAAGGCTTTTATTAATGGCTGGTCTGTAAAGTAACAACCAGCCTAACAAATGAGCAAAAGCTCGATATTTTTGAGAGTGCGATCTCTAATAGCGATCAGCACGCTTGAATATAACCAGCCAAAGCCCAATTTGTTGGATAATCAAAAATATAATAGAGGATATTTTCATGTTTATTTCTCAGGCTCACGCAGCAGCAGAAGCACCAGCAGGTGGCGGTTTCGAAATGATTATCATGCTAGCGATGTTCGCGGTGATCTTCTACTTCATGATCTACCGTCCACAAGCTAAGCGCGTTAAGGAACACAAAACCCTAATGTCTTCGATGGGCAAAGGTGATGAAGTACTAACTAACGGTGGTCTAGTGGGTAAAATCACTAAAATCGCTGAAGACAACGACTACATCACTATCGAGCTAAACGCGAACAACGAAGTTGTTATCAAGAAAGACTTCGTATCAGCAGTGCTACCAAAGGGTACACTGAAATCTCTATAGACAGCTAAAGGATCCTCGCTGTGCTAAACCGTTATCCGTTATGGAAGTACTTGATGGTGATGTTTACCATCGCTATCGCTGCATTGTATGCACTTCCTAATATCTACGGTGAAGATCCGGCAATTCAAGTTACAGGGGCGCGTGGCGCCTCTGTAGATATGGCTACGCTGGATTCTGTCACTCAAGCTCTTGATAAACAGAGCCTCTCATTTAAATCCATTGCTTTAGAGAATGGATCGATTCTTGTTCGTTTCAACGACACCGATACCCAAATCAGTGCGCGCGACATTATTAGTGAAGCCCTCGATAAAGATACTATTGTGGCGCTTAACCTTGCTCCGGCAACACCAACTTGGCTCGAAGCAATTGGCGCTTCACCAATGAAACTAGGTCTTGACCTACGTGGTGGTGTTCACTTCTTAATGGAAGTGGATATGGACGCGGCAATGGAAAAACTGGTCGGTCAGCAAGAAGAAGCTTTCCGTAGTGAACTACGTGAAGATAAGATCCGTTATCGTGCAATTCGCCCATCAGGTAAAGACGCTGTAGAAGTGCTACTTCGTAATGAAGAGCAATTAGCAGAAGCGAAAGCCCTGTTGGAGAAGAACCATCCTGATATGGTATTTACGGATTCAGACTCAAATGGTCGTTTCTCTTTGATCGCTTCGTTCACTGAGCAGCGTCTAACTGAAATTCGTAACTATGCCGTTGAACAGAACATTACCATTCTTCGTAACCGCGTAAACGAACTCGGTGTTGCTGAACCATTGGTTCAACGCCAAGGTGCTAGCCGTATTGTGGTTGAGCTACCGGGTGTACAAGACACTGCGCGTGCAAAAGAGATCCTTGGTGCGACTGCAACGCTAGAGTTCCGTGAAGTGGACTCAAAAGCGGACCTTGCAGCGGCGGCTAATGGTCGTGCACCAGCAGGCTCTGAAATCAAGTTCGATACTGACGGTCGTCCCGTTGTTCTGAAAAAACGTGTCATTCTAAGCGGTGCGAGCATCACAGATGCAAGCTCAAGTGTCGATGAGTACGGTCGCCCACAAGTTAACATCACGCTAGATAGCGAAGGTGGTAACAAGATGTCGGCGTTCTCGAAAAAGAATATCGGTCAGCTGATGGCAACGGTATTTGCTGAATACAAAGACAGCGGTCGTAAGACAGCTGAAGGCAAAGTTATCCTGTCTAAGCACGAAGAAGTGATTAACCAAGCGACGATTCAATCGGCACTTGGTCGTAACTTCCGTATCACTGGTATTGATTCAGCAGCAGAAGCGCACAACTTAGCGTTACTACTTCGTGCTGGTGCCCTAATTGCGCCAATCTCGATTGTTGAAGAGCGTACGATTGGTCCATCAATGGGTCAACAAAACATTGATATGGGTATCCAAGCGTGTATTTGGGGTATGGTGGCAGTAATGCTGTTTACCGTAGTCTACTACCGTAAGTTTGGTCTGATTGCTAACTTGGCATTGATGTCTAACCTCGTACTGATCATCGGTATTATGTCGATGATTCCAGGGGCGACAATGACGCTACCAGGCATTGCCGGTATTGTTCTAACGGTCGGTATGGCGGTCGATGCCAACGTACTGATCTTTGAGCGGATACGTGAAGAGTTGCTTGAAGGTCGCTCGCCGCAACAAGCAATCCACCAAGGTTATGCTAACGCGTTTAGTACCATTGCCGATGCCAACATCACGACACTAATGACAGCGATTATTCTGTTTGCGGTAGGTACAGGTGCGGTTAAAGGTTTCGCTGTTACATTATCAATTGGTATTTTGACCTCAATGTTTACCGCTATTATTGGTACCCGCTGTGTGGTTAACCTACTGTATGGTGGCAAACGCGTTGATAAATTGTCGATCTAAGGCTAGGAATTAATATGTTTCAGATTCTAAAAGCAGAAAAAACGATCGGCTTTTTACGTTGGTCAAAGTTCGCCTTTATGTTCTCTTTGTTGATGATCGGTGCGTCAATCTACACTCTTTCAACTAACTGGTTGAATTGGGGCCTAGATTTTACCGGCGGTACATTGATTGAAGTTGGCTTTGAACAGCCAGCTCAGTTAGATGAAATCCGTACATCGCTTGAAGCGAACGGTTTTGGCGATGCGATTGTACAAAACTTTGGTAGTGCACGTGATGTCATGGTGCGCTTAAGCCCACGTGAAGATGTTTCAGGTGAGACTTTAGGCAACCAAATCATTTCGGCAATCAAAGATGGCACAGGCAAAGAAGTTGAGATGCGCCGCATCGAGTTCGTGGGTCCTAACGTAGGTGACGAACTGACTGAAGCGGGCGGTCTAGCGATTTTGGTATCGCTGATCTGTATCTTAATCTACGTATCGGTACGTTTTGAATGGCGTCTTGCTGCGGGTGCTGTATTAGCTCTAGCACACGATATCATCATTACGTTGGGTGTGTTCTCAATCATGAAGATTGAGGTTGATCTAACTATCGTAGCTGCTTTGCTGACGGTAGTGGGTTACTCACTCAACGATACCATCGTAGTATTTGACCGTATCCGCGAGAACTTCCGTCGTATGCGTAAAGGTGGTCCAGCTGAAATTATTGATAGCGCGATCACTCAAACCTTAAGCCGTACATTAATCACCTCAGGTACCACGCTGTTCGTAGTAATCGCGTTGTTTACTCAAGGTGGTGCAATGATTCACGGTTTCGCAACGGCGCTGTTACTCGGTATCACGGTTGGTACATACTCTTCTATCTATGTGGCTTCGGCACTAGCATGGAAGCTGGGTATTACCAAAGAACACTTAATGCCACCTCAAGTTGAAAAAGAGGGTGCAGAGTTCGACGAGATGCCATAACGCATTAAAAGAGTTAAAAGCCGCTGTCACCAGCGGCTTTTTTTGTTTGCTTTGCGAGCCTTGCTCAATGTTGAGCATGCTGTTTGCACAGTAAACGATTATCATAGTGAAACCATAACCATAATTAGGAAGCAAAAGATGCCACATTTTCGTTTTAGAGCAGTTGAGCCGCAAACGGTACAAACGCTGTCGAAACCTCTAATTGATGAACTACAAGAAATCATGGGCTCTCCTCGTGAAGACTTCACTTTTGAGTATGTCTACACTACGTTTTACCATGAAGGTGAAGTGAACCCTGCTTACCCATTTGTCGAAGTACTTTGGTTTGACCGCGGCCAAGAGAAGCAAGATACAGTGGCTAAAATCATTACTGATCAAGTCCGTGGAATTATGGGACAAGATGTGAATGTCGCGGTTATCTTCACAGCGCTTAATCCTAGCGCTTACTACGATAACGCAGAACATTATTAAATTAAGAGGTGAAGCAATGAAAATGACATGGATAGTTACTTTCGCTTGGTTCTTGTCGTTTTCATTATCCGCTTCCCCTTGGGAGTCGTTTGCTAAACCAAATCGACTCACTCCAGAAGCCATTGGTAGTTATGCCAATGGCTGTCTGCTTGGTGCTCAGGCACTACCTTTAAATGGCTATGGATACCAAGTACTGCGCAGCCAAAATAAGCGTTACTACGGTCATCCTAGTACCATTGCCTTTATTGAGCGTCTATCCACTCAAGCACGTAAAGATCTGCGTACCCACCTGTTGATCGGTGATATGTCGCTACCACAAGGTGGGCGCTTCTCATCCGGGCACACTAGCCATCAAACTGGTTTGGATATCGACATTTGGTTTCGTCTTGCTGATACCAAACTCTCGGCGAATCAGCTAAAACTGCCAAAGC
The DNA here is from genome assembly GCF_015278125.1 of Vibrio fluminensis. Lineage (GTDB taxonomy): Bacteria > Pseudomonadota > Gammaproteobacteria > Enterobacterales > Vibrionaceae > Vibrio > Vibrio fluminensis. Next base: position 107,323 of record NZ_JADILO010000007.1, read on the forward strand.
CAAAAACCTTAGTAGATATGTCCGCGTACAAGATCAGCTCGACTAACTGGGAGAATCGCCATTTTCGTTTAGTTAAGATGGCCGCTCAAGATGAAGAGGTGGCAAGGATCTTTGTCCATCCGGTGATTAAAGAGAAATTGTGCAGCTTAGAAGGGGCAAATCGCACATGGTTGCGTAAAGTAAGACCTTGGTGGGGACACAACTATCATATGCACGTTCGCTTGAAATGCCCGAAAGATGACGCGAGTTGTGTTGATCAAAAACCGCCACCTAAAGGGGATGGCTGTGGTGCAGAAGTCGCCAGTTGGAAACCGAAGCCAAAACACAGCGTCAAAACTTATCGCGGCTCAAAAGATAGCACTAAAGTTGAGAAAAAAGAGCCGGTAGTGGTTGCCAAAGCAAAGCCAAAACCAAAAAAAATACTACCGTTACAATGTGCACAGCTTATTGATCAAACTAGATAAATATCCTGTTTAGCTAAGAGAAATGATACTTTGATGATGATATTTGACCTATATCGGCTGGAGAATCATCTCATACTCACCTAGATTTAAAAGGTCTAAGGATTGATATGTATCTAGATGCGTTAACTGAATGTTCCGACAGTGCTGCTGATACACATCCTGCTTGAAGTCGTAAATAATAACAATGACATGAACGAAGTTGGTTAACTCGACGTTTAGATTATAAATAGGATGCTCGGCTTACTTCCTATGAGAATATAAGCAAGGACACTCCCATGACTATGGTATGCGCAAAAGATTTTGCCGAGTGGCTCAAGCTGAGATTTGGCAGTGCTACTGAGTCAGTAACGATTTCCCGTGACGAGGTAAATCATCTTACTGGAAGGCAGAGATTAGACCCAGGTTTCGTTCATGATGTACATTTTGAGTTGATGCCACATGGTTTAGCATTTGTAACCGATACTTCGCGTGAAACTTTCTTCCTAGTACCGATAGGTAAAGCAGTTAATTGGCGAGAACATTTGGAGTATCAATATGAGAAAGAGTTGTACTGTAACATCTTTCCGATCATCAAATCTGGCTGAGGTCGATGATACAAAAAAGGCTCATCACTGGATGAGCCTTTTAGTCTTACGCTAAACCTTGAATGATAACGAACTTTTCAAGCAGTTCTTCGTCCGTTTCAACATGGTCCGGATCAGTGATAATACACTTGGTGATTGGGCACACAGATTGGCACGTCGGCTTTTCATAGTGACCTTTACACTCTGTACACAGATTAGGATCGATTTCGAAAATGCTGTCACCCATTGAGATAGCGCCATTTGGGCACTCAGGGTCACACATATCGCAGTTGATGCACTTATCTGTAATTAGTAGTGCCATGATTACTTACCCGTTGGGTTACGAGTATCCTGACCATCGTTCAGGTTACGCATCAGTAGTGCGTACTCAAGATCCAAATCTTGTGGAACAGGAATAAATACAAAGTGACCGTTGCCTTTTGCATCATCAATCACTTCAGATTTACGGTTTTCCATCGCTTCTAGCGTGAAGTTAATGTTACCTTTTGGCGTCATTAGCTCTAGGTTGTCACCAACCACAAACTTGTTCTTCACTTCAACTTCAACCAAGTCGCCACGGCGTTTACCAGTAAACTCACCCACAAATTGCTGTGCGTCAGAGACTGAGTAGCCGTAGTCGTAGTTTTGGTATGCATCGTGAGTATGACGACGTAGGAAGCCTTCGGTGTAACCACGGTGCGCTAGGCTTTCTAGAGTACCCATTAGAGATTCATCAAATGGACGGCCCGCAACTGCGTCATCAATCGCTTTACGGTAAACTTGCGCAGTACGAGCGCAGTAGTAGAACGACTTAGTACGACCTTCGATTTTCAGTGAGTGCACACCCATCTTAGTCAAACGCTCAACGTGTTGGATAGCACGTAAGTCTTTTGAGTTCATGATGTAAGTGCCGTGCTCGTCTTCAAACGCCGCCATTTTTTCTTCAGGGCGGTGGCTTTCAGATAGCAATACAACATCGTCAATTGGTTTGCCGCGACCGATAGTCGTTTCAGGACGCTCGTCTGCTACTTCGATAGCTTGTGCTTCGTTTGGATCAAATGCAACCGGCTCTGCCGCAGAAACAATTTGACCGGTCTCGTCTTCTTTCGCTTCTTCTACTTTGTATTCCCAACGACATGCGTTAGTGCAAGTACCTTGGTTTGGGTCACGTTTGTTGATGTAACCAGACAGTAGACAGCGGCCAGAGTAAGCCATGCAAAGAGCGCCGTGAACGAATACTTCGATTTCAGTTTCAGGGCACTGCTCGCGAATTTCTTCGATTTCTTCTAGAGAAAGCTCACGCGACACGATTACGCGCTCAACACCTTGAGTCGACCAGAATTTTACTGTTGCCCAGTTTACCGCGTTCGCTTGAACAGACAGGTGAATAGGCATTTCTGGGAACGCTTCGCGAACCATCATGATTAGACCTGGGTCAGACATGATCAGTGCGTCTGGGCCCATTTCTACAACCGGTTTAAGGTCACGAATGAAGGTTTTTAGCTTAGAGTTGTGCGGCTGGATGTTACATACCACGTAAAGCTTTTTGCCTAGGGCATGCGCTTCATTGATACCAATTTGAAGGTTCTCGTGGTTAAACTCATTGTTACGTACACGTAAGCTGTAGCGAGGTTGACCTGCGTATACTGCATCTGCGCCGTATGCGAATGCGTAACGCATGTTTTTAAGGCTACCGGCTGGTGATAGTAGCTCAGGTACGAATACTTTATCTGTCGTCATTGCTCAATTCTCTATTTAATCTGATCTCAAGTCAGGGCAATTCCACCTGATGGAATTGGGGCGCAAATTTTACGTCAAAATGTGATATGTGACTAGGAAAAACTCTGAAGCGAGCGAGCCGTAAGATCAAAAAAGCCTTCCGAAGAAGGCTTTTGAGCAAGTAATTAGTACGATTGCTTACGCATTTGGGTTTGGTAGACCACCCAGTGCTTCATACAAATTCGGTAAGAAGGCACCCATTTCGCCACACATTAGTGAGAAATCAGCATCAAATCGTGCAGCTTGGTCTTCACGAGGAATGTCATCATTTTGATCTTTTAGCTCATCAGAGAACTTCAAGCGTTTAATGCTGCTGTCTTCGGCCAAAATGAACTCAATGCGATCTTGCCAGTTAAGCGCCAGCTTCGTCACCATCTTGTCCGCTTCAATATGGCTACGAATTTCATCAGCAGTTAACTCTTGCTTCTTACAACGGATCACGCCGCCTTCTTCAAGTACTGACTTCAGTTCCGCTTCATCAAGCATCGTGATGCCGGCTGGGGTATTGCCAGTTTTCACCCACTCAGTCAGTGTTAGCTCTACGGCATTTTCTGGGATCGCAGGAACAACCGGCAGGCTGCCCATAGTTTTACGTAGCAGAGCAAGCACATCTTCCGCTTTTTTGTAGCTGCTAGCATCAACAAGGATAAAACCGAGCTTTGGCATGATCAGCACATAAGTGTGATTGCTGCGGCTAAATGCGCGTGGCAGCAGATCCATCACGATATCGTCTTTCAGGTTGTCTTTCTCTTTTTTCTTCAGAGGGCGACCTTCTTGTGCTTCCATCGCTTCTACCTTGGCATTCAATGACTCTTTAATCACTGAAGCTGGCAGCATTTTCTCTTCTTTTTTAGCACAGATTAGGATGTGGTTTTCTGATACGTGAGTCATCATATCGCCATGGCGACCCATTGCTGAAACCCAACCAAATTTTTGCTTATCTTGGCTGCCGCAAGGGGTAAAACGAAACTCAGCCAGTTGCTGTTCTAGCTGGTCTGCTTTGAAGTCGATTTCACGGTTAACGCGATATACCAGACAGTTTTTAAACCACATACTTTTTCTCTAATTGAACATTGAAGACGCCCATCTTAGGCAAATTTTCTTCGCTTGTCTGTCAGGATGTGAAAAATATGAATGACGTCGTGAACATTTGATAAATCACTAGCTCTTATTGATTGAATTACAAGCATTCAACAGAGAATCTTGTATGAAAATTTGTTTGCAAAGGTCACAAAAGTGTCATAATTGCTAGTAATAATGCCTATGCATCGAGAGGTGAGATCCTCTCTTCACTCAAGCTTAACGAAAAAGGTTTATTTATTATGTCTAGAAGGATTCTAGTTGTTGAAGATGAAGCACCAATTCGCGAAATGCTGTGCTTTGTTCTTGAACAGAAAGGTTACCAAGCAGTAGAAGCAGAAGACTACGACACGGCGGTAACTAAACTAGCAGAACCCTTCCCAGATCTAGTATTACTGGATTGGATGCTACCAGGAGGTAGTGGGATCAACTTCATTAAGCACATGAAACGTGAAGAACTCACGCGCAATATTCCTGTGGTTATGTTGACGGCTCGTGGTGAAGAAGAAGATAAAGTGCGTGGTCTTGAAGTGGGCGCGGATGATTACATTACTAAGCCATTCTCACCAAAAGAACTCGTCGCTCGATTGAAAGCAGTGATTCGCCGTGTAACACCAACAGCGCTAGAAGATGTGATTGATGTGCAAGGCTTAAAGCTCGATCCAGTATCTCATCGCGTGACAGCGAACGATCAACCGCTGGATATGGGACCAACAGAGTTTAAGATGTTGCACTTCTTTATGACGCACCAAGAGCGCGTATACAGCCGTGAACAACTACTGAACAATGTTTGGGGCACCAATGTTTACGTTGAAGATCGCACAGTTGATGTTCATATTCGTCGTCTGCGTAAAGCACTTGAGGCAGAAGGTCATGATAAACTGATCCAAACTGTTCGTGGTGCTGGCTATCGTTTCTCAACCAAAGCTTAGGACCGTATGGAGAAGTAAGTGGTTGAAAGGTTAACTTGGAAAAGGCTGGTCTGGGAGCTGGCTTTTTTTTACACCCCTTGGGTGATCGTTGGTTTGATTTTCGGATATATGCCGTGGTTGCTTTTAGCTGCCACGGTTTTGCAGCTTGTATGGCATCTACATAACCAAATGCGTCTGTCGGCGTGGTTGTGGGATGAGAAACGTCTAACGCCACCATCGGGTACCGGAAACTGGGAAGAGTTGTTTAACGGGATCTACCGTCTTCAACAACGTCAGCGTCGTAAGCGCAAAGAACTGACCAACCTGATTCGTCGTTTTCGTAATGGTGCAGAATCACTACCCGATGCGGTGGTGGTGTTCCGTAGTGAAGGTAATATTGTTTGGTGCAACAAGCTTGCTCAGCACTTACTCGGTTTTCGTTGGCCGGATGACTCTGGTCAGCCGATTTCGAACTTGATTCGTACGCCTGATTTTATCAAATACCTCAATAAACAAGATTACTCCGAGCCACTTGAGATGCGTTCACCACTCAATGTTGAGCGTATGCTGGAATTGCGTATCGTGCCGTACACGGAAGGTGAACACCTAATGGTGGTACGTGATGTGACCCAGCTAAAACAGCTTGAAGGGATGCGTCGTAACTTCTTTGCTAACGTTTCTCATGAACTTCGAACGCCAATGACTGTGTTGCAGGGTTATCTTGAGATGACCGAAGATCCCGATATGTTGGTGGGACCAATGTGGTCTCGTGCACATGGCGTGATGACAGAGCAGCTTAACCGTATGAATAGCTTAGTTAATCAGCTATTGACGCTCTCAAAGATCGAAGCGGCACCGATGCATGAGTTGGAAGAAGTTGTTAATGTACCAGCTATGCTAGAAGTGCTCGAGAAAGAAGCCTCCAGTTTAAGTGGTGATCAAAACCACAAACTTAAATTTGAAGTGGATGAGTCATTGTTGGTTCTAGGTGATGATGATCAGCTACGCAGCGCAATTTCCAATCTCGTTTATAACGCAGTGAAATACACACCCGCGGGCGCCGAAGTGAATGTACGCTGGTATCTCACGCCGCAAGGAGCTTGTTTAGCCGTGGAAGATAGCGGTGAGGGTATTGAGCCGCAACATTTACACCGTCTCACTGAGCGTTTTTACCGAGTTGATAAAGCCCGCTCGCGCGATACCGGTGGCAGTGGTTTAGGTTTGGCAATTGTGAAGCACGCCCTGACTCACCACGACTCTCATCTTGATATAGAAAGTAAAGTCGGGGTTGGCAGTAAGTTCTCTTTCATTCTGCCTGAACGCTTGGTGGTGAAGTAAATGAAAGCAAGGATAGCGCTTACTTTAGTGTCAATGATGACTGGCTTACTTACTGTACCCGTTCATGCATCAGTGCATGCATCCGATACTGCTCAAGACCAGTTCCGCGTCTATAACAAAGTGCCGGGCATTAGTGGTGAGCTAACCAGTGTGGGTTCGGATACGCTGGCTGGGATGACTACTTTGTGGGTGGAAGAGTTTAAACAACTCTATCCTGGCGTGAATGGTCAGGTACAGGCTTCGGGTTCTTCGACGGCGCCGCCAGCGCTTACCGAGCAAACCGCTCAGTTTGGCCCCATGAGCCGGCCAATGCGAAATAGTGAAATTGAAGCGTTTGAACGTGCTCATGGTTATAAGCCAACAGCACTGCGAGTGGCGATTGATGCGATTGGTATCTTTGTTCACCAAGACAATCCAATCAAAGGTATGAATTTCTCGCAGTTGGACAGTATTTTTTCTGCTACTTTACGCTGCGGTGCGACTAAGCCAGTGCACACTTGGGCAGATCTCGGTATGAACTACTCTTGGGCAAAGCGAACAATTCAAAAATTTGGCCGCAACTCGGTATCGGGTACTTATGGCTACTTTAAGAAAAATGCTCTGTGTGGTGGAGATTTTCGCAATACCGTCAATGAGCAGCCAGGCTCAGCTTCAGTGGTGCAGTCAGTTGCGTCATCAATTAACACGATTGGTTATTCCGGCGTTGGTTATCAAGTCTCTGGTGTAAAACGCATTCCAATTGCCCGTGAGGGCAAAAACTATGTCGAACCAACGAGAGATAATATTCTTTCTGGTGAGTACCCACTATCACGTTACTTGTATGTTTATATAAACAAGCATCCGAGTAAGTCGCTCTCTCCATTAGAGCGCGAGTTTATTCGTTTTATCTATTCTAAGCAGGGACAAGACTTGGTAGAAAAAGATGGTTATGTGGCCATTTCTCCCCACATTGCGGAGCAAGAACTTGCCAAGGTTGGAATAGGGGCTAATTAACTGTCGTTAAGCAATAAGGGCGCGTCGAGCGCCTTTATTGTTTTTGAATCTAGCGGCTGTTAACTAAACGCCAAACACCACTCTGCATCTTGCCAATAAGCTTGCTCACTCATCAGATCGGCATGGAGTAATTTGTTGCTCTCAAGCCAATTTAATTCTGTGCAAGTGAGTGACCACTTATCGTTTGAATCCACGGCGAGTGAAATGTCAGGTAATGGGTCATCGCTTCTTTGTCCGTTAAGCACAATCGCGAGACGAAGGATTCGAACTAGATTCACCACATGTTTTTTCTTATACAGGGCGAACTCTTCCATTTCATTGAGCTTGAAAGACTTCCTTTGAAAGCGAGCCAAAGTTGCCAGTACACGTTGCTGTTCAACGTTAAAGCCCGGCATGGTGGTATGGCGAAGAATATAAGCAGAATGCCGATGGAAGCCTTTTAAGCTGATACTTAATCCTACTTCGTGCAACAGTGCACTCCAATCCAATAAGTCGAAGAGCTCAGACTTAGATTTGATACCGATGTCTTTGTGTATTTGGGTCAGAAATTCGCCAGCTTGCCCTTTGATTCGCGCAGCATGTTCGAGATCGACGAGATGTTTTTGCGCAAGATTCTCAGTAGTGCGCATGCGAATATCAGAGCGTTTAAAGCGCTCTTCCATTTCGTACAACAAGCCTTCACGTAATGCGCCTTCAGAAAAATGCATTTCACTGATTTTAAGATCAAGAAAGATAGCGTACATAATAGCAACACCGGCAGCAAAGACGGGTTTTCGTTCAGGTGTTAAGCCTTCAAGCTCGATATCCTCAATCTGTTTCCATTCGCACAGTTTGGTTATCAATGCATTGAGACGCTTTGCGGTAATGATACCATCCTCATGGCCTAAGCCGATCAACACCTCTCGAATGGCTTTGGTTGTGCCTGATGAACCGAAAGCGATAGACCAGCCTTTTTTACGATAGCGTTGAGCAAGCGACTCGAGTTTTTGTTCCGCTGCAAGAATCGCATTGGTGAAATTTTTGTTGGACAGCTTACCATTGGCAAAGTATCGGTCGGTAAAGCTGACACATCCCATTTGTTTGCTATTAAGTAGCTCCGGCTCAAAGCCTGTCCCACAAATTATTTCAGTACTACCACCACCAATATCGACGATGAGTTTTGAATCTGATTGAGGCTGAGTATGGGAGACTCCTTGATAAATCAGGCGCGCTTCTTCTTCACCGGAAATAATTTCGATAGGGAAAGGCAATGCTTCTCGTGCTCGTTGGATAAAGATATGCGCGTTATTGGCTTGCCTTAAGGTGTGAGTGCCAGCGATTCGTACGTTGTGTACCGAGAAGCCTTGCAGTCTTTCTGCGAACATGGCTAAGCATTCTAATCCGCGTTCAATGGCGGCATTATCAAGGTTATTTTGTCTATCGAGTCCTTCGGCTAGGCGCACGCGCTGTTTATGGCGGCTAACGAGCTGTAAGTCTTGCCTGACGACTTTAGCTACCACCATATGGAAGCTATTCGACCCTAAATCGATAGCGGCAACATCTCTGATATCAGGGGATTGATTCATTCTTCTTCTTTGCTTGCTTCTCTACATTTTTAAGATAGTCGTAAATCGCTAATTGTGAACGTACTTTTTTACGATTACCGCGAGCAACGTAGCGATTGCTCATCTCTTTGTCTATCCAACGAGCTTTAACTGTATCGATAAAATGAATGTTGACGATATCGATAATGCGCTGTTTCAGACGAGGGTCACGAACTGGTGTGCCCACCTCGACACGGTGATCGATATTACGTGTCATCCAATCGGCTGAAGAGATATAGACCTGTGGATCGCCGTCGTTATGGGTAATGAGTACTCGTGGGTGCTCTAAAAATCGATCGACAATACTGATTATCTTGATGTTTTCACTGACGCCTTCCACTCCGGGCACAAGTGCACACATGCCGCGAACGACTATGCGAATTTTGACCCCAAACGTGCTGGCGCCGTAAAGTTTATTGATCAGTCCCTTGTCGACGAGATTGTTCACTTTAAGGGTGATCGTCGCCTTTTTACCCAGTTTGGCATTGGCAATTTCTGTGTCGATCAATCGATAGAGTTGGCTGCGTGAATTGCGTGGTGAAACAATCAGTTGGTTAAACTTAACTGGACGATATGGGTTTTCAATATAGCCAAATACATTACGTACTTCGTTGGCGATTTCAGGGTCGGCGGTTAAGAGCGAGAAATCGGTGTAGATACGCGCGTTTTTCTCATGAAAATTACCGGTGCCGATATGGGCGTAACGAACAATCTCATCGCCTTCTCGACGGTTAATCAGCAGTAATTTCGAATGGATCTTTAACCCAGGAGTACCAAAGATCACTTGGACACCCGCTTCAGTAAGCACTTTTGCCCACTCAATATTGGCTTGCTCGTCAAAACGCGCTTGCAGCTCAACGACCACGGTGACTTTTTTGCCATTGTGCACCGCGTCTATTAATGAGTTCATTAAGCGAGAATCTTTAGCGACACGGTAAATATTGATTTTGATACTTAAGACTTTGGGATCAAAGGAAGCTTGGCGCACCAGTTCTGTGATGTGCTCAAAGGTGTGATAGGGGTAGTAGAGCAATATGTCTTGGTTTTTGATCGCATCAAAGCTGTTTTTGTAGCCATCGAAGTCGGCACAACGCATGGGTGGCAGCGGCTTATTTTCTAAATAGTCGCGACCCACATTGGGAAAAGCAATAAAGTCTTTAAAGTTATGGTAACGAGAGCCGGGGATAAGGCTGTCATAGCTCGAAATTCCGAGCTTCTTGCAGAGAAAACTGAGCATATCTTCTGGCATATCGCGCTCATAAACAAAGCGCACGGGCATGGCGGTAAGACGTTGGCTAACCCCTTCAGACATTTGCTCTAGCAGGCTATATTCTACTTCTCGACTCAAGTCGTATTCAGCATCACGGGTCATCTTCATCGCAAAGCCGTTGATTTCGTCGTATTCAAAAAAACCTCGGAATAGATCGTCGAGACAGTAACGAATAATGTTGTCGAGTAAAATAATTGTTTTTCGTCGTTTGCCTTTTTGCTCTGGCACCATCACAAAACGAGGCAGGTGATCGGTTGGGATCTCTAATAATACATATTGAGTGTGTTCATCACGTTTTAATTCAACCGCAATATAAGCGTATTCGTCTTTTAGAAACTGCAATAGATTGATTTCGTCGGTAAGTAAAACTGGCGACATATGAGGTAATACTTGGCGGCGAAAGTATTTCTGAATCCAACCTTGTTGCCTTTCACTCAACTGGTGTTCATTGACGAGAAAGATACGTCGGCGTGCCATTTCACGGATCAGTTCTTGGTAGAGTTCATCAAAGCGCTCGTTGAGCTTCAACGCTTTTGACTGCATTTTGGTCAGTAGGTGCTTGGAGTTGTCGTTACCGCCACGTTCTTGGTTGATAAGAATACGACGTTTTACGCCAGCAAAGCGGACTTTGTAAAACTCATCAAGGTTATTAGAAAAAATACCTAAAAAGCGTATACGCTCAATCAATGGGACAGACTTATCCGCCGCTTCTTGTAAGACTCGTTCGTTAAAAGATAGCCAACTTAGTTCTTTCTCTATATAGAGCTTTTCTGAACTCATCTTAGGGTCCTTATATTTCTATACGTACGCAGTCAGGAGATACGCTCTCCGATAAAAAGGAGATTAAAGAAGGGGAAGCGAAACGCTGACTTAGAACTCGGTTCTACTGAGTAAAAATTAACACAGTCAATAGCCTAGCTTACAACAGCGATGAATATCATAAACAAGTATGAGAATTTATAGTATTGAAGCAACTAGGGCATAACTATAAAAAAGTATAGGTTAGGGAAAGAAAATTAAGGCATTTTCATGAAGGCTTTATTGCAAAGTTTGACTAATTTTCATTCATCGATACTCGACATCCAACCCGCATAGTTGGAAAAGATATCTGATTATATTCAGTAATTTATTAACCGCTGTAATATAATTGTCATCAAAGAGAAATAGTATATCCTCGAGCGTAAATAGAATCTTGATGTGTTTAAGTGTGTTTTCTCACCAACACAGTGTTTTATTGAGCAATTCGTGATCTTATCATCACTCTCAAGCTAAGTTATCGGCTATAGAGTGATAGATGCCGCCGATCCTCTCGAGCAAAAAAGATAGCCTGAGCAAGACTTAACACGAGCTAGCGTGCCGTAATGATTGAACCGCGACCCATCGCATTAACAGAAGCTGAGTATTTACCGTAATGACAAAAGCAGATTTTTCGCTCAAAGAAAAAGACCGCAAGCGACTGGTTAAAGATCGCCTGGTCAAATTTGCGGTGTCTGCTGGTGGTGTTGGTGTATTGGCTGCCTTGGTTTTGATCTTTGTCTATTTAGCCATGATGGTGTTGCCGCTGTTTTCAGATGCCAAACTTACGCCAAATATTGCTCAGCAGGCGATCACCACACCAGAGCCTCTTGCTGCTGGTATTGATGATTACGGTGAACATGCTTTTGTTATTTCCAAACAAGGGCAGGTGGATTTTTGGGCGATGGATAAAGCGCATCCTGAGCCAAAATTGTCGGTTAACTTTACTCAGGAATTTACTCTGTTTGCTTCGATGCCGACAGCTGATGACTGGTTTGCGTTTGCGACCTCGCAAGGGCAAGTGAAACTGTTCCAGCCGCAAATGAACCACGTGATTGAAAATGATCGTCGAGTGTTTTCGCCGGAAGTGAATCAATACAACGTACCTATCGATTTGAAATTTGCGGACGTTGAGTTAAGCAAATTTGCTTTTTCTAAAGGTAAGCAACTGGTGTTGGTTGGTTACTACAATGACAATAAAGTACGAATTCGTTGGCAAAATAGTGCAGGGCAGATCTATACCCATCAATTCCCGCAAGCTATTGCAACGATCGACCAATTGATTGTTGCCCCAGATGGCAAAACTATCTATTTGCGCCAAGATTCAGAGCTTATTGTGATTAAGCAGCATGGTGATCATTATGCGGTGCGAGAGATTGTTGATTTAAGCCAAGGTGAGGCGAAACACGCAGTGAGTAATATTGATGTCCTCTCTGGCGCATCTTCCCTGTTGGTGACGCATCGAGATGGCTTAGTATCGCAATGGTTTGATGTATTGAAAGATCAGCAGCGTCATCTGACCTTTATTCGCGAGTTCAAACTCGCGGCTGAGCTGCAGTTTTTGCTGCCGGATGCATACCGCAAAGGCTTTTATAGTTTTTATATCAATGGCATGGTACAGAGCCATTACACCACCAGTGAAAAGTTGGTGATTTTTGAGCGAGCGTATAACAAAGCCCCTCAATTTGCGGCGATGTCAGACAATGAGCAATACTTGATCGCGTTTGCTGACGGTGTTTTAAGTGTTGCTCACCTTGATAACCCTTTCCCTGAGGTATCGCTGTCATCGCTGTGGCAAAAAGTGTGGTATGAAAGTTATCCAGAACCAGCCTATGTTTGGCAAACCACCTCGGCCAGTGATGAGTTTGAAGCGAAATTCAGTTTGGTGCCAATTGCCTTTGGTACCTTAAAAGCGGCGGCTTTTGCGATGCTATTTGCCATTCCGATTGCGGTTTTAGGGGCGATTTATACTGCTTACTTTATGACGCCACGTATGCGCCGCTTTGTGAAACCATCGATTGAACTGATGGAGGCCCTGCCGACAGTCATCATCGGTTTTCTTGCGGGGCTTTGGTTTGCGCCAATTGTGGAAAGTCACTTAACGGCAGTCGTGGTCTTGTTGCTGTTTCTGCCGGTGGCCATTATCGCGATTGGTGTTCTGTGGCATAGCTTACCGACTCGCTGGACGCGTCGCCTACCTAATGGCTGGCATGCACTGATTTTGATGCCTTGTTTGGTGATTATCACCGCGCTGATTTTAAGCCAAAGCTACAACATTGAGGCGCTGCTATTTAATGGTGATGTGCGGATTTATCTTGCTGAGATAGGTATCGATTTCGATCAACGCAATGCACTCGTGGTGGGTTTTGCCATGGGCTTTGCTGTGATCCCGACCATTTTTACCATTGCTGAAGATGCGATCTTCTCAGTGCCGAAACATCTATCTGATGGCTCTTTAGCACTGGGTGCAACACCGTGGCAAACCCTGATTTATGTAGTGCTGCTAACCGCAAGTCCGGGTATTTTCTCAGCGATTATGATGGGACTTGGGCGTGCAGTGGGTGAAACCATGATCGTACTAATGGCAACGGGTAATACCCCAATCCTCGATTGGAATATCCTTGAAGGGATGCGTACCTTATCTGCAACTATTGCGGTGGAAATGCCTGAATCAGAAGTGGGTAGCTCGCACTTCCGAATTCTGTTCTTAGCGGCATTGATTTTGTTGGTGTTTACCTTTGCGGTGAACTCGATTGCTGAATGGGTTCGCCAACGTCTCCGTGAAAAGTACCGAGCTTTATAGATTGAATGAATAGGACAGTTGTTTGTGTTTAAGTGGCTAAAATCAGGCGCGCCTTGGATATGGCTAACCGGCGGTGCAGTCAGCATTAGTTTGTTGTCTGTTCTTGGCTTGTTGTTGCTTATCGGTTGGAAAGGCCTGTCCTATTTTTGGCCGGCCCCTCTCTATCAATGGACTAAGACGGATGGTGAGATCCTAGTTGGTCAACTCTATGCACAAGATTCGGTGTCAGTGGATTACTTGAGAGAGTTAGCCATCCCTTTACCCTTAGATGTTGTGGAGAAAGGGCAAGTAGAACGTCTAAATATCAAGGTTGCCAATCGTGATTTATACCCCGCAGATTTTATTTCGATTTTAGACATCAATATTGAAAGTCGCACTCAGCCGAAAGATTGGGCGGTGATTGAGCGGACGCGAAGTGGCGATTTTTATGGGCGCCCAATCGCTTATCAAGATGCTCAAGGCCAGAACCACCAAGATTTTCAAGCTCGTCTTATTGAGTCTCTTGATTTCAGTCAGTTAGTGCGTGATGAAATTGAGCGAGTGATTGAAGATGAAGTACAGACGATCAGTGCACAGGCGAATGATCTCCGGCTAGAAAAGCGCAAGCGTGAGTTAAATGGACAACTTAACGAAGATTATCTAGCTCAATACGGCGCGCAGTCAAAGCAGTTTAGTCAGCAATTATCACAAGCAGAAGCCAAGTTAGACGATTTACGCAGTAAACTCGCTAAACAAGGTTTGCTGGTGGAAGATATGACGGGGCAGCAAGTGCTGATCCCATTGAGTCATATTCTTGATATTTGGTATCCAAACCAAATGAGTGTTGGTGATAAGGCGCTTCAGTGGTCGAAAGAAATGTGGAAGTTTTTATCCACCTCACCACGCGAATCCAACTCGGAAGGTGGTGTATTTCCGGCAATGTTTGGTACGGTGCTTTTGGTGCTGATCATGTCAGTGATTGTAATGCCACTAGGGGTTATCGCTGCGATCTATATCCATGAGTATGCCAAGAATAATATGTTTACGCGTATTATCCGTGTTGCGGTTATTAACCTCGCGGGTGTGCCTTCAATTGTTTATGGTGTGTTTGGCTTAGGTTTCTTTGTTTATACCCTTGGCGCATCGATCGATAACTTGTTTTATGCCGAGCGCCTGCCGACGCCGACGTTTGGTACACCTGGTCTATTATGGTCAGCATTGACCTTAGCGGTATTGACGTTGCCTGTAGTGATTGTCGCTACGGAAGAGGGCTTGTCCCGTATTCCAAATTCTGTACGTCATGGTTCTTTGGCGTTGGGAGCAACCCAATTTGAAACCATGTGGCGCATCGTGCTGCCGATGGCAAGCCCTGCGATTATTACCGGTTTAATCCTAGCGGTGGCTCGTGCAGCGGGAGAGGTTGCTCCGCTGATGTTAGTTGGTGCGGTAAAATTGGCTTCCAGCCTGCCAGTCGATGGGCAGTTTCCTTATATCCATCTTGAACGTAAATTTATGCATTTGGGCTTTCATATTTACGATGTAGGATTCCAAACGACCAATATTGAAAGTGCAAGACCGCTGGTGTATGCCACGTCATTCTTGCTCGTGACAGTGATTGTCGGGCTAAACTTAACCGCAATCAGCATTCGAAATAATTTGCGTGAGAAATATCGAACTTTAGGACAAGACTAAGTATGTTTTCAGTCAATCAAGCATTGGGCTATCAAGCCCCATTGGATGTGAATAACCTCAGTGATGAGCAGACTGCGATTGCCATTGAAGGGCTGAATCTGTTCTACCAAAACAGTCAAGCACTTAACGATATTTCAATGCGAATTCCTAAGGGACAGGTGACGGCTTTTATCGGTCCATCGGGTTGTGGCAAGTCGACATTATTGCGTTGTATCAACCGCATGAATGATCTCGTCGAAGGTTGCCGTGTGACTGGTGAAGTCAAACTGCATGGTAGAAATGTGTATCATCCTGATGTGGATGTAGCAACGTTACGCCGCCGTGTTGGTATGGTGTTCCAGCGTCCTAACCCATTCCCTAAATCCATTTATGAGAATGTGGTTTATGGTTTGCGGTTACAAGGGGTGAAAAACAGCCGCGTACTTGATGACTCGGTTGAACGTGCGCTGCGTGCCGCCGCCCTGTGGGATGAGGTTAAAGATCGTCTGCATGAAAATGCGTTTGGTCTATCGGGTGGTCAACAGCAGCGATTAGTGATTGCGCGTGCAATCGCGATTGAACCAGAAGTATTACTTTTGGATGAGCCGACCTCAGCGCTGGATCCGATTTCTACTTTAACCATTGAAGAGCTTATTAATGAGCTCAAAACCAAATATACTGTAGTTATCGTTACGCATAACATGCAGCAAGCTGCGCGTGTGAGTGATCACACCGCGTTTATTCATATGGGGAAATTGATCGAGTACTCAGATACGGATTCTATTTTCACTTCCCCATTGAAAAAGCAGACAGAAGACTACATTACAGGTCGATACGGATAATCATCATTTTTTGCTAAGGATCCCAATGAACTTTGGACGCCACATTTCAGGTCAATTTAACGTCGAATTAGAGTCAATTCGTACTCATGTTTTAACCATGGGTGGCTTGGTTGAGCAGCAGCTCTCTTTCGCGATGCAGGCGCTACATAAAGATGATATTGAGCTAGCAAGCAAAGTGGTGCGTGATGATCATAAAGTCAATGCGATGGAAGTGTCGATTGATGAAGCTTGCACGCGCATTATTGCTAAGCGTCAGCCAACTGCGAAAGACTTGCGTCTGATTATGGCAATCATCAAAACTATTACTGACCTTGAGCGCATTGGTGATGTCGCCACCCGTATCGCCAGAGTGGCGATTGAAAACCCATCATCGCAAGATAAACCATTCAATGTTTCTCTAGAGCCTCTTTGTCGCCAAGCCGTGAACATGCTGCATCAAGTGCTGGATGCGTTTGCTCGCATGGATGTGGATGCCGCCGCCGCCGTCTACAAAATGGATGATCGCATCGATAGCGAATACGAAGCGGTGATCCGCCAGCTCATGACTTACATGATGGAAGATCCGAAGAACATTCCGCAGATCTTGCAGGTCATGTGGTCTGCGCGTGCGATTGAGCGCGTCGGCGACCGCTGTCAGAACATCTGTGAATACATTATTTACTTTGTTAAAGGTAAAGATGTTCGTCACCTTGGTGAACAAAGTATTGATGACGCGCTGCGCTAAAAGCGCAGCACGATACCTGTGTTGAGCGTAGTTGAAAAATTGCTGCTTAAATAAGACTTATCACTATCGATATAGTTAACATCTAGGCCTGCTCTAAAGCCAAGATTATCATTAACCTCGAGTACCCACGCAGCAGCCATACTGACCCCAGAGCCTTCTCGGTACTCCGTTGGTTTGTTCCAAAAATAGTAGCGGCTGCCTTCGTATTTCACCCCTCCGATTTCTAACTGAAAACCCAGCATAGGTACTTGCGGTAAATTATATTGCGCGCCAATACGATAGGTTTTTAAACGGTCTTTATCTGTTAGGATCTCTGCAGAAGTGTGACTGTAGCTTAAGTACAGTGCATCCAATCCAGCAAAATCTGTCGCACCGAGTTGTAGCCCGCCGCCTGATATCCCAGAGCCAAAGTAAGGTCCAATTTTCATATCGGGTGAAATATGTAACCCTGTGGCTAGCACATTGCTACTCGCAAGTAGACCAATCAATAGTGCGACTTTTTTCATCTTCAAAACCTTTGTTCCGGAACTTTGGTTTAGATGGTATTGATAATGAAAGCGTGGCTCTAATGGTTGTTGGTTATATGCGTGATAAGTTCCGCTTATTATCTATTTGTTGTTGAATGACGTGTAAGACCTGTTGATAGAGCCAATTGACCATTGGATCATGACGATACTTGCCGTGGAAATACGCAAATACTGGGTAGCGAAATGGCTCTCCATTTACATGCGCAAGCATTGCGCGCAGTTGTGGGTAGTGTTGGATAGGGAATAGGTCAGAATGGGGCATAAAGAGATCGCTGTGAGTGATCACTTCAACCGCCGCCATGGTGAATTCGGTACGAAATTTTACCTTTGCCTCAATACCTTCCCGTTTCATGACTTCGGCGGCTAGACTAAATTGGTCATTCCATCCAGACGTAATAATGGATGCAATATCAAACCCTTGCATATCTTTTGCGTTGATTATTTCTTTATTTACAGGGTGTCCTTCGCGCACGATGACATAGGAAGTCAACTCAGTTAGTTCGCGTGGATAAATCTGTTTAGGACACTCAATCTCGTAGTTTACGCCAAACAGCACATCGTCGTTTTGTAGTTCGCTAAAGGTAGTTTTTGTCCAAGCTACTAGCTCAAGAGTACAGTTTGGAGCTTGCTGTTGGAGTCGCTGATAAAGTGTGCCTGATAAGCAGCTTAAGACGATTGGTGAGACGGCAATTTTTAATGGCTGAGTTAAGCTGGCTGGGTCAAACTCATCGTTTTGATTGAGCGTTGCGGCAAGACCATCCAAATGGGGAGCAATGGCATTGGCGAGGTCGATGGCAAAGGGTGTCGGCTCTAGTCCGCCATGTACTTTGACAAATAACTCATCATCAAAGTGGTGGCGCAGCTTTTGTAGTGCTTGACTGATCGCCGGTTGAGAAACAAATAACCGCTGTGACGCTTTACGCATATTTCGCTCTTGGCTTAATACCCGAAAGGTTCGCAGTAAGTTTAAATCTAAACTAAAAAATAGATCTTTGTTCATCGGGAAATCTTGCCTCCTTGCAATGCTTTCATCCTAGCATCACAAGGAGTGGCTGCGCTATAGCTATGTCGCGAGAGATTAACCCAGAGAAGAGAGTGTTTTTACTACTTGGGCGATAGTTTGCGTTGAAGTGATAGGAACGATGAAATCATCCAGATCTTGATTACCCATTTTAGCTTGCTCAGCGATGAGCTCCATGCCACTTGCACGAGTGGTTTTGCCGGATAAATGCAGTTGAGCGACACCTGTCATGGTGGCGATTTTTTCGGCGTTAGCTGGGGTGACACCTGCACCTGCCATAATCGCGAAGCGACCATTTGCCAACTCAACCATCTGTTTTAGTACCGTGATGCCTTGCTCAGCATTAGGTGCAAGTCCTGAAGTTAGAATACGTTCACAGCCCAGCTCGGCAACCTGCTCTATGGCTTGGGTAAAATCGCGGCACTGATCGATCGCGCGGTGGAAGGTGATTCCAAGTTTATGGCTATGCGCTCGCTCAGTAAGTCGTGTAGCTTGCAACATATCAATATCCCCTTGCGCAGTTAAGCAACCCAAGACAACCCCTTGTAAGCTAGCTTGAGCCGCAGCATCAATATCCAGCAGCATTGATTCGACCTCTTCTTCGCTATAGAGAAAGTCGCCTTGACGAGGACGAATCATTGCGTAGACCGGAATGGTCGAAATTGTGCTAGCTTGCTGCATAAACCCAAAGCTTGGTGTCAAGCCGCCAAGCGCAAGGGAAGAACATAGTTCAATACGGCTAGCGCCACCTGCAATGGCATAATGCAGAGATTCTAGATTGTCGATACATACTTCTACTTGGTATGTCATGATTTAATTCTCGTATAGATACAGACAAGCTTATTTTAGCCAAGTTGATTGCGCAGAATAGGGTAAAGATACGGAGATTGATTTCCACAATATTAGTATTGGGAAGTATCCGAGGCGTTACTTTTTGGGATGAGAGTTCGGATTATGATATGTGGCAAGTACAACGAAAAAAGCCAGCTCGATGAGCTGGCTTTTAAAGATGGTGGAGGGGGACGGATTCGAACCATCGAAGGCAGTGCCGGCAGATTTACAGTCTGCTCCCTTTGGCCACTCGGGAACCCCTCCAGGGTATTTTTATCCTTAGCTGCTGTTTTCCCAACACGAACAACCAAGCTTTTCTCTCTACTGAGAGGAATATGGTGGAGGGGGACGGATTCGAACCATCGAAGGCAGTGCCGGCAGATTTACAGTCTGCTCCCTTTGGCCACTCGGGAACCCCTCCAGGGTATTTTTATCCTTAGCTGATGTTTTCCCAACACGAACAGCCAAGCTTTTCTCTCTACTGAGAGGAATATGGTGGAGGGGGACGGATTCGAACCATCGAAGGCAGTGCCGGCAGATTTACAGTCTGCTCCCTTTGGCCACTCGGGAACCCCTCCAGGGTATTTTTATCCTTAGTTGATGTTTTCCCAACACGAACAACCAAGCTGTTTCTTATGACTATCTAAAAAGAGCATCACAAGAAGAAATATGGTGGAGGGGGACGGATTCGAACCATCGAAGGCAGTGCCGGCAGATTTACAGTCTGCTCCCTTTGGCCACTCGGGAACCCCTCCAGGGGATTTTTATACTTAAGAGTTGTTTTCCCAACGCTTCCCTCAAGTGCGGAGCGCATCATAGCAAACTCATAAACACTGTAAAGCGTTTTTCTTCTAATTTTGAGTTGAATGGTGTCTTTTTCGACAAAGGAGCTTAGAAATGAACATTTTGCTCGCTTGTTGAGCAGATTAATTTGCGAATAGTGTAGGAGGATTTACATTCCTTGACGTTACTTGGGACCTTTTACGCGTAAAATAATCAATAGATTATTCTGGAAGTATATCAATGATGAAAAATAAACTGATTTTAAGCTTACTGACGGCCTCAATTTTGAGCGCTTCGCCTGCGGTTTTGGCAAAACGCCCTCAAGGACCTCAGGCAGTAACGGTTGTTACTGAGCAAGTCCAAACCCATCAAGTTTCTCAATCTCTTTCTTTAGTGGGTAAATTGGAAGCGGCTCAATCGGTGATGGTTTCACCAGAAACTACCGGCAAAGTGGAAAGCATCGCGGTATCAGCCAACCAAGACGTTAAAAAAGGTCAGCTGCTTATCCAGTTAAATGATGATAAAGCGCGAGCGTCGGTAAAAGAAGCAAATGCATATTTAAAAGATGAATTGCGCAAACTGAAAGAGTTTGAGCGCCTAGTGTCACGTAATGCGATTACACAAACAGAAATCGATGCTCAGAAAGCGAGTGTAGAAATTGCTCAAGCTCGCCTAGATGCCGCAAACGCGAACTTAAAAGATCTTCATATCAGTGCACCATTTGCCGGTACAGTTGGCTTTATCGATTTCAGTCGCGGCAAAATGGTTTCGGCTGGTACAGAACTACTGTCTCTCGATGATCTGTCGGTAATGGAGCTGGACTTGCAAGTGCCAGAACGTTACTTATCACAAATATCAACAGGCATGGCAGTGACTGCAACAACCAGTGCTTGGGGGGAGCGAGTATTTTCTGGTGAAGTGGTTGGCATTGACTCACGCATTAACCAAGAAACCTTAAACCTACGTGTACGTATTAACTTCCCAAATGATGATTTGAAATTAAAACCAGGTATGTTGGTTTCAGCAGACATGGACTTTCCAGCGATTAATGCACCAATCATTCCTGTTCAAGCGCTGGAATATTCAGGCACCAAACGCTTTGTTTATGTGATTGGCGAAGATAATGTTGCTAAACGTACAGAAGTGATTCTTGGTGCTCGTGTTGAAAACCAAGTCGTGATCAATAAAGGCCTAGAGATTGGTGAGCGTATTGTTGTGCAAGGTATTGTTAACATGCGTGACGGCGCGAGTGTAAAAGAGCAAGGCGCGAAGTCTGCGGTAAAAGGTGACAAGTAATGTGGTTATCTGACGTATCGGTTAAGCGCCCAGTCTCGGCACTGGTGCTCAGCTTGCTACTGTGTGTGTTCGGTATCGTTTCGTTCTCGAAACTCGCCGTGCGCGAAATGCCGGACATTGAAAATCCTGTGGTGTCGATCAGTACCCGTTATGAAGGGGCGTCGGCTACCATTATCGAAAGTCAGATCACCTCAGCATTGGAAGATCAGCTCTCGGGTATCAGTGGTATTGATGAAATTACCTCAACCACGCGCAACAGTATGTCGCGGATCACCATCACTTTTGATCTAGGTTATGATCTGAATACTGGGGTGAGTGATGTACGTGATGCGGTGGCACGTGCCCAGCGTTCGTTACCAGAAGAGGCCGATGATCCGATTGTTTATAAGAACAATGGTTCGGGTGAGGCATCACTCTATATTAACCTGAGTTCGTCCGAGATGGACCGTACCCAACTAACAGATTACGTGGAACGCGTTTTGATTGACCGTTTCAGTTTGTTGACTGGTGTGAGTTCCGTTGATATCTCCGGCGGTCTTTATAAGGTTATGTACGTCAAGCTAAAGCCGGAGCTATTGGCTGGTCGTGGTGTAACGACTGCTGATATTACTCAAGCGCTGCGCAGTGAGAACTTAGAAAGCCCGGGTGGTCAGGTGCGTAATGACCAAACGGTGATGTCGGTGCGCACAGCTCGCACTTATCAAGAAGTTGAAGATTTTGAATACTTGGTTGTGCGCCGAGCAAGCGACAACACCCCTATCTACCTAAAAGACGTGGCCGACGTTTATATTGGTGCGGAAAATGAAAATTCGACCTTTAAAAGCGATGGTGTGGTCAACGTTAGTTTAGGTATTGTGCCGCAATCTGATGCTAACCCACTTGAAGTCGCGGAGTTGGTACACGGCGAAGTAGAGAAAATCCAGAAGTTCTTACCAGATGGCACTCGCCTTGCCATTGATTATGATTCCACGGTATTTATTGAGCGTTCGATTGAAGAGGTTTACAGCACGCTCTTTGTGACAGGTGGTTTGGTTATTCTGGTTTTGTATGTCTTTATCGGTCAGGCGCGTGCAACATTGATCCCTGCCGTAACGGTACCTGTGTCATTGATTTCAGCTTTTATTGCCGCTTACTTCTTTGGTTTTTCAATTAACCTAATCACGCTAATGGCATTGATTCTCTCAATCGGTCTGGTGGTCGATGATGCTATCGTAGTCGTTGAGAATATCTTCCACCACATCGAACGTGGTGAAAAACCACTGCTAGCTGCTTACAAAGGGACTCGTGAAGTAGGGTTTGCGGTAATCGCAACAACGCTGGTACTGGTGATGGTATTCCTGCCGATTTCCTTTATGGATGGCATGGTAGGTTTGCTCTTTACCGAGTTTTCGGTTTTGTTGGCCATGTCGGTGATCTTCTCATCATTGATCGCATTGACGCTGACACCAGTGCTTGGCAGTAAGATGCTTAAAGCGAACGTAAAACCAAGTCGATTTAACCAGTTTGTCGATCGTATCTTCGCTCGCCTTGAAGGCGGTTATCGCAAAGCATTGGCAATGGCACTTAAAGCAAAATGGACAGCCCCTTTGGTTATTCTGGCCTGTATGGGTGGTAGCTATGGCTTAATGCAACAAGTACCAGCTCAGTTAACACCAAGTGAAGATCGCGGTGTGATATTTGCCTTTGTACGTGGTGCAGATGCCACCAGTTATAACCGTATGGCGGCGAACATGGATGAAGTGGAAGAGCGTTTAATGCCGCTGCTTGGTCAAGGCTTTTTGAAGTCATTCTCGCTACAATCACCAGCATTTGGTGGGATGGCTGGGGACCAAACGGGTTTTGTTATCATGATTCTTGATGACTGGAACGATCGCTCAGTCACAGCGCAACAGGCACTGGGTGAAGTTCGCAAAGCCCTGAACGGCATGGCTGATGTGCGTGTATTCCCGTTTATGCCGGGCTTTAGAGGTGGTTCGAGTGAGCCAGTGCAATTTGTACTGGGTGGGTCTGATTACCAAGAGCTAAAAGGCTGGGCGGAAAAACTGCAGCAACTGGCAGAAGATTCACCGTATATGGAAGGTGCTGAGATTGATTACTCAGAGAAAACACCTGAGCTCTTAGTGACGGTTGATAAACAGCGTGCCGCCGAGCTAGGTATTAGCGTTGCTGATATCTCAGATACGTTGGAAATTATGCTTGGTGGTAAACGTGAAACGACATTCGTCGAGCGTGGTGAAGAGTATGATGTTTATCTGCGTGGCGATGAAAATAGCTTTAACAACGCGGCTGATTTAACTCAGATCTACATGCGTACAGCTTCGGGTGAGTTAGTGACATTGGACGCCATTACTAAGATTGAAGAAGTGGCTTCGGCAGTACGTTTGTCGCACTACAACAAACAGAAGTCGGTAACGGTATCTGCCAACTTATCTGATGGCTACACCTTAGGTGATGCGCTCGATTACTTGGATCAACAAGCAATTGATAACCTGCCAAGTGATATCAGTGTGAGTTACTCGGGCGAGTCAAAAGACTACAAAGAGAACCAATCGAGTGTGCTGGTGGTGTTTGCTCTCGCATTGCTGGTGGCATATCTAGTATTGGCGGCGCAATTTGAAAGCTTTATTAACCCGCTGGTGGTGATGTTTACCGTGCCAATGGGCGTATTTGGTGGTTTCCTTGGTCTGTTTATCATGGAGCAGGGGTTCAATATCTATAGCCAAATCGGCATGATCATGTTGATTGGTATGGTGACCAAAAACGGTATCTTGATCGTGGAGTTTGCTAACCAACTTCGAGACCGTGGGTTGGAATTTGAAAAAGCGATCATTGATGCATCGGCACGTCGTCTGCGTCCAATTATGATGACGGCATTCACTACCCTAGCAGGTGCGATTCCATTGATTATTTCAACGGGTGCTGGTTACGAAAGCCGCGTAGCGGTAGGTACAGTTATCTTCTTTGGTATGGGTTTTGCGACATTGGTAACGCTATTCGTGATCCCTGCGATGTACCGTTTGATTTCGGGCAATACTCAAGCGCCAGGTCATATTGAAGCGGAGCTAAAACGCGAACTTGACCATGATGTTAAAGGTCGCGTGTCACACGGCTAATCAGTGGCAGATTGAGCTGTGCTAAACACAAAAAACCGAGGCAATGCCTCGGTTTTTTATAGCGTGCGCCGAGCATGGCGTTGATCTAGGAGGTGAAAGTCCTCTACGGGCTCAGTCGAGCGAGAACCGTTAGCCTATGCAAGGGTGTTCACCGTGAGGTGAAATCTGAAGGAAGCAAATGGTAAAACTTGGTT
>NZ_JADILO010000061.1 GCF_015278125.1 Vibrio fluminensis
CCAAAGGGTTGGTTCTATATAAGTCATGATAATCATCCTTGTGATTGCTTAGATGATCAGATCATGAAATTTAAAATTAGTTCAAAAAAATCCCCAAACCGTGGCTTGGGGATTTGTGTATAAGAGACAGGGCTAAATGCCATCCTTTTTTATTTCTGTCGCTCTCCCAAACGGCTTGGAGTTACCGCTCAGTGAGCACAGTTAAACTTGATGCTAGAATCGCTTAGCCGTTATCTATTTCGATAACGATACGATTTTTCCCAGCCCTTTTCGCTTGGTAAAGCAATTTGTCCGCCGCGACAATGCCCTTGCCTTGCCACACCTGCGCGGCACTGATCATTTTATGCATTTTATGCATTTTATAAATAATTGCACCACCAGACGCCGTGACAGGAATCGTTTCATCACAGAGGCGTATCTCCGGAGAGCTAATATCGCTTTGCACTCGCTCAAGAACCAGTTGTGCTAGCTCTGCACTTTCACTGGTAATCGCGATAACAAACTCTTCCCCGCCAAAACGAGCAATCAAATCACTTTGTCGTAAACTGGTGCTTAAAAGCTTCGCCACTTGGCAAATAATGTCATCGCCCACTTGGTGCCCGCAGTTATCATTGATCGCTTTAAAGTTATCGATATCAAACACCGCGATCGCCAAGTACTGACTCGCAGGTAGATCTTTTAACTTAGCTTCAAAGCCACGACGGTTAAGTAAGCTCGTCATCGGGTCAAGCATTGCCAATTCTTTGAGTTGTAAATGGGTCACTTGGGTATAGCGGAACCAAATAATACACAAAGCCAAAATGTAAAAAGAGATCAAAGCGATTAAGCGCTGCTTTTCAGCTTCAAAGATATGCCATAAATGAATACGCTTGGGCTCATGAACAGTAAAATACAGTCCCGTTTCTTTGCCACCAACCAGCACAGGTTGAGAATAGGTAAAGCTAAACACATCACTACTGTTTGCTCCCTGTTCTTCGGTCAACCGAGAATCACCAACATAGTTCTCGACCAAGTCATCCAAATCATTGTCTATCGCTAGGACGCCTTTGAACTGACCATCAACATAGATACCGCGAGTGATTGTCACAACCCGTTTGCCTGTCATGTAATCTTGATAGTCACCCGTGTAGATCACCCCGTCTTGATTCTCCGTGCAAGCAACGGTTCTAATCCAGTACGGTCGGGTTGAAATTACTTTATCAAATGCATCACCTTCAATTGCTTGGGCAAAAGCTTTAGGCGAAGAGATGATGAACTTATTGGTAGAGATAAAGTAGATCGATGATATGTGGCTAATACTTTTGGCAAAGTACGCCATTGATGGTGCGACAAATAGGCGTCGATACGCTTCCTGAAATAAAAGGGATTGGTCATTACACATCTCTTTTGGCCCAGCAAACATAAAGTCATACTCTTTGCCAGCATGCGATTTGCCACCAAAATTACAGGTGTCACCATTGAGCTTAATCGTATGTGGCAATACATAGCGATCATTCTGTAGCGGATAGAGCGAAGTAATACTGTACTCCAAGGCATTAATCACCTGGCTAGTGTCTTCCAGCAGCCTTTCTACTCGCTGTTTTTGTCTCTCATACTTCTGTTGCGACTCTTCTGCTGAATCGAGGACTAAAAAAGTCAGTATGATAATAAAAAGTGTTGTGATCCCTACAAACAGTCTTTTGTATCCTATTTTATCGTCGGTAATCACTAACTATGGCTCTACTTCTCGACTAAAACGGGCAGAATTACTTAACCCGCTGTTTATAAGAAACTTATATTTACGCATATAAGCCTAAAGTGCGGACACCAAAAAGCCGAAGCATTAGCTTCGGCTTTTATTAATCAGCACTGGATGAGTCTCTATCTACTCGAGGAGCGGAGTGTATACTTTACAATCAACTCATTCAACGAGTTTATAAATATGACTATCACTTGGTGAAAGTGGATGATTACATCATACCGCCCATGCCACCCATGCCGCCCATACCACCCATGTCAGGCATACCTGAATCTTTTTGTGGTAGGTCAGTTACCATTGCTTCTGTAGTAATCATTAGACCCGCAACAGAGGCTGCAAATTGAAGTGCAGAGCGCGTTACTTTAGTTGGATCTAGGATACCCATTGCAATCATGTCGCCGTATTCGCCAGTTGCCGCGTTGTAACCGTAGTTACCTTCGCCAGCGCGTACGTTGTTAGCAACCACTGACTCTTCATCGCCAGCGTTCTTCGTGATTTGACGAATTGGTGCTTCCATCGCGCGTAGTAGAACGCGGATACCGACATTTTGCTCTTCGTTGTCACCTTTAAGGTTCGCAACTTTAGACGCAGCACGGATCAGTGCAACACCGCCACCAGCCACTACGCCTTCTTCAACCGCTGCGCGAGTCGCATGTAGTGCGTCTTCTACACGGTCTTTCTTCTCTTTCATTTCAACTTCAGTTGCAGCGCCAACTTTAATTACCGCAACACCACCAGCTAGCTTAGCCACGCGCTCTTGTAGTTTCTCTTTGTCGTAGTCTGAAGTTGCATCTTCAATTTGTTGACGAATTTGCGCTACGCGGCCTTGAATCATCACTTCTTCACCCGCACCATCGATGATGGTAGTGTTTTCTTTAGTGATAGTGACACGCTTCGCTTGACCAAGATCTTCAAGAGTGACTTTCTCAAGCTCTAGACCGATCTCTTCAGAGATTACAGTACCGCCAGTTAGAATCGCGATATCTTGCAACATTGCTTTACGACGATCACCAAAACCAGGTGCTTTAACTGCCGCAACTTTCACGATGCCGCGCATGTTGTTCACAACTAGTGTCGCCAGAGCTTCACCTTCAACGTCTTCAGCCACAATCAGTAGTGGACGAGAGGCTTTTGCTACAGCTTCTAGCGTCGGTAGAAGTTCACGAATATTCGATACTTTTTTATCAACAAGTAGAATGAATGGGCTTTCTAGATCTACTGAACCCGCTTCTTGGTTGTTGATGAAGTAAGGAGATAGGTAACCGCGGTCAAACTGCATACCTTCTACAACGTCTAGCTCATCGTGTAGTGCTTGACCTTCTTCAACTGTGATAACACCGTCGCGACCTACTTTTTCCATCGCTTCCGCAATGATGTTACCTACGGTAGAGTCTGAGTTCGCAGAGATAGTACCGACTTGTGCGATAGCTTTAGTATCTGCACAAGGTACAGACAGTGCTTTAAGCTCTTCTACTGCCGCGATAACTGCTTTATCGATACCGCGCTTAAGATCCATTGGGTTCATACCCGCAGCAACTGCTTTAAGGCCTTCAGCAATGATCGCTTGAGCAAGTACTGTTGCGGTTGTAGTACCGTCACCCGCAGCGTCGTTTGCTTGAGACGCTACTTCTTTAACCATTTGCGCGCCCATGTTTTGGAACTTGTCTTCAAGTTCAATTTCGCGCGCTACAGATACACCATCTTTAGTGATAGTCGGTGCACCGAAAGATTTGTCTAGAACTACGTTACGGCCTTTAGGGCCAAGTGTTACTTTTACTGCGTCAGCTAGGATGTTCACACCCTCAAGCATTTTTACGCGTGCATCATTACCAAATTTAACGTCTTTAGCAGCCATCTTTGATTTCCTTTCTAAATTCTTTAAGTTGAGTTCGTTATGAATCAGAGTAAAAATTACTCAATGATTGCTATTACTCGACAATAGCCATGATGTCATTTTCAGACATGATCAGAACTTCTTTACCGTCGATTTTCTCAGTTTTCGTGCCGTAGCCTTCTGCGAAAATAACAGCATCACCA
Organism: Vibrio fluminensis; assembly: GCF_015278125.1. GTDB lineage: Bacteria > Pseudomonadota > Gammaproteobacteria > Enterobacterales > Vibrionaceae > Vibrio > Vibrio fluminensis. Next base: position 3,776 of record NZ_JADILO010000061.1, read on the forward strand.
ACTTTAACGTCCAAAGGTAGAACAGTGCCATTTTCTAGGATGCGGCCTTTGCCAACAGCTAGAACAACACCGCGAGTCGATTTTTCCGCAGCAGAGCCAGTAAGCACAATGCCACCTGCAGACTTAGATTCAACTTCTTGGCGCTCTACGATAACTCGGTCATGTAATGGACGAATGTTCATCGGTCGTCTCTCCTGAAAATTTCCATGTGATTTGATAATTGCTTTAAAGCAACTTTAAAGCCTTGTGATAACGATATATGGGCAAAGGGAGTAAACCCAAGGGGAGGTATAGTGATTTTTGTGAGAAAGACAACAAAAAAGGGCTCAAAGAGCCCTTTCAGATTGATGACGAACCCCGCTTTTTCAAGCGGGGTTCTTTTTTGGAAGCGACCGTAGGTCGCGATCGCGATATTTTTTGTTATACCGTGCGCAGAAGCTTCCATTCATTACATAGGCATACAGAAGCA
>NZ_JADILO010000062.1 GCF_015278125.1 Vibrio fluminensis
TCTTTCAACTTGGTCAACAACATCCAATTTAAAAGCGAATGAATAGTCACGTTGGGTTCGTCTAGCTGTTGATTTCATAACACTCTCCAATTTTCTGATTGGGTTGTGTCAACCTTATTTAGGACGGGTCAAATTTTCAGAAAAAGTCGTGATATTTTTTACGGCTTTTTTTTCGTTTTTCGTTCCTTGAAGCACTCTCGCCAATCCCGTAAAAAGAGCCTCAAAATTGCACGGCTAATTTCGCAGCGGTGTGATCTGACACGTTTATAGAACAACGTCAGTGGCTTAAGACTTTTTTACTATGGCAGTTTTTATTTTGCCCATTAGAAAGTGCGTATTATCAATGACTTGATGCCTAAGGTGTCTTTTGTCCGCTATTTCCTACAATTATTGATTGAAATGGCAATAAAAGCCAATCTTAATGTGATCGGCGTCACGCAGAATAATGCTTTAGATGTACATCAGAGCCTTCGTTAAATGATAATGCCGCGCTAAAAATTATTATAAAACAAAAATTTAACAACAAATTAGAGAAGTAACAATGAACAAAAAGTTATCTTTTTTAGCAGCTTCGATGGCGATCGCGCTAGCGGGCTGTGGCGGCGGCAGTAGCAGTGACAATGATGGTTCTAAACCAGAGGGTAAAGGCATCGTCATTACTGGCTTTGATGGCTATTTTAAAAATGCAGTAGTGTTTGTCGACCGTTTGAACAATGGCGTTTTGGATGCTAATGACCCGATTTTAGGTTTTACCAATGATAGCGGTAAGCTGGAAATCACGGCAGCAAGCTTGGCATATGAAGCACCTTTAGCATTGCAAACGTTAGTTCCTGGTGGCGATGTACAGCGCAGTTTAATAGCTAAAGACCCTCAAGTGTTTGCAGGTAAATATACTGTTGATATGGACAACCCAACTCAGGCTATGGCTAATGAAGTAGTATTCCGTACATTGCCAGGCGAAAAAGTTATTTCTCCACTAACAGATTTGGTTGTTGTTCAGGCTAATGGAGATCTCTCCGATAACGCAATCCATGTTGCTAAAACAACGGTTAATGAAACGCTAGGCTTGAATAATGGCGCGGTATTTACCGATGTGATTGCAGCAGGTAACCATAGCTTACATAAAACTGCACAAATCCTGACTGAGTCCAAAGTAAAAGCACAGGGTAAATACACTCCTGAAGTTGCTCTTGTTATTGCAGAAAAAGCGACAGATCTAGTAACAAACGCAACTCCTGAACAGCTACAAGATGAAAATTACAAACCAGTATTTGAGGTAAGCGGAGAAACGGTTGCTGATGAACCTGTAATCAACAATAAATTGATTGCTAACGCAGCAGTTGTGGATGCAATTAAATCAAAACTTGTACCGCTTGATGATCATGTTTTTTCGCTGACGCTACCACTGTTGGTGAATGAGGTTGCTTTATTTGAAGATGCAGATAAAGATGGTCAATCAATTGAGATTACTTCTCAAGTTGTTACTCTTGAAGGACAAACGGTAACTGGCTTGAAATTTAACAATGCGTCAGGCAGCGAGTTAGTCATTACAGGTACTCCTAATTTAGTTCGTCCAGAATATCAGATTAAACTGACAGCGACGGACGTAAACGCAACGGGCAAAGCGTTCGGTAATGTAACTGTAGCATTTGATTTGCAGGTGCTTATTGATAATCCTGCGCCAGCTCTTGATCAAAGCGTAGCACAAGAGATCCAATCATTGCTTAATGGCATTGAGATCTATCAAGGTGTAGCGGTGAACGCTGAGCCAATTCGCCTTGATGGTTTGTTTACAGATAACGAAGCTTTAACATACAAGGCGTACACTTCGGTAGAAGATTTAGCTGCAACTGTTACTCCTATTGCGGATACTGGTGAGATTAATCTTACGCTATCAGGTACACCTGATGTTGTTTACACAGTTGATCAAACATTGACCGTTGAAGTTACTGATGGTGTTAATACCGAATACCAGAAATTCAATTTAGGTAAAATTGAAAAGCCAATTGCAGCAATTGAAATTGACAAAGACGCCGTGATTGACTTACAGGAAGAGATCAACTTACAGCTAGCGGATCTCAAAGTTGGTGACGCGGTTGTGAGTAACAGCTTTAGTATTGCAAGTGTATTTGAACCGGAACATACCAACGGCGCTGTTGAATACTACGCAGGCACTAGCGATAAAGAATTTGCAACAACAGTTCCTGGTTTAACAGTTAATGTAGATACGAACGGTACACTTACAGTTTCAGGAAAACCTGATGTAGCAGTAAAAGGTGGCTCATTTGTTATTCAGGCTGGCGTTAATCCTGATGAAGAAGGCGGCGTGAAGTCAGAGCCTGTAACCATTAGATTGCCAAATGTTCAGCCAGCAGATGAAGGAACAGAAGGTCACCCGTTAGTTGGTAAGAAGTGGTATCTGCTTGAGAACGGAAGAAGCTACGTTGATGAGAATGGCGTTGAACAGGAGTTTACAGAAGAGCGCGTTTGGTGTGAAACATACGAGTTTAAGGATGGCAAAGTATACGGTAGTAATCGTACAGAAGCTAACTTGACCTCATGTACTCCAGGTGTTGAAGAGTTTACTGGCGCAACTTATGAAGTCTATGACGATGAGTTGATCGTATATTACCCAGCAGAAGATGTAGGTGGCGATGTTGAGGAAATTGTTTATCAAGCAGTTGAGGGTAACAATTTCGCAAATGCGCAAACGGTAGTAATGACCGAGCTTAATAGTCAAGGTCATGAAGTTAAGTCTCGTTACACTTACTTTAGTGATGCCACGGATGCTCAAAAGCGCATCAATATTAAGTCGGATAATCCATGGCATCAACGTGAAGTGCCGATGTATATTCCTGGAGATGTAACACCATTAACAGTGAGCATTACACTTGAAAGTGCCAAGGCTTATATCAATTTTGATGCTGATGGCAAAGATTTTACATGTGATGATTTTAATGCATTATATAGTTTCTCTGATTTTACGGATGGAGAAGGGAGTCTAGGTAATGGTTCTTGTAACAATGAGCAAGATACTCCAGAAAATGGAGAGGTCACATATCAATATGCGAGTGTGTTCTTCAATTTAAATAAGACATTAGAAAGTGTTCACGAAGGTGATGTATTTAGTGCGATTGTCAATGCTAATTCATCTGCATTAGAGCCCGCAGAGAACGTAAGATTTAATATCGAATGGACAGGTAAAACTGACAACGAATAAATCTTAAGTTTTCGGTCGAGAAAGGATGGCCTCTGGTCCTGTCTCTTGATCACAAGTCTTGTTGCTCAAGAGACTTAGCGAGTTCATACCCTTCAAGGATGGTTTGTAACCTAAACCATCCTTGCCATAAGGTTTTTATAGAAGCACGACCTGTCCGCTTGGTATCTTTC
>NZ_JADILO010000063.1 GCF_015278125.1 Vibrio fluminensis
CAGCACTTACACACCTGACCTATCAACGTCGTAGTCTCCGACAACCCTTTAGGATACTTAAAGTATCAGGGAGAACTCATCTCAAGGCTCGCTTCCCGCTTAGATGCTTTCAGCGGTTATCGATTCCGAACTTAGCTACCGGGCAATGCGTCTGGCGACACAACCCGAACACCAGAGGTTCGTCCACTCCGGTCCTCTCGTACTAGGAGCAGCCCCTTTCAATTCTCCAACGCCCACGGCAGATAGGGACCGAACTGTCTCACGACGTTCTAAACCCAGCTCGCGTACCACTTTAAATGGCGAACAGCCATACCCTTGGGACCGACTTCAGCCCCAGGATGTGATGAGCCGACATCGAGGTGCCAAACACCGCCGTCGATATGAACTCTTGGGCGGTATCAGCCTGTTATCCCCGGAGTACCTTTTATCCGTTGAGCGATGGCCCTTCCATACAGAACCACCGGATCACTATGACCTACTTTCGTACCTGCTCGAATTGTCATTCTCGCAGTTAAGCGGGCTTATGCCATTGCACTAACCACACGATGTCCAACCGTGTTTAGCCCACCTTCGTGCTCCTCCGTTACTCTTTGGGAGGAGACCGCCCCAGTCAAACTACCCACCAGGCACTGTCCGTAACCCCGATTAGGGGTCGACGTTAGAACATCAACACTACAAGGGTGGTATTTCAAGGACGGCTCCACACATACTAGCGTACGTGCTTCAAAGCCTCCCACCTATCCTACACATGTAGGGTCAATGTTCAGTGCCAAGCTGTAGTAAAGGTTCACGGGGTCTTTCCGTCTAGCCGCGGGTACACTGCATCTTCACAGCGATTTCAATTTCACTGAGTCTCGGGTGGAGACAGCGTGGCCATCATTACGCCATTCGTGCAGGTCGGAACTTACCCGACAAGGAATTTCGCTACCTTAGGACCGTTATAGTTACGGCCGCCGTTTACCGGGGCTTCGATCAAGAGCTTCGACCGAAGTCTAACCCCATCAATTAACCTTCCGGCACCGGGCAGGCGTCACACCGTATACGTCATCTTACGATTTTGCACAGTGCTGTGTTTTTAATAAACAGTTGCAGCCACCTGGTATCTGCGACTCTCAATAGCTCCATCCGCRAGGGACTTCACCGTCAAGAGCGTACCTTCTCCCGAAGTTACGGTACCATTTTGCCTAGTTCCTTCACCCGAGTTCTCTCAAGCGCCTTGGTATTCTCTACCCGACCACCTGTGTCGGTTTGGGGTACGATTCCTTACAATCTGAAGCTTAGAGGCTTTTCCTGGAAGCATGGCATCAATGACTTCACTACCGTAGTAGCTCGACGTCGTGTCTCAGCCTTAAGAAGARCCGGATTTACCTAAYTCTTCAGCCTACGCACTTGAACCTGGACAACCGTCGCCAGGCCCACCTAGCCTTCTCCGTCCCCCCATCGCAATTGTAAGAAGTACGGGAATATTAACCCGTTTCCCATCGACTACGCCTTTCGGCCTCGCCTTAGGGGTCGACTTACCCTGCCCCGATTAACGTTGGACAGGAACCCTTGGTCTTCCGGCGAGGAGGTTTTTCACCCCCTTTATCGTTACTCATGTCAGCATTCGCACTTCTGATACCTCCAGCATGCTTTACAACACACCTTCAACGGCTTACAGAACGCTCCCCTACCCAATGAAGTAAACTTCATTGCCGCAGCTTCGGTTTATTACTTAGCCCCGTTACATCTTCCGCGCAGGCCGACTCGACTAGTGAGCTATTACGCTTTCTTTAAATGATGGCTGCTTCTAAGCCAACATCCTAGCTGTCTAAGCCTTCCCACATCGTTTCCCACTTAGTAATAATTTGGGACCTTAGCTGGCGGTCTGGGTTGTTTCCCTCTCCACGACGGACGTTAGCACCCGCCGTGTGTCTCCCGGATAGTACTTACTGGTATTCGGAGTTTGCAAAGGGTTGGTAAGTCGGGATGACCCCCTAGCCTTAACAGTGCTCTACCCCCAGTAGTATTCGTCCGAGGCGCTACCTAAATAGCTTTCGGGGAGAACCAGCTATCTCCAGGTTTGATTGGCCTTTCACCCCTAGCCACAAGTCATCCGCTAATTTTTCAACATTAGTCGGTTCGGTCCTCCAGTTGATGTTACTCAACCTTCAACCTGCCCATGGCTAGATCACCTGGTTTCGGGTCTATATCCAGAGACTGAACGCCCAGTTAAGACTCGGTTTCCCTACGGCTCCCCTAGATGGTTAACCTTGCCACTGAATATAAGTCGCTGACCCATTATACAAAAGGTACGCAGTCACAGGACRYAATGCCTGCTCCTACTGCTTGTACGTACACGGTTTCAGGTTCTATTTCACTCCCCTCACAGGGGTTCTTTTCGCCTTTCCCTCACGGTACTGGTTCACTATCGGTCAGTCAGTAGTATTTAGCCTTGGAGGATGGTCCCCCCATATTCAGACAGGATAACACGTGTCCCGCCCTACTCGATTTCACTGAACACACATCGTCAACTACGGGACTATCACCCTGTATCGTCGGACTTTCCAGACCGTTCGTCTAACGYGTGTAAAGCTTAAGGGCTAGTCCAATTTCGCTCGCCGCTACTTTCGGAATCTCGGTTGATTTCTTTTCCTCGGGGTACTTAGATGTTTCAGTTCCCCCGGTTCGCCTCATTAACCTATGTATTCAGTTAATGATACGTGCTTATGCACGTGGGTTTCCCCATTCAGAAATCCCAGACTCAAATGGTTGTTACTACCTAATCTGGGCTTATCGCAAGTTACTACGTCTTTCATCGCCTCTGACTGCCAAGGCATCCACCGTGTACGCTTAGTCACTTAACCATACAACCCGAAGGAGTTTCGA
>NZ_JADILO010000064.1 GCF_015278125.1 Vibrio fluminensis
CGTGCGCCGAGCATGGCGTTGATCTAGGAGGTGAAAGTCCTCTACGGGCTCAGTCGAGCGAGAACCGTTAGCCTATGCAAGGGTGTTCACCGTGAGGTGAAATCTGAAGGAAGCAAATGGTAAAACTTGGTTGTGACGAACAGAAATCTGATAGTAGGTCACTACAACTTGGGCAACCTAGCGCTAGATAGAATAGCCCGATGCCTCGACGGGAAGTGTGTAGTGATAAATCAGGCACGGCCAAGGGAAAGAGCAACGTCTTACCTCGGGAGATCTTATTGCCTGTCTCGATAGAGACTAATGCAACAGCGATGTTGTGTGATGGGTAATAAGAAGTCAGCAGAAGGCATAGTACCCTAAGAATGTACAACTTAAGGGAAGGCCTGAACTGAATATATCAAGAAGCAGTCACTAGACACTCAATCATGTGGAGTCATAGCAAGATGAAAATCATCTCTACGTCCCAATGGGCGATACCGCAAGTAAAGCTCATGGTCACGAAGAATGACAAGCATGGTCGGCGTAGACAGGAGGACGAGTCTTGGTGACCTCAACTTCGTTGATGGAACAAATCTGTTCCTCAACCAACTTGAATCAAGCTCTAAGAAGAGTGAAGAAGAACAAGGGATGTGCAGGTGTCGATAAACTCGACATTGATGCGACCATTTCTAAACTTCGACAAGCTTCAAATGGGCAAGCGCTTCGGCAGAGTCTTCTGGATGGAAGCTATCAACCTCACCCTGTTCTTGGTGTAGAAATCCCCAAACCTAGTGGTGGAGTAAGGCAGCTAGGTATCCCAACAGTGCTCGATAGAGTTGTCCAACAGGCAATCACTTCAGTGCTGTCAGATGTCTATGAAGCTAAGTTCTCCAATAGCAGTTACGGATTTAGACCGAACCGTAGTGCACATCATGCGCTAGCGGCAGCCAGTCGTTACATCCGAGAGGGGCGAGTTTATGTGGTAGATATCGACCTAGCGAAATACTTCGATACCGTTAATCACGATAGACTGATGCACAGGCTGTCACGGGATATTGCAGATAAACGCGTGTTGAAGCTCATCAGGTCATACCTACAGGCAGGCATAATGCGAAACGGATTAGTCGAACAGAGACAACGAGGGACACCACAGGGTGGACCATTATCTCCGTTGCTATCCAATATCGTGTTAGATGAACTGGATAAAGAGTTAGAGCGTAGAGGGCATAAGTTCTGTCGATATGCAGACGACTGCCAAATCTACGTTCGTAGTGAGGAAGCCGCTCATCGAGTCAAAGAATCGATAACGGAGTTCTTGGAGCAAAAGCTGAAACTCACGGTAAATCGAGAGAAAAGTGCAGCGACAAGGGTGACAGAGCGAACTTACCTAAGCCACTGCTTCGGGATAGATGGAACAATCCATATATCGAAGTCAGCGCAAACTCAACTGAAGAAGCGAGTGCGGCAGATAACGAAGCGAAACCGAGGTCGAGAGCTAGAGGTGATAATCGCCGATTTAACTCAATACCTAAGAGGTTGGCAACACTACTTCAAACTTGCCATACGGAAGAGCAGCATGGAACGCTTGGACGAATGGATACGGCGACGGCTAAGGTGCTATCGACTTAAGCAACGCAAACACAGATACGGCATAGCGACATGGTTACAGCGACAAGATGTAACAGAGCGTAATGCGTGGAAGTTAGCGATGTCAGATAAAGGTTGGTGGCGGCTAGCATTAACACCGCAGGTAAATCACGCTATGCCAACAAAATGGTTCGAGGAGTTGGGTCTGTACTCGTTGCGAAATGGGTATGAGTCACTAAAAGTATATTCGGAACCGCCGTATGCGACCCACGCTTGTACGGTGGTGTGAGAGGACGGAGGCCGTGAGGCCTCCTCCTACTCGATT
>NZ_JADILO010000065.1 GCF_015278125.1 Vibrio fluminensis
CAAAGATGAACTGGGCAATGACCAAGTCCAAGTCGAAGTGTCCGTCAACCACGACGAATTAACCAACGGCGGCCACGTGACCTTGACGGTCAATGGTGGAGACGAAGTTCAGCTTAAACTGGTTGACGGCAAGTTAGTGACGTTGACTGACGAAGCGACGGACTACCAATACGACAACGGCACCATCTCTTGGACTGAGAGTGCACCTGAAGAAGGTGGCACCATTACTGTTACCGCGACCCAAACAGATAAAGCGGGTAATGAATCAGCGCAAGGTTCAGACTCGGCTAAGTTGGACTCTGTGGCACCGGGCGACGGTGAAGGTCCTCAAGGTGGCGACCTTGGCCCAGTGGTTGAAATTAAAGATGACGTCAATAACGATGGGTTGATCAGCAAAGATGAGCTCGGGAATGACCAAGTCCAAGTTGAAGTATCGGTTAACCACGACGAATTGACTAACGGCGGCCATGTCACTCTCACCGTTAATGGCGGTGAAACCGTAGATCTTAAACTGGTTGATGGCGAGTTGGTGACGTTGACTGGCGAAACGACGGACTACCAATACGACAACGGCACCATCTCTTGGACTGAGAGTGAACCTGAAGAAGGCGACACCATTACCGTTACCGCGACACAAACCGATAAAGCAGGCAATGAATCAGCGCAAGGTTCTGACTCTGCTAAGTTAGACACTGTGGCACCGGGCGACGGCGAAGGTCCTCAAGGTGGCGACCTTGGCCCAGTGGTTGAAATTAAAGATGACGTTAATAACGACGGCTTGATCAGCAAAGACGAACTCGGTGATGACCAAGTCCAAGTTGAAGTATCGGTTAACCACGACGAATTAACCAACGGCGGCCATGTGACACTTACAGTCAACGGTGGTGAAGCCGCAGACCTTAAACTGGTTGATGGCGAGTTGGTGACGTTGACTGGCGAAGCGACGGACTACCAATACGACAATGGCACTATCTCTTGGACTGAGAGTGCACCTGCAGAAGGTGGCACCATTACTGTTACCGCGACCCAAACCGACAAAGCGGGCAATGAATCGGCGCAAGGCAGTGATTCAGCGCAACTTGATACTGTCGCACCGGGCGACGGTGAAGGCGAGCAAGGTGTCGACCTTGGCCCAGTGGTCGAAATCAAAGATGACGGCAACAACGATGGCTTAATCAGCAAAGACGAACTCGGGAATGACCAAGTCCAAGTTGAAGTGTCCGTAAACCACGAAGAATTAACCAACGGTGGTTACGTCACGCTTACCGTCAATGACGGTGAAACCGTAGATCTTAAACTGGTTGATGGCGAACTGGTGACGCTGACTGACGAAGCGACGGACTACCAATACGATAATGGCACCATCTCTTGGACTGAGAGTGCACCGGCAGAAGGTGGCACCATTACTGTTACCGCGACCCAAACCGACAAAGCGGGTAATGAATCGGCGCAAGGTTCTGACTCTGCTAAGTTAGATACTGTCGCACCGGGCGACGGTGACGGCGATCAAGGCAGCAATCTTGGTCCTGTGGTCGAAATCAAAGATGACGGCAACAACGATGGTTTGATCAGCAAAGATGAACTGGGCAATGACCAAGTCCAAGTCGAAGTGTCCGTCAACCACGACGAATTAACCAACGGCGGCCACGTGACCTTGACGGTCAATGGTGGAGACGAAGTTCAGCTTAAACTGGTTG
>NZ_JADILO010000066.1 GCF_015278125.1 Vibrio fluminensis
CCTGTCTCTTATACACAAATCCCCAAGCCACGGTTTGGGGATTTTTTTGAACTAATTTTAAATTTCATGATCTGATCATCTAAGCAATCACAAGGATGATTATCATGACTTATATAGAACCAACCCTTTGGGCACAAAAACAATTCGGTCAAGCCGACCTTAATGACCCAAGACGCACTCAAAGACTCGTTGCTCTCGCAGCCTCACTGGCCGAGCAACCCGGCGTACCTGTTTCGAAACTCATTATCTCACCTGCTGAAATGGAAGGGGCTTATCGCTTCATCCGTAATGAGCAAATCAAAGCAGAAGATATCGCAGAAGCGGGGTTTTATGTCACCGCACAAGAAGCATTAAACCAACAAACACTTCTTGCCTTAGAAGACACCACTTCTCTCAGTTACTCCCATCGCAGCGTTCGAGATGAACTCGGGCACTCTAATCAAGGCAATCGACATCGTGCTCTGTTCGTACACTCAACCTTACTTTTTGCTCCCGACACTCAATCTGTTATTGGTTTAATTGAACAACAGCGTTGGACTCGTGATATAGAAAAGCGAGGTCAAGGGCACCAGCATGCGACTCGCCCATACAAAGAGAAAGAGAGTTATAAGTGGGAACAAGCCTCTCGCCATGTTGTTGAACGACTTGGCGATAAAATTTCGGATGTCATTTCGGTGTGCGATAGAGAAGCCGACCTATTTGAATACCTCACTTACAAGCGAGAACAACAGCAAAGATTCCTCGTTCGCTCAATGCAAAGTCGCTGTATTGAAGAGCATGATAGTCGTCTTTATAGCTATGCCTCTACCCTGTTATCAGCCGGAGAGAAAGTGCTCGAAATACCGCAAAAAGGCGGTCGTAAAGCTCGCAAGGCTCATTTAGATATCAAATATGCCCCCGTGACACTAAAGTCTCCTGCAAACAAGAAAGAGTTCGATAACATTCCGCTTTACTATGTGGGATGTATAGAACAGGGAGAGAGTAGCGATAAGCTTGCATGGCACTTACTGACTTCAGAGCCGATAACGAGCAAGGAAGAGGCACTCAAAATCGTCAGTTATTATGAGCGGCGCTGGCTAATAGAAGATTTTCATAAAGTCTGGAAAAGTGAAGGGACTGAAGTTGAGCAACTGAGAATGCAAAGTAAAGACAACTTAGAAAGGCTTAGCATTATTTTGGCTTTTATCGCGACTCGGTTACTCCAGTTGAGATTTATGAATGAATCAGACGAGTTATCTAAGAGCAGTTGTGAGCAGGTATTAAAAGGCAAAGCATGGAAGCTCATGTGGTTAAAGTTGGAGAAGAAAGAACTACCGAAAGAAGCACCAGATATATCATGGGCTTACATAGGTATTGCGCGGTTAGGAGGGTGGAAAGATACCAAGCGGACAGGTCGTGCTTCTATAAAAACCTTATGGCAAGGATGGTTTAGGTTACAAACCATCCTTGAAGGGTATGAACTCGCTAAGTCTCTTGAGCAACAAGACTTGTGATCAAGAGACAGG
>NZ_JADILO010000067.1 GCF_015278125.1 Vibrio fluminensis
AACGAAGTGGAATGTGAAGCCGCTAAGGAATATGAGGTTGAGGTCACGACAACCACTACGACGAAGAAACGTGGTAAGCGCAAGCCACTTCCAAAGACCTTGCCTCGTGAGGTTATCGAGCTCGACTTAGACGACCATGAAAAGCAGTGCGCTTGCTGCAAGCATGGTCTTCATAAAATCGGTGAAGACCGCAGTGAAAAACTAGAGTTCTCACCAGCGGTACTCAAAGTGCTGGAATATGTTCGTCCTAAGTATGCTTGTCGTCAGTGCGAGCAAACTGAAGGCAACAATCTCATCGTTCAAAAGCCAGCACCACAAAGCATTATCCCGAAGAGCTTCGCAACAGAAAGCTTACTGACCAATATCATCCTTGGTAAATACCAATACGCAATGCYACTTTACCGCCAAGAGTCGCTGTTTACCCAATCGGGTATCGAACTATCACGAACCACCATGGCAAGGTGGGTTATCCAAGTCAGTGAGAAGTTCGTCCCGCTTTATAAGGTCTTGAAAGCGCACCTACTCGAGCAAGTGGTGGTTCAGGCGGATGAAACACCGCTCAATGTCCTCAAGGAAGACAAACAGTGCTATATGTGGCTTTACTGCTCGGGCGCAGAYTCGCCAGATGCCGCACTCCCCAAYGTGAAAAATATCGCCTTGTACGACTATCAAAACAGTCGCGCGAGGGCGTGCCCTGTTGCCTTTTTAGGGGATTATAATGGTTATCTTCAGACCGATGGCTATGGTGCCTATGACGGCCTTCACCAAGTCACCAATGTTGGTTGCATGGCGCATGCACGGCGTAAGTTCATGGATGCTAAAAAGGTTCAAGGCAAAGGTAAGTCAGGCAAAGCTGATAAAGCGCTGGCCAAAATCCAGAAACTCTATGGGATAGAATCACGATTAAAAGGTGCGTCTGTCGAGACACGAAAAGCAGAACGTCAAYTGTATGCCAAGCCAATACTTGATGAGTTGTACGAGTGGATGACAACTCAACAAGTGATAGCGTCTAGCCCGCTAGGCAAAGCGATAAAATACACGCTTGGACAATGGCCGAAGCTGATCCGCTATATCGATGATGGCCACTTATCGATAGACAATAACCGTGCTGAACGCGCAATTAAACCGCTGGTCATTGGCAGGAAGAACTGGCTCTTCTCGAGCACACCAAATGGTGCTGCGGCGAGCGCGATGCTTTACAGCATCGTGGAAACAGCCAAAGCAAACGGGCTTATCCTCTACGACTACATGGTCAAGTGCATGAAAGAGCTAGCGCAAACTGAGCCAGATATCGATGCACTCCTACCCTGGAACTTTAAACATTAGTAATATCGCCCCGTGGGCTCATGGGGCGCTTAC
>NZ_JADILO010000068.1 GCF_015278125.1 Vibrio fluminensis
GGGTAACGTGGGTTCGCACCAGTACATTGGTCATCGAACGCTTCTACCGCTAGTTCATCAACTTTCGCTAGGAAGTCAGCTTCATTTACGCCAGCCGCTTGGATAGACAGTGGAATGTCTAGGTCGCCTTTCAGCTCTTCCAACCATGCTAGTAGACGTTCAATCTTCTGAGCAGTGCGGTCACCAGCTTGGCTTAGGCCTAGGTGGTCAGCAACTTCAGCGTAACGACGACGTGCTTGTGGACGGTCGTATTGAGAGAACGCAGTTTGTTTAGTTGGGTTGTCGTTCGCGTTGTAACGTACCACGTTAGAGATGAGTAGTGCGTTAGCCAAACCGTGTGGTAGGTGGAACTCAGCGCCTAGTTTGTGTGCCATTGAGTGACAAACACCTAGGAATGCGTTCGCAAATGCCATACCAGCGATTGTTGCTGCGTTGTGTACTTTCTCACGAGCGATTGGGTCACCTGCACCGTTCGCGTAGCTTGAAGGTAGGTACTCTTTTAGCATCTTAAGTGCTTGTAGAGCCTGACCGTCAGAGTATTCGTTCGCTAGAACTGATACGTAAGCTTCTAGAGCGTGTGTTACTGCATCGTAACCACCGAATGCTGTTAGAGACTTAGGCATGTTCATTACTAGGTTCGCGTCTACGATAGCCATTTGAGGGGTTAGTTCGTAGTCAGCTAGTGGGTACTTAGCACCAGTCTCGTCGTCTGTAACAACTGCGAATGGCGTCACTTCTGAACCCGTACCTGAAGTGGTAGTGATACATACAAGCTCAGCTTTTTGACCCATTTTAGGGAACTTGTAGATACGTTTACGGATGTCCATAAAGCGCATTGCTAGTTCTTCAAAGTGAGTTTCTGGGTGCTCGTACATTACCCACATGATCTTAGCTGCATCCATTGGTGAACCACCACCTAGCGCTAGGATTACGTCAGGTTGGAAGCTTTGCATTGCTTCTGCACCTTTCTTAACTACAGATAGCGTTGGGTCAGCTTCAACGTCAAAGAACGTTTGAACTTCCATACCTTGTGCTTTCAGTAGGCTTACTACGTCATCTGCGTAACCGTTGTTGAATAGGAAACGGTCTGTTACTAGGAATGCGCGTTTCTTACCTTCTAGGTCGCCWAGAGCGATTGGAAGGCTACCACGACGGAAGTAGATTGACTTAGGTAGTTTGTGCCACAACATGTTTTCAGCTCGCTTCGCAACAGTTTTCTTGTTGATTAGGTGCTTAGGACC
>NZ_JADILO010000069.1 GCF_015278125.1 Vibrio fluminensis
ACCACTTCGCATCTGAGTTCATTTACAACAAATACAAAGATGAAAAAACGTGTGGCATTCTTGAAGAAGACGACAACCTAGGCACAATGACTATCGCTGAGCCTGTAGGTATCATCTGCGGTATCGTTCCAACTACTAACCCAACATCAACAGCGATCTTCAAATCTCTGATCTCTCTGAAGACTCGTAACGGTATCATCTTCTCACCACACCCACGTGCGAAAAACTCAACTAACGACGCAGCTAAACTCGTTCTAGATGCAGCAGTAGCAGCAGGCGCACCAAAAGACATCATCGGTTGGATCGACCAACCTTCAGTTGAGCTTTCAAACGCTCTTATGAAGCACGATGGTATCGCTCTTATCCTTGCAACTGGTGGTCCAGGCATGGTTAAAGCCGCTTACTCTTCTGGTAAGCCAGCAATCGGTGTAGGTGCAGGTAACGTTCCAGTTGTTATCGATGAAACTGCAGACATCAAACGTGCTGTTGCTTCTATCCTAATGTCTAAGACTTTCGATAACGGCGTAGTATGTGCTTCTGAGCAAGCTGCAATCGTTGTTGACTCTGTATACGACGAAGTGAAAGAGCGTTTTGCTTCTCACAAAGCATACGTACTAAACAAAGCTGAAGCGGACAAAGTTCGTAAAGTTCTGCTAATCGACGGTGCACTAAACGCGAAAATCGTAGGTCAGCCAGCAGCAGCAATCGCTGAAATGGCAGGCGTTAAAGTTCCAGCTGATACAAAAGTTCTAGTTGGTGAAGGTCTAGGTAAAGTTTCATACGATGACGCATTTGCTCACGAGAAACTATCCCCAACACTAGGTCTATTCCGCGCTGACAACTTCGAAGACGCAGTAGCTCAAGCAGTAACCATGGTTGAGATCGGCGGTATCGGTCACACATCTGGTCTATACACTAACCAAGACGTGAACGCAGACCGTATCCGTTACTTCGGCGACAAGATGAAGACTGCTCGTATCCTTGTAAACATCCCGACGACTCACGGTGGTATCGGTGACCTTTACAACTTCAACGTAGCACCATCTCTAACGCTAGGTTGTGGTTCATGGGGTGGTAACTCTATCTCTGAAAACGTGGGTCCTAAGCACCTAATCAACAAGAAAACTGTTGCGAAGCGAGCTGAAAACATGTTGTGGCACAAACTACCTAAGTCAATCTACTTCCGTCGTGGTAGCCTTCCAATCGCTCTTGGCGACCTAGAAGGTAAGA
>NZ_JADILO010000070.1 GCF_015278125.1 Vibrio fluminensis
ACCACTTCGCATCTGAGTTCATTTACAACAAATACAAAGATGAAAAAACGTGTGGCATTCTTGAAGAAGACGACAACCTAGGCACAATGACTATCGCTGAGCCTGTAGGTATCATCTGCGGTATCGTTCCAACAACTAACCCAACATCAACAGCGATCTTCAAATCTCTGATCTCTCTGAAGACTCGTAACGGTATCATCTTCTCACCACACCCACGTGCGAAAAACTCAACTAACGACGCAGCTAAACTCGTTCTAGATGCAGCGGTAGCAGCAGGCGCACCAAAAGACATCATCGGTTGGATTGACCAACCTTCAGTTGAGCTTTCTAACGCTCTTATGAAGCACGATGGTATCGCTCTTATCCTTGCAACTGGTGGTCCAGGCATGGTTAAAGCGGCTTACTCTTCTGGTAAACCAGCAATCGGTGTAGGTGCAGGTAACGTTCCAGTTGTTATCGATGAAACAGCAGACATCAAACGTGCTGTTGCTTCTATCCTAATGTCTAAAACATTCGATAACGGCGTAGTATGTGCTTCTGAGCAAGCTGCAATCGTTGTTGACTCTGTATACGACGAAGTGAAAGAGCGTTTTGCTTCTCACAAAGCTTACGTACTAAACAAAGCGGAAGCGGACAAAGTTCGTAAAGTTCTGCTAATCGACGGCAACCTAAACGCGAAAATCGTAGGTCAGCCAGCTGCAGCAATCGCTGAAATGGCAGGCGTGAAAGTTCCAGCTGACACTAAAGTTCTTGTTGGTGAAGGTCTTGGTAAAGTTTCATACGATGACGCATTTGCTCACGAGAAACTGTCTCCAACACTAGGTCTATTCCGCGCTGACAACTTCGAAGACGCAGTTGCTCAAGCGGTAACTATGGTTGAGATCGGCGGTATCGGCCACACATCTGGTCTATACACTAACCAAGACGTGAACGCAGACCGTATCCGTTACTTCGGCGACAAGATGAAGACGGCACGTATCCTTGTAAACATCCCGACTACTCACGGTGGTATCGGTGACCTTTACAACTTCAACGTAGCACCATCTCTAACGCTAGGTTGTGGTTCATGGGGTGGTAACTCTATCTCTGAAAACGTTGGTCCTAAGCACCTAATCAACAAGAAAACTGTTGCGAAGCGAGCTGAAAACATGTTGTGGCACAAACTACCTAAGTCAATCTACTTCCGTCGTGGTAGCCTTCCAATCGCTCTAGGCGACCTAGAAGGTAAGA
>NZ_JADILO010000008.1 GCF_015278125.1 Vibrio fluminensis
TCCATCGTTACCATTTCCAGTTCGTATTGTTGCGGAGTCGGTTCTTGAAGCATATCGGAGTATCCATATTTCGATACCCCTATTAGATCAAAGGTCTAGCTCGAAAGCTAGACCTTTGTCAGCAGTCTGAGCCAACCTTTATTGGTTGGCTTTTTTTTAACTACTGTGGGCAATTGGAGTGACATTCTTAACGCCTTTTTGATAATGCTTTTGCAATATGGTGACCCCAATCGTAGCGCTTAATCCTACTGTCGCAGCGATGTAAAAGCCCATTTCCGTAGTTTGGTAGTGACTCAGGATCGCAACCATCATGTAGAATAAACTTTGCGCCACAGTGGTAAACATAGCAATCCCCCCATCTACTCGACCACGTTGTTCGATTAGAATTCTACGATGCATCCAGTTTGTTCTTGCAATGCGATTGAGCGCATTAAAAAAGCCAAATACTAAGGTAAACACTAATATCCATATCGGTTGGTTAAATAAACTAATTCCCAATAAGGCTAAACTCACCAGCAGCAAAGAAATACGAATGATATTTAGGTAACTCGCCAACTTAAGTAATTTGGTAAGCGCAATACCGGTTAGCAATGATCCCAAACCAAAGGCCATGTTATAGCCAGCATACCATTGTCCATCGATACCTCTTTCGCTGAATACTATGGGAATTAAATTTCCCAATAGAGTCAGTAGCGGATAGCTTAGACTCGAGAGCATGAGCATGGCGAAGAGTATTATATTGCTGCTAAATATAGATCTTATCTCTTTGACTTGCTTAGTAAAAGGTTCGTTTTTACGTGGTTTTCTTAACTGGCGTCGATAGGGGGTGTAGAGGTAGCAGAGTGCTGAAAGCGTCGATGCAAAGCCTGCAAAGAGCGCGAATTGGCTAACACTCCATATTTCTAGCAGAATGACACCTAAAGCGCCTGCTCCTAAGGTCGTTACCTGCATAATGATTTCTTGGTAACCAGATATTTTCGGGTACTCGTGCGGTTCGAAATGTTCTTGGGTGAAGGCATTATTGGTTAACCATGCAAGGTTAGAGGAAATCCAAAAGATAAACTTTGCTGCCGCTAGTAACCAAATTGACCCAACGCCCACTGCAAATAACAGCGCGACCAGTAGTGCGGTCGAGGCTTGTATTATTTGTACAACAAGCAAGATCTGTTTGCGTGAGTGTCGATCAATAAGCGTGGATATAAAAGGAGTTAATGAAAACGAAGTCGCGGTACTGGTGAGTGCAATAAGCGCGACAAAGCTACCCATGTTTTCGTTTTGTAAAATTAGCCATGGCAGCGCCATCATAAATAGACCAGAAGAAATCCCATCGAAAAAACGGGCACTGAGATAGGGAGCGTATTGGTATGGAAAAATTTTGAACATACTCGAACATCCTTGTGAGCAGTAATTAAGTCATGCCCTCATCCTAAAACCTCAAGTTAGGTTGAGGTAAAGTGCTTTAATAAAAATAATTTGTTGCTGGGAGGATGGTATGGAGATGTCGGTAGGGCAAGTTGCAGAACGGGCTGGTGTTAAGGTTTCGGCCTTGCACTTCTACGAACAGAAAGGTTTGATTAGCAGTTGGCGCAATCAAGGGAATCAGCGCCGTTATGACCGCAGTGTGATTCGTCGTGTCGCGGTGATCAAAGCAGCACAACAAGTTGGGATGAGCTTAGAAGAAATCGCTCAAGCATTTGCCGTTTTACCCAAGCATAAAGCGCCAACCAAAGCTCAGTGGGAAGCGATGGCGACGCAATGGCACGCTGATCTTGAGCATCGGATTTTGCAACTTAAAGCGCTACAGCGAGATCTTAATGGCTGCATTGGCTGTGGCTGTTTGTCTCTCGACAGCTGTAATTTGCGTAACCCAGAAGATACTCGCGCGGCTGAGCACACTGGAGAGTCACTGCTGACTGAACCAGAAGACAACTTCTAAAGCGACAAGGCAAATGAGAGCAGTAATGGCAACGTTAGTATACTAAAGAAGTTGCCGTAGAGTACCATTGATGCCACTTGCTCTGGCTGAATATCAAATCGCTCCGCAAACAAATAATTCATTACCGCTGGTGGCAGCATAGCGAACAGCACCATCATCTGTAATTGCATGGTTGGTAGCGGAATAAAGTAGTAAATTAAAGCAAACGCCACTGCACCGGTAAACAAAGACTGCGCTGTACACAATAATCCCACTTTGAGCCCTGATAGGCGCATATTACACATTTGTGCACCAAGAGAGAGCAGCATCACTGGCACAGCCGCTTGCCCTAACAAAGCGGTCGCTTCATAAAGTGGTATCCAAATTGAGAATCCGCCAAGGTTAATCGCTAGTGCGGCGGCGGCGGCAAGGAACACCGGCATACGAATCACTTGCTTGAATGGGTTACCATTGCTTAACACAGCTAAACCAAGGCTAATATGGGTACAGGCAGAGACAACAAATAATAATACCGCGGCCGCGAGTGCAGATTCACCGAACGTGTAAGTAAACAGTGGAATCGCAAGATTGCCACTATTGCGGAACATATGCGGCGGAGCCCAGGCACGAAATTCAAGTTTCATTAATTTACAGATTGGCACCATCACCAACCCAGGTACTAATACGGCAATTAACGCTGCACTAAGCAGCGGGATCTGCTCAGTATCGAGCGGCATGGCGACCAGCGATGAAAAGACCAGTGCAGGAGTAAAGGTGTCCATGTTAATGCGGTTGATGGCTTTAAAGTCGGGACGAATCCAACGCCCAACCGAATAACCAACGAGCACTAACGCAAAAACCGGAAACAGTATTCCTATGACTTGTTCGAACATTCCATTGCCGCAAAAAATCCAAGTAAGAGACAAACCTTAACAGCCTTGCAGGCTTAGGTCACTACCACCTATTTCGGATTGGACAATTTTTCCTGTTTAACAGCATAGCGTTTCTGGTAATGTGGAGTCGATCAGGAATAAGAATTGAAGGGTGTATGGATACGATAATGCAAGTGGGTGAGTCAGCATTAATTGTTGAAGGTGGCGCAATGCGCGGTGTGTTTTCTTGTGGCGTACTAGACCACTTTTTAGCGCAAGAATTTTCTCCTTTTGATAGTTTTTGGGGCGTATCAGCTGGCGCCAGCAACCTTGCTGCCTATTTGGCAAAAATGCCGGGTCGAAACCTTAAGATTTACCTCGATTATAGCCGTCGTAAAGAGTTCATTAACTTACGTCAGTATCTCGGTGGTGGCGATTTAATGGATTTGGATTGGATGTGGCGAATTACCCTCGAAGAGCTCGGTATTGATAAACGCGTATTGCGCGAAGATCCGAGGCCATTCTTCTTGGTCGTAGCACGTCAAGATTCAGGATACGCCGAGTACCATACGCCAGATGTCGACAGTCTGGCCGAAACCATGAAAGCGTCGAGTGCATTACCCATTATGTATCGGCATGGTGTTGAGTTAGGTGAGCATCGTTATGTGGATGGTGGTGTTGCCGATGCGATTCCCGTCGCAGAAGCTATTGCACGTGGGGCGCGCAAAATTATGGTGTTACGCAGTCGTCCTGCCAGTTATCGTAAGGGTGGTGAGAAATTTAAGCCTTTGCTTAAACGTTTGTTGCGCGATACGCCAGAGTTGATTGAACCCATGCTTACTCGCAGTGAGCGCTACAATCAAACGTTAGCGCTTATCGAGAATCCTCCGCCAGGCGTGCAAATCATGCAGGTGTGTCCGCCGGAAAGTTTCAAACTCAAGCGCCTAAGCCGCGATGCAAGTTCGTTACAAAGCGCGTATCAGTTAGGGCTTGAGTTAGGTCATTCAGCAATCAATGAGTGGCAAAAGCTTTAACGGGGTAACTGAGCGATCTGTGCAAACAATTCGTTTGCGCAGTCTTGAATCGATTTACCCGCAGTGTCGATACGAATCACCTGTGTTGACCATGGGGGATATTCTCGCTCAACCACTTGTTGCCAAGAAGGTTGTTTCAGTGAGGGGATAGTAGAGATACGCTCCTCAACACGCTTTTTATGCTCAAGTTGATCGCTGCAGAAGATTTCGATATTAATGTAGCGAGCATTGGCATCGAGGGCAACCTGCTGCCATTCTTTACGCGTTAGGGGAATCGGATTGCAGCTATCGGCAATGGCGCTGATACCCAGCTTAAGATTATCACTAATAATGCGATAACTTAGGCGATATCCTTCACCTTCTACTTTAAAGTTGCAGAGATCCCGCAGTCCTTGCTCGACAGTATCAATACGCAGAAACAGTGCACCTGTGTGTTTGGCTAACTCTTGAGCGAGGGTGGTTTTACCGCTGCCTGGAAGCCCGGAGAATATATAAAGAGTAGGTTGGGTCATTGTGATTCCTGCGAGATTTTTTCCAATAGAAAGTCAATCAAGACTCTGACTCGTTTAGCCTTTTGACTATTGCGCGACAGAGTCCCAAGCCTTTTTGAGTAGCATCGAGTTAGAGAACGGTATTGTTAATGGTTTTTTGCTTTAGAGCCACTAGATCTTTAAAGCATTGCTTTACGCGTAAGCCAAGTCATTCTCGCTGAACCAAGCACCTTGAGGTTACTTGAGTATGGGATAGCGATATGGCTTATGAACTTTTCTATTAAATTTCCGTAGCTTATCCGACAAGTTAGTATGAATTATTAGGAAAAACTGAGGTGTTGGTTAAGTTTTTCGTCAGAGTACTTGGGAAGGCCATCTTTATTATGTTATTCATCTGCTTGCGTATATAGGAGAAGATGACATTTGGGCGCTGTTTGGTTCGGCAAGTAAACTCTAGAGGAAAGCATGTATAAATTTCTGTGTGGTATTGGTGCCTTGATTTTAGGGTTAGTCACCATTAGCGGTTATGATTTTGTTTTCTCGAGTCATTGGTACAGCACCGTATCAGAACGAACCGTGTTGCTGGTGCTTGATGGTTTGTCACTCGTTTTCAAATGGGATAGTGGTATCAGTTCTTGGGCGTTAACCATGGCTCAAGCTTTGTTACTGAGTTTAATTTTTGCGTTACTCTTTAGCATGGTTCTTGATGTATTCAATGGCATTACTAAAGCCGCCCAGTACGCGATATTCGGAATTTGCGTAGGCATCTTATATATCGCCCTTCCTGTAATTATCTTGTTTGTTGAGCAACGTTATATCAATAATCAGCTTGTTGATTCATTGAAGGTAGTTGATCAATTACTGAATGTGTTAGTTGCTTACTTGCCCTTACTACTGTTGGTATTGTATGTGGCGCTTAGGCGTAAGAGCCAAAGTAAGTGGTGACGATCTGATATACCCAAGTAACCTCAAGGTACTTGGGTATAGAGGTAAAAAAAGAGGCAAGAGCCTCTTTTTTGTTTAGTTATATTAGCTCATAGCTAATGACATACAACTCATTCAAGTTTGGATAAATTTCCGCAATTAAACGTTTTAATTCATCGAGTGGCAAAGCTTCTTGCTGCGCGTGAAATTCATTGATTTCATCAAACTGCAAAGGCTCCACGGATAAAATTTTAATTTCACAAACTTTCTTATCGGCTTCCAAGGTAAACACTTCCACTTGCGTACCTGGGACATAATGGCTTTCAGCTTCATCACGAATGGTGATGGTTTTCATTCCAGAGGTGATAAGCGGGGTTAAAAATTCAAAAAAGGTAATTTTGGTTGGTGCTTGCGTCATGATTACTTTGCCTAATTGATACTAACCTCAATTGTAAACTATCTGTTTGATGCTGTATCTGTCTTTATGGCTCGAATTTCGACTGGTCTTGCAGACTTTATTTTAAGTTAGCAAGTTAGAACGAATAGTTCATTAGTACGCCAAAGAAATGAATATCTGCGTCATACTCACCATGTAATGTGCCGAGATTGTCGGTTGAGTATTCAATTTCCGGAGTGCCACCATAATAGTATTCATAGTAAAGCTGCATTCGCCACTGTGATGATAAGTTGTAGCTGGCGCCCATACCCAGTTTCCATATCTCACCAGTTGGCACATCTGGGTATTGAAACTGAGGATCATCTTGAGGTGATGTTTCGTAGTATAGTCCACTCTCTAAACGCCAATCTGAGGTAACTTGGTAATGCATACCAAGGCTTGCGGAGAAAGTATCTTGCCAATCACGAGCAATGTTTATCCCGCCTTGACGATCGGTAAGAGAAATAGCGGTATTTTCAATCTCACTAAAGTCGGTCCAGCCTAAGCTCCAAAGTAGGGCTGTTTTTTCATTCATCGTATGATAACCGCTAACAAAAGCAGTTGCTGGCATAACAATATTGACCGAAGAATTGATCTTATTACTGCGTACGGAAATATTACCCTCCATGTCATGGCTAATTTCAGAACGATACGCAAAGCCAATGCGATGACCTTCGGTCAGCTGATAAAGGGCGCTTAGTGTGTAACCGAGCTCAAAACTGTCTCCGTCAGCTTGAACGTTAGGCAAGCCTGATTGACTGCTGCCTGCGAGGTTTTGCTCTAGCATGCCATACTCTGCCACTAGCCCAACACCGATAGATAGATCTTGGTTGACCTTATAAGCCACGCTAGGGTTAAGTTGTGCGGTTAACAACTGCGCATCTTTAAGTAAAAGCACACCTTTGAAGTTGTCCCCGTAGTCGATAAGTGAGCCACCAGTTGAGGCAAAGGCCAAACCAGCCGACCATTTATCATTGAGCGGAGTGACCATATAAAAAGAGGCAACTGGCATTGCTGTCCCTGCTTGAGTGGTGTTCTCGCCTTGGGAAAATGCACCAGTAGAGCCGAAGTCGGTGTATTCAATGTCTGAAACCATGCGTTGAAGGTTGAATGCGATTTGGGTGCTGTCGAACTCTGTCATGGCGGCAGGGTTGGCAAACGAGGTTTCTGCGCCTTCAGCAACGGCTTGTGCTCCTGCGCCAGCTGTGCTGATGCTCATCATACCCAGTTCAGGAAACATATAGCCGCCAGCAAAACTGTGTGTGGCAAACATAATGGAAGAGAGTGTTAAAAGCTTAATTTTGTAAGTCATAGAGTGAGTTTTTAATCGCTTAATTATGTTGAAAGAGTTAGTAGAATAAGCTTGTCATCCAAGCATCTAATTGAACTACTTGATCTGGCGAACCATTGATGCGAACCAATTTTGACTCTTTGGCGATTTGCCAACTTAGCCCACCTGTAGCAAGTGCATCTAATACATCCAGTTCTGTAACTAACACTAAATCCTCATCATTAGGTAATGTATTGCGTCCCGTGATTTGATATGAGTTACTTGTTGTGACTTGGCTATAGTGGCCTTTTATCGCTTCAAAAATAGTGAAGTTTGGCGCGGTGATGGCTGCTTGGCTAAAGGCTTTCTTTATAGAAAATAGTTTAAATTGGTCAGGTTTGGCGGTGTTGGTTAAGTCGCCGGCTTTGCGGGCCGCGATGATCTCAGTAAAGACGTCTAGGGAGCCGGGCTTACTGGTGATGTGTAAGCCAAATGATTGGTGAAGCCCACAGCCCAACGCTAAACTTGGCAGTAAAAGGAAGAGAGTGAGGGCATACTTGAGCATAGCTGACTCCTAAAAGAGGAAGAAACCTGAGGCTCCCTCCTCCGTGACGTTGAATTAACGTAAGATAAGTTTTAGATCTTGCGGTGACGTTGGTTTATCAAAGTAGCTCATAAACTGCCCGAAGTTTGGTATATCACCCTTGGCAAAGTTGAGTTCCCCTGACTGTATTTTCTCCGCCAGAACTTGTTGCCCATTCGCACCGGCAAGCAAAATATCGTTCAATACCGCACGAGTCGTGTCGATCTCGATGTCACTGTTTGGGTAAGGCGTATCATGCAGTTGGACGATGCCATGACGAATCTCTAGCGTGAACGTTTCATTGGTATCAGCGAAGTTGTAAGTCAACGCCATTTCCGTATCTAATGTATTTTCCGCGATGAGAGTAGCGGTCATCATGTCGAAAATCTGCTTGCTTGGTAGAGCTGTCATCACATCAACAGAAGCAAAACTGATCAAGTTAGAGAAATCTTGCTTGTTTTCCAGTTCTGCGGCTGCATTCAATGCCCAATTTCGCCAGTTAATATTGACTTGGTCGGCTGCCCATTTTTTATACGCTGAAGCTTTTAGCTGACGCGCTTCCATATCGTCTTGATTGACGGTAATTGGGTAGGACAATATTTCAGCAGCAAAGGTGTAGTTTTCTGATTCGATCGCCGCCTTCGCTGTGTTGATAATGTTGTCTCGACCACCCATGAGTTCGACAAATGCGCGAGCACGTTGTTGATAAGCCATCGGCTCTAATTGCCAAGGATCCGCTTCATAAAAACCGACATAGCCAACATAAATCTGACGCACTGCGTGAGCAACGGTGCCATAGTGCTCGCCTAGCCATGGATGTGAGGCAAGGTGAGTAGGTAGTTTAACAACTTCCACTAACTCATCTGGCGTCAGCCCTTTGTTCATATGGCGGATAGTTTGATCATGGGTGTATTGAATCGCATCACGATAAGCAGTCAGCACGTTATCTACGGCGGCTTTGCCTTCAACAGGACGACCGTGCGAGTTGATCATCACTTCTGTGTCGAACTGACGCATTACATCGATGCCTTTAAACCACATCGTAGGATCACGGAACTTAGTGCCACGAATGGTGTGTAAGTTAGGGAAGTTCTCGCCTTGAAGCACTTCCGCCGCATGAAGGATTTTTTGCTTAGGTAGGTAAACCACTACCTCATCTTTGGTTTCAGATGGAACATTCACAATCTCCATCTCAACGCCAGCAATTGTGATATCCAAGCGATCTTTTAGTGTCACATTAGGCTCGATAAATGAGATATCCCCTTGCATGAAGCGTGGACCTAATCCGTCATTTACCGTTCCGTGCTCACCTTCTTCAACATGCTTTGCGCCAGTATAAGAGGTTCGTTGACCTAACAATGGACCAAGGTTTGAAGACCAGTTAGCCACTGCCTGAGTTAAGCCTTCTTGAGCGATGATCATTACTTCATCAGTTGCGATTTGCTCATCGTCTACCCATGCGCGCACACCGGAAATATGGTCGATATGATTGTGTGAGTAAATGATAGCTTTTACCGGTTTGCTGGTAATTTTGCGAAACTCTTGTTTAACGCTTTCTGCCATTTGTACCGACTCACCGGGATCGACGATGATAACGCCGTCATCGCCCTCTATCATTACTGGAGTGTCTAGCCCAAAACCGTATCCCAAATAAACGTTATCATCTACCTGAATAATTGCTTGATCCATTTTGCGGCTATGCTTAGTCAAGGAGTCATGCACGTGATCAGATTCTGCTGTGTATGCAAGTGTGCGGTCAAACGTGGTGTGTACCTTGATGCGTTCGCCAGGCCCCCAAAATAGATTGGAAGAGTGTTCGACCAAAACTCCATCGTCATAACGTTGATCTAAAACGATATTTTTATAATGAGGAGCTGAACTGGTTTGCAAGTTTTGTCCGTTAGTGGACGTTGCTTCGAGTGTCGGTGTTGATGCAGATAGTTGCGGGGTAATAAATGCGCTACTGATCGCCAAAGGTAGTAAAAGTGCTCTAAATTTTTTTGCCATTCTAGTCACCAATTTTTCATTATGTGCTGTGGTTACTAGCTAGGTTAATCGACAGTGGTTAATCTATCGACAGGCTAATACGATTTATAATTATCGAAATTACGATGGGTTGGTAAAGTGAGATGAACAACGATATCGCGAACTTGAATTTACTGGTGGCGCTAGTTGCTGTGATTGAACATGGCAGTTTAAGTAAAGCGGCTAAATCTTTGGATACGAACCAGTCCACGATCAGCACCATGTTGGGACGCTTAAAGCAGGAAGTAGGACAAGAGTTGTTCATTCGTAAAGGTCGAGGTGTGGTGCCGACCAGTTATGCGCTTGATTTATACAATCAAGTGCAAGGCTCGGTGCATCAATTGATTAGCGTATTCCAATCCTTCTCCCGATTTGACCCTAAGCAAAGTTCACGACGATTTATCACCACTGCACCAGAGCATTTGCAGTGGTTCTTACTTGATAAGTTTTCCGGTCTAGCTGGTGGTAATAGCTTGGAGGTGTACGATCAGCCGGATGATGATAGCCACCTTTACGACATGCTAATTCAACAGCAATATGACGTCATGATAGATATTGTGCCGCCTTCTAAACCAAGTATTGCAAGCCAGTTATTGCTGGAAACAGAGTTTGTTGTGATTTGTCGACAAGGTCACCCGAGATTGACGCAAGAGACTTTGTCATTAGAGCAATTCTTAAGTGAAGAACACGCGGTGCTAGAGCGTAAACGGAATGATCTTTACAGCTTAGAGCAGTTCACTCAAATTGATTTGTCTAAACGTAAAATTGCGTTTCATAGCCGCTCTTTGTTTAGTAATTTGATGATTACCAGTCAGATGGATTGCATCGCGACAGTGCCTTTGTCGATGGCAATGCATTTCAAAGATAAGTTGAACCTCAAGGTTTTTAGGCCGCCTTTTGAATACAACAAAGTTCAAAACTACCTGATTTGGCATAAGAACCTAACCAATGATCCTGCCAATATGTGGCTGCGCAGTATCTTAATCGAAATTGCTAATCGTGTGCGAATAGAGAAATCAGTTGTTGCCTAACCTTAGCTTTCAACACTCAATGACCCGCCATAAGACCTCAAAGACCGGCTGATCATTGGGTATGAGATTGGCTATGCAGATGCGGAGCGTTTTACCCAGCAATTAGCGTTGACTTGAGAGCCGACGGCGGCAATAAGCATAAGTGGACCGAGAACGCAGGACATGAAAGCGCATAACATGCGTTTGGTAGTGAAAGCTTGAGATGGCGAGAAAAATTGAATAGCTAAAAAGATAATTAAACCAGTAAGTGACCAAACTAACATACAACTTCCTTAATAATATGAGGCCAATCGCCCCGTTATTAAGATAGAGAGTTCCGCAAAAAGGTGATACGCCTAATTGCGGAAATTGTGACCTTGGTAGGTTTAATTCGACTATGCGAAAAAGGGAGTTAAAGGATAACCCCTTAAAAGGAATGGTAGCGTTACAACCCTTTGCGATACTGTGCATTGGTAGTTGGTTGAATAGCCTGTTTTAATTGTTCGATATGTTCATCGCTGGTTGAAGCAAGCAGCGCCAAGAATTGCTTAATGATCTGAATTTTGTCTGCGTTCACTTGCGTCTCGGTTTGGATATCGCGTAAATCAATCATGATGTCGGTGAACAGGTGCGGGAGATCGTGCAGTACATCAAGGTTCATCACATTGTGTTCACTGTAAATCGCATTGTGGCTACCACGCTGTTTTTGAATCACATATGGATTGTCTTTTAGGTTAATAATCGATGTGCGTTTGTTACAACGCTTCAAGCAGCCTTTATTCACCTTAATCTTTTTGCAGCCTTCTGTTTGTTGGAACAGACACTGACGGCTGGTTAGCAGCGTGTTTGGATGATAAATGCTATAGAAGCTGCGCATGTCTTGAGGGCGTTTGATATGACGCATCTGCTTCATATTTAGCTCATTAGAAATAAAGGCCCCACTAGCGTTAAACTCTTCATGTAAACATTTTAGTGCGTATGAGTTGGTGGTATTCATTTGCGGACCTGCAACCCAATTTAGCCCAAGTTGCTTGGCAAGCATACCAACGCCAGCATTATTAGTGATAAGTAGCTGTGGTTCTACTTGCGCTAAAAATTGCTGTGCGGCCAGATAATCATCACCAATTAGAATTGCGGGAAACCATGGTTTTAGGCGTGGGTTAGCGTCAAACAAAGCGATGAGGTTTTGCCACTCATCTGCAAGGCCCATTGGCATTTGGTAATAGACATCAATATTGTCTTGCTGAGCAAGTTGGCAATCTTCGTTGGAAGAAATCAGCACGGCAAGTTGCGCTGCGCCTTCACGATTCGGAGGCGTGGGAATAGATGGCAGGCTTGGTACATCAATCGCGCCTTTTAGACTGCTTTTGTTTGCAAAACCACTGATATCAAAGTCTTGAGTCTTTTTCGCGACGTTTTCAATGATGGCGGTTTTGTCATCATAAAGCTTCTTTTTTACTTGCTGAACATCATCAACACTTTGGCATTGATAGATGGTTGAGAAATGCTTTACGGCGTGGTCACGCGGGTTATCGATATACATCGACTTGCCATATTCGCCTTGTAAAAAGGCATTAGAAAAATCACGGTTGAAGACAGTGTAGAGTTCCGTGGTGTCCTGAGAGAGCTCTTTACCACCAACTAGACGATCGATTTGTTTACGCCAGTTATCGACCACGGTGTAGACATAGTGTGATTTTTTGATCCGCCCTTCCACTTTTAGTGAGTATACGCCCGCTTCCGCTAAGGCTTCTAAATCACCAAAAGCAGAATTATCTTTCATATTGAGCGGGTAACTGTTCCCGGTTTTGGTCGTTTCGTATTGCTCGCGGCAAGGTTGACTACAGCGACCGCGGTTACCTGATGCACCATTACGCGCAGAGCTGATGTAGCAAATACCGGAAAAGCCGATGCAGTATGAGCCATGAACGAACACTTCCATCTGCACATTGTGTTGCTTGCCAAATTGCGCGAGGTGCTTGATCTCATTGATATTCAATTCACGTGACAAATTCACTCGACTTGCCGTGAGTTGGTTTAAGAATTGAATCTGCCCTTCATTGTGAGTGTTGAGCTGAGTCGAAGCGTGCACGTCCAGTTGTGGAAAGTGGTGCTTAAGGATATATGCTAGACCTAAATCTTGAACGATCACCCCATCAATGGTTGTGGTATTCAATTGGCTAAGCAAACGAACTATCGCGGGAATCTCACTCTCTAAGATCAATACATTGAGTGTGAGGAATATTTTGCAGTTGTGCTGATGAGCAAGTTCTAACACACCATTTAAGTTATCAAGCGTTAGGTTGGCAGCACGGTTACGGGCATTAAAACGATCTAAGCCACAGTAGATGGCATCCGCACCTGCAGCAATTGCCGATTTGATTGATTCTAAGTCTCCGCCTGGAGCTAACAACTCAAATTGATCGCGTGTCACTGTTAATCTTCTTACTCAACAAAAATAGGCGCGCATTTTACGGTTTTCACTCCGAGGAAGCGAATTTAATTTAGAAAACAGCACAACTATGGCGTTGTGGGTGGACATCAAACCGCTTGGTCACCACCTGTTTCTTTTAAGAAAAAAACCTCATCATGCGAGGGGAATAGCGATGATGAGGTTTTGGTTAATTCTGTTTATAGACAATGGCTCTAGCGTTTATGTGATGGGTGATACGAACCCCTGAGGTTTTAATGCGACGAGAGAGCAGGTGAGCGATTGAAGGATATTCTCAGCCGTATTACCCATGACTAAACCTTTGATACCTGAGCGAGCAATGGTGCCCATCACGAGAATATCGATTTCAAGAATCGCCACACATTGTGGTATTTCATCATCGGCGCGCCCATTAATATGATGAACTGTAAATTCCTCAGAGATACCTGATTCGTCAATCAGGTGATCGAGTTGCTGGCGATGGTTATCCCGTAATGTATCTATTTCAGCGTTAAGGTGTTCGTCATCGATTTGAATCCAAGAGTGGTGTCTTAGATAACTTTCAAGTTCATATTGCCAGCATGAAATGATATGCAAACGACTATCACAGGTATCGGCGATAGCTCGGGCTACAGTAAGTAGTTTTAGCACGAGCTGTTTATCTTCTTTACTGTGCACGATGGGGTCAATCGCAACCGCGACTCGTTTGTGGCTATGTGGTTTTACACTTGTGCGGTGAAGCCATATCGGGCATGGGCATTTGCGCAGTAACTTCATATCTAACGCTTTAAACCCTTCAGCCCCGTCATTGATAGGCTCCGCTTGTTTAATCAGTAAATCTCTATGGTGGCTTCGCACGCACTGAATGATTTTTAAAGCCGGTTTATCGCCGCAAGCAATTTCGACCGCTAATGGTAAGTCAGAGTTGTCTTCAATGGTTTGTTGAACCTGCGTAATTTCTTTATCTAGAGTATCGCGTAGGGATTGCTGATACGCATCCCGGTAGTTAGCCATGTTTTGTGGTAAAGCAGGTGAAACGATCAAGCCCATTAATGAGGCATTGTTGCGCTTTGATAGCGTAAGAGCTTGCTCGATTGAGTCTCGGTTCTCAGGTAGCCCTTGGCTAACGAAAAGAATGTTCTTGAACTCTTTCATAATCACCTCTCTTTGCTGCTATAAGTGTTGTCCTGCTTAGAGAAAAAATCCACCTTAATTATAAGGTTATCAATAATAAAAATAGAAAGTCCCAAACATTCATGAAGTTGAGGGCGAAGTGTTTGAGTTATGGATCAATTGAATTCAATCATTGCTCAGCGAGAATAGGTGAATAATTTGTTGATATGCTTTGTTGTGATTAACGATAGAATGAATGCCGACTCGCTTATATATGCGAAAAAACGTGTAACCCTACCAAGACAATGAATATGAAGACAGAAAAACAAAAAATGTTGGCTGGAGAGCCTTACAATGCTTGGGATGAAGAGCTTTATAGTGCGCGGATTGCTTGTCGTAAGACGTTGCAAAAGCTGAATAACAGTATTCCCGATACTCAAGGTTGGCGTGATGCTATCAATGAATTAATCCCCAATGGTTGTGAAGCCTTTTTAGAGCCACCATTTCGTTGTGACTATGGCAGTAACATTAAGATCGGAAAGAACTTTTATGCCAATTTTAATTGTGTGGTGTTAGATGTAGCCGAAGTGACTATTGGTGATAACGTGCTGCTGGCACCGAATGTGCAACTTTACACGGCCGGTCATCCGTTGGATGTTAAAGGGCGTGTTGAAGACGGCATTGAATTTGGTCTACCGATCACCATTGGCGACAATGTTTGGCTTGGTGGTGGGGTGATTGTTTGCCCAGGAGTGACAATTGGCAACAATAGCGTGATTGGTGCCGGGAGCGTCGTTACCAAAAATATTCCGGATAATGTGGTGGCTGTCGGCAACCCATGTCGAGTGATTCGCCCAATTGAACAAAAATAACCCTGCTTAGTGACGCATCAGTCCCCCCAATACAACGAGTTTTGTGGGGACTGAGGATTAATTAGCACTCGAGCAAAGCTTCTCGTCCCAATTGATGCACCGCAGTACTGACTGCATTGCGTCCCGCCTTCTTCACTTTATACAGCTCTTGATCCGCCAGATTAAATAAAGTTTCAAAGCCATGGTTAGCGTGTTCTAGTTTAGTCAAACTCGCAGCCCCAATAGATAGGGTAAGTAACTCACTGCAAATCGAGAGGGGGTTTGTCAGCGCTAAACCGCGGATTGCCTGTTGTAAGTTGAGTAAACGTTGATGCAATTCCTCTTCAGAAGAGTCAATGCTCAACAACAGGAACTCATCACCACCGTAGCGGAACAAATAGTCGGTACCTCGGTCGAACACTTTTTGCATTTCGCCTGCGATACGCTCAAGGGCGATATCACCTTGGTGATGACCATGATAGTCGTTATACCCTTTGTAGTAATCGACATCGATGACCGCTGCTGCTAAATAGGTATTTGACTCTATTGCTTTATCGATTAACTTCGGTGCGATGTCATCCAGTTGGTAACGGTTATATAGACCGGTTAATGGATCGGTCTTCGATAGCGTTTCTAGCTTTTGGTAGGCAATCTCCAGTCTGTTTCGCTGCATATGGTTTTCCAGTGCCACGGCAATGAAGCTTGCCAGTTGTTCAAATAGGTTGCAGTGGTACTGTAAGTATTGGTCGGCTAAAGAGTGTTGAATAGAAAGGACGCCGAGTACTTTATTTTGCATCATAATTGGCGTCAGAATGATTGACTGAACAGGCGAGTCATTTCTAAAATGAGCACACTCCTTGTGGTCGCGTTCTTGTATTGGCACAAAGACGCTAAGAGCTTCGTCATTGATTCGATTTAGATGGACTGTACGGCGTTGTTTTACAACATAACTTCCGACGGAATACTGCGTTGCACAATTAACGATAAAGTTATCTACAGGGCCGTTGTTGTCGTAAAAATAACAATATTCAAGCGTATCATCTTTCTCATGGTAGAGCGCGATACCGAACTCTTGCGTTGGGAAAATTGAGCCGATCTTCTCGTATATCATTGGGAGCGTATTGGCGATATCTTCTGATGTCGCAATGGACTGTCCCACCTCTGTCACTGTACCAATGTGTTGTTGCATCTTATCCAAGACTAAACGTTCGTGGTCTTGAGTTGCCTTTTCGATTTGGTTGCGTAAGCTATCAAACTCTTTGCGCTGTAATTTGTCGATTTGTTTGCATGAAGCCTGTATATACTGCGACTGAATTTCGTTCAAACGTTCTATATCACCAACCGTTTTTAATAAACTGCAGAGGCTTTCGCACAGTAAGGCGAAAAAGCCATAATTCTCTTCGGCTCGAATAGAGTCGTATAAATCGAAAGCAAGTGGTAAAGCTGATTGATGATCACCGGTTTTTGTCATGTAGGCGATTTGATGTACACGGCACTCAGTTTGGTTGTGTACATCATAGATATCTTTGAATAACTCGTCAGCTTGAGCAAAATGATAGTGAATCTCTTCGGCATTGTAATGGGTGTAATGGCGAGCCATAATTTGAGCAATGTAACCATGCGCGATCGCTTCACTGCGAGTTGCTCCGTTTGCAGCGCCTAATTCTTGTGCTTGTTTGCAGTGTAAAATGGCTTGCTTGAAATGACCTTCTTGATTCCCTAAGGCATATCCCATGTTAAGTAGGCAGATCGCCTGATTGGAATGATGGCCAATTTTTTCCCCATATTGAGCACCGTATGAGGCAATTTGATAGGCCTGCTCATATTGTTCTAAGCAGAGGTAAAAATCGCTAATGTTGGTGTAGGCCAGCGATAAGTAATTGGCATCGAGATAGTGAGCATTCTCGAGAACTTCACGATAGAGCTCGTAAGCTTTATGAAAATCTTCATAGTCGGCGTAAATCGACCCGAGTAACGTTTTTATCTGTAGTCGCTGTACGATGTCTTCTTCACGACAAAGCGTCAGTGCTTCTTCAAAGACGATGATTGAATATTGACGGTTATCATTGCGATTACCTTTTACACCTTCAAGTAATAGTTTGAATAGCTTAGGTAATTGATAATGGTGATCTTGGCAAACTTGATTAATTTTGTTTTTTGTTTGCTCTACACCCTCAACGCCTTGTGTAAGTGGCAGTTGTGAGATGATCGCTTTTATTTGTTCTAATGCGGCGTGACTCATGCACTTTCCTCCTGAGCACGCACATTATAAGTTTAAGCTTGCTGAATATGAATCAGAATGAAAAGCGCCAAATCACTCTTTACTCAATGAGTTAGAGTGACTTAGCGTGTGCATGTAAGATTAATCCTACAAGCTAAAATTCACAGTTTGCAGTAAAGATCACGCGCTGATGGTTGTAGGGATGATCGAAGGACAATTGTTCAGCATGCAGATGCAAGCGTGAGTCTTTTTCACCGTATAAACCGTCACCAACCATCGCCATATTGAGACCTTGATGATGAGCACAATGTACGCGCAGCTGGTGGGTGCGTCCGGTTTTAGGGTACATGATCAGCTTACTGCGTCCATCTTTCACTTCGACTAATTCCCAATAAGTCGTGGCAGGTTTACCGTGTTCAAAGCAAACTAGCTGACGCGGACGGTCATCTGGGTCGCCACGCATAGGCAAGTTTATTTCGCCACTGGTTTGCTCAACTACGCCTTCAACCATTGCCAGGTAGCGTTTCTCAACGCCTCGAGTTATGAATTGTTTTTGCAAGCTTTTGTTGGCACGGCGGGTGAGGGCGAAAACCAATAAGCCAGAAGTTGCCATATCTAACCGATGCAGAACAAAAGGTCCTTCTACATCAGGGAACAGGGCTTGGACGCGAGTATAGGCTGAATCCTTGATTGTTTTGCCTGGCACTGAAAGCAGACCAGAAGGCTTGTTGACCACAACAATCGCTTCATCTTGGTAAATGATTTCTAGCTCTTTGTCTTTACCCCAGTTATCTTCCAGTGGGTTTGGATCGACGTCTAATCCTTGCAACATGTGACCAAGGATCGGGTTACATTTGCCGTGGCAAGACGGGTAGAATTTTTTATGCTGCCTAACTTCAGATTTTGGTGATACGCCCCACCAAAACTCAGCCATTGCCAACGGCGTAAAGCCATGTTTATACGCGTAGTGAAGCAGTTTAGGCGCCGCACACTCACCAGCACCAGCTGGAGGTGTTGGGTTTGTCGTCTCGGCAAAAATGGCTTTTAGGGATTTTTGTTCACCATTGGCGTTTAGAAAACGGTACTGCTCAAACAACTTATTCTGTAGCGCGTTAGACAGATGTTTACGTTGCTGTTTGGCGTGATTAATTTCACTGTTTAGTTGCTCGAGCTCGCTTTGCAGTAGTGAAATCTTGGCTTCCCACTCTAGTTTGAGATATTTCAGTACGTTTTTCTCAGCCACACTTTGCTTGGCGAGAGCATCGAGAATGGTTTTTAGTTCTTCACCATGCAATGTTTCTTCAGCTTGCTGACGCTGATTTTTGCGAGCAGCGCGTCCATCAATCATGGCTTGGCGTTGCTGCTGCTCTTGTTGCTGATAGTCGTTTTTATGCTGAGTCAATGATGCATTTAACTCGGCTAATTTCGGGTTCGCGGAAAGCTGTTTTACTTGGCTGTTTAGTTCGGTAATTTCGGCTAATTCTGTGCGGAAAAAGCACTCTTCCGCCAACATGTCAAAAACAGGTGGGACGAAATGTGGAAGCAGGTTTTCCTCGGCGACTTTGCCAGAAAATGCACTTAAATAACCGAGTTCGCCTTGTGGAGAGCGTACCAAAAGTACACCAAACATTTTCCCAGTGCCGGTTGGATCGTTTTCACTGCCAAAGTTGTGCTGCCAATTTGATTGCTCAACAAGGTGCTGTTGTAGTTCTTGGGCGGCAAGGACACAAAGCGGGTGAGGCTGATAGTAAAATGGGAAAGTAAACGCGTTTGGTAATTCAATACCTTCAATATCGGCGTTAAAACGAGTAAACAATTGCTCTGGTTGGTGCATGGTAAAACTTCTATCAGCGTAATGAGAGCCGAGATTTTACCTGTTTAGGTGAGGAATACCACCTTGTCTAAGCAAGGTGGTGTTTTTACTTGGCGAGGGACGTTTAGCGCACGTAGCTTGAATCTAAGCTAATCAGCCAGTGGTGAACTGTACCATCTGATTTTTCTACCCAAATATCATTACGATATTGTTCAATGCGACCTTTAACGCTGAGTGTGAACGTGTTGTCTTTGACAGACTCGACGCGTAGGAATTGATCTGAAGTAGTTAGCACAGGCTCTTGATCGCCAATTTCAGCGCCATTAGCAATCAAGAAGTATTGGTTAAGTTTATTGAGTTTCTTTTCAGTCGACGCAATTTTATGACCGACTAACGTTAGATCATTGCCAATAGGGATTGAAGCGATCTGTGGACCTAAACTGGTATGCGTTGGGATAAATACCCATGCAGCTACCGCAGCAGCGATCACCACAAGAGATAAGAAAACGATTTTTAATTTAGACATGTTGAGTTGTTCTAACAAGCAAACGAAAGTTGCTGCTAGTGTAGCGCAGCCAAGGGGATGCGCAAAGCTATGCGGGTAAATGCCATGGCATTTACGATGGGGTGATTAAGACAAAAAGCCCTTTTCGGCAGTGAAAAGGGCTTGCTCTTAAGAAATTTGAAAGTGCTTTATTGAGTGTTGTAGCGATTAAGCGAATAAGTATTTAGCGTGGAAGCGCAAATGCTCCTCAATAAAGGTCGAGATGAAGTAATAGCTATGGTCGTAGCCTGCTTGCATTCTCAAATTCAGCTCACTGTCATGCATATTCGCTGCATGGATAAGTGATTCTGGTTTTAGTTGCTCGTGAAGAAAGCTGTCTGCATCGCCTTGGTCTACTAACATCGGTAACTTTGCTCGCCCAAGTTTTAGTAGCTCAGTGGCGTCATATTCTTTCCAGCTTTCTACCGATTTACCTAAGTAAGCGGTGAATGCTTTTTGCCCCCAAGGACATTGCATTGGGTTAGTGATCGGGCTAAATGCTGAAATAGAGCGATAGTTGGCGCTATTTTTTAGACCAATCGTGAGTGCCCCATGACCGCCCATGCTGTGACCAAAAATACTTTTCACGCTTGAGACAGGGAAGTTG
This sequence comes from Vibrio fluminensis, assembly GCF_015278125.1. Taxonomy (GTDB): domain Bacteria; phylum Pseudomonadota; class Gammaproteobacteria; order Enterobacterales; family Vibrionaceae; genus Vibrio; species Vibrio fluminensis. The sequence continues at coordinate 20,141 of NZ_JADILO010000008.1, forward strand.
GCTTCAATCAGTTTAGGCAGCTCATCTACGATGTAGTCGTACATATGGTAGTGTTTTGACCACGGCGCTTGTGTCGCATTAAGGTAAAAACCAGCGCCCTTGCCTAAATCGTAGTTTTCATCATCGGCGACGTCGTCACCGCGTGGGCTTGTATCTGGCGCGATGATAGCTATACCCAGTTCAGCGGCTGCGCGAAATGCGCCAGCTTTCTGCATAAAGTTTTCATCGGTACAGGTTAAACCTGACAACCAGTAAACGGCAGGAACCGGGTTGCTTGGTGTTGCATTCGGTGGCAAGAAAATCGCAAAGCGCATTGCGCAATTTAGACTAGTTGCTTGGTGTGAGTACTGCTTATGCCAGCCACCAAATACTTTTGCTTGGCTGAGGTTTTCGATGGTCATGGATAATCTCTCGGTCAGTTTCTAGGCTTTTAAATGAGCATTAGTATCGTGAGTTCGCTCTCTAGGCAAAACCTAGAGAGCGAGTTTGTTTGAACTGGGTAGGATTATTTATCCATATGTAGAACAGTACGGATTGATTCACCTTTGTGCATTAGTTCGAATGCTTCGTTTACGTCTTGTAGACCCATGGTGTGAGTGATGAACTCTTGCAAACCAAATTCACCCGCCATGTAACGCTCAACGATCTCTGGTAGCTCAGAACGACCTTTAACACCGCCGAATGCGCTACCACGCCATACGCGGCCAGTAACAAGTTGGAATGGACGAGTAGAGATCTCTTGACCTGCACCAGCAACACCGATGATCACTGATTCGCCCCAACCTTTGTGACAGCACTCTAGTGCTTGACGCATCACGTTAACGTTACCGATACATTCAAATGAGTATTCCACACCACCGTCAGTCATCTCAACGATCACGTCTTGGATTGGTTTGTCGAATTTCATTGGGTTGATGCAGTCAGTTGCGCCAAGTTGTTTTGCTAGCTCAAATTTGCTTTCGTTGATGTCAACACCGATGATGCGGTTTGCACCAGCCATGCGAGCACCGATGATTGCAGATAGACCGATACCGCCTAAGCCGAATACCGCAACGTTGTCGCCTTTTTCTACTTTAGCTGTGTTTAGTACCGCACCCATACCTGTGGTTACGCCACAACCTAGTAGACAAACTTCTTCAAGTGGCGCTTCTTTGTTTACTTTCGCCAATGAAATTTCTGGCAGTACTGTGTACTCAGAGAACGTTGAACAACCCATGTAGTGGAAGATAGTTTCACCGTTGATTGAGAAGCGGCTAGTACCGTCAGGCATTAGACCTTTACCTTGCGTTTCACGAACGGCTTGGCATAGGTTAGTTTTACCCGATTTACAGAACTTACATTCGCCACATTCAGCGGTGTAAAGAGGGATAACGTGGTCGCCAACTTCAACGCTGGTTACGCCTTCACCAACCATTTCAACGATACCGCCACCTTCGTGACCAAGAATTGAAGGGAAGATACCTTCTGGATCGTCACCTGAAAGCGTAAATGCGTCAGTGTGACATACACCAGTTGCTACGATGCGAACTAATACTTCGCCTGCTTTTGGCAGTTGAACATCCACTTCTTCCATTTTTAATGGTTCGCCAGCTGCCCAAGCAACCATAGCTTTTGATTTGATGTGAGTTTGACCTGGTTTGATTTCAAGCGCCATTGCGTTTTCCTTCTAGTGTTGCCCGTGTTTAACACCGGCATCGAATAATCTATTAAAGGTAGTTGAGGTTAAGCTGTATTGCTGCCTCATCAAGATGGTGCTTATTTTATGTATTTCATTTCAAATGATAATCGGGTTATTATGTAAATGATTTTTACGCATTTGTAATAATGAGAGTTTGATATGGCGAGTTGGGAAGGGGTGAGTGAGTTTGTCGCGGTGGCAGAAACGTTTAGTTTTACCGGAGCGGCGAAAAAACTGAATACCTCAGTGGCGCAAATCAGTCGCCGAGTCTCTGCATTGGAAGAGCGTTTAGCGGTTAAGCTACTTAATCGCACCACGCGTAAAGTCACCTTAACGGAAGCGGGTATGGTGTACTTTGAACAATGTAAGCTTTTAGTGGAAGGATTGGAGCTCGCAGAGCTTGCGGTAACAGACTTACAAGCAGTACCGAAAGGTAAGATTAAAATTACTGCCCCAGTCACGTATGGCGAAATGCATGTTGCCCCTTTACTGAATGAATTCTTACTGAGTTATCCGCAAATTGATTTGGAATTGGATCTATCCAACCAAACCGTGGACTTAATTGAAGCTGGGTTTGATGTGGCAATCCGTCTTGGTCGTCTGCGTGATTCGACGCTAGTGGCGAAAAGACTGGCTTCACGCCAACTGTATGTTTGTGCCAGTCCTGAATACATTGAAAAATACGGCGCGCCTCATAGCTTGTCGGAATTGGTACATCACCAATGCTTAGTCAGCAATATGGCACATTGGCGTTTTAGACAAAACAACAGTGAAAAATCGGTTCGAGTGAGTGGTCGAATTCAGTGTAACTCTGGTTTTGCTCTTATGGATGCATCGAAGCGCGGGCTCGGTTTGATTCAGCTGCCGGACTACTACGTGCAAAGTGCCTTAGATAGTGGTGAGTTGGTTGAAGTGCTTAAGGAGTATCGCGATGAGAGGGAGGGGATTTGGGCTCTGTATCCGCAAAACCGTAATCTATCACCGAAAGTGCGTTTGTTGATTGATTTCCTTGCTGAGCGTATGGCGGAATAGCATCTCGAAATGAAGAGATATGTGTTGGATTTAAAAGCCCCAAAAAAGTGAGGCTTTTGCTATTCATTGCCGACCTGTCACGCCGGCAATGAAGGGCTAATGCAAACAAAACATCGTTTGTTAGAGATTACTGGTCGTTCTCTTGAGCATCTTGCTGCTTGATAACTTTATGACCATCTTCAGCCACGCCTTGCTTCCAGTAACTGCTGATGTAGATATAGTCGCGCTTAAGCTCTTTCTCGTTACGAAGGTACTGGCGCAGTCCACGCATTGAATCGAATTCACATGCGACCCAAGCTGAAGCTTGACCTTCAAGCCAAGGTAGAGCGCGAACCGCTTGTGACAGTTCTTCTGTCACCCAATGCACTTCAATACCTGCTGGTACTTCTAAAGGCTGGATATCTTCTTGGCTTACCACCTGGATTACGGCATAGCCTTTGGCATCGCTAGGCAGTTGTTTTACCTTGACCGATAGCGCCGGAAGTGCGGTCATGTCGGCTGCAAGCACAAACCAATCTGCATCATGATTTAGGTTAGAAATCGAACCAGGACCGCGAATCTCAATGGTATCACCAAGTTGTGCGTTCATTGCCCAACGAGAGGCAAAGCCACATTGGTTATCTTCAGTAATATGGCGAACAAAATCCACTTCAATTGCATTTTCATCGCTTAAAAAGCGACGAATTGTGTAGGTGCGCATCATTGGGCGTTGACCTTCAGGAACACTGGATAGATCAGTGCCCCCTAGCGCATTAAATAGCAGCTTGATGTAGCCGCCTTCACAATCAGCGGGGAAGTTTGCTAGAACGTCGCCTTGTAGCAGAAGGCGCTGCATGTTTGGTGTAATGATTTGGTTACTACGAACCGTAACAGCTTGAGATGGCGTTGTTTGCATTGTGGCACTCGATAAGTATTCTTCTTCTCATTTAGATTACCACCTATTTCGGCTACTACGCAGCATCTTTTAACTAATTTACATTTGTTACGTCGTTTCGATGCAGTTTACTAATAGTGAACTACATCATCGGCAAGGTTGAAATCACTAACAGGGCTGCCATCGAATAGTTAAACAGACGAATGCGTTTTGCATTAGTGAGGAAGTATTGCAACTGCTTGCCAGCAACGATCCAAAACGTGCCTGATGGAAGGTTTGCCAAGGCGTAGATAAACGCGATCAGTCCAAGACCGAGCAAGCTATTGTCTGGGTTGTAAACGGTAACTGCGGTGAGCGCCATCGACCAACCTTTGGGATTGACCCATTGAAAGCTAGCGGCTTGTAAGAAGCTGAGCGGTGTGTACGTTTCATTTCCTGTTTGGGGTGGCTGACTACGTGCGATTTTATACGCTAAGTAAAACAGATAGCTCAAGCTCATGACTTTCAATACTTGGTGAATGACAGGATAGCGAGCAAAGACTTCGACTAAGCCAAATCCAACCAAAATCACCATGACTGGGAAACCAATCGTGATACCCAGCATATGTGGCAAGGTGCGATTGAAGCCGACATTCGCGCCAGAGGTCATTAGCATGAGGTTGTTCGGACCGGGGGTAAAGGTTGAGACAAAGGCAAATAAAGCCAAAGCCGTTAAATGTTCCCATTGCATAATCTTGCTGATCTCCTTGGAATAAGTTTTTAGTGGCTAAGAAATAGTCTACGTAGAACTTGGCTCAATTTTGTGCTTTTATTGTGTGGCTGAGCATTAAATTCACAATAAGAGGTCGAAATGGATCGGTTTGACGAGAGAATATTGCAAGAGTTAAAAAAGGATGGTCGGATTGCCAATGTCGAACTGGCAGAAAGAATAGGGCTTTCTCCCTCAGCGACTTTACGTCGCGTGCAAGATTTAGAGAAGCGTGGCGTCATTGCAGGATATAAAGCTAAGCTGAATACGAGCGAGCTAGGAATCGGTTTTATTGCGTATGTTTCGATTGGCTTGTCCAATCACAGTAAGCAAGCTCAACTTGCCTTTGAAGAGCATGTTCGCTTTGTTGATGAAGTGGTGGAATGCCATAGCATTACGGGGGCAACGGAATACTTACTGCGTGTAGAGACTCAGGATCTCATAAGCTACAAGAAATTCCACGCGGATGTTTTGGGTGAATGTGAGTTTGTAAACTCGATTGCCACCATGGTGGTGATGGCTTCGCCAAAAGATGAACGCTAACCGATTCATGTATCCGTCATGTAAATCAATAATTTATTAAACATAACCATAATAAATGTGCCACTTGAGCTTCATTTTTCTTGTTTAGGTTAATGGGTATTCAAACACAGAGCGATAAGCTCACCATTAATCGATTAGGGAAAGAAAGATGAAACACGCAGCAGTGGCGTTAGCCGTTTTCGCCGGTCTAACTTCAGGTTCGGCATTGGCGGCAAAAGTGTATAGTTCAGAAGGTACTGAGCTAAAAGTAGGCGGTCGAGTAGAGTTTCGTGGTGACTTTATTGGTACCTCTAAAGGTGCAGAAATTGAAGGAACAATGGATGACAGCACTCGTGCCCGCTTAAATCTAAAAGGTAAGTCGCAGATCAACGATTCGTTAACTGCTTTTGCAGTCTATGAAGCAGAGCAAGATACAGGGTCTAGCGAATTTGAAAATCGTTATATGTATGCTGGCGTTGAATTTGGTAGCCAAGCGGTTTCCTTTGGGCGTCAAGATATGGCGTCTGTGATCATTTCTGACTTTACTGATATCACTGAATTCTCGGGCATTCAGCAGGTTGTTGATGCATCAAGTGATAAGCAAGATAGCGTTTTTGCTTATGCGTTTGAATCCGATGCACTGCTCGTGCAAGCCACTTATCAAGCTGAAAAAGAAGAAGATAGTGATGCTTATGGTATCGCTGGTGTTTACTCGTTGCCTCTGGGATTAGATCTAGGTTTAGCCTTGTCAGGTGGTGATTTAGGCAAAGGTGCCGGCAGTGAATCTCAAGCGCTATTCGGTATTGGTTACACATTAGAGAACCTTTACCTAGCAGCCACCTATTCGCAAGGCGATATTGACGATAAGGCCACCGGTACCGACGATAAAGAGTTTGAAGCAATGGAGTTTGTTGCGGAGTATCAATTCACCACAGAATTCTCTGCAGCTGCGTTATACACCTATCAAGAAAATGAGCTAGGCAATGGCACCAAGTATGATGATACAGATGGCATCGAGTTGGTGGGTTACTATAAATTCAATAGTAATTTCCGTACATACTTGTCTTACTACATCAACAATGTAGATGAAGTGAAAGACCCTGCGACAGATTTAGTCATAGCCGGAGAAGACACCTTACGTTTAGGTGTACGTTACGATTTTTAGAGTTATTTGCTTGTTTTATAGCTGAAGCCAGAGCCTGCTCTGGCTTCTGTTTATTAGCTGGTTTTTTTGGTGTTTATTGGTTTTTTAAACTGATAATTGACCTAGATTTAATTATTTAATTCTATAGGTTGGTGGTTTGTTTGAACTATATGACTGCGATCTCGGTTTTTGAATTTTGTATGCAATAGCATGCATCGCCATTTCATGACTCAATGTAATTGGCAAAATTTAGATAAACTTAGGGATAGATATGCAAATTTCAATGAAAAACCTCTCCATTCGGGCGCAAGTTTTGCTACCAGTAGTTTTTACGGTCGTCGCTTTGATCGCCGCTCTTTGGATAGCAAAGGAAAAACTGCAAGCTGAGCAGGCCATGATGGCAGACCATACGCAATCATTGATGTTTTACAAAGATTCTCTTGCTCATATTGATGACAGTGTTTACCCGCTACGTATTAGTGCTGTGTACGCCATTTATGATTCAAAGCGAAGAGAGACGTTTCTAACTGAATTAAATACCGGTTTGCGTGAAGTTACATCGGTATTGCAAAGTTTTGAAAAGAGAGGAACATTTGCTGCTGAAGCTCAAGTGGTTAATTCAAAAATAAGTCAGTATGTTGTTATTGCAAAAGAAGCGGCTGATTTCTTTGCCTTGCGTGACCAAGGGCTCGTCGGTGTTCAAGAATACGATGATTTTATTCAAAAATATCGAGCAGCAGGGAATGAGATGGCTGAAGCTATCAATCTGTTATCGTCTCGGGTGAATACTGTTAATAATCAAGTTATGGCCGAAACAGATGCCAATATGCTTAAAGTACAGAATATTGCGTCTTGGACTGTTCTGGGTGTTTTGGTTCTATCTGTCATTGTCGCATGGCTGCTTTCGGGTAAGATCGTCGCTCCAATTCAAAAATTACAGGTGGTGATGCACCGTGTTTCCGAAGGGGATTTAACGATTCGTTGCGATGCTGATGGTAACAACGAAATAGCAAGGCTCAATAGAGATGTCAATCAAACGGTTGAGCGATTGGCGGCAACAACTGATCATTTGATTCGGATTAGTGAGGATGTAGCGTCGGCATCCACCGAACTGGCAGCAGTAATGCATCAAGCTGAACAGAACTCGCATCAAGAACAAGCGGAAATTGAGCAAGTTGCCTCTGCAGTTAACGAATTGGCGAGTACTGCGAATAATGTGAGTGATAATGCGCAAGTAGCGGATAGCACAGCAAGAGAAGCTGAGCAACTCGCGCAATCTGCGCTATCCACCTTCAATGAAAGCAATATGGCAAGCGAGCAAATGAGTGCCTCCCTCAATGACGCCGCTTTAGTTGTTACTCGCTTGAAAGATCAGTCTGAACAAATCAACAACGTTATAGAAGTAATTAGTGGTATTTCAGAACAAACGAACTTACTTGCGCTGAATGCGGCGATAGAGGCGGCGCGAGCGGGTGAGTCTGGACGAGGTTTTGCAGTAGTTGCAGATGAAGTTCGGATGCTTGCCGCTCGCACACAAGAGTCTACCGGCGAAATTCAAGCCATTATTGAAGAGCTACAAAAGCAATCGGGACTAGCGAACGAGAGTATGACACTCAGCTTGCAGATGCTTGAGAAAAACAATGAACTGTCTCGTTATGCCAATGATGCATTGGTAGGTATTACTGAGGCTGTGACTCGTATTAATGATGCAAATACGCAAGTCGCGACGGCAGCAGAAGAGCAGTCGCAAGTGACACAAGATATCAACCGTAACGTGGTTAACATGTCTGAATTAGTCAGTCAAAATGTGTCAGGTATTAGTCAAAGTGCTTCGGCGAGCAACGAGTTGTCTCAATTGGCTGAAAAACAGAAAGCTCAGCTGTCTTTCTTTAAGCTCTAATTTGTAGGGTTTTCCTTACCCTTAGCAAGTCGCTCAGATACATTTGGGTCGACTTGCTCATCGCTCTGATATCAATTCCTTAACTTTCTTTCGTTCTCCAATATAAGTCCATAAAAATTAGCAACTTAATCGCTAGACTTAGTGACATAATCTGTAATAAACTCCGCGCCCCCGGAATGAAGGGTGGGATAGTTCCCACGGCATGGATGCAGACTGATTGTTATTTTACTGAGGCTATGCATGCTTTTCTCTTTGAACAACCTTTCTATCCGTAAACAGATCCTCGTCCCTGTTCTGTTTACGACTGTTGCGTTATTTATCGCTTTATGGGCAACACAAGACGCTCTACAACAAGAACAAGCTGAAATTGCAGCAAATGCAGATTCGCAGGTTTTTTATACTGATAAACTGTCGCATATCGATGACATTATTTACCCATTGCGTATAAGTGCAGTGTACGCCATTTACGATTCGTCACGCCGCGACAGTTTCGTAGCCGAGTTAAAGCGCGGTATGGATCTTATCGAAAAGGATTTCGAAGTAATGAAACAGCGCGGCACATTTAACAGTGAGCTAAGCAAAGTAGAGACGGCAGTGGGTCAGTATGTTGATTACTCATACCAAGCAGTGAGTTTCTTTGACCGCCGTGACCAAGGTTTGGTGGCTAAGCATGAATACAATGCATTTATCGCTAAATACCGCAAGTCGGGTGACGTGATGGTAAAAGCGATTAATGATTTGGCACAGCGCGTCAATGCCTCCGCAAATCTGGCGATGCTTGAAAGCGAAAAAGATAATCAAAAAGTACAAAATATCGCAATGTGGGTAGTGATTGGCGTATTCGTTATTTCGCTTATGGTTGCTTGGTATTTATCAGGACTTATCGTAACGCCAGTACAAAAATTACAAGGCGTCATGCGTAGAGTGGCGCAAGGTGATTTATCGGTACGTGCAGCGGAAGAGGGTGACAACGAGATTGTTGCTTTAAGCAAAGATGTAAACTCGACAGTAGAGCAGCTTTCACACACCGTCGATCAATTGATTCGCATTAGTGAAGAAGTGGCTTCAGCATCGACCGAACTTGCCGCGGTGATGACCCAAGCGGAGCAAAATGCACACCAAGAGATGGCGGAGATTGAGCAAGTGGCCTCAGCGGTTAATGAACTCTCGTGCACTGCAGATAATGTGAGTGACAACGCTCAAGTTGCCGACAGTACTGCACGTGATACTGACCAACTGGCACAAACAGCATTGGCAACTTTTGCAGAAAGCAGCGCAGCAAGTGAAAAAATGAGTTTTGCGCTTAATGATGCCGCTGAAGTGGTGACTAAGCTGAAAGAGCAGTCTGAGCAAATCAACAATGTGATTGAAGTGATCAGTGGTATCTCAGAACAAACTAACTTGTTGGCGCTGAATGCCGCGATTGAAGCGGCCCGCGCTGGCGAATCAGGACGTGGTTTTGCTGTTGTAGCGGATGAAGTTCGTATGCTTGCGGCTCGTACTCAAGCATCAACGGTTGAGATTCAAGGCATTATTGAAGAGCTACAAAAACAATCGGGTGTGGCGAATGAAAGTATGCAGCTAAGTCTTGATATGTTGGATAAGAATAATGAACTGGCGCGCCATGCTAACGATATGCTGTTAGGTATTACAGATGCGGTTTCTCGTATCAATGACACCAATACACAAGTAGCAACAGCGGCAGAGCAGCAGTCTCAAGTAACGCAAGACATTAGTCGTAACGTCGTTAATATGTCTGAGTTGGTTAGCCAGAATGTCTCTGGTATTACTCAAAGTGCGGCAGCTAGTGGTGAACTCTCACAACTTGCTGAAAAGCAAAAAGCACAACTGTCGTTCTTTAAACTATAACTGCATGTGAAGGCGATGATCTTAACCGCCGGTGAGAGTGAATCTTGCCGGCTTTTTTGTTTTTGCTAGAGCTGAGATGCCTTGATAGTCAGAGTAGAAGCTGTTCAGTGTCTTACCTTAACATTCACTAAATTTTGTGACTTTGATTGTTATTTTGTCAACTTCGGTTACAATGTGCGCTTGGTCGTAGAAAGGGGCATCCGTATTTGTCTCTGGCCACGAATCAAACAACCAAATTTACTAATCATTTCAATATTTTGAGATGGTTAAAACCAGCAAGTGTTGCTTGGTGTGCAACACCACTGTAAGGATAAAAAATGCCTATTATTACACTTCCTGACGGCAGTCAGCGTCAATTTGACAACCCAGTTTCTACTCTTGAAGTCGCTCAATCTATCGGTCCAGGTCTTGCGAAAGCAACCATCGCGGGTCGCGTGAATGGCCAACGCGTAGATGCATGTGATCTAATTGAAGAAGATGCAAGCCTTGAAATCATCACAGTTAAAGATGAAGTAGACGGTCTAGAAATCGTTCGTCACTCTTGTGCTCACCTTCTTGGTCACGCAATTAAGCAGCTTTACCCAAATGCGAAAATGGCGATCGGTCCAACCATCGACAACGGCTTCTACTACGATATCGATTTAGAAGAGTCGCTAACGCAAGAAGATCTTGAGAAGATCGAAAAGCGTATGAAAGAGCTGGCGAAAACCAAATACGAAGTTGTTAAGAAGAAAGTAAGCTGGCAGGAAGCGCGAGACGCATTTGAAGCGCGTGGCGAAACCTACAAGATGGAAATCTTGGATGAGAACGTCTCTCGCGACGATCGTCCAGGTCTTTACCATCATGAAGAATACATCGACATGTGTCGTGGTCCTCACGTACCTAATATGGGCTTCTGCCAACATTTCACTCTGCTGAATGTTGCGGGCGCATACTGGCGTGGTAATAGCGACAATAAAATGCTTCAACGTATTTACGGTACCGCTTTCCATGATAAGAAAGCATTAAAAGCGCACCTTACTCGTCTAGAAGAAGCGGCTAAGCGTGACCACCGTAAAATCGGTAAGCAACTAGACCTATTCCACATGCAGCAAGAAGCACCTGGTATGGTGTTCTGGCACCACAATGGTTGGTCTATCTTCCGTGATCTAGAAGTATTTGTTCGCGATAAGCTAAACGAATACGGTTACCAAGAAGTAAAAGGCCCACTAATGATGGACCGCGTTCTTTGGGAACGTTCAGGTCACTGGGACAAATACGCAGATGCGATGTTCACAACTTCTTCTGAGAACCGTGAATACGCGATCAAGCCAATGAACTGCCCAGGTCACGTACAAATCTTCAACCAAGGTTTGAAATCTTACCGTGATCTACCACTACGTATGGCAGAGTTTGGTTCTTGTCACCGTAATGAACCATCAGGCGCACTACACGGCATCATGCGTGTACGCGGCTTTACTCAGGATGACGCTCACATCTTCTGTACTGAGAGCCAAATCCAAGAGGAAGTAACCAGCTGTATTAAGATGGTTTACGATACTTACCAAACATTTGGTTTCGACAACATCGTTGTGAAACTGTCTACTCGCCCAGAGAAGCGTGTAGGTTCAGATGAAATCTGGGATCAATCTGAAGAAGCATTGAAACAGTCTCTAGAATCAATGGAAATTCCATACGAGATTCAAGAAGGCGAGGGTGCATTCTACGGTCCTAAGATCGAATTCACACTATACGACTGTCTAGACCGTGCATGGCAATGTGGTACAGTTCAGCTAGACTTCAACCTACCTGGTCGCCTTGGTGCAACTTACGTGGGTGAAAACAATGAGCGCCTAGTGCCAGTGATGATTCACCGTGCAATTCTAGGTTCTCTAGAGCGTTTCATCGGTATTCTTATCGAAGACTACGCGGGCTTCTTCCCAACTTGGTTGGCGCCAGAACAAGCAGTAATCATGAATATTACTGACAAACAGGCTGACTACGCACAAGAAGTTGCTCAAAAACTACAAAAAAGTGGAATTAGAGCTAAAGCGGACTTGAGAAATGAGAAGATTGGCTTTAAAATCCGCGAACACACTTTAAAGCGTGTGCCGTACTTACTAGTTTGTGGCGACCAAGAAATGGAAGCTGGCGAAATTGCAGTACGTACTCGTAAAGGTAAGGATCTCGGAAAGTTCAAAGTGGATGACTTTATCGCATACATCCAAGACGAGATCGCTAGCCGTAAGCTCAATCTGGAGGAATAAGCTATTAAAGGCGGAAGACGCGGCCAACAGCCGGTAAAAACAAACCCACACCGTTTAAACGGTGAAATTCGTGGCGTTCGTGAAGTTCGTTTAACTGGCGCTGACGGTGAATCAGTTGGCGTTGTATCGATTCAAGAAGCGATCGCAGCTGCTGAAGAAGCAGGCATGGATCTGGTTGAGATCAGTCCTAACGCTGAGCCACCAGTCTGTCGAGTGATGGACTACGGCAAATTCCTCTTTGAAAAGAGCAAATCTGCGAAAGAGCAGAAGAAAAAGCAAAAGCAGGTTCAGATTAAGGAAGTTAAATTCCGTCCTGGAACTGACATTGGAGACTATCAGGTAAAACTACGCAACCTGACTGGTTTCCTAGAAGACGGCAACAAAGTGAAGGTAACAATTCGCTTCCGTGGCCGTGAGATGGCTCACCAAGACATCGGTGTTGACGTACTAAATCGCTTGAAAGCCGACACAGAAGAATTTGCTGTTGTCGAATCTTTCCCTAAGAAGATTGAAGGCCGTCAGATGATCATGGTGCTGGCCCCTAAAAAGAAGTAATTAACGGCTTTTACAAGTAAGAAAACCTAGCCGTAGTCCTTTAAAGGTCTGGCGGTTGGGTTTTGTTCGCCCTAATTACTATTGTTATAAACAACTCAACAATGCGGAGTTATTCATCATGCCTAAGATGAAAACCAACAAAGGTGCTGCTAAGCGTTTTAAGAAAACTGCTGGTGGTATTAAGTTTAAGCACGCTACTAAACGTCACATCCTGACTAAGCGTACTACTAAGAACAAGCGTCAGCTACGTCCAAATGCAATCCTTCCACGTTGTGAAGTGGCTGCAGTACTTCGTATGCTACCATACGCTTAATTCTTTTTAGTTATCAATCGTTTAGTTTAGGAGAAGCATAATGCCTCGCGTAAAACGTGGTGTACAAGCTCGTGCACGTCATAAGAAAGTTCTAAAACAAGCTAAAGGTTACTACGGTGCACGTTCACGTGTTTACCGCGTAGCTTTCCAAGCAGTTACTAAAGCTGGTCAATACGCTTACCGTGACCGTCGCAACAAGAAACGTCAATTCCGTCAACTATGGATTGCACGTATCAACGCTGCATCTCGTCAAAATGGTCTATCTTACAGCCGTTTCATCAACGGTCTTAAGAAAGCATCTATCGAGATCGACCGTAAGATTCTTGCTGACATCGCAGTATTCGACAAAGCAGCATTTGCTGTACTAGTTGAAAAAGCGAAAGCTGCTCTTTAATTAGCAGTTTAGGTTTAAGGAAAGGAGAGCTTCGGCTCTCCTTTTTTATTGGTTGTAATTCGTATCCTTTAGGGCCCTAATCTTTCCCACATCGAACGCTAACGCAGTTTGATCTGAATAAACCTCCAAGTTGCCCCTCCAGCTAAAGTGCAAATGTCGCGTTATATCAATGCTTTGTCTGAATTAACGGGCAAGTAATAGTTACATATTCTGTTTTAAATAAGAATTAGTTCACGTAATAATGAAAACCTAATCATTAACTTTTGGTAATAGTCGATGATGATCACATTAGATTGAGTTTGTGTTCACTAGTATGCGCATGATTTGTTTACAACCAGATGAATACAAAGAATGAAAAAACACATCTTATCGAGCGCTATTTTGCTCTCTCTTACCTTTCCTACCTTGGCCGCTGACGGTGATATCCATCAAGTAACGATTTTAGGCACCTCTGATCTACATGGTCATTTTATGGCTTGGGATTATGCGGCAGATAAACTCAATATGCGTGGTAGTTTGAGTCAGATCGCGACCAAAGTAGCGGAGATCCGTGAAGAACAGTCGAACACTATTCTTGTTGATGCGGGTGATACCATTCAGGGTAACTTTGTTGAAACCTTTAAAGATGAGCCTGTCGATCCGATGGTGTTGGGTTTTAACCACATGAATTACGACGTCTGGGTATTAGGCAATCACGAGTTTGATTTTGGTCTAAACGTATTAGATCGTTCGCTAAGACAATTCAAAGGTCAATCATTGGGCGGCAACATTAAACGTCCTGACGGCAACCCATTCCTGCCGGGTTACACCATTATTGAACGTGATGGGATCAAAATCGGTGTGATTGGTATGGATACGCCAATGACACAAGTGTTTGCTGAAGGTACTAACCGCCTAGAAGGGGTGACATTTACCAACCCAACGTTAGAAGTTAAGAAAGTTATTGAGCAAATTGATGACAAGGTAGATGCGATTGTATTGGTTGCGCATATGGGCTTGGATAACGAGAACTATATCGCCAATACGGGCGTGACTGATATTGCGAATGCCAACCCAGAGCTTGATGCAATTGTGGCGGGTCATATGCATACTCGCATTGATAAAGCCGTCGTCAATGGTGTGATTATCACTGAGCCTGATAAATATGGTCGTGCTCTTTCTCGAATTGATCTGCAATTTGAAGAGCGTGATGGTAAATTCAATTTAGTTAATAAAGACAGCTACACCTATAAAATTAACGGTATCGCTTCTGATAAGCAGATGGATGCGTTATATCAACCGTATCACAAGCGTTTACGTGAGATGGCTAACCGAGCCGTTGCAGAGCTGAAAGGGGTTGATTTAGTTCCAGAGAATGAAATTCGCGGTATTCCACAAGTTCATATCCAAGATACGGGGATCAGCGCGCTATTCCAAGAGGCGAGTTTTTTCTACGCGCCGAAAGCAAATGTGATCGCGCTACAAATCGACAACGACAATGCAGAGTTGGATGTTGGACCGATTAAAGCGAAGGATATTGCTTACAACTACCAGTATGCGGGTGGCGAAATTACAGTCTATCAGATGACGGGTAAAGAGCTGAAAACGTATATGGAGTGGTCAGCAGGCTACTTTAACTCGGTGGTACCGGGTGATGTGACCTACAGCTTTGACCCAATCCGTCGTGCATCTAAGTACTCGACCAACGATTTCTTTGCCGGTGTTATTTACACTATCGATTTGACTCAACCTAAAGGTCAACGTATTACAGACCTTAAGTTTGCTGATGGTGAAGTAATTACCAATGATACAGAAATCCGCCTTGGGATGAATAGCTACCGTATGGGGCATTTGACTAAGAAAGGTGGTGTCTTAGAAAACCGTCAATTCCCGGTTCTATTTGATACCGAAGCAGAGTATGGTGAAGAAGCGGGTACTATTCGCAACCTAACCATTAAGTACCTGAGCGAAGAAAAAGATGGTGTTTACCAAGGTAAACCTATGCAGCGTTGGCACCTGAGCGGGTTAGATAATCAATATGCCGAGCAACGTGAAGTGGTGAAAGCATTGATCAACTCGGGCGAAATAGATGTACCAATGAGTGAAGATGGTCGCTACACCAATATTGCTTCTATCAACGTTAAAGCATTGATGTTTGATAATGACCAAGCCGCACAACAAGCGATTGCTGAGCGAAAAGCCAACTTGAAGCAAGCGTTAAACGCAGACAAAATTAATCTGCAGCGCGAGATTAAGCTGATTGAAGCATTGAACTAATCAACAGTCGAAATCCTCTCCAGACCAAGCCTAGCTATACGCTAGGCTTTTTCGTTCTAGCTTTATTTTAAATAGGTAACTGGCGTAGCACTTGGTATGATAGCGGGAAATTTATATATCAATCACGAAGGAAGCTTAGCTTCATGAATAATCAACCAAACAACCCGCTGCACGGTCTTTCACTAGAAAAGATCCTCACTCGTCTTGTTGAACATTATGGCTGGGCAGGGCTTTATGAGGAAGTGAGAGTTAACTGCTTCAGTAAAGATCCATCGATTAAGTCATCGCTGAAGTTTTTGCGTAAGACTCAATGGGCTCGTGATAAAGTTGAAGCACTTTACGTTCAAACCTTTAGCTAACCACTTCAATAATTAGCGTTTGGCAGAATATTCTAAATCGCACTTCACTTGTTGAGTTGATACAAATCTTTCGGCACTATGTTGAAAAATTGAACAGTTCACGAAATTAAGGAAGATTTATGAAGTGCTTAGTTGTCATCGCCCATCCACTCAAAAATAGTCTTTGTCATCATTTAAGCACTGAAGCCATTGGACACCTTTCATCGAAGGGGTATGACGTTGAAGTCCTTGATTTATATAATCAAGGGTTTGAAGCTAGCTTGAATCAGGCTGAACGAGAAAGTTACTACACTTCAGCTTTTGATGCGAAAGGAATTGAGCAGCAGATTGCTCAGCTCAAACAAGCGGAGTCTTTGGTGTTGGTTTTCCCTACTTGGTGGTTTGGCTTTCCTGCGATTTTAAAAGGTTGGTTTGACCGTGTTTGGGCACCAGGTCATGCTTATGATCACGCATCAGATCTTGGTGCGATTCAACCTCGACTGGATAACCTCAAAGAAGTTAAAGTGATCACTACTCTAGGTTCCCCTTGGTGGGTAGACACATTTGTACTTTGGCAACCAGTAAAACGGATACTGAAAATTGCTCTGCTGGGTGCTTGTACGAAAGGTTGTCAGTTTAAAATGCTGTCTCTGTATAAAAGTGAAAGCTTAACTCAGTCTAAAGTTGATGATTTTATTGGCAAGATCAAAGTAAATTTCTGAACTAAACGTTATCGCTGGCAAGGTATTAATAGAAAATGACAACGAGTATGTTGGTTTTATTCTAAAAATCAATTAGATGTCTATGATGCTACTAGGCTTGTCTATTAGTAGAGTTTGACCTTGAGTTATTATTACGGGAGCGCATTGGTCTAATCTTGCAGTGCATCGCTATATCTAAGCAATTGGTTTCATTGATTATCAAATTTGATACACTTAGTGTTTAGCGGGAAATAACTTATCTATTGCTTTAGGATAGTAGTTGTTTAATAAGGAAATTAAACGACTGCTATTTACGGAGAGTTATTTTGCGTTGTTTTTATATAGATGTATTGAGATTTATTGGCTTGGCAATGATCGTGTTAGCTCATGTAAATCCGCCAGATATTATCTTTCAAATTAGAAATTTTGATGTTCCTTTAATGGTTGTAGTTGCAGGAATGTCTTTCTTCCTGAGCTATCAAAAGTCATCTTCATATAGCGATTATTTAGTTAAGCGAGTCGCAAGATTGGTATTACCGGTATGGCTTTTTCTCTGCGGGTATTTTCTTTCATTATGGCTACTGATGCCAAGTAGTGAAGAGCTAAATCTACGAACAATCGCGACTTCGTTTTTGCTGATTGACGGTATTGGCTATGTTTGGATCATCAAGGTGTTTTTATTGGTGGCCTTAGTGGCGCCAATAATGTACGAATTTAGTATTAAAACGGTTTCCGATCAGCGGTTTTTTTTAGTCGTTGGTTTAGGTATGTTGGGGTATGAAGTTGTTAGGTTTATCTCAATGCCATTCATGGATAACGCTTTGGTCGCTATTGTTTCGCAAGTAACCCATTATTTAGTACCCTACTCATTACTATTTGCCGTCGGACTAAGACTCGGCGTGTTATCGAGGCCATCCAAACTGTACTTACTCATGGCGAGTGGCGGGGTATGTTTGTTATTTGCGATTCTACTTTATTTACGTAAAGGGGAGTGGATTTCGACTCAGGAGATGAAATACCCACCATCCTTGTACTATACCTCTTATGCGTTGTTTATCACTATGATTTTATTTGTTGTAAAAGATAAACTGCAGACAGTTGTTGTATTGCTTAAATTGGATAGATTTGTTTCTTTCTGCGCGAAAAATTCCATTTGGATATACCTTTGGCATATACCGATGATTAAGTTCTATCAAGATGAGTTTTTAGCGAAATATATACTGGTATTTTCTTGCTCTATATTGTTGGCATATTGCCAAGTAAGTTTGGTTAATCTTGCTGTTAGTCAAATGCAAAGTGAGTCAGCGAGAAGGCGATTGAAATCGCTTCTAACTGGTTAGCAACCAATGGGTGGATCCGCAGGGAGATATTATTGGGGTATAGCGCATCAAAGATGCGCTAAACAGAATATTGAATTAACTAGTGAGGACTACTTGTTAACTTTGTAAGCAGCGGCAAAACTTTTTACTGCATTTTCGACCGCTAGTTTCAGCTCACTACAACTAGGTGGTGTTTGGTGCGCCAGTAATTGTGGCCAAAACACGACGGCCTTAATACTACCAATATACTGCTCTACGGCTAATGATATGTTGGTTACTTCTAGGTAGTTCGCCTCAATACCTTGACGTACCCATTCGTGTAGTCCGTAACAATCTTCAATTGTCTCAAATTTACTCATCAGCATACTCGATGCTTTTGGACAGCGAATGCACTCTGCCATTACCATGCGCGCAGTTATCTGAAAGTCTTCAGTATTGATATAGCACAGCTGCTTTAAGGTTAATTCTGTCAGCTGCTGTTCAATTGACACTGAAGGTTCAAATTTTGCCGTCGTTTGGTCATCAAATCGACATATCATCTTATCTACAATGACTTCAAATAGGGCATCTTTGTTTGGGTAGTACTTGTAAAGCGTGCGTTTAGATACACCAGCTTGCTTTGAGATACCTTCCATACTCGCTTGCTCAAAGCCTTTTTGAGAAAAAACTTGAATGGCGGAAGTGATGATATCTTCTTGTTTTAAATCGCTAATTTTAACCATGACTCAGCTTCACTATGCATAAAAGTAAACGATAGTGTTTACTTTTAATTAATTAGTTTCTAAAGTATACACTATCGTTTACTTTTTAAGATAGTGAATAGGTCATAAAAATGGGCAAGCTTACTAACTCGGTAGTTTTTAATTTGGTCGAGAAAATGAATCCGTTTAGTCGTTCGACAGCGATGTTGAATAGTGAAAGGGTACGTCAGCAGCGTATTGCACAATCTCCTCAATTTCAAAACGGCAAAGTTGTAAGCCATTTACCTAAGGTCGCTAGCAATGAAAGTATGTCGAGTGTGATGAAGAAGTTCTTCTTTGAGCGTGCATTACTAAAGCCGAATGTGCCACTACCATACCAGTCGATTGACCCGGATTTGTTTGACACAATACCGGCGTCACCGCGAGTAACATGGTTGGGACATTCAAGCTTGTTTATTGAAATTGATGGCAAAAAGCTATTAGTTGATCCGGTCTTTGACTACGCTTCTCCGTGGTTTGCCAAACGTTTGTTTTCACGTAATGTGAGCGCACCAATTGATCGTGAATCATTGCCGACACCAGATGCGATAATCATTTCACATGATCACTACGATCACTTAGAAGAAGCCACGATTCGCTTTTATGCCGACAAGGCAGTGACATTTATTGTGCCGTTGGCTGTGGGGCGTCATCTTGAAAAATGGGGCGTCGCACCTGAGAAAATTGAAGAGTTAGATTGGTGGCAATCCGTGGAGATTGATAGTGTTGAGTTAACCGCAACACCCGCTAACCATAACTCTGGTCGTACTGGATTCGATTCCAATGCAACACTTTGGGCATCGTGGGTGATTAAGGGGATGAGTGGCTCGTTGTTCTACAGTGGCGATACTGCTTATGATAACCACTTCAAGCAAATAGGAGAGCGTTTCGGGCCTTTTGATATCGCTTTTATTGAAGTTGCGGCTAACGTTAAGCAGGGTCGAGGCTTTCCTGTAGAAAACTGGGGGCATATGCAAGCGAAGCATACTGCGCGTGCCTATCAAGACTTACAAGCCAAAATGTTAATGCCAGTCCATTGGTCGACCTATGAGTTGTTTGCTCATTATTGGGATGAGCCGATTGATGACTTGCTGCAAGAGACTAAAACAATCGACGCAAAACTTGTTACCCCAATGGTAGGGGAGAGTTTCGAGTTAGACTCAGATGTTAAAACTGAGAATTGGTGGAGTAAGCCAGATTTTTCGCTATCCGAAGGCAAGCTATATTACCAAGGTCAGTCAATCTAACTATCTGTACTTAAATAACTAATATAAACAGGTCTTAATTTATGGCCCGTTTTTCTTTGTGTTGAATATCAGCCATTTCCAATCATATACAAGATCATGTAGTGTGATTAGGCGCACAAGGAGGTGAGTATGGATACAGAGCAGAGCCTATTTCAATGGCAACGAGTGAGACGGTTTAATTTACCCATTTGGATTGTGTTGGTTGGTGTATTAGTCACTCGCACGAGTTATTTCATGGCGTGGCCTTTTTTGATCGTTTTTCTTTATCAAGACTATGGCGTGTCCGCTATTGATGTTGGCAGTATGTTGGCGATATCCGCGCTGATAGCCTCATTAACGGGTCTCTATTCTGGTTATCTTTCTGATAAGTTTGGTCGCAGATTGGTGATGGCGATAGGAAGCTGTATTGCGGCTGTTGCGTTTGGCGGGATTGGATTTGCCAGTGAAGTTTGGCAATTCTACTTGTTAGTGGTCTTGTCCGGATTGATGCGGCCTATGATTGAAGCGCCCTCTAAAGCGGTAATCAGTGATAATTTAGCTGATGTGAAAGATCGTGAACTCGCGTTGAACATACGTTATTTTGTCATCAATGTTGGCGGGGCTGTTGGTCCTTTGCTTGGAGTTACATTAGCGCTTGATAACCCGCAAATTCTCTTCTTTTTCACCGGTATTGCATTCATTATTTATCTATTTTTGATCCTTTTTGGGATCGAAAGAAAGGGCGGTTATTGTCGACTGGATACCTCTTCTTTGCCTAACTTTCGGGCTGCGATGAAAGTTATTGCACAGGACCGCATCTTTCTGCTGTTGTTAATCGCTAATTTTTTAATGATGTTTATTTATGCCCAAATAGAGTCATCACTTCCTCAAGTCATCGTGCGAGAAAACCCTGAAGTCGCAGCTAAAATTATTGCAAGTCTGGTGCTGGTCAATACGTTGACCATAGTCATCTTTCAATTCCCAATGCTTAAATGGCTAGAGAGAGTGCCACTCTTCTCTCGTACTCGAATCGGCATGGCGTTAATGGCTGTGGCGCAAATAGGTTTTATGCTGACTCCTGCGGACTATCCTATTGGCTGGGCAATTGCTTGTTTTGTCATTAGCTTAGGAGAGGTAATTGCGTTTCCAACATTAAATGTACAGATAGATCGTTTGGCCCCTCCGCATTTACGAGGTTCTTATTTTGGTGCTGCGGCACTTTATTCTTTGGGGTTTGCTGCTGGGCCGTGGATTGGCGGCATAATGATTGAAAAATTTAACTCTAATTGGTTGTTCTTACTTTGCTTAGCTATGAGTTTGTTGATGATCTGGCTTTATTGGCGAGCAGAGCATCGACAAAAAGGCCTCAAAAGAGAAGAGAGGCGCGAGGTGGAAAGTAAAGCCTTCCAATAGGAAGGCTATAGCGTTTTATGAGTCTAGAAGAGGTAATTCACCCGCATTAATAGGATCAATTTTCAAAGTTTGTGTAGGGAAGGCGATGTCAGCGCCATTGTTTGCCACGATCTCGATTATCTTCAGTAACACGTCTTGTTTTACTTCCTGGTAACGCATCCAATTGATGGTTTTGGTAAAGGTGTACACCATCACGTTTAGCGAAGAGGCTCCAAACCCATTGAGGTTTACTATCAGCGTTTGATTGGCATCGATATCAGGGTGGTTTGCTAACATAGCTTTGATATCTTGAGTAATTTTTTCCACTTTTGCGCCATCATCATAACGTAAGCCCACGGTTTCATAGATTCGACGATTAAGCATACGAGAGGGGTTTTCAACCACAATGTTACTGAAGACTGAATTGGGTACGTATAAAGGGCGCTTATCAAATGTGCGAATGATAGTCATGCGCCAGCCAATACGTTCTACTGTTCCCTCAATTTGACGATCCGGCGAGCGCACCCAATCACCGACTTTAAATGGGCGATCAAAATAGATCATCATGCCGCCAAAGAAATTGGAAAGTAAATCTTTTGCGGCTAGACCGACGATCAAGCCACCAACACCACCAAAAGTAAGCAGACCAGATAAGCTCAGACCAAATGCCTGCATAATGGTTAATGCACCAATGGTCAAAAAGAACAGGCGCGCAACTTTTGCGGCTGCTTGGACAGTGGTCTCATCACGCTTTTTCTGAGCAAGTACGTACTCTTCAGCGTTGTTGATAAGACGCATGACAAACCAGACAAAAATGGCAATAACAAGGATGAGTTTGACAGTACTGAGCCAATCGAGTTTGCTGCCCATTTGCTTTTGCAATACAAACCCTAGAGAAATAGTCGCAGGCCAGCACCAAATTAAGACACTAATTGGCGTTTTAAGAGCGTGTAAGGTTAAGTTGTCCCAATGAATTTGCGTGCGCTCTACAAGAGCTTCTAGGCGTCCATAGATAATGCGCCATATTAACCAGATAACCAAACTGGCGATGGTTAGAAGTAGTACATTGGTATCAAGTTGTTGAGAGAATGCGTCCCAACTATTAGGAAGCAATGATTTGATATCGTTCATTTATTCGAGTTCTATTCTTTGATTATCTTATGCGAGAGTATATAGAATTGCTTGAAGCTCCGAAATGGTTGAGCGATTTTGACGTTGACGATTCTCAGATATTTGAAGATGTTGCGAGTGGAACCATGTCAGTTAGTACTCACTCATTAGGCGGAACTTGTGCGGACTAGTTAAAGTGATCTGAGATGGCTGAGCGTCGCTTATTGGCCATTCCGCCACCTTCTAAATTGATTAGGTGTTCATACCCTTGTTTTACAAAGTGTTGAGTCGGGCTATTAGGCTGAAGCCTGCGTAGTCGAGGAATATCTTTGATGTTACTTAGTTGATAGATATATTCGCCGGAGCCTGTAGCAATGAAAATTTTATTGCCGTTAAACTCAAATTTAGTGGTTACGAGACGGTTATTGCGAAATACGCCAGTTTCATTGAATTCAATAGTATAGCGAGTGTTGGCAGAGGTACCCACTTCGAGCCAGCGGCCATAGACACGCTTTGGATCGATGGATTCTTGATAGCTCTGGTAGATGAGGACCAACAAGCCGCCGATAGCGGCAATCGATATACTGACTATTAAATAGCGTATAATACTGAAAGTTAGTTTTGTTGATTCATCCCATGCTTTCACGAATGCTAATCCTCATTTACATCATTAGCGGACACTAGATTGTAAAAATAGATAGCCAAAGGCAACTTTGATGTAAGGAAGTTTGAACCTATGCGCAAAGATAAACTATAGACTTAGATATGGTGTAACTAAAGTGTGAATGTTGACTCTGGCTTTCAGTCGGGCAGCGAGTAAATAAAGTCCACCGATTTTTCTGTGTAAAAAAATCGCGTCGATTGGAGGGGTATGCCAGTAGTTTTCTTGAAAGCTCAGCGCTGAACCTTGCTGGCGCACTTTATTCGCTAGGTCGGATTGTCCGAAATCATAGATTCCGTCGTAACGCATTGGTTCGCAGGCAAGCTTCACTAAATCTATGATGGCCTGTTTTTGCATTTCAATAATAGTCTGGCTGAAAAAGCCGATTTGTTTTAACGCATTTTCTAGCGCCTCATCGTCAGCCTGTATGACTGCTTTGAAGGCAGAACGATAGCCTTGACTAATATTATGGTTGTATTCTCTTGTCGCCCCAAAATCGAGCAAGACTATCTTTTGAGATTCATGATTGTATTGATAATTCGCAAAATTCGGATCGGTTTGCACCAGTTGAAACTCGAAGATTTCTGCAAAAAATAGTGCTAACAAATCACTCATTACACGATCGCGCAATTCTTGTGATGAATTAACTAAGGTTTCTATATCCACACCGTCAACGTATTCCATAGTAAGAACTGTATTACTGCTCAATTCAGGGTAGGCGCGTGGAACGATGAAGTTATCTTGGTGTTTTAGAAGGGAGCGGTAACGTTCCAAGTATTGGCACTCTAGTCGATAGTTTGCTTCCGCATGAAGTTGTTTCTTAGCTTCTTCAAGGAGGCTCTTATAGTCTATGTCTTTGGGAATAATACCAATAATATTAAGTAGGGTAGCCACATTATCTACATCGCTATCAATACTATTGCTAATCCCCGGATACTGAACTTTTACTGCGACCTTATCCCCATCGTCAGTGTATGCTTGGTGAACTTGCCCAATGGAGGCACTCGCAATTGGCTTGAAATTGAATGATAGAAAAGCGTGCTTCCAGTCTTCACCAAGTCCTGATACCAAAACTTGATTGAGTTGTTTCGATAACATTGGGTTTGCATCAGATCTTAAGCGAGAAAGGATGTCCGCGAGTTCTGGCGTGAGCATGTCTCCACTATCCATTGATAGCATTTGGCCGACTTTCATTGCGGCACCTCTAAGGTGAGCGAGTTGATCAGTAACGCGCTTAATGTTACCAGGCGTTAAAACCAAATCTTTAGCTTGTGGCTTCTCTCCTCTAAGTAACTGTTTTGTCCCCTCAGCGACAACATTGCTGCCAATGCGAGTTGCAAGTGAAGCGAATTGCCCAATTCTAGCCAGTCGGTGAGTTGGGATTTTTGATTCGTGATCTGTCATATAAGGAGCTGGTTACCATTGTGCTGAGTGAGAAAACTAAAGTATAAACCGTAAGTTATTGCTTGTTGTCGTGCAAGTTTTGGGTTACAAAACAATCACTGTAAGTTTGATACTGTACTAATCAAACGAGTTTCTCTGTTAGGCCAAGTCGTAGATGAGTGGGCTGGAAATAGGCTTCTTAATCCGTTCGCTATTTTTTGGTCAACAGGTTTAGACGTTGAATTGTTTAGATATACGTAGTTCGAATAGCAGTTGTTCAAATTAGTAAGGAATAAAAAATGAAGCACAATGTATATTTTGAAGGAAGTGTCCAGTCACTAGCTTTTACTCAACAAAGTGACGAATCGAGTGTTGGCGTAATGGCGCCTGGTGAATACACCTTTGGTACAGCAGCGCCAGAGAGAATGATGGTTATTAAGGGTGCTCTGACGATTAAGCGTGATGGTGAAGAAGAGTGGATCACTTTCCGTGATGGTGAAGCTTTCAACGTAGCGGGCGATTCTTCGTTTCAAATTAAAGTCGAGTTAGCGACGGCTTATCTATGTGAATATTTATAGTATTCGTTGGCGCTAGCCAAAACAAAAGCCGCGCGTAAAGCGCGGCGATAACCAAGTCTATTGATTTTATGACAATAGAGGACGGCAGTGGATTGTGTCCTTTTCCGGTTATAAACTTGTACTCCCTATCAAATAGTCTAGCCACAATTTCAACATTTTCCCTTACAGAACCAAGATAAATCCGGCGATTTAGTGAGTCGGGTTTTGTTGCTATTACTCTGCAATCTTCCACTTGGGGCTATCTGTTCGGTAAACTAACAACCTTTTGACTATACTCAAATTAAAGGAAATTTGAGGAGGTTGAAATGGCAGTAGGACCCAGACAAACGAACTCCAATAATCGCTACGACCCAGCGAAGGACTTTACGCAAGATCAATTGCGTCGATTTGGTCATATTGCGAATCAAGCTCAGAGTCATCGAGACTTTGAGAAAAAGCTTATGTCGATAAAAGCAACGGGCGAATCTGAACCTGAATTGAAAACAAAGCAATCAAAACCGAATCGTAAAGACACTCAATCTTTACGTTACGCGTTGTGGGTGTTTTTTGTATTGATTGCTCTGCTCAGTTTTATGTATCTGACTGGCTGAGCCGATATCGCGAACATTATGCTCTAGGGGCATTTCCTCTAAAGAGTTTAGAATTGAACCGCTGTAGTATCGGTATTGATTTTTTCCTGAGTGCTTAGCCGCATACATTGCTTTGTCAGCACATCGTGTCAACTCGTGCAAGTTATCAGCATCTTGTGGGTACAGGGCAACACCAACACTGACGGTTAAGTTACTCACCTTATTATTACCAGCATAACTATCATGGAAGAGCTGGCTAATTCGCCCCAAAATACCATCGAGATCTTTTTTACTCCTAACATCATAAAGTAAGATCACAAACTCATCGCCAGCGAAACGTGCGATTGAGTAATCGTGATGATTGTTTTTACGATCTCGAGTGCGGATGTTGTTTTTCAGTCTTCTAGAGAAATTTTGCAGTACGCGATCGCCGACATCATGTCCATAGGTATCATTGATCTCTTTGAAATCGTCAATATCCAGAAACACTAATGCAGTTGTCGTTGATAAGTTACGAACCTCTACCAGTTTGGTGTGTGCCCAATTTTCAAAACTCCAACGATTCGCTAAGCCAGTTAATTGGTCTAGATAGGCAAGATCTTCGATTCCTTCTTTATACAAAGACTGAATATAGCTCAATAGTTTGGAGTGATAATACGATGCCGTATTACAGATAATACAGCTGACCATTAAACCGAGTAGAAAGCTATTTTGTGAGTTTGCAGCGGCTTCAGGTGATGTTTTAAAAAGAGTACTCGCGATAGCAAGCAGACAAAAGATAGTGCTGCATATCAAACCAATCTTGAACTCGTTGATAATGATCACCGCAACCATTAAAGGAAACAACCAAATGAGCTTCTCAGCAAATTGAGCCTCATATAATAACAACGAGAGTCCTTGAAACATCAAGACACCAGTTAGTGTCACATCGGTATAGGAAAGTCCATCATTACGTTTTAATTGCCAAAGGTTGAAACTGACAATCAGACTGCAGATTATATTGATGGTGGTGTTGGTATATTCTCGATGGTAGAAATATTCAGCTGAGAATCCAAGCAAGACAATAAGGGTTATAATTGAACATAAGCGCACCAATTTACACTTTCGTGTAGCGCGTATATCTGCCATTTCCTCTAGATGACTGCCAACGAAATTACTCATGCCCTAATGTGCCCCTGCGTTCATATTGCAGAAGTAAGTCTAGGAGAAGAATCTCCACTATGAAGGCGTGATAAGCTTAAATTGTGTGATAAACATCAAGTAAATATATGAATTATTTTCTTGTGCCAAACAAAAAGGCCTCATTCATCGCGTTTATTTCCTAGTTTAAGGATTCAAATTGCTTTCGGATCCAATTTCTAATTGTCAGGACATTTTCATTTGTGAGGCTCTCTCGCCGGCAAGCAAAATAGAACTCTTGATAAGGATTTAAAGTAGTACTTCCAACTTCAACTAATAATCCTTGTTCTACATCATCTTTGATAAATAGACGATGCGTGACAAAGACACCTAATTTACGAATACATGCTTGAACCGCTTGCACAGAAGCGACGAAACTTAGATTCTGGCTGACTTCAGGCATAGCTAAGTCATTTTCGTTGCACCAAACCTGCCAATCGTACTTTCGTCTATCATTAGCAGCGAGGATCGCTGGGTACTTTTCTAGCAACGCTTTGGGCGTAGTCGCGTGGTTAAGCAAATCTGGGTGGCAGACCATCACGAGCTCATCATCTGCAAGTTTTTCACAATAGTAATCAAGCCAATCGTCGGTTTTACCGTGAATAATAGCGATATCGACCCCTTCTTCTTCCAAAGCAAAGCTGCCAATTAACGTAGATATACGGACATCCACCTTTGGGGCATAACTACTGAAGCTAGGCATATTGGGAATCCACCAATGCATTGCCAGTGAGTTAACCATATTAAGTGTTATTCGGGGTGAATGAGTCACTGAACGGACTGCATTGGTTGCCGTGACAATGGTCTCTAATGCTGGAGCGATTTGATAATAATATTTTTGCCCAGTAGCATTAAGGATGACTTGTCTTCCCTGACGTTTAAATAGCGGGCGTCCCAATTGAGTCTCAAGACTCTTGATGGCTTGGCTGATTGCAGAGTGGCTAACGTGCAATTGTTTGGCGGCTTCAGTCATGCTGCCCGTCTGTGCCACCACGACAAATGAGTAAAGTGACTTTAAAGGTGGAAGAGCCTTCATCTGTAAGTATTCCTTACAATTTGCGTTAATTTTATTCGTTATTCAATAGGGTATAGGCAGGCTACAATGTGCGCAACTATAGGGAGGTGATTATGTTGCGCCAGTGGTACCCAGTATTATTTATGTTGTCCTCAACGTTCAGTTTGTCATTAACCGGCCTATTGACTAAATATCTGACTACTCAGTTAGACTCTAATTTACTTAGTTTTCTACGCTTCTTTCTACCAAGCATTATTTTGATGGTGTTTTTTATTGGTCTCAAGTTACGTGTTCCTTCGAGTCAATTACTCAAACCAATTTGGGTTAGGGCTTTCTGTATCGGTGCTTGCCAAGTCTGTTTTATCTATTCACTTTCCCACTTAACTTTGGTGGAAAGTGTGGTTTTGTTTGGTACTGGTCCTCTCTTCTTACCTTTGTTAGAAAAATTAATCTATGGTGTGCCAATTTCAGTGCTCACCATAGCGGCACTAGTCGGAACTTTCTCCGGTGTTGTTTTGCTGGCAGGTGACGTCAGTGGGATCGAGTTTCGTGTTGAACTACTAGTTGGCTTGGCGGCAGGCGTGTTTAATGCGGGTTCTCAATTGAGCTTGTATCGTGCGAGTAAGAGTGAACTTAATCCTTATGAAATTAACTTTTGGACGTTTATTTTTGCCGCGCTGTTTATTGTGCCAATGTTGCTTGTAAGTGCGAGATTTGAACAGGTGTTTTGGTATCCTCAGGAGACGAGTTCGCTGTTGGTTGTGGTGGTGCTGATGGTTCTCGCTGTATTGATTATTAATACCCAAGTATTTCGTGCGAGAGCATACAAATTAGCTGATTCAGGCTCGCAACTGGCACCACTGATTTTTACCAACTTACTGTTTACGGCCATTTGGCAATTGATATTCTTCGATGTTGAATTTAATCGATATCAGTTGATGGGATTGAGCTTAATTGTTGTATCTACGGTAGCGAATGTTGTTCTACCAAAGTGGTGGGCATTTCGACAATCAAAGTTAGCGTAGTTGCCATCTCAAAGTAGAGCCCTAAGCTGCTAGGGCTCTACTTTAAATCAGGTAGTCTATTTGGGCTCTAGACCGTAAGGCATCCGAGAAAATATTTCTGGCTGGTTCAAGAAAGTGGGCGCTTTGTTCACTTGCTGCCAATCTAACAACATAATCGCCAATACATTACGATGCTCACCTTGAGAGAAATTAAAGTCCCCGGTGACAGACGGAACCATCCCTTTTTGTTTATCGATCGCTTTATTGATCGCTTTACGGGTTTTTTCAACTACAGGATCATCCTCTAGACCCGCGAGTAAGAACGAAATGCCGACTTCCGCAATCACATCTTCTTTTGCTCGAAGTATGATTTGGTCAATATTCTTACGGAAGTAGTCATAAATCCACTGGTGTTGCTTGGCGTCTACTTGCTTTTGGTAATATTGAGAGTCTGCAAATATGATGTGAGTCATACCATAAAGCTTATTGCCATATTGCTGTGGTGATAGCTTCTTATCGATATTATCTGGATAAGTTGCACGGAAACTATTGATAAACTCATCTACCACGTCTTGTTCGCCGAGTTGGCGGAGCCAATATACTTGATTTGCTAATTGTGCCGCCCATGCGCGGATCATATCAGGCTCGGTTGCGTAGCGCGCAAAATCGTAGTGGCGAATGACTTGACGTAGTTTTTCATCTTGTTGGTGTTTTAATCCGTATTCGTTTGCTCTCGCCATTGAGCCAAGAAGATCGACGCCAAGGTAGAGATACTCAGGCATATGTTTGGTCGCGTTAAAGCGACGGATACTGCGCTCATCGTCATCACCAATATAACCAGATAAGCGACCTTCTGAATATACATAGATACTTTCTGGCGTGTTTACTTCGGCGGCAAAATAGTTCAAGCGGCTTGCAACCCGGGCTAGGTCACTCCAAATTGCTGCAGCATACTTAGGGTCAAGAGTTTGGCGATACATTCTCAAACCGTAGTGACCTTCTTTAAAAGCTGGCAGCGTGTAGAGCTGCTGTTCGTAGGTTTGTTTGATCAGATTGGCTGACTCTTGGTATGTCGAAGGCGTATTAGCATACGCGTTGTGCGATAGAGCAAACCCAAGCAGCAGAGAAAGTAAGGTGTGACGCATTAGCATATCCTAGCTTATAAGTGATGAGAGCGCAGATTAGCAAACATCACACATATCAATGTAAGCCGCATGTCAGATTGAGGGTATTTTAGTGCAAGAAGCTCAATCTTCTCATTGAGTTTAGGCGCAAATTGTCGCTTTAGATGATATTGCGAAATGTGAGGTTGATGCGAGGTTGAGACACTTTCCGACTCTTAGGTAGAGCATGTCGCCAGTGATGTTGTAATTCTCCAGCCATTACGAGCAAACTGCCGTGGGTGAGTTCGAAATCAATCTTCTTATCGCCGTACTTTTGTTTGAGAGAAAATTTCCGAGACGCCCCGAGGCTGATAGAGGCAATGGTAGGATGTTCCCCTAACTCTTTTTCATTGTCTTGATGCCAACCCATGTAGTCATGACCATCGCGGTAGAGATTAAGAAGGACGCTATTAAAAGGTTGCTGGCAAATGTGTTCGCATTGCTGTTTCAGCTTTTCTAGAGCTGGTGGCATAGGATGCGGTTCTAGTTTTAAGCCGGAATATTGGTAGCTTTTGTCGCCAAACCATGCTTGAAGTCTTGGTTGTAGTATTGAACGTCCAAACATAGTAATGGACTCTTGTTGCCATGAAATATTGTGCGTTAAGTTGTGTAGAAGAGTATTGGCTGTGCCGATGGTTAAGAATTGTTCAATATGAATCAGTTTTCCTTTTTCGACTTGAAACCAGCGTGGTGATTCAGGCACCATATCCCCCTCCCTTTGTCGTCATTTTTGTCATTAAAAGCAAGATTATCGGTGTTTTTTCATCAGTTTTACTATATTTTGTAATAATTGATAAAGATATCACCAATTGTCATTACTTATCGCTTGTACGTAGTTTGGTTAACGATGGCGTAAGATCATCAGTCATTCAAGAGATAAATGTTTAGCTCATTTTACTGGGAGACTTTATGAGGTTTGAACGTAGCTGGCACCGTTCGTTAACGTTGTGTTTTGCTATCCTCATTGTTTTAGCGATCGCGTGCATAGAATACATAAATAATGTTCAGCACCAATACATCCAACAGACAGAGCGCGATAGGGCAAGGGAAGAGCTTTCTATTATACGCTCTCGCTTAGAAGCCCTCATCATCTCTGACATCTATCTCGTCAACAGTTTACCTGTTGTGGTTGCGGCAAACAGTGAGTTCTCGCGAGTGAGTTGGCGAGAGGTGGCTCAGATTGTGATTGAGCGCAGTTCGCATATTAAGGGAATCATTCTCGCTCCTGATGATGTGATTAAATTGGTCTACCCCTACAAGTATGAACGTTACATCGGAAGACGTATTGGCCACCCGCGACGTAATCAGGGCGCTAAACTTGACTACCAGTTAAACCAAGAGCCTTTAGTTGCAGATGCTGTTGAACTCGATAATGGTGATCTTGGCTTGGTCGCTAGGGTTCCTATCTATATCGACCCACCGTTCAATCAACTCTATTGGGGGAACGTAAGCGTGATTATCAATCTTGAGCACCTTTTGGATAACGCTGGTGTTCGGGAGTTCGCTAAGAATTATAATTTGGCGATTGCCTCAGTAGATGAACAGCTTAAGCCACAATCCTATTTACTTGGCGATGCTTCAACATTGAAAAACGCGTTTGCTAGCGAGTTAGTACTATTTCCCAATGGTACATGGATGATTGCGGCTTCAGCGAATCAGAGTTTTTTATCTGACGTTAATTGGTATCAGTTGAACAGTGCTCGCTTGATTGGTTATAGCTCGTTGCTGTTGCTTTGCGGCGCTTATTTTGCAGTATCGCGACTCTATCGCAACGCCAATCAGCGCTCTCTACATGATGAACTAACAGGCCTACCCAACCGACGTTACTTTATGTTCACGTTCAAACGTCAGTTTGCGCTTGCGAAACGTTCTGGAGTAAAAGAAAAATTTGCACTGTTAAACATAGATTTAGATAAATTCAAAGAGATAAATGATCTTTACGGGCATGATGCGGGTGATAGAGTTTTGGAATTAGCAGGGCAGAGGATACAAACTGCTTTACGGTCGTCAGATGTCGTTGCGCGAGTTGGTGGTGATGAGTTTTTAATCCTTTTACCCCGTATCATGGATCCGGCACATTTAGAATCGATTATAGAGAGCGTTCGTAGCCATCTGACTCATGACCCAGTTGAATATGATTCGCTACCTATCGAGCTGCAAGCAAGCATTGGCTTTGCGATTTATCAGCCAGATATGGAGTCGGTTGAAGACATGTTTAAAATTGCTGATGCCGCGATGTATAGAAACAAATTGCGTATTCAAGATTAATAATCGCATTTTGCAAATGTATTTTTTTGCAATTTAGAAACTAATTTGCATTTTGCAATCGTGCTATGCACATCGTTGGGCTGCAATTGGTGTTTATTTGTGCTAATTAACTGAATTTTGGTAATTTGAAAAGTTGGCACGATAGATGCTTTAGTTAAAGTGACCCTTATTAAGCCGAGGGTCACCTAGCCAACTGACGTTGTTAGTGAACCTACTAATTTGTTCACATTCATATATAGCCAATCACCTATTTGTGATTGGCTTTTTTTATTTTTGCTCTTGCGATTACCTTAATGATTACAGACCCTTTTTAGTCATTGTAACAACTTGGTTGCCTTGGGCAGACCGCACCTCTAGAGCAAATTACTCGAGCATCAAAGTTAAGGCCTCTCTCAACCCAGTTGATGTTTAGGATCTTAGCAATAGTGGTAAATTCGCGTTTGATGTGATGAGGAATCGGTGCGCTGCCGCCGTTCGCCACACACAGAGATTTTAACTCTTCTGCGATAGAGAGCGCATGTCCACCTTGAGCATTGATTGCTGGGTTGAGGTCGATTCCTGCGCAAAGTACGCGGTTATTTCCCGCCGGATCAGTCATGTTCATCGACTCGCAGCAGTAAATCCGAGGCTCATCGCCAACGTGCAGAATAGATATTTGCGCAGAGCTGCCATTTTGCGGCTCAGATAAACGTCTAAATACAGCCCAGTGCTGACAAGGGTCGTTAACCTTGCGCATATTCCCCCAAGGCAGTGGGATACCATTGCCACGATACACCGCTTTTAGCTTGTTTTGCCCATAAGCATCGAAATAGTGCCAATGTGGGTAAGGTGAGACTACCGTCATACGTCGCATCGCCACTGAAGGGGATACGCCCGCTTTCTTGTGCACATCAATCTCGTAGCCATTACGGTCGAGTAATTGCCTGAAGGGGACCTTTGGACATAGCAATGCTCCAGCGAAAAAGCTGGATTCGAAATCCCGCCACGCTTGCAATATGTGCTGTGAGTTAAGTTCGGTATTGTTGTTTTGCTCAGGCTGTTCTTCCCAAGTGTTGGCATGGCCAACGGATAAAACGCTTTTAAGGCCTTCTTTGCTATGGAGCACACAGTGGCCAATATAGACCGCTAAATCATATTTTAAACGGGTAGGGTAGTCGCGCAGAATCTCATTGAGGTAAATACTGCCCGGAGGCTCAAAAAATGAGGTTACCACCTGCTTGGCACTCATACCAAGTTCATCAACCACATCTTGCGGTGCGCGTTGAATCCATCGGATGGTCAACCCCATGCTGCGTGCAATATCCATTAAGTCTTGAGTGGATAGATTCAGTCGCTTTAGACCAATTTCTTCTGCAGCACGTTCAAGATCGGGAAAGTGGTTTTGATGGCTCTCTTGATGTGCTCGAATCAGGAGATGGGCAAATTGGCGACCGGTAATTCCCGTTTGCGACAACATTTCAGGAATGGCAATTTGCAGGATTTCTTTGGAAAACAAGAAACTGGGTTCTAGTGCCATACCACTGATGCCACCACGGTTACCTTTATCAGGGGTTATATCTTCGTGACTGGGTTCGTCATCTAAAAACCACGCGGGATCTTTTTGGAAAACTTCGGCGATGACCTCAAGCATATCGATACTCGGCACACGCTTGCCGCGCTCTATCATAGAGAGATAGGAAACCGAAGGAGCATACTCAGGATTGACACGAATACAACGCGCAGAAAGATCCTCCATGGTTAAGTGGTTACGTTTTCTAAGATTTCTTATCTTGGTCCCTAAAAAATGGGACTGACGGATTAAACTTTTTGACAGCAGCATTTTGTAAAATTCACAGTGTAAAATTTTTGTTGTGAAATTGTAGTAAAAAATTCGCTAATCTTCCTAGTAAGCAGTTCACAGATTTGTCATCAAATTGAAATTCAAATTACATGAGCTGCCAGGGATAAGAAATTTGTGCGTTATAACGCGAGGGAAAGACTATGAATATGCAAACGTTCGAAAACAATGAAATCCAAACAAATTCGACTTCTTTTATTGCGAATGCAGTCTTTGCCGTGGAAGCAATCAAAGCGGACCAAGCACAAGAGAAGCAGATGAAAACTAAGCAGCTGTTAGATCGACTGTTCCCACTAGAGAATGGATCTCACTGCGATGTAACTGAGTATGTAATCGACCTACGCCATGTAATGGCTTTCTTCAAAGATGGTTCTCATAGCGGTCTGAAGCATCCTAAACACTTTGTAGCCTTTACAGGCGAAAAAGAGCATCCACACTCAATACTTTTCCGCGATGGCACAGGTAGCCACATGGAAGTGATCTTTGGCCGTCAGAGAGGTACGGGTAGCGTTGAATTCATTACTATTGATGATATTCAAATGGAAACATGCACGACTTTCCCACAAATGGAATCAAGTTCAGCAATGCGCCACTGGATAAGCCTTGTAAAAGGTGATCATAAAGGTAAACCAATGGCTTGCAGCGAAGATAAAGAGTACACAGCAAAAAATGGTGATGATTACCGTTTAGACTGCTGCTACAAGCTGTAGTTTTGGATGAAAGAGCAATGAAGTGGAAAATCCAGCGTTAGCTGGATTTTTTATTGTTGAAATTCCACTGATGAAAAATGTGGGTTGTCGATGGTGACATGCAAGCTCTTGAGTTGTTCTGTTGGGATAAAGTGTGATTTGCCGTTACTTTCGAGAATGAGGCATTCCTGCTTGTCATCGTTGTAACCCGTATCAGTCGCGACACCGTGTATCTTTGTTCCATTAAGTAGAATAAGCGTTAAAGGGAAGTGATACATACAGACGATTTCAAGATAATCATATTGGCTACATGAGATCATGGCATGTCCTTAATTGGCTTGAGTTCAACGACGTTACCTTCGGGATCGGTTAGGTAGATAGAACGACCGAATCCTTGGGCGCCATAACGTTCAACGAACTCTTGGTTACTAGGGTTATATTTTTCTACCAGTTTCAGTGCTTCGGCTTCAGGAAGTGCGGTAATTTGCAGGCAGAAATGATCAACGTTTCGCCCATCTTGTTGAGGCGCTTTACCGCCCAACATGCCAAGTTGGCTATCAACAGTAACAATATCAATCAGTGCGCTACCTGCTCGCAGTTGAGTCAAACCAAGCTCAGGTAGGGTGCGCTCAACAGGACAATTCAATGTATCGCGATAAAAGTGCAGCATGCTCTCGAGTTGAGTCGTACGCAAGACAATATGATCCAGTCCCTTAATCTCAATCATGATTTTCCCTATGTTGATAGCGATCGTTTAAGTTATTAGTTTAAGCGCTAAAGCTAACATGATCATGCCGATGATGCTCTCTAGTATTTTCCAAGCACGAGCGTGTCGAAACAAAGGAGCTAATACTCTTGCCCCATAACCTAGACTAAAGAAAAATAGAAATGATCCTGTTATAGCCCCCATCGCAAACTGCAGTTTATACGGTTCATATTGAGTTGAGATCGAGCCGAGTAGTACAACAGTATCAAGATAGACGTGTGGATTAAGCCAAGTAAATGCGAGGCACAGGAGTATTGTACGCCAAGCAGAGGCCTGTGCATCTCCTTGCGGAGTTAGTACGTGATTGGTTTTATAGGCTGAGTAAAGGCTACGCACCCCATACCAAGTTAAGAATAGTGCTCCGCCATAGCGAGCAATAATCTCAAGATTAGGGAACTGTTTTACTAATGCGCCAAACCCTGCCACACCAGCAGAAATAAGAATGGCATCAGAAAGCGCGCAGATAAAACATACGAGAAATACGTGATGACGTTGAATACCTTGCTTAAGGACGAAGGCATTTTGTGCACCGATGGCGATGATCAAAGACAAGCCGAGTGCTAAGCCTGACAAATATGTGCTCATTAAAAACTCGAGTTTGGTTGCGCAAGAAACTCAATCTCTTCTGGATTGCTTGTGCGGTTTAAAATGGCGTTGCGATGTGGGTAGCGACCAAAGCGGTCAATGATCACTTTATGTTTGAGCTCAAAGTCGTAATTATTTTCCATGCCTGGTTGAGCAAACAGTGCTACCGCCTGTTCATGGATTAATGCGGATTCACTATGCATATAGGGCATGTAAAGAAAGGATTTTTCGATGGTGCTAAGCTCTTTGTCTATTCCTAGTCGAACCGCTTCTTGTGCCAGTGCTAACGCCAATGGATCTTGGCTAAAAGCCTGCGGAGTATTGCGATATACATTGCGTGAAAATTGATCTAAGACGATGATTTCCGCTAAGCGGCCTTGAGGAGTGTCGCGCCAAGCGAACAATTCGGCTTGTGCCGCTCGCTCAAGCAGCGAACCAAATTGAGTTTGAATTTGTTGATCAACTTCTGGATTGTATACAAACCAATCTTTGGGTTCGAGTTGTTTAAACCAAAAATCGAGCACTTGTTGTTGCATAGTGTTTCCTTACTAGTATGGCGTTTTATTCTCTAATACGGTGACCCATCGCAATATAGCTGTCTACATAGACTTAACCGTTTGCGTTGATAAGCACCTCAATATAGCGCATGGTAACAGAACTTGAAATCTTGCTCGTGGCACATATAATCCGCCTCACATAAAACCTCGAGCCGATTTCAAATGATTATTGCCAAGAAGCCTGATCGCGCAACCGCGATGCACAATCTTATCGAACAAGTTTTGGCTGAACTCCCTCTCTATGAGCCAGAAACGTTTATTTGTGGTACGAAAGGGAACTGTGTGGGTTGCCCGAAAAAGCTGTTAGAGATGGTGGATGGTGAACTGACCTATTGGCAAAGTGCGTTATCACGAGGAGTGGTGCCACAATTTGATGAAATACGTCGTTTCGGCAAGATGTGCAACAGCGTTCGACGCGGTTTAGAGCGGAACAATTTACTGCTTAAACCAGCTTAAGCTGTCTGAGAGCAAAAAAGGGAGCATTGGCTCCCTTTTTTACAGTTGATCAGTACGGTATCGGATTGGTTCTAGAAACACGCTTTTTTAACGAAGTAAGGGTTATCAAACTTTTTCTCAGGACCGACCTCTGAAATAACCAGTTTATTCCATAGTGCTTTATCAAATGTTCCTTTAGGAATCGAAGGGTAGAGGGTTTCTACTTCTTCATAAGCAAAACGCATAAACTGTTTTTTCTTGATCTGGTTATATTTGTTTGCGACCCGGTTGTGCTTTTTGATCCATTCAAGTTTGTAATCATGCAGAGCAGGTTCTGCCTGTTCAAATGGCACTCGTGACAAATAGACGCGCTTGTATGATACCTTGCGATCAAGCATGGTGCGCATTGCTGTCTGAATATATTTACCATGATGAGTAATGGAAATATCGTCGAGCTTAAATGGCTTAACATGCCAGCCTGTCGGTAAAAATTCTGGGCGTTTAAACTGCTTGTTTCGCACTTCAATCGCATTATGCAATACGATATCTGATGTGCCGTTAAACGTTTGCTGCCAGCGTCCAATACGGATCTGCAATGCAGTAGGTAAACGATAGATATTGGTAAACTTATCTTGGTCCATAAGCGTAAACACTAATAATTTGCCGAGATGCAATCGCATCGTGGCGGGTGTGTAATAGTTACAAGGATTAAAGAGTCTATTCCAACTACCGATGCCCGGCCAGCAAATGAATGTATGCAGATATAACGGCGGCTTAACTAGGCATTGGTACGTTATTGGCTAGAGAATAATGCCATCACAATGTTAAGGCAAGTCTCATTATTAGAAAATACAGTGCTTCGCAAAGTCTGTCGCTTCGTTCGCTGTCCAGTCTCCTTTGGCTTTCTGTTTCATATCTTCACACCATTCTTCACTGCCCACTTCGGTGCACCCAACGACAAATAACATCAAGCCCAAGGCGATTAGTAGTTTTTTCAAAATGAATCCTTATTTTTCGATGTTTGATGATTTAAGTATATACCGACGAGCGTTCAAGAGCTTGAGCGCTAAGAGAGTATTTTAGCCGAAGCCTCTGTCTTGTATAAAGAATCCAATAACGACTGAAAAAATCATCTTGAAAGATAAATACGCACTAATTGATTGATTTTCTGTGTGAAACAAAAATATAACCGTATTTGCGTTGTTTTAGCGTTAGTTTAGTCATTCAACTATCACCTATATTGTTGGTTTAAGTGATTGGCATCAACTTATTTGTCCATAAATGGCTAATCTTATCGATCGAAATCACATTAATGTCTAAGGGGTAGTGACCACAAAAAATTCTGTTCTATAGTCTCATCGAAACGTTTCGATGAGTGTTTTATCAGCAAATGAATCAGGTTTGATAACAAATTAGATGCCGAAACTGATTCACCACTGACAACAGAAGACGTGTGATTGAAGGTCGATGAGATGAAAAAAAGTACCCTACTAAATTCAGAAATTGCTTACTTGGTGTCAACGCTTGGACACACCGATGAAATAACTATCTGCGATGCCGGATTGCCGATAGCAGACCATGTGACTCGAATTGATCTCGCCCTGACACATGGCGTACCGAGTTTTATCGATACAGTTAGAGTGATTTTGACTGAATCGCAAATCGAGGGTGTGGTTATTGCCCAAGAGTTTGCTGATGTTAGCCCTGAACTTCACCAAGCTCTACTTACTGAGCTTGAGCTAGAACAAGCTCGTTGTAACAAGGTATTCAATGTTGAATACGTTTCGCATCAAGAATTCAAGCAGCGTACTCACCAAAGTAAGGCAGTGGTTCGTACTGGTGAATGCACGCCTTATGCCAATGTCATTTTCCAAGCGGGTGTCGTGTTTTAGGCCTAACCGAACTGAGGACGAGCTATGACTCAAGCAATTTTACAACTCAGCGAGATTGAGAAAGCTTTCCCAGGAGTGAAAGCGCTCGACTGCGCAAGCTTAAATGTCTATTCAGGTCGAGTAATGGCACTGCTCGGTGAGAATGGTGCAGGCAAGTCGACTTTGATGAAGGTATTAACGGGTATCCATGCTCCAGATGCAGGAACGATTCGTTACCAAGGTGAGCATGTGGCGTTTAAAGGCCCACGTGACTCACAACATGCTGGTATCAGCATTATTCACCAAGAGCTTAACCTGATCCCTGAACTGACTATTGCGGAAAACATCTTTCTCGGCCGCGAAATTACCGGCGCATTTGGCAAAATCCAATGGACGAAGATGTATCAAGAAGCCGACAAATTACTGAAGCGTCTTAACGTGAAACATAGTTCTAAGACACTGCTTGGCGATTTAAGTCTGGGTGAACAACAGATGGTTGAAATCGCTAAGGCGCTTTCTTTTGAATCAAAAGTTATCATCATGGATGAGCCAACCGATGCGCTTACTGACACCGAAACCGAGTCACTATTTAAAGTGATTAATGAGTTACGAGATCAAGGCTGTGGCATCGTTTACATCTCTCACCGATTAAAAGAGATCTTTGAAATCTGTGATGATATTACCGTGCTGCGAGATGGAAAATTTATCGGTGAATGTTTGGTTTCAGATACCGATGAAGATGGCTTAATTGAAATGATGGTGGGGCGTAAATTAGAAGAGCAGTACCCACGCATTGAGGTTAAACATGGCGAAATCTGCCTTGAAGTGCTTGGATTAACGGGCTCAGGTGTACATGACGTGAGCTTTACCTTGAACAAAGGTGAGATCTTAGGTGTGTCCGGGCTAATGGGCGCTGGCCGCACGGAATTGATGAAAGTAATTTTCGGTGCATTGCCAAGTGAACGCGGTGTAATTAATTTAGACAACAAAACCATTAATCCAGTGAGTCCGCAAGATGGACTCGCAAACGGCATTGCCTATATATCAGAGGACCGTAAAGGCGACGGTTTAGTATTAGGTCTATCGGTAAAAGAGAATATGTCTCTCTGCGCGCTGGATAAGCTATCGAAAGGTGGGCGCATTCAACATGGTGATGAAGTGACGGCAGTTGATGACTTTATCAAACTATTCAATATCAAAACGCCAACGCGAGAGCAGATCATTGGCAACTTATCTGGCGGTAACCAACAGAAGGTGGCAATAGCGAAAGGGCTAATGACAAAACCTAAAGTGTTGATCCTTGATGAACCGACTCGCGGCGTTGACGTTGGCGCTAAAAAAGAAATCTACCAACTGATCAATAAATTTAAAGCGGAAGGCATGAGCATCATTTTAGTCTCGTCAGAAATGCCGGAAGTACTCGGAATGAGTGACCGCATCATGGTTATGCATGAAGGACGCGTAAGCGGCATGTTTGCAGCCCAGGATGCCGACCAAGAGAAATTACTCGCCTGCGCAGTAGGTAAGCAGATCAATGAGGAAGCAGCATGAGTACTGAAACC
The DNA here is from genome assembly GCF_015278125.1 of Vibrio fluminensis. Lineage (GTDB taxonomy): Bacteria > Pseudomonadota > Gammaproteobacteria > Enterobacterales > Vibrionaceae > Vibrio > Vibrio fluminensis. Next base: position 60,620 of record NZ_JADILO010000008.1, read on the forward strand.
ATGAGCAAAACAACCCAAACTAGCGGTAAAAAGCTATTAAGCAAAGAGTGGCTAATCGAGCAAAAATCGTTAATTGCGTTACTGCTATTGATTGTTGTTGTCTCTTTCTTAAACCCGAACTTTTTTACTGTTGATAATATCTTAAATATCCTGCGCCAAACCTCGGTCAACGCGATCATCGCAGTCGGTATGACGATGGTTATCCTTACTGCAGGTATTGACCTAAGCGTCGGCTCCGTGCTGGCTTTATGTGGCGCCTTCGCTGCAACCATGATTGGTTTAGAAGTGCCAGTGATGGTCGCTGTACCAACTGCGTTAGTTGCGGGTGCTGCGCTAGGTGCAATTAGTGGCGTCATTATCGCCAAAGGTAAGGTCCAAGCGTTTATCGCAACGTTGGTGACGATGACCTTGTTACGCGGTGTGACGATGGTGTACACCGACGGTCGACCTATCTCTACGGGTTTTACTGATACTGCTGATGCCTTTGCTTGGTTTGGTACAGGTTATACGCTGGGTATTCCAGTACCAGTATGGATGATGGTGATTGTGTTTGCTGCTGCATGGTACTTACTGAATCACACTCGCTTCGGCCGTTATATTTATGCTGTGGGTGGTAACGAATCAGCAGCTCGCCTATCTGGTATTAATGTTGACCGCGTGAAAATCGGTGTATACGCCATTTGCGGTCTACTGGCTGCACTAGCAGGCATCATCATTACCTCGCGCCTATCTTCAGCTCAGCCAACAGCAGGTATGGGCTATGAACTTGATGCTATCGCTGCTGTAGTACTAGGTGGCACCAGCTTAATGGGTGGTAAAGGCCGTATCATGGGCACCTTGATCGGTGCATTGATTATTGGCTTCTTAAATAACGCTCTTAACCTACTCGACGTATCTTCTTACTACCAGATGATTGCTAAAGCAGTGGTTATTCTTCTGGCGGTAATTGTTGATAACAAAAACAAATAACACGCTCCCAACCATTTATTTTTTACACCAATAACTCACGAGCCAAGCTTGCTTGGCTCGCACGATACAAAGGACGATTACGATGAAAAAACTGGCAACTCTTATTTCAGCTGCGTTATTGACTTCAACCGTTTCAGTTGCTGCTCAAGCACAAGATACGATGGCGATTGTTGTATCAACGCTAAACAACCCATTCTTTGTCACGATGAAAGATGGCGCGGAAGCGAAAGCGAAAGAGCTCGGTTACGATTTGATTGTTTTGGATTCACAAAATGATCCAAGTAAAGAGCTTTCAAACGTCGAAGACTTAACCATTCGTGGTGTTAAGGCTATCTTGATTAACCCAACAGATTCGGATGCGGTATCAAATGCGATTCGTATAGCAAACCGTTCAGATATTCCTGTTCTGACTTTGGACCGTGGCGCCTCTCGTGGCGAAGTTGTGAGTCATATAGCATCAGATAATGTGGCTGGTGGTGAGATGGCCGGTAAATACATCATGGAGAAAGTGGGCGAGAAAGCGAAAGTGATTCAGCTAGAAGGTATTGCAGGTACATCGGCTGCTCGTGAGCGTGGTGAAGGTTTTATGAAAGCAGTGAAAGGCAGTGAAATGGATCTGCTTGCTAGTCAACCAGCAGATTTTGACCGTACTAAAGGTCTTAACGTGATGGAAAACCTATTGGCTGCGAACCCGAATGTTCAAGCGGTATTTGCTCAAAACGATGAGATGGCATTGGGTGCGCTACGTGCGGTTCAAGCTTCAGGTAAAGATGTACTCATTGTTGGCTTTGATGGCACCGATGATGGTATTGCAGCGGTGAATCGCGGCAAGTTAGGTGCAACTATCGCTCAACAGCCTGACTTAATTGGTGCGCTAGGTGTAGAAACTGCAGCAAAAGTTTTAAAAGGTGAGCAAGTAGAAAGCAGTATTCCAGTGCCGCTAAAAGTCGTTACTAAGTAATTTAGTCATTATGTGAGGCTTCCTGTTGGCGATGGGTTGGCAGGAAACCTCTCTTCAGTGAGTGGAGATAAGTTTTAATTCAGCATTGTGAGTATGTGCTTACTTAAACCTTTTTTCCTGAAACACAAAGGGTTGTGCAACAACCGAGGATAAGCGTATGAATAAGTTAGTGGTATTAGGTAGTGTTAACGCTGACCATGTTCTTCAAGTGCCTTCTTTTCCGCGTCCAGGTGAGACGCTTCATGGTCACAATTATCAAGTTATTCCTGGCGGCAAAGGCGCAAACCAAGCTGTTGCTGCTGCGCGCTTAAATGCAGATGTCGGCTTTATTGCCTGCGTGGGTGATGATTCTTTTGGTATCAATATTCGTGAGAGCTTTAAATTGGATGGCATCAATACCCAAGGGGTAAAAATGCAGCCCAATACTCCAACAGGTATCGCGATGATTCAAGTTGCGGCAAGTGGTGAAAACAGTATTTGTATTTCAGCAGAAGCGAATGACTGCCTGACAGCTCAAGCTATTGAAGCGGATCTACCTGCAATTCGTCAAGCTAAGTACTTACTTACCCAGCTAGAAACGCCATTAGAGGGCATTGAACGTGCGGTGCAAGTAGCAAAAGAGGCAGGGACCAGTGTAATTCTCAATCCTGCGCCGGCTAAGCAACTTCCTGAGAGTTTGTTGAGTAATATTGATGTGATTACGCCGAACGAAACCGAAGCGGAAGTGCTGACAGGTATTACTGTCGTCGATAGTGAAACGGCTCATCAGGCCGCCAATGCATTGCACTTGAAAGGTATTGAAATCGTAATGATTACCATGGGGGCACAAGGTGTTTGGTTAAGTCAAAATGGTCGTGGAGAACTCATTCCAGGCTTTAGAGTGGATGCAATTGATACCACTGCAGCGGGTGACACATTCAACGGCGCATTTGTCACTGGCTTGTTGGAAGATATGCCGATAGAATCGGCGATCAAATTTGCCCATGGCGCTGCCGCGATTAGCGTTACTCGCCTTGGTGCGCAGACTTCTATACCTCGTAGAGAAGAAGTCGAAGAGTTTATCGCCAAGCAATAGAAGGAGCTCGATAGCATGGCAACGATGAAAGATATTGCTAAGTTGGCGGGGGTATCAACCTCAACAGTAAGCCATGTTATCAACCAATCCCGATATGTGAGCGAAGAAATATCTCTTAAGGTAAATCAAGCCGCACAGCAGCTCAATTATACCCCTTCAGCTCTGGCTCGAAGCCTAAAGATGAATAGAACTCAAACCCTTGGTATGTTAATGACGACTTCGACCAATCCGTTCTTTGGTGAAGTAGTTAAAGGGGTTGAACGTTGCTGTTATCAAAAAGGCTATAACCTTATCTTGTGTAACACCGAAGGTGATCAGCAACGAATGAAAACGTCCATCAATACACTTTTACAAAAGCGTGTTGATGGGATGATCTTAATGTGTTCATCCTTAGAAGGTGAGCGTATTGATATCTTTGAAAAATATCCCGACGTTCCCGTTGTTGTGATGGACTGGGGACCGATGCTATTCGCGAGTGACAAGATCCAAGATAATTCATTACAAGGCGGTTATATGGCCGCCAAGTATCTCATTGATCAAGGTCATCGTGATATCGGTTGTATCACCGGTCCTTTGCATCGTCATCAAGCTCAAATGCGTTATGAAGGTTATAAGCGTGCATTAAAAGAGGTTGATTTAAAATTCAACCCTAATTGGATTGTAGAATCAAACTTTGAGAGCGAAGGTGGCTACGAAGCATTTAATCGTATCTACAGTAAAGGGCCATTACCTAGCGCGATATTTGTCAGCAACGATATGATGGCAATGGGTGTAATTAATGCTGCGCATGAGAAAGGGCTGTCAGTTCCGCAAGATTTTTCGATCATCGGCTACGATGACATTCAGATTGCGAAGTTTATGACCCCACCGTTGACGACAATCCATCAGCCTAAGTACCGTTTAGGGCAAGCGGCAGTCGAAACATTGCTAAGTAAACTCGAAGACTTATCTCGTGATGTTCAGGTGGTGCAGTTAGAGCCAACGCTTATCGAGCGGGGATCAGTACTCAAGATTTAAATGTGTTTTTGTCAAGCAAGGCGCCGTATTCACGGCGCTTTTTTTGTATAAAGCAGAATGGATAAGTTAAGTGAGCCATAGATATTATTATCTTTAACAAAATTAGAACTATTGAACTAGGACTCATTATTATAAAAAAGTTGCATTATTTTATGGTGTTTGATTTTTATAACTAATCATAAAGTTTAGTATTGTTGCCGCTCAGTTAATAGAAATTATAAATATATGGGCTGTAACAAACAATAAATGGATTAATTATGAAAAAAACAGTACTCGCAGTGGCATGTGGATTAAGTGCCATCTCAACCTCTTCACTGGCAGCATCCATTGTTGCCGACGCACGTAGTAACGCAATGGGTAATACCGGAGTGGTTTCTGCTGATTATCTATTAGCCCCATTCCATAACCCTGCGTTAGGCGCTCTGCATCGTGAAAATGATGATGTGGGCATTCTTATTCCAGCGATTGGCGTTAATGTGCATGACAAAGATGAGTCAATTCAGACGATTGATGATGCGCAGGATTTATATGATGAACGCTTCGCCAATACCGGGAGTGCAGCGCCTTCAGATGCCCTTGAGCTAGACAAGTTTATGGATGAATTAGAAGGTAATGCTCCAGTTGCTGCTACTGCTGGCGTTAACTTTGCTGTGGCAATTCCATCACGTGTTGTCTCGGTTAACTTATTTGCGGGAGGCTTTGCTGAAATTGTTGCTGCTCCTGAGATAGCGTCTGAATCCTCGGTACCGGGGTATAACCCAAATGATCCAACACACGTTGAGCAACGTTATAATAACTCGACTTACAATATTGTAGGGTTTGGTCTCACTGAAGTTGGTTTGTCATTTGCCAAGAGTTTTGAATTAGCGGGACAACAAGTTGCATTTGGTGTTTCACCTAAGTACCAAGAGCTTATCACTTACTCTGCTGATGGGCTGTTAGATGATTTTGACCTAGACAACTATGATGAAAGCGAAATGACAGACACTGCTTTCAATATGGACATGGGGGTCGCATGGCATGCTGATGCTTGGCGTGCGGGTTTAGCGCTTAAAAACTTATTCTCTCAAGAAATGAACACGAAAAATGATACGCTGACATACGAATTAAACCCTCAGGCGACACTTGGCTTAGGCTATGCAGGTGAGCTTTTCTCAGCAAGCGTTGATTTTGATCTAACGACACAAGAACGCTTTAAAGAACTGGACGATGATACACGCTTCTTACGTTTTGGTGTTGAGGCGAACGCATGGGGTTGGGCTCAACTCCGTGCTGGTTATGAAATGGATATGGAAGATACGCTGGATGATTCAATCACTGCAGGTATCGGCATCAGCCCATTCGATGTTGTTAGTCTAGATATTGCAGGCTCATACGCCGGTGAAAACCAGTTTGGTGCATCTGCTAATCTCGCATTTACTTTCTAATCTAACACGGACGGTGAGTGAAGAGCGCCTTGACTGGCGCTCTTTTTGTATACAAATGGCTCCTGTTAATATTTTGTTATCAATAAGTGGGAGCTAGATCCTTCCTTCACTAATTTTTATCGCTTACTTTATAAGCAATCCATTCATTATCTCTTTGTTTCATTGAGTTAATGAATAGGCGTGCAACGTTATGGCAAGCAGTAGTGATTGCCGATAGTTAACATGGAGAGTCACAGATGAAAATTAAGAAGTTGGCGCAAAGCCTTGCACTCACCGCAGCGTGTTTAGGCTTTACCAGCCAAGCACTAGCCCAAGATCGCAGTTACATTCTTGCTACTGCTTCAACAGGTGGTACTTACTACCCAGTGGGTGTGGCATTGGCAACACTGAGTAAAGTGAAGCTGACGCCAAAGTATAAGTTCTCTCTTTCTGCGATTAGCTCTGCTGGATCGGGTGAGAACGTTAAACTGCTTAATGAAAACGAAGCGCAGTTTGCAATCTTGCAAGGTCTGTATGGTGCATGGGCATGGAATGGTGAAGGACCGTACAAGCAGCGTCAGGAAGATCTACGTTCAGTTTCAATGCTATGGCAAAACGTTGAGCACTTTATTGTGCGCAGTGAGTTAGCAAGCTCTGGCACGGTAGAAGATCTGAATAACCTTAAAGATAAGAAGTTCTCCATCGGTAAGAAAAACTCCGGTACGGAAAACTCGGGTCGACAGATTATGAAAGGGCTTGGTGTTGATGCGGACAGCTTTAATCTCGCGCACATGGGTTATGGTGGCAGTGCGAGCGCGCTGCAAAATGGCACAATTGATGGTATGAATACTCCGGCAGGTGTGCCTGTTGGTGCGGTCACCCAAGCGTTTGCCGCTTTGGGCGAAGAGATTCAGATCCTTTCTTTTACCGATGAGCAGATCAAGCAAGCAAACGGCTCGTACAATCTTTGGACTAAGTATGAGATCCCTGCGGGCACTTACCCTGGCGTCGATAAAGTGGTCAATACCATTGCTCAGCCAAACTTCCTTGCGGTGCGCCATGACGTATCGGACCAAGATGTGTATGAGCTAACTAAAGCGATCTATGAAAACCTACCATTCTTACAAGGCATTCATAAAGCCACTAAAGCGATGGCACTAGAAAAAGCGATTGCGGGTTTGCCTGTTCCGCTTCACCCAGGTGCAGCAAAATACTACCAAGAGATGGGAATAGAAGTACCGGCTTCACTGATACTTCAATAAGTCCCGTTTCGTTAGCCAATTAACGCTTGGCTAACGCCAGTAATGCCTCAGTTGCAAGTTGTGCATTGAGGCATTTTGTCTCTCATTGTTAATGGAGTAGTTATGAGTGACGCCCAAGAAGTAGAGCTTAGTCAATTTGAGCTTGCAACGAGAAAAGATGTTAAATGGGTGACGGCCACCATTACAGTATTTGCTGTTGCGCTGTCACTGTTACATATCTGGTTTAATACCTTCGCTACCATTTCGGAATTATGGATATCAGCCACGCACTTTGCCGGTTTTGCGGTGATGTGTGCTTTACTCTATCCCGCCCATAGAAGCTTAATCCACAGTAAGACGGCACTAGCATTTGATGTTGTATTGGCACTAGGTGCAGTCGCATGTCTGATTTATCTGCCTTTGGCTGAAGATGCGCTCTATGAGCGCGGAGTTAAGTTTGTCACGAGCGATTGGGTATTTGCCATTATGGCAATTGTTATCGTGACGGAATTGATTCGTCGAACCATGGGGTGGTTTATCCCTGTTCTTATTGTTATCTGTTTAACCTATGTTGTCTGGTGGGGGAAATGGGCGACGGGTATTTTCCATTTTCCTGGTCTTAGTCTGGAAACTTTACTCTACCGCAGTTTTTACTCCTCCGAGGGGATGTTTGGGCCCATCGCGCGTATCAGTTGGAGCTTCGTGTTTATGTTTATCCTCTTTGGTGCGTTTTTAGTGCGCTCTGGTGTTGGGGATTACATTATTAACGTTGCGCGAGCGGCCGCAGGTAAAATTATCGGTGGGCCGGGTTTTATCGCAGTTATTGGTAGCGGATTGATGGGATCGGTATCTGGCTCAAGCGTTGCCAATACAGTGTCGACCGGCGTGATCAGTATTCCTTTGATGCGTAAGGCAGGTTTCCCGGCTAAATTTGCGGCAGGGGTAGAAGCGGCGGCGTCGACTGGTGGGCAACTTATGCCACCTGTGATGGGGGCAGGGGCGTTCATTATGGCGTCTTATACTCAGATTCCTTATGTTGACATTATTGCCGTGTCGTTTATGCCTGCTTTGATCTATTTTCTTTCAGTTGGCTTCTTTGTGCGTATTGAAGCCAAACGCAGTGGCGTACAGAAAATTACCGTATCAGAGCAGTCTCTGACTAAGGTGCTGATTTCAGGTTGGCACAACCTTATCCCTTTGGTCGTACTAGTTTGCCTTTTGGTACAAGGTTTTACGCCTACTTATGCGGCGGGTTTGTCGATCATCTCGGTTGTGGTCGCAAGTTGGTTTTCAAAAGAGCATAAAATGGGACCTAAAGCGATTGTTGAGGCAATGGCTCAGGGGGCGCGAAATATGGCGACCACGGCTGTTTTGCTGGTGGGGATTGGTTTGGTGATCAATGTGATCAGTACGACTGGTATCGGCAATACCTTCTCATTGATGATCGATAGTTGGGCTGGTGGTGATTTGCTGATCATGTTGGCTTTGATTGCGTTGGCTTCTCTCGTACTAGGGATGGGGCTTCCGGTAACGGCAGCTTATATCGTATTAGGCACACTCTCTGCGCCGGCTTTGTATAAGCTTTTAGCAGAGCATCAGTTGGAGGCGATGCTGGTTGCGGGTGAATTGCCAGAACAAGCGAAGGCGATCTTTATGTTAGCTGCGCCGGATAAGCTCGGGTTATTGGAAGCGCCAATGCTAGAAGTGACCGCTAATGAGTTAATCGCATTAGTGCCTGTTGACTTTATGAGCGTGCTACTTGAGCAAGCGTTAGGAGTTGAAACGGTCGCTCTAGCTTTACTTTCAGCTCACCTAATCATCTTCTGGTTATCGCAAGACAGTAACGTGACACCTCCGGTTTGTCTCACCGCTTTTGCTGCCGCGACGATAGCGAAAACCCCACCTATGCGCACGGGGTTAATGGCGTGGAAGATTGCGAAGGGGCTTTATCTAGTACCATTGCTCATCGCGTATACCGGACTGGTATCGTGGGATATCGGACACGTATTACAAGTTGGTCTACTGGCGATTATTGGTACCTATGCATTAATTGCGGCAATCGAAGGCTATCTAGAAGGACCACTCAACTGGGCAATGCGCGCAGTAATGCTGGCTACAGGGGGATGCTTAGTTTGGCCAGGTATTGATTTGATAATCAAACTGGTTGCGGTGATGGTGTTTGTGGCGGGTTTTGTTTATAGCTCGAGAAGTTATTCGCAATTACAGGCGACAAGCTAACAAGGTGAAGGGAGCGATTTTCGCTCCCTTTGTTTAGCGTTTACATTGCGCTGATTACTTTTTGGAATAGTAGGCTTGTCTCACATACGTCGTGGTCATGATCGTGATGGTGCCCATGCTCTCCTTGGTGTTGATTTAGTGCATTTAATGCGGTTTGAGTGGTTTGTGTCATTTGCATACCTGCATTACTTTGGCTGATAGGGTGCACTTTACCTTGATAAATGGTTGCCTGAATATTGATCTGATTGATCTCTTTTGGTTGGACTTGGTAAGGGCTTTGCTCTAGCACGGTAAAATTCGCTTGTTTACCGATATCAATACTGCCTACTTGATCTTCAAGACGTGCCGTATAAGCGGCGTCGATGGTGATAGCTCGCATCGCTTCATCGACGGAAATACGCTCTTGCGGCCCCATTACTGTTTCTCCCGATAGACCGATACGGTTGACGGCTGCCCAGACCAAACTCAGTGGCTGAGCTGGAGCCATAGGTGCATCGGAATGGAGAGATAACAAGCCGCCTGCATCGATAAATGAGCGCCCGCGTGCCATCACTTCAGCACGCTCAGCTCCGACACCATTTGCACTGTAGTTCTCTGCCAAAATATGAGTGTAATAAGGGTTAACGCTGAAATTAGACCCTTGTTTCACTGCTCTCGGAATATCATCGACGTCCGTGATGCCTAAGTGATGAAAACCTGTGCGGTGATCGCTGCGTGGATATTCAGCATTAAGTTTATCGACGATATCGATAGCCGCTTCAAAGCCTAAGTCACCGTTTGCGTGCACCATTATGGTGTAATCATCATGCCAGTAGGGGCGCATGCTATCTTCAAGCTCTGCGGGTGTTTGTAACCACTCACCATGATGACCATCGATATAACCATCTTTTAGCTGCATTAATTGGCTATACATCGCACCATCGGAAAACAGTTTGATGTACTTCGGTAACCATTGAATTTGTTCAATTGATGCGAATTGCACAGTTTGCTGCTCAGCAAGTTGCTTGCCTTTTTCTGCATCGTAACCTGCCATGGAGTATGTAAAATTACCTGCAGGGATCAACCAGTAATCCATCGGTAAGCTTTCATCCAATAGGATATTAGTCATCTGTTGATACATATCAGGTGTGATGATGACGCCTGGATCGACCGCTGTCGTTATACCGCCTGAGTGAATATAGTCTTTGGTACGCTCCATTCCCGTAGCGAAAGTTCCGCTCTCTATTAAGAATTTAAGCACGTCGGCGAGGATGATCTTAGCCCCGTTTCATACGCGTGCCCTTTATCCCAATGCAGGTGAGCATACGCTGCGCTATCACCTTGCCAATCCGCTTCTTGCCAGCCGAACATCGCTAGGGCGGCAGAATTAAAATAGATCTCATGAAAACTGCGGTGCCAAACGATAATCGGACGTTCAGTCGAAATGGAATCGAGCAGTTCACGGCTCATATTTTCGCCGTGGAAATATTGATGATAACCCCAAGTGATCAGTGGCTGTCCCTTTGGCGTGTTGGCATTCAGTTCGTTTAGACGTTGCATATATTGTTTTTCTGTTTGCACGCCTTTGGCTTCGCCATGAGGTAATTTCCAATCTGCTGGAGTGATAAACTCCGTGCCCATTAGAATGCCGCTGAGCCAGATATGAAGATGAGGTTCAACAAAACCTGGGGTCAGTACGCTGTTTTGATATATGTCGTTAATTAGGAGATTGGTGTGCTTGGCATATTTTGATGTGAGCTGCTCTTGCTGACCCACATCAATGATGATGCCATTTTGTACCGCGACAGTATCAACGTTATCGCTGTATTGATCGCTCATGGTAATTAACTGATCGGCAACGAATAGAGTAATGGGTGCATCTTGACTGGGTGTCTGAGCATCTTCGTTATCAACCATTTGACTGCAGCCTACAGAGACTAAGATCCCCAAAGTTAAAGTAGATAGAGCGAGTTTTTTCATAGGTCACCTTTTCATGTCGTTATCTCAATGATTAGCATGTGTGACCCAAATCCTTAGGAATACTGCGTTGCTTCAAGCATTCACCTAGCCAATCTATGCAACTACTTTATCAGGATATAAACTAACCAAATAATACAAGATGATGGGCTAAATCCATCATTTGTCCAATTGTCTATGGGAGGTTAAGTGTTTTCTTTTGAACATTTGGCGGCATTTTGCGCAACGGTAGAAACGGGTAGTTACAGTCAGGCAGCACGTAGGCTAGGTAAGGACCGAACCACGTTACGTGAGCAAGTTAAAGCGTTGGAAGATAGTTATGCGCTGACTTTGTTTACAATTGAAGGCAAAAAGGCGCTGCTCACTCCAGCAGCCCAAGAGTTATATAAACAAGCCAAATTGTTGGTCATTAACAGTCAGCAGCTCAATAATCGTATGCTGAATAGTTACAAGCAGGAGCTGAGTTATTTCGATATTTACCATGATGTCATGCTTTCTCCTCAACGGATTGCTCGCCTCGATCGAATGATCGTGGAAAGATTGCCAAATTTGAGAGTTAACTGGTTACATCGAAAAAGAGAAGATGTACTGCAAACCATTACAGATAATCACCACCATCTCGCTTTGTTGCAGTATCGTCTGGTTAATCTTCCTCAGCACTCGGTGCGTTTTATTAATTTAGCGAGTGATGAGTTTGCTTGCTATTGTAATCCCCACTTTCACCTAGCATTGACTGATACGGTGGAGCTAGGGGAGTTACAACTGGCTAAGCAATTTATCAGTGAGGACCACTTTAACAATATGCCGGAGCTGCTTGCTGTTTCGAGTAACATTCGCGTAATCAGCCAGTCCGACGTGCTGCTTGAGTTGTTAAAAAGAGATGGTTGGGCGATTTTAAGTCAAGAAGCGGCGGCGCCCTTATTAAAGCGCGGAGAGCTTGTGAGGCTTAATGTGCACGAATTGATTAAAGCATTAACTTTGGGTTTTGCGTTTTACTATTCTACTGCTATTGCGGACTCACAAGAAATAGCGATATTAGTCAACATATTGCGCGATGAAATGGTTCTATCGTAATTAAGGTATAAAAAAACCGGCGCAAGCGCCGGTTTTTTTATTTGATTAGTCTTCGTTACGACGACCATGACCACGTTCACCACGGTGGTTACCACGATGATCGCCACCACGGTTACGGTCGAAACGACGCTCGCCACCTTCGCGGTTGCCACCTTCACGGTTACCGCGGTAGCCACCTTCGCGGTTGCCGCCTTCACGGTTACCACGGTAGCCGCCTTCGCGGTTGCCACCTTCACGGTTACCACGGTAGCCGCCTTCACGGTTGCCATCGCGGTTACCACGGTAGCCACCTTCACGGTTGCCATCACGGTTTCCACCTTCGCGGTTACCACGGAAGCCACCTTCGCGGTTGCCACCTTCACGGTTGCCACGGAAGCCACCATCACGACGACCGCCGTCACGACGACCACCTTCACGGCGACCACGAGGTTCGCGGAAATCATCAAAGTCACAGACTACTGCGCCTACGTCTTTTTGACGGATACGTAGTTTGCTTAGTTTACCAGCAGTTTCTGAGTCCATCGCTTTAGGAAGCTGAACGTAAGTTTGACCTTGGTCTAGTTTGATAGCACCGATAGAACCTTTAACTAGGCCTAGTTCGTTTGCTAGTGCACCAACGATGTCTTTAACTTGAACGCCTTGCTCACGACCAACTTGCAATTGGTAAGTATCCCAATCTTGCGTGTTGAAGCTACGGCCACCTTCACGACGAGCGCCATCACGGCCACCTTCGCGACGGTCTTGACGACGTTGCTTATCACGAGCAATTGCTTCAACCATTGGGTCTTCGCCAATGTAGAACAATGGACGCTTGCCTTGTTGACGTTTAAGAAGAATCGCAGCAAGAGTTGAAGAGTCAATCTCTAGAGTCTCTTGTAGCTTTTCAACTAGCTCAACAAATTTTTCTAGTGCTTTGTGTTCTTTTTCTGCTTCTAGCTCAGCACCTAGTTTAACTAGACGTGCTTCAGCTACTGCGTCACGTAGAGGCAGTTGGATTTCTTCCATAGAAGACTTAGTTACGCGCTCGATAGTGCGTAGCATACGAATTTGGTTAGTGCGAACGAGAAGAATCGCTTTACCTTGACGTCCAGCACGGCCAGTACGACCGATACGGTGGATGTAAGATTCCACATCGAATGGGATATCGTAGTTGAATACGTGAGTGATACGTGGAACATCAAGACCACGTGCCACAACGTCAGTTGCAACTAGGATGTCGATAACGCCATTTTTAATGTGATCAACAGTGCGCTCACGTAGAGACTGAGGAATATCGCCGTGTAGTGCTGCTGCTTTGAAGCCGCGAGCAGATAGCCAATCAGCTAGGCGCTCAGTATCTTGACGAGTACGTACGAATACGATTGAAGCGTCAGTTTCTTCAGTTTCTAGTAGGCGAGACATTGCCTCGTCTTTCTCTACACCTTTAACAACCCAGAATTGCTGCTCTACTTTGTCTACAGTGTGGTTCTTACCTGCAACGTCAACCATTACAGGTTCACGTAGGAAGCGCTCAACAATGTTTTTCAGCATTGGAGGCATAGTTGCAGAGAAAAGAACGCGTTGTGCAGATGCAGGAGCGTGCTCCATAATTGCAGTTACGTCATCAACGAAGCCCATGTTAAGCATTTCATCAGCTTCATCTAGGATGAAGGTGTTTACTTCGTCAAGGTGTAGACGGTCACGGTTGATTAGGTCTTGAACACGGCCAGGAGTACCTACGATCACGTGAGCACCGTTTTTAAGAGCGCGCATTTGATCAACGATAGAAGTACCACCGTAGATTTCTAGAACTTTAAGGCCAGAGATATTTTGACCTAGGTTCTTCATTTCTGCTGCAACCTGAATCGCTAGCTCACGAGTTGGAGCAAGTACGATCGCTTGAGGTTTACGTTGAGAAAGATCGAGTTTGTTCAATAGCGGAAGAGAAAAAGCCGCTGTTTTACCTGTACCTGTTTGCGCTTTACCTAGAGCATCAGCACCGTCAAGAAGGTGCGGAATTGCCGCTGCTTGGATAGGAGTTGGAGAAACAAAACCCATGCTATCAAGAGCTGAAAGGATTGCGTCATTTAGTGCTAAATCACTAAATTGAATTACAGTATCTGTCATTGGGATCCCATTAACAAAAAAAAACAAAAGGTCCCACGAGCTCTACCAATTCCAATACCGATCCAGATTGAGCTGATTCCATTCAGATGCGGATAAGTGTTAAATCGCATCAAGCCGCTAGGGACATAAGGGATGCGGATTATTCACCAAAAGCACAAAAAAAGCCAGAAAAAATTGAATTTCATCACAAAAATTTCTTCCAAATGGCAATTTTGACTCTTTTATCATCACAGAAGCGACGATTTGCGTTGAAAGTGCTCAATTTTGCCAACGCGATCGGTTAACAAACGCGTGCTTTTTATAGATTGGCAGTATTGCGAATGCTATAGTGTGCGCAATTTTACAAGTGATATAGAGTTAAGATGTTTCAAGACAACCCGCTACTGGCTCAGCTAAAGCAGCAAATCCAAGAAAACCTACCGAAGAAGGAAGGCACGATCAAAGCAACAGAAAAAGGCTTTGGTTTCTTAGAAGTGGATAGCAAAACCAGCTTCTTTATTCCGCCACCGTACATGAAAAAATGTCTGCATGGCGATAAAGTTAAAGCGATCATCCGTACTGAAAATGAACGTGAAGTTGCAGAGCCGGAAGAGCTACTTGAACAAGGTTTAACTCGTTTCATTGGTCGTGTGAAAATGTTCAAAGGCAAACTGAATGTTGTTCCAGATCATCCGCAGTTGAAAAAACAATCACTAAAAGCAAAAGTGAAAAAAGGTCTGAATCCAAATGACTTTGCTGAAGGTGACTGGGTTGTTGCGCATCTTGTTTCTCACCCTTTAAAAGGCGATAACGGTTTCTTTGCGGAGATTGCTGAAAAGATCACGGATGCTGCTGATAAAATTGCACCTTGGTGGGTGACGTTGGCACAAAACGATTTGCCAAACAGCGAGCCTGCTGGTATCGACAATTGGGAAATCAAAGACGACGTTGATCTTGAACGTGTCGATATGACGCATGTTCCGTTTGTCACTATCGATGGTGAATCAACCAAAGATATGGATGATGCGCTATTCGCTAAGAAGTTAGACAATGGCGATTTTGCTCTGACAATAGCCATTGCTGATCCGACTGCTTATATCACTCCTGATAGCGAGATGGACAAAGTAGCGCGAGAGCGCGGCTTTACTATTTACTTACCGGGTCGCAATATCCCAATGCTACCGCGAGATCTTGCCGATGAACTTTGTTCTTTGATGCAAGATCAAGTACGCCCAGCTTTATGTTGCACCGTGACTGTAAGTAAAGATGGCGTCATTGGCGATGATATTAAGTTCTTCGCGGCTAATATTAAGTCTCACGCTCGTTTGGCTTACGACCACGTATCGGATTGGCTTGAGAATGGTGAGTCACCAGTGTGGCAACCAAGTGAAGAGATTGCGCAGATTGTTCGCGACCTTTACGAATTTTCATTGGCTCGTGCCGACTGGCGTGAAAACAACGCAGTTGTATTCCCAGACCGACCAGATTACCGTTTCGAATTGAGTGAAGATAATGATGTTATCGCCATTCATGCCGATATGCGTCGTAGCGCAAACCGCTTGGTTGAAGAATCCATGATCACTGCCAATATTTGTGCGGGTAAAACATTGCGAGCAAGTTTTGGCTCAGGCGTGTTCAACCATCATGCGGGTATTAAACCCGAGAAGATTGCTGAAGTTATCGAAATGGTGAACCCTGAAGGTGAATTACCATTTACTACTGAATCAATCGCAACGCTTGAAGGCTTTGCTGCATTGCGTCGTTGGTTAGGCGAGCAAGATAGCAGTTACTTCGATAATCGTATTCGTAAAATGCAGACCTATAGTGAGATTGGCAATCAGCCTCTACCTCATTTTGCAATGGGGTTAGATATCTACGCTACGTGGACATCACCGATCCGTAAATACGGGGATATGATCAACCACCGAATGCTAAAAGCGCACATCTTAGGTAAAGAACCGGTGCAACTGGCAGACGAAACTGTTGGTGAAGAGCTAGCGCTGCACCGTAGATATCACAATATGGCAGAGCGCAATGTTTCGGATTGGTTATATGCGCGCACTCTAGCCGATGAACCCGCGAAAGGTACGAAGTTCAATGCTGAGATCTTCGATATTAATCGTGCAGGTATGCGTGTCCGTCTACTGGAGAATGGTGCAGCCGCGTTTATTCCTAGTTCATTGATTATGGACAATAAAGAGCGAATCGAATGTAACGCCGACAATGGTAGCGTTTCAATCGACAAGCAAATCGAGTTCCGTTTAGGTGATACTTTGGAAATTGTATTGGCTGAGGTGAATCAAGAAACCCGTAGCTTAGTTGCTAAACCAACCGCAGTATTCGCACCACTTGAGGTTGCATCGAATACTGATCAAGTAGCGGAAACACCAGCAGAGTAAGCTTAATCAGCAGTACTGTAAAGATTGAGATCCCCTAAATTGTGCAAACGATTTAGGGGATTTTTTTATGATTTAGCTCAACAACGGGCAACGTCAATTGATGTGAACGCGAGCCAAGAAATCGTCTTTTCTTGAAACTATCCATAGCACAACGTAAGGCACTTCCGCTATTTTTACTCAGTGGCGTCAGGCTAGATAATTAAACTATCGTGCGGTTTGAGTATTCTGATTTTAAGATTAAAGCTCAAAACGTTTAGATAGAGATGAAAATATCTCAATATAAAAGATGATTCTGAATGGATTTATTGGCAATTTTAATAAAAACAATGACTTGAAATTAATTTATGGTTGTTAATAGGATTTATCAAGTTAATTAACTTGGTGATAAAAAATGCGATTCTTGTCGCAATGTGGTTGCTTTCTGTAAAGTATTGATACACACTACGATTGTTGGTTGAGGTTCTAAGGCATTACAGAATTATCGTCGAGTGTACGAGGTTTGATTAGCAATTAGTTCCAAACCTAAAAGATTGTCCAAGCCTTATTTATTCTTGATTGTCGGAGGAGACTAAATCTTGAATAGATGAGGTTATAACAATGATAAAGGCGACCTTACGGCCGCCACTTGTATTGCTTGCTTAACGTTCTTGGTTTGGCCGCCGATCAGTTAAGTAACATACAAATTTGGTGTTACGCATAGCTGGCTGTTAGCTAGATTCCTTACTTTCACAACTAACAGTTTTTGTAACCTGCCTGAGTTTAAGCTCAGGCTTTTTTATTTTTGATGTCTACACACTTCACCTTAATTCGAGGTGAACGTTTGCGTGCAGGTTCATAATAAAGATACAGCCTCTTCAGATGTAGGTTCGACAGTATGGAATGCGATGAAGTACGCATAAACGATTGATATCTGTGTAGTTGAGTGAAAACTAGGGGGAAATAATTGCGATTTAATCGGTTTTTGGACGCTAGGCTTTAAAGCTCTCGGCTAGAGGGTGCACAACCAAGATATTGTAATAGAACATAAAGACTTTCTTGAGAAAGTGCTACGCGTCGAAATAGATCGGCAAACACAGCGTCCCCGCCAAAACATGCTTGAATGTAATGATTGATTTGTTGGTCATCATATCCTTCAACGTACATGGTTCTTACCCATTGATACTCAACCGATTTGGTGTTGACTAGGGTGTTTTCATCCAGTGTTGTATCTTTGACAGCCAAGCTTCGATCCTTTTAGAACATTAAGAAGTTTGGATTTAATCAAATATTGATGAAAGAAAAATGACAATACGTAAACTTTGACTCAGTTTTAGCAGGCTGCCATGATTCGCAGCCATTCATTTGGTCGAGTAATAACGTTCTGTTATTTGAGGTATTTGACGTGTGCTTGCATCTCTTCGCCAATTTGCTTGCGCATATTCATTAGGCGTATTGCGGACTCGCGTAACTCAATATCTTCCGGCTGAGTTGGCACCCATTCAGGAACTTGAGTTGGCTTCCCTTGTTCATCTACTGCTACCATGATAACGATACAGTGAGTCGTTAGGCGATTGGCCAATTCTTTGGGATCGCTAGCTTGCACATCAATGGCAATATGCATAGAGCTGCTTCCGGTATAAATAACTTTGGCACTAACCTCGACAAGGTTGCCAACGTGGATTGGAGAGACAAAGCGGATACCGCCGGCATACGCTGTGATACAGTACTTACCACTCCAACCCGCAGCACACGCGTAAGCTGCTAGGTCAATCCATTTCATGGCTGCGCCACCATGAACTTTACCACCAAAGTTGACATCACTTGGTTCAGCTAAGAAGCGTAAGGTTACTTCTCGTTGTTGCTTGCTCATCGCTTCACTCCTTTGATTCTTAAGTATTGTTATTACCCATACAATATCGCACCTAGAACAGAGTCTGGGATATTGTTTTGGTTTACATAAATATAACAATACTTTAGCTAAAGGATCTATTGCTAGTGTCGCAAACCCGTTGGTTGGTTTCTACTTTCGTACTTCTTCGAATTCACCCTCAATAACGTGAGCGTTATTTGTTGCTGGTTGAGCTTGGGAAAATTGCGCTTTTTCTGCTGCTTTTACCAGTCTTCTACCCGTGATAGCACCTAGGATAGTCAATGGTATTGCAATTAAAAGGCTACCGATTAGAACGAAGAAGCCAGTGATTAAAGCGATAAATGTTGTTAATACACGAGTCATACTTGTTTCCTCATTGATTGTTCAGTCGTTGTAAAGTGCTTAAAAAAGAATTGACGACGAATGAGTGTAACTAGAATAAGTCAGAGTAGATGAATCGAAGATGAATGTGAAGTTCAGTAACAGTAAGTTTGTGTAAAAAAGCCGCCTCAATCGAGGCGGCAAAGTCAGAGCGTTTACCCCTTCCGATATAAGTCGGTTAGGGCAATTTATAATCGTTATGTTGTGGAGTCATTTATTAAGGCAGTGTTCTATAACGCACGCCCATCATTTGTTCCATGCAGTGTACAACCTGGCAGCTATAACCAAACTCGTTGTCATACCAGATGTACAATACACAACGTTTGTCTTGTGCAATGGTTGCCGCGCCGTCAACCACACCAGCGAAACGAGATCCAACTAGGTCAGTCGAGACGACTTCAGTTGAATCAGTGTAATCGATTTGACCAGCAAGCTCTGAATTAAGCGCCATTTCACGTAGGTAAGTGTTTAGTTCATCACGCTCTACGGTATTGTTGAGATTAAGGTTTGCTACTGCCATAGACACATTAGGTGTCGGAACGCGAATGGCATTGCCTGTTAGCTTTCCGGCAAGTTCAGGTAGAGCTTTAGAGACCGCTTTGGCTGCGCCTGTTGATGTCAGTACCATATTCAACGATGCGCTACGACCACGACGCTCCCCACTGTGGAAGTTATCGATCAGATTTTGATCGTTAGTGAATGAGTGGACCGTCTCAATATGGCCAGAATCAATACCATAACGGTCGTTGAGTGCCTTGAGCACCGGCGTGATAGCGTTAGTTGTGCAACTCGCAGCGGAGATAATCGTATCTTCCGGCTGGATTACTTGTTCATTAACACCAAAGACTACATTCTTGATATCGCCTTTGCCTGGCGCCGTTAGAAGAACTTTTTGTGCACCCTTAGAGCTTAAGTGTTTGCTTAGTCCTTCTGTATCGCGCCAAACGCCTGTGTTGTCAACGATTAGCGCATCATTAATACCGAACTGAGTGTAATCCACATCTTCTGGTTGATTCGCGTAGATGACTTGAATGTAGTTGCCGTTAGCAATGATGGCTTTGCGTTCTTCATCAACAACAATGCTACCGTTGAATTGTCCGTGCACCGAATCGCGGCGCAGTAGACTAGCGCGTTTTTGTAGGTCGCCGTTCTTACCACCTCGAACCACAATTGCTCGAAGACGCAATGGGTAGCCCGGACCACTCTTTTCAACCAGTAAGCGAGTCAATAGACGGCCAATACGACCAAAGCCGTAAAGCACTACATCTTTAGGTGTACCGACACCTTCGCCATTCATAGCAGGAACGAGTGCCGAATGAAGAAAGTCTTTTAGTGCGTGTGCATCGTCATGAGCTTGCCAGTATTTATCGGCTAACTGGCCAATATCTATCTTACATGGCGACAAAGGCATATCAGCTAGCGCTTGAATAAGAGGTAAGGTCTGAGTTGGGGTGAGTGCGATACCACTGTAGTGGCGAGATAGTCGGTGAGTTTTAATGATATCGATAGTGGCTGCGTTAACGAGGGTTTTGCCGAACAGTAGAACTTCTACGCCTTTTTGACGGTAAAGTTGACCGAGGATAGGAGAAATAGTTTCAGCAATTGTTTGGTTCGTTTGCCAGTCAAGAAGATGTTTTTCAGGACTCATTGAACTTAGGACCTTTTCACGTTTGGGTTGAGCTTCCACTCCAACGAAATAGATATTTGGAGTAGTGAATTTGTTGTAATTTTTATGTGGCGGAAGTGTAAAGGTCGAATGCTTATTCTGCTAGGAAAATTAAATCTTGTTTTATCTTAGTTTTTTCAACTAATTATGGCCGATTACCGATTGGTTTTTGCGCTAAAAAGAGGATTGACTTTTAGAATTTGACGAGCTTATTTTTTTATTAAAAATACTGATTCGACCTTTTTAGTGTAATGAAGGAAATAATTGCTCAATTAAGTGTGATTTAATTTAAGTTTTCAACATGTTTGGTAATAGCTGGGGTATGAAAAAATAGATAAGAAGGAATTTTTGTCACCAGAGAGCGTTTATGGAAGATGGTTTGGTTCGTGATGGTCTATATATGCGATCGACATCACTATGTAATGCGCAATAAACCTTACTAGTGATGAACACGAGTGAATGAATAGGTTAAAAGAAGAGATTGCGCTGCGGGCAACACAGCGCATTAACTACTAGCGAGCAGATTGACCAAGGTCATCAAGAGGCAGCCAGTTAACTTTTACGCCTGCTTGTAAGAACATTTCTTGGCTGACTTTAATTTTATCACCCCAACGAGAGAGAAAATCAGCGGTTTGTTCAGGGCAATGGACCGCTGAAATGCCAGTTTGAATGATCTTCGCGGCGCAGTTTGGACAAGGGAAATGGGTTACCCAAATTTCGCAACCATCTAAGTCACGTTTAGCAAATAGAATCGCATTCTCTTCAGCGTGCAATGTTTTGAGGTATTTCATTTCGCGTTCGTCGGTCGTCGCGCTGTCTGAAATGCCATGTGGATAGCCGTTGAATCCAACCGATACGATTCGATTTTGTTTTGTAATCACAGCGCCAACTTGCGTTGATGGATCTTTACTCCAAGAGCCAACAAGTTCTGCCATTTGGTAAAAGCGTTGAGCCCATTTTGAGATCATTTTGTTTCCTCAACCAGATATTTACTATAAAGATGAAATTAGCGGCAAAATTTTTGATTCGCCAAGAGCATATTATGCCAATTTTCTTGCCGTTAGTACCCTGTTTGCGGCTTTGTTGATAATAAATAGAGGCTTTTGATGAAAGTACTCGGATATATACTTTGGCAACTTGTCTGTTTCAGCTGTGAGAGATCTCTTACATGGACGTGAGAAATGATGGGATTCTCTGTGCAGATAAATGAGTAAAGTAAGCATAAGTTATTGTATTTTATGCGTTTAGTGTGCGATTGAAAAAATTCACTTAAGAAATAGTGCTTAAACTAGATGGTTCTAGAGGCCTAAATGACGTAATTTATAGGTGTCGGCAGGATGCAGACACGGAACAGGAAAGACCCAAGGATTGGTCATCTTCAGGACGAAGATATAGTCATCTAGGATAGATGGTTAGCAAGGATTGCAAAGGACACCGCTAGGACAGCGATGTTAAGGAAGTGCTGAAGGATACAGCGTACTATCAAGGAATAGATGCAGGGAGCACCTATTAGTAGCCGGATGCTGCGAGTAAGAATAGACCCCGTTAGGTTATGCCTAGCGGGGTTTTCTTTTATATCGGCTTAATTTCGTCTTACCAGAATCGTACTAACGCTTAAAGCTTACCGGCTCACTTTCATCCAAGTGAATTTGTGTCTGTGCTGGTTGAGTTTCAGCAATCACTTTGCCGTGACGCACTGAGTAGCGAACAGGTACTTGACGACGTACTGCATCAAAGCCATTTTCCGCAGGAAGGATCAGTAGGCTACCTGGTTTACCCGCTTCAATACCGTGCTTGTCTTGAATGTTCAGTGTGCGAGCAGAATTGGTGCTAATCAAATCCAGTGAGTTGTTGATTTGATCATAGCCCATGACCTGACACACATGCAGACCCATATGTAGCACTTGTAGCATGTTGGCGGTTCCCAGTGGGTACCAAGGGTCAAAGACATCATCGTGACCAAAGCAGATATTGATGTTGGCGTTAAGCATTTCTTTTACGCGCGTTACACCACGACGTTTCGGGTAATCATCAAAACGACCTTGTAGGTGAATGTTGACTAGTGGGTTCGCAACAAAGTTGATGCCAGACATCTTCAATAGACGGAATAGTCGCGAAGCATACGCACCGTTGTATGAGCCCATTGCCGTTGTGTGGCTTGCGGTTACCTTATGACCCATGTTGTATTTGTGTGCCAGTGCAGCCAACGTCTCAACAAAGCGTGATTGTTCATCGTCAATTTCGTCACAATGAACGTCGATTAGGCGGTCGTATTTTTGCGCGAGTTCGAAAACGTAGTGTAGTGATTCAATACCATATTCTCGAGTAAACTCGAAATGAGGGATAGCACCAATGACATCTGCGCCTATTTGTACTGCTTCTTCGAGTAATTCTTTACCATTTGGGTAAGAAAGAATGCCTTCTTGCGGAAATGCCACGATTTGAATGTCTACCCATTCTTTCATCTCTTCACGCACTTCGACCATTGCTTTGAGTGCGATAAGTGTTGGGTCAGAAACATCAACATGGGTACGTACGTGTTGTACACCGTTAGCGATTTGCCATTTTAAGGTTTGCTTGGCGCGTGATTTTACATCTTCGATTGATAGCAGCTCTTTACGTTCTGCCCATCGTTCAATGCCCTCAAACAAAGTACCAGAGATATTCCAGCTTGGTTCACCTGCCGTTTGTGTAGTGTCTAGGTGAATGTGCGGTTCACAGAACGGCGCGACAGCCATGCCACCTTCAGCGTCTAATACATCACCTTGGAAGCTAAGTTCTAGCTGATTGTCTTCGATACGCTTGAATTGACCATCCTCAATCAAAATTTGCTTCAGACCTTCCTGTCCTTGCAGTGTTACGTTCTTGATCAACATAGTTGTCATGATGGTTCCTTACGCCAGCTTAGCTGCTAACGTTCTTTTATTAATAATAGGGTTTAAAACAAGGTAGCTTAGAGCACCGCCCAATACTGCATTGACTGGAACGACTCCCGGTAGGAAGTGACCTGCTGCTACACCAAGTGCGACTGCAATAATGCCTGCCCAATTGACAGTTTGGAACTGGGTTGCTTCGAAGTTAGCGTAGCGTTTACGGTTTGCCAAGAAATCTGCAATGATCACGCCACCAATTGGTGGAATAGCCAGCGATAGGAACGTTAACCAACCAACGAAGTGATTGTATAGCCAAAGAGCGCAAAGTGTGCCGATAACGCCGTTTACCATTGAAATATACTTGCTTGGTAGTCCAGTGATGTTTGAGAATCCCAGACCTGAAGCATATAGCGCGTTGTCGTTAGTGGTCCAAATATTCAAGCCTAGTACGATGATGGCAGGAATAAGTAACCCCTGAGCAATCATCACCTCAGAGATATCAGACTGACCAGTCACGGAAGCACCCGCCGCACCAAAGATGAACATCAGAGAGTTGCCGATAAAGAACGCGACCATGGTTACTAGCACCGCCCCTTTGGGTTTTTTACCGAAGCGGACAAAGTCAGCGGTTAAAGTACCCGCGCTAATAAATGAACCAACCACCATTGCCAGTGCGATTGAGAAATCGATGGGTTGTGCTGGTTCTACTTTTTGTAGTTCGCTTACACCACCAATGCTGTTGATTGCCTCTATGACCGAGTAACCACCAAGGAGAGCAATTGCAGGTACAGCGATTGCCGACAAAATCATAAGTGCCGCGATACCAAAATATACCGTCGCGGTCATCAGTAGACCCGAAACAAGGATTAGAGTGTTGGTGTCAATGCCTGTGGCTTTATGCACTGGGATAGCAAACATAGCAACACCAACACCAAACCAACCAACTTGAGTGCCGCCAAGAAGAGCTGAAGGAAGCCAAGAGCCTTTAGAACCAAAAGAGAAACGAGCAAGAAGGTGAGTTGAGAGACCAGTAGAGGCGCCGATGTAACCGAGGAAAGAAGTGTAAATACCGAGAATTAGGTTACCGATGAGAACAGCGAGGAAGAAATCATTAAAGGAAAGACCAGTGCCGAGTGAACCGCCGGTCCACATACTGGCTGAAAAGAAGGTCAATCCCAACATCACCATTGTTAGTGAAGCCACTCCTTTGCGTGCCGAATTAGGAACAGGACCTAGGCTATAGTTGTTGTCACCAGCCATTTTAACCTCCGCGCTTAAAAAATAGATTTATTGCCAAACTCTAGTTAAACGGCGCGTATTATGATGATATAAAATCGCATGTCAATTATAAATTTATCAATAGTGGCTTATTTTGTGTTGTATTAAATCTTATCTATTGATTTTTAATAAGTTAATTTTTGATGATCTTGTTTTACTCATGTGTGTAACCGTTTGCTTTTGGTGGATTTTATGGTTGTTATATCTGTTTGGGTTGCATTTTTTTTCATGACAGAGAAATGTAAGCCATTGCTTGGGGTGCGGATTGATTACGGAATGATTTATTTCAATCTCATGGTGTTTTGCTCGTTGTGTGCGCTTTTTTTGAGCGCTAACTTGTGTTTATGGTGATTTGTTATCAATATTCTTTCTTGGTCTTTAAATGTATTGGTTTATGTTTGTTTTTAGTAGGGGTTGTTAGGCTTTAATGCTTATGATTATTTTAAATTTTTGTCTTAAAAAATAATGTGATGGGTTTTGACTTGGGTTGATGAGTGTTTTGTTTACTCGTTGGCTGTAGTCTTCGTGTTTTTGTTTTTGATCTCCTCATTTTAGATTGCGTATAAACGTCATGATGTCATACCAAGCTTTATAGCAAATGTTGATAAAGTGATCTTGATTAAGTAATGTAATTGATATGCAACTGTTAATTGAGAGCTTTGCACCAGTAAATATTGTGTTTTTTAGTATAATTGGTCTGGCTTTCACATAAGGAGATAAATAATGAAACTTCGTTACCTGCTTTCTATCACGACTTTATTTGCAGCAGCTTTCTCGGCCCAAGCGAGTGCAAGCTGTGAAGTGACAGTTGAAGCAAACGATATGATGAAATTCTCAACGGATGTAATCAGTGTTCCAGCAACGTGTGAAGAAGTGTCAATTACACTTAAACACACAGGTAAATTGCCTGCCGCATCGATGGGTCACAATATTGTGATTACCGATACTGCAAACGTGCAAGGTGTGGGTACAGATGGTATGAGTGCAGGTATTGATAATAGCTACATCAAGCCTGGTGATGATCGCGTATATGCATTCTCTAAAGTTATCGGTGGTGGTGAAGAGACCGTTTTGACTTTTGATACATCAGCGTTGAAGGCTGGTGGTGATTACTCATTCTTTTGTTCATTCCCTGGTCACTGGGCGATTATGAAAGGTAAATTTGAGTTTAAGTAAGCCATATTTGGATTTAAGAAAAACGCCTCTTTAGAGGCGTTTTTTTATTTAAATAGACTCTTAACCCATGCCATTAAAGGGTTGTCTGGTTTGGTTGAATTTGTGTGGCTTTTTCCTTGGTAGAAACTGGCCATAAATGCACTACGTATTTGCTGAATATCCCCACCCATTGCGCTAACGATAGCTGAAGCTGTTTTCTCAGCATGATCATTGGCAAGGCTAAAATCCATCGCTAAATAACCTTGTAAATATAGCCATAAGTGGGTGATGAAAATTAACTGTTCGCCATCGTGATAATGAAAGTTGTCCGCGAGATCTTTTCCCAGCTCTTGGTTAAGTGCTTGGTGCATGGCTTTCGCCGAGCTCTGGTGTTGCTCAACTTGATTGAGAGCTTCGATATGTGATTTTGTCAATAACCCGAGTAAGTGGTGGTTTACTGGTGTAGTTGGCTTAACCTTTAGCACTGTGGCAAACAATGGTGAGTTGTGTTCGACAAATATTTGCCACTGTCTTGCTTCAAAATCAACCGATGCAAGATCATTAGCTTTGATATCACAAATGGCTTGCTGTAAATCAGTCATGGCTCTGTAGTGTTTCCCAAACAACTTCAGCAGAGCCGTCACTGCTGTCAACAAATAGGCTGTTACCTGTAATCATGACAGATAAGTCCATTCCGCGTTGGACGTTCGCTGCTAATGCTTCAATTGAATCAGCATCAAACTGGTGGATATTGGCGTTAAATGCAGCAAGTTTACTTTTTGATTGATTCCACCAAACGTCAGATTTGCTATTGAAGGTATAGATATCCACTTTGTTTGCTAGACGTGAGGCTTTTTTTACTCGGTCTACTGATGGTTCACCAACTTCGATCCAATGTTCAATTGTACCATCTAACGATTTTTGCCATAGATCGGGTTCTTCAATGGTCGATAACCCCTTGGTAAAAACAAGCTCAGGAGCCGCATTTAAGCAGTAAGCCATCATTCGAGCCATCATGCGTGATACTGTTTCTGATGGGTGAAGGGCGATAGTGCATGCGAGAGAATCATAGTAGTCGCGATTGGTGTCAGAAAGTGCGATACGGAATTTATATATTGTTGGTTTAAGAGCCATGTTTATATCCAAAGTAACCAGAAAGATTCATTTAGCGTAGTGAAATGGAGCAATTAGATATTTAATGGCGTGATAAAAAATGTTTGCCACCAAAATAAAAATAGCCAGCTAAATGAGCTGGCTATTAAAATCGATTTTGTCGACAAATTAAAGAACTTTAATGTTCTCTGCTTGTGGACCTTTCTGACCTTGAGTAATGCTGAATTCAACAGCTTGGCCTTCAGTTAGAGTGCGGAAACCGTCACCTGTGATTGCACTGAAGTGTGCAAAAACGTCTGGACCGTTTTCTTGTTTGATGAAGCCAAAGCCTTTAGTTTCGTTGAACCATTTTACTGTACCAGTCACTGTATCTGACATCTGTCTTTCCTTTGTGTTTCACTGTTTCGCCTAAAGTGGCACGGATAGCGTGGAAAAGGAGATTGCTATTGCGCACGACGTTACGGCAGACACACATAGGCTCCAACGAAACGGCGTTCTAGACAAGAACCGTTTTCTAGCTAACAAACAGTCTAAGGTTTAACCAATCTAAGTCAATAAAATTCCAGTGAATTTAAATGAATAATTTGAACTAAATATCGCCTCGAGAAAATTTGACTGGAATTTAATACTGACTCACGCGCTCTTGTCACAATTCTATGTTTATTGGAATGAGAACTGCATAACAAAGCTTGATTTAAAGTGTGATGTACATAACTCATTATAAAGTCAGCTTTAAGAGATCAGATGAGATTGCAAGTTTATGTTTATCGACAGGTTGTTTTATTGATGCGGATAGTAAGTCGGTATTTCGCCGGTCTAAATGACAAAATGAGTTTAAAGTTCACATATTTTCTAATTGATAGAAGAAAGATGGCTGTTAATTTAATGTTAACTTTGTTGGGTGTTGCTTTCCCCAAAATCTAATTTACAGATTAGAAAGGACATTTTACATGTCTTATGTTAATGAAATGTACAAGCGGCTTGTTGGTGACATTTTTCACACATATAGGCATAGAAATAGCACTTGTATTTTAAAAAATTGATGAGAAAATGACCGCAAAATGAGTTTTCATTATTGAAAGGATGCTTCTAACAATCTCTAGAGGTTAAGCGTTATGAAACTAGTTCTAATCTTGATGGCATCTATCTCTGCTGGAGCGGCTTCAGCCGATCATTTTCATTCATTTATGCTCGGATTGTCTGTGGCAGCTTTAGCTGTGGGTAGTTGCTATTGGTTTGCTTTTCGAACCACTCGCTTCCCACACTTAGCGATGTTCCTATTGATTTGTGGGCTATTGGCTAAAGTCACTGTGACGGTTGTCGGTGTTGCATTGGGTATTTCTCAAGCATTGATTACGTCACCACTGGTATTTGCGCTGTCGTACCTATTTTTCTCTTTGGTGGTTACCTACCTTTGGTTTAGCTACCGCGACTCGATTACCAAAGCACCTCAGCGATTAGCGTAATCAGCCAACAAATAAGTTGCATAAATAAGAGCTAGCTGTTTCAGCTGGCTTTTTTTATGTTTTAAATCCGCATTTTGCAAGATGTCACATTTCTTTGCCTCAATTCTTGTATAACCGTAACTAAGCGTAACAGACTTGCTGAAACAACCTACGCTTTCAATATACTGAGATCAGTCTTTTAATTGGTAGAGTGCCATGAAAACAAAACGTCTAATACAATCAGCTTTAGTCATCAGCGCATTTAGTGCTTCTGCGACAATAGCTGCGCCTTCTATTACTCCTGATCCTCCGGTGATTGGTGCGAAAGGCTATATCTTAATGGACTACAATACAGGTCAAGTATTAGTAGAGAAGAATGCTCACGATCCACTAAACCCGGCAAGCTTAACGAAGCTAATGACCGCTTATGTTGCTGGTCAGGAGGTGAATTCTGGCAATGTCACATTGGATGACCAAGTGACAATCAGTCAAAATGCCTGGGCTAAGAACTTTCCCGATTCTTCAAAAATGTTTATTGAAGTGGGAACCTCTGTTTCATTGATGGATCTCTATCGTGGGTTGGTGGTTCAGTCAGGGAATGACGCGAGTGTTGCGATAGCTGAGCATGTTGCTGGTAGTGAAGGGGCATTTGTCGGGTTAATGAATAGCTGGGCGAAAAAGCTTGGTTTAAATAATACTGCTTATACTAACCCACATGGTTTAGACAGTGATGGCCTTTATTCAACGCCTTACGATATTGCGCTGCTTAGCCAAGCGATTATCCGTGATTTGCCAACTATTTATCCGCTATACAGTGAAACCTCATTCGCCTACAACGGCATTACTCAATACAACCGTAATGGTTTGCTTAGGGATAGAAGTTTAAATGTTGATGGTATGAAAACAGGCTATACCAGCGGAGCAGGGTACAGCTTAGCGACATCAGCTACTAGTGGGGATATGCGCTTGATTTCGGTTATTATGGGGTCGAGTAGCACTAAGAGTCGTGAATCTGAAAGCAAACAGCTACTTAGTTATGGTTTCCGTTTCTTTGATACGGTATTAGCCAGTGAAGTGGGTAAATCGATCAGTCAACCTCGTGTATGGATGGGAGAGCAAGATTCACTCAACGTTGGTACCGCCGAAAACATCTATTTGACGTTACCAAAATCGGATGTCAAAAAAGTTGAAGCAGAGTTGGTCTACAATGGCGAACTTGTTGCTCCAATTGCCGCAGGGCAAGTTATCGGTAAGGTAATTTACAGTGTCGGTGGCGATGAAGTTGCTCAAGCTGATTTGACGGCATTAGACGCGGTAGAAGAAGGCGGCATTTTTAAGCGTGTTTTAGATTGGTTAAAAATGCTCGTTGCTAGCTGGTTCTAAATCGCGGCTTTATTTCTTAGAAAGTCAGATGAGCCTTTATGCTCATCTGACGATAAACACACCTTAAATATCACCTAGTTTCATTCTTTTTTGAAGCGAACACGCAACGCGGGCAATTTTGCCGTAAATCTTAACTTCCCTTTACGTCTCACTGACAATGGTTGGCTCTTTTTCGCCACAATTCGCGCAAAGATTTTAAGCGGGCACCTCGATAAGAATGTGCCTGGCAATAATTGCGCAGCAGTGTAGAAATAGGAAATAATGATGGAATTTACCGCAAAAGATAGCGAAGCTTTGTATCAGGTTTGGATGTCACAAAAGTCTAAAATGCGTCTTACACAAATGGAATTTGCTAAAAAATTGGGCATGAGCCAGCTTGAGTTTTCAAGCATATTACGCGGCGAGCGACCATTATCGATGGCTTTTGTGTCGCGATTCTGCAACCTGCTCAACTTGGAGTCTGCACGAGTTATTCCATCGTTACGTTCTCAACCTGATGTGAAAGAGGTTTACCTCGAAAGTCGCATGACCGTGGATGGTGAAATTAAACGTGCTTACATTGAAGGCAATCAAGTCGTTGTTGAGTACTTACATCGTGTTACGCACTAATAGTGCTTACGATGGATGGCAGGCTGCTGAATTCGAATGTATACCCGTCTGAGTTAAACTTACAGCAGTGTTGACTGGCACTCACACAAACCTCATCAAATAGACATCTATGCTCATAGGCTTTGTTCCTTTGTCGCCTACCTGCATCTACTCGCTGTTTGGGTATACAAAAAAAACGCTCAACTCGTTACGTTGAGCGCTTTTTTGCTAAGGGTTAAAGTTTGATCTTGAAGATGGAGGTCGTTCCACTCACTTCATTACCAACGGCGATAAAGTGATCCCCATTACGTGTAAAGTAGTTAATAGACTCCGGTCCGAGATCGCCCGCTGCTGCGTTATACGTATCGTTAGCGCACTCTTCGTCTTTCATCTGCGTGCAAACGTTCTGAGAAAAGTCACGTCGATTGGTAAAACTTAACACTTGTGCTTTCTGGGGATCTGTAATGTCATAGACTAAGATTCCCCCTTGACGCTCAAGCCCAATAAACGCGTAGTGTCGATTGTTTATAGTAGCGACTTCGATTGCTTCAGGCTCGCCACCTTTATCATCACTGCGGCCATCAGCGCTGTCATTACTGTCGTTTGAGCTGTTGAAGTTTTCTTTATTCTTGGTTCGAATGACGCGAGCGAACTGATCTCCGCTATCGTAAACCAGTTCACCTTCGGCATCCCAGATTGAAAATGAGCGCGAACCGAAGGCTTCAACATTACTGTCTGCGGATAAAACTCCGTTAGGTTTAATGACTTTTAATCGAGCGAGCTGATCGTTATCTTTTAATGCTAGGAATAGTGGATGGTTAGCCGCCACTTGCAAGTCTTTGCCGCGAACTTCATCGATATGACTGATACAGAAATCTTCTTTCTTTGAATAGTTACGCGTGCGCTTATAGTTATCGCCATCCCACGTGAAACCTAATTCATCGCAGACCTTTTGTGTCGTTTCAATGCCATACTCTCTGCCATCCCCTTCGTTGGCGGAAATAATGTAGGTTTTACCATTCACAGAGTAGCTGTCGATACTATCTGGCATATAGAGACCAACAAGATTCGTGTAGTTGGCCAAATTGCCTAAAATACCATCTTTATTCGATGCATCCAGTTTTGAATCAGACCATGACTTGCTTCCCAAGCCTACGATTTTTTCGAGTTTACTTTTTTTCGGGTCAATGATTGCAAATGCGTTGTTTTCCTGCAGTGCAACATAGAGCTTACCATTGTCAGCAAAGGTCAAATACTCCGGTTCAAGATCTTGTGCGATGGAAGCATTCTTGCCAGAAATTCGAACGTCTTCATCGACGGCTAGAACATCAGTGAATGTAATTTGAGAGACGGTTGCCTTGAGTGGACCTTTCTTTAGGTCAACAAGCGTAACGGAACCTTCAGGGTCATTGGTGTAGTTATCATTTGGTTCGCCTTCGTTTGCTGAGGCGATATAACGACCATCTTTGGAGAAGCTAACCATATCAGGCAAAGCACCTGCTGGATAGGTTGTCACAAGCGTCAGGTCATCTGAGCGGTATAAAGCAATAATACCGTTTTCTTGTTTGTTTTCATTCTCAATTGCGACAGCGACTAGGCCATTATGAACAGCAACACTGTTTGCCGCGCCAATGTTGATTTCAGCGCTTACTCCAGCGGTAAATAGGTCGATAGTAGAGGTTTGTGTTGGCTTGCTATCCGCATCTAAGCTAAGAACGTCGATGCGCTTTTCTTTTGCATTGACGACATAAAGTTTATCTGTACAGCTATCATAGTTGACAATTTCGGCTGCCGAAGAGTCGAAAGGTGCATCAGCGATAGAAGTGCCAACATAGGTTAGCCCTTTCACTTTAGTGTTATTGCTCGCGCCTATCGTTGTACTTGTTTTGGCGTTAGTACTAGAGTTTAAGCATTGGATAGCTAGATTATTTGGTGTGCTTTTGGTGTTTGCACAGGCTGTTGCCAGTGCCGATAGCGTTAGTACGCCAATCGCTTTAAATGGGGTGGTCATCGAAACTCCTTTTTTACCACAAAGTCAGGTTAACTTTTCTTAAGGTTATGAATAGACGAATAAATTACTTGTTGCGTATTGTTTTTTTATGAAGCTAATATTGCAGTCGAAAGGAAGCAAATATTGTTTTCTAACTCTCGAGCTTTCTAACAACCATTAATCGATGTTACTCTCCGATTACATAAATAAGTCGGATCGCTTGGATGTTAGAGAAAGAGAACTTGATTAAATTGGCGAGAGTGCAAATGCCATTTGGTAAGTATGCTGGCCGAGTGTTAATCGACTTACCGGAAGAGTATTTGTTTTGGTTCGATAAGAAAGGTTGGCCAAGTGGTGAGTTGGGTGAGCTACTCAAATTATGTTTGGCTCTAAAAATTGAAGGTTTAGACAGTGTGGTTAAGCCGCTTAAACACATGTAACCTGCTATAGAAACCTCCTACTTTTAATTAAAAAGATTTACTATGAATTTTGATATCAATGCTTTGAAACACCACCAACTGGTTGAAGATGGTCAGCTAGAGGGGTGTTATATTCATCAGCCAGCCCAAGGTAGTCAACCGGATGACAAAGCGGTTTTGGCAGAACGCCAAGCGTTGGAAAAAATGGGGTATAAGGTAGTACAAGTCCAAGCTAAAGGCGGGGTAACAACGTTTGCTGAAGCAATGCAAATGCTAGTAAAAAAGACCGACAACCAGTCCAAAGAGTAAGTGAATAGAACTCACGATAGTCCCTAATTTCTTTCAACGGATAATTTTTCTTTAATTAAAAGAGTCAGACCGTTAGGCTAACTCTTTTTTGGTCAATTGTGAGTTACGGCAGTACATTGATTAGAAAGGTTGATCGCAAGGCGAACTAGGTGTTTTGCTCAAGCTATGCTTAGCATTGTTGTTTGAGGGGCTTGATTCGAATGTCAATCCACCTAAATACGAATGCAACCATAAAGTAATCTAAACGTATTCTCTTCTATATAGTTATTGCTTGATAAGCGTCGACAATGTGGTCGACGTTTTTCTTTTGGCCTTGTTGAATCTTTTGGTAATGCACTAGTGTTTTTTTCAGATATTCCTTCGCACTCTCAATCCCTTCAGTGCTCGTTGCCTGCCAAAACTTTTCCCCAACCAAGTTAATTGGTTTTTGCTGAGCTTGTCTATTGTCGACGTGAATAATCTCATAGAATCGACCGTTCTCTTTAATTAACGCTTCATCAACTAATCCTTGTTGTAAACAACGGAACGTTTCTCTTAAAGCGAACTGATGATGCACAGGGCAAACAATAAACTCAATGTTTAAGTTAGGGTGCTGTTTTAGGATCGCGTTGACAAACATACTGATAAGATCGCCCCCAACACCAGCTATGATGACTAGATGTTTGCCGTGGTAATGATCAAAAGGGATCGCAGCGGTATCTAAGCAGTGAACTTGCCAATGGGATTGTGTCTTAGAATCAAACTTTTGCAGTTTTGCTTCCACGTTGGAGATAAGTTCAGGGACAATATCAACAAAATGAATATGAGGTGCAGCTTGTCGCTCAAGCAAAGCAATGCCAAGTAAGCCATGGTCACAGCAGCAATCCCAAATATGGTCATACCCATTACCTACCATTTGTTCGATTTGTTTCAGTCTTTTACTTAGTTTCAATTGTTGTCTGCCAGAGGGAAAAAACGGCGCATTGTATACCTTCACTTGCATTTCCCCAAGCATCGAGTATGTCCTTGAAGAAGCGATGTTCAGTGTGCGGTTGTGGTGGCATTTTTTGTGGTAAAAGTGGGTATATTTTTTAGGCTCAAGGTATGAGTTCTTTTTCCAATCTCTGAATTAAAATCACAAAATGTGCGCTATCTCAAATTAAGGACCGAATAAGAGTAATGATAATTTTATAAAACATCATTTAAGATTAGAGATTCTCGTTTTTATGATGTTTAAAAACAAAAATTAAATCGACATGACAAAAATTCATTAGTATTTATTACTTAATATTGTTGTTTTTTTGTAAATAACAATCTGGTTTTTGTTTGTTTAAATAATATTTTGATTAATAAAATATTTACCTGTTTCTCTGCTTTATCCGCTAAATAAACAAAAAAGACATATCTTACTGCTCTGTAAATAGTTTTGTACACGGCATGCGCAAAGAGTGTACATGCCAAAAGTGTTTGCAACGTCCCATTTACTTGCTTTGATGCAAATTTCATCACCGATTTCTAGGTATTTACCTCTTACTTTTCTAATTAAAAGAGATGTGATCTCTCAAATTTTAATTATTGTTTCTGTTGTTTATTATATACAAGCAATCCAATTTCGTTTATTCGCCTGACTCTTTCCTAGTTCTTAAATGCTCTATTTAATAAGTGCCAGTCCCTACTGTTAATAATAAAAAGGCAACATATGGAAATAACCACAACAACATCGACAAACAGCACGTCGAAGGTGATTGGCGGCGGTTTAATTATCGCTGGTACATCTATCGGTGCTGGTATGCTTTCTATCCCGCTGATGTCAGCTGGGTTAGGTTTTGGCGTGTCTGTTCTACTACTTTTGGGTTTCTGGGCATTAATGACATACACCTCTATGTTGATGCTAGAAGTTCACCAACACGCTGATAGTTCAGCTACGCTACACACTCTTTCTTCTAAATTTTTAGGCAACCCAGGCAAAGTAGCGGCAACCATCGCGACATTTATGCTTCTATATGCATTGTGTGCAGCGTACGTTGCTGGTGGCGGTAGCAACATGGCTACTCGTCTAGACCAGTTAACGGGTATTCAGATCCCAGCATGGATGAGCTCTCTAATCTTCGTTACTATCGTAGCGGCGCTTGTTGCAGCTGGTACAGCAGTGGTTGATAAAGTAAACCGTGTTCTGTTTGGCGCTATGATGTTAGCAATGGCAGGTGTACTGGTTTTCTTGAGCCCTAATATTTCAGGTACGTTGCTAGCAGCTTCTCCAAAAGGTTGGGGTCTGTTCTTTGCTGCTCTACCTGTAATCTTCACGTCGTTTGGTTTCCACGGTTCGATCCCATCAATCGTGACTTACTTCGATGGCGAGACTAAGAGCCTGCGTACAGCGATGCTTATCGGTTCTTGTATCCCTCTAGTGGTTTACCTATTCTGGTTAGCGTGTACTCTTGGTGTTGTTCAGCAAGACATCCTAATGGAGAACGGTGAACTAGGCGCGATGATTGCAATTCTAGGTGAAACTCTAGGTAGCTCGAACATTGCAGTGATGATCGGTCTATTTGCTGACTTGGCACTTGTGACGTCTTTCTTGGGTGTTTCCCTAGGTCTATTCGACTACCTACGTGATACAACGAAAGATAAGTTGAAAGGCAACCGTGTTTCTGTCGCTCTAATTACGTTCCTGCCACCACTAGCGTTTGCTTTGTTCTACCCACAAGGCTTCATCATGGCTCTAGGTTACGCAGCAATCGCTCTAGTTGTTATTGCTATCTTCCTACCAGTTGCTATGACTATCGCTTCGCGTAAAGTACACAAAGAAGCTCACCTATACCGTGTTAAAGGTGGTCCAATCGCAATGGGTCTAGCAACTCTTTGTGGTGTGGTAATCATCCTAGCTCAGTTCATCGCTTAACTTGGTACTGCTCTCAATAGCAAATACCTAAAAGGCTATGAAGCTAAGTTATTAATTTGAATGCCGTTCACTTAGGTGAGCGGCATTTTTCGTTGTCTAGAACTGACTCATAAGTCGATCAACTTGGCGTGTACGGCGCGAGCTACAGCTTGCGAGCGATTCACCACATTTAGCTTTTGGAAAATATTGGTAAAGTGGAATTTGATGGTGCGCTCAGATAAGTTGAGGATCTTGGCGATCTCCCAGTTGCTTTTACCTTCTTTTGCCCACTTTAGTACTTCTAACTCGCGCGTTTTTAGTTGTGGGAACCCTAATGCTAGTCGGTTGTATTCCCCTTTGCGCATAAATACTTCATGGATATGTGGTGCAATGTAATCTAAGTTAGGTTGATAGTCAGCTTGTAGTGGGCGATTCTCGGTGCTGAGTGAGATAATGGTACTGCCTGTATCGTTTTTCACTTGTATCGACAAGCCTTCTCGGCCGAGGTTTTGTTGATAGTCTTCCGCAAAGTCGGGGCAGATGATAAAAGGTTCACTTTCTCGCCAAGAGATTGAACAATCATTAACTTGAATGCGCGCCATTATGTGGTCAACCTTCCAATACTCTTGTTTCAAGTAGTGATCAATCCAGCCTTGGGGCTGATCTTTTACAACCATTTGTCGCTCGGTTTGAAAGGAAAAGTCAGAGCAGTGATCGAGGGCCAGTAACGCTGATGTATAAGGGATCAACTCTTGCAACTGAGTCAAAATTGTTTGCCCATCAGTTTGAGTGCTTGTTGCTTGCACGCATTGATTGGCTAAATCCAATAGGCGTTGCAAGGTTTGTGTGTCGGTTACCATTTTTTTGGATGTAATAAATATGTTACTTAAAAGTAAAGTAACATATTTATCAATTTACAGGATCTTTTTAACTAACGATTCAGCCAAGGTCTCAAAAATCGCGTTAGCATTGGCATCACAGGGTAAGTCATGAATACCGAAACTAACGAGACAAGAACCAATGTGCTGAGATTCTTATCTAATCCTTCTAGATGAGGGCTGACAAAGAAACCAAGGCTCGTCACTAAGGGATACACCGCGAGAACACCCAATAGCACTTGTTTGTAGAACGCAGGTCGTGACGGCAGGTTTGATACGCCAAACCAAAGTTCCGGGGCGATTTTTTCCTGTGTATTTTCACTGCGATTGAGCCACTTTTTCGAAAGTTTAAGCATCGATCGTGTCGATTCTTCAGATTCCCAATTCACTAAACTTTGTTCACTATCAAATCGAACTAGAATTAGAAATTCTAGTTGCTGTTGGTTGCGAGGCTCAATGATATTAAGAGAAATGAAGCCGGGATAAGCTCGAACACTTTGATTCATCGATTTGAGCCAAGTTTGGTATTCGCTTAAGTAGCTTGGATTAACAATTTCTGAAATCAGTTTGACTTGCTGCATTGGAGTTAACCTACGTTGACAGCAGTGGTCAAATTATTGATTGCGGTTGAAAACGCAGCGTGCTCTTGCTCAGAAATCTTATCTTGTTCGAAGGTTTGATAAAAATTCCCTAGGCTATAGCTGGCGACAATGTTTGCTCCTTGCCAAGGCAGCAAACGCGCCAGTGTAGCTAAATTGGTTGCACCGCCATTCTCTCCCGGAGAGGTGCTAATTAGCAGCATAGGCTTACCGCCAAACGCGGGTTTTTCTCGGGTATAAACTCGCGATAACCAATCAAGGAAGTTCTTAAACTCGGCAGGCATCAGACCATTATGTTCTGGACAGGCAAGAATGTAACCGTCAGCAGAATCGAGTAGAGGCCTAATCGACTCAAATAGCGAAGGAATGCCATCGCTCGCTTCAAGATCTTGATTGTAAAACGGCAGTTTCACGTCCTGCATGTTCAATGCAGAGACTTCTACATTGCTGATATGCTTAACTGCATAGTTGAGCAGTTCGGCATTGATTGATTCAGCACGGTTACTGGCTGAGATGGTTAAAATGGTTTTCATGGTTCACTCTCCCTGATGATGTTCTAATCTGAAATGTCCCAAGTTGGCTACTCACCTTGTGGGTAGGACTCATACTAAATTGCTGCAAAAAGGATGCTAGTGTCCGAACGTACAGGTGATTTTGTAAACTAGATGTGAAAACTAGTCCTTGTGTTTGTAGCAAAAATAGGAAAACAAAATGAGAGAGTTACATAGGGATAGACTTCATCGAGGTGGCTTTGCCGGAATTGAAGAAACTCGGATGGTGCATGACAAGCGCATTGGTGGCGATGGGATGACGTGGGATGGATTGGGAAAATTTGTCTACTTGGCTGATGCGCGTTATCTACCGTTTGGTGAGAGCAGAATGCACAGTCACCAACATATCAATGTGATTACAGTTATGCTTGAAGGTAATCTACATCACGAGGGATCACTTGAACATGGGCAGCCGCTCACAGCAAATCAAGTGCAAGTTCAGCGTTCGGGTGGCGAAGGTTTTAGCCATAACGAAGTTAATCCGGATGAGTTCCGTTGCCGATTATTGCAAGTCTGGACTCTCCCTGAACACAGTCGAGGCCCAGCTGATTATCAAGTCTACGACATTGAGCTAGGAAAGATTACGCAAATCTATGGTGACTCGACGGAGGGCAACACCGCCAGTTCAGCGACCAAGATTTATGTAGCGCGTCTGACAAAAGAGCAGACATGGC
Source organism: Vibrio fluminensis (assembly GCF_015278125.1). Taxonomy (GTDB): domain Bacteria; phylum Pseudomonadota; class Gammaproteobacteria; order Enterobacterales; family Vibrionaceae; genus Vibrio; species Vibrio fluminensis. The sequence continues at coordinate 99,052 of NZ_JADILO010000008.1, forward strand.
AGTTACCATATGAGTTTCTCTGCTATGTGGTTAACGGTACGATTGAGTATCAGGGAAAGACTTATCCAGATGGCAGTTTGATTCGGGGTTCAGGAAGTGAACTGTTAGTAACGTCTGAAGATGTGCATCTAACGGTGATTACGGATTCGTAATCGCTGTAATTTTGGCAATGGAGGCATCCCGTTTAACAGCATGGATGCCTCTAATGAAGACGAGTGTATCAACGCGCTTCAGCACTAAGCGACCAAACTCCAGAGCAAATATGCATTAAGGGTAAGTACTAGGCTAATAATTACGATGCCTAGAACTAATATGAGGCGATGGTTATTATAATTCCCCATGATGCTGCGTCGACTGGTGAAAACAAGCAGTGGGATAATCGCTAGAGCTACACCAAAGCTCAGTACAACTTGGCTCGCGACTAAGATATCTGTGGTACTTACGCCCATCGCGATGAAGCCAAACGCTGGTAGCATAGTGATCGTTCTACGTAACCAAAGTGGAATGGAAAAATGCACAAAGCCCTGCATGACCACTTGACCTGCGAGTGTGCCTACTACCGTTGACGACAGCCCTGAGGCTATCAATGATAAGCCAAATAGTAGTGCTGCGCCTTTGCCTAGCAATGGTGTCAGTGTTTGGTAAGCGGTTTCGATGCTGGCAATGTCACTGCGTCCTGTATGATGAAAGACCGCCGCCGCCATGGCAATGATTGCGATATTGACGAAACCCGCGATAGTCATTGCAATCAATACATCAACACGCGTCATTTTTAGCCGTTGTTTCGTGCTGTGCTCGTTTTTTCCGCTGAATAGCGCTGAGTGCAAGTACACGACATGAGGCATTACGGTTGCACCTAAGATCGCTGCCGCCAAATAGACTTGCTTTGGCTCAGTAAGAGTAGGCACAAATAAGCCTGTTGCCATTGGGGCAAGCTCAGGTTTGGCTAACATCAATTCGACGATATAAATACCCGCGACGATAATCAGCAAAGCACCAATAAACATCTCAAGTGGTTTTTGGCTACGACGACCGAGAGTAAGAATCGCGAGGCTAAACAGTGCTGTGATTGCAGCCCCTTCAAATAAGCTCACTCCAAGCAGCAATTGAAAGCCAACTGCTGCGCCAATGAACTCAGCAAGGTCGGTTGCCATCGCGATGATTTCAGCTTGGATCCAGTAGGGTACCACCGCCCATTTCGGTAAGTTGTCGCGTAAGTGCTCGGCAAGGTTTTTGCCAGTCACAATACCTAATTTAGCCGAAAGGTATTGGATAAGCATTGCCATGAGGTTAGCCCAGAGCACAACCCAAAGCAGTTGATAGCCGTAAGCCGAGCCAGATTCAATATTAGTCGCAAAGTTACCAGGGTCGATATAGCCAATGGCAGCGATGAATGCAGGACCAATAAGACGTTTGCTACTGCTCTTAAGTTTGTTTGAATTGCCAAAGGCAATACTAGAAGGTGTGGATGTCAGCGCAGTCATTCTTTTGCTCTCATAATTTCGATGGAGCGAATTTACGCCTGTTAGTTGCAAGGGGCTAATTTGTCCTAACTATTATTTTGATAAGTAATAGCGATGAAAGAAGCGAAGCTCCTATCAAAAGTTTTCTCGCGTGACTTTCTTATGTGACTGGTATGACACCGTCAATATAGAAACCATGTTTGTCGCTCGGTAAACGAAGAAATTAGTGCTCAGAGTCATGAGATTGAGTCGTAATAGGTGACGTTATTTGTAATAGCGGACAGACTATTTTCAATATTGGTTTGAAACGTTGACTTGTTTAGGCGAAAAGAGCAGATCGTGAGGGCAGTGCAATGCTGATTGGGTTAGATATTGGCGGAACTAAAATTGAAGGTGTGATTGTATCGCCTGACAGTGGAGACGTCGTTAAGCGTATTCGTATTGATACTCCCAAGTCGAGTTATCAAGCATTTTTGGCTGCAGTAAAGTCAGTGATTGATAGTTTGATGGAGACAACCGAAGTGCAGTCTATCGGTGTGGGTTGCTGCGGTTCAATCAATCGTGCTACAGGCAAGATACAAGGCGCCAATATACTTTATCTCAATGGAGAAGACTTTCTTGGTGATTTGCGTGCGCATTATAGCCTTCCGGTCGCGTTAACCAATGATGCCAACTGTTTGGCGATATCTGAGTTTGAAACCGGTGCAGCAAAAGAGGCTCTTAATTCATGTTTGGCAGTGATCATTGGCACTGGCTGTGGTGGCGGGATCGTTATTCATGGCAACATCGTTGATGGTCAACATGGCTTGGGCGGTGAGATAGGGCACAACCCTTTACCGAGCTATCATCCTGAAAAGGATGGCCCAGCTACTCAGTGTTACTGCGGTTCTTACAACTGCAATGAGCTGTTTGTTTCCGGTACTGGGTTTGAGCGTACGTGGGTACAAAAACATGACAAGTTGTCAGCAAAAGCGATCTTTAATCGATACGCTAATGGCGACAAAGATGCCGTTGAACACGTTGAATATTACGCAGATTGCCTCGCAAGGGTTTTAGGTTCGATCGTCAACGTAATTGATCCTGAAGTGATCGTATTAGGGGGCGGCGTTTCTAACCAATCTGCAATCTACCCATTGGTGGAGCAAAAGCTGAAACACTATTCCTTTAGTAAAAATGTCACAACTCCAGTTAAACAAGCACTGCATGGCGATTCAAGCGGCGTGTTAGGTGCGGCTTATCTGCCTATTATGAAGGGAATGCTGGTGTAACCACGTAGCGTTCTTTGTCGTCAAAATCACGATCATTTATCACTCCCTTCTTGAAACCATACGTTCACAAGAAGGGATTTGTATAACTCGCGCTTCCAGCAACGTCTTCCCACGTTCTTCTATCTCTCTTGATAAAGCCGATTTAGTCACAGTAAACGGATCGGCAAAGTGTTGCGTTGATCAAATAATGCGCTATGAAGGTTAATTCTTGCACAATAACTGTGATCGGTGTCTGATACTATACTGGTATAACAGGTATAGTGTAACCATCAAGTCAACAGGTAGGACACCCTAATGGATTTTTCTGGTTTTTATGCAGCGACACTGACTCCGTTTAATCAAGATGAGAGTATTAATTATGCCGATTTACAGCAGTTGGTTGAGTTTAACTGCCAATCGGGTTTGAAAGGTTTATATGTTGGCGGCTCGACGGCTGAAGCGTTTCTTTGCTCGACGGAAGAGCGTATTGATCTACTCAAAGCAACGGCAGAAGTTGCAAGCCAAACCGAAGCGACTTTAATTGCTCACGTAGGCGATATCTCGACCAAAAAGAGTGAAAAGATAGCTCGAGCTGCGGCGGACCTTCCTTATCATGCAATTTCTGCGGTTACGCCATTTTATTATCCAGTCGGCTTTGAACAGTTGAAGAGACATTATTCCGACATCGTGCAAGCGGCTGGCAAACCGATGATTGTTTATAACTTCCCAGCGTTTTCAGGCATGAGCCTTAATCGAGACCAGATCAGTGAACTGCTAAATATTGATGGCGTGGTTGCGCTTAAGCAGACGTCGGCTGATTTGTATCAGATGGAACAACTGACACGCGGCAATCCAGACAAGACAGTATTTAACGGTTTTGATGAAATTTTAGCATCTGGTTTAGTTGCAGGAGCAAAAGGTGGTATCGGTTCGACATACAATATTCAAGCGCAGCGCATTCTTGCTATCAATGAGGCGATTCAAGCTGGTGATGTTGTTAAAGCGACTGGTTTACAACGTGAAGCTAACCAAGTGATTGACGCGTTAGTTTCGGCAGGTGTTATCCCTGGTTTGAAATATGTACTTAAACTGAAAGGCATTCTAAGCACTGATGCGTGTCGTCGCCCGATGAATCAAGTTAGCGCAGAAAACCGAGCCAAGTTAGAGCAATTGGTTGAGGCTGGCTTATGCTAATTGGTCTCGACATCGGTGGGACCAAAGTGGAGGGGGTGATTGTCTCCCCCCACAATGCTCAAGCGGTTGAGCGCTTGCGCATGGAGACCCCTAAAACAAACTATGCAGACTTTTTACTAGTAGTGAAAGGCGTCATCGACACTTTGTCTGAAAAAGCAGAGATTGATTCTATCGGCATAGGTTGCTGTGGGTCGGTTAATCGTGTGACTGGCAAGATGCAAGGCGCAAACATTCTCTATCTTAACGGTGAAGACTTTATCGGAGATTTGCGCGCCAGTTATTCTGTGCCTGTTGCGATAACCAATGATGCTAACTGCTTAGCGATTTCAGAGTTCAAATCGGGCGCAGCGAAAGAAGCGCAAGATTCTTGTCTCGCGGTCATTATCGGTACGGGTTGTGGTGGTGGTGTTGTTATTCATGGTGATATCGTCGATGGTCAACATGGCTTAGGTGGCGAAATTGGTCACAACCCATTACCTCATTTTGATTCCGAGAAAGATGGACCCGCCGTTCAATGTTACTGCGGAAGCTATAATTGCAACGAGTCTTTTGTTTCTGGAACAGGTTTCGAGCGTACGTGGGCACTTAAACATGCTCCACTTTCCGCTAAAGAAATTTTTGCAGCCTATGCACAAGGAGATCAAAGCGCTGTTGCACACGTTGAGTACTACTCAGATTGTTTAGCGAGAGTGCTTGGCAACATTGTTAACATTATCGACCCAGAAGTGATCGTGCTAGGTGGTGGAGTGTCGAATCAAGACGCCATCTATCCGCTGGTGGCAGAAAGACTGAATCACTACACCTTCAGTAAAAATGTCAATACACCGATTCGCAAAGCAGAGCACGGCGATTCGAGTGGTGTACTTGGCGCGGCTTACTTGCCCGTTATGAAGGAACTTATCTAATGGTCACTATTAAGCATATACGTCCGGTGATTCTGACTGCGCCTTATGGTTTTGAGGGATGTGCAGAGAACGAGTTACATCTCCCACATGGACTTCGTTGCTGCTCAATGCTTGAGGTGACCTTAAGTAATGGCCTAAAAGGGATTGGTGAAGGGTATTTGGGCGTATTTGCCCCCGATGTATTTCGTTCCATTGTGGAGTTAATTACGCCTCATCTGATTGGTGATGATTTATCTCACGGTTATCAACATAGCTTACTCAAAGCGAAAAACCTTACCGCCTACTGGTCGCTTCAAGGCGCGGCGCAGCATGTACTTTCCGCTTTGGAAATTGCGTTAGTTGATGTCTATGCCAAGTATCAAGATCGTGCGGCTATCGAACTTTTTGGTGGCGCAAGAACATCAAGTATTGCCATGTATGGATCTGGTGGCGATTCGCTTCATCCAATGTTTATGGAGCAGGAATTACAGCAACTGCACCAACGTGGAATAGGCATCATTAAGATCAGAGCTCGTCACAATCAAATCGATAAAACAGTGTGGACCATCAATGCAGCCAAGAAATACGGTATTCGTGTGGCTGTCGATATGACGCAAAATTTGGCAGTCAACGGACAAACTGCTGAGCAAGTTCGCGAGTTCGCCAAGGAAGTAACTCAGCGCACGGGTGAGGAGTTAGTGTTCATTGAAGAGAGTTTGGGATTAGACAAGCTTACTCAACTGCCCCTGCTTAGTGACGACTCAACGTTGTCTATTGCCGGTGGCGAGATTGTTACCACCAAAGAAGAGCTGTTTGAGCGTATTGATCGCGGTTACTACAACATCGTTCAACCTGATGCCTCAGTTCTGGGGGGAATCGAGAACACCATTAACGTTTGTCATTATGCACAGCAGCGAGGGGTTGACGCAGTGGTGCACTCATGGGGTGGACCGGTTGCAATGATGGCAAACTATATCGCAGCTTTTGCCTCTGGCAGCGAGCTCATTGAATACCCTATGCCTGACTTTTTAATTCGTTCAGCCATGTTCAATTTCGACAACTATATCCAAAATGGACACCTTTGCTTGCCTGACTTACCGGGTATCGGAATGGAACTTACGGCTGACATAGAGAGTGAGTTTAGCTACCGACCTGAAGCCGTATATCACTGTTTTCCACTTCAGGCGGGGTTAGATATTTTAGAAAACAGCCACGCCAATTGGCACAAGGAACAATGATGAATATCTATGTGCACCCAATACTCAATGATGCTGAAAAAGACTACTTTCTTACTCAGCTATCTAGTGACATCACCATAACGTTCAACGACGGTCGTAACGAGCTTACTGCGGGGCGAGAGGCTGAAGTGGCTATCGGCAATTTTGATACGGCATGGATTGAGCAAATGCCAAACCTAAAGGTGATTTTGCTCGATTCGGTGGGAATCGATAACTTCAATGGCTATGTATGGAAACAAGACACTCCTGTGTCGGTGCATAACTTAAATGATTTTTTCTCGGTCGCCGTCGCAGAAGAAGTGCTGGCGAGTTTGTTATCGGTCTATCGTCAATTACCTGCATTAAAACAGGCACAACAACAGAGCATCTGGGTTAAAGATGAGCTGAGACCGACAAAGCGTTTACTTGCTGATGCCAAAGTACTACTCGTTGGTTACGGCAATATCGGCAAACGCATCGAGCAGTTGTTGCTCCCGTTTGGCTGTGAGATATCAAGCTTTGATCAACAAGAGATGGCGGCAGGTGGTAAACCACTGCTTGCTGAAAAAGTTGCCCTCAATGACGTGATTATTTCCACGATACCCGCTAATACCGAAACCTTTGCAATCTTTGATTCTGTGCTGTTTTCAGCTATGAAACCAAGTGCGACATTCATTAATGTCGGGCGCGGACAAGTGGTTGATGAAGCGGCACTCAGTGAGCAAGCCAATCAAGACAAGTGCTTTAACGCTTGTTTGGATGTGACCATTCAAGAGCCCCTCAATTCCGATTCAACATTGTGGCAGTTACACAATGTTCATCTAACTCAACACACCGGTGGTGGGTCGAGTGATGAAAACTATAAGAAAATTGACATCTATATAAGTCAAATCAACCGTTTGCTAAGTGAACAACCACTTATCAATAAGATCCAATTCTAATAAGGATAATTAGACCATGACGATGAAAACAACCCTCAAACTAACCGTAATTGCTTCTGCTTTGCTTGCTGCTAACGTCTATGCAAACACAGAACTTAAAGTGGGTTTTAATGAAGCGTACAACAGCCCAATTTACCACGGTATGCTAAAAGCTGCTGAAGAGCTAGAAAAGCAGTCAGGTGGCGAGCTTACCATGCGTCTGTACGAGGGCGGTCAGTTAGGCAGTGTGCACGAAATGCTTGAGCAAGTTTCACTAGGTGAAATTGATATGTCGATGCAAGTATTTGGTGGTTACGCACAATATGTTCCAGAACTGGGCGCGCTAGAAACCGCTTACATCGTAAAAGATTTTGATCACCTAAAGCGTATTTTAGATAGTGAGTGGGGGATGAAAGTGCGCGGCGAATTGGAAGAGAACTTCCAACTTAAGCCAATTGATAGCTGGTACTTTGGCGTGCGCCAAACGACATCAAACCGTGCAATAAATTCATATGAAGATATGAAGGGACTGAAACTTCGCACGCCAAATGCTAAGGCACTGATTGACTACGCCAAAGCAACGGGTGCGATTCCTTCACCAATTGCCTACGCAGAAGTGTACCTAGCACTGCAAACTAATGCGGTAGATGGTCAAGAAAACCCAATCCCGTCTATTGAAGCGATGAAGTTCTACGAAGTACAGAAATACTTGGCGATGACGAACCATGTGGTGCAAGACCAAACCATCTCAATTAACTCGGATCGTTGGAATGACCTTTCAGAGCAAGAGCAGGGCTGGCTGGTTGCCGCACTTAAAGCGGGTGGTGATGAAGCCGAGCGCCGTATTAATGAAAATACTGAAAAACATCTAGCGCTGTTTAAAGAAGCTGGCGTGACGGTGACATATCCAGATCTTGAACCGTTCCGCGCGTCAATGAAGCCTTTCTATGCGGCTTTGGATAAGCAGTATGGCGAAGGCTTTACTCAAACTCTAATTGATGCCAAGTAATCTTGATTGAAGCGGGGCGCTTGGAGTGCTCCGCTCTTCAATAGGAACTCACTATGTATAAGATAATTGCTAAAATGGAGTTGGTTGAAAAATACCTAGCCATATTCCTATTTTTACTCATGTTGACAGTGATCTCGGTACAGATCTTAAGCCGCTATTTCTTTAGTTTTGCCATCCCTTGGACCGAAGAGCTTTCTCGCTGGCTTTACATCTACATTGTGTTCATTGGTGCAAGTGAAGCGATTTCCAGAAGGGATCATATTGCAATCGACATGTTGCCAAACCGCTTAGGTGATAAAGCGAACCTGGTACTGGATATTTTCATTCATGGTCTATTTGCTGTGATTTCGGTTGTGATCATTCACTACGGTTACCTTTTTGCAGAGCGTATGGATCGATTAGGCTCGGTCACCATGGATGTGCCAATGTCAGCACTCTATGGCGCAGTGCCGCTGGGCTTCGTTCTTGTCTTCATCAAATGCTTTTTAAACGCGGCCATCTCTTTCTCAAAATTGGTTCAACCGCAAAGAGGTGACAGCACAGTGACCTCCCATCTATGTAAGTAGGGCAATAGTTATGTTTAGTATTTTTGGTGGTTGGGGAGCATTGTTGGCAATCGGCATGCCAGTTGCTTTTACCCTATACGTAGTGTCGATTATTTATTTATTGATGAATGGTGGTATTGCTCTTGCTGCACAGAAAATTATCGCCGGTTTGAACTCTTTCCCTTTGCTAGCAGTGCCGTTTTTTATCTTCAGTGGCTTGCTGATGAACTCAGCGGGTATCACCGACAAAATGTTTAAATTTGCTCGCGACTTAACCGGGCATTTAACTGGGTCTCTTGGGCATGTAAATGTGTTAGCGAGCCTTTTGTTCTCAGGGATGTCTGGCTCTGCACACGCAGATGCGGGCGGCTTAGGACAACTTGAAATCAAAGCGATGCGTGATGAAGGCTACGACGACGGATTTGCTGGCGCAATCACCGCGGCATCGAGTGTTATTGGTCCTTTGATGCCACCCAGTATTCCCATCGTTATCTATGGGGTAATGTCAGGCGCTTCGATTGGTGCGCTGTTCCTCGCTGGCGTGGTTCCTGCGCTGTTGTGTGCCGTGTCATTGATGGTGATGGTGTACTTTATAGCGAAGAAAAAAGGCTATCCAGTTTACCCACGAGCATCATTTAAAACGATTTGTTATTCATTTAAAGACGCTTCGCTTGCTCTAATGACGCCAGTATTAATTATCGGCGGTATTTTCTCTGGCATAGTGACACCGACTGAAGCCGCAGTTGTTGCCTCTCTTTACGCGATGTTTTTAGGTTTCGTTGTTTATCGAGAGCTAACGGTTTCGCGTCTACTTGAGGTTGTGCATGAATCAGTCAATACATCGGCAGTAATTGGCTTTTTGATTGGCGGTGTGGGTCTGTTTGGCTTTGTTATCGTCAAAGAAGACATCCCTTTAAAAGCTGCGGAGCTCTTTTTACAAGTCACGGACTCACCGCTGGTATTCCTCATCCTGGTTTCAGTGATGCTGTTCATCCTAGGTGCCTTTATTGAAACCTTGGCTTTGCTACTGATCCTTATTCCGATTTTGCTACCAGTGACCATTCAACTTGGTATTGATCCAGTTCACTTTGGCATTGTGGTTGTCATGAACATGATGTTAGGGATATTAACGCCACCGATGGGGGTCTCGTTATTTGTCGTGGCTAAGGTGGGTAAGATCCCATATGAAGTCCTAGCACGTTCTGTTTTGATCTTCTTAGTTCCTCTCATTGTTGTGTTGGGCATTATTATTTTGTTCCCACAACTTGTGATGTTCTTACCGAATTATTTCCTTTGATTGATTAGTAGGCAGCAGCGAGTAATCGCTGCTGATGACCATGGTATTTGCAAGCGTAAGTTGTTTGTCACAAGACAAAGTGTTTGGCGAGATTATCGCCTCAGTGTTAGCGCAAGATCTGGAGCAGATGCCTGATGGCATCAATAAGATCAAAGGGGACGATGTATTCGTTAATCGTATTAGAGGTAAGGCAAGATATCTCGAAGGATCTCAAGCGGAGATCCACAAAGAGTACATTGATATTCACCTTACTTTAACGGGGAGCGAGACGCTGGGATTTGTGGTGGAACCAGAAGCACTCAGTTTTATGCAAGATCAGCCGTTTAACAATGATTGTGAACTTAAAGATACTGTAATGAATGAGCAATTCATTACCTTAGAGCAAGGTCACTATTGCGTTTTTTATCCTCAGGAATGGCATCGACCAATGGTACAACTCTCAGGTGAGTTGGAGTCGGTCGATAAAGTCGTGATCAAAGTGAGGGCTGCCTTATTATGATAAGCGGTAATTGGGCAACGCTTTTGTTGCCGATTAATAATGAAGAAATCGACTTTGTTCGACTAGAACAGCAAATAGAGAGTTATATCGACGCTGGCGTTGATGGCATTTATTCAAACGGTACGGCAGGTGAGTTTTATACCCAATCTGAAGATGAATATCAGCAGATCAGCAAGTTGTTAGCACAAAAATGTACGCTTGCCAAAATGCCGTTTCAAATTGGCGCGAGTCATTGTCACCCGCAAGCTGCGTTGGCACGAATCGAATTTGCAGCAAGTTTAAACCCGACAGCAATTCAAGTGATTTTACCTGATTGGTTTCCCTGTTCGTTATCGGTCGCTAAAGTGTTTATGAATAAAGCTCAACAAGTTGCACAAGGTGTGCCACTAGTGTTGTACAATCCACCTCATGCAAAGGTAAACCTAACCGCCGAAGAACTCGATGAGCTGTTTGACTCAATTCCAAGCTTAGTTGGTTTTAAGTTACCAAGGATAACGCCAGAAATTGAAGCGACAGGTTTAGCTAAGAAAGCATCAATTTTCGTAGCCGGACATTTTTTGGCAACTGATGCCTATAAGGGGGCGCTTGGTGCTTATTCCAATGTGTGTTGTCTTAATCCGAGGGCGACGCAACTATGGACGAGAGATTGCTTGGCACTTGAGTCTTCAGCTTTGGAGCTAGAGAACCGTATTCAGCAATTTATGGCAGAAGAGATCGCGCCATACATTACTGAGCAAGGCTATTGCAATGCAGCCGTCGATAAATTCATGGCAGCCATGGGCGGATGGTCGCAGATAGAATCGACAATGAGATTCCCTTTTGCATCAATCCCTATGGGTGACATAGAGTATAAAGTAGAACGTAGAAATACTTTACTGCCCGAGTTTAGGATTTAAACTAGTTGGAATTGACGTCTTGGCAAAATCGAATAGTGCTTGTATTTGATGAAATAACAATAAATTTAGTATTTTTTAAGAGGGAACTCTTATGGAGTTAACTTCGTTTCCTTTGAAACCAATGAAAAAGACCAAACTGTCTGACAGTGTGGCCGAAGAGCTGGAAAAACTCATTATTAATAACACGTTAAAGGAAGGGGATACTCTGCCTTCTGAGCGTGAGTTAATGGCCGCGTTTGACGTGGGTAGACCTTCTGTACGTGAAGCGTTGATGAAGCTTTCACAAAAAGGTCTAGTTGAGATAAAGAGCGGTGAGAAAACCCGTGTTACTAAGCCTTGCACCGAGACACTGATGAACAACGTATCGGGCTTAGCGATTGGTTTACTCTCGCAAAAAGATGAAAAGCGCCAATTTGAGCACCTAAGACAATTATTTGAAATTGCGATCGTCCGTGAGGCGGCGCTGGTTCGTACTGATGAGGATCTCGCTAAGCTTGAAGTGATCCTTGAGCAAAACAAAGTCCACTGTGAAGATTATGATGCCTTTGTGAGTTCAGACATCGCATTCCATCGCTGCATCATCGATATCATCAAAAACCCGATGGTGTCATCACTGTATGAATCATTAATTTCTTGGCTGATTATGACGCGTAACCCTTCAGAATATACGCCTTATCATAAGCAGAACTATCAAGAGCACTTGATGATTTTCAATGCCATCAAATCAAAAGACGCGAATCAAGCTGAAAACTGCATGCGTGAACATCTTGATAATGTAATGCGAATAGAAAAGTAACCGTGTTGAAAGTGATAAAAAGAGCCGATGATGATCGGCTCTTTTCATAATGGTCGGAGAAGTTATTTACCGCGATTGTTATTTGAACCTATATTCTCTTCGGTTTCTTCGCTTGGAACTGTTTAATACTCTTCTTACTATTGGTGCGACGGTTGGCTTTTTTATCGCGAGGTGCGCGTTTGCTTTCGCCACTTGGCGGTTTATCGGTCACCGGAAATTCTGCCATCTCCACCAGTGGTAAAGCTCGCTGGGTTAACTCTCTTATCGCATTGAGCGCCGCGGTTTCCCCGTGACACACTAAAGAAATTGCCACGCCTTGTTTACCAGCACGAGCAGTACGACCGACACGGTGAACATACACTTCGGCATAGCTTGGTATCTCAAAGTTGATCACCGCTGGCAATTCATCAATATGAATACCACGCGCAAGTAAATCGGTAGCAATCAGTACGCGCGCTTTGCCAGATTTGAACTGCTCCAATGCTTCTTCGCGCTCTTGTTGCGTTTTGTTGCCATGCAAACACGTTGTTTGAATGCCCGCCTTAGTCAACTTTTTACTAAGACTATCAGCATTTTCTTTCGCGCCGATGAAAACCAGTACCTGTGACCAATGGTTTTGTTCAAGAAGGTGAATTAGAGCCTTAGTCTTGCTGCCTTTGTTAACCAGATAAAGGGTTTTTGCGATGTCTTGGTTAGTGCTGTTTGCTTGGTGCGCGGCAACTTCGATAGGTTGGAACATCAATTGCGAGGCTTTCTGTTTTAGCTCGGTTGAGAAAGTGGCAGAAAACATAGCGGTTTGACGTTTGGCAGCAATTTGACCAACAATATTTTGTACGTCATGCCAAAAGCCCATATCAAGTAGGCGGTCTGCTTCATCCAGAATTAAACGAGCAATGCGTGTTGCGTCTAATGCTTCGTCTGCCAATAAATCAATCATGCGCCCAGTTGTGGCAACTATAATCTGCGGATTACCAGCGAGCGCTTGTTTCTGTTGTTCTTTATCAACGCCACCCGTTAGACATGCAGTGTTTAGCTGAAGTTTACTCGCAATAACGTCAATAGCACTGGCTACTTGGGTGGCGAGTTCTCGAGTTGGCACTAGGACAAGAGATTGCTGTTGCAGGTTATCTTCTAAAAGTTGTTGAATCAGCGGTAAACCATAAGCCAGTGTTTTGCCGCTGCCTGTATTGGCTAAGGCGAGCAAATCTTTACCCGCAACAAGTTGAGGGATGGCGAGTGTTTGAATCTCGGTTGGACTCTTAATGTCATTAGGCAGTGCAGCAATAATATCAGCACTAAGAGTAAGAGATGAAAATGACATAATGGGTTTACCTTTAGGTTATCAGCAGTCGTGCAGTATTGAGCAGTCGCGCACTTTAGCATAGAGGGTATATCTATCAGAACAAGTATTTATTCGTTGTTGTGTAACTTACTGAACAACGCCTTACTCAGTGAATGATTTGGTGTTGTTGAGCGGCAGTTATGGAGGGGCATGAATTGATATGAGTAAACAAATTGTTAGTAACCAAAAATAGTGTCAGTGGTTTTTTGAATAGTAATTGAAATGAGGGTTTGGTTTCTGTTTGTGGTTATATTCTGACAAACGAACAAATATTGTGACATCTTGCTCATTAATTGACTATTTAAACGTTTGCATAAGTTGTAATTGCGACAAAGATCGCTTTTAGACACTAGCAATGTGTGTACTATCCGCGCCGCGTCGGATTGGGCGAATGGATGCCCGGCTCAATTTGGCAAAGTGAATAAAATGTAACTAAATCGGATGGTTACTCTTACTTTGCTATTCCAGACCACTTTCTACACAGTAAAACCCAACAGAAATCGAGCTACGAAGACTGCCTTGGGTGTTTTTTGCTACCCAAAATTCGCTGCTGTGTTATGCATTATTACGCCGCCGTGCATTGAGTTAAGGCGGTATGCATCGAGATAAGCGCTGGATGCATTTTTGTGGTTTTAAAGATGGTTAATAATACATTTACGGTTATGGCAAAGCCGGTTAGTGATAGATGCAATTTGAAGTGTGAATATTGCTTCTATTTGGGCACCAAAGATTCTTTGAGTGATAAACCGTTGGATACAATGAGCGATGAAACGCTCGAGCTATTCGTTGAAAAATACATTCAAGAATCGCCAACCCCGCAAGTCAATTTCGTTTGGCAAGGTGGCGAGCCCACTTTGGCTGGACTGGAGTTTTTCCAAAAAGCCGTCGCGTTACAAAAAAAATACGCCAATGGCAAAACCATCACTAGTGCGCTGCAAACTAACGGCATGACCCTCAATAAATCGTGGGCTGAATTCTTAAAGCAACATCAATTCTTGGTCGGTATATCTTTAGATGGTACCCAAGCTGCGCACGACCATTATCGTATTACTACCTCGGGCAAAGGCACTTACCAAACGGTTAAAGAGAGCATCAAACTGCTCAATCAATATGGTGTTGAGTACAACGTATTGTGCACAGTGAACAGTGCCAACTGGAATAAGGGAAAATCGGTCTACAACAACTTAAAAGAGATCGGCGTTCGCTACATTCAGTTTATTCCGATTGTCACATACAAGAAAAACACGCCAGTGAACTTCACTGTGCCAGAGAAAGGTTTTGGTAAGTTCTTACTTGATGTATTCAAAGAATGGGTCGAGCAAGACATCGGCTTTATGTTTGTGATGAATTTTGAAAGCTCACTTTCTTATTATGCCAATGGGCACCCACTGATCTGTTTTAACCAAAAGCAGTGCGGCGCACCGTTAGTGATTGAGTCAAATGGTGATCTTTATTCCTGCGACCACTTTGTTGAAGACAAGTATCGAGTAGGCAATATCGCGACAGACTCGTTTGCAGAGTCGATTCAAACCCCCGCTCACACCAAGTTCCTCACATTACGTAATACTATGAAATGCCAGAAATGTGAATTTTTGCCGATGTGTAATGGTGGCTGTCCAAATCATGCCAAGCCAAATGGTGAAAACCACCTTTGCCAGTCTTATAAGATGTTCTTCAAAAATACCCAAGGTGCGATGAATTACATCGTGCGCAATATCCTCTGAGTTAGAGGACATCAAAAAGAAAGAATAAACAGAATTCTCTACAGCTTGCTTTCACTGCGGTGGGAGCGAGGTGTGGTGGGTAACGGATCCAAGTATTGGATTTTCTATTCGAAGGAAAAATAATGAAAAAGACATTACTAGCAAGCACCATTGCAATGACTGTGGTGGCCACATCAGCTTGTGCAAGCAATGCAACAACGGAAACAAAATCGGCAGACAAGCCAAACGTGGTACTTTTCTACGTCGATGACCTTGGCTACGGAGATTTGGCATCTTACGGTCACCAAATCGTTAAGACGCCAAACATTGATGCGCTTGCCGCACAAGGCATTAAATTTACTCAGTACTACGCGCCAGCGCCACTGTGTTCACCTTCACGTGCGGGTATGCTGACAGGTCGTACTCCATACCGTACAGGTATTCGTTCTTGGATCCCAGATAGCCAAAACGTACACATTGGTTGGGGTGAGCGTACGCTTGCTCACATGTTGCAAGACGAAGGCTACAACACGGCGCTGATGGGTAAAGTGCACCTAAATGGTGGCGCGCACATGGATGATCACCCACAAGCGAAAGACCTAGGTTTTGACTACTCATTTGCGATGTACGCGGGTTGGCAAAAGAATGCTAAAGTAGAAAAGCCTCGTGAAGATGGTAGCCTACGTCATGGTAAAATTTACCCTGATAACTTTATCCGCAATGGTAAACCTGTCGGTGAAACCAATGACTTCGCTGGCGGTGTGGTTGCCGATGAATCTATTCAATGGCTAAACAGCATCAACAAAGAAGAGCCGTTCTTCTTGTATGTACCATTCCCTGAAGTTCACACGCCAATCGCGTCACCAAAAGAATATTTGGACATGTACAGCGATTACATCACGGATTTCGCCAAACAGAATCCAGATCTTTACCACTGGGACTGGAAAGGTCAGCCATATCGTGGTCAGGGTGAGTACTACGCCAACATTACTTACATGGATGCACAACTTGGTCGTATCGTTGACGAGTTGAAAAAGCTGGGTGAATACGACAACACGATTTTCCTATTCTCATCAGATAATGGTCCGGTAACCCGTGAAGCGCGTAAGCCATGGGAACTGAACATGGCAGGTGAAACAGGTGGTTTACGTGGTCGTAAAGATAACTTGTTTGAAGGTGGTATTCGCGTACCGCTAATTATGGCAGGTGCTGGCATCAAACAGGGCAGTGCATCACATGAGCCAGTTTATGGTCTAGATATTGTGCCAACACTGTCAGAAATGATTGGTTTTGAGTTGCCGACTGACCGCGCAATTGATGGTGTGTCATTCACTACCGCATTCAAAGGTGGCGAAGTTGAACGTAGCAAACCAATGGTTTGGACCATCGACATGCCTTACCAAGATGACCCAATCAACGAATACGCAGTGCGTATTGATGATTACAAGTTGATCATTGACCGCGACGGTAAAGGTAAATACCTGTTCAACATCGAGGAAGATCCATATGAGGTGTTTAACCTAATTGGTAAGCCAGAGATGAAGTCGAAAATTGATGAGCTAACGAAGGCGTACCAAGAATACCGCAAAGAGATTGAAAGTGATGAGATTCTACTAAACCATCACAGCAAACCTAAAGCGTAAAGTGATTACCCCCTGCCAAATGCAGGGGGTATTTTTTATCAGCCCTAAACCGCTACTTCAAGCGGCGGTAATTATTTAGTGTTGGTAGTAAGGAAAGTATTAAAAGCCTGCCATGACTTTTTATCTGCATCTTCTCGGTAGTTTTTGGACTCAAATACAGTGAATGCGTGTGGTGCGCCGCTGTATGTGATCATTTGATGCGGAATTTGATTCTCTTCTAACTCTACCGCCAACTGAGCAAATTGACTCATTGGGATCGCTTTGTCTGCGGTGCCATGAAGGACGAGAATAGGCGCGCTGGTCTCAGTATAACTTTGTCCATCAGGTGTCTGTAACCCGCCGTGGAAAGTGACAAAACCTTTAGCTGGCATGCCCGCACGCGCGGATTCAAGTGTCGCCGCTCCACCGAAGCAATAACCCATCACTACCATATTATCGATGTTGCCACCCAGTCTCAGTGCTTCCTGAACGCCAGCATTCATCAATGCGCGCAATTTTTGTCTGTCTTTATACAGTTCACCGGTGTGCTGACGTTTGTCTTCTACTTTGGTTGGGCGTACACCTTTACCGAATAGGTCGACAGCGAACACGTTATATCCCATTTCATTGAGCATCTTAGCTCGTTGCTGTTCGTATTGTGTTAACCCATCCCAGTCGTGGACAAGTAAAACCAGAGGGGCATCATCACTCACTTCGGACCAGTAGCCTTGGTAATCTTGCTCGGCGGCTTGGTAGGTTATGTCATTACCTGCAAGCGCATAGTGGGGTAGCAGTGTTGTAATGGCTATTGTGCAGAGTGCTTTACGGTACATAGCGGGTTCCTTTTGCTCTTATTGACAGGTGTCTTTACGAATATAGCGAACAAATGGATTTTTGCGTCACTTGCCATACCAGCTTTTTGTGTGAAACAGATCCGATCTCATGGTGGATTTCGACAAAATAACCTGTTGGATATCACAAAAAATCCCGATTGAAGCACGTGTTTTTTGTTCCTTATACTCGAAGCATCAATACGAATTTCTAACGTATTGATTGAAAATAATAATTACGGGAAGTTTAGGGAAAACCTATGATCGATTTATGGCCATTAATTGGCATTGTGATAATCACAGTAGGGTTGGCTCTAAAGCAAAATACTCTATTGGTAATTTTAATTGCTGGTGTTGCTACTGGTTTGGTGGCAGACATTGCGGTGATGGATATTCTATCTGCTCTTGGTCAATCTTTTACCCAGAACCGTTACATGTCGCTGTTTATTTTGGTACTGCCAATGATAGGTATTCTTGAGCGTTACGGCTTGCGTCAACGTGCAGAGGATCTGATTGGTTCAATGAAAAAAGCCTCAGTGGGTAAGATTTTAATGACTTACTTATTGCTGCGTAAGATCACCAATGGTATGGGATTAAACATCGGTGGTCACCCGTCTATGATTCGTCCGCTGATTGCTCCTATGTCAGAAGCGGCAGCTGAGAAAGCATCACCGAATCTCGCTGATGAGAAACGTCAAACGATTCGCGCGTTGTCTGCGGCAAGTGAGAACTTTGGTAACTTCTTTAGCCAATTGCTGTTCATTGGTACTGGTGGTCTACTACTGATTAAAGGCGTAATGGGCGATAACCAACTTGACGTGAAATTGGAAACAATGGCGCTTTGGGCGCTGCCAACAGCTATCGCATCGTTTGTGGTCTTCGGGATTTACACTAAATACATCAGTGCGCGTTTAAATAAAGCGACAACCAGCGAAACGACCCACGCGTCGTAACAGGAGCAATAATCCATGCTTGAATATGTATACCAAGCTACCGGCTTACTGCTACTAGCTTTTTCACTGCAAAGTTTCCTAGATAAACAGAACCCTAAACGTATTGGTAGCGGTCTGTTTTGGCTAATCTACGGCATTACCTTTATTTTTGGTGCGATGATCCCTCACTGGGTCACCGGTGTGATGGTTTTAGCACTGACAGCTTTAGCGGCTGGTGGCTTTATGGGCACAGGCAACTACGGCACAACCAATGATCAAGAGCGCAAGCAAAGTGCTTCTGTTTTAAAGAACAAACTGTTTATTCCAGCGATTGTCGTTCCTGCTGGTACAGTTTTGATCAGCCAGCTAACTTCTCTAGGTGCACTGGTTGGTCTAGGCATTAGCTCTATTGCGGCGATTATCGTAGCTTTGGTGATCACTAAGAGTCAGCCAATGCACAGTCTGAATGAAGGTCGTCGTTTGATTGACTCGATAGGCTGGGCTGCGATTCTGTCTCAATTCCTCGCCGCGCTAGGTTACTTGTTTAATCAAGCAGGAGTGGGCGATACCGTAGCTTCAATTGTGAAGCTAATGATCCCAGAAAACATGCTGTTAGTGAAAGTGATTGCTTACTGTGTTGGCATGACGCTATTTACTATCGTTATGGGTAACGCGTTCGCGGCGTTTGCCGTTATCACCACAGGTATCGGTATTCCGCTACTTATTCTAGATCATAGCGGTAACGCGGCAATTATTGGTGTGTTAGGTATGCTGTCTGGCTACTGCGGTACGCTAATGACGCCAATGGCGGCCAACTTTAACGTTGTGCCTGCAGCGCTCCTTGAACTGAAGAATAAACACCATGTTATTATGATGCAGGTGATCCCAGGTCTGGCGATACTGACGTTTAATATCTTCCTTATGTATAGCTTTGCGTTTTGAGAATAATGATGAAAAAAGTACTAATTACTGGTTTTGAACCATTTGGTGGCGCGTCAATTAACCCTGCGCTAGAAGCGGTGAATAAACTGGCTCAAGCAAAGCTTGATGGTGGTGAGATTGTCGTATGTGAAGTGCCAGTTACTCGTTATGAGTCGGTAGATACGGTTATCGCAGCAATTGAACAACATCAACCAGATTTTGTTATTACGGTTGGTCAAGCGGCAGGTCGTGCTGGTATTACGCCGGAACGTGTTGCAATTAACGTTGATGATTTCCGTATTCCTGACAATGGGGGTAATCAACCAGTTGATGAGCCGGTTGTAGCCGACGGTCCAGATGCTTACTTTACGACCTTGCCAATCAAAGCAATCACACGCACGTTACAAGAAAACGGCATTCCATGCCAAGTATCGAACACGGCGGGTACTTTTGTGTGTAACCACTTATTCTATGGTGTGCAGCATTACTTAAGTGGTAAGAACATTGCTCATGGTTTCGTGCATATTCCTCTATTGCCATCGCAAGATACCACCGGTAACCAAGCAACCATGTCGTTGGATGTGATTGTTGAAGGTTTACGTTTGGTTGCTCAGGCAACGATCGACAACAAACAAGATATTGCGATTACCGCAGGTCAAATCTGCTAAGTTCGACAACATCTATCTTGAGCCCGCCTTGTGCGGGCTTTTTCGTTTCTGAGAGCGGCATCAATAGTAAAAAAAGCAATTGTAAAAGAAGGTATCCAATTGGTTGAAACTTAACCATTGATGTAGAACACTAGTTCGATAGTTGTAAGGAAGCGAAAGGGTTAGGAGATAGGATGGCAAAAGTAGTGATTGTCACTGGAGGTGGTCGAGGCATTGGTGCAGAAACGTGCAAACTGCTGGCGAGTCAAGGCTATTGGGTATGTGTGAATTACATAAATGATGCTGAGTCCGCAGAAAACGTAGTAACGGCAATACAACAGCAAGGTGGTGAAGCTTTTTCAGTTCGAGCGGATGTCGCAGATGAACAGCAAGTGAAAGCGATGTTCAAAGCAGTGACCAGTCGATATGGTCGCGTCACTCACTTGGTCAATAATGCCGGTATTCTTTCCTTACAATCCACCCTGGAAAACATCAGTTCAGAGCGTTTTCGCACTATTCTAGATACCAACGTAATGAGTTGTTTTCTTTGTAGTAAAGAGTTTATCAAACAGCTTCCAAGCGACGGTTCAATCGTCAATGTTTCTTCGGCGGCATCAAGAACAGGTGCGCCGTTTGAATATATAGACTATGCCGCGTCTAAAGGTGCGATGGACTCACTAACCAAAGGATTGTCTCTTGAGTTGGCAGAACGCAATATTCGGGTCAATGGTGTTCGACCTGGCTGCATTTATACGGAGATGCATGCCGATGGGGGCGAGCCAGCAAGAGTTGACCGTTTAGCAAGTAAGATACCGCTCAAGCGAGGCGGGCGAGTTGAAGAAGTGGCTAGCGCGATAGCCTGGTTGCTAAGTGACGAAGCTTCATTTGTGACCGGATCATTTATTGATATTGCGGGCGGCAATTAACCTCAAGGAGTAGTACATGTTGGAATATAAGGAAATATCAAGCATTGCTGGTTATGAAATTGACCTACGTGATTTATTGATAGATAGCGTGGAAGAGGGGGCGTCGATTGGTTTTGTATTACCAATTGAAAGCTCGCAAGTCGATGATTACTGGCTCAATGTGGAATCGGATTTGAGAGAAGGTGAGCGAAAACTGTATATCGTGCTTGAACAGCAACACGTTATTGGTGCGGTGCAGCTGGGTTTATGCTCCAAAGCCAATGGTCGACATCGTGGCGAAGTTGAGAAATTGATGGTAAAAACTCAGCACAGAGGCAAAGGGATCAGTAAACCGTTGATGAGCATGATGGAGCATGCGGCGCAAGAGTTGGGCGTTTCGCTGTTAGTGCTTGATACGCGTAAAGGAGATGTAGCGTCATTGCTTTATCACAGCATTGGTTATCAACAAGTTGGTGAAATTCCGCAATTTGCCTTGAGCTCTAATGGTGAACTAGATGCGACCGTCTATTTTTACAAGCAATTGAGCTAACCACTACTGGGGTTGCGCCACATTGATAGAAATTGCTGATTAGTCCGATAACTTTAAGCAATTAGAGTTGTGGCACATGTTTCGCTAATCTTCTCATACTCAAGACAATAATGAATATGTAGAGTTAGTAATGACAAATAAAGCCTTAGTAGTGGAAGGTGGCGCAATGCGTGGCATTTTTGCCTGCGGCGTATTAGATGCTTTTATGGAGCAAGAGTTTAAACCCTATGATTTTGTAATAGGTGTTTCAGCTGGGGCATCTAACTTACTAGGCTACTTGTCTCACGCGCCGGGTCGAAGCTATCAAGTGATTACCGAGTTGGCGACCGATAAACGCTTTTTTAACCGCGCTCGCTTTGCGCGTGGTGGTGATTTAGTCGATGTACGTTGGTTGATTGAGGAGTCTAATCATCGTTTTCCATTGGATGAAAATGCACTTTATCAAATCCCGATGTATGCGGCAGTGACGAATATTGAAACCGGCAATGCCGACTATTTTCAATTGAAACCCTGCAACCTAGAAAATGTGTTAGAGGCGACAACAGCACTGCCGATTGCCTACCGCACAACACCGTGTTTTTCTGGTGGCTGCTATACCGATGGTGGCGTGGCGGATTCGATTCCTGTTAAAGAAGCGTATCGTCGTGGGGCACGTGATATTACCGTGGTGCTATCGCAACCGCTGAATTACAAGATGCGTCCGGCTCGCGCTCCTTGGCTAATGAAACGCTTGCTGGCTCGTTATCCAACGGTAGCGGAATCTATGTTAGTACGAGCGGACAACTACAACCAATCGCTAGAGTTTATTCGTAATCCACCAAGTGATGCGACTATCCGTGTGATAGCCCCGCCCGATGAATTTGCCGTAAAACGTCTGACCATGAATCGAGCAGTGCTTGACCAAGGCTACCAAATGGGCTTTGATGCAGGTCAGCAACATATCGCGAGTCGCAATGGTACGCATGGTCTGGATGATCAGAATTGTCATTTTTGCTTGTAGAGCTGAAAGCTGAGATTTGAGAACCGAGAGATTAGAGCTGAGTGCTGATAGGCGAGAGTTTAGATTTTAGAATTTAGAGTCGAGACCAAAGAGTTTAGAGTCGAGAACTAAGACAAAAGAATCGAGAGAGAACAAGGACGGTGAGATGAGTAAAGCGAAACTCTATTATGTTCATGATCCAATGTGTTCATGGTGTTGGGGCTATCAACCAACGTGGAAACAAATTGAGCAAACACTGGCTCATGATTTTGCGACCAGCATGGAGATTCAATATTTGGTTGGCGGATTGGCCCCAGATAGTGATGAGCCAATGCCAGAAGAAATGCAGCGTCAAATCGCTTCCTATTGGCGTAAGATTGCTGATTATCTTGGTACGGAGTTCAACTATCAGTTCTGGACGGACAATACGCCACGTCGATCCACTTATCCTGCCTGTCGCGCAGTGCTCGCGGCGAGAGAGCAAGGTGCAGAGCGAGCGATGATCAGTGCCATTCAAAAAGCGTATTACTTGCGTGCTTTAAACCCAAGTGATAACCCTGTATTAGAACAGCTTGCAGCAGAGCTTCAACTTGATTGCGAAAAGTTTAGCCAAGATCTGCACAGTGAAAGCCTTAATCAAGCTATGCTGCGTGAAATCGCCTTCGCTCGCTCTATAGGAGGCAACAGCTTCCCTTCACTGTTTTTTGAGCGAGAAGGACAACTGGTTGAACTGGCGATTGACTATCAAAACGCCCAGCAAACAATAGAACAAATTCGACAACTTATGGCGATTTAATGTTAGCGGGTGAGGCTAGGTAATGAGTCCATTTAGCCTAGCCTGCAAAACATGCTGCGAGCTTGGCTATTTTTGGCTCGATGTCACTGAGAGGCGTGTTGCCGTAACCCAGCACAATGCCACGCCAATCACGCCCCTTGCTACCATCAGGTTCATAATAGTTCAGCGTCCGCACTAGGATATCTTGTTGCTCAGCTTTCATTCTCAGGGTTTCTTCATCAATGCCACCATGCCAACGCAGAGTGACGTGAAGACCGCTTGCTTGACTGATGATCTCGACACTAGCGCCGAAGTGCTTTTCAATCGCTTCGGTTATCGTTTGATGCTTCTGCTTATATAGACGTCGCATTTTGCGGATATGTCGCAATAGCTCTCCGTCGGCAATAAAATCGGCTAAGGCATATTGCATATGTACAGGTGAATCTCCGGTTAGGGCATCTTTGATTTCATTGCATCTTGCCACTAAGTGCTCAGGCACCACCATATAGCCTAAACGTAAACCATTAAACATGACCTTGCTGAGTGAGCCAATATAGATAACGTGATCGTCTAGACCAATTTGCCCAGCTAAGCCTTGCATACTGGTATAGGGGCGGTGGGCAAATTGAAACTCGCTGTCATAATCATCCTCAATGATCCACCCTTTGTTCTGCTGAGCCCATTTAATGATCTTAAGCCGCTGTTCAGTATTAATGGTTGTACCCATTGGATACTGGTTGCTAGGTGTGACATAGAGCGCTTTTGCTTTGGCTGCCAGTAGTGCATTTATATCGAGTCCAGTCACTGGATGAACCGCAATAGGGCGTTTATTCAAGTTAAACAGGCGTGCCACTTTATCCATTTGCACGTAACCTGGATATTCCAGTAATAGAGTATCTTGACTATTTAGTGTCGCCATTGCTGCGATGGAAAGGGCTTGCTGCGCGCCGCTGGTAATAATAATCCGCTCAGCATTGCACATTACCGAGCGACTGGCAGACAAGTAATCACTTAGCGCGTGGCGTAATTCATAACACCCTTGTACGTCATCATTACCTAATATTGACGGGCGTGAGGCGTGGATTTGCACATAACGCTGCCACTTTTTTAATGGGAACTGGCACAGGTCAGGTACTCCAGGAGCAAAAGCACGGTTTTTATTCAGGCTAACTGAGTTGATTAGCGCAGTTGGTTGAGAGTGATGCTCTGGAAGGTAATCATCTGGCAGTTCCAGTGAGACGTAGAACCCACTGCCTTTGCGGCTTTCAATATAGCCTTCAAATACCAATTGTTCATAGGTAGCTGAGACCGTATTGCGGCTAATTTTTAGTTCTTCGGCGAGCTTGCGTGTCGAAGGGATTTGACTCGCGGTAGCCCAGTATCCTTGTACGATTTTGGTTCGAATCGCGTCGAATAAACCTTGCTGCAGCGTTGTGCAGTTATCGGGCAGTTTTAGATCTCCAATATCAATATGTGGCATGGCTGACTCTCGTAATTGGTTTTTATACCCGTCCTATTTGAAGTTGCAGCGCTTTATTGATTTAAAAAGCGACAGGCACTCACAAACTTCATCACATAGTACATCTATGCTCAGAGGCTTTGTTCCTTTGTCGCCTACCTGCATCTCCAAGTTATTTGGGTATATAACTGGATCTATGTTTTAGCTGAAATTGGCTCTCTTGATAATGCCAGTTTGCGATTATATTGACTCTAAAGCAATGTTTATTAGGGAAGTTTATGTTATCCAATACGCCGCGTAGCACAGTCAAAAAAGCCGCTCATAAAGCGCAAGACAATGTCGAAACCTTGTACCAAGTGATTGATCATTCTTTGGTTGCGCATATCGCTATCATTCAAGAATCTGGTCCTGTTGTCATTCCTATGCTGGCATGGCGAGTTGGCGACAAGGTCTATATTCATGGAGCTAACAATAGCCGTCTAATGCGTAACCTCGCGCAAGGTGAGCAAACTTGTTTAACCTTTACCTTGTTTGACGGTTGGGTTTTGGCGCGCTCCGCATTTCATCACAGTGCGCATTACCGCTCTGCTGTTGTTTTTGGCAGTTTTGAGCGAGTTGAAGATCGCGGTGAGAAAGACCGCTTACTCAATCACTTTATTGAGCAGATTGCCCCAGGGCGCTGTGAGGATATTCGCTTAAGTAGCGATAAAGAGCTTGATGCCACCATGCTGCTTGCTATTCCTTTAACGGAAGCTTCGGTTAAAATCAGTGGTGGAGAAGTGAATGATGATAACGCTGATTTAGATATACCAGCATGGGCGGGTTTTATCCCTTATAAAACGGTTATTGGCCCACTTAAGTCAAGTTCTACCCTTGCTGATGGGATATCAGAGCCTGATTATTCTGCGGTGTATGGTAGCCGGTGGAGCGGTAGACTTTAGATCAACAATCCTCAGAGACGAGTTTATAGTTTACTGCCCCCGATGAGTCTTCAGGGTAGTAAACTTGGACATAGCATTTGATGTTTTTACTAAGGTGTGTGCTTCCATCTACTTTGTAGCCGATGAAAAAGTAAGGGGTAGTGGCACTGGGTTTGTTTGACCACATAGCAATATGAAATTTAGGATCAAGTCCCGCTAGTTCATTCGCAGCCGAAACATATTTGATTAATCCATAGTAACCCATTACATCACGTACACCGTCGTTGTTAAGATCGATGTTGAATTTTGTGAGAGCTACTTCATCTTCGACTCCTTGTAACACTGCCTTGGTATAGACTTCTGTATTGACGGTAGCCAAAGCATCTTTAGCCCCTAAGAGTGCGGTAATTTTGGCATCTTTGCGAAATGACTGATAAACACTCATCGCAGTGATAGATATAACACCCAGAATAGTCACAACGACCACAAGTTCGATAAGGGTAAACCCGTGCGCACGTATCCTTATATTTCGCATGGAATGGTAATATGTCAGGAATAATTACTGCATGTTAGTCTTGTTGGCAGTTACATTCACTTTTATATAAATAAAACACGACACGCAACTCATAAAAATGCCAGTTAAAGTAAGAAATTTCCAAAGTACTTTAGTCAAGATAAAGTTTAATAAATTAGATGGTTAGTTCTAGATGACTGAATGGGTGTGATCAGATTTGATCATTTTTATTTGGTTGATGCAATTCAAAATGCCCCTAAAAATTGTCGTTAATTTATCAATAAATCACATGTCAATACTATCAGGCGTTTATATTGTTAAAACTGATAAGCATATCGGTGTTCTTGTCACATATTATGCAAATCTTGCAATCTGTGATGTCGATCGCAAAGTAATGACCTGGCATTCACTTGGTCAATATTTCCTTTTTGATTAATGACTTGAAAAGTGAAAACTATTAATTATCAAGTGTGGTGTAAATATAAACGAAATTTAGTTTCATTTTTAATTTGAAAGTTACAGTTCTATTACTAGTTTTTAATTGGGAACAACGGATTGACGTAGTTCTGTTGGTTCGGCTTGCTATTAATAGAATATGGAAATACAAAGATGAAAATGACAAATATTGCCATGGCAGTGGCGACTACTCTTCTGGCTTCGACCAGTGCATTTGCAGCAGAAGTTTATAGTGGAAGCGGCACATCTTTAGCTATCGGTGGCTACGTAGATGTGGGTGTGGGTGAATATAACTCTGAAGACTTTAAAGTTCACCAAGTTTCGCCTCGTATCAACATTGAAGGTAAAAAAGAAATTGGTAACGGTGTGACTGTTGATGCGAAAGGTGAATGGGCCCTAAACTACCTCGATGGTGGCAACACTTCATTCACGACTCGTCTGGGTTACATTGGTGCGACTCATGAACAAGCAGGTCGCTTAGTTGTGGGTACACAATGGGCTCCATATTATGATGTTGCAGGCGTGGCGGATAAACCCATCGCGTTTGCTAACGATTTCTTATACGGAAGTAACTTTAATCAATTAGGTTCTGCGCGTGCTGAAAAAATGGTTAGTTATCGTAATACATTAAATGTTTCAAGTGATGTGGCATTTAATATAGGTTTAGGCTGGCAAGGTGAAACAACAGATTCGGCAATCACGGCTAGCCCGGGTCTAGGCGCTGTGACTTATACGAGAAGTTCTGCTGATTATGATGCTCGTGGTCAAATTGCAGTTAGTACGGTGTTTGCAGGATTTGGACTCGGTTATGTCTACAACCAAGGTGATGTGGACTCAGAGAAAGCACGATCGCACGTGTTTGCCGCCAACTATGGTAATTACGGTAAAGGCTTATATGTAGCGTTGGTATATGGTGATAATGATAATTTCTACAATGGTCTAGAAGATTCTTCTCAATATGAGGCAATCGCCGCATTTGGTTTGGATAACGGTGTCAATGTAATCCTTAACTATGAATCAGTAGAGGATGACAAGAATGACAAGACGCAATTTAGCGAAACGGCTATCCAAGTAGAATACACAGTAACTTCTGGCTTAGTTGCTTTCGCTGGTTACCAAATCGACCTGGGTAATGATATCGATAAAGAAGAAAACGACGAGTACACAGTCGGTGCTCGCTACTTCTTCTAAACCCAAACTTAATTAAGTTCTGCCTTTATTCTCAGAGTTTGCTTTTGAGCGCAAGCTCTGAGTTTTTTACTTTAGTTAGCGATTATTGTTTGCCTCAAACAATCTTTAGCTAGAATGTGCCTTCACGAAAATTCAGGGACGATGGCATGCACTCTATTATTGTTGAAGATAACCCAATCCAGCCGACTAAGGTGTTGTGTGTTGGGCGTAATTACCTCGATCATATTGCGGAGCTGAACAATGCTGTGCCTGAACAGATGGTGGTCTTCAATAAGCCCTCAACAGCGATAACCAACCAATTAACCGCCTTTCACCAAGAGAGATTACATTACGAAGGTGAAATCTGTTTCGTGGTTAACAATGGGCAGTTATCTGCTGTAGGGATAGGGTTAGATCTTACTAAGCGAGAACTACAATCCACACTCAAACAACAAGGTTTACCTTGGGAACGCGCCAAAGCATTTGATGGCTCTGCGGTATTTAGTCGTTTCATCTCGTTGCAAGGTTTGACTATTGATGAGTTAGAAATCGAGTTGTTTATTAACTGTGTTCGTGTTCAAAGAGGCAGTGTCAAACAGATGATCTATCCTCCGCAGGTGATTGTTGATGAGCTTAAAAGCTACACCACTTTGTGTGATGGTGATGTGATAATGACAGGCACGCCAAAAGGGGTAGGAGAAGTCCAAACGGGGGATATCTTCTTAGGTCGCTTGATTCATGCAGGTAAAACACTAATTGAAATTGAGTGGCTCGCCAGTTAAATTCCTCGATGATCAAATTTCAAAGCGCCAGCACTATGCTGGCGTTTTACATATCTGGAGTATGGTATAGACAATGTTGAATCTACGGTGATTTTAACTTACTAAAACACCAAATTATTGAGAACCAAAAATACCAGCATGCTAATTACGGTCGTCAATAATACGTTACCCGTTTTATAGATGATAAAACAGGCTAGAATTGCCGCGAGCAAATAGGGGTTCGTTGGCGTTAGCCATAATTCACCCTCAGGCGCGAACACTATGGGTGCAAGGATGGCTGTCAAAATGGCTGGCCCAGAGTAACTCAGCATGCTTTGTAGTTGCGGAGCTAAACGCAGTGGTAACTTCGGCTCAAGGAACACATAACGGCTAAAGAAAACCAACGCCGCCATCGCCAAAATAGATAACATAATCATCGTTGTCTCCTTTCTAGCTCGACTTTTTAACCATCGTTTCAACAAAATAACCCGCTAACATACCACCAAGGCTGGCGACCATTAACGCTCCCTCGAACTGTAATAGATTTAATGCCACAGAAAGCACTAAAGCGACCACCACCGCGACAAAGGTAGGGGAGTTTTTGATGTTGGGAATGACCAGCGCAATAAAGGTCGCAGCAACCGCGAATTCCAAACCGAGTTCATTGAGTGCGGGTATATAACTGCCTGCGACAATGCCAACAAAAGTTGCCAGATTCCAGCAGATATAGAAGCTCAAACCCGCACCTAACGCATACCAAGGCTCAAAGCGCTTGTCCGATTGATTACCACAAATAGCAAACAGCTCATCGGTGAGTAGGTAGCCTAATGCCAATCGCCAACGCAGTGGCAAGGGGCCTATTTTGTCACGCATTGAAACGCTATACAGAAAATGGCGGGAGGTAATAAATAAGGTCGTTAGCAACATCGTTGTGAGCCCAACGCCTGCTTTAATCATGCCGGTGGCAACCAGTTGAGCAGAACCGGCAAACAAGATCGCTGATAACGCTTGGCTCTCAATGGGGGTTAACCCTGATTCAATAGCATAGGATCCGGCGAGTAACCCCCATGGAATGACCGCTACACTAAGTGGGATCATCGCAACGGTTCCCTGCATAAATAATGAGTATCTACTTGGCATAACTTGTACTTCTGTATTCATAGGTTCCCCTCAGTAGCGCGCTTGTTATATACCCAAGTAACCTCGAGATGCTAGGTTCAGCGAGAATGACTTGGTTTGTAGACGCGGCGACTATTTAAAGGTCTAGTGGGTCTAAATCAAGAATCGATATAGTTCTATTTCGCCACGAGAAGAGAACAAGAAATTGTATAAAATTGCGCTTCTCGTTTTAAATGTTTATCGATTTCATATACTGCTTCGGCGTGACACCCATTGCGCGCTTAAAGTGTCGGTGCAAATGGCTTTGATCATGAAAGCCAGACTCTTGAGCAATATCCGATAGTGTATGACCTTGTTTCATCAAGCGAATGGCATAGCGCAACCGAGATTGCACCTGATAAGCGTGAGGTGGAAACCCGAATTCTTTTTGAAAAGAGCGAGCAAAATGATACGGGCTAAGGTTTGCCAGTTTGGCGAGCTCTTCTAAAGAGACATCCGCTTGCGGGAAGTCATCAAGAAACTCTTTGGCTATCAGTAATTGCTGCTTACTACGAGTGTTTGGTTCATATTCGCGGCGTTTTTTGCCATGCCGACTCATGAGTTTAACCAGCGTTCCGTAAACCAAGGTTTCGCGTAACAGACGGTTGTCAGAATTTTCAAGGGTATCGAAAACTAGCCTGAGTTGCTGTGCCATTTCGGGATCATAAACCACAGGTTCAGGGAAGTAGGGGATGACAGTCTCTGAGTTGAGCCCTTGAGTTAAAGTCGCAAATTGCTCTGGAAGTGGGTACATGGCTTTGTATTCCCAACCATCTTCCGTCGCGCTTTGACCATTATGCACTTGGTCGGCATTGACTAAAATGATGCTATCTTGCGGAGCGATATGATTGCCCCCTGTGCGGAAGAAGCGCTGCGCACCTTTCTCAATCACACCGATGGTGTAGCCTTCATGGCTATGACGGGAGAAGTTGTGGGTTTTATACTTAGCTTCAATAAATTCCAGCCCACCCAACTCCCCAGCGGTTTGAAAGGTAGCGCCTTCAGTAAAATCCTTTTTTTCCATCACTGCACTCCTTGCAAGATCGCCTGTTCGCATAGAGTAATTCAAACTCATTGAGAGTTTTTGTACAAAATTGCTGTTTGCAACATAGCACAGTTTGAACCTACATCCTTGTTTATCAGGCTAAAGTGCAAATACTGGTCGTAGTGTATGGTCTGAATATGTCTTCAATCTTGGTGTTATGGGCTAGATATAGATCTAAATGCAATATAAAATGCGCGCCGTCCTGTTCCTAACAATTAATTATTATGATCGATATGTCTATTCTGCCGCTCTATTTGACGGCAGTGGTGGCACTTTTGTTGCTGCCTGGTCCAGATATGTTGCTGATCGCCAGTTCAAGTATGAGCTACGGGCGACGCGTTGGCGTGTTTGCTAGCCTAGGTAACGCAACCTCTGGAATCATTCTGACTTTACTTGCTGCACTGGGTGTTTCTGCATTGATTGCTATGAGCCCAATGGCGCTTAAAGCCTTGCATCTACTTGGCGGGGCTTATCTGCTAAAAATGGGTTGGGATTGTGTTCGCTCTCAAGCGGCAGATGCCCCAGAACTTGATCAGCAGAATAAGATGGCGACGACCTTCTATCAGCGCGCTTTAATTAGTAATCTGCTGAACCCTAAAGCGCTCGTCTTCTTTGTGATGTTCTTGCCACAATTTGTCTCCAGTAACATCGCGGCAAGCTCTGGCGAACAGATGCTTGCACTTGGCCTACTGCTTAACGTACTCGGCTTACTATTTAACTTGGTTCTGGTTGCGTTGGTCGGAACACTAGGTAAGGGTCTGTTAGAAAACGCTAAGTTCAGAAACTACCAGCATAAATTTATGGGAGCTATCTTCCTAATTTTAGCTATCTGGATGCTAAGCTCGTTTTTTACTGCGTAATTGACGTTATAATCGATTGAGCCAGCATTAAGCTGGCTTCAGACTGCTGACAAAGGTCTAGCTTTCGAGCTAGACCTTTGATCTAATAGGGGTATCGAAATATGGATACTCCGATATGCTTCAAGAACCGACTCCGCAACAATACGAACTGGAAATGGTAACGA
>NZ_JADILO010000071.1 GCF_015278125.1 Vibrio fluminensis
TGACCCGTCCTGATATGGGTTGACACTTTTTAGTTAAAACGCTCGGTGTACTTCATCGGGCGTTTTGTATTTTAGCGCTGTATGAGGCCTCATCTGATTATAGATTTCTACTGACTCAGCGACCATTTTTCTTGCTTGAGCTACATCTTTAGGCTTTCGCAAGAGATATTCCATTTTCAAAATGCCGTTCACCCTCTCTGCCAACGCATTCTGGTAGCAGTCATACCCATCCGTCATTGAACACACTATATTGTGCTTAGCGTGTATGTCTTGGTATTCCTTTGAGCAGTACTGGGAGCCCCTATCTGAATGATGGATTAAGCTTCCCTTACTYCGRCGTTTTCTTAGCGCTCCTATAAAAGCTTGTTTTACAGCACTCGTTTGCATGTTGTCATCCACACTATAACCGACGATTTTCCTAGAATAGGCATCGGTAATCAGACTGACATAACTGTTTCCCTCTCGGGTCGGAAGATAAGTGATATCAGCGACCCACAACTCTTCTGGCCTCTCTGGTTTAAAGCCATCCTTTATTTTATTTGGGTGGCAGTAAAACCTGTGATGGCTATCTGTTGTTCGGTGGTAAGCACGCTTGGTTTTCACAAGTARGCGATGATGTTTAAGCAGTGAAAAAAGATAATCCCGGCCTACGGTCATTCCTGCCTGTTGCATCAGGTACTTCAGCTTCCTAGTTCCTATGCGGACTTGTTTGATACGAGTTTCACGAACAAAACTCAGAAGTACCTCATCACGTCGTAGCTTGCGGGCTTCAGTAAGGCATTGCTTGTAATAGGCTTGCCTTGTGATATTTACGATTTGGCAAAATTTAGTCACGTTAAGCTGAGCTATGTTTTGCTCTTGGACGACGCRTCTTTGTGCTTTTTTACGACTCGAACACCGTGGTCTCGTTCCATAACTTTAACCACTTCTTCGAAGAAGTCGGCTCTGAGCTTGGTATCTTCGAGCAGTTTTTCTAGCTCTTTGATACGTTGCTCTGGTGTTGGTGGTGAATTGAGTTCAGACATAGGCAACCCTTTTTTCAAGAATCTAGGAGCGCCCCTAGACCAATCAAGTCGACCGTGTTTTCGGAGCCACACTAATACTGTAGAACAACCTTGTATGCCGTACTTCTCTTGAGCCTGTTTATAAGTCAGTTCACCTCTTTCAACTTGGTCAACAACATCCAATTTAAAAGCGA
>NZ_JADILO010000072.1 GCF_015278125.1 Vibrio fluminensis
TGTCTAAAGAAAAATTTGAACGTGTAAAACCGCACGTAAACGTTGGTACTATCGGCCACGTTGACCACGGTAAAACAACTCTAACTGCAGCTATCTGTACTACTCTTGCAAAAGTTTACGGCGGTGCTGCTCGTGACTTCGCATCTATCGATAACGCTCCAGAAGAGCGTGAGCGCGGTATCACTATCTCTACTTCACACGTAGAGTACGACACTCCATCACGTCACTACGCACACGTAGACTGTCCAGGACACGCGGATTATGTTAAAAACATGATCACAGGTGCTGCACAGATGGACGGTGGTATCCTTGTAGTTGCTGCGACAGATGGCCCAATGCCACAAACTCGTGAGCACATCCTACTAGGCCGTCAGGTTGGTATCCCTTACATCATCGTATTCATGAACAAATGTGACATGGTTGATGACGAAGAGCTACTAGAACTAGTAGAAATGGAAGTTCGTGAACTTCTTTCTGAATACGACTTCCCAGGTGATGACCTACCAGTTATCCAAGGTTCTGCACTAGGCGCACTAAACGGCGAAGAGCAGTGGGAAGCTAAGATCGTAGAACTTGCAGAAGCTCTAGATTCTTACATTCCAGAACCTGAGCGTGCAATCGATATGCCATTCCTAATGCCAATCGAAGACGTATTCTCAATCCAAGGTCGTGGTACAGTAGTAACTGGCCGTATCGAGCGCGGTATCCTAAACGTAGGTGACGAAGTAGCAATCGTTGGTATCAAAGATACWACAACTACTACTTGTACTGGTGTTGAAATGTTCCGTAARCTGCTTGACGAAGGTCGTGCAGGTGAGAACGTTGGTGCACTTCTACGTGGTACTAAGCGTGATGACGTTGAACGTGGTCAAGTACTAGCTAAGCCTGGTTCAATCACTCCACACACTAAGTTCGAGTCAGAAGTATACGTACTKTCTAAAGATGAAGGTGGTCGTCACACTCCATTCTTCAAAGGCTACCGTCCACAGTTCTACTTCCGTACAACTGACGTAACTGGTGATATCTCTCTACCAGAAGGCGTAGAAATGGTAATGCCAGGCGACAACATTCAAATGATTGTTGAGCTAATCGCGCCAATCGCAATGGACGAAGGTCTACGTTTTGCGATCCGTGAAGGCGGCCGTACAGTAGGTGCTGGTGTTGTTGCTAAGATCTTCG
>NZ_JADILO010000073.1 GCF_015278125.1 Vibrio fluminensis
AAAAAACTTTAAATTGAAGAGTTTGATCATGGCTCAGATTGAACGCTGGCGGCAGGCCTAACACATGCAAGTCGAGCGGCAGCGACAACATTGAACCTTCGGGGGATTTGTTGGGCGGCGAGCGGCGGACGGGTGAGTAATGCCTAGGAAATTGCCCTGATGTGGGGGATAACCATTGGAAACGATGGCTAATACCGCATGATGCCTACGGGCCAAAGAGGGGGACCTTCGGGCCTCTCGCGTCAGGATATGCCTAGGTGGGATTAGCTAGTTGGTGAGGTAAGGGCTCACCAAGGCGACGATCCCTAGCTGGTCTGAGAGGATGATCAGCCACACTGGAACTGAGACACGGTCCAGACTCCTACGGGAGGCAGCAGTGGGGAATATTGCACAATGGGCGCAAGCCTGATGCAGCCATGCCGCGTGTATGAAGAAGGCCTTCGGGTTGTAAAGTACTTTCAGTCGTGAGGAAGGCATTAGGTGGTTAGTTAAGTCAGATGTGAAAGCCCGGGGCTCAACCTCGGAATTGCATTTGAAACTGGCTGACTAGAGTACTGTA
Source organism: Vibrio fluminensis (assembly GCF_015278125.1). Lineage (GTDB taxonomy): Bacteria > Pseudomonadota > Gammaproteobacteria > Enterobacterales > Vibrionaceae > Vibrio > Vibrio fluminensis. The sequence continues at coordinate 560 of NZ_JADILO010000073.1, forward strand.
GAGGGGGGTAGAATTTCAGGTGTAGCGGTGAAATGCGTAGAGATCTGAAGGAATACCGGTGGCGAAGGCGGCCCCCTGGACAGATACTGACACTCAGATGCGAAAGCGTGGGGAGCAAACAGGATTAGATACCCTGGTAGTCCACGCCGTAAACGATGTCTACTTGGAGGTTGTGGCCTTGAGCCGTGGCTTTCGGAGCTAACGCGTTAAGTAGACCGCCTGGGGAGTACGGTCGCAAGATTAAAACTCAAATGAATTGACGGGGGCCCGCACAAGCGGTGGAGCATGTGGTTTAATTCGATGCAACGCGAAGAACCTTACCTACTCTTGACATCCATAGAACTTAGCAGAGATGCTTTGGTGCCTTCGGGAACTATGAGACAGGTGCTGCATGGCTGTCGTCAGCTCGTGTTGTGAAATGTTGGGTTAAGTCCCGCAACGAGCGCAACCCTTATCCTTGTTTGCCAGCGAGTAATGTCGGGAACTCCAGGGAGACTGCCGGTGATAAACCGGAGGAAGGTGGGGACGACGTCAAGTCATCATGGCCCTTACGAGTAGGGCTACACACGTGCTACAATGGCGCATACAGAGGGCTGCCAACCAGCGATGGTGAGCGAATCCCAAAAAGTGCGTCGTAGTCCGGATTGGAGTCTGCAACTCGACTCCATGAAGTCGGAATCGCTAGTAATCGTAGATCAGAATGCTACGGTGAATACGTTCCCGGGCCTTGTACACACCGCCCGTCACACCATGGGAGTGGGCTGCAAAAGAAGTGGGTAGTTTAACCTTGATGGTTTATAAAGTTTAAGAGACGATACTGGGTCTGTAGCTCAGGTGGTTAGAGCGTTCGCCTGATAAGCGAGAGGTCGGTGGTTCGAGTCCACTCAGACCCACCAATTCCCTTCCCAAGGAATTGGCACACAGTATCACACTGATGGGGCTATAGCTCAGCTGGGAGAGCGCCTGCCTTGCACGCAGGAGGTCTGCGGTTCGATCCCGCATAGCTCCACCATCTTTAAACGCATTCGCAAGAGTGTTTTTAGAAATGGTTTCGAAAGAAACATTGCTCTTTAACAATTTGGAAAGCTGACAAAACAACAATTTATTGTTGTTTGTAAAGTTCTCAAAGTATTCAATTTATTGAATACACAAAAACACATTCAAGTGTTCTTGGGTTTTGTCTACTGTTTTAAGTAAGCAAAACATATTTGAGTCCGGCAAAATCGAAAGCTATCTCGCTCATTCAAATAATGAGATAGCAACTTTGGTGATTTGATTATCAAYTCGAAACTCCTTCGGGTTGTATGGTTAAGTGACTAAGCGTACACGGTGGATGCCTTGGCAGTCAGAGGCGATGAAAGACGTAGTAACTTGCGATAAGCCCAGATTAGGTAGTAACAACCATTTGAGTCTGGGA
>NZ_JADILO010000074.1 GCF_015278125.1 Vibrio fluminensis
AATTGATGTTAAACAACCAAAGTTGCTATCTCATTATTTGAATGAGCGAGATAGCTTTCGATTTTGCCGGACTCAAATATGTTTTGCTTTACTGAAACAGTAAGACAAAACCCAAGAACACTTGAATGTGTTTTTGTGTATTCAATAAATTGAATACTTTGAGAACTTTACAAACAACAATAAATTGTTGTTTTGTCAGCTTTCCAAATTGTTAAAGAGCWAKRTTTCTAATGAAACCATTTTTAAAAACACTCAACTTTCTATTCAAAAGTAAATGCGCTTAAAGATGGTGGAGCTATGCGGGATCGAACCGCAGACCTCCTGCGTGCAAGGCAGGCGCTCTCCCAGCTGAGCTATAGCCCCATTCTAACTTGATATTCTATTTGAACTCTTTGTTGTGCTGTGCATCGTCTTCAGTTACATACTTTTGTATGCTCCTTCATCGTCCGCTTGCACGCCGCGATTTCAAATATAATCTCGTCGTTACAACAGTCAAATGACTGGGTAGTTTAATTTATCTTTAGACAAGGTAGATTGAGAGGAAGTGTATACAAATACACGACAAACAATCTAACGAAGTATTAAGATAAATTGGTGGGTCTGAGTGGACTCGAACCACCGACCTCTCGCTTATCAGGCGAACGCTCTAACCACCTGAGCTACAGACCCTCCGGTATTGCTTCGTATAACTACGTTGCAATGATATCTCTTTTACAAACCATATCAATCTGTGTGGGTACTCATCACGATAATCATCGTATAAGGAGGTGATCCAGCGCCAGGTTCCCCTAGCGCTACCTTGTTACGACTTCACCCCAGTCATGAACCACAAAGTGGTGAGCGTCCTCCTCGAAA
>NZ_JADILO010000075.1 GCF_015278125.1 Vibrio fluminensis
GTAAGCGCACCATAAACCCCGCATTCTAATCGCCTAGCACAAATAATAAGATCAGGTCTCCAACCAAGAGGAGATTTGAAATGAGAAAACGTCGCACCAATCAAGAATGGCAAATGCTAATTAAGCAATCTGAGTCGAGTTCATTGTCAACGCTCGCGTTTTGTAAGCTCAATGAACTTAATCCCTCAACGTTCTATGCCAAGCGCCAACMGCTCAATAAAGCTGACGTATCTCTGGGCTTTGTCCGCGCTGAAGTCGTCGAAAAGACGACGAAGTATCAAGCTCAGATAGCTACCGCTCACATGACACTGCTCGTTAATGATCTTAAGTTGAGCATTCCGCCAGGCACGCYCGCAGCCTACCTGKCAGAACTTATCGGGGCGCTGTCATGAAACGCATGCTCAGCGCAACAGAGATTTACTTGTATCGTGAAAGCGTCGATTTTAGAAAGTCCATCAATGGCCTCGCGGCGATTATCGAAAGTGACACCGATTTGCTCTTGGGAAGTGGCGCACTGTTCCTGTTCACCAACAAACAGCGCGACAAAATCAAAGTATTATWCTGGGATAAAACAGGCTTTGCGCTTTGGTACAAGCGCCTTGAAAAAGCCAAGTATAAGTGKCCCTCAAAAGAGAAAAATGAGGTGTATCGCCTAACTCAATTCGAGCTTGATAGACTGCTTTCTGGCTTCACGATTATCGGCCATAAACCCGTACGAATAAACGATTTTACAATGACTTAAACAATAATAAAGCCTTATCCACCAAGCGTTAACAGCATGATTTTAGTATAATAAATGCCATGAAAAAGACGCCAAATATCAACCCAGAAAGTCAAGATGTTGCCRWGSTRMAAGCGATGGTGAAAGCGATGGTGAAAGCGATGGTGAAAGCGATGGTGAAAGCGATGGTGAAAGCGATGGTGAAAGCGCTGATGGCGTCAGAAAACCAGTTGAAGCAAGAGCGCCAGTCGCTACTTGAACAACTCAAGCTTGCTTTCGACCGTCAGTTCTCTAAGCGCTCAGAGGCGTTAAAACCTTACGATGAATCTCAAGGTGACCTCTTTAACGAAGTGGAATGTGAAGCCGCTAAGGAATATGAGGTTGAGGTCACGACAACCACTACGACGAAGAAACGTGGTAAGCGCAAGCCACTTCCAAAGACCTTGCCTCGTGAGGTTATCGAGCTCGACTTAGACG
>NZ_JADILO010000076.1 GCF_015278125.1 Vibrio fluminensis
GAAGATGAGATGCTAGTACAGCAATTCGACCACGTAGTAACAGTACCAACTGACCCACAATCAGGTCAGCCTTCTGGTCAACGTGTGCATAAGCCGTTCAAATTTACGGTTTCTCTAAACAAAGCTGTACCACTACTGTACAACGCATTGGCATCAGGTGAGAAGCTAAGCAACGTGGAACTAAAATGGTATCGCACGTCACTAGAAGGTAAACAAGAGAACTTCTTTACTACTCGCCTAGAAAATGCGTCTATCGTCGACATTCAGTGTGAAATGCCACACTGTCAAGACCCAGCAAAGGCGGACTTCACGCAAAACCTAGTGGTATCACTTGCATATCGTAAGATTACGTGGGATCACGTAAACGCAGGTACATCTGGTTCAGATGACTGGCGTCGTCCAATCGAGGCGTAATCCTCGTCTGAATGATCAGAATTTGATGTTCAGTACAACCAGTGGCAGAGGGAACTCTGGCGCTGGTTTCTGCATATATACCCAAGTGACTTTAGAAAAACGTTGAGGTTTCTTGGGTATATAAGAAGGCAAAGAAGGCGCAATGGATGGCTAAGCTAACGTTTACTCTGAATGTGGAAGGATTACCCGAAGAGACCTTTGTGGTGTCGGGGTACCAAGGTAAAGAGTGTTTATCGCAATCATTATGGGATGGCGCTGAACCCTATTTTGGTTTTCGCTACAAAATCGAGCTTGCGAGTCGACAATCCAGCATTGCGGTGCAGGACGTAGTGGATAAACCCGCTCACCTGATGATGAGTATCGATGGCGAG
>NZ_JADILO010000077.1 GCF_015278125.1 Vibrio fluminensis
CACCGTGTACGCTTAGTCACTTAACCATACAACCCGAAGGAGTTTCGAATTGATGTTAAACAACCAAAGTTGCTATCTCATTATTTGAATGAGCGAGATAGCTTTCGATTTTGCCGGACTCAAATATGTTTTGTTTACTTAAAACAGTAAGACAAAACCCAAGAACACTTGAATGTGTTTTTGTGTATTCAATAAATTGAATACTTTGAGAACTTTACAAACAACAATAAATTGTTGTTTTGTCAGCTTTCCAAATTGTTAAAGAGCAATGTGTATTCCGAAGAAAAACACCATTTCTAAAAACACTCAACTTTTTATTCAAAAGTAAATGCGTTTAAAGATGGTGGAGCTATGCGGGATCGAACCGCAGACCTCTTCGCTGCCAGCGAAGCGCTCTCCCAGCTGAGCTATAGCCCCATATTCCTTATGAGGAGATGGTATCCCGTAGGGGAGTCGAACCCCTGTTACCGCCGTGAAAGGGCGGTGTCCTAGGCCTCTAGACGAACGGGACACTAGTAAAACACCTCAGAAGTGTTTTAATCTCTTTAAACTTTATAAACCATCAATCTGTGTGGGTACTCATCACGATAATCATCGTATAAGGAGGTGATCCAGCGCCAGGTTCCCCTAGCGCTACCTTGTTACGACTTCACCCCAGTCATGAACCACAAAGTGGTG
>NZ_JADILO010000078.1 GCF_015278125.1 Vibrio fluminensis
ATGTGGTTTTATAAAGCAACTCCTGACCATTCGGACATTGGTAGCTGTCTCTTTGCGCGTCGTAAGTAAAGTGTTTCTTTTTGAACGTATTTTTCGTTCTCGATGGGCGTCGATAACCGAACACGCCAAGAATACCTCGACGTTCAAGTGACTCCGCCACTGGAGCGGTAAAGTAGCCTGCATCCAGTCCAACAGCTATCGGGTTCAATTGGAATGTGGCAAGCGTGTAATCTAAGCGTTGAACGTAAGGTTGTGAGTCATTGATGTTACCTGCGGTGGTATAAGTATCGATGATAATTCCGTGCTGACCATCAACGGTTCTATGGTCGAGATAGAAGAAGCCTTGTGGCTTATTATCCCGAGTCATGAAGCCACTCTCTGGGTCAGTGGTGCTGGTTTTAGTATTCTTTATTTTTGACTCTGATCCGCGAGCCTTAAGCGGCTTCTTACCCGCTATTTCTCGGTCTAACGCAACGTCTTCATCCAGCATATCAAGATAGGCACTCGCGCGAACCGCCATGACTTTATTGGTATGTTTATTCTTGTTAGCGTTCGCTTTGAGATGAGTACTGTCCGTAAAGAACTCTTGCCCCGCGACCAAGCCTTTCGACATGGCTTGCTCTACGATATTAATAAAAATACGTTCGAATACATC
>NZ_JADILO010000079.1 GCF_015278125.1 Vibrio fluminensis
ATTCTTGGCGTGTTCGGTTATCGACGCCCATCGAGAACGAAAAATACGTTCAAAAAGAAACACTTTACTTACGACGCGCAAAGAGACAGCTACCAATGTCCGAATGGTCAGGAGTTGCTTTATAAAACCACATCACGTGATGCCTATCGAGAATACCACTCAGATCCCAAAGAGTGTGCGTTCTGTCCAATGAGGGATGACTGCACCCAAAGCAAAAACATGAAGAAAGTGATTACTCGGCATATCTATAGCGATGCAGTAGAGAGAGCAAATCAAATGCGGCTCTCTCCCTATGGTAAGAAGACTTATCGACGTCGAAGTGAAACCGTAGAACGGAGCTTCGCAGACGCCAAGCAACATCATGGTCATCGTTATGCTCGCTTTCGAGGTCTAGCCAATGTGCAAATGCAATGTTGGTTGGCAGCGGCAGCTCAAAACATCAAGAAGATAGCGTTGGTGATGAGTTATCTACGAAAAATGGGCTTAAACATGACAGAAATAAGGCAAATACTTGCTTCTGTATGCCTATGTAATGAATGGAAGCTTCTGCGCACGGTATAACAAAAAATATCGCGATCGCGACCTACGGTCGCTTCCAAAAAAGAACCCCGCTTGAAAAAGCGGGGTTCGTCATCAATCTG
>NZ_JADILO010000080.1 GCF_015278125.1 Vibrio fluminensis
CCGCCCTTTCACGGCGGTAACAGGGGTTCGACTCCCCTACGGGATACCATTGGGTCGTTAGCTCAGTTGGTAGAGCAGTTGACTTTTAATCAATTGGTCGCAGGTTCGAATCCTGCACGACCCACCATTCTTTCCACGAAGAATGGCTTTTGAATTCACTTTAAAGTGGATACAAGAGAAACTTATGTGGGCGATTAGCTCAGTTGGGAGAGCACCTGCCTTACAAGCAGGGGGTCACTGGTTCGAGCCCGGTATCGCCCACCATTCTCTAAGAATTTTTGGATAGGATTTCCAAACCACTTCAGTAAAGCGTATGTGGTTGGAATTTTTGACGCCTGAATAGCGTACTGAAAGTCTTTAGAAAATGTACTTCCTCGTGAAGAAACATTGCTCTTTAACAATTTGGAAAGCTGACAAAACAATCTTTTGAAGATTGTTTGTAAAGTTCTCAAAGTATTCAATTAAATTGAATACACAGAAACACATTCAAGTGTTCTTGGGTTTTGTCTTACTGTTTCAGTAAAGCAAAACATATTTGAGTCCGGCAAAATCGAAAGCTATCTCGCTCATTCAAATAATGAGATAGCAACTTTGGTTGTTTAACATCAATT
>NZ_JADILO010000009.1 GCF_015278125.1 Vibrio fluminensis
TACTTGCTTCTGTATGCCTATGTAATGAATGGAAGCTTCTGCGCACGGTATAACAAAAAATATCGCGATCGCGACCTACGGTCGCTTCCAAAAAAGAACCCCGCTTGAAAAAGCGGGGTTCGTCATCAATCTGGAGCCAGCATTAAGCTGGCTTTTTTATATTTGTTATTCACCACCCTGACTATTGATCGGCAGTGTGCAAAGGAGTTGTACGATGCAAATGGAGTTTTTATTAAACCCACCTGAATCGGTAAGAAGTGATATTTTAGCGGGATTACGCAGTTATAACGTTCGGTTTTTTCCAGATCAAGATAGCCAAACTGTTGCCTGCATTGTTAAAGATGAATTCGGTCACTTTGCTGGTGGACTGTTTGGTGAGGTGTTTACCAACACGCTTTTTGTCGAGTATTTCTGGATTGATGAGAGTCAGAGAAAAACTGGTGTGGGGACTCAAGTCTTCGAGTGTGTGGAACGTGAAGTGAAGCTGCTCGGGGTTGAAACCATCTGCCTTGATACTTTTACTTTTCAAGCTCGTGAGTTTTACCTAAAAATGGGGTTCAAAGAGGTGGGGCGATTCACAGGGTTCCCAATGCCGAATGTCGATAAAATCTTTTTGCAAAAGAGTATTGGCTAGATGGCGATTGCTCCTCGTGTTTGGGTGATACCTGGTATGCTGGTCAGCTATGGTGAGATGGTCGATACCGCTCAACATGCCCACGCGTTAATGCAATTGACTGTGTTTGAAGATAGTGGTTCGCTGTCGATTGACGGCCACTTACTTTCCACGTCATTGCTGGCAAGTAAGGTGCCTCATCGTCTGCAAATGAGCAAGGGTTGGGTCATTTTGGTTGAGCCTCAATCTGAAGTTGGACGATGTTTACAGCAGTTTCTGGTTGATAGGCAATTTCAAGAGTTTGCTTTTAATGATGCATTGGTTGTACCAAACGAGCATCAATTTCCATTGATTCAATTGCTTACTATTTTGAAGCAGCTTTCTTCGACGGTGAGTTGGCAAGAGCTGCTTGGTGAAGTGACATCAAATGATCCGCGTATTGAATGTTTACTGACTCAGCTCAATCAATGCTTCGCTAGCGAGTGCTTGATACCTGATAGTTGGCGCGCAGAGCAGATAGCCGAGCAACTTGCTTTGTCAGAGAGTCGATTTCTTCATCTCTTTAAACAGCAAATGGGCATCGCATGGCGACCTTATCTGCTGTGGCGCCGGCTTATGTGTGCGGTTAAACTGCTTCGAAAAGGCAAGTCAGCCACAGAAGCAGCCCATAGAGCAGGGTTTTCTGATAGTGCCCACTTAAGCCGTACTTTTAAGTCGATATTTGGTGTATCAATTCGCGAATCTAAAACCATGTTTTTTGGTTCTGATTAGGCTATTTTTAATAGACAATACCTTGGAACAGAGGCTTGAGATCTTCTAGCTTCTGCTCTTCACTTATAGGTTCAACTTCAACTTTGATCAATGGGCTGACGCACTCAACGAAGGGCTGGATCTGTTTTTCATACTGCTTGCTGCCATCACTATCAACTGAAAAGTCGCCAGTGACCACACTTGGTTGGCTGATCTTATCTACGCTGACTTGAATTGAGACATTATATTGATGGCCTTCTGGCAGTAATCTCGCACAGTTCTCTATATTTTCTGTTTGTCCGTAACCGTAAGCATTTGATGTAATTGCTAGTACGACGATAAATAAACAACGCATATTTCCTGTCATATTTTTACTCGCAGTTATTGATGTACCAATAAACAGAGCATAGCAAGTTTATTCAATTTTTCTTTTTCGTTACCCGCTATGCTTCTGTTAATTTAGAAGGAGGGCAGTATGCAGCAATACTTACAGCAAACAGAGATGTTAGATTTCGACAATGCCTCAATCCAGCAGCTTATAAAAACTCGGACTTGGCACAAGCAAGATGAATATGATGCGATTGATCAAATATATTCGTTTGTTCGTGATGAGATCGTATTTGGCTACAACTCTGATGACACAATACCAGCTAGCCAAGTACTAAAAGACGGTTATGGGCAGTGTAATACCAAAGGTACTCTGTTTATGGCCCTGCTTAGAGCGGTAGGTATTCCTACTCGTTTGCATGGTTTTACGATTAATAACCAGTTGCAGCTTGGTGCGATTCCTAAGTATTTTTTCAAGCTCGCACCGGAGAAAATTATGCACAGCTGGGTAGAGGTCTACTTCAACGGCAAATGGGTGAACTTAGAAGGTTATATTTTAGATAAATCCTATCTTTCTAAAGTTAAGCAGCGTTTTGGTACTGAGTGTTCTGCATTTTCTGGCTATGGCGTAGCCGTTAAATGCTTAAGGGCTGTGGAGGTTGATTGGCTCGGCAGAGACACTTACATTCAGAAAGAAGGGATTGCGGATGACTTTGGTATTTATGCTCAGCCAGATACCTTTTATCTAACTCGAGGCAGTAACTTAAGAGGGGCGAAAAAATTACTGTACTGTTATGTACTGCGTCACTTGATTAACAGTAATGTTAAACGGATAAGAAAGCATGGCATTGCGCAATCTCTGCGGGAGTCGAGTAACACTGGTGCGTTTGTAAAGAGTTGAAATATAGATAATACCAATAAGCATAAGCCTTTGATTTTACTTGCGAAGTTTTCTGACCACTTACTTATCCTGATTGGTATAAATGAAAAAAGCGGGCATTAAATACCCGCTTAAAATCAATGGTTTAAATTAAATCATATGTTGATGTTCAGCAATCAACATGTCCATTGCGAGTTGCGCTTTCTCTTGTGCAACTTGGAAGTCATCCTCAGCGGCAAACGGCTCAATCACTTCGTAGTAGCATTTCAGTTTTGGCTCCGTGCCGGAAGGGCGAACAATAACGCGCGCACCGCCTGATAAGTGGTAAATCAACACATCACTCGGTGGTAAATCAATGTTTTGAGTACTGCCATCAGCGAAGATCTTTTGCAGTGATTTTAGATCTTCAGTGGATTCAACCGTTCGTCCCGCGATCGCAGTTGGTGGGTTGGCACGAAGTTTTTCACCTACCGGTGGCGTATTTGGCGCTAGCGCGATACTACGCTGTGCATTGACATACATGCCGTGCTGACGATATAGGCTTTCCAATTGATCCCAGATGGTTTTACCTTGGCTATGTAATTCCGCAGTAAGCTGTGCAAATGCCACTAGTGCCGATAAGCCATCCTTATCCCAGACTTTATTTCCGACCGTGTAACCTAGTGCTTCTTCATAAGCAAACAAGAACTGGCTGTCTTCAGTTTGCTTTTGCATCGCAACGTTGGTCAGCCATTTAAAGCCAGTCAAGGTTTGGTAATAAGTCGCTCCGTGAGATTTGGCAATTTTATCCAGTAGCGTCGATGAAACAATGGTGTTACCGACTAACTGTTTGCTGGCATCGGTTTGGCTCAACAGATAGTGTCCAAATAGCGATCCCACTTGATCACCAGTAAGCATTTGGTAGTCGCCGTCTGGTTTTCTTACTGCGACAGCAAAACGATCCGCATCAGGATCATTGGCGCAGGCAATATCAGCACTGTGTTGTTTGGCGAGCGCAACCACCATATCCATCGCGCCGGCTTCTTCAGGGTTAGGGAAGTTAACGGTAGGGAAGCGACCGTCCGGTTCACGTTGTTCTTTTACACTGTAAACTTGATTGAAACCTGCATCGGCAAGTAAGGTTTCAGCCATACGCGCACCAACACCATGCATGGCGGTATATGCGATAGCAATACCGTCTGGGTTGTGGTGATTTTTGAGTAGCGGATTACCATTCATCGCGTCTCTATAGGCTTGATAATATTCGTCTTTTAGCCAAACTAAACGATCAAGAGCGACCGCTTCTTCAACGCATAGCAGTTCTAATGGTGACTCGGCGGCGACATCGATATGGTGGGCGATTCCGGAATCGTGCGGTGGAATGATTTGCGCACCATTTTCCCAGTAAACTTTAAAGCCATTGTATTCTGGGGGATTGTGGCTTGCGGTTACGACGACTGCCGCAACGGTATTAAGGTATTTTACACCAAAAGCAACGATTGGCGTTGCGGCAACATCATGAGTTAAATAGACTTTTATGCCAAGCGCGGTCAAAACCGCAGCTGTGTCGTGCGCGAATTGTTTTGAGTCTGGACGACCGTCATAACCAATCACTACACCACGTTGTTTTGCATCATCAAATTGCTGAATCAGGTATTGTCCGAGTCCGGTGGCAGTCTGCTGGATAACCAGTCGGTTCATACGGTTAGGTCCTGCTCCCACTTTACCGCGCAATCCGGCGGTGCCAAATTCTAGACGGCTGCAAAAACGATCCTCCAGCTCTTGAGTTTGCTGTTCATCCACTAGACGTTGAAGTTCCTCACGAGTACGAGGATCTGGATCGATAGCTAACCATTGGGTGATTTGTTCATTCATCTCTTTTCCCTTTCTTCTGGAGTAACCTTCAGGTGTTATAACGAAATAGTAAGTGATAGTAGTTATCATTTACGAGAGCGCAATCGCTAAACTAATTTGTCATTCATCAGCTTGCACATTTTTAAATCGCTAACTAGCCTTAATTAACATAAATATAACATTTTGCGTTAGTTTTAGGTTAGCCCAAACAAGTCGCTACTTGCTAGTCGACTTGAACAATTCGGATATGAAGCGCAAGGATTGCACGATATCACTAAGGATGTGACTCGGTATCGGGTGTTCTGCGTAAAAGTGATTGAACCCTTGTTTTATAGCACCGCGAAAAGAGTGCAAAGACAAAGAGGAGAGGTCTTTTGAAAAGAATACCACTAGCGGTTTGGCTAACATTGGAAGTTTTCGCCATCACTTGGTCGACGCAGGCTCTTGCCGAAGAGAGTGCGCTTAATATGACGCAGGGTGTGACTCAGATAAGCTCTGAGGTATATCACCTGCATATGTTGATTTTCTACATCTGCTGTGCGATTGCCTTAGTCGTGTTTGGCGCGATGTTTTACTCAATTTATAAGCACCGCAAATCGAAAGGGGCGGTTGCTGCTCATTTCCATGAAAGTACCAAAGTCGAAGTTATTTGGACTGTCATTCCCATCATCATTCTTATCGCGATGGCGATTCCAGCTACTAAAACCTTAGTGGCTATGGAAGATACTTCCCAATCAGACCTAACCGTTAAAATCACCGGTTCGCAATGGAAGTGGCATTACAGCTACTTTGGCGAAGATGTGGAGTTTTTCAGCTTGCTGGCAACCTCGCAAAACCAAATTGATGGTATCGAAGAAAAAGGCGCCCATTACTTGCTTGAAGTTGATAACCCTTTGGTGCTGCCTATCAACCGCAAAGTCCGTTTTCTTATGACCTCAGATGATGTAATCCACTCATGGTGGGTACCGGATTTTGCCGTTAAGAAAGACACCATCCCCGGCTTTATTAACGAAGCATGGACAAAAATCGACAAGCCGGGCGTCTATCGTGGGCAGTGTGCAGAGCTTTGTGGTCGAGCTCATGGCTTTATGCCGATAGTGGTCCATGCGATGACCGAAGCAGACTACGACACTTGGCTGGCAGACAAGAAAGCAGAGCTAGCGCTTGCTCAGCAAGAAGCCGCCGCAGCCCTTACCAGTGAATTGAGTCTAGATGAGCTGATGCCAATCGGTGAGAAGGTTTACGTTGATCGTTGTGCGGTCTGTCATCAGGCAAATGGACAAGGTATTCCTGGAGCCTTTCCGGCAATCAAAGGTAGTGCTGTCGCGACAGGCGACGTTGATCAACATATCGACATCATCGTCAACGGTCGCTCCGGAACGGCAATGCAGGCGTTTGCTAGTCAGCTAACCGAGCAAGAGATCGCTGCCGTAGTCACTTATCAACGTAACGCGTTTGATAACAATACCGGTGACGTTGTGCAAGCGTCAGACATTAATAACTTTACCATGCAAGGTCAGAGTAGTAAGGAGGAATTATGAAACCATCGACTACTCAAAACGAAAAGTCATCACCGGTTGCTGATGCAGAGTTAAGCCGCGCCAATTCAACCATTGCTATTGATCATGATGAACATGAGCACCATGCACCAAAAGGTTTAGCGCGTTGGATCTATTCGACTAACCATAAAGATATCGGGACGCTCTATTTATGGTTTAGTTTCATCATGTTCTTAACTGGCGGCGCGATGGCTATGATTATTCGCGCCGAGCTGTTCCAGCCAGGTTTGCAATTGGTTGACCCTCAATTTTTCAATCAGATGACGACGGTACATGGTTTGATCATGGTGTTTGGTGCGGTTATGCCTGCCTTTACCGGGCTAGCAAACTGGATGATTCCGATGATGATCGGCGCACCAGATATGGCCTTGCCACGGATGAACAACCTAAGTTTCTGGATCCTTCCTTTTGCCTTCGCCATTTTGCTTGCTTCACTCTTTACCGAAGGTGGTGGCCCCGACTTTGGTTGGACTTTCTACGCGCCATTATCGACAACCTATGGTCCTGACAGTACCGCCCTGTTTGTCTTCTCAGTACATATCATGGGTATCAGCTCAATTATGGGCGCGATCAACGTTATCGTGACGATTGTGAACATGCGTGCGCCAGGTATGACATGGTTTAAAATGCCATTGTTTGTTTGGACTTGGTTAATCACGGCATTTCTACTTATCGCGGTGATGCCCGTGCTCGCTGGAGCGGTGACCATGGTCTTAACCGATAAGTACTTTGGCACTTCGTTCTTTGATGCCGCCGGGGGCGGTGATCCGGTGATGTTCCAGCATATATTCTGGTTCTTTGGTCACCCTGAAGTGTACATTATGATTTTGCCTTCTTTCGGCATTATATCGGCGATTATCCCAGCATTTAGCGGCAAAAAACTCTTTGGTTACCATTCGATGGTCTACGCAACCTGTAGTATTGCGCTGTTGTCGTTCCTGGTATGGGCGCACCATATGTTTACCACCGGTATGCCAGTGTTCGCCGAACTCTTCTTTATGTATTGCACCATGCTGATCGCGGTACCGACAGGGGTGAAGGTGTTCAACTGGGTAGCGACTATGTGGCGAGGGGCGATGACATTTGAAACGCCGATGCTGTTCGCGATCGCCTTTATCGTGTTATTCACCATTGGTGGTTTCTCTGGGCTAATGCTCGCGATTGTGCCCGCAGACTTCCAATACCACGACACCTACTTCGTAGTGGCTCATTTCCATTATGTGCTGGTCTCGGGCGCGGTGTTCTCGATCATGGCTGCTGCCTACTATTGGCTTCCGAAATGGACCGGTCATATGTATGACCATAAGCTAAGTCTGTGGCATTTCTGGTGCTCAATTATTTCCGTTAATGTGCTGTTCTTCCCAATGCATTTCCTTGGCTTAGCTGGAATGCCAAGACGAATTCCAGACTACGCAATTCAGTTTGCCGATATTAACCAGATAGTTTCGATTGGCGGTTTTGCCTTTGGTCTGTCTCAATTGATCTTCCTTTGGCTGGTTATCAAGTGCATTAAAGGTGGGGAAAAAGCGCAAGCTAAACCATGGGACCGAGCAGAAGGTCTGGAGTGGACGGTACCAAGCCCTGCGCCGCATCATACGTTTTCAACTCCACCGAAAGTGAATTAAAGGTGGTGATGTATGCAGGAGCGAAATCCAACAGAGAGCAGTGCAGCTAATCGCAAGTTAACGCTTAAGTTACTTGCTGCGACAGTCGCTATGTTTGGCTTCGGTTTCGCGTTGGTGCCACTTTACGACATCATGTGTGACGCACTCGGTATTAATGGCAAGACAAACTCCCAAGCCGTCGAACAGCCGACGGCATTAACACCTGATATCTCGCGCACCATTAAAGTTGAGTTTATTGCTCATCCCAATCCGGCAATGAAATGGGACTTTGAACCTCAAGTCACATCGATGGATGTGCATCCTGGCGAGGTTATTCAAACGGCTTATCTTGCCTTTAACCGGGCAAATTACACCATCGTCGGACAAGCGGTGCCCTCGGTTTCACCAGGTCTCGGTGCGAGTTACTTTAACAAGGTGGAGTGTTTCTGTTTTAACAAGCAACCTTTAGAGGGGCAAGCCAGCGTTGAAATGCCCCTAATATTCTATATCGAGCGCGATATACCAGAATCGATTCATACATTGACACTCTCTTACACCCTTTACGATATTACCGATACCGTTTCTGAGCCGACCATAACCGCACAGGCGAAGCCTGTGGTATCAGCCAAACAGAAAGGAGTCACACCATGAGTTCTAAGCATCAATCCTACTATGTGCCAGCGCAAAGCAGTTGGCCTATCGTCGGCGCGATCGCTCTGTTTCTTGTTGCGCTTGGCGCGGGGTTAACGGTGCAGACGATGGCAGAAGGGGGCAGTGCAAGTGTGTTCTCTAAACTCGTGTTGGGTTTAGGTTTCTTGTTCTTACTCTACATGTTAGCGGGCTGGTTAACCAACGTGGTGAGTGAGTCGATGAGTGGGCTGTACTCTGATCAAATTGCTCGCTCTTTTCGCCAAGGAATGAGCTGGTTTATTTTCTCTGAGGTGATGTTCTTCGGCGCGTTTTTCGGTGCGCTTTTTTACGCCAGAATGATTTCGGTACCTTGGCTGGGCGGCGCGGACAATAACGTGATGACCCACGAGGTGTTGTGGCCTGCATTTGAAGCGATGTGGCCATTAACGACCACGCCAGATGGGACTACGACCACAGCGATGAGCTGGCAGGGCATCCCTTTGAACAACACGATTATTCTTTTGTTGTCTTCAATTACTCTGCATATGGCGCACATCAGTCTTGAGCAAAACAAACGCATGGCGTTGATCGTCTGGCTTGAGGTCACCATCGTTTTGGCAGGCTTTTTCCTCTACTACCAAGGGGTTGAATACATTCATGCCTACCAGGATTTAGACTTAACGCTTCAATCGGGCGTATATGGCAACACCTTCTTTATGCTGACTGGCTTTCATGGATTACATGTCCTACTTGGCTCGATTTTCTTGATTGTGTTACTGGCGCGTATTGCCAAAGATCATTTTACACCGAAAGATCATTTTGCTTTTCAAGCAGGTAGTTGGTACTGGCATTTTGTCGATGTGGTATGGCTGTGCCTGTTTGTTTTTGTGTATGTACTCTAAGCGGAGTCAGTGGCTCATTGAGCCACAAAATTTCACGTTAAAAAAGCTTAAAAAGGACGAGAATTGGGTTCGATAAAGCCACTGAGTAGTGCAACAAGCATCAATATGACGGCGAGCGCTGAAAGGATGACACGCTTGCCAAGATAGTGACTCATTGGCGGTTGATCTTGTTGCTCATCTTCAGATTCACTGGGTCCTTTTACCATTTCGATCAGCGCCTTGGCGAGGTTAGCAATGATAAAGAGTAGTAGTAAAACCAGCACTGATTTGAAAATGAAAACCATATCGTCATCCTTTGTTGGGTTGTCGAAACAGCCGATGTTTTGGCTCGCTCTGATATTAACCTTGGTTGCTATTTCTATATTGGTCAACTTGGGGATGTGGCAACTAGAGCGAGCGAAGCAAAAGAGCGAAATGCAAAAAACGCTGCAAAGCAATCAGCAACAGGCGGCGCAGAGTTTGAACGGTTTAGATATTGATAGTTCTACTAATGTGAACGGCGTATCGGTCATGGCAGATCTTGCACCATTAGCCAATTACTATCTATTGCTCGATAACCAAACTTATAACGGGGATGTTGGCTATTTAGCGTTACAGCTGATGCGTCACAGTGATGGTCAATACGTATTGTTGGAACGAGGTTTTATCTCTGCGACGCAATCAAGAAGTGTGTTACCCCGAGTTGATTGGTTAACGGAAAATTATCAAGGCAAGGGACGGTTGTATACCCGCAGCACCAATCCTCTCAGCGATGCACTAATGGCAGAGAACACGACACCGCTGCGAATCCAAAACTTAAACATTGAGCAGTTGAGTGAGTACTGGCAATTGTCAATTGAAGCCTATGTCTTGCAGCCGATGAGTTCTAATTGGCCCTATTTGCAGCCTTGGCGACCGATACCAATGAACGCTGACAAGCATACAGGATATGCAGTGCAATGGTTTGCTATGGCAATGGCGTTAGGTGTGTTATCGCTTATTTGGTTATGGAGAGCGTTGAAAAATACGACTAAGGAGAGTCTATGAACCCATCAGTTACTCGCAGTCGCTTAACATTATTGGCGTTGATTGCGGTATTCGCTTTACCCGCATTGCTCGCCAAATTAGTGCTCTCTCAGCATTGGTACAACTCCGGAGTCACCAATAAAGGGGAATTAATAGAGCCGGCGAAAACGTTGCAAATGTTGGGTTTAGCTAATCCTTACCAAGGTGAAAAATGGCAGCTGGGGTATTTAGTGCCTGAAAAATGTGATGAGTTATGTCTAAAGCAAATTCATTACCTTCAACAAAGCCATATTGCGTTAGGTAAATATCAACAGCGTGTCGCCCCTGTGGTGCTGATAGACGAGCATAGTGACTTACAAGCGATGGCGAATATTGAGCTTGAGACGGTAAATGTGAATGCCGCGTTTACTGAAATTGTCCATCAATACGAATATGTGATTGTCGACCCTCTCGGACAACTGGTCATGCGCTATCCCCAAGTGGACAAGGAAGACAGTTTAATCCCCCAAAGCAAAGACCTGTTGGCCGATCTACGTAAGTTGCTCAAATTGTCTCGAGTAGGGTAAAGGGGGGGGCTATGATACTAAAGCGATTACTTCAATTAAGCCTAGTGATGACCTTCTGTGTGATTTTGCTTGGTGCTTATACGCGCCTCGCGGACGCAGGGCTGGGTTGCCCTGACTGGCCAGGATGCTATGGGCAGCTAGATGTGCCCACTTCGCAAGCTGAATTGGCAAAAGCCAATGCGCTTTATCCTGACTTAGTGGTCGAGAGTGATAAAGCCTGGCTAGAGATGATTCATCGCTACTTTGCCGGAACGTTAGGGCTATTAGTCTTCGCGATTACTGCATTAGCCTTAGTTTCGAAGCAAGAAAATCGTCGGCATATGGGAAAATGGTTGCCAGTGTCCATTTCTCTGGTGGTGGTTTTTCAAGCGTTGCTCGGCATGTGGACCGTGACCATGAAATTGATGCCCATCGTAGTTATGGGGCACTTGCTGGGCGGCTTTACCCTGTTTTGTTTGTTGGCGCTGCTTTACTGGCAAGTTGCCGAGCGCAAAGAAGTCATTGATATCCCAACTGGCGATAGTACAACGCGTGTACTGGCGGTACTTGGTGCTCTGGCACTGACTTTACAAATCGCGCTAGGTGGATGGACATCTTCTAATTACGCCGCTTTGATGTGTACTGAGTTGCCTATTTGTCAGGGGGATTGGCAGCAATATTTGGATTTTGAGACGGCTTTTCGGTTAATTCAGCCAGCACAAGAGAGTTACGAGTTTGGCACGTTGGATTATGGTGCGCGAATGACGATTCATGTATCGCATCGTATTGGTGCGATGGTAACGACCATCGTTTTATTAGCGTTGATCATCAGACTCTGGTTTACGCAGGAAAAGTACCGTCTCGCAGCATTAAGCCTCGCTGGATTGTTGATTATTCAAATTGGATTAGGCGTCAGTAATGTGTCGTTTGGGTTACCACTTGCCGTTGCGGTCGCGCATAACTTAGCGGCTGCGTTGCTATTGCTCAATACCTTATATATTAACCATATTTTGTGGCGGCATACATCGGCAAGTCACAGTTCAATCAATGCAGCGAGCGACCAAAATACGATAAAGAATAAAGTTGGCAAGGAGGCCTCTTATGAGTAAAACAATCACTGCCGAACTGACCCCAGAGCGTTCTATTTGGCGCAGTTATCTCACTTTAACTAAGCCCAAAGTGGTTGCGCTGATGCTGCTCACCGCATTGGTAGGGATGTGCTTGGCAGTGCCGGGGGCACTGCCACTTCAACAGAGTGTTTTTGGAATGGTGGGTATCGGTTTGATGGCCGGCTCTGCCGCAGCTTTTAACCATTTGATCGACCGTAGAATTGACGCGATTATGTTTCGCACTCATCGTCGCCCGTTACCGTGTGGACAACTTGCACCAAGCCGAGTGGCACTATTTGCGACTTCAATTGGTGTCTTTGGCTTTGCCATCTTGTTTTTTGCCGTTAATGCCCTCACGGCGTGGTTAACGTTTGCGAGCCTACTTGGTTATGCCGTGGTGTACACCATGTACCTCAAGCGAGCGACGCCACAGAATATCGTAATTGCAGGGATTGCAGGTGCAATGCCGCCGTTGTTAGGTTGGACGGCGGTGACCGGGGAGTTACATGGTCACGCTTGGCTGCTGGTGATGATTATCTTTATTTGGACTCCACCTCATTTCTGGGCTCTGGCGATCCACCGCAAAGAGGATTACGCCAAAGCGGATATTCCAATGCTACCAGTGACTCATGGAGAGGAGTATACCAAGACCTCAATACTGCTCTATACCGTACTGTTAGCCATCATCTGTTTGTTACCTGCCTTGGTGGGGATGTCAGGAGCTATCTATTGGATAGGTTCAATGATGTTAAGCGCTGGGTTTATTGGTTACGCGTGGAAACTCAAATTTAATCCGTCGGAAAAAACGGCGATAGATACTTTTAAATTTTCTATCTATCACTTGATGCTGTTATTCGTATTGTTGTTGGTTGACCACTATTGGCTCAGTTTTTAGGCAAGTTGAGCATCAATTACTAGATCCATTGGTACAGATACTCATCGGTCATCATCGGTCATGAATACGGGTAGTGTGAATAAAATATGTACTTTGACTTTTAACTGAGCAACAAGTCGCGTATTCTGTTTTGCTTCCAAGGATCGGTTACTTAGTATTTCATTAATTACATGCAATTTTCTCAATTAGTTGTTCATCGTCGCTTACCGTTTTTGTGCTTGTTGGTGCTGATTGGTGCGAGCGCTTCACTGACCAAATCGTTTAGTCTTCATGGTGGCGTTGTTAGTCAATTTGAAGTCACAATGGGTGGTGATTGGGTGCTTCATGCCTTAATGGCATTTGCACTGGGTTGGACTGCGAACTGGGCTACGCCTATCACCTATTTTCGATACTATGGTTTTAGAGTCACGCCGTTATTAGTCATGATGCTGTTGTTTGTCTCCGCAGATGAAATACTGCAAGCCTTTGTACCTACAAGAGAGTTTTCTTGGCTCGACTTAATCATCAATATCGCAGGATTGATTGTTGGTGCTTTAACTCATCGTCTTTGGTTGCGCAGTAAGAATATTTAAGTTCTGCCAAGTTATGCGATCTTATGGCGGTTAGAGCGCACACTTTCTTTTACGCCCGCCCTTCAGTGACTTTAATTTCTAAGAATGAAAATTGGTAATTGCGCGAATGTATAGCTGTATTTATCAATTATAAAAATCATAAGACATTGAAAAATATATAATTAATCCCATTATTATTGTAGTGAATCGAGAATCTTTAATGGTGTAATTATATCTTTACACGCCACGTTTTTTGTAAAGTTTGGTGAAATGTTGCCTTATGAATAAAAAAATGGTTGCAAGCTTCGTTTTGGGCGGATAAGTTACAAGGGACAGGATAAATACAGACAAGTAGATGTTTGAGTATTCAATGAATGGCTCAGTATACTTGTCGCATAACAGGAAGAAGTAGCGATGTTTCAAACCGATGATGTAAGAATTAATAAAGTAAAAGAGTTATTACCGCCAATTGCCGTTCTAGAGAAGTTTCCGGCGACAGAAACCGCGTCTTCTACCACTTTTCGCTCGCGTAAAGCCATTTCAGACATTCTTCAGGGTAAAGACGATCGCGTTTTAGCGATTGTTGGTCCATGTTCTATCCATGATCCGCAAGCGGCTCTTGAGTACGGTAAAAAACTTAAAGTACTGCGTGAAGAACTCGGCGAAGAACTTGAAGTTGTTATGCGTGTTTATTTCGAAAAGCCGCGTACGACGGTTGGTTGGAAAGGTCTCATCAACGACCCGTACTTAAACGACACGTTTAAGATCAATGATGGCTTGCGCATTGGCCGAAAGTTGCTGCTGGATCTAACCGATATGGGTATGCCGACGGCCAGTGAATTCCTGGATATGATTACGCCGCAATATGTCGCGGATCTGATCAGTTGGGGTGCGATTGGTGCACGTACTACTGAATCTCAAGTTCACCGTGAGCTATCGTCTGGTTTATCTTGCCCAGTGGGTTTTAAGAACGGTACAGACGGTAATATCAAAATCGCATCAGACGCGATTCGCTCAGCGAGTGCATCACACCATTTCCTTTCAGTCACCAAATTCGGTCACTCTGCGATTATTGAAACCAGCGGAAACCCAGATTGCCACATCATTTTGCGCGGTGGTAAAGAGCCTAACTACAGTGCTGAACATGTTGGTGCCATCAAACAAGAGTTGGAAGCATCGGGTTTACCACAAAAAGTGATGATTGATTTCAGTCATGCGAATAGTTCAAAGCAGTACCAGCGTCAGATTAATGTGTGTGAAGATGTATCGACACAGATTGCTGGTGGTGAAGAGGCTATTTTTGGTGTGATGATCGAATCTCACCTTGTTGAAGGCCGTCAAGACTTGGTAAATGGCGAAGCGCCAACTTACGGTCAATCGATTACTGATGCATGTATTGGTTGGGAAGATACTGAAAAAGTACTCAAGCAATTGGCGGAAGCAGTGAAAACACGTCGCGCCCTCAAGTAATATAACCGCACTATTTCAAGGCTCCTGTTTATAGGGGCCTTTTTGTTTTTTACACCGATCTTTGGATATCAAATCTTCTAAACTTAAGGTTGTTGGGCAAAAGCGAACAATGAGCGCTACCACGTTATTTTTATGGCGGCTAATAAATTGACGATTAATGTGCGTGACAACTCAGAATGAGAACTTCATCACTAAGTGAAGAGTCTTGGATATTGAGTGAGGAAGGATTCCGGCATAGCCTAAGTTCAGTTTATTTAGGAGGGTAAGACATGGTGTCTAAAGTGACCGTTGGACCACAGGGTCCAGATTTGTCAGAGTTAGTACAAGGCTATTGGCGACTTGCAGAATGGGGGATGACACCTCAGCAGCGTCTGACATTCTTGAAACAGCATATTGATTTGGGTATTACGACAGTCGACCATGCTGATATCTATGGTAACTACGAATGTGAGCAGCTTTTTGGTGAGGCTATAAAGCTCGACCCTACCGTCCGAAATCAGATAGAAATCGTGACAAAGTGCGATATCAAGTTGTGTGGTGATAAGTTTCCAGAGCGTAAGGTTAATCATTATGACACCAGCTCCGCACATATCTATGAGTCGGTAAATAA
The DNA here is from genome assembly GCF_015278125.1 of Vibrio fluminensis. Taxonomy (GTDB): domain Bacteria; phylum Pseudomonadota; class Gammaproteobacteria; order Enterobacterales; family Vibrionaceae; genus Vibrio; species Vibrio fluminensis. The sequence goes on from NZ_JADILO010000009.1 coordinate 15,284, forward strand.
CTCATTAAGCCGTTTAAACATTGAGCAAATTGATTTGCTGCTCATTCACCGCCCTGACGTATTGATGGATGCTGATGAAGTTGCAGAGGCCTTTGCCGAGCTGCATAAGGTTGGTAAAGTGAAGCACTTCGGTGTGTCTAATTTTACGCCTAGTCAGTTTGAGTTGCTGCAAGATCGCGTACATAAACCACTTGTGACTAACCAAGTTGAGATCAACCCGCTCAATTTTGAAGTAGCACATGACGGCACGCTTGATCAGCTGCAAAAAGCACGTATTCGCCCAATGGCATGGTCATGTTTAGGTGGCGGCGCTATCTTTACTGGTGAAACTGAACAAGCCAAGCGTGTGCGAGAAGAGTTGGAGCTTATTCGTGTAGAAGTGGGCGCTAACTCAATTGATGAAGTTATCTATGCTTGGGTGCGTAGACTTCCCTCAAAACCGCTGCCAATTATCGGTTCTGGTAAGATTGAGCGTGTTGAGAGTGCAATCAATGCTCTAAGCATCGAGTTGACTCGTGAGCAATGGTATCGCGTATGGATAGCGTCTAAAGGTCACGGTGTGCCGTAGAACTATGATAAATAGATAGATTGCTAAATGAAAGCCAACCCTCGGGTTGGCTTTTTCTATGCTGGGCTATTTACAGGAGAATACTGTACGTCTTCACTTAGTTTGAGCAGGGCTTCAGGCTTGATAGGGTAAGAATAGTAGTACCCTTGGATATAACTCACGCCAAGCTTTCTCAAAAGTGATATTTGTTGCTCAGTCTCAACCCCTTCAGCAATCACCTTCATGTTGAGCTCTTTAGCCAATTGAATCATAGATACAAGAACCGGTGTGATACTGGACTCTGAGTGAAGGCTCTTGATAAAAACTTGGTCAATCTTCATCACTTGAAAAGAATGCAAACGAATGAAGTTTAGTCCAGAGTAGCCTGTACCAAAATCATCAATTGCCAGTTGGAATCCAAGCTTTTGAATGCTGACTAAATTGGAAAGTGCAGTATTCAATTGTTGCTGATCAAAATCTAGATTTTCAGTGACTTCGAGTAGGATCCGATCGACCAGTAATGGATGGCGCTTAGCGAATTTCTTCAGGTTGTTTAGAAAGAGGCTATCGATTAAAGAGATACGACTAACATTAACACTAACGTATTTTGATTCCTGGTATCTTGGGTTCTCTTGTAGGAATTGTGCGACCATGGACATCATTTTTTCTGTCAATAAGTCAATCACTCCGAGTTTCTCTGCAAGTGGAATAAAAATATCGGGAGAAATTTGCCCTTGAGTTGGATGATTCCAGCGCACCAATGCCTCACTACCTACAACCGCATTATTATTGATATCGACGATTGGCTGTAAATAGAGTTCGATTTCGTCGTTATGAATCGCATTGAGCAATGTGTATTCAATAGAGCGCTTAGCGAGGAGTTGATAACCAATAATGAGATAGAGCAGAGCACAAATCGATGCAGCGAGTATCGTTTGCCAAACATTTGAAAAGTAGTGGTACTGATAAGTGCCGAATGTAGGTTGAAGCTCAATTTTAAAAGGGTAAAGGTTTGACGTAAAAGTGAGCTTTTCTCGGTATTCGGTGTTGTTCTGGTACAGATTACTCAACTCGTAATCTAGAATCGTGAGTTTGTATTGATATTCATGTGAGTTGACGAATTGTTTTATAAGCTCAGGAAAACGTTCTGGCGGTATAAGAGCGTTCAAGCCAGTTGAGGCGCTTGTTGATGCGTAGATAAAGAACGTCGGCATATAGCTACTGGATTCACCAATAGAAATCGTAATGTGATTTTTTGAGGCATGAATTCTGTCCATCACCTCATCACCGATTTGAATGTAATTTGGGCCTTCATTACTTGTACAAGTAACGAAGTTGTCTTTATAAAGCCCCACCTCTTTAATGTATTCAGAGTTGAATACATGAGCTCGCATTCGCAATTTATCTTGTGTTGAGCATAAGTTACTGACGTTTTGGTTCAGTATATATAATTCACTTGCGACCTTATCAATGTAACGATCAAGTACGTTGACGATTTCTTTCCCGTCTAATTGCATCGCTCTCTGTGTATGGTAGTAGTTGCCTGCTACAGAAAAAAGCAGAGCAATCAAAAAAATAGCAGCCACAGGTAATAAATTTGGCAAGTGGCGGAACATATTCTTACTAAAACCAGAGATTGAATGAAGATTAATCCGTGATGAGTCCATTGCAGTCTTTTTGCGTTCCCTTTACCTATCCACTATAGAGCGTTAAAAACAAAAGTAGATTATTTATCGTCGAAAATCAGACTGAGTCTCATTTGCGATACTATAGATACCAAGAGGAGTCTTGAACTTGAGAAGATAATAGAAACTCAGTGGATAAGAAAGTAGTAATGATAATTTTCATTCGATTACTTCGAGAAAAGTATCTTAAATACCGTCTATACTTAACCATATGCGACAAAAATCACTTAATTTTTTGAAATGTAACACTAATGTTTGAAAATTTGTTACTCTTGGCTGATAAAAAAATCAATAAAGTTGCGTTATTTAGTTCAAAAGTTCGGGGGATCGGATGAACGAAGAAGTTTCTATTGAAGGAGCCAAAGTAGTCAAAGTCATCGGAGAGGTGATTGCCATAGATAGCCGCGGTAACGCGCGGGAGTTAAGAGTGGGCGATCAACTGCGTGGCGATGAGGTTATTATCACTGCTCGTAATTCCAGTGTGGATATATCAGAGCAGGTAGAAACCATTAACCTTGGTGAAAACTGTATTGCTTGTACCAATCAGCAAGGCAATGTACAAGGGGCGGTGGTTGACGGCACCATAGACCTCGACCTGAGTCAAAATGGCGAGTTTAGCCTAGAGCAGATTGAGGCAATACAAGAAGCCATCTTAGCCGGGGAAGACCCAACGGCAATCTTGGAAGCTGCGGCCGCGGGGGGCGTATTAGGCTCTGCAAACGCGGGTTTTATTACGGTAGAGTTTAATAACCCTGAAGTCTTAGCGGAGACGTTTTTTGAAACCAGTGGGTTTCGACGAGAACAGATAGACGACCCCGAAGAAGATGCTAGAGCGACGGTTTTTGCCGCAGGTGGTGAGTCGATATCTGAATTGCTTGTTGAGGGAGACCTCGATGCCAGCGATGGCTATCCGACTTCAATCACTAATACCGTCTTAATCGAAGCCGGTGACCTACCGCTTGATGCGACCAGCTTTGTTCCCGACCCAATTTCTCTCGCTGCCCTCCTTACCGAACTGAATAGTGATATCACTGCATCAGGACAAGATGTTACCTTCACTTACGATGCCAGCCAAAATGCGATTATTGGTACTGTTGGTGCCGATGAAGTGCTTAAAATCGATATTGATACGACTAACCTTGGCAAGAACTTAGAACTCTCATTAACCACAACACTTAACCAGCCGATTGACCATGTACCGAGTGTTGGCGGTGGTAATGTTGCTCTCGTTGACGACAAAATTATCGTCTCATTTGATATCACAGGTACAGACAGCGGTGGTAATGCGATTCGCTCACCGATTTCCGCTACAGTCACGATTGTTGATGGTGATGACCCTGATATTGCTCAAGTGCCAAGTGTGACCGTTAACGAAGCGAATTTGACTGACGGTACTGATACTAATATTGCTGAAACCGTGAAAGGCAATATGGTCGACATGGGACTCGGCAGCGACCAAATCGAGCAATACCGTCTCGACATTACACAGTTTAACCAACAAGCGGCACTCAAGTCTCACGGGGAAACCATCACTATTACCGAAGTGGAGAATGGGGACTCGAGTTTTACCTACACAGGTGCCACGGCGTCAGGCTCAGTATTCACCATAGAGGTTGAGCCCAGTGGCGACTATACCTTTACTTTACTCGAGCCAATTGACCACGCGCAGGGTAGCGATTCAACCACCATTAGTTTGCCTATTACCGCAACCGATTTTGATGGCGACACGGCACAAGGGTTACTGCCGATCATCATTCTTGATGATAAACCGCAGTTTACCGGATTTACTGGGCAAACTGAGGTTGATGAAGATGATCTAAGCACTTCAACAGTACCCGGTTCTGATCCAGACAAAGAAGCCACCCTAATCAGTGGAAACTTTGTGATTGAACAAGGTGCAGATGGGGTTAAGAGTTACCAAATCGATACCACGTCACCGGATATAACTACGCTTAGTTCAGGTGGAGAGGCGCTGAAATGGAGTGATGACTCACCAGTGCAAAGCGGTACGCAGTTTACTTATACCGCTGAAACTGCCTCTGGCGAACTCGTATTCACATTGATATTTGATACCAGTGACAACAGTTACCGCTTTGATCTCGTTGCGCCACTCGATCACCCAACGGGTGATGGTGAGAATGAATTAAAGCTTGGTTTTAATATCAGCGCCACTGATTTTGATAATGATACGACTGCACCACAAACGCTGACGATTACGGTCAAAGATGATGTTCCTACTATCACCAATGTTGAGCCATTGAGTGTTGATGAAAATGATTTGCCACAAGGGACAGACGGCTCAGGCAGTTTGACTGTCGGTGGAGACTTCACCACGACGCAAGGCTCAGATGGTGTAATTCTCTACCGCATTGATCCAACGACCAACCCTGTTGATGGTTTAACTTCCGGCGGAGTGACGATTACGTTAGATGCGCCAGTGATTGACCCCGCAGACAACACTTACACCTATGTCGCGAAAGCGGGCGGTGCGGAAGTATTTGAATTAACGCTAAACGCCGATGGCAGCTATACCTTTGAACTCAAACAGCCTATCGATCATCAAGATGGCCAAGACAGTCAGCTGGTTAATTTTACTATTCAAGCGCAAGACCAAGACGGTGATCTAAGCTCGAGCGTGCTGCCTGTTACCATCAACGATGATTTGCCAGTGCTGAATGGTTTTACCGGACAAACCGAGGTTGATGAAGATGATCTTAACACTAGCACTCATCAAGGTTCAGACTCGAGTAAAGAATCGACATCAATCACCGGCAACTTTGATATTAAAGAGGGTGCCGATGGGATCAAGAGCTACCAAATTGATACTGCCTCACAGGATCTTGCTAGCTTAAAGTCCGGTGGTGAAGCGCTGAAGTGGAGCGATGACTCGCCAGCACAAAATGGAACACAATTTACCTATATTGCTGAGACTGCTTCTGGTGAAAACGTGTTTACCATGGTGTTTGATACCAATGACAACAGCTACAGTTTTAGTTTAATCAAGCCACTGGATCACCCAACGGCTGATGGTGAAAATGATATCGAGATTAGTTTTGATATCAGTGCAACCGACTTTGATAACGACACCACCGACCCTAAAACGCTGACGATCACCGTTAAAGATGATGTTCCCGAAATCACTAACGTTGAGCCGCTCAGCGTTGATGAAAATGACTTACCTCAAGGCACTGATGGAACGGGTGATCTAATTGTCGGTGGCGATTTCACCACCACACAGGGTGCCGATGGCGTGGTGCTGTATCGTATAGATCCGACTACCAACCCTGTTGCTGGGATAGAATCTGGAGGGGTTGCACTTACCCTTGACCCGCCGACCATTGATGGCAACAACAATTACACCTATGTAGCCAAAGCGGGCACGGTTGAGGTGTTTACCTTAACGCTTAACGCAGACGGCAGTTATACCTTTGAACTGAAACAGCCGATTGATCATCCAGATGGTGAAGATAGTCAGTTGGTAAACATTACGATTCAAGCACAAGACCAAGACGGTGACCTTAGCTCGATCGTATTGCCAGTCACAATTAATGATGATGCTCCAGTGATAAGTGGTTTTACCGGGCAAACACAAGTCGATGAAGACGATTTAGATAGCACGGCACATCAAGGCTCGGATCCTGACAAGGAATCCACGCTTATTACCGGTAACTTCGTCATTCAAGAGGGCGCGGATGGTGTTAAGAGCTATCAAATTGAGAGTACCTCACCAGATATTTCAACCTTAGAATCTGGCGGTGAAGCACTTAAATGGAGCGATGATTCTCCGGTACAAAACGGCACTCAATTTACCTACATCGCGGAGACTGTCTCAGGTGATGCAGTCTTCACTATGGTGTTTGATACTAATGGAAACAGCTACCAATTTGAATTGCTAAAGACGCTTGATCATCCTGAAGCTGACAACCAAAACGATATTGAAATTGGTTTTAATATCAGTGCTACTGACTTTGATAACGACACCAGCACGGCTCAAACTCTTACCATTACTGTGGTTGATGACATTCCAGAGATCACCAACGTTGTGCCGCTTAGTGTTGACGAGAATGACTTGCCGCAAGGTACCGATGGAACCGGCAGTCTTACTGCGAGTGGTAATTTCACCACCACCGAGGGCGCCGATAATGTCGTTTTGTATCGTATTGAGCCAAATACCAACCCGCTAGCGGGTATTGAATCTGGTGGTGTAGCAGTGACGCTCGATGCGCCAAGCATTGATAGTGACAATAACTACACCTATGTTGCTAAGGCTGGTGCGGCAGAAGTGTTTATCCTCACGCTCAAAGCGGATGGCAGTTATACCTTTGAGCTCAAGCAGCCGATTGATCACGCCGCTGGTGATGACAATCAACAGATCAATTTTACTATCCAAGCACAAGATCAAGATGGCGATCTCAGCTCGATTGTATTGCCTGTGACGATTACGGATGACGCACCAATCATCAACGGCTTTACTGGTCAAACGGAAGTGGACGAAGATGATTTAAATACGGCTAATTTCGACGGTTCTGATCCGACAAAAGAGTCGACGGTCATTACGGGTAACATTGATATAGCACCTGGTGCTGATGGAATTAAGAGCTATCAGATTGATTCAACATCGCCAGATATCACCACGTTAAGTTCTGCTGGTGAAACGCTGAAATGGAGTGATGGCTCGCCAGTGCAAAATGGCACCCAATTTACCTATACCGCTGAGACGGTATCGGGAAATGCTGTGTTTACCTTAGTGTTTGATACTAGCGATAACAGTTACAGTTTTAGCTTGTTGCAGCCGCTCGATCACCCGACAGGCAATGGAGAAAACGATCTTGAGATTGGATTCAATATCTCTGCAACAGATGTGGACAACGATACGAGTGCGCCCGAAACACTGACGATCAAAGTAAAAGATGACATTCCTGAGATAACCAATGTTGAGCCGCTCAGTGTGGATGAAAACGATCTACCACAGGGAACAGATGGCTCAGGTGACTTATTGGTGGGTGGTGATTTCACCACGACACAAGGTGCGGATAATGTAGTGCTGTACCGAATCGACCCTAGCACCAATCCTGTTGCGGGTTTAGAGTCGGGCGGTGTGGCAATTACGCTTGACTCCCCGGTCATTGATCCGACAACCAATAGCTATACCTATACGGCAAAAGCTGGCACAGTTGAAGTGTTTAAGCTGACGTTAAATGCTGACGGAAGCTATACCTTTGAGTTAAAACAGCCGATTGATCATGCCGATAGCGAGAACAGTAAGCAGATTCAGTTTACCGTTCAAGCGCAAGACTTTGACGGTGATTTGAGCTCGATTATTCTGCCAGTCACCATTAATGATGATGCACCGACAATCGATAGTATTTCTAGCCCTGCTGATGTGGATGAGGATGATATTCCTACCGTAGGCTCAGATTCGACCCCGGAATCGAACTCGACCAGTGGTACATTTGCCTTTACCGCAGGTGCTGACGGGATTAAATCGGTGGTGATTGCTAATCAAGATACCGTGTTAGATTCACTTACCTCGGGTGGTGAAGCTCTTAAGTGGAGTGATGGTTCGCCAGTTCAGGTCGGTAACCAGTTTACCTATACCGCAGAAACTGCATCGGGCGAGTCAGTGTTTACCGTCGTATTTGATATTGATACCAAAAGTTATCAGTTTACGCTGCTCAAAGCCCTCGACCATCCGGTCGATTTGGGTGACCCGCAAAACAGCCTATCCATTGGGTTTGAAGTTAGCGTGGTCGATTTTGATAACGACCAGAGCGCTTCACTGCCGCTTGACATCACCGTCATTGATGACATTCCGCAGATTAACTCGGCAGATCGCCTTAGTGTTAACGAAGATGATCTCAATGCGGGCTCAACGCCTGACGCAGCGGCTCTGACGGCGAGTGGTGATTTTAATACTACCCAAGGCGCCGACTCGGTCATCAAATATAGTCTTGAGTCCACCACTGATCCAGTTGCCGGGCTCAAATCGGGTGGCGTTGATGTGACGATTGGCTCGCCAGTCATCGATGCAACTACTAACCAATATGTCTACACGGCGAAAGCTGGTAGTGTTGATGTGTTCGAACTCACTCTTAACGCTGACGGTAGCTACAGCTTTAAATTACTGGCGCCAATTGACCATGCCGAGAACTCGGATTTAACGACCATCAGTTTCACCGTTGTCGCCGAAGATAAAGATGGTGATACCAGCAAGCAAACGGTATTTGTCGATATTAACGATGATAAGCCGTCACTGAGTGGTACGACTGGTGAGACCCGCGTGGATGAAGATGATATTCCAGGCATTGGATCAGACGGCAGCAAAGAAAGCACTACCATTGATGGTCAGTTCACCGTGGTTGAAGGCGCGGATACCATCGCTGAATACCAGATCACCAATCTAGATACGGTATTAGATCAACTCTCATCTGATAACCAAGGGCTAGTGTGGGATACAGTCATTGAATCTGGCAACACGGTGACGCATACCGCGGTGACAGAGACTGGCGGTGACACGGTGTTTACTCTGGTTTTTGATACTGCTAACAATACGTATTCGTTTACGCTCGTTCAGCCGTTCGATCATGCGCCTGGGCAAGGGCAAAACCTACAGCCGATTGATTTTGATATCAAAGCGGTGGACTTTGATGGTGATGAAACAGGCGAAACCACGTTAACCATCGATGTGGTCGATGATGTACCGCGTATCGCTAACCGCAGCATTGAAGTCACAGAGGGTGAGACGAGCAGCACCAACGTTAATATGTTTGGTCGCCCAGGAGCGGATGGCGCAGAAATCACCTTGGTCGAAGCCAACAGCACCGCAGACTCGCAAATTCGATTCCAACTAGCTGACGGCAGCTATGTGGAAAGCATTGATCCAAATAGCACCACTACGACAGTGATGGTGGTAGAGATGCGTCCTGATGGTAGTGGTGGCTTTAATTACGAGCAACTCGGTTCACTGGAGATCCGCCCTGACGATTCCCAGCGTGGTCGCTTCTTGTTTACGCCTGTTACGAATCTTGCTCATGATGGCGGCGAGCTTACCTTTAGTCTCAATGTCACAGCCACTGATGGTGACCAAGACACATCAGTGAAAACCTATACCGTGACCATCTTTGATAAAGATGCGGAAATAAAAACCGCTGAAGTGACGACGTTCGAAGATTCTGGACGTTCAGATACGCTCACCTTTGATCCGGCAATTAACAACAGCAATGCCGAAGATAACCAAGGTGGTCTTGCGGTAGAACCAAGCAAAATTACCTTAACGGTTGATCTATTTGATATCGATAACGATGAAAAAATCGGTGATGTGGTAATTGGACCGGGCACTTATAACGGTCAGTTCTATTTCTACGATGCCGCAACGTCGACTTACAAAGCGCTCACGGTACAAGCTGATGGTAGTGTATTGCTACCGAGTGGCGATGTGGTTCAAACCATTGGCAGCGATAACGTTGCTACGTTAAATAACCTCTACTTTGTCCCAGACAGAAACTACTCATCCAGCGATGCAGGCTTTGATGTGCCGATTTCTGTTTCGATTTTAAATAGTGGCAGCACCGACCATACCGTGACGTCACAACTGCATATTGAAGTAGAAGCGGTCGCCGATATTGCAACTTGGAATTCGAGCAACACCCAAGACCGTTATTCAATTGTTGAAGATGATGCCAATGCGATACTCAAAATTCAGGCTGAAACCCAAGATGGGAGTAACCCCGAGAGTATTACTTATCGTTTAGAGGTGACCGCGGGTGAGGGGCAGTTTGTACTAGAAAATAGTGCAGGGCAGCCAATTGCGCAGTCTTCTCCGGGAGTGTACCTCATTGATGCCGCTGACATTAACGATGTGCAGGTAAACCCTGTGGATCATTTTGCCGGCGCGATTACTTTTGATGTTTATGCGGTGACAACAGAAGGGATCAATCCTTTAACGGGTAAAAATAGCGCAGAATCTGCAGTTCAAGAACTGGTGATTAACGTTGCACCTAGTGCTGACCAAGGGTCATTCAGTGTTAGTCGCATCACCATTTTTGAAGATAATGCCGCGACGCAAGATACCGTCGATCCAGATACCGATCATCTCGATTTTACCTTGGATAAAGTGATCACCTTAGGCACCACGGACGATATCGCCACGGTCGGTGATAACTCTGAAACGCAGTTTGTTGAGTTAACCAATTTCGTTCAAGAAAATGGTGACCCGCTAGTGGGGTACGAAGTGCGCTGGATTGGCACTGGCAATAACCCAATTGTGGAGGTTTCACCAGGAGTTTATCAGATCCCACAAGAAGCATTGCCATTTGTGGAAGTTCAGCCGCCATTGCACAGCAATGAGAACTTTAGCTTTGATGTACAAGGTTTTGTTAAAGATACCGCGACGTTAATCGATCCTGCTGGTAACACGTACCAAGCGGTGGATATCAAGCCAATGGCAGATCCGAAAACCGTCAATGTGACAGTCAAAGGGGTTGCTGATATCCCATATTTGCCTGACGTGCCAGAGGAGCCAGCAACGGGACCGGAATTGGGTAAATGGTACCAATATGACGATGGCTCTGGGATTTTCGGCGCGCAAGTGACGATAGACGAAAGCACGGAGGCGAAAATAAGCTTCGCGGTATTGTCTGGTGAAGAGCAAGATGGTGTGGTTGATAAGTCAGAGTCTCTGTCTGCAATCTTAAGTAACATTCCCGACGACGTCGAACTGCTTGATGCGAATGGCGGGACCATCGACTTAGTGTATGTAGGTGAGGGACCAAATGGTTCCCTATACCAAGCCAATATTACGCAAGATGAATACGACGCGGGTATTACCATTCGTCCTACAAAATACTCGACTGACGACATCATCATTGATGCCAAAGTGATTGTTACAGAAAACGATGGTCACGTGCGTGAGATTGATGGCAAGTTAAGAGTTAACATTGAGCCAGTGATTGAAGCCGGTGGCGCGACGCACACTTATGACGCCTCGGTGACTGGTCGTGAAGATACCTTTATCAAAGTGCCATGGAATGTTACTGCCGATCCGGACAATGCGCCTGATAGTCAGCCGACGGCTAATGGCAGAGACTACGAATACGTTACCAAAGTTGTGATTGAAGGCTTCCCTCCTGGCAGTGAAGTTGAAATTAACGGTCAAGCTTGGGGGGACTTCTCTGGCGCAACTTTTGATGGCGCTACCCTGACGATAACCGGCTTAGATCAATCGACAGCGGCACCAATTATTAGTGTTAAGCCGCCAGAGGATTCAAGTACAAACTTCCCGTTGAAAACGACCGTTACGATTCAAGAGATTGATGAAGACGATCCGACTTTGATTAAAACGGCAGATGTGAAAGGTGATATCACGGTGGTGGTGAACCCTGTCGTTGAGCAAGATGGTACGCTGCGTATTGAAGATAAAGATGGTAACCCCGTTACTGTGATTCGTGATGATCCGAACCCGAACGATGCAGTCAATGGCGATGGTAAAATTGCCTTTACCATCAATGACAAAAATGGCGATGCCAATGTTGTCGTTTTTGAAGATTTAGACCCAAGCTCAGATGAAGTTGTTGACCAAGTCGTGGTGCGCTTTAAAGTGCCGCCAGGTGAAGATTTTGATGATGTGATGGACCAGCTGTATGTCTTCGGTGGCATCAACAATGGTGACGGTTCATGGACCATTATTGACGAAGAAAACTTCACCATTTCAGCTCCGGACGGTTTGAAATACAGCACTTCGGCGACTGAAAACACCATCGGCGTTGAGTTTGTCACGCAAGTTATCGACAAAGGCGATGAAAATGAAGGTAGCGCGCCAAGGGAAGTGAGCACAACGATTGATTTAGTTTTCCCAGAATCGGTGACACCGGCCCCAAGTGTTGCCGCTGAGATAGATGAGGTGACGCTCACTGAGGATCCGAGCGCGATAGTGATTGGCACTGAAGACAATGTCTTTGATGTGAGCTCGCAGCTGTCAAAAATCTTTCAATTGGAACCAAATACCGCTGATACGGTGCCTGATCAGGTGACGGTCGTGATTGCAGTAGCTGACATTCCGGATGAAGTGAAAGGGCTACAAATAGGCGGTGCACAATATGACTTTGCTAACGAGCTATATATATTCCAAGGTTCGGTTGATGCAAATGGTGTTCTGACATTCCCGCCAGGTCTAACGTTTACCACGCCAGATGATTACGCAGGCGATTTCCTTATCCCTATGACAGTGGTAACGACAGATACTCAGTCAGGGGATGAAAACTCGATATTGTATAAAGTACCTGTTGCGGTTAGCCCATTGGTGGATGTGCCAGTCACTGGGCAACCGGATGGCGGCACAGCGCAGCCGAGTGATAATGATGTCACCCCTGCGGTTGGCGTCAGCGCGACATCGGTAGAAAAAGGCACAGGGGCGCAAGTTGCTGGTGAAGCGTTAGAAGATAATCTGATTAAGTTAGCCGTTGATATCGATCTTGCCGACCAACGCAATGCGACCAATGAGGGGCGTGAAGTTCTCACTAAAGTCGAAATTGAATTAGTTGATAGCGATTTAGGCTATTTTGCTGATGTGAATGGTCAGCCACTTTCAGCCACTGAACCAGGTAAGTTGGTGATTGAATCGACCGATCCTGCGGTTATCGAAGCGGCGCTTCAAGAGATCTATTTTGTACCGAAAGAGAATTACCCTACTGGCAACAATAACAACACCGTAGATATTAAGGTAACCGGTACCATTACCGATCAAACCGACTTTGACCAAACATCGACAACTGAGACGCCGGATTCGCAAGCAGACCTAACTTTCAGTAAAGAAGCATCATTCGAAATCACTCCAGTTCTCGATCCTATCACTGCGCCTGATGGCAATAATGTCGTTGTCGTGGGTGATGAAGATACAGATATCGATTTGAGTGCTGGTGGTTCGGGACTAACCATCGCGCTAAATGATACCGATGGCTCAGAAGTGTTCTTATCGGTCAAGCTAACGGGCTTACCAGATGACTTTATCGTAAACAGCTCGTCGAGTGATTTCGTGGTTAAGAACAATGGTGGTGGTGAATGGACGATTCAATTGAATAATCCAAACGTGACTAGCATTGATCTGTCGGATATCACGATTAAGCCTGCGGCGAACTTTAGCGGCAAGGCTGATATTGGTATTGTGGTGTATACGCAAGAGAAGCTGTTGGGTGTGCCCGTTGAACATACCGGACAGTTCCAAATCGATGTGACGCCAGTTGGGGATGTGGTCGATACTGATCCAGTGGCAAGCGTCTCGGGCAATGAGGGCGAGAATATTGACATCGCCATCAACGCCAGCGTGACGGATAAAGTTGATTTGCTGCCAGGTGAAGCAAGCCAAGACCAACCAGAGACTCTGCTTGTAACGGTAGAAAACGTCCCTGATGGCGGCGAAATTTACTTCCCTGATGGCACGACACTGGCAACCAACCTTGGCGGTGGCGTTTGGCAGCTAGAGGTCAATGCCCAGTCATTAGATAAAATTGTGTTTAATTCCGGTGAACAAAACCAAGGTACGTGGAACCCTGACTCTTTGACTATCAAAGTTCAGTCGGTTGATACTAAGTACAATGGCGATAAGTTCTTGGGGCCAGTGAGTGAGTTTGAAGTCGGCGTGACGGTTGAGGCTGTGAATGATAGACCATACTTTGAGGGTATTGGCGATCTGCAAACCGAGGAAGATACTACTGTTGCGGTGAAAGGCTTCACCATCAACGATATCGATGCCACACTGGACGACCCAAGCGCTAACTACACGCTGACGTTAACCGTCGACAGTGGCACACTTACGCAAGATGCTACGGTAGCAGCAGCGAATGGTTTAACCGTGACCATCACAGGTGGCAACACGATTGAGATTCAAGGTACGGTTGCGGAGATAAACAAAGCATTGGGCGAAGATTTGGTGCTGTTTACCCCAGCGTTAAATAGCAACAATCTGATTGATCCTGATGGTGTCAAAGTCACTGCAACTGTGAATGACAACGGCAACCTTGGTTTAGTTGATGGCACGCCAGCGACCGACAATGAGAATCAGGCAGAGTTTGTTATCAATGTTTCTGAGCTTAACGATAAGCCGAACGCAGTAGACGTTAATCTAGGCACGATTGATGAAGACAACTCGATTCAAATTAGCCCTTCACAATTGATTGGTCCAGGGCTCAGTACTGACCCTGATCCGGAAGGACAAACACTGATCATTAAATCGATGAGTGTTCCTGCCGAGCAAGGCACGATTGTTGAGAATAGCGATGGTACTTGGACGTTTAAACCAGCGCTTAACTTCAATGGTAACGTAGAAATTACCTATGAAATTGAAGATAACGGCACAGACAACGGTGTGAATAACTTCCTGACCGATACCGGAACGATTTCGCTCACGGTTGCCGGTGTCAATGATGCCCCTGAAATTGATGTGAATTCAGCCACAGCGAGTATTGATGAAGCCGCGGCGCAGCAGATTTCAGGGATTAGTGTCAGCGATGTCGATTATGTGGATACCTACGCAAGTGACTTGATCAGCGTGAAACTGGAAGCCAGTTACGGTGAGCTCAGTGTTGTATTACCAACGTCGAGCAATATTACCGTGACACCAGCTACGGGTGGCACCATCACGTTGTTGGGACCTTTGAGTGAAATCAACGCATTACTTGATACGCCAAACAGTGGTGAAGGGGTAATGCTAGATGCAAGTTTTGCGACGGTAGCAGATATCACTCTAACGGTAACTGCGACCGATTCTGGTAACCCTTCAGGAATACCAATCACCACAACCAAGGATCATACCATTACGGTGAATCCAGTTGCGGATGCGCCAACGTTGTCGATTCAACCTGGCTTTGATTATGTCCGCAATATCTCAGCCAATCTCTCGGTCAGTAATAGCGGTATTGCCATCGTTGGGATTATCGCTGCGTTGACGGATGTGAGTGAAATCCTCACCTTGGAGATGTCGCAGCTGCCAGCCGGCGCGATAGTGAATACTTCATCAGGTGAGATCACGCCGGTTAATGGGGTTTACACTATTGATGCTGATGAAATTGATAGCATTGAGATTGTGGGTGCGGGTATTGGTGACCATACCATCCAGTTAGTCGCAGTCTCGAATGATGATGGTGACACCGCGCAATCAACCCCGCTGGAAATTGCATTGAACGTGGTCGCTGATGGTAGCGATATCGATCAATCGACTGCAACGAATGATGTGCAGTTAATCGGTGATAATAGCGGTGTAGAACTGAAATCAGGCGAGGGTGACGACCGCATTGTTGGCGGTGATGGTAACGATATGCTGTTTGGTGGCGAAGGGAACGACACCATCATCGGTGGCGCGGGCAATGATATTATTGAGGGTGGCTTAGGTTCAGACATTCTCACTGGCGGCACGGGGGAAGATGTGTTCGTCTGGAATGAAATTTCCGATGGTGCTGTTGATACGATCACGGACTTTACTCTTCAAGAGGATAAGATCGATTTACGCGATGTGTTACCTGAATTGAAATCACCATCGGTTGATATCAATGAGCTTCTCGATCATATCGAAGTTGGCGTGCAAAACAATGATGTCACCCTGACGATTAAACCCGATGGTGATATTGTAGGTGGTGATGAACAAACCATCGTGGTGGAGAACCTCGCACAAAGCCTGACGTTAGATATATCGGATCAATCCCAAATGCTATCAACGTTAGTGGATGAGAATGTCTTCTTGCATGATACCTAAATGGTCGTCTGAGCAATAAAAATCAGATAAGCTACAAAGCACCGCTCGCGGTGCTTTTTTGTTAATAATCAAACGGACTGAGTAAGTGCATGAATAAACGTAAAGTAGGCAGACCGAGTAATAAGACTCAGGCGCGCAACAAGTTAATTGCAGCAGCTCGAGATCTTTTTATCGTCATGGCGTATGACAAAGTTTCGATTCGTTTACTAGCCAGCAAAGCGCAAGTGGATAGCTCATTGATTCGCTATTACTTTGGCAATAAAGAAGGCTTGTTTGAAACCATGCTACGAGAAACCTTAGAGCCGATTAACCAGCGTATGGGGAATCTGCAGAAGGAAATCAGTCAGGGTAATTTAGTCAGTATTATGCGCACTTATTATCAAGAGATGAGCAAAAATCCGCAGTTTCCTCGTTTGATTTTGCAAGTGATGAATATGCCCGAATCGATGGTACAGCGTCGGTTATTAGAAAAGGTCATCGCCGATATTGCCAAACCAATTCAAACGGTGATCTTTGATAAATTACTTGAAAAAGGGGTAATACGTAGCGATCTTGATGCGAATTTATGTCGAGTGTCATTTATTTCGCTGATGGTGTTCCCATTTGTTGCTCCACCATCAATGCTAGCCATACATGGCGTGCAGCTGAGTGATGACTTTTTAGAGCAGCTATTGGAACATAATATTAATTTGCTGACACAGGGTATGTTCCAAACGGCAAAGTCGGTAATTTAGTCATCCCAAAACAGCGATTTTGGATCTTTATCGATCTCTCGCATCAGCGCGGTGAGGTCAATACTCTGGGGCAAAAACGGATAGGGGAGCCAAATCTCATCATCCTGCTCATCAGCCATGTACAGACACCACAAACTGGACTCGTCATCCCACAATATTTTGGCTACTTGTGAGGTATAGTCGCAGTGGGCGGAATCCAATAAGTAGTGCTGTTTAAAGAACACCACGCCATTACTGATCGGCTCGAAACTCGCCTTACCTAATTCAGCTGGAAGGTTTTGATTGCGGCAACGACAGATAGTTTCAGCGCGGCTTTCCACCTGGCGCTGTAGCAAACTTACTAACCCCATGTCATCTCCAGAACAACGGTCACTCCTGTTATAGTATGGCTTAGATTTGATGGCGTCTGCACCCCCTTTCACAAAATTGTCATCAAACCGCCATATGCTAAGGCTGTTTTGTGAACGACTCTATCTCTAACCAAGTATTAGAAGAGCGTTCATAACTTCACTGAACCGCTTTAGTATTTGGAGAAACCTATGTTACGAGTCGCCTTTGCTGCGCTTATCACCCTACCTTTTTGGACACTTTCTGCATCAGCCAGCGAAATTAACGTTTCAGGTTCGACTTCTGTTGCGCGCGTAATGGACGTTCTAGCCGAGCAATATAACCAATCTCACCCAGAGACTTACATAGCGGTGCAGGGTATCGGCTCGACAGCGGGCATCACATTAGTGAAAAAGGGCGTCGCAGAGCTTGGCATGAGCTCGCGTTACCTTACTGAAAGTGAGCTGGATGAGTCATTGACAGTACAAACTATCGCGATGGATGGTTTAGCTGTGATAGTGCATCAATCGAACTCAGTGACAAATATTACTCGCGAGCAACTTTATGATGTGTACAAAGGCAAGATTACCAATTGGAAACAGCTAGGTGGCGCTGATCAAGAGATCGCGGTGGTAACACGTGAAGCTTCTTCTGGCTCGCAATACAGTTTTGAGAGCTTGCTTGGCTTAACCAAAATGGTGAATGGTCAAATGGTTTCAGATGTTAACCCAGATAATTTAGTGGTAAACAGCAACAGCATGGTAAAAACACTGGTTAACCATAACGACCAAGCAATCGGCTTTGTTTCGGTCGGTTCTGTCGATAGCTCGGTTAAGGCGATTAACTTTGAAGGGGTTGAGCCGACCAATAAGAACATCATGGCCAGTCGCTATGAATTGGCACGTCCATTCTTGGTATTGTACAAAACTGAAAAATTAGATGCACAATCAAAGGATTTTGTTGACTATCTTGATAGTGCACAAGCAAAACAGCTGATCAATGAGTACGGCTATATCGCAACGAAATAACGGTATGTGCGGTTAGCCTAACTTGAACAACAAGCAATAAAAAAGGAGAGCATGATTTGCTCTCCTTTAAAAATGTGTCGCTGAGTTTTCTCAGTGTTTGCTTCGCGGCATTAGAAATGCAGTTGAATAACCGATACGACTACCGCTGCTGGGCGGCGAACGCCTTCAATCTCAACTTTGATCTCACGCTCGATCTCTAAACCTTTCTTAATTGGTGTGACTTTAGAAAGGGTGCTCACTGCGCGAACGTTGTTACCCGCTTTGACTGGGTAAGGGAAACGCACTTGGTTAAGACCAAGGTTAACCACCATTTTTGCCGTAGGGAACAGAGTGTTCTCTGGATCAACGCTATCGGTCATTTTTGGTAGCAGTGCCAGTGTTAGAAAACCGTGTGCAATTGTGGTTTTAAATGGCGATTCAGCTGCAGCACGCTCTGGATCAGTATGAATCCATTGCATATCTTCAGTTACTTGACCAAATTGGTTGATACGTTCTTGAGAGACATGTACCCATTCACCAGTGTGAATTACGGTATTGATCTTTTGTTCCAAATCCATATAAAGCGCTTGTGTTTCAGGCTTCATTTCGATTGGTTTAGGTTGAGGCTGTTCATCGTTAACTGCAGGCTGCTGAAGATCACGCAACCTAGTGAATAGGTGACGGTTATTCGCCTTATTCAGGAACTCTCCCCAGTACTCACGTACAGCAGGAGACATCCATTGCATAAATTCAGATTGATGCTTGGAATTATGTTCACTACGATGTTTAAACAAGTCTGCGACTTTCATACAAACCTCAGAAAAATTGGGTAGCCTACGCTAATTACACTAATTTTGAAGCAACTCACAAATATCTGCAATGACTTTCGGGCGTACACATGTTCTCTTAAAGTAACTAATCTTATTATATTCAATGTGATAGCAATAAAACACTATTTTATTGAATTAACTTGAATTAGAGCTTTTACGTAATCTGATCGACCAAATATCAGTCACTTATAAAAAGCATAGCAGATCGGCGTGGTTGCTTTGTAACCACTTGAACAATTAGCGAGAAATTATTGCTTTACAAGCGGATCGGCTGTCACTAATATACGTCCCACAACGGAGAGATGGCTGAGTGGTTGAAAGCACCGGTCTTGAAAACCGGCGTACGTTAATAGCGTACCTAGGGTTCAAATCCCTATCTCTCCGCCACATTCAAAAAAGCCCGCTAACATCTAGCGGGCTTTTTGCTATCTGAAACCTGATAGATATAGGGTGCTCGCTTGCGAGCATTATTCCTTAGTCGTGTGCGACTCCAACTCTCCGCCACGCTCAAAACCTTAACCGCACTACACACTCTCTTAGCCTTTGTTGGAATGCGGGTAGTCCAAATTTGTTTTATTCACTTCTTTATCGCGAAATACACATTCTCTTTCAGGTCACATTTTATCCAATGCGTGGGGTTTTCTCGTGCCAAACATTGGCATTAGAAACAGTAAGCTTGGTATAACAAATAAAACGACAATAAATCATGGAAGATAAAAGCAATGCCGATTCATTTTCATCAGCTTACTGCAAAGGAAAACACCTCAACACTCACCATCGATGATTGGTACATTGAACAGGGAAAATCTTGGGGCATTTTTAGCTCTGAGGGCGATATTGGTTCGATGCTGGGTGATTTGTTGTGCGGAGAAATTAAACCTGAGTCTGGTGAGCTACACATCGTAGGTTGCCATATTGCTCAAGTTTCTCTATCTGAACAGCAGCGGTTGCTAGAGCAGGAGATTGAAAAAGATGATACGGATTTTCTTGATCGGATTGATCAAGGCAGTTCAGTATACCAACTGATCTTTGAAGTTAGCCAAGATGATGCCTTGACCCAAAACCTGATTAAAGAACTCGATCTTACCCATTTATTTGAAAGTGGATTTCGAGTGCTTTCAACGGGTGAGACTAGGCGTGTGATGCTGGCTCGGGCGCTCGCAGCACAGCCAGATGTTGTACTGCTCGATAATCCGTTTACAGGCTTAGATGTTGAACACCGAGCATCATTAGCTCGCTACCTTCAAGCGCTGTCTCAATCAGTACAAATGTTGATTACCTTCTCGCGTGAATCTGATATGCCGGATTGGGTAGAGCGGATTGCACTGTTTAATGGCGGGAAACTGGACAGCGTTATGGACAAGCAAAGCTGGGACAGGCACCCGATTATCACACAGATCAAATCCCAGTCAGAAAAGCAAAGCGAAGAAATGATGGCGTTGATTCGTCAGCACCAACATTCGACCCATTTTGACAATCCTATTTTTGAGTTGAAAAACGGTAAGGTGGAATACATCGAGAAAACCATTTTTACTGATTTGAATTGGCGTATTGATAAAGGTCAGCACTGGCAAGTTAAAGGACCAAATGGCTGTGGAAAGAGTACCTTGCTAGGGCTGATATTTGGTGACCATCCACAATGCTATAGCAACGATATTCATATCTTTGGTAAAAAGCGTGGCAGTGGTGAGACGATATGGGAAATCAAGCAACATATCGGCATGGTATCTTCGGCTTTGCATCTTCAATACCGGGTAAACTGTAGCGCACTGGATGTAATTCTGTCGGGCTTTTATGATTCTATTGGTCTCTATTCTCAACCAAGTAAAAGAGAGATCAATATCGCCAAGGAATGGTTAACGATTCTTCATATGAAGCAATATGAGAATACCTCTTTTAGACAACTGGAATACGGTCAGCAGCGCTTGCTATTGATTGCGCGAGCGATCGTGAAGCAGCCGACGCTGTTGATATTGGATGAACCTTACCAAGGCTTAGATTATTTAGGTCGAGTGCTGGTGAAAAATACCCTAGAGCTGATTGCCAAAGAAAACTTAAGCCAGCTGCTTTACGTTTCTCACTATCAAGAAGATGGCTTAAGCAGTATCCAAAACTATCTAGAGTTTCAGTTTGATCAACAAGCGCAGTGTTACAAAGGCCACATCGAATAAATCGCTGAGTGTTAAGAGTCAACCACTTCATTGTAATGAAGTGGTTGACCTGTATTGGGATTGCATTCAGATACAAAGTTCAAGGTAGATAAAATTGCACGCTATTGATGTACACTCTTATTAACATTCTCCATCAATGAGCCTTCAAGTTTGTATCCAGAAGAAAACCGAGTAAGAAAAGCCAGACGCGTCGAAAGCGTGATGAATTCAGCGCTTTGGCATTTGGGTCAGAAAGACTTAACTGAAGCCGAGCTCATCGCTAAGTTGAAGGTAAAGACGGATAACCAAGAGTGGATCGACGATACCTTAGAAAAGTTGCGTGGCTTTGGTTATCTAAAATCAGACAAACAATTTGCAGAACAATTTGCTGAGCGCTCGTTTGCGAATGAATATGGCAGTGAATACATTCGTGACAAGTTAAAAAAGAAAGGGTTGGATGAGTCGCTGGTCAACGAGGCGATCGCGAAGGTGAAAGAGTCGCTGAATATTGATGAGCAATTGATGCTCAATGAGCGAGTGAACAACTACTACCAAACCTTTACGATAAGTAAAGAGAAACTCACTGCAACACTTCAAAAGCGCGGCTTTAGTTATGCTCAAGTCAATCAAGCGATAAAGCAGCATGCTTGTTACTATCAGCTGAAAACCAATTTAGAGATTAAAGCTGAAAACGCGGATCTTGAAAAAGAAGTATTGAAATATGCCCGCAAAGGTAAAGGGCTTACGGTTATTCGCCAAGAGCTTCGTCAGCGTAAAATTGATATTACCGAGCTTGACGCTTTAGTTGAAAAGTTAATTAACGCAGAACAACTCGATTTTTACAGCGCGTGTTTAGAACAACTAAGTAAAAAATCTTATGACCTGACTGTTCACAGCGAGCGCAGTAAAGCGTATGCGATGCTAAGCCGCAAAGGATTCAGTTCTGACGAGATTCAGTTCGCCATGAGCGAGTTGGAATAACTGAGAAAGAATGTTTCATTCCAATATATTCGTCTCAGTGATTAAGTTCACTATTTTGTGAGTTCAACAATCATCATTCGGACATATGTCCTATCGAGCAATACACCCTAAAACTAGGATTGGTGGATTTTATTTTTAGGGTGTCAAAATGAACTTATTAAGCAAAAGCCTACTTGCAACCAGCATCCTGCTTGCTACTGCTGCCTCCGCATCTGATGGAAGTGCGACAACTCAGGCGACAATCATTATTAATAATGCGCAAATTCTCCCGATGGATGGCAAAACTCAAATCATTGAGAATGGAACCATTGTGATTCAAGGCAATCAGATTGTCGCTGTTGGTGATGCAAAGGTAGCGCAAGGCTATAGCGCTGAGCGTGTTATTGACGCCAGTGGCAAGATTGTGATGCCAGGAATGGTCAATGGTCACACCCACATCGGTATGACGGCATTTCGTGGCTTAGGAGAGAGTGGGGTAGAAAACCGCTTGAAGCAAGTGATGTTTCCGCTTGAAAAAGAGATGCTAGATCGCCATTTAATTCGTACCGCATCACGCCAAGCGGCGATGGAAATGGCGTTGTCCGGGACGACGATGATTGCTGACATGTATTACCATCAGGATGAAGTAGCCAAAGCGGTTGCAGAGGTGGGTATTCGTGGCGTAATGGGTGAGACAGTCATTGGTTTTCCAGTTGTCGATGCTAAGCAGCCTTATGGCGGATTGGAATATGCTGAGCAGTTCATTAAAGAGTGGCATGACCATGAGTTAATTGTGCCGGCTGTCGCGCCTCACGCACCTTATACAGTGTCTGCGGAGTTCTTGGTTAAATCTAAGCAACTTGCTGACAAATATGATGTACCTCTACTGACCCACCTAGCTGAATTTCGTTGGGAAGACGCTGGTGTAAGAAAGTTCTCAAAGCAAATGAGCGAAGAGCAATCGGTGATTGAGTATTTAGATTCTCTCGATGTGCTGGGGGACAATCTTGTTGCGGCACACATGAACTATCTCGATGAACACGACATGGATTTAGTCAAGCAGCATAATGTAGGTGTCGTGCATTGTCCTAAGTCGAATCTAAAAGGAGCGAATGGTCAGAGTCCAGCTTGGATGATGCACAGTAAAGGCATTGATCTTGGTATTGGAACTGATGGTCCTATGTCTTCGAATCAAAACGATGTGCTTACCGTGATGAGTTATACGGCAATGAATGCGCGTACACTCCATCAAGATAACTCTAAATTCTCACCGTATGAGCTGGTGGAACTAGCCACTATTGGTGGTGCTCGTGCACTCAACATGCAAGATGAAATTGGCTCATTAGAAGTCGGTAAAAAAGCTGATATCGTGATTTTCGAAACCAATTCGCCGAATATGCAGCCTAATTACGATCCGTTTTCAACAATTGCATTTTCAGCCTATCCGCAAAATGTCGAGTACACTATCGTCAATGGTAAAGTCATCGTCGAAAATGGACAATTGATGACCGTTGATATGGCTGAACATAACCAAGAGTGGAAAAAAGTGACCGATAAAGTTGGCAATTTTGCTAAAACACTAAAATAATAAGCCAAATTTGGCTTTCAGTTAAAAGCTAATAAAAATGTGTACGGGTGCATCGTTGGATGCGCCCGTTTTAGTATGGTTGTAAGGACATTATGCAACACTTTGATTCCATCGCTGAACGTGGGCAAGCTTTGCTGCTGGATTTAATAGATCAATCTAACCCCAAAGAGAAATTGTTTGCTAAAGGTGAATATCTGCTGCGCCAGAATCAAGTGGTGGATACCATCTATTTGGTCGACATGAGCATGTGCACCATCGAGTCATCGTGTAACAATGGGCGTGTATTTAGCTTCGGTTTGTTTTTCTGCATCAATCAAATCTTTGGTGAGATGGAAGCGCTTACCGGTAAACCTTGTCAATTCAGCATTAAGGCGTATGACGATCTTGTCGCCAAGGCAATTCCTATCGCTGTATTTGGAAAAATGGTGACAGATCATAGTGAAGTTGCGGTTTTTTTGGCTAGAAGTCTCGCCGTGAATTACCAAAACGCCACGCGCAACCTTATCTTCCAACTGTTAAATCCGATCACGGCACGAATCGCTTATGATATTGAGCAGCGAGATCAAAACCTGAAACCCAATCGCGCTTTTACGGTTGCAGTGAATGAATCCGATCGGTTTGGTTGCTCCGATAGAGTCTATCGTCGAGCAGTGAAAGAATTACTTGATCGCGGGGTCGTGAGAAGAGTAGGTAGCAAATTAGAGATTAATGACTACGAAAAGTTGCATGTGTTACTGAGTAATGACGAGAAGTATCTTGAGTGAAATTAAGCAGCGCAGATCTGAGTTTGTAATTTCAAGGTACTTAATTTCATTACAAGATAGTCGGTGCTTACGGTCGTTAGCACCGACAAGGTAACGTTTAACGCTTACTTAACCGTTACTTTCTCGATCACCACATCGTGTGCTGGTACGTCTTCATGGCCAAAGCGGGTGATGGTATCCACTGTTGCAATTTTCTCAACCACATCCATACCCATCGTGACACGGCCGAAAACTGCATAGCCCCAGCCGTAATTGGTTTTACCTGTGTGATCCAAAAAGTCATTGTCTTCTAGGTTAATAAAGAATTGCGCGGTTGCAGAGTGTGGAGCATCGGTTCTAGCCATCGCAATAGAACCAGTGATGTTTTTCAAACCGTTATAAGCTTCATTAGCAATTGGAGCGTGAGTACGCTTTTCTACCATGTTGACCGCAAAGCCGTCATCCTTCAGCTCATAGCCACCACCTTGAATCATGAAACCATCGATTACTCGATGAAACAGAGTGTTTTCATAAAAGCCTTCGTTGCAGTAACGGAGAAAGTTTTTGCTCGTTTCAGGGGCTTTTTGTTGGTCGAGTTCAATGGTGATGTCACCAAAGTTAGTGGTAAAAATGATCATGCAGTTATGCCGTTAGTTAAATGGGCGATGAGTATATGCAAAACATCTCTCCTAAACAACTTACGCCATTTATTGACCACTACAGACATAAGAAGAGCGATTTAAGCTTACTCAAGCTGCACGTTAGTTTTCTGAACCATGACTAGAATCGTACCTCAACTTCAACGCCTTCAATCCAGTGTGTTTTCTCTAGTGGCTGGTCAAAAGAAAGCGTAATTTTTAAGTAAGCGGGTTGGCCTTCAAAGGGGCTTTGCAGCTCAGGCGGGAGTTTATTTACAACTTCGACTGGTCGAGATACTGTTGCTGCGAAACGCTGGCCATCAGGAAATACGATAGTCGCCTGTGTTCCCAACTGACTGAACCTTAGATATTTAGGGTTTAGAAAAGCCGTAATTTCTGGAGTGACATTGCGGGCTACGGTGAATAATGGGTCATTCTCTGTTACTCGTTCACCTTCATGGATATGAATGTCGAGTATTCTTCCATCAAAAGGAGAGTGATAGGTTAAACTTTCTTGTAAAGCCTTCTTAATAATAAGCTCCCGAATGAGAGAGCGGCGTTCTTGTGAAACGGGACCAGCAAGTTCAATCTCTTGCTTTTCTCTAGTGGCATCCACGTAAGCGATTTTTTGTGTGTTTAGTTGGCTGTTAAGCGCGCTGCTCATATTTACAATTGCCGCATAATCTACTTCAGAAACTTGCCCATTTTTACGGAATTTGTCGTATTTTCGTTGAATTTGCTCGACTTTACGTAGACTTAATTTCGTGGTTTTGATGCTTTCTTCATAGAGTTTACTGGTGGGTTGCAATTTCGAGGATGAAAGTTTTATGAGTTCTTCTTGAATAAAAGCGACTTCTTCATTGAGTGCATTGTTTTTGAGTATAAGGAGTGGATCTCCCTCAGCAACGCTAATGCCTACATCGAAAGGTATTTCACCTACCACAGCAGGCTGTGTGGCAATAAATGTAACAGGGTACGAAGTGACAATTGCCGGCGCTGTAATCAAAATTTGAGTACGGAATAGATAGTACGCCATAAATAAAAGCGGGCTTATGACGAGAAATAAAATGAGATACCAACGTATTCTATAGCCGCTTCTTTTGGCTGAACCATAGACGACTTTCATGCCATTTTCAGAATCAGGTTTGTTTTGTTTATCTAAGTGAAAGTTTACCTTCATATCAGAACCTTTTTCCTCTTTTCAATACCCACCAAGGCGCCATGCTTGATTCTTCGTGACTTCTTCGTACTACTTCGTTGATCATTGAGAAGGCGGTAACTAATCTCATGAAAAACTGATATATAGGATAGAGAAGTAACCATTTGGTAAAGCTTATGTCTTCATTTGGGCGTTCGGAAATCAAACCGATATACGCAACGAAGATCAAAGTGCTTAGAAATAGATAGATAATGTACAGCAGGGCCATCAATGCGAACACAAAACTAACGGGATAGATAATCGCGAGATAGATACTGTATAAAATGACCAGCAGGGGTAACAGAATATTTTGGATAATGCCGTAGGCGAGTGTGAATATGAAATTTCCCCAGCCTAAAAGCTGTGGAGATAACCCTTTGTTGTGCTTTCTTAAGAATAGAAACAGCAAATCACCATCCCAGCGAAGCCGCTGCATGGCTAAACCTTTTAATGTGTCTGGTACGTCTGTATGACCAACCGCACGAGTGGCGAAAGCAAGTTCATTACCCGGGTAGCGACGTTTGTATTGTTTTAATCGCATGGTTAGATCTAAATCTTCAGCAGTGTGAGTGTCCCATCCACCAACTTGCTTTAGTATGTGCTTGCGAAATGCTCCAAATGCACCAGAAATGTTGTTTAAAACTCCCCAATTGGCCATACCGGTTTTACCTGCTTGCATAGACAGCATGTACTCGAGAGCTTGCACTTTTGTTAGTATGTTGTTGTCATGATTTCTGACTCGCAATGCGCCGCCGCTGGCTATGACTTGTGATGAATCAAATTGTTTGATCATCGAACAAGCCATGTCGTTATCAAACGATGTATCACCGTCAACGTTAATTATAATCTCACCGTTTGCGGCTGAAAGACCAGCGTTGAGTGTCGAGACTCTGCCACCTCGCTTCCATTTGGGTACCACACGAACTTTTCTGTTTTTAACGCCGGCGTGGCGTTTTTCTCCGTTAAGTGCAGCGCAGTAGGTATTGTTATTTTGTATTGCACCATCTACAACCGCTAAGATTTCGATATGGCCGGGATAGACTTGTTCAACTAAAGTATCGATGGTGATGCCGATAGCATCGCCTTCACCATAGCAAGTAATCACAAAGCTGATAGACGGGTATCGTTGGGGGGCTGGTTGTTTTTCTGATGCCCAAGACCAACGGAAAATGCCCGTTAGTACTAATAAATAAAGAGGCAACTCAAAAGCGATCATCACTGGAAAAAGCATAAGCCAAAGCTCTTTATTATGTATTAGTATGCCTTGCAGATAGGTGAGTAGCGAAAAGCTATCTTGAAGCATAAATTTCACCAATTCTTGCTTCTAACCAAAGTGGGAGTTGATCATCTATTTCTTCGTCTGGCAGCATCCATGAATACACGTCTAAGGTAAACTCCTTGTCTTGAATGAGTTCGCTTAGCTTAGACAGCTTTTCTTCTAAGGCATTGAGTTGAGTTCGGGATGTGTGGGGCATAAAGACCATCAAGAGGTCTTGTTTGAGTTGGCAACAGATGTCTGTATCGCGGAATATCTGACTTAGGTAATCGGTAATTTGCTCCATCAAAGCAAACAGTTGAGCGCTGCAGTGGTGTTGTTCAAACTCTTTCATTACTGGGAGGTAAATCGCTAAGAGTAGATGTTGGTGTTCATGGCGCAGAGCGACTTTGTTTGCCCATGAGAGCAAATGATGGAAAAACACGATATCCACTTTACCCTTAATGGAGAGCTCTGGGGCCTCAAACAGTTTACCATGATAGAAAAGGTACTCTCCTGCTTCTCCCAACTTAAATTGTTCGATTTTTTGTATTATGAGTTCATCAATGCTTGATGCCTGATTACAACTAAAACACTGACACCTCGTTGCTGTTTCAATGAAGAAGCTACTGCAACTGTTGCAGTGATAGTTTTCTAGAGGTCGGTCGTAATCGACGCCAATATGACGCAATTGAGTTAGACATTTTGGACACTCGAGCTTACCTCTGCGCAGAAAGCTCTGCTGTTCACTAACATTGCCACAGGTAAAGCAGTGCAAAGAGCTTTGAGTCTCAATATCTATGGAATTGCAATGAGGACAGACTTCGATGTAATTAAGGTGGGAACTATTGCAGTGTTTACATGCTCGAATCCGATCAACGAGCAGGTCGGATTCTATGATGTTGCGTTTTTTTTCCGATAGGACGTAACGATGACTGGTGGTTGCTTCCGGATAAAATGCATTAACGATGGGATAAGTGTATATCGACGGTGAATTGAGGTATTTTAGCGGCTTAATTCGGCGTTTATCACTTAGCCCTAACCATCCGACCAAAGGCTCTTTAGACAGTGAGCTTGCAACACTGATTGCTTTCTGCTTAATTTTTCTTGCTAAAGCAAATGAGTGGAGTGGCTCGAATAGGCCATCACAAATGGCTTTCGATAGCTCGGTGTGGCGTGTCGTAAAAACGCTCCATGACCATGCGCCTTCTCTTGTGAAAAGTTCGGTTAAAGTGCTATCGATTTCTTCATCTGTATCATTATTGATACAAATTGCGTTACCAATGGTTTGTGGTAACTCCTCAATGTTGTTGATCCAATGCACTAAGTGATAGGTGTCGCTCGGCGGTGATTTTCCGATCCAATAGAACCCAAATTTTTCATCTTTCATAATAAAATCAGTAGTTAATTTTTCGTTTTGTGTGGGTGAGTGAGTTTTAGCGAAAGACGTTTTACACAAATGTTTTATTGTTATAGTACCGCTGAGCTCTTTGTTGCAAATGGAGGTATCCTCTGCGGCATACTGAAATATAGTTCATTAATCAATTTGCGTGATCGAAATGTAGACACAAATTATATTCAATGACCTTGTTTCACTCTAAAATCGCAGCGAGTCTGTTTAGAATAAGTAAGTGTTATGTATAAAGATAAAGTTGTGGTGATCACCGGTGGTAGCCGTGGAATCGGCAAGCATTTGGTGCAAGCCTATCGTGAAGGCGGCGCGTATGTGGTCGTTTTAGATGTTGTTGCCACGGATGAGTTAGGCGTGGAGTTTTTACATGCTGATTTGGGCGATGCTTTAACGATAGATGCAGCGTTTAGTGAAATTGAACAGCGCTTGGGTAAAGTCGATGTGTTGATTAATAACGGTGCTATCGCCAATTTTAATAAGGCGCTACAAGATCTGACTTATGATGAGTTTTCACGTGTGATTGATGTTAACCTAAAAGGCGCGTTTGCTTGTAGTCGTCACTTTATTCGCCTTAATCGGGGGCAAGATTATGGACGTATCGTCAATATCGCCTCTACGCGCTGGAATCAAAATGAAGCGGGTTGGGACGCGTATGGCGCATCGAAAGGAGGAGTGGTGTCGTTGACTAAATCGATGGCGATTTCTCTTACAGAAACCCCAATCACAGTGAATGCAGTCAGCCCTGGCTGGATTCAGGTTGAGGATTACCAGCAGCTTGCTGATTTTGACCATCAGCAACATCCTTCTGGTCGAGTTGGTAAAGCGCGCGATATTGTCAATGCTTGTCTTTTCTTAACCCACCCAGAGAATGACTTTGTCAATGGTCATAACTTGGTGGTTGATGGTGGTATGAGCAAGAAAATGATCTATCAAGATAGTTTACTGGATTAGTAAAAAAGACAAGAAATCAGTTTGTCATACCACGGCCTGTAATTTTGTCGTAAGCATAAAAATTATTTCCAAACCTTTTCTAGAGAACTGCTTATGCGCCAGAGATAATATTGCGCAGTAATTAGCATGGGTAGTTGTAATGCAGGCCGTTCTCGTCTTTCTCCTTTTTTCTCTATTTTCTACGTTCTCTTTTGCTCAAGAGAGTGAAAGGAATCCATTAGTCGAAGAGAAACAAAAACTTGTGATCGGTCGTCAAATTGATCACTTCAACTATTTGTGGACGCCTAAGCAAGTTGGAGAAGAGAACAGTACTTTCCAAGACCTCGTTGGGAGGTTCGCAGATAAGCATGGTTACGATACGGAATATCGATTTTTCGCTAATCGTGATGAAATGCTAACGGCGCTATATTATGGTGATTTAGACATGGTTTTGGGCTATGCGACTACAGACTATGCCGAAGATTATTTCAACTTTACCACGCCAATTTTTAATATCCGCAGTGTTATTTGGTATCAAGACTCGGGCAAGCGCAAACAGAATGCTGAAAGCTTACGATGGGGTTGCGTGAGAGGTTCTTTTTACTGCTTCATGTATGAAAAGCAGGGATTCGAAAATATTTCCATCTTCGATTCAGAGCGAATTCTTCTACGCTCGATTGCGAAAGGGGAAATTGATGCCTTGTATACAGATGTCATTACTGCAGAGCAATATCTATCTGTACGAACTCCTGGCGAGTGGCAAGGTAACATCGACTATTTGGCCGAACTCCCACCTTTGCCCGCAGCGATAGCGACGGCTAAAAATAATACAGAGCTTCACAAACTAGCGGATAAATACGTCGCATTATCTCGCGCCTCTTTGCGCCGAAATCAGCGAACTTTAGTGGATCCCATTGCAGAGGAAATGATGCTGAAAGCATTAGCTCTTCACTATGGGCGAACCACCATTCGTTATAGCTTTGAAGAAAAAATGCGCCCGTTTTCGTATTTAGAAAATGGCAACCAAGTTGGCTATATCCATGATCTGATGGCGGTGTTGTCACGAAAGAGCGGGATACAATTTGTCTATGTGCCACCTGAAGATAAATCACCGATTGAAATGTTGCGTGATGGCGATATCGATTTACTCCCCGGATTTGCTCAAGATAAAAATAAAGACTTTATCTTTACTAATTCGTTTGCGTCGATCAATTGGAAGTGCGTTGAGTCGAATACTAAGTCGGGCAGTGGCGAGATCGCAATACTAGATAGGACCGGTCGGTTGGTTATGGGAGAAGCGCAGCGAGTATTTGATGTTATACCGACTATCTATCAGGATTTAGATGAGTTGCTAGATGACATGAAGGATGGTGATGTCGATTATGCTTATATTCCATCATATGTCGTTGATTATTATGCTTATAATACTGAGGATGAGTTGTTCAGTGTTTTGCAATCTCCCCAAGCAAAAAGGTTAAGTATTGATCTGGTTTTTACTTTTGCGCCAGAAAGCAGCTTGTTACAAGGCATTATGAATCAGGTGATTACTCAAGTGAGTGAAAACGAAGTTGAGATGCTGCATTTAAAGCACCACAAAGTGATCGTTCAGTACGGTTACAATAAGAATAAAATCGCGTTGGCTTTATTGTCAGTATTATCGGTCTTCTTATTGATCATCATTGCATTTCAAATTAAAGCGAATCGGTTGTCTAAGTCGTTGGTGCGTGCTGATGAGCAAGCAAAGCAGAACGCGCGTCGTATGGTTTGGTTGCGTGATTTGCTCGATCGCCTACCGAGTATGGTTGCCATTTACGATACTGATGGCTCAATAGTCATGTCAAACAAGGCGTTTAATCAACATGGTATGCAATGTTCAAATTTTCAGAGAGGCAACTGTTTACTGAAAAATGAAACCTATCAGTTTGGCAATAGCGACCATCTAGTATGCCAGTGCAGCTTTTCAAAGAGATATTTGCGTGTTATCGAAAATGAGATCAGTGGCCTCAATGATGACGGTCGATACCGAATGATGGTTTTTGATGACTATACTGCGTTGGAAACGCAAAAAGATGAACTTAAAGCTTCGAATGAAAAAGCGTTGAAAGCGATAAAATCACGAGATTTGTTCCTTGCCACCGTCAGTCATGAGCTTCGTACTCCAATTGCCGCTATGATCGGTTTGATGGAGTTAATGAGTTCAAAAACTGAGGGTGATGAGAATGTTGAATTGCTGACTAACGCGCAATTGTCGGCAAACCGATTAAGGTTGTTGGTCAACGATATTCTTGATATTTCAAAGATCGAAGCCAATCAGCTTCATCTAGATATACGCAATGGTAATATCTATAGCGAACTGGCGCCTTTGCTTCGGACTTACGAATCAAATGCGGCAATGAAAGGCTTAGAATTTGAATTAGATTGGCAAGCGACCCCGTATGCGAAAGCAGAGCTGGATTGGTTACGCGTCGCACAAATGTTAAATAATCTATTAAACAACGCGGTGAAGTTTACTCAGCAAGGCTCGATTAAGGTCAGTATTAAGTTACTTGAACAGCAGTTGTTGGTTACTGTCAGCGATACTGGTTGTGGTATGAATGACGAGCAACTCTCGCGTATTTTTACTCCTTTTGCGCAAGGTGATATTTCGATCACTCGTCAGTATGGCGGTACTGGTTTAGGTATGACAATTGTCAAAAGCATTGTCGATATGATGTCAGGTGAATTGCGAATAAATAGCAAGTTAGGCATCGGTACGACGATAGAATTGTTATTACCCGTCTCGCAGACTACAGCTTTTATAGGCTCGGAGTACCAAGCGCACTCTAACGATGCGGTTACCTTAGATTGGCTTAAAGTATGGTCGGTGCAAACAGATGTATCTTATCCAATCATTGAGCTAGCGAGCGGATGGAAGAACGTTTATCCAGACGTTATCCTAGATGCACTCAAGTACCAAAAAGACGAAGTGAATGATTTAGAAATCGAACAAGTAAGGTTTATAGGAAACATACTTGTTGCCGATGATGATCCAATCAACCGATTATTGTTTAGTAAACAGCTTGCCAAATTTGGCATTGAAGCAGTGGTCAGAAATGATGGCCTAGAGGCTTATCAATATTTAGAAGAACACTTTGGGGAAATTGATCTTGTGATCACCGATTGCCATATGCCTAAAATGGACGGCTATGCGTTGTGCAGTGCAATAAAACAAAGTAAACAACTTGGGCATTTGCCCGTTGTAGGGTGTACAGCGGAAGATTCAAGGCTTGTGTTTGAAAAAGCCGCTAGCGTTGGCATGGATCACGTTCTCTACAAGCCATACAGTTTTGAAGAGCTGGGCGAAATGCTTCGAGAACATATTGAATTTGAAAGTGTCGCTTCAAAAAACGTAATCTCACGACATATGACAGACCTTACTTGGTTAGATGATCATCAAGGTGATGAAAGAGCGGAAATGATGAGAGTCGTTGTGGATTCGTTTAAGCAAGAAAAGGCGCTTATTGAAGATGGAGAACAGCTAGCGCAAGTTATCCATCGACTCAAAGGTTCTGCATCGCTATTGCAGCTAGAAGGACTGACAGCGTTAGCAATAGCTTGGGAAGAGAGTACCCAGTTAGGCAATGAAGCAAGCCCTGATTTACTGTTGGGTGAACTCTCCAGGTTATTAGCAGTGTTTGATGAATGGCTGTTAGTTAATTGAGCGAGCAGTATGCGCGGGCAAAAGTACCACTACAACTAACGGTATATTGTTGAACAGCGGCTGCGACAAACACAGGTTCGCCTTGATTCAAGGTAACACTCTCGCCATTTGAATGTGAGAGTGTTATTGGGGAATCGAGAGCAATGATAATTTCTGCGCTGTCTGTTTCAAGTTGATTGATTTGGCTAGATGAATAGACGCTAAAAGAAAAATCATCGACAGGAATTGCATAGTGTTGTGCATTGAGGTTTTTGTTAGGTGTTGAGCGTAACGTGCTTTTACATTGAGGGTAGAACTCAACACAGCGTGTTAACTCTGAAACATCTACATGCTTGCTGGTTAAACCTGCTCGTAACACATTGTCCGAATTCGCCATAATTTCGAGGGCTGAACCACTGATATATGCATGGGGGGTACACGCTCGCAGAAACATCGCTTCCCCAGGCTTGAGCGTAATAGTGTTAAGGAATAATGGGGAAAATAGCCCAATATCATCTGGATATTGCTGAGCAAGAGTTAGTACTAAATTGAAAGGTTCAATGTCGCGATGTTTTTTTGCATGGTTAAGCAGGCCGCTGATCATTGTTTGTTTTTCTGCTCCTTTGGTATAAAGGATTGCTTCAAACAACAAACGTAACCCATCGTGAGTTAAGTTCGCTTCAAACTCTTCCAGCATTCTATTGAGTTTATGAATATCTAAACGTGAAAGTAGGGTCAATATCTCATCAAACTGGCGGAATCCATTCATCGCTTGAAATGGGGTTAATGCGTAAACTAATTCAGGTTTATGGTTTGGATCTTTATAGTTTCGCTTAGCACTATCTAATGCCACCTTTCCAGATCTCTGTTCTTTGTTGAACCCTTGTTCAGCTTGCGTTTTATTGGGATGAACTTGTACGGAGAGAGCTTTGTCAGCGCAGAGTATCTTAAACAAGAATGGTAAACCATTGAATCGTTTTACAACCTTTTCACCTAGGGCGAAGATAGATTGCTTTTGGATGAAGGTCGATAATGGTGTTTTTTCACCGTTCGCAATGATGGTTGAACATCCATTAGGGTGAGTACCCATCCAAACTTCCGCTTGAGGTTTGTTCTCGATATTTTTAATGCCGAATAACTGGTTTAATGATGTTTTACTGCCCCAATCATACTCTTGAATTTGACAATCAAGTGGATAAAAATAATGCATGCTGTTCCTTATTGAATGAATAGAGTAGTTTGTTATATATCTTAAAGCCCAGCAATAGTATTGAGCTATTTATTGTTGTTTTTGTCATTTAATATTAATCTAGAAGATATTTGCTTGCCCACTGAGTGGCTTGTGCTCTATTTTTAACCTTGATTTTTTTGTATATATTGTAGATGTGGGTTTTTGCTGTCATTGGGCTGATATTTAATTTTTTTGCGATATCAATATTGGAAATTCCATCCATGATCATTCTCAATATTTCTTTCTGTCTATGAGTTAATTCTCCGACAGATAGCCTCTTCCTTTCATGGTGCCCTCTGAAATGATGTATTAACTGAGTGCTGAGTTCTCGAGATACCCATATTTCACCATTCATCATTCTTTGAATTCCTGCAATCAAGAAGTCCAGTGAATCTGATGGCTTAAATGTTCCGACAACGGAAGGCCAAGAAAGGAAAGCTGAGTATTCTTTATCTTCTTCGACATTCAATAAAATGACTAAGCATAGAGTTGGATTTTTCTCCAACTGCTGTTTTAATTCTTGAAGTTCAATGTTTTCAGTGACAAGGTCAATTAGTACTAAAGTTGGTTTTGTTTCATTTTCAATAAACTCAATGTTGTCAATTTTCTCTAAATTAAGTTCATTGCAAAGTATTCTAGTAAATGCTGCGCTTTGTAAAGATTCGTTACCTGCATAGAGTATTTTTTGTTTTGGTTCGATGTTCATGATTTATTATCTAAATAGTAAATTAGTCAGTGGGCGCAAAATTGCGCCCACAAAGTTATATTGCCAAAATTAAATACCTAACATTGTGATGCAGTTATCCCATAATCATTTCTTTTAGCATTTCGGTTTTCTCTCTCATTAATTGAACACTTTTCTTGCTTTCAACATTGAGTCTTATTAGTGGCTCTGTATTTGACATCCTTAAATTAAACCTCCAGTGTGTCAAATCAACACTGATCCCGTCGGTAGTATCAATACGAAAACCGTCATTAGCGAAGTGTTGAGCGATAAGTTCAAGTTTTTCCTGCGGATTGTTCAATGTTAGATTGATTTCTCCAGAGGCAGGATAAATTTCCATTCGCTCTTGAACTAAGCTTGAGAGAGAACACTTTTTACGGTTTAAAAGATTGAGTACAAGAATCCAAGGAATCATCCCACTATCACAGTAGTTGAAGTCGCGAAAGTAGTGATGGGCGCTCATTTCGCCACCATAAATGGCATCTTCCTCACGCATTCGCTCTTTGATGAAAGCATGGCCAGTTTTTGACTGTATAGCATGACCGCCATTTGATTCCACCACATCAATAGTATTCCAAGTTAGTCTTGGATCATGAATGATCTTACTGTTTGGATGGGCATTCAAAAAAGCCTCTGCTAACAAACCGACTATGTAATAACCTTCGATAAACTCGCCGTTTTCATCAAAGAGGAAACAGCGGTCGAAATCACCATCCCATGCAATACCTAAATCAGCTTTATGGGTAATGACTGCTTCTGCGGTTGATGAGCGGTTTTCTTCCAGCAGTGGGTTGGGGATACCATTGGGAAAACTGCCATCTGGAGTGTAGTTTACTTTTATAAACTCAATTGGCGCTCCTAGTAGACTCATTTCCTTTTCAATGGCATCTAACAGCGGGGCTGCGGCACCATTACCAGGATTGATAACCACTTTTTTCGCTGACATGCAGCCAGTATCGAAATAATTGACTAAGTATTTCGCGAAGGCAGGCTTAATATCAATGGTCTTGACGTTACCTTTATGCCCAATGCGTTTGAAGGTTCCAGTTTCGACCAATTGTTTAATACTATTAAGCCCTGTATCGCCACTGATTGGTTTGCTGTTCTGTCCAACGAGTTTCATCCCATTATAGTCAATTGGATTGTGTGACGCCGTTACTTCAATACCACCGCATGCATCAAAGTAGGGGGTGGCGTAATAAACTTCTTCGGTGCCCGCAAGCCCGAGATCGATTACATCAGCGCCACTATCGGTTAGTCCTTGAATTAACGCGGCCTTAAGCGCTTCTGTTGATTCTCGGATATCACCGCCTACCACGACATTTTTCGCACTTAGATGCTGAGCAAATGCGCGCCCAATCTTGTAAGCGATCTCTTCGTCGAGCGTTTCCCCTAATTTACCTCGAATGTCGTAGGCTTTAAAACAGGTTAATTGTTCCATGTTGTCGGCCTACCTTATGAGTTTCTAACCATGTGCAAGAATGGAGCTGGTTGCATAAGTCCTGCATCATGTTTTTCAGTTGTTGAACGTCCGTAGTTGTCTTCGACACGTTCTATGTCATCGTCACCTAAATAAGAACCGGTTTGAATTTCTATTAGTTCTAACGGGATTTGCCCGTTGTTGGTTAAGCGATGGTAAGTTGCTGGTGGAATATAGGTGGACTGGTTTTCAGTCATGACAAAGGAGTTTTCATCGACGGTAACTACCGCGCTGCCTTTGACAACAATCCAGTGCTCTGCACGATGATAATGGCGATGTAGAGAGAGTGAGTCTCCAGGATGTATGGTCAGCTTAACCACCTTATAGCGACTCCCTTTATCGATGCTGTCGTTAAAACCCCAAGGTCTATAGCTCTTTGTATGATGTGAGCCTTCATTGCGCTCTTGGCTTTTTAGAGTCTCCACCACTTGTTTGATATCTTGCACATGGTCTTTATGCGAGACCATCACGGCATCTTTTGTTTCAATTACGATGGTATCTTTGAGGCCATTGACATTGACGAGTCGATGGTTAGCCTTGACCAAACAGTCTTGGTTACTTTCACCAATAACATCCCCTTGATAAACATTGCCTTGATTATCTCGTATGTCGTCTCGTTCTTCCCATAAAGCAGACCAACTACCTACGTCGTTCCAACCAGCACTGAGGGGAACAATTACAGCGTCTTGAGTGTTTTCCATCACAGCGTAGTCAATAGAAATATCAGGGCAGCGACTGAAAACAGTTTCATCGATGCGGTAGAAATCCAGATCTTTGAACTTAGAGTTTATGGCCGTACGGCAGTAGTCGAGTACTTCTGGGGTGTGTTTTTTGAGTTCATCTAAAACAACGCTCGCTTTAAATAAAAACATTCCACTGTTCCAGTAGTATTGACCGGATTTGAGGTATTCGATGGCTGTATTGATGTCGGGCTTTTCAACAAAGCGGTCAACTTCGTAAGTATTATCAACAATACTATTTCCCGACTTAACATAACCATAGCCAGTTTCTGGTCCAGTCGGTTCGATACCAAACAGCACCAGTTTACCGGCTTGAGCGGCATCGCAAGCTTGACTTAGAGCTTGATGGAATTTTTGCTTGTCTTTGATCACGTGATCGGCGGGAAGCACAAGCATAAGTTCATCACTGAGGCCCTGATGTTCTAGCTCCAAGGCGGCTAAAGCGACAGCTGGAGCTGTGTTTCGACCGGTTGGTTCAAGTAAAACAGAGCGAGCATGACAATTAATTTCAGCCAGTTGGTCTTTGACGATAAATCGATGATCTTCGCTGCAAATGAAGATCGGCTGCTCATCAGCGCCGTTTGGTAGCCTTAAAACCGTATCCTGCAATAGCGAGAAATCACTGACTAAGCTGATGAATTGTTTTGGAAAGTCTTTACGAGATAGTGGCCACATCCTAGAGCCACTGCCGCCTGACAAAATTACTGGAACCATAATTATTCCTTATTGTGGTGATTAGTTGGATGCAAAAAAAGAAAACCTAAATCGCCGCCTAAACGAGTTGAGCGTAGATTGGTTGATATATCGATTACTTCACGAATTTGCTTCTCCTGTGCAGGAGAATAGGTTAGGTAGGCCGCGAGCCAAGCGCTGCGTCCGTTTATAGTTATGTCGGAATCGACTTGTTTAACGCCGGTCTCTAATTCGAAGATAGGTGTCCCGGTTGCATGGATGAATAGATTGTCTGCCAGCAATTCAAGAGACGGTCTATGAGCGCTGAAGGTGTCAGGGTTATTCACATTAATAAATAACCCTAGCATGGCCAAAGGTTGCATCGCATAGTTGTGATAATTGGCTGCCCTTTGGCTTCTTTTTAACTCATTAGGCAAAAAGCCTCGGTCGTCGATTTGTTGTGTTGCGTAGACAAAGCGTCCTTCGGCCCAACGATATAACTTAGTATCGTTAAGTACAGCCGCTGAAGCCATAACTGCCCATGCAGCCCAGTAGTCATGGTTATTTATTTGAGAAGCTTTGCGATTGGAATAATCAATGGTGACTTGATTTGCCAATATCGAAATCCACTTTTTGATATCCTGATCTTGTTGTTGGTCAACGATTGTTGAATGGTTAGTGATGACTTTCAAATAGTTACTGGCAATTGAAGCTAGCGCCCATTTTTTGACTGCTTTTCCTACGTAGTTCTCATCTTTGCTTGTTGCCAAAGAACTGTACTTAGACCAGTTGGTAAGATTGTCTAGATAGCATTTTAGATCTTCCTCGGTAGGCGATTTCACTAGTCGATCAGCGAGCTTGGTCATGTGTGAGTTAAACCGATTTATACCAAAAGTATCTTGTCTATATTTTTCATCCAAACTCGCGATAACATGACTTTTTTCTGGGTCACTTTTACGGTATTTGCTGTAAAACACCATGGAACCTTGATAGGGCGGTAGGGTAGTACAAGTGACGTCTTTTGTTCTTATAGGTGCAGCGGTAACAAAATAGTCAGTAGGGAGGGCGACATTTTCAATGCTTGCTTCAGTTGCACAAGCTGACACTAAAAGTGATACAAAAATTAATTGACCCTGTCCCCATCTCATGATGCATTTCCTCCAACAGTTGACAAGCAAACAGAGCCATTAATTTGTGTGATAGGTTGCGAGTTTGACTCGACGTCAAGTAGGTCAACAGCAAGGATTCTCCCCAGTTCATCAGATTGTTTCTGAGCCAGCTCAAATACAAAGCGACCATTCTTGTGTCTATTACGAGTAGAGCTTAAGTAGACTTTCGTTTTATGCCCCGATTCATGCCAGATCAGTAGCTTAAGTGACTTGGTATCCGAGACGTCGGTTTGTAGATCCACAGTCAATTGAGATGGGTAGTAATTTAGAAGGTTTGGTGAAAAAATCAGTTCTTTTTTATGTCGATCGTGAATAGTTGAAGAAAAACTATTTAGTTTCTGTTGTTTATTACAGCCATCGTTGACCATCGGTATTAGGTGCTTCAAGGTCTCATGATCTGTGGGGTTATAATAGGAGAGCAGCTCCCAAATTATGATTTTATGTGTCGAATTACTTTCGTCATTTGCCTGAAGTAGTTCTAACCATGCGCCATACTCCCCCCCACCACTAACTGCTAGGTTTGTGACATCTCGTTGCAGTGCTTCTTTTAAAAATCCTTCGAAGTTAAACAATGGTACTTTCGAGTAACTGGTACCCAGCATATAAATATCTGGTTCGCTAGTATCAAATAGATCTAGCTCAGCCTTTGAGGCTGTTTCGTAGCGAATGCTTGATTCGTCGATGAAAGAATAACCACAAACCGACTTTAGTACTCGATTGAACGTTGATTTGGATAACTGGCTTTCACCAACTTGCTTCGTGATAAATTCGATATCGGATTTTGGCAACTGGTCTAAAATACCGCTTGTCTGGAGATACTCTTTGATTGCATATGCAGCATGCCTTGCTCCCTCAGGCCGCCAATGAACGTCTCTTTGAAAAAAGTAACTTGGTTTAACATCATCAATACCTCGAGATAGATCAGGTGCATGAATACCTGATTGTCGGAACAGTTTGATGATAGATTGGTATCGTTTATGTAGTTCTTGTTTTGAAGCATATTCACCATTGCTCCAACGATCGTGTTCCAACGTTCTTGGCGGTGCTAGCGCTAAAACTATGGTTGCATTAAAACGCGCTTCTACGCTATTAATGAATCGTTTGAATTCTAGAACGCTTTCTTGATCAATTTCTTGGGAGAGCTCTCGCTGTCCCCCGGTCATCCAAATTCCGGCCCTAGTATCTAACACCAGTGGATACATATATTTTGTATACTGGGTGTTGTAGTTTTCTTGATACTGAGCAGCCGAACACAGTTCTTGGACAAGTTCGGCATTATATTTCGGCGTCGCAATACACTGAAAACTTGCTAATAATAGAAACAGTAAAAGACTTGATGTTCTCATTGTTACCACTCAGAGTTTGATGTTAGTGCTTTAGTCCCCAAAGCCGTGTTGAAGGTGATGATATCGCTAGAAAAACCACGCTTCATCGACACTCCATTTACGTCAGCCACGATAGCTTGATTGTCGTTCTTAACAACGAAGTTGAGTTTCATCGGGTTAACATCACGTTCGATGGCTTGATATTTACCTAACTGTTCAAACACCGACTTGTTGTTTTGTGTAGTCAGTGACAATGGCTGTTCTGAAAGATTTAAGAACGCAATACGGGCAGATTTCTTGCTCGTATTCTTAGCTTGTTCTACAAAACGAATTTGGTTGTCTTGTATAAACAGGGTGTACTTGTGATTACTTGGAATGGTTATTTCTTTCTCAGTTACGCCGATTGATATTTGGTAACTGCCGGCATCGAGAGCAATATAAGGAGAGACTGAATACGCATCAGTGGACCTTGTTTTCTTACCGTTAATTTGTAGTGTCTGCTTGGTATTTGCAGTATTGACTAAGCGAACAAAACTTGAATCCTTGTTCGGTTTAGGATCATACAGAGCGGCATCGTTCGCGGACAATTGTGAGCTGAAGAATAGACTTAACGTAATAATAGCGTTGACAAATTTCATGAGTGATCTCCTTGCGTACTCATATGGAATTGTTGGGATTCGAAATAACGGATGGGTATTTCCCAAACGATGGTTTTTACACCACCATCCAGTAGTGAAGCGTCACTGAGAACGCTTTGCATTGGTTGAAATGGGCCTTCCCCTTCAACGGACATATCTATCAAGTCTTGACTGGCTGCTTCTCGCAGGAAACCGGGAAAGTTCCAATTTGGATTGGCGCTATAACTCGTGCCAACTAACAACAGTTGAGGGATAGCAGGCTCACCAAATAGGTCCTCTTCATTGTTTGACTCTTTAGCGGTGGTATAGAGAGGTAAACTATCCGGAGAAGGGCCTAAGGTACTAAAATGTGGGGATACAGGAATAAAGTTGAGGAGATCTCCTCGTAATTCTTGAGTTTCCACTAACTGCGATAGGTAGGGCGTATTGCCCTTGCTTAGCAATTGATTCGCGACAGTAGTTGCTGCGATTTTTGCTCCGATAGGGCTCCAATGCGTATCGGTTTTCAAATAGAGTAGAGAGTTATCGCTGTGGTCATAAAAGACAGAAAAGAGGTCGATGTAATCGACCTTGATTGCATCCAAGGATTGCGTCACTTCAGACCTTAAATGTTTCCCTCTGAAGTGTTGTTGAGGAGCGTAGCGATGATATATTTCGGCTTTTTCTGGAATAAGGACAATTTTTAGCTCGATATCATGCTTTTGAAGTGTTTTGGCTGTGCTTTGAATAAAGTCTATATTGTCATTAAGTCTTGATTCAGATGGAAGTTCGTATTCTTCGTTGCTAAACAACCAACCGTTCTCACCCACTTTTACCCCTTTCATGCCTTCGTGTAACAAGACATAGTCAAGCATTGCCCAAAGGTTCTTGGACCACTCGGATAGAATGGAGCTCTCGTCGTACGATGATTCCCAAGCTCGCGTTCGCTCGCCATTGAATATATCGCCTTCAACAGATTGCTCTGATGATTGGTATAAGTTGCCAACGCAAACTATGCCGATAAACAGTAAGAAAGCGATGGATGAAAACTTGAGATACAGATCTTTCATCATTAACCTCAAAACTGGAAGTAAAGGAAAGGTGAATAGGCTGACGCCACTAATTTGCTTACAGATAAAGCAAACAAACTGAACACTAACGTTGGTTTAATCAGACTTGGCAGGGCAATAGAACGCTGACTAAAGCGCGTGACGACGTTTTCAAATAGGACATAGCTAAGACCGATGCTTAAAAAGCATATCGCGCGGTAAGAAGGGTTAGTTTGCGAGTTTGCGCCCTCCATAGCTGAAAAATCAAACATAATGGAGTAGTAATAGAAAGCTTGCCCAACGTCGTTGGCTCGAAATGCTACCCAACCAATGATGACGATTAACATCGTTGTGATAAGACGAAATAACTTAAGGTTATCCTTGTTTGACCATCCTGTTAGCCTTTCCAATGCCAGTACAGTACCGTGTAACGCCCCCCAAAATATGAATGTCCAGTTTGCACCATGCCAAAGTCCGCCCAGTAGCATGGTAAGAAGTAGGTTTCGATAGGTCAGTAAGCTACTACCGCGACTTCCACCCAGTGGGATATAAAGATAATCTCTTAGCCAAGTAGAAAGGCTTATGTGCCAGCGACGCCAGAATTCTGTGATACTTAAACTCACATAAGGGCGGTTGAAATTTTGGATGAAGCGAAATCCCATCATCAACCCTAAGCCACAGGCCATATCACTGTAACCAGAAAAATCAAAGTAGAGTTGAATGGAATAGGCTATTGCTCCTAGCCAAGCATCATAAAATGAGGGTTCCGCGAGTAAAAAGCTCTCATCTGCGATTGTTGCAACCGAGTCCGCTATCAGCACTTTTTTGATAAAGCCAATCATAAAGAGCAGCACACCCTCACCAAATAGCGCGAGGCTATGTGTACGAGAGGCAAATTGGTCAGCGATGTCTTTATAGCGTAGAACGGGGCCTGCGATTAGCTGTGGAAACAGGGCGATGAATGCGGCAAAGTCAACTAGACGCTTTGTGACAGGTACATCTTTTCTATAGACATCGACCACATAACTGATGGCTTGGAAAATATAGAAAGATATGCCAATTGGTAGAATAACATTCGCAAGTGGAAGTGGGCTTGCTCCTAAGGTTAAAAGGATGCTATTTAAGCTATCAATCCCAAAGTCGGCATATTTGAAATAAGCCAGAGTTGATAAATTGCCACCAATCGCGAGCGTTAGCCATCGTTTAGCTTTTTTTCTATCCGTATCATTATGTTGTGCAATTTTAAGCGCCAGCCAATAGTTCCACAGCGTCACAGTGATAAATAAGGCTAGAAAATCAACACGCCACCATGCGTAAAAACTATAGCTGCCTAGTAAGATCACCCAAGATTTATACCGAAAAGGAACGACATAATAGATGGCTAAGTAAATCGGCAAGAATAGAAATAGAAATACAGACGAAGAAAAGACCATAAATCAATCCTTAGCTCTTTGAATTTGAAGCGCTGTCGATTCGGCAGTGGTTTCTGAATAGGCTTCAAAGAAGGGCTTCAGCTCGCCAAGGAAGTTGACGTTGTAGCTACTGCCGTTTTCACCTAGCGCGATCTCACCAATGGTGGCGTATTCGAAGTTTGTTGCATTAATTGCAGCACTTTTGTTGGCGACTATGCTGCCGCCAGAGGTAGTAAATGAAACCTTGGCTGTAAACGGGTCTAAGGTTAGATCGCGGTGAGTGTGTTCAGATAGATCGTTAGTATGTCCGTAGAGGCCTGCACCGCCATTGGCTAGTAGGGTA
The DNA here is from genome assembly GCF_015278125.1 of Vibrio fluminensis. Lineage (GTDB taxonomy): Bacteria > Pseudomonadota > Gammaproteobacteria > Enterobacterales > Vibrionaceae > Vibrio > Vibrio fluminensis. Next base: position 59,469 of record NZ_JADILO010000009.1, read on the forward strand.
TTGTCGAGTACGGCAATATTTTGGCTGTTCCGAAGATTAATACCATGCTCTTTGTTGTTGTATACGAGATTATTAACGATGAAATTGTTGTTACTTTCTTGCAATGTGATGCCATCACCACCATTGTCGAAGGCGCGATTATTTGCCACAACATTATTGATAGATGAACGATCGAGCATGATACCTGAACGCTTATTATTGAAGCTTATGTTGTCAAAAATAAAACTATTGTTCACTTCTCGAGAGACAATAATCCCGTGTTTTTGCAGAGTCCCATGAGTCACGTTTTTCGCGATGATCAGTCGTTCTGAATAATCGTGCGGGTCGATCCCGTAGACGATGTTGTCTATGTATTCATTCCCTAGAATTACGACGTCTTCTGCCTTGTAGCAATAGAAGCCATAGTAGATGTCGATGAACTTGTTATTCATTAAAACACCCGTTGAACGTGTGTTTTCAATCCAAGGCATTTTGTTTAACTCTTGTTCACTTAATTTTTGTGAAGCAAGAGAGATACCGTATGCTTTCGTTCGGAAATAACCTAAGCTTTCAAAGGTGGAATTGTAGAAATAGGTTTCGGATCCATTCCAGACGCTATAAAACGCTCTGTAATCACTTTTCTCGCCAGTCCAATAGGATGGGCTATTTGTAGATTCACGCCATGAGCTTACTGTTGCTCCTAGGATGTAAAACTCTCCTCCTCCAACTAAGAAGGTGCGTCGTTCTTCTGAGAGCCTTAGCTCTTCACCCACATTAATTAGGATAGCTGCATTGCCTCTTACCACAATAGGGTATCGTGCAAGATAGGTGTTTGGTTTGTTCTTATCTTTAACTAGTGCTTGAGGAAACTTCGTTGAGATATCATCTAAGGTCGCCAAGCCATCTTCAATTATAAGAACTTGTGGTATCGCGCCTTGAGCTTTAGCTTGCAATGCCATATCGGTAATTAACTGGAAACGCCTCAATAATCCTTGTTCTGGTAGTCGCTGTAGAGAAATATCAGCCTGATGAGACCATCTAGATAATTTCTCATCAAAAAATGCTTGTTTGTATTTAGAAAGATCAGGCAATAGCGGCACAGTTTGCGTAGGGGGGGCTACTTGATTGCTTGAGTATTGATTGTGTTGTTCTGCAACAGCGCAGAATGGCAATAAGCAAGAGACGAATAGTGTTAATTTTAACATTGTGCCACCTACAGTTTTAAAGTGATATCGAAGCGTAGGCGAGTTTCATCTTGAAAATGGTCAAGGGCATCATCAACCATAAAATGAGATGCTCGTATACGCATCACGCTGCCAAGAGAAGTACCAAGGAAGTTGTCACTGCGGTAAGACGCTTCTAGATCTAAGCCTGTGCCAAGTGTTTTTTGTCTAGTTTCGCTGTGTAAACGGTGTTGTCGGCGAGATATTGGCGCGGAACTATCGGCTTTTTGGTAATGCGAAATGGCACCAGTGACAGACCAATCGCTATCAAATGCGTAAGAGGAGAATATCGAACCGGTCACTAAGTTAGATAGATCCGGGTCAAAGGCATAGTTAAACTGGTAAAGCGCGTCATTGTTACCGGCATATTTCCCTTTATTCGAGGCGAGTGCGGTTTGAATAAACGTGCTGCTCGCATCTTGGCCACCTTCACTATAAGCGAATGTGACACCTAGATATAAAGGTACTGATGTAACCTGTGTTCTAATGCCAGCAAGTAGAGCGGTAGCGGAAATGGATCTTTGGCGTAGCGTACTACTATCAAAGTCAAAAAAACGACCGTTACCAAGTAGTTGAATTGCTTGTAGGTTATAGGCAAATGAACTAGTAGGATCATCTTTGGATAACCAGTTGTGGCTTAGACCAGCCCCTAACCACCATAGCTCGCCTTCTATTGCGGACGAATAGGTATTAGATACCTCGCTCTCATTGATATCTTTGTACTGTTTTGTGACGAGTCCTTTTAAACTCCAGTGGTGGTAGGGCATCCAATCACTTTCAATTTCAGCCCACGCATACAGTTTTGATTTCTCTTCTTCTTTGAGGGAAGTACTTGAATTAAAACTAGAAAATTTTTGCCCTAAACCAAGTTGCCAATCTACACGAGTACTTTTTACTTGCCATGAAAGAGACTCAATTTCTTCATCAAGCCAGTATGGCGAAAGTCGATGTCGTTTTAACCCAATGAACAGGCTGTTTTGTTCTAATTGCTGGGCAAAGTCGTATTGCCACCAGAATTCGTTTAGCTTAAAGACTAAATGATCAGTATCCTCAATGTTAGCTGTCGCACTGTTGTCATCAAATGCGTTATAGACTGATGAATCATTGGTTAGCAGTGCTCTCGCATCTAGATACATACGCTGTTGTTCATTTAGTGTGTGGCTAAACTTGGCGATATACTCCGCACTGATAACATCCTTGTCTTTTTCCATCGAGTTTGAGTTAGTCGACTGAGTTTCAATGGTTGTTTTAATCGCATGCGCGAAATCTGCATTTGCTTGCGTTGATAAACCAGCGAATAAGATTGCGACGACTGTCAGTCTCATGGTGTTACGTCCTTACTGTTGTTTTTTTGGCTGGCGATTCTAGCTATTTTTTCTCTTTCAACTAGCTGTTGAACTTGCGCGCTGAAGGAGGTCTTCTCATCAAGAACGCTTGGTCGTTCTTTGCCCGAAAGTTCATGATATAAACTGAGAAATGCGTTGGAATAAACAGGGTTAGGGATAATTCCATTGCCATCTTTAAAAGCCTTGGATAGTGTTAGGTAGGCTTTATCTTGATTACTTCTTGCCGCTTTGATTAACCAATCGACACCGGGTTGAAGATTCTCTTTACCAAGTATTCCTTTTACATAAGTTTCGCCAAGTAGGTACTGAGCTTCTGGAAGAGAGTCAGCTTGATGCCAATGATTTACGGCATTCTGATAACTCTGCTGAACACCTTTTCCCTTTTGATAGGCTTTACCGATTAGAATATGGGCGGGTGTGTAACCCTGATCAGCGAGTTGTTTTGCCTGGGCAATGATTTCCTGTGTTCGAGGAGACTCTTTGGGTAAATAGCGATACTCGATGTTTATTGCTTGATACCACAATATAGGGTTATCAGCGCCGGTGATCTGTGCTAACGCGACAAACAGTGAAGAGTTCGGTCCGCCGTAGCGCTGGCTTCTTGCTAATTGAGCAAGTGAAGCAACTTCTTGATTGTTTAAATCGTCTTGCGTGTATGCCTCTTTAATCTCGCTAATGGCAGCGAATTTCGATTGTTCGCCTTGATTAGGAACTTGATTAATTACAGCTAACTTATAGCAATTTAACCGATCCTCTTGTGGAGCATTTAAGCAGTATTGATTCAGGTCGGTATTGATAGCATCAATGGTCGAGAAGTTGGCCGCGTATTTAAGTGCAAGCGATAGATTACCCTCAGCAACCAATTTGTTTAACTCAGGCGCTAGCTCGTTCACGTCGTAACTGGAGTAGTACCGCTTATAAAAAGAGATCAAGAGTGGCAGGGCATCTTTAGAAGTGTTCTGACGATGCCAGATCTTGCGATAGAGATCTCCAGTCTCATTCTCTTCAATACTGGCCATTTCAAGCTTTAGTAATCCAAGCTCAGCTTTTGGATATACATCGAGTAGAGAACGGTATAGTTCTTCCGCGTTTTCTGGTGAATAGGTTTCTTCACGAGGATCGGCGTAAATGGCCGCTAAAGCGAGTTTTGCCTCTAAGTAACCTTCATTTGCTAAGCGACTTAGAGCATTCTCTGCCTCGGAGCTGTTTCCTTGCTTATGGAGATGTTTTGAATTATTAACATCGTCGATAACGCATCCAGAGAGTAAGCCGCAAGCCAGTAAAGAGGTTGATAGACGCAAAGACATACTTAACCTCCAGCGTTTGGCGTTACTGAGCCAAATAGTGTGCTGGTGTTGAGTTGAGTTGTGCTCACCATAACCGGTTGATTTAGCCTTAGATCCTCAATAGGCGCGTTTGGAATAACATCGACTTTTACGTATCCCGACCCATTATCGTTGGTGAACATTTCAATATTGGAAACAGTACCTTGTTGGATGTGTTCACTACCGGCGAGAGAGAAATCCAAAGTGTTACCAAGATCTACCGATGATAGGCTGCTGTATGGGAAACTAGCCGAAATAAATGGCTTAGAATCTAAAGAGGCAAGACTAAAGATCGCACTAGACTTAGTTACAAATTGAGCGTCAGTAAAATTGCGTTCGAATACGCGGCAGTCACAAGGACTCTTGACGACCAGTTTGAGATTCTGGCTCAAAATATTTTGTAAGCTCTCGATGTTGAAATCTTTGTTTAGGAGTGTTGGTTCCATCAATTCGTACAGAGGTGACTCGATGGTTGCTAATACATCACCAGCTTTAACGGTATCTCCTGGTTCTACGTGACTAAATATCCGCCCTTCGCGAGGCGTATAAAGTTTGTTGTGTGGAAGCGTCACTTTGGCAGAAAGCGATGATTCAACCCAATAAACATTGTAGATATTAGTGATGAGGTAAGCGAAAGCGCATAGACCGATGACAAAAAATAAACTGGTTCCCACAATGCCTTTCAATTTAGCAAAGCCAGCTAATGGCGCTTGTACATCTTTTTTACGTGGTTTAGCGTAATTATCACGGTTAATTGTCGATAGAACATCACCAGCTTGAATAACTTCACCGGATAAATACTTTGTGATGATCAGGCGAATGGTGGAGATTTCCTGTTTGCTCAGCTCTTGAAACTCACAACCAATGTTACCATCAGCAGAGGCGTTAATTTGGCTAAATCTAACGGGTACGCTAAAGCTAAAATCTAAGAACTCAAATCGTAATTGGCCCGAATAAAGTTTGTTTGGTTCAATCGTATTGTCGGCGTTGTTGATGCCAAATCCACTCGCTGAAATATTCTCGAGTTTCAGGACCTTCGTGCTGCTGTCTAAGGCAATGGTCGCTGGAATTTTTACCCTAGCATGCCTACGTTGTACTTCAGTCTCGTGGACGAGGGATGGTTGATTTACTGCCATGTTACATTCCTAATAAATTTGTTCTTCTGAATTAATGAATAGAGCGCTTTAAACAAGCGATACGACTACGGCTAAGAACAAGCTAACCGCTGAGAAGGTCGCAACTCGAGTCGACCACTTGTTGAATCGTCCCTGAAAAGAGGTGTCGACTTGAGCTAGAGTTGTTTTCTGCCTTGTCCAAGATTGGCGATTGAGTCTGAATACGACATAAATCTTGACCAATGAACCAAATATCTGGTTGAAGTAGAGCATTGCTGGATAGCTAGGACCTATTTTATGACCGGAGCTAATAAGCAGCAGGGTTATGAATGTTCGAGTTATCGAAATCCAAAGTAGATAGACAACCAAATAACCGACATGATATTTAAGGCCGGCATAGAGAGCGGCGGTCAACCCTAAGATACTCGTCCACATCGAAATACGTTGATCCCAGACAACGTAATAGGTGAACCATCCTAGTCGATTAGCCCCTAGTGACGTTGCACGAGTATTTTGTCTAAGGTTGTTGCCATACCATCTAAACATCAATTGTTTAGCAGACTTGATGAAGCTTTTGTTAGGTGGGTGTTCGACCGTTTCTATAATTGCATCTGCAACATAAAAAGTGTCCCATCCTTGCTGCATCATGCTAAACCAACTGGATTTATCATCACCGGTTAGGAACTTAAATGTACCTAAACGCCAGTGTTTTAGATGGTCATTCTCGACATCATCAATAAAGTGATGAGAAGTGACGACGCTTGCGCGAAACATTGACATTCTGCCAGTCATGGTTAAAACACGTTTAGACAAAGCCATTGAGCACATAGAAATATGACGCTGAGCAAAACGTAATTTGTGCCATTGACTCATCCAGTAAGAGCCCTCCACTTCACATACCTCATTGGTCGTGAGAGCCCCTACATTGGGATATAGCGAGAAGTAACCAATAGATTTATCGACACAGCCGGGTTGAAGAATTGTGTCGCCGTCGACGACAGCGACTAAAGCAGTTTCATCGGGAATATCTCGCGAGATCGCTCTAAAACCATGCGCCAAACCATCACGTTTACCTGTTCCGGGAATACGAACTAAGCGAAGTGCGACTCTCTCATCAGGTGGCGATAGTTCTTCCCATAGCGCAGTCATGATCTGCTCATCTGACTGCTCTACGATTGAAGCAACAACCGTGGTAGGGTATTTAGAAGCAATGGCTTCTTCGATAATAGATTTGTACACCTTCGCTGTTGTTAGCGCATCTATACGAAAGCTTGTCACCATCAAATAAATATGTGATGGAGGACATTCTACTATTGCTTGAGCCGCTTTTTTCCGTTGGCGAGGGAAGACAATGAATAAAAAGATCCATCCACGTATGAAATGGATGAAGCCAACGCTGTAACGCCAAATACCAATCGCACCGATGATAAACAGAAAATCGTGATGTTCTGAATCAAATACTGACGTAGGCATTAGGCTGGCTAAGCCTAGTATGAAACACGAAAGAAAGAGCCAGCCAGTTATATCTTTGAAAACCCTCATATTTGAATTACCAACAGATACCTTGTTTGTTTTCTTCTGACTGGTTGTCTGTTAAACCATGTAAATCAATTACTTTGGTTTTTGCCGGTAGGTCTTCAAGAATCGACTGGTAACTCTTATCACCATTACAAACAAGCACAAGCTCTGCGCCTAGAATGCTTTCGTCAGGTTCGTCGACTAACAATGATGAGATATGAGGAATATGATTGTTGATGTATTCTTTATTTGAACCATGGACAGATGCGTACTTGACGTTACGGTCGAGAATAGAAAGATCGTAGCCTTTACCGATGAGTTTCTCTGCGAGAATAACAAAAGGACTCTCTCGTAGGTCATCGGTTCCGGCTTTGAAGCTAAGACCTAGCATAGCTACTTTCTTAATGGACGCCTCTTTAACCATATTAAACGCACGCTCAATGTGAGCGTCATTGCTTTGCATGATTGAAGAGATGACAGGAGTCGCCAAATCTAGTTGGTTCGCGCGGTAGCTTAGCGCTCGGACATCTTTAGGTAGGCAAGACCCGCCGAATGCAAAACCTGGTTTCATGTAGTAGCTAGATAAGTTGAGCTTTTTATCTTCACAAACCACGTTCATTACTCGTCGGCCGTCGACACTCACTGATTTAGCGATGCTACCGATTTCATTGGCAAAACTAACTTTTAAAGCATGCCAAACATTACAGCTGTATTTGATCATTTCGGCCACGGCAATATCTTCACAGATAAATGGCGCGTCTAAATCACTGTATAATGTTTCTAGTTGCTGGCCTGTGATCTCATCTAATACACCGACGACTGTCATTGGTGGATTATCGTAGTCGTAGATAGCGGTACTTTCGCGTAAAAATTCAGGGTTCACACCAACACCAAAATCTTTACCAGCAGTCTTACCTGAGTATTGTTCAAGTGTAGGAATGACGATTTCAGCAACGGTTCCAGGAAGTACTGTACTGCGAATTACGACAGTATGTCGGCTGTTTTTTTCTTTAATTACGGAACCAATTTCTTTACACACTTCATGAATGTAATCGGTATTGAGGTTACCATTTCTAAGACTAGGAGTTGGGACACAAATCATTGAAATATCGCTGTTTAAGACAGCATGTTTGTAATCTGATGTTGCCGTAATAAATTGATTATTGACGCCTTCAGTAAGAAGAGCATCTAAACCTTCTTCGACAATAGGGGACTTACCACTACCGATCATTGCCACTTTGTCTTTTGAGACATCGACGCCAATGATGTTATTTCCACGCTTAGCTAAACAAGCGGCACAAACAGCCCCTACATAGCCCATACCAAAAATACTTATGTTCATTTGTAACTCCCCCAAGTAGTTAAATATTTAAATAATGATTAATTGTTCTGCACGAGTTTAACGAAGGGGTATTTTTTAGGTAATACGAAATTAGCAAGCGAGTAAATTCCGCTATTAAGTGTTTTGTTGCTAATAAATGGGATTAACTACCGCTATGAGTTCTATTTTTAGCTATTTATATTGAGTTTTAAGTCTTGCAAGGGATTTGCATTTGAAATTGTTATTAATGGTTAGTTAGGAAAGTATGAGAAAGCTTTATCGGTATTATAAATGTCGTATATGTTAACTGAGCCTACGTTAATCAGTGAGATTAACATCAAATATATTGATGAAATTATACACTTAACTTTCATTATTTAGCTTTTATCGAATGGTATATTAATTATTTTAGGGGGAAATGTCAGGATTTTTTTGTTTTTAGATGCGTAACATGTTGTATTTAATTAATAATATTTGAAATATTTAGATTTCCTGTTTTTAGTGTTTCTTCATTTCAATCAGTCTTACTACCTCAGTCTAACCACGCAAAGATTCATAACTTGTACTAGCCTTAACGGTAAGTTTCAGTCTGTATTTAGTGAACTTAACCTAGGGTTAAGTAGGTGTTAAAGATGAGTTTTTTCTGGAAAAAAATCAGCAAAAAATATGCAGGGCAGAAAAGTGGAGTACTTTGCCCTCAAGTTAAGAGTCAGCTAGTTGATTGTGCGTGGTTAGTGTTATTTGTCACGTTAGCGAGCCTACTGGTTAATGTATCCATACGAGTCGATGTGATGTATTACGGCACGACGTTAGGTGAATCGTCATTGACTGAATCTCTTCAAGTCGCCATTTTACTCGCGGTATCCGCTATGTTTTTTAAGCTATCTCAAGCAAAGGAGGGTGTGCGTCACGCGGCATTGCTTATTTGTGGCTTTTTTTTGGTTCTGGCCATTCGTGAATTAGATCATTGGCTAGATATGATAATACATGGCTTTTGGTTCTACCCTGCATTGTTGGTGACTGTGTTTGCTCTTAGCCAAGCTTACAAGGGGGGGATCAGCACATTAGAAGAAATGGCATTAGTGCTGAAATCTTCTTATGGCAAGCTGATGATCGTTGGTGTTGTGTTATTAGTTGTATTTTCGAGGTTGTACGGAATGGGGAGTTTTTGGCGTGAGGCTATGGGAAATAATTATATTCGTAGTGTAAAAAACATATCAGAGGAAGGGATTGAGTTGTTATGTTACACATTAATATTTTTGGCCTCTATTCAGATATATAGAAAGCTAATGTCACAAGATAAGAAATCAGCCATCGAGTAGAGAAAGCAAGTTAGAACGTTACGAGAATTAACTTATAGTGCTTTGGTTTAATATTTTTAAGGGCTAAATAAATAGTGATTACATGTCTTTCTAAATGTTTGTTACGACAAGGTGATCGAGAATAAACTGCCATTATTTATTAAAGTTGCAAGCTAGACACGGTTATTGTCCCTCGATATTTACTATTATATGTGGGTAGTAGATTTATTGCTTCGTCGCTATCGTACATTTCAAAGTGCAATATAAGCACTGAGATAGAGGCGCAGTTCGCTAAATTAAGGAGAAATAAGTGAAACATTTGGCAATGGCAGTGGTAGTAAAAGAAGATAAAGTATTGATTCAAAAATACTACCGTGCCGATCGCGGGACGACATTCGAGTTTCCAGGAGGGAAAGTTCATTTAGATGAAACTGGTACAGATGCTGCTGTTCGGGAACTGGCTGAGAAAACCGGTGTAGTTGGGTTAGAACATATAGCGACTTATACTAAAGTCAATGAGTTAGGTGGTCGGATTTATTTTGTTATTCTTCGACCTGGACGTGATAGCGATTCAAAACCAGTGGATCTATCGTTAAGCTCAGATCTAAATTGGTTGTCACCAGATGAAATTCCCCAATCAGAACTCTTTAGTGCCGATCGAGAGTTCATTAATCAATACCTTTCTCAGTACACGCTGATTCCCGCTTAAATATTGTACTAATCGGGATAGACGTCGTTTGGAACAACACGTAGCTTGCCGTAACTAGTTATTTTAGTTACGTCATTCCTGAAACAAAGTACAACGAAGTCACCAGCGGTTTTTATCTGCAAGAATGATCAAGTACTTATCCTGATTAGTATTATTCGCCAATAAAAGAAAAGCCAATCACAATGGTGTGATTGGCTACATTATGTGTGAACAAAATTGGGTTCACTAACAACGTCAGTTGGCTAGGTGACCCTCGGCTTAATAAGGGTCACTTTATAAATAGCATTTTATGTGCCATCTTTTTCATGAGCAAAACCATGCGTAAGCCATTGTATTCAGTATCTGTTAATTGATAACTTTGCGTTTTGCAATTGCAAAATGCAATGAACTTTAAAATGCTATTGTTATTTAGCTCAGTAATAGTCGCGAGTTATATAGAATAAAAGAAGTATAGTTGTGACTTCATGCGAATAATGATGCCGCGAATAACATCTAAGAAAGCTAGAAAACCAATGGGTTTTTCTGCACTTACCCAAGCGAGGCCCACGGAACCTACAGGGATGTCGTAGCCATCAGGCTCATCAATTTTTAGACGCACAAAGTGATGCTTGTTCTGCAGATTTTTTCCAGTGGTTGCCCGTACTGATTGATCCAAACCTAGTAGGTTCCCTTGAGACTCACCTGTTGCTTCGACAATACCTTCTACTTGCGCTGAAAATATCTTACCGGGATAGATTGAGGAAGAAAACTCAGCGGCTTGACCCTGCTTGATGTTACGCATCGCTTGATGATTGACGCGCATTAATACGTATTTCTCATCGGTGTACATTTGCAATCTAGGCATCATCGAGATGCGCTGGCCTTCACGTAGAATAAAGTTTGTCACAAAACCATCTGCTGGGGCATAGACCTTGGTACTATCTAAATCCCACTGAGCGCGTGCCACGTTTTGTGCGGTCGCGTTAAGATCACTTCGACGGCTCTCGATGGTAAGTTCGGCTTTGCCAATAGCAAGTTTTGCTTTTTCTACTTCCACTTGCTTGGTCGCGATTTGCGATTCGATAGTTTCGATTGAGTGCTCAGCTTTTACTACCGTCGTTTGCTGCTTCTCCATATCGCTTGCTGTAATCGTATCTTTTACAATTTGGTTCTGTTTTTGGTAGCGCGTTAGGGTGTTCAATTGCAGTTTATAATCGGCTTGAGCTGTTGCCAATTGTGCTCGGCTCGTTTGTAGATCTTGTACGACTGATTGATAGTTTGCTTTTGCTACGTCGACATCTTGAATAGCGACGTCTAGCGCAACTTGCGCAGTTTGTTGATTAACTTCCGCTTGGCGCAGTGCGATTTGGTATTGGGTGTCATCGATCTCATAAACCAATTGCCCCTTCGTGAGTTGCTGATTTGGCTTGATATGAATTTTTGTCACTTTACCTTTAACATTCGAGGAATCTGGGCGAAGTTGAATGTGCGGTGATTGCACCACTGAGCCCCCAGAGAGGTCCATCGGGGTATAGTTGATAAGTCCTACCCAAACAAACAGTAGCCAACCAGTACCACCTAAATAAGCGAATGATTTGGTGTATTTGTTCCAAGGCATACCGACAAAACGCAATAGGTAAATAAATAGAGCCCAAATGGCTAAGCCTTCTAACATTATTTTTCCTCGCTGGTCGTAGGGGTGTTCGAGCTATCATCCGTTGAGCCGTGACGCCACGTATCACGAAAATTGATGATCGCTTTTTCCATATCGACAAAAGCGAGAATAACCGCAATTACCCAGACCCAGTGCCAGATAAATCCAATCCATGTGAGCGCTGTTATTAAGCCAATTTGATGATGGTCTTTGCTATGTGCTTTGTTGATTGGTAATTCATGAAAACGCCAGAAGCCATAGGCTGCGGCGGCGATCGTTCCCACCAATACGACAGTTGCGAAAATATGTAGTGCGGTGTCTGCCCCAGTACCAACAAATGGCACGCTAACTAGACTCATGTAAGACTCCTCTTGGTAACAATGAGATGGATTGTGATCTAGATTTGATTACTGAGACTTTTTATGACAGATTTAATCAATCGGGGCTAAATATTGATTGGATCTGTAATGGAAGGTGTGCACTTTATTCGAGCTTTGGGCTTAAGAAATATTCATTATCGGGTAATGCAGCGTTATGAATTACCAGCGAATTCATTGGCGATTGCTGACTCAGTCCTCGCTTATCCTATGACGCTAATTCCAATTTCTGAAGCTAATCGTTGGTATCAACAGCTCGAAATTCAGTCAAAAAATCCGGATATCATTCTCGATGTCGCGGCAGATATTCGCCCAGAAGATTTGGGGGCTGTTGCTCGTTGGCTTTTTTCAGGCATTGATTTAGCGTCTGCGATTCGTCGATTAAATTATGGGATCGCCAGTTTACAGTCAGGCGCTTACCTAAGCGCCTCTCAAAGTGGCCCCATCATTAAATGGACTTATCAAAACCCTTTTATTGAAGTGAATAATAAAGTCCATGATGGCGTACGAGCAGCGATCTTTATGTGTAAAGTTATTCGCCATTATGTCGGTGAGGACTTTGTGCCGCTGCGAGTGATGTTTCCCGGTATTCGTGATAATCAAGCGAGATATAACCAATACTTTGGTTGTGATATCGGCTGGAATCATTCTAAGACGGAAGTGTGGTTTCATGCGGATTTGAGGCTTGCGACCCAATCAAAATTGGTTGGCGGAAAGAAGCAACTTGCCATGAGCTTTACTGAATTAGATGAGTTTCTCAATATGCCGGAAGCCGATGATGAGATTAAGGTGATTTATGAACTACTTAACTATAGCTGTCACTATGGTTTTCCGACCGTTGAGCGTGTCTCAAGCTTGGCGGGTTTATCACCACAACAATTCCAGCGCAGGCTCCATGCGATTGGTATGAACTTTACTAATGTAACCGCTTATGTACTGAGCAATATCGCGGTTGGTTTGCTTGATAAAGGGGTCAGCATAGAGGAAGTCTCGCGACGGCTGGGTTATCAGAATGTCGCGAGTTTTAATCGCATGTTTAAAAAACAAAGAGCGTTGACGCCAAAGCAGTTTGTTCAGCGTTTAGAAGAGCTTAGGTAGCATTTATATGTTTGTTTTGTGACTCAGGCTTTATTTGATATAGCAAGAATCCGAATAACACTAAAGCGTAGATCATCGACCAGCCCACAAAAGCCATCATGACGATACAAGTGAATAGCGCGACCAATGCGAGCGCTTTTGCGAAGCCGCTAAGTAGGCGGCAGGCTGCTAGCATCGCCATAAAGTAAACTAAGATAAAAACCCCATTGGCAAGTTTGACGAAAAACTCGAGATCTAATTGTGACCATTCACCAATGAAGCAGGAAATGAGCAATACGCCGCCAACGGCAAAAGTCGCATTAGCAGGAATGCCATTCGATGATAAGCGGGCAATAGGGCTACTTGGTTTGTAATCGCGAGCTTGTGCCCAAAGCATGCGTGATAGGCTTTGTGTGTATAGGTTGATACTGGCAAAGCAGGCTGCAAATCCAAGTAAGCTAATAATTAATTTAGCTTGTGGACCAAACAAGGCATCAGCAAGGAATGGAATTGAACCTGCATCAAACTCTGGAGAGCCGTAAGCATGGAATTTAATGATGACAACGGAACATGCCCAATATACGGCGCCTGCTATGATACAACCGACCACAATGGCGATAGGGAAGTCGCGCTCGGGTGACTTAAACTCTTCCCCCATATGAGCGAAAGCTTCAATACCAACAAAGCACCAAAACATGACGGATAGGGCGCTGCCAATAACAAGCCAATCGCCTGCTTGAATCGAGGGCATCGTGAGTTGATTAGGGGTGATGTCTCCATACCACCAAAAAGTAGCGACTAAGGCCAATATGCTTAATGCAATTAAGGTTTGGATACGGCCCGATGCTTTAGCGCCAGATAGGTTAACCATAACCAAAAGTACAACGGTAATGACTTGGGCAATCAGTGGATGGTTGAGCCATTCTGGTAACAGTGGTTGTAGAAACCCAGCGGCCAGTGCAACAGCGGCTGGGACACCGACCGGAATAACACTTAAAAATAGCCAAGCAATGCTTTTTTCAAGTCGCTGATTAAATGCTTTTCGTACAAAGAACGCTGTACCTCCAGCGTTCGGATAGCGTTTGCCTAACATGGCAAATGTTAATGCCACAGGGCATATCGCTATCAGCAGCACCGCCCATGACCAAAGCGATAAGACACCAGCTATCGTTGCGGCGAGCGCTGGTACCATAAATAATCCTGTCCCAAGCAGGGTAGTGGATAATTGCCCAATGCCTGACAGTAGGGTGATCTCTCTTTTTAGTTCAGCCATGATTTCCGTTTCGCTCCATGAATCCAATACCAGCTCGGTCCTTTCGTTTTAGATTACGCGGATATAAGTATTTGGTCATCCAGCAAAGTGCGTTTTTTAACCGCCATATTGACTAAAATTTCAAGTTACACCATCAAAATGACGTTTATCACGGCTCTTTTCTTTTTCTTTTTTCTCAACCATCAACTCTTGTCTCTGTCTTTTGTCTCTCAAATCTCGATCTTCTTGAGCTTACATCGCCATCGGGTATTATTAATTGATCATTAAGGAGTTTGATATAGGTGGAAGCGTGATGGATCAGTTCGATGAAAAAATACTTACCTTGTTGAAGCGCGATGCTCGGTTGTCGGTGAGTGAGCTTGCGAATCAAGTGAATCTGTCTCGCTCAGCGGTCACCGCACGAGTAAAAAAGCTCGAAAAGCAGGGTGTTATTTTGGGCTATCACGCTAATGTGGTGAAACCAGAACAAACGGTAGTGATTAAAGCTTACCTCGCGCTTAAATTTGATACTTCTAGTTCAACTAAACACTGTGAGTCTTATGCCGCCGAGATTTATCAAATTGAAGGCGTAAAATGGAGCCATGCGATCAGTGGTGAGACCGATATGATGCTCTACGTCGAAACGTCGACGATGGAGCAATTGAACAATATTCGTAACCAGCTTCATCAAATACCTGAGCTCTTTCAGCTCACAACACATACCGTATTAACCGAGTTTTTTAATACCTTACGCCATGATTAATCATATCAACCTTAATCTTTTGCGCTCTCTACAGATATTGATTGAAGAGTGCCATGTTAGCCGCGCTGCGGTGAGGCTGAATATCACGCAATCCGCTGTGAGCCGTCAGCTAGCTCAACTGCGTGAGTTATGCGATGATCCCTTGCTGGTAAGAAGTGGTAATCAATTGGTCGCCACGCCAAGGGCGCTAGCACTGCTAGAAAGAGTGAATACTCTGCTCAATCAAGCGGATGAGCTTTTCAGTGATGCTCCCTTTGATTCGACCACTTGGCAGCAGGAGTTTGTGTTTGCTTCTAGTGACTATGTGGCGCAATTTATTGTGCCGCAAATTATTCCTATTTTGGGTAAACAAGCGCCTTTAGTTGATTTCAGCTATCGCTTGTGGCAACAGGAGTACTTGACCAACCTATTGCCGCTCGGAATTGACCTTGCTTCAACCATGTTACCAGAGGCCCCAAGCCACTTGTCGAGTATCCACATAGGAGAAGATCAACCAGTATGCTTGATGCGTCGAGAACACCCATTGTGTCACCTTTCCAATTGGCGTCCTGACGATGTGGTGAGTTTTCCTCACCTAAAAGTGACGGGTGGCGGAGATAAAGATACCCATGCCGATATTGCATTGCGAGAGTTAGGTTTGGTTCGTAGAGTGGCCGTAAAAGTGCCATTTTTTGCCACGGCAGTGAAAGTGCTGCAAGAGACAGACTTACTGATGATTGTGCCTGATCATATCGCTGCGAATATCGCAGCAGAGTCTTCACTAATCTATCGTCCGTTACCTTTTCAATGCATTACGCATAAGTATTGGCTTATGTGGCATCCCAAATTTGATCAAGATAAAGGGCATGAATGGATGCGACAACAGGTGCTGCAAGTGATGCGTATCTCACCTAAGTCGATCCAAATTCGCTGAATAATGCTTTGAGTATGATTTGAAGTCATGATGTTTATGATTAAGTTTGATTTCAAATCATCACTAGGAAAAAGTAACTTACTCTCATCTACTCAATTTATCGTGGTTATTGATTATGACGGTTACCGTTTGGTTGTCTCTGTTTACTGTTTGTTTGTTGGGGGCTATGTCTCCTGGTCCTAGTTTGGCGGTCGTTGCCAAACATAGCTTAGCGGGAGGACGCACCAATGGTTTTGTCACCGCTTGGGCGCATGCGATGGGTATCGGTATCTATGCATTTATTACTTTAATTGGCTTGGCGGTGGTATTGCAGCAATCTCCATTGCTGTTTAAAACCATCAGCTATGCGGGTGCACTTTATCTCGCTTACCTTGGTTACAATGCACTACGCTCAAAAGGAGGCGTGGCTGCTAAGCTTGAATCCGGCGAGCAGACAACGTTGATGCAGTCTGCGCGAGAAGGATTTCTGATTTCAATTCTTAGCCCTAAAATTGCTTTGTTTTTTATCGCTTTGTTTAGCCAGTTTATTGCGATAGGGAGCGATGTGACGAGTAAGTCGATTATTGTACTGACACCGCTTGTGGTCGATGGCTTATGGTATACCTTGATTACCTTATTACTCTCAAGTCCCAAGCTTATTGATAAAATCCGTAGTCAAGCACAGTTGATCGATCGACTTTCTGGCATCATTCTCATTTTGCTAGCTATCCGTGTCGTGTACACCGTATAAAATTATGATTAGACTTGCCGTTATCGGAACCAACTGGATTACCGACCAATTCATCGAGGCTGCTCTGGCGAGCGGTCTCTATCAGTTATCCGCGGTTTATTCGCGTTCGATTGCCAGTGCGGCAAAGTTTGCGGAGAAATACGCGCATATAGAGCCACAGCCACGCTTGTTTGACGATTTGCAAACATTAGGTGAAAGTGACTGCATTGATGTAGTGTACATTGCCAGTCCGAATTCATTTCATGCACCACAAGCGATGCAATTGATGCGTTGTGGTAAACATGTCATTTGCGAAAAACCGCTTGCAGCAAACGAAGATTTAGCTAAACAAATGTTCACGGTGGCTGAAGAGAACAATGTTTTGTTGTACGAAGCCTTTATGTCAATGCACACCCCAAACTTTAAGGTGTTACAGGCGCAGATGGGTGAAATAGGCAATATCACTAAAGCCTTTATCAGTTACTGTCAGTACTCCTCTCGTTATCAAAAGTACTTAGCGGGTGAAAACCCAAATACGTTTAATCCCGAGTTTGCTAATGGCTCAATTATGGATATTGGTTTTTACTGTTTATCATCTGCCGTGGCATTGTTTGGCGAGCCAAAACGAGTGATTGCGCAGGCGCAATTATTATCTTCGGGTGTAGATGGCAGTGGTAGCGTTGTACTTGGCTATGATGGTTTTGAAGTTGTCATACAGCACTCGAAAACCAGCGACTCTCATTTGCCAAGTGAGATTCAAGGTGAAGATGGCGTGTTGCAGGTCAAACTGATCTCAGTTGGACAACAAGTGCTAAAAATCAAACGTGGCGAACAACCTGAAGATCTAACCGTCACCCAACATAGTAACCCTATGTACTACGAGACGCTCGATTTTGCTGAGCAACTCAACAATAATAAAATGAATCCGGCTCGTACCCAACGTTCACTGGTGGTAGCGAAGCTGTTGACGGAAATCCGTCGCCAAACCGGGGTCGTTTTCCCTCAAGACGAAGTTTAAGAAGAGAGTGCAGATGCAAGCAGAAGTTAAATGGATTGAAGACTTTAAGTTTTTAGGTCAATCACAATCTGGTCATTCAATTGTTATGGATGGCAATGGCGGGGCAACGGCACCAAGTCCAATGGAAATGGTGTTGATGGCTGCGGGTGGCTGTAGTTCTGTCGATGTTGTTGATGGTCTTAAGCAAGCTGGTAAGAAAGTAACGGGTTGTGTGGCTAAATTAACCACAGAACGTCGCGAAACTCCGCCACGTATTTTTACCCAAGTTAACATTCATTTTGAAGTGTCTGGCCAAGACTTGGATGCGGACACTGTAGCGCAAGTGACAGCCGCTTCCTTAGAGAAATATTGTTCAGTCTGTTTGATGTTAGGGGCAGGCGTTGAGATGACCCATAGCTGGGAAATTTTGGCTTAAATAAGCGCTAGAATGAACAAAGCCGAGTCATGCTGACTCGGCTTTTCTATTGATATTACTTATCGCAGCTTAGACTATTTACAACCATTGGGTGCGTTATGTTGATGAGACAATGTTTACCATCCAAAGTTTAAGGCAAAATCTCGATGGGTGTACCAGCTCTCACTAGAGTAAGCAGTTCATCCATTTCTTCATTACTCAGCGCAATACAGCCATTGGTCCAATCAAAACTCTGAACAAACTGGCTAGGTCTCATATCGCCATTTTTTTGCCCATGAATCTTAATGTCACCACCAGGGCTTAAATTAAGGCGCGCCGCATTGGCGATGTCGGCTTCATTGGGGTAGCTAATGTGAATCGAGCGATAAAATTGCGAGTCTTCCATTACATACTCCAGTTTATAAACGCCTTCTGGAGTACGTTGATCACCTTCATAGACTTTATGCCCTTGAGGACGTTTACCAAGAGCAATACGGAATTCTCGGACAATTTCATCACCGCGAAGTAGATAAAGTCGTCGCTTAGATTTATCCACTGTTACCTTATCAATAGGTAAAACACCAGTGGGTATGTCATCGATATTTGCTTTAACTGACATGGATAAAACAATAAGACAAAGTGATAGCAGCAGTTTCATCTAAATATATTTTTGAGGTTATTGTTGTTCTTTGGCTGTTTGGGATAAAAACAGCACTCAAAGGTCCGTAATCATACCTTTTGGCTTTCTAATTGAATAGCGGTTGTTTACAACCTAGTCAAAATAGTCTCGATCATCAAGTTATTGAGACAGGATCTAATTCGCTGGTGACAGTACCAATATGAATTTGTGATTGAATTTTTACAATCCTGCGGAAGTATGAAAACTGTTGAGCAAACTAAGTGCGAGTGACTTAACATCGTGTCTTAATTTTAATATGAAAGGCTTAAGCTAGGTGATAATTTGGTAATGAAGTCGATAAATTCACTCTACGAATAAAGGTTATCATGTTTGCCCGCGCACTTTTGAAAAACATAATGTCAGCAAGAAGCCATAAGCTTTTGGCTATGGTTGTGTTTGATCATTTGGAAGAACTTTTGGCTGCGAATTCACTATGTGTAGTATGCGAGCAAAAGTTTTTTGGTACAGACACCGCTGTTTTTTCGCGCGGAGTGCCAACAGAACCGAGTTGTTATCCTGAGGAGTTTTGGTCTTGGGTTGCTCAGTTTGATACCAGTGATGGAATGATTCCTATCTCTATTGCGGGCAATCAATTTGACGCGCTACGAGAGAATAACCTAGACACTTACATCTTTGTATTAGACAACTACAGCAGTGCTCGTACCTATTTAATCGTAGAAAACATCGAAGCTGGAAAAGTTACCGATGCGAGTGAAGGTAATGCTCTTGAGTTGATGCAAATTATAGCTTCACGCTGGCAATGTTTACGTGCAGAACTCGAGGCTAAGAGAGAGTATCGCCAGCGAGACATTAAAGAAGGCAAGTATCTTGATGTTATCCATCAACGTGAACAGTTCATTGAAGATATGAACTTGGTTCAAAAGATTGCGGTGGAGATTTCGAATCCAGAAACGTTGGATGAACTACATCGATTTGCGGTCGAATCTGTTCGCGAGCAACTTGGCTTTGACCGTACCGCACTGATGTTACTCGATATCAAAAAGCGATGTTTTAGTGGTACTTATGGTACGGATGAAAATGGTAATACAACCGATGTTCATCATACTCAATATGATCTTCATCAATTAGAACAAGAGTATATTGATGCCCTGTTTGAAGGGGTTGAATCCTTAGTTATTATCGAAAACGCACCGCTTTATAATGATGGTACCGTCATTGGCCAAGGCTGGAATGGCATGCTGATTTTACGTGATAGTGAGGACACCATTGGTTGGATAGCTCTAGATAATTACATTCATCGTGCGCCAATTACCGACTTCCAACGACAAATTTTAGAGTCATTTGGCTCTTTACTCTCGCAGATTTATATCCGTAAACGCCAAGAGCAGAATGTACGTATGTTACATGCCAGCATGGTTGAGTTATCACGTTGCATGACCGTTAGAGACGTATGTAAATCTGCGGTAACCTTTGGTATTAACCGTTTGGGTATTGATCGTCTAGCTGTGTTCTTAACCGATGCAAACTGTTCCTACATGCAGGGGACTTGGGGGACAGATATACAAGGTAACGTTGTGGACGAGTCTTACTATCGTTCTGAGTTAGTTGATAGGACTATAGTGTCGAATGCGCGTTCAAATCCGAATGAAGTTGTCTTTGACGAATCTGTGCCAATTTACCATGACTTTCATATTGTTGGATTTGGTTGGACTGCGATGACAATGCTGACCAGTAGTAGCGGTGAGCCGATTGCGTTTATTGCAGCAGATAACTTGATCCGCCGATCTCCGCTCACTTATCAGCTTCGAGAAGTGATCCGAATGTTTGCTTCGAATTTGACAGAGGTGTTGTTAAGAACTCGCGCACAAGAGGCTGTGCATGTTCTCAACGAGACACTTGAAGAAGAAGTTAAAGCTAGAACGAAAGAACTACAGCTTGCCAATGAGCAACTAGAGATCATGGCTAAAATGGATCCTTTAACTCGCCTTGGTAATCGGAGAATGTTGGAGTCGGTATTGGAAAAAACGTGCTCACATTGTGATGGTTCTAAGCAAACTTTTGGCTTAATCATTGTCGATATTGATCACTTTGGTTTGTACAACAATTGCTATGGTCATATGCAAGGTGATATCGCATTGATGCGTATTGGCAGCCTATTACAAGCGAAAGCGGAAAAAAATAATGAAGTGTTTTGCCGTATAGGTGGCGAAGAATTTGCACTTTTGGTGGTAAATCGAACCGAACAACAAGTATCACAATTGGCAGAAAATATACGCTTTAGTATAGAAAACGAAGCTATTCCGCATGAAGATAATGAAGCGAAAGGCGTGTTGACTGCGTCAGTAGGTTATACCGTTATGGAGCTCAGCCGCAGCGAGTTCAATTTTGACGCATTATATAACCAAGCTGATAGGGCTTTATACTCAGCTAAAGCTCGAGGGCGAAACAAAGTGGCGAGTTTTGTTGATACTGCACAACTCATTGAGTAATAAAACAGCAGTTTGAACTGCTGTTTTAAGGATAAATAGAGAAAATATCACTGATAGTAAAACCGTATTGTTTCAGTACTTCAATGGCATCTTTTCTACTTTCCGCTGATACTTTCATCTCAGCGATCTTCTCACCATCAAAGTAGAGTATTCGATAATAGTTATCTAATTGCTCTTTTTTAATTGCTGACATGCTACTCCTGATAATGTTGCCGCTAGTGACAATCCTCTCAATTATAGAAGGATAATTTCATAAGCGGCAAAGCTTCGCTGATTATAAATTAATATGCAAAAAATATTCCCGTTACAGTGTGCTGTATGATTAAAGCTTAGTCAGGTTGTTGCTATTTTGATTATTGGCACGTTGTTTGTAGAGCTTTTTGATCAAGTCAACCAGCTTACGATTATTCCATTTATCGGGATGAGCACTGTACTGTTTAGTCGCCATCATGCTTAACTCCGCTAAGATCTGTTGCTCAATTTGGTCATTTTTGCCTTTTTGAGTAGTTAACCAGTGTTTGACAGCGTATTGAATCTGTACCGTATCATTTGATTCAACCGTCGAAATGACCTGCTTAAACTCGTTAGCATGATTTTCCGTGGTTGTGTTTATCGCTGTGTTTTTGTTTCGCGAGTTAACATGCCAGAGCAACGTTATCAGCCATAACAGGGCAAAGAGTATGGTCAGGTAGGGCCAAAATCCACTCTGTGTTACCAATTGTTGAGTCGTGTTGATTGGAGCGCTTATCTCAGGGTTTGCTGTAATCGCGGCAGCCTCAATATTGAGCTCGACTCCGTCAACTTGGGTCTGTTTCGCCACATCGTTTTGTGTATCAAACCATGGTATTGATATTGGCGGAAGGACGGCTTTACCTGCATGTTGAGCAATTAGAACCTGTCGAATAGTCATTTGTGTTTGACCGTTATCTAAGGTTTTAAACTGTGGTTTTTCAGAATAGTGACGCACTGCATCGGGATATATCAATGAGATATCGGGAAAGTTTTCCGCTTCAATCCCTTGAATCGTTAATGTAAGTTGACGAGTTATGGAATCCCCAAGCTTGAGCTCTAATGGTTGCTTGATTAGGCTAACAGGGTTGCCCTGATCATCGAGCCATTGTTGAGAGAGGGTGAGTTTTGATGTTGGTAACCAGACGAGATCAGAATCGGCAGGCTTCGCTTTAACGTCGATTGCCAATTGCTCAGGTGCGATTTTTACTGGTAGCAGTTTCGTTGTACCACTGCGATTGTTGCCAAAGACGAATGTGGCTTCAAATCCAAGGCTATTTAAAATATGAGAACCATTTTGAGTGGCAATAACTTTAAAGGTTTGATCGACTACCGTTGCTTCCACGCCATTAATAATGGTTTGGTATTGGTTGGGCTCTCCTTCTTGCTCAACTGTAAAGCTTTCCCCTGCTGGTGGCGAAATTTTAACGTCTTGCAGGCGTCGCGGATCGGACTTAATAATTAAGCGAGTTTTTAGCTGAGTTGCCTCATTGGGATATAGGGATTTCTTATCCAACTGAGCTTGGATTGTGACGAGCTCGCTTGGTTTTGGCAAATCTTTATCTTGAGATACTTTAATGACTATTGGTTGCGAGCTTGCTCCATCAATGCTGAATGATGGAATACTAATGGTTCCTAATTGTTTTGCTTTTAACGCAATAGTCCACTCACTGCGGCTGCTACGTTTACCATTTACATAGTTTAGTGAGCTACCGAAACTCGGTTGACCCAAGAAGAATTGATTTTGCAGTACTGAAAAATCAATTCTGTCTGAATCAATTTTGTCATCATAGGTTAGGCGAAGCTGAAATACTTCCGCTTTCGTGACTTGGTTGCTGGAGACTGTCGCCGTTAAAGTGTTAGCCATAGCGCTAGTCAAACTAACGAAAAACAACACAGTCACGAGCAGAGTGCGAGTTAATATTCTTACCATTGCTTGTTCGACTCTTTAGGTGGATTCTTTTGTTTCGCTTGCAGCAATAACTGCGCTCTAAGTAATTGGCTTGGATCTCGCGCCAATTCGACTTGTTCAAGTTTCTTAAATTCCGGATCTTGGTTGGCAGCTTTTGAACTAGCACCCGCCAAGGCTTGTGACGGCTGTGCTTGTTTTGATTCTTTCGCGTCTTTAGCTTGACGTTTTGTTGCTTGGTTTTGAGCGGTTTGTTCTTGACCTTGGGTAGCTTGTTGCGTTTTAGTCTCCTGCTGAGACTGCTGAGACTGCTGAGACTGCTGAGACTGCTGAGACTGCTGAGACTGCTGAGACTGCTGAGACTGCTGAGACTGCTGAGACTGCTGAGACTGCTGAGACTGCTGAGACTGCTGAGACTGCTCTGCTGTTTTGCTCAGTTTGAGAATCTTGTTGCTGTTGCTGTTGCTGTTGCTGTTGCTGTTGCTGTTGCTGTTGCTGTTCAGCGCGCTTAACTATTTCTAAGTTCTCTTTAGCATTTTGGTAGTTTGGGCTTTGTTTAAGTACTTGGTTATAAAGTGCTTTGGCTTGTGTGAAATTGCCTAACTGTGCATGAGCATTAGCTAAATTGTATTGGCTATCAATGTCACTAAATTGACTCAGCGAATCAACGGCTGCGTTGAAATCACCTGCTTGATACTGAGCTATACCTTTCCAACGTGAGTCTTCAAAGGTACTTGCCGCCGTTGAAAAATCTCGATTTTCATACAATTGATAGCCTTGCTGATCATTATTGATAAATGGATTGGCGTAACTAGGCTTTGACATTCCGAGACTGCCAATCATGATCATCATCGACAGCAGCACGCCACGTCGAAACAACAGCAACGTAGGCAGCAATAGTAGGGTTACTAACCAATAGCCGCTATTCACACGATCATTAATTGTCTCTTTCGAAGCGTTTGTATTGGTTGTTGAAACCTGCTCAGTTAGGCTCGCAATGGCCGAAATATCACTGTTATTCGCTTGTAAAGGAGCAAAAATACCACCGGTTTCGTTACTTAAACTGCGCATATTTTCGAACTCAGTTTTTGCCACCACTGTCGCGCCGTTAGGCGCTTTTAACATAGCCCCATTGGGTAACTGGATAGGGGCTCCTGTTTGAGTGCCAACCGCCAGTATGCTAAGACGCCAGTCACCAGAAGAGACAATTGACTCAATTTGATTTTTCTCATCGGTATCAATTTCATCGCTAATTAGCACAATATCACCCTTGGCAAAACCGGCATCAGTGATGGTTTTAATTGCCAGTTCTACTGCCGCCGCTGCGTTGGCACCTTGATAAGGCATAATTGCTGGTGAAAGATTCGGAATTAGATTGATCAGGGTATTGCTGTCGCTAGTCAATGGACTAGCTGAGTACGCATCGGCGGAGTAAACCACCAATCCAGTCTGACCGTCAGGCCAAAGTTTGAGTAAGTCCATCGCTTTATATCGAGCTTGGGTTAAACGGTTTGGCTTAATATCATTGGCGTACATAGACAGCGACATATCCATAACTAGAACGCGCGCTGACGAATTGGTAAAGCTTGGACGCTCCGATTTAGAAAAACTTGGGCCAGCCAACGCAATGACAGCCACTGTGCTGGATAGAAAAAATACTCTTATTAACCATTGGCTTTTACTGCGAGCCTGTCGATTTAATGCCTGGTTAAGGTGCGTAGCAATTAGATTTTTGCTGTGGTGACGTTTTAGCAGCCAAACAGTGAGTATCCATAATGGCAATAATGCCCATAGCCAGGATGGAAATAGGAATACGAACTCAGACATAGTTTCTTCTCACGACAAACAATATTAAAGCGAAGGCTAATGCTGCGGCTAACGGATAACGGAACCACTCTTGTTGTGGACGCCAGGTCTGTGTGGCTTGGCTTACTGGCTCTAATTGGTTAATGGTTTGGTATATCTTAGCGAGATCATCACTATTTCTTGCCCGGAAATATTGTCCACCAGTGATTTCAGCAGCCTTACTTAATGTTGCTTCATCAAGATCTATCGCGGTATTCACTTTTCTAGAAAAGAAAAACTGTTTTACTTCCATCTCACCAGCACCAACGCCTACTGTGTAAATCGTCGCATTATATTTCTTGGCGATTTCAGCAGCTTCAATTGGATCTAGTACACCGGCGGTGTTACTGCCATCGCTTAGTAACACAATGACACGCTGCGGTGCATCACTGTCAACGAAAGTTTTCGTTGCAAGCCCGATCCCTTCACCGATTGCCGTTTTCGCACCAATCAGGTTAAGAACAGCTTGTTGGATTTGCTCACTAACTGCAGTCCGGTCAAAGGTGAGTGGCGTTTGTAAGTATGCGTGATCTGCGAAATAGACTAAACCTATCCGATCGCCTTGTCGCTGCTTAATAAAGTCGGCTAGCACGTTTTTGACGGCACTTAAACGGTCAATGTAACCACCTTGATAGAGCATATCAGACTGTTCCATAGAGCCTGATAGATCGACGACGAGCATTAAATCACGATGCTCTGGATGATGAACTACCGGCTCTCCATACCAAACAGGGCGCGCACCAGCACAAATGAGGCATAGCCATATTAACACCGCTAATACTTTAATATGGTAATTTTGCGTTGCGGTAGCTCCGCCACTCCTTGGTAGATAGGGCAGATAAATTGGCGCATCAGATTTTGCTGGTGGCAGCAGAAAGTAGACCGCCAAAGGTAAGGGCAGTAGCAGAAATAGTGGCCACCATACAAATTCTAAACTTGCCAATTATGCACTCCTTTTTTTCGGTGGTAATGCTTCGTCCACCCATTGGTAGCAGTGTTGCACTAATTCATCACCGTTTTCGATAATCTGTTTACTGTATAGAGCGCTTTGCCAACGCTCAGCGTTTGCTGCAAAGATTGGTGTGGAAACTTGAGAGTCCAAAAAGGTATACCAATCGTTCCCCGTTAGTTGGGCAATTTGCTCTCTTGGGTAATAACAGAGAGCGGCTTGGCGCACGAGCTCTAAAGCGGCGGCTGGTTGCTCTCTTTGAATGAGCAAGAGTGCGGTTTTTTTGGGCGCGAGGCGTTTCTTTCGCCAGCGTAGAAAGACGATCAATGCTATGATTATTAAGAAGCAAGCCCCTAGAGCGGCCCACCAACCCCAAGTAAGAGGAAACCAACTAGGAGCCTCCGGGAGTGCCATGTCATTTAGAGGTAGTAGAGAATCGTTATTAGAACTGGTCATACACTTATCCAGATATTTGATTTAGCAGCAGTTGGTCACTACTCAAGGTACAAAAACTAATCCCTGTTTTGTGTGCCAGTGCTTTTAAGCCTTGTTGTTTATTGTTATACGCCGACGCAAGTTGTTGGCGTGACTGTTTTGATGAGAAATCTAGCCACTGAGTTCGATATCCATCTGATACTTTTTCACTTCCGCGATATGAAGTAGAGCCATATTCGAGAGGATCTGATATATGGACGAAGCGCACGCTATTGTGTTGTCTTAATTGGCTCAGTGAATCTTGCTCATCATCTTGTAGGCGAACAAAGTCACTGATGAAAACAATTTCTCCTCCTTTTGGTGCTAGTCTATGCAAAACTTGCAGCGCAGGTTTAAAGCTATGGGTTGGTTTTGTACGAGGTAGGTTCATTGCGTTACCGTGTAACTCTACCAGTTTTTGTAAAATCGCTAATGGCCCACGGGTGCGACTTATTGGTTTGATTTCAAATAGTTCAAATCCAGTATCAATGAGCGCGCCAACTCTGTCTTGCTGCGATACTGTAAGCCAAGCCACAATACTGGCCATATGAGCCATAAGAACAGATTTGAGCATCAATTTAGAGCCAAAAACCATGCTAGGACTTAGATCTAAGTAGAGGACTACTGGCTTTTCTCGCTCTTCACTAAACAGTTTAGTATGGGGCTTGCCTGTGCGTGCAGTCACACGCCAGTCAATCGCTCGAATATCATCACCTGCTTGATATTGACGTGATTCGCTAAAGTCCATTCCCCGCCCTAATTGACGACTTTGATGATGTCCCAGCAGTTGTGACCAGATCCCTCGCGCGGGTGGTAACCACTTAATACTTTGGCTGCGATAATAAAGCAGCTCATCCAGGTTCAAATTTACGCCATCCGAATAGGGCGAGAATAGGTTGTCCATTATGCGCTACCAACCAGAGAGAGCAATTTATCAACCACTTTGTTAGGAGCAATTCCTTCAGCTTGAGCATGGTAGGTAAGCAATAGACGATGACGCAGTACCGGATAAATCATGGCTTGGACATCTTCAGGTGCAACGAAATCTCTGCCGCTTAGCCAAGCATGTGCGCGGGCACAGCGATCGAGCGCGATTGTCGCGCGTGGACTGACACCTATTTCGATCCAATCAGCGAGTGTTTGATCGTAGGTTTCAGGTTGGCGAGTCGCCATAATTAGGCGAATAATATATTGCTCAATGCCTTCTGCCATATGAATGTTGAGTACTTCTTGGCGAGCTTGGAATACGGTATTTTGTGTTAGCTTTGGCGGTGTCTGCGCGGTTTGACCTTTCGCTTCGCCTCGGTTTAAGCGCAAAATTGCCAGTTCATGCTCCGCATCAGGGTAATCCACATTGAGATGGAGCAGGAAGCGGTCAAGTTGAGCTTCTGGTAGTGGATAAGTACCTTCTTGCTCGATAGGGTTTTGAGTCGCCATGACTAAAAATAGATCAGGCAATTGATAGGTTTTTCGTCCCGCGGTGATCTGTTTTTCTGCCATGGCTTCAAGCATTGCTGCTTGAACTTTTGCTGGCGCACGGTTGATTTCATCCGCCAGAATTAAGGAGTTGAAAATTGGACCCGCTTGGAATTTAAACTCGCCAGTTTCCGGACGGAAAATATCGGTACCGGTCAGATCGGCTGGAAGCAAGTCTGGGGTAAATTGAATTCGATGGAAATCGCCTTCAATGCAATCAGCAAGAGATTTAACCGCTCGAGTTTTTGCTAGTCCCGGAGGACCTTCAACCAAAATGTGTCCATCGGCAAGAAGGGCAACCAATAATTGTTTTACCAAATCGCGCTGACCGACGACTTGGCTTTCTAGGTACTCTTGTAGCTGACTAAATGCAGTTGATGTCATGAGTGATTCCTGTCTCCTAGCTTATCTCGATGGTGAGTTTTCTGGTGTAGCTACTGTTACTATTTAGCCTTAATCAAGCGTAATGCCACTTAAGTAGTTGAGCTGCTAATCTGCTTAGAAATTCTGGATAAATTGATACCATAATCAGGAGCTTAAGCAATAGTAAATCAGATTATTCTCTGCGTTTTTCGATAAATTTACTTAAAGCGAACCTTACTATTTAGTGTTTGTGTAAAAAAACGCCATACGATTTCGTTTGTTACGCTTGTTATTGGTAGCTGAGTAAAGTTTTGAAAAAACAATCGCTACATTAGTGAGTCTGGTCAGTAAATCATAGTGTTATGTCATCAATTATAGTTTGCTACTTTGATGTGCTACAGCGCACTAACTCTAGAATATCGCCCCTGAAATGAGTAAACTGAGCGAAGTTTGTTTTTATAGGTAAGTGAAAGTCATGAGTGATTTTGAAAAAGAACTAGAAGCGATGACTCAGCAAGTTGCTGATGAGCCGGAAGTGGCGTTGCCATCAATTGATGAGCAAAAAGCCATTGCTGCTGAGCTTAAGCGTCTAGAAGAAGCGGGTGAGTTAACCCCTGAAGTATTAGAGCAGTACTTCGGTAAGTTTTACAGCAAGACAGACACGCCAATTCATTAATTTATCTGCGATGTTGTTTGAAAGCGCTGCTATCTGCCGCGCTTTTTGTTTATCTGCGATAGTTAAAAACCACTCTGAGTTGGGCTATCAGCTGCAAGTTATCATTTATGTGATGACATTTTTTCTTACATTTAATAAAAATGAAATTTATCGCTTAGCAAAGTGGTGTTTTTATAGACATCTATATAAAGCTCAATATGATTGTCGAAGTTAACTAAAGGCTCTGTTTTATAAAATTTACAGTCCTTAAGTTTATAAGTCGAAAAATCCAATTTATATAGCGGTCTAGATGCATGTTTAATTTAATAAAGAGCTTTTTTTTCGCACCAAAGTGGGCTCTAGCGGTGTTTTACGCTCCTTGCGTTCTAATTCTTTTTATAGCTTTGTTAGTGAGTGAAAAGTTTGGGTTTCCAATTTCGCTGTTAACTAAAGATCCTCTTTCTTTTACAACGTTGCACCCACTAACAGGCGCTATTTCCAATATCGGCATTCTATTGTGGGCATTCTCTTTTGCTATTGGGTGTTTCAGTTTTGCGCTATTGAAAGCCCTTGGCAGTAAGAGAGAGGTCATCGGTTTTATTCTTTACGGCGTAATGATTAGCGCGATCTTTATGTTTGATGACTTGTTCATGGTGCATGAATGGTTAGTACCAAAATTGTTTGGGCTCGATGAGAAAGTGGTGATGGCTTTATATGCGTTTATACTCTGTTGCTATGTTGCTATTTATCGAAAAAGAATATTGAGTCACGATATTACGTTTTTATTTGTTTTCTTTGGTGGTTTAGGTACCTCAGTATTGATTGATGCGGTTCCCGATACTTACTTCTCTCATCATTATATATTGGAAGATGGGGCTAAATTTGTTGGGATTGTCAGTTGGTTAGCCTATCAGTTTACTCAATGTTTGTTTGAATTGAGGAGTGCAATACATGCCAAAGAAGATCTGCTATCCAATGGCTAACAATTGGATAGCACACAATAAATTTTCAACGTTATTAATATATACTTTTAAAATTACCTTGTTGTTTTATCAATTAATATTTGCCAATAGAGTTTATACCCAAGCAAACGGTTTTTCTTGAGATTGCTTGGGTATTGAAACGGCTAACACAAACACGTTTATGTGTGGTTATCTTCCTAAGGACACAAAACACCTTCGTGTGGAATTCCACTGACTAAGTAGTCGCCGCGTGGATTATGGTGGATTTTGCCGTGCCAAACCTCTCCGTTCTTCAACTCGACCTCGAATGCAAAGTAGCGACCATCCATATTGAGCGTGCGAATTTGTAGTACTTGCTTAACGGGTGAATCAGCCTCGATATTTTGAGTAAATCGGTTAAACGCTTGATGCACATCTGCGGTTAATTTGGCTTCTTTCCAAGTTGAATACTTCTTATCTGTGCTGCAGTCGCTCATTTTCGTCTTTGTAGTATCAGCGGTCTCATTTTCGTGATTGGCTGCGTAGCCATGAATAGCAAAAAGTGTCAGACCAACTGCCAATAAAATTTTATTCATAGATGCTTCCCTCGCGAGCGATAAATTAGGCAAAAATTACGTTTTGCATAGATTTAATGTGAGCGCTACTGTGACTGTTGTCAAAAAATGCCCTGAAATATCTTTAATCTATCGGTATGGGAATGAATAGGAAATGAGAAGGGATTGGAGCGCTTAGTGGTAAATGAGTTTAAGACTAAGCGCATATGTATTCTTTCTATGGCGAAAGACTATGGGCAAAGTTTGCCTTGTTGAGCAACGCTATCAATTAGATAGTCACCACGAATGTTGCGGTAAACTACGCCATGCCAGTACTGACCATTTTCCAGTTTTACTTCAATAGCGTAATTGATGCCGTTCACGACTTGAGTACGAACGTGAGTGACTTCTTCAAGAGGTGAAGCATTGTTCATGCGATCCATCAATGTGTTGATGGCTTGCTGCACTTCCGGGGTAATCTCAGCATCTTGCCAACCACCTGGCATATTTGCCGTTTGGCACATAGGTGATACTGGTTTTTCCGGTTCTGCGTGGTAGCTACAGCCACTCAGTGCCGCAAGAGCAAGCGCGCTAATGATAAAGGTACGACTCATGTGTTCTCCTTACTTGAGTTGACTGCTCAAGTGATTTTTTGTTTTGTTGTCAATGTGAGCTCAGTTGCGTTTATTGTCAAAGTTATTTTATCGGTGTACGTCATATCAGCGTTAAAATTCACACGATGGCAGTTAGATTGATGACGTGTGGATTGAATGTATTAGACTTTAGCTAACTGTACTAACCGCGTAGGAAGCACGTACAACAGGTGTTGGACAAGAATAGGGAAAGTTATGAGGCGCTGGTTGCTATTATTGCTGTGTTCGGTGGGATTAGTTGGATGCGGCACTAAATTGGTTTACGACAATTTAGATTGGTTTGCGATCCAATACGTCGAGGATTTTGTTGATCTCGACAACAGTCAGCAAGCGCTGCTTAGACAGTCAATTCAAACAGCGACACCATGGCATCGCTCGCAAGAAATACCGATTTACATTAATCATCTTGATGAGCTGCTTAAGATCAATCCTTCTCAGTTAACGGTTGCCGATTTAGTCGAGCAACAAGAAACTTTTCGTCAGCACTCGCTGCGCTTAGCAGACCATTTTTTGCCTACGATTACCCGAATTATCTCTGAATTGAGTGATGAACAAGTAGAACAATTAATGGATGAAATCCGAGTCCGACATGTTAAGTACAAGCAAAAATACCAATCTAATTCGGAGCAAGAGTTGCGTAACCTCTACCGCCAGCGTGTGGAAGAAAACTTGCAGAATTGGTTAGGGGAGTTGACCCAAGAGCAGCAGGTAATTGTCGAAGCGTGGTCTCAACAGTGGTTGGTGACGACTCCGTTGTGGGTTGAGTATCAAACCCAGATTAGAGTTGAGCTGAGTAAAATGTTTGCTGAGCGTCGTAATTCTGAACAACTCAAAGCTCTAATGCGTGAGCTTATTTTTCGTCCTCAACAGTATTATACGCCTCAGTTAGCTAAGCTAATTGATTTAAACACCCAAACGGGTCAGAGATACTTTGTGCAAATTATAAATCTAATGACGCCAAAACAAATCCGTAACGTTAAAAGTGAATTAGAAGATTGGCGCGAGATAGCTATGGATTTAACGCTTTAAGTTTGGCTAAAGTTGAATATCGCCCAAAAATCATTTCGATACAATAGGGCAAGACAAACGGAGTAACGAGGTATACATGGATTGGTGGGTGTTGGTTGTCGCAGGTGTGTTTGGTGGAGTTTTGAATAGTGTCGCTGGTGGCGGCAGCTTTATTACTTTTCCTGCACTGATGTTTGTTGGTATTCCTCCAATTATGGCTAACGCGACCAATACTTTTGCCGTTAGTGCTGGTTATGTCAGTGGCGCTTATGGTTTTCGCCATGATATTGCGAAGCAACCAGAAGTTGTTTTACCGATTATTTTGTTGAGCTTGCTTGGCGGTGCCCTAGGCGCCATTCTCCTGCTTAATATATCCGACCAACTGTTTGCACAAGCTATTCCTTGGCTTCTTCTATTTGCTACTTTCTTGTTTGTTGCCGGTGATAAGCTCAGTCAGCATCTTGCTCAGTACCACGGTGCTCGTATCCTATTGGCGCTTATGTTGGTGCTCGTGAGCGCATACGGTGGATTTTTTAATGCTGGGTTAGGTATTGTGGTACTTAGCTATCTTGTCATTGCTAATTACACGGACATCAATCAAATGAATGGCCTAAAATTGCTTGTTTCTAGTTGCGTATCCCTTAGCGCGGTGGCGGTATTTTTCTGGCAGGGCGTGATAGAGTGGTTGCCAGGTTTGGCCGTTCTCGTCGGTAGTGTGATTGGTGGTTACATCGCAGCACGCGCTTCGCGTCAAATTAATCCTAGCTACGTGCGTAATTTTGTCACTCTATCGAGTGTTGGGATGACGTTGTACTTTTTTGTTGATGTCTATGCATAGGCTTGAATCTTGTACCTCATCGAAGATTAAAATTTTGTTATCGTATTTTGTTCTAATTGAGATCTTAGGAAGGTTTCTTGAATAAAAAACGAGCGATAATGGTTACGTTCACAAGTCATTGCACCAGGTGAACCACAAACCAAACTGATTAAGTTTTGTTCGTGCTTTTTCGTGTTAAGGAGGAGTTATGAATAAAAAGCTAGGTCAAGTGATGACAAGTAGCCGTATGGTTACTTTCCTTGCGTTTCTTACTGCGTTATTCGCGTGGTTCCTAAATATGCATGCTTTGTTCACGTTTACTATTCTTGCGTTAATTTGTGCTGCCTATATCTATATCAAAGATAAAGTGGTGAACTATGTTCATGCACATTCACTCAGTCACGCCCATGCCGGAAAAATCACAATCTATGTTGATGAATAGTCGTTTATCTGCGTTCATCCTATATTGAAAAGCACTTCAAGGAGAAATCTTTGTGGTGCTTTTTTATTAAATAGAGTTTGCCAACCCACTCGCATTTCCATTCGCCCTATGGCTATAGGTTGAACTAGATCAACATCTAAGCACATTTGGTCAGAGTCGCCGTTAAAAAATCTTTCACAATGCAAAGCATACAAATTGAACTGTTTACTGCTTTACCGCGTTTATATAAGGATTTTGACAATGAAGCGTATACCCGCACTAGACACGATTCGTGGTCTACTGCTCGTCATAATGACCATCAACCACTTATTCTGGATAAGTGGAGGTAATTCAATTATTCAGATGTTTAGCTTGCAACCTCTTGGACAATTTGGTGCGGCTGAAGGATTT
The DNA here is from genome assembly GCF_015278125.1 of Vibrio fluminensis. Classification (GTDB taxonomy): domain Bacteria; phylum Pseudomonadota; class Gammaproteobacteria; order Enterobacterales; family Vibrionaceae; genus Vibrio; species Vibrio fluminensis. The sequence goes on from NZ_JADILO010000009.1 coordinate 93,056, forward strand.
ATACTGGTTTCTGGTTTTTTAGCCGGAGCGATATACAGTCGACCACATTTGAGCAATGCCGAGCTACGCTCAAAAGCTTGGATCCGTGCTTGGAGTATTTACAAATACCATATTGCCTGCCTGCTGATTGTGTTTGTTTGGTTTGCTATCTGTGTAACCTATATGCCGACGTCGGCTGAAATGCTTGAATTAAACTTAACCAGCTTAGTTGAGGCACCTTGGTCATCGGTGTTGTTGAGTGCCGCGTTGGTCAATAAGCCGAACTATCTTGAGATCTTACCGCTCTATATTATGTATATGTTGCTGTTGCCGATTTTAATTGCGGCGTATCGACGCGGTTGGATGGTAATGGTTTTGCTGACCAGTGTGGTTGTGTGGGCTATGAGTAGGCACATCACCGATGCATTTATTATCCATTTATTGCCCGATGTAGCACTCCAAACAGGATACTTTGATCCCTTTGCTTGGCAGCTTCTGTTTATTGGTGCCTCCGCTGTGGGTTATACAGCCAATCAAGGTAACTTTAATTGGCACTCAAAGTTGCTGACTGTGGCGGCAGGTGTCACAGCTGGGGTAATTTTGTTCATGCATCATGGTTTTTTCCTTCAATGGGCGATTCATCAAGGGGTTTTATATGGCATGGCTGACAAACCAGAGTTGGGTTGGCTGCGTTTGCTCAATATCACCGCTTGGGCGTATATCATCGCCGTGGTAATTAAGCATCGTCCCAATTGGTTTGTGTTTAAGCCTTTGTCTTACATCGGCCGTCATTCACTGCAAGTGTTTGCGTGGCATACCGTAATGATTTATCTAATGGCGCCAATGTTGTGGGCGCAGCGATTTAATGCTCATTACGAATGGCTGGTGCTCATTTGCTTAGCTTCAATCTGGATTCCCGCTTGGATACGTGAACATTCCGGTGGTTTATCGCAACTTAAACGTTGGAGTATAGGGGCGGGGAGTGCGATGACGGTTGGTCTGATGTTGTCTGTGGTATTTCGATTCGAACCTGCGCCACAAGTTGTTGCGAACACTGATGGTCTTGCTCCATTGACAATTAAAGTCGCGAATATCAAAGGAGATGGTCCAATAATTTTGTTGGTATATGGAGAAGGGGACAATCTTAATGGGATGCCGAGTATTCACGCGCAAGGTTACTCAGTTTCTCAAGCGACAGCAGGAATTAGAATCGAGGCAATTCCAGTAGGGAAATACGCAATATTTGCCTATCAGGATAACGATGGGAATCAACGTCTAACGTCTGGCTCAAATGGTATGCCGACTGAAGGGTTTGGATATTCGAATAATCCAGCGCTACAAGGCCCTCCGAGTATGGATCAAGTTCAGTTTAGTCATCCTGATAAGGCACACCAAACAATTCAGCTTTGGAACTTTTGATTATAACCGATCGATATAACTCCCTCGACCGTATTTGGACACGTTTCTGATCACTCACTTAACCTTGTTGGCAAAATTTGGCTCTGTCGTGATAGCGCGGCAGAGTCAAATACTACCCAGACCAAACGGCCCTCTGCCTAGAGGTCGCTCTTTTTTCGACCGGAGTAAACAAATCAAATTCGATATATCGCTTATTGATGGTGTGTATTCTTATCAACTCAGGTGCCGCGCGATATTGAAACTGATGGTGTTGAGAAAGGCGTAAATAGAGTTGTTCAATCTGGTTTTCAAGTTGGTGAATGTCTTCACCTTGCCACTGGGTTGATAGGTAAAGCCCTTGTAGATTTGTCTTGGTCTGCTCGCTTGATTCGTTGAGTTTTAGTGCGCCCGTTACCCCTAACGAGTAGTGGTATTGATTACTGTTGTTTTGGCAAGGCGAGTCAAAGAGAACCTCAAGTGGTGATTTGGAGGGTGAAGCCAGTGTTAACTGTTCTACTAGCGTTGTTAGTCGCCTTGTTCCCGCGCGTTTAGAGGCTGGGATTGACGCATGAGAAGCCGCGAGAAATGACGTGTTTAATTTCACTACATGGCATGCCTCAAACAGTGACCAGATAGGGTCACTGTTGACTTGAGCAATGGGTTCTACCTGACAACGATGATGCAGTTCGCCAGTCAACGTGTTGAAGCACCAGAATGCAGGTAAACCACTAAAGTAGCATTTGTTTTCGTTGAAAATTCGATAATAAAGCGGATGAAAAATGGTCGGGATATAACTTGGATTAGGCAGCGTTACTTCAGCAAACAGAGCTGTTGGCACAATTATTTCGAGCAGTTCAGGTGGTATTTCATGGTCATCATTAAATGGAAATGCAATAGACATAGGGAAGGTGCTGCTTGCTTCTTGGTTATGTTCGCGAAACTCGACGACCTGCGCTTGGTCAAAATTAAGCGAAGCGCTATATGGGCGTTGCATCAGGTTCTCATAGGCCTTAGAGATGGCGAACGTGACCTCTTCAATGTTTCTTTCGCAGCTATCGACGGTGAATACATAGCACCCCCAACGATGACTCGGGTGTGTATTGAACGCAATGGGAAGAGATTGACAGTGGTGGAGCTTTTCGAGCTTCTCGGCGTCTATGCGTTCAAAGTTGACTCTTCTTGCCCAGGTTTGTTGACCGAGAAGGCGTGATGGCGTGGTTGAGGTGTACTGACGAAATGCACGAGCAAATGCTTCCTGAGATTCAAAGCCAAATTCGATTGCTACATCTAAGATACGCAGTTCTCCCTCCGCTAAACGCGCCGCAGCGAGACTTAATTTGCGCGTGCGTTGGTAATAGGAGATAGAGAACCCTGTCGTTGCGTTGAACTGATGTTGAATATAAGAACGGCTATAACCACACTGTTTTGCCAGATCATCAATGCTGATTTTTCGTCGCAAGTTTTCTTCAATTAAATCAATTATTGTCAATATAAGTGATTGATTCATAAAAAGCTTGTTCAGTGACTGTTAGTTAGAAATTTATGAGTTTCTCGGGCCTATGTAAAAACTTACCAGCCTTTAATGGTTGAGTTTTTCGAGTGAACACGCAGTTTGATGTGATGGCTTTGAAATAAAAAAACCGATACGCTGGGTATCGGTTTTGTATAGGGGAACTCTAACTTAGTTTTGGTGACAAAGCAGAGTAATTTAAGACTGAATTAAGGTTGCTGCTTGTTTCATTGCTTCTTTCGTTGAACACTCAATCACTTTAGAGTTAGCGAAGCGGTGTGCATCTTTAACTTGAATGTCGTGAGCAAGGATAACTAGCTTAGCGTTTGCTACGTCTAGGTCAGTGATGCGGTTTTGGATGCCATTTTGACCTTGAGTCTCAACTTTAATCTTTATACCTGCTGCTGCACCGGCTTTTTCTAGCGCTTTCGCTGCCATGAAAGTATGTGCTACGCCTGATGGGCAACAAGTTACTGCTACTACGTCGTACTCGCCTTCGCCTGCTACAGGCGCTGCTGCCGCTGCTTGAACTGGTGCTGCTACTTGAGTCTCTTCTTCAGCTTGCTCTTCTGCTACTGGCTTCCAGAAACCAACGATTAGTGCGGTCGTTAGAGAGCCTAGTGCGATACCGACTACGTACATTGGGATGTTGCTTGAAACAGGTGCTGTGATTAAACCGCCCCATGGTGCGTGCAATAGGATGTCAGTTAGGAAACCGAACACACATCCTACAATACCACCCGCTACGATTGAAGGAAGAACGCGCATTGGGTCGTTTGCTGCGAATGGGATAGCACCTTCAGAGATACCGATTGAACCCATGATTGCTGCAGCTTTACCTGCTTCTTGTTCTTCTTTAGTGAATTTTTTCTTGAATAGGAAAGTCGCTAGAGCCATACCTAGAGGAGGCGTACAGATTGCGATACCAACACCACCCATTAGCCATGGTTGAGTATCAACTTGAGTTTGAGCAAATAGCGTTGCTACTTTGTTGATTGGACCACCCATATCGAATGCTGTCATACCACCTAGGATAGTACCTAGAACCACTTTAGATGCGCCAGCCATTGAAGCTAGGAACTCGTTCATTGAAGTCATGAACAGTTTGATTGGCTCACCGATACCCCATAGAACGATACCCGCAGAAACTAGTGTACCAATAAGAGGGTAAATGAAGTATGCGCCTAATGCCGTCATGTTCGGTGATAGTGGGATTTTCTTAAGTTGGAAAACCACGCCACCCGCGATGAAACCCGCTACGATACAGCCTAGGAAACCGCCGCCCATATCAGCCATGATGCCTGAAGAGATCATTGCTGGAGCAAGTGCAGGTTTGTCAGCGATTGAGTAACCGATGAAACCACCTAGGATGATTGGGAATAGAACTAGACCTTTAATACCGATGTTTGAAATATCCGCCAAGATGCCAGTTGCTGGAACCGCACCTTTACCTGACGCCATTACCGCAAGAGCCAGTAGAACACCACCCGCAACGATAAAAGGTAACATGTGAGAGGTACCAAAAAGTAGGTGCCCTTTTAATGTGCTGAGTGTCTTTTTAAAATCAGTATTGCTGGTATTTTGAGCTGTTAGGGTACTCATAAATAATCCACCTTAAGAATTGATTAAAATATTCAAAATTTCGTTTTGATCTTTCGCGTTATTAATATCTTGGATGAATTCATCACTGAATTTTCCAAATAGTTCTTGTAGTACATAAATATGATGATCGGCACCATTGTCTGGTGATGCAATCATAAAGAATACGCTTGGTTTGATGCCATCTTCGTCACCGTACTCGATACCTTCACGTTTAACACCAACAGCAATTGCAGGTTCGATAACTGCTTTGCTCTTTGCGTGTGGGTAAGCAATACCCTCAGTAGAAGTGACGCTAACTGCTTCACGTGTTTCGATATCAGCAAGGAATGCTTCTTTGCTATTAATGCGGTTATTTTCAAATAATGCTTGAGCCAGTTCTTCAAAAACTTCTTTTTTATTGTTTGCTTGAAGTTGGTGTTTAATTAAATTGACGTTTGTTAGTGTAGTAATCATTTTTTAACTCTGGGTGTTCATGCTATGAGCTAAAATTAAATCAATTGCTTATTCAGCGAAATAGCAAAAAAAATCCAATCACTATACTTTTGTATCAAGCAAATCTGAGTGTGATAACCGTCATTATTTTTTCTACAAGGACACACACCCTAACGATGTGTGAATCTTCTCGAAGCTGTCTTCTTTCTATAAAAGGACACACACCGTAAAGTAAACAAAGTATGAATTGCTGTTAACACCGCAATAGTTTTGGGGATCTATTCTTGTCGCTTTGACTGGTAGTTTTTAGCCTATGAATACTAATCTTGAATTGGATACCAGCATGACGACGGCTCGAAAACAGCAAGTATCGGTGGAAGCGACGCCTTATTATCATTGTGTATCGCGGTGCGTTAGACGAAGTTATCTATGCGGAGTCGACCCTGTTACAGAACAAAGCTACGAGCACCGCAGAGAGTGGATTAAGCAGAAAATCTACGCGCTTTCTCATGTCTACTGCATTGATATTTGCGCTTACGCGATAATGAGTAACCACTATCATTTAGTTGTACACATTAACCGAGATAAAGCGCTCTGTTTATCCAATAGGGCGGTGGTCGAGCGATGGCAGCAAGAGCATAAGCTGCCACATCTCGTTGAGCGTTGGCTATCTGGTCAATTAAAAAGTGAGGCTGAAATCGATGCATGCTTATTGATTATCGACTCGTGGCGAACTCGGCTATGGAGTCTCAGTTGGTTTATGAAAGAGCTGAATTTTGAAATTGCATGTAAAGCGAACCAGGAAGATGAGTGCCGTGGGCATTTCTGGGAGAGCCGATTTAAAAGTCAGGCATTGCTCGACGAAAAAGCTCTACTTGCTGCTATGGCGTATGTTGATCTAAATCCACTAAGAGCGGGTATCGCGAATAAGCCAGAGACTTCAGATTTTACTTCAATTCAAGCCCGGTTGGATTCATTGAAAAATCGACAAGAAACAGCGCCTTGCCTCCATCCTTTTATCGGGAATCGTGATGATGCAGAGCTTGATGGTATTCTGTTTAGACTGTTAGATTATATTGAGCTTGTAGATTGGACAGCTCGGCAATACCGCGAAGGCAAATTTACGTTAAGCTCTCAAGTTCCACCCATATTGCAGCGGCTTGGTCTAAACCCACAAAATTGGGCAAAAGCGTGTACTGAACTGGAAAGACATCGCGCTATGGTCGTAGGTAGACTAGAGCATCGAGAACTAGTCAGGCGGACATTGAGTAAAACTCGGGTACATTTATTTCGTTTGGATGGGTAAGTTAGTCGATTCGTCTTTTAAACCATTTTCTGTTACTCCAAATCTATGCTAAATGGCATCGGCATAGTGCAAAACTTACATTAGCCCTTCAGTTTTTTTCATTGTGATCTTAATCGGTTCCGATTGTTCAAGTCATTTAATATTAGCAGTAGTTCAGTGTAATTATGAACGCGATAGTATTTCTATTTTATGACGTCTGTCCTGATTTGATATGAGGTTAGATATGCTCTGGTTAGATATGCCAATAGGGTATGAGCTTGAGGTGTGTGTCCTTACAAAAAAGCCCTGCTTGTGCAGGGCTTCGGAAGCGAGCCAGGATTAGCAATAAGCGCGTGCGACGCGACCTTGGCTCTCTAAGGTGTAGTGCTGTGCGTAGGCTGGAATAAACACAGATTGACCTTTCTCAATTACGCAACGTTGACCATTGTTGTGAGTTAGGGTCATTGTTCCATCTAGAGGCAGAAGGATTTCAGCGCTGTCGATCTCGATTGTACGCGCTGTAGAGCTTGGAATAATCGCGAACTTGAAGTCTTCAACTGGGATAGGGTACTCCAGCACTTCGTCGTTTACGTTTGGCTCTAATAGCAATGTATCAAAAGGTTTCTCTTCAAAGATAGTACAAGCGACTAGCTCTTCAATATCCATGTATTTTGGCGTTAGACCAGCACGTAGTACGTTGTCTGAGTTCGCCATAATTTCAAGGCCTGTCCCTTTAATGTATGCGTGTGGCGTTTCCGCATCTAGGAACATTGCTTGACCAGGCTCAAGCGTGATGATGTTTAGTGTTAGCGGTACAAACAGACCGATATCACCAGGGTATTGTGTCTCTAATTCAACAATCAGTGCCATTAATGGGTCTTGAGAGTTGTTGGCATAAGCAAGTAATGCTGCCAGCGCTCTGTCTTTCTCTTCGCCTTGCAAAGAAAGCAAGCCAGAGAAGAAGTCACTTAGACCTTGCGCTGTTTGGTTTGCTACTAGACCTGCAAGCAGAGTAGCGAGCTCTGGAATATCTAAACGAGTAAAGTTCGCAATGATCTCTTCAGTAGAGCGGAAGCCATTCATCGCTTGGTAAGAGGTCAGGGCATAAACCAATTCAGGCTTGTGGTTTGGATCTTTGTAGTTACGGTTAGCGGCAGAAAGATCAATACCCTGTTGCTCTTCGCGAGCAAAACCAGCTTCTGCTTGCTGTTTATTTGGGTGCACTTGAATTGAAAGTGCTTTTTCAGCCGCTAGAATCTTAAACAGGTAAGGCAGTTCACCAAAACGCTTAGCAACTTTTTCGCTTAAGAAAGCGTTCATATCGCTGCCAATCAGCTCAGAAAGTTTGGTGGTTGTACCCAGGCTTTCAACCATAGAACAGCCGTTAGGGTGCGCGCCCATCCAAACTTCAGCTTGTGGCTCGCCGTTTGGATTTTCAATACCAAACAATTGGTTTACCGAGGTAGTGCTACCCCATGCGTAGTTTTGGATGACGTTAGTCATCGGGAAGAATACAGAGTGTAGGGAATCAGACATCATTGTCACCATAAATATGCAAGCTTAAAATGCAACAAGGCCCAAGCAAACTTGCTTAGGCCTAGAGAGTTTATAGCGAGTTATGCAGTAGCTGCAATTTGTTTCGCCTTACGGATTTTCTTAAGTGTTACACAGGTCAGTGCTGTTACTACTGCGCCTGATGCCATACACACTAGAGCAAGGATTGGAAGGTTCATTGCACCTAGAAGAGCAACCACTGGACCACCGTGCGCTACGCTGTTGGTGATGCCGAATGAGAATGCCATTACTGCGGCAACCATTGAACCAAGTACGTTAGCAGGAATCACTGACATTGGGTCTTGCGCTGCAAATGGGATAGCACCTTCTGAGATGCCAACTAAACCCATCGCACCGGATGCTTTACCTGCTTCGATTTCAGAGGCTTCGAATAGCTCAAGTTTACGACCAAGTACTGTTGCTAGCGCCATACCGAGCGGTGCAACAGGGATAGCACACGCCATTGCGCCCATGAACTGTGTTTGACCGCTTGCAATCATACCTACAGAGAATAGGAACGCTACTTTGTTGAATGGACCACCCATATCAAAGCCAGCCATGCCACCTAGAACAATACCTAGAAGAACAACGTTACCCGTGCTCATGCTAGTTAGCATTGCAGTTAGACCATCCATCAAGCTTGCGATTGGCGCGCCAATAACGAAGATGAATAGACCAGCGATAAATAGCGAACCTGTGATCGGCGCGATCATGATAGGTACAAGCGGTTGGATGAACTTGTGGTAGTTGATTGAAGTAATAAACTTCACGAAGTAACCAACAAGTAGACCAGCAATAATAGCACCGATAAAGCCAGTACCGGCTTCTGCACCGTAGAATGAACCGTTGTTTGCAATCCAACCACCGATTAGACCCGGTGCTAGAGCAGGGCGATCAGCAATTGCGTAAGCAATGTAACCCGCTAGAATTGGGATCATCAGTGTAAAGGCAACCACACCTACGTTTAGGATTTGGTTCCACATGCTGCCATCTGGAATTGCCATACCCGCTTCGGTTGGTTTACCACCAATAGCCAATGCAAGTGCGATCAATAGACCACCGGTTACTACGAATGGGATCATGTGCGATACACCATTCATTAGGTAGCGGTATAGGTCAGAGCGAGTTTGTGACGCTTTCTCTGCGGTTGTCGCTTTGCTTGCTGAAGCCGATGCTTGGTAAGCTGGTGCACTCAGCGCTTGGTTAATAAGACCTTTTGCATCGCGGATTGGCGCTTTAACGTTGGTTTCAACTAAGCGTTTACCAGCAAAGCGCGCCATGTCGACTTGTTTGTCACAAGCCACGATGATAGCGTCTGCACGAGCAATTTCTTCGTCAGTCGGGCTGTTTTTAACGCCAATTGAGCCGTTAGTTTCTACTTTGATTTCGTAACCTAGCTCAGCTGCACCTTTTTCTAACGCTTCTGCGGCAAGGTAAGTGTGCGCCACACCAGCAGGACAACCTGTTACACCGATAACAAAGCCTTTGCTTACGTCAGTTTGTACAGCCGCTTGTTCTTCAGGCTTTTCAAGTAGTAGTGCAAGTGCTTCTTGATTGTTCTGAGCAGCAAAGAAACGTTCAATGAAACCATCTTCAATCAGTTTTGAAGAGAGTTCTGCAAGCACTTCGATGTGGTGATTGTCGCCGCCATCTGGAGAGGCAATCATGAAAAATAGTTTTGATGGCAAGCCGTCTTCAGCGCCGTATTCAATACCCGTGCGGCTAACACCAATCACAACCGCGGGCTCAATAACCGCCGCACTTTTTGCGTGCGGTAATGCAACGCCTTCTTCAAAACCGGTGTTACCGAGCTCTTCGCGTGCTTTGATGTCAGCAAGAAATTGTTGTTTATCTGAAATACGACCTTGACCGTGTAACACGTCAATCAGTTCAAGGAATACTTCTTCTTTAGTGGTTGCTTGTAAATTAAGCGAAATCAAATCTTGATTAATAAGTCTTGTGATCATGTCACACCCCTATTTTTTATCGTTATCTATTGAGGCTATTTTGTGAGGTTTTATAAAAGATAGGTAGTGAAAAAAAAGTGCATCAACTGGATTTTTGTATCACTAAAATCAGAGTGTGAACTCGATCGTTAATTAAACTGTGATCTAGAAATATGTAACTAGTTGAGGCTGGGTGGAAAATACGCATATCGATGCTAGTTCAATAAATTCATGATGATGAGTTAAGTTAGGCATCGTAGAGCTGGAAAATAAAGGCTTTTGCTGTACTATTGTAACCACTGCTTGAAGTTGTGATTTGACGCTGTGGTGGTTTTGAAACTTAAGGTTTATACCTAGGTTTATAGCACCATAGGTGCATTTTGAGAGTGCCAAGATGATTTTCCATGACCTGATTTCAACCGTATTAAGTGAGCGCGAACCCTTTCATAATGTTTGGTTTGCTGGCGATTTTCACACCCCGCCAGAATGTAGCTATCAGGTGAATTTTCCACGTTTAGAGTTAGTGTTGGATGGCGAATACATCAATGAAATGGAAGATCACGAGAGAAAAGTGCAGAGAATAGTCGCGAAGCCCGGAGACGCGATTTTTATCCCACCAAACTGTTGGAATAAACCGAACTGGGACAGCGACTGTTCAGTATTGAGTATGCTATTTGGTCGCAGGCAGCTGGGGCTGAGCTTTGTCAGTAAACGCAAAGGCGAAGTCGGCTTTTATGATATTCAAAAGCACAGTATTCAAACTCGCTCTGGTTTTGCCATCGACAACATCCTTGAAGCATTGAGCTCTCTTGCGCGAGAAAGCAATAAAAAGCCAATGGACGAACTGTTGCTGCAAGCGTTGCTGCAGTACAGCAAAACGATGCTTGAGCAACCGGTCGAGCAATCACACAATCGCGTACAAGATCTTTATCAAGGGATCTGCATTTATATCCAAGAGAACTTTCATCGCCAAATTACGCGCGATAGTATCGCTGACCGTTTTAGTATTTCAGCGAACCATTTATCACGTTTGTTCCGCCAACAAGGACATATGACGTTAGCGGATTACATTACGTGGGTACGGGTCGATCGAGCTAAATTCATGCTTAAGAAATACAATTTTAAACTCAATGAAGTGGCTGTGCGTTGTGGATTTAAAGATGTGAACTATTTTTGTCGCGTATTTAAAAACAAAACTGGGCGTACCCCTTCAGAATACCGTGGCTCGATTTAGTCCATGCTCTAAAGTTTCGAAGGGTTATGCCACCAATAGTGTCAAGCCAGTAGGCGTGACATGGCGTACATTAGCAGTGCTTGTAAGTCGACACTTGAACGAGTCAATAACAAGCGTTCTGCCATTTGACCCGAAAGCAGGTTGCGCGTGAGGTTGGTGGCAGCAACAATTTGCTCACGAGAAGGGGCTTGTGGCATGACCAGAGCAATCGCAATATGCACTTCGCCCATTTGTGATGCCCAATCTATCGCCTGATCATTACTGATGACGGCAATCGAGATTTCGCGGACATCCGCAAACATCACGTGGGGGAGGGCAATTCCGGGTGTGACACACGTCGATGAGCGCTCTTCGCGTTTAACAAACGCTAAAATAAGTTCATCAGGGTGTTTGGGATAAATCAACTGCGCCAAACCTTTAAGACACTCGAATTTGGTGAGCTCGGTTTGCGCTTTGGCGTAGTGCCATTTTATCTCACATGGTGGGCTGATTTGCGGTAATCGCTCAGCAAGTTGGCTCGAGAACTGATAGTTAATATGCGCGCCGATTAAGCTAAAGTGCTCAGAGATAATATCTTTCAGTACAAAGCAGGCAAGCTCGGCATCAATACCGATGGCGGTAATTTGGCATAGATCACCTTGCTGCAAACCGGCACGCAACATCGCTGAAGGCTTGCATAGGTCAGCGCAGCGATCTTGAGTGATATTGATGATATGCAGTGACGATTTGAATTTTTTCGCTAAGCGATTGAGTGGCTGCGCGACGTAGGCGCTGCCACTTGGGCTATCGACCAGAAAGGTGATTTGATATTCGTTCATTAGGCTAGTTTAGCGGCAATGTACTTGAAAAACCTTGTCGACATTGAGCAGGACTTCCTCAATAGAGATATGTACCTTATTGGTGCCTTCAAAGCGCGCAGCTTGCTCGATATCAATATCAGAGACAATCAATACTTTGTCAGCATGGGCGATATCATGGGGGGTGAGTTGGTTTTCAATACCCATCGCGCCTTGAGTTTCAACTTTGATTTGAACATTAAATTTTGGTGCTGCTTTTACTAGCGCATCAGCAGCCATATATGTATGTGCAATGCCGGTAGGGCATGCTGTCACCGCTACAATTTTCATGGTAATTCTCGGCTTCTTATTTTTGCAGGATACTAGCACATCAGTAACAGAAAGCATTGATATAAGCCAAGTAAAGGTTAGACCTCTATCACAGTTTAAAAGCTGTGTTACATTACTCCAGTTAATGATTGATTCGTACTATATCGTGTCGCTATCGCTCTGGTTAATCTATCGGTGCGCATGAATGGTTAGGTAAGACAAAATGGATATCACCACGCTATTAGATACAAATACCATTTGCCTCGATCTTCAGGCGCAAACCAAAGAGGAAGTACTGGCTGAGTTGGTCGATATTCTCGACTGCACCGGCAGGCTCTCTGATAAAGACCAATTTTTACGTGATATTTGGAAGCGTGAGCAAATTGGTAATACAGGATTTGAAGATGGCATTGCGATTCCGCATGCCAAAAGTGATGCGGTGCTTAAGCCCGGCGTGGTGATTGGCATCAGTCGAGCTGGGATTGATTACGGCGCAGAAGATGGCGAGCTATCCGATGTGTTCTTTATGCTGGCATCACCTAATGGTGATGATCACCACCATATTGAAGTGCTGGCGCAGATCTCATCCAAGTTAATTGAAGATGATTTTGTCGCCAAGTTAAAGGCTGCTGAATCATCACAGCAAGCGTTAGAGCTGCTCACGGATATTGAAGCGAATCAGTCAGAGAGTAACGAAACTGTCAGTTTTGAAACCATTAGCGGGCCGCCAAGTGTTTGGAAGCAACAGTTAGCGCGTGGCAAAGAGCACTTGCTGTTTGGTACCTCCCATATGATACCGTTTATCGTTGCGGGTGGGGTATTGCTCTCTTTATCGGTGATGATGTCAGGGCACGGCGCATTGCCAACACAAGGCATCCTTGCGGATGTGGCGCAGATGGGTATCGCGGGCTTAACCCTGTTTACCGTTGTTCTTGGTGGTTACATTGCTTACTCGATTGCGGATAAGCCAGGTTTAGCGCCGGGGATGATTGGCTCTTGGATAGCAGTGAGTCATTACAATACCGGTTTTTTAGGCGCTATTATTGTCGGTTTTATTGCAGGCTATACCGTTGCGGCGTTAAAGAAAATTCAATTGCCTGACAGCATGGCATCGCTCAGTTCGATTTTTATTTACCCGCTAATCGGCACGTTTGTGACTTGCGGTGCGGTGATGTGGCTCATTGGAGCGCCGATCGCCAGTGCGATGGCTTCGCTCAATGATTGGCTCGCAGGGCTTGCGGGTTCAGGCAAGATGCTATTAGGTACGGTGCTTGGCGCGATGACGGCTTTTGATATGGGCGGACCGATCAATAAAGTGGCGACTTTGTTCGCGCAAACCCAAGTCAATACTCAGCCTTGGCTGATGGGCGGTGTCGGCATTGCAATTTGTACCCCGCCATTGGGTATGGCGTTAGCGACAGTATTAGCGCCAAAGAAATTTAAACGTGATGAACGCGAAGCCGGTAAGGCGGCGGGTATCATGGGTATGATTGGCATTAGTGAAGGTGCGATTCCGTTTGCCGCGGCTGACCCGGCGCGAGTACTGCCTGCGATTGTGGCGGGTGGTATTGTCGGTAACGTGGTCGGCTTTATGTTCCATGTACTTAACCACGCGCCCTGGGGCGGATGGATAGTACTGCCAGTGGTTGATGGCAAGCTGGGCTACATTGTTGGTACGTTAGCGGGCGCATTAACGACAGCAACGATAGCGATACTGCTAAAGAAAACCGTCTCTGAAGATGAGGAAAGTCTGGCTACAAGACAAGCTTATTCATCGGTGGAAGGTGAAGGTGTGGCTGATGTGTTGGCAGTAACATCATGTCCATCAGGCGTGGCACATACTTTCTTGGCGGCAAAGTCGCTTGAGAAAGCGGCGCATACCATGGGTATCAAGATAAAGGTGGAAACCCAAGGTGCCAATGGTATTAATAACCGCATAACCAGTACCGACATTAGAAATGCGCGTTGCGTGATCTTCGCTCATGATGTGGCAATTAAGGACCCTGAGCGGTTTAGCAATATCAAGATCATCGATGTGTGCACCAAAGATGCAATGATCAATGCAGCAGGATTATTACAATCTACGCGAAGATAGCGTGAACGCTATATTACAGTTCCCCCAAGTATATTTGTCTTTCCCCCAGACAATTATGCTCCTGCAAACCAACGTTGTTGGGCTTGAGCCAGTCGGCATTGTCGGCTGGCTTTTTAGCATCTAAATCCCAGTGAAATAACAAGATAATCTACTCCGTAGCGTTAACCAAGAATGAAAAATAACCAAGCTGAATGCTATTTGTACGAATTGATTCAATACGCGATGAAATGTCATATAGGCTTCAATTAAGTGAAACACAACTGTCATATTCGGATTCTAAAGTGACAACCGTTGAATGAAACACAACGGCAATAAAGCCATTAAAGGAAATTGTGATGAAAAAGACAGTTATCGGTGCAATCGCACTACTAGGTACTCTGACAGTAACTCCAGCTCTAGCGAAAGAAACTATCTCAGCAGTAGGTTCTAGCAGTGTGACTCCGCTGATGGAAGTTTTCTCTGAAACATACATGAAGACAAATCCAAGCGTATTCATTGAAGTCCAAGGACCGGGCTCATCGGCAGGCGTTAAAGCAGCAAAAAATGGTAGTGCAGACCTAGGTATGTCTTCACGTAACCTAAAAGATTCTGAAAAAGAGCCAGCACTGAAAGAACTAACAGTGGCTCTAGACGGTATCGCGGTTGTTGTTAACCCTAAAAACGACCTTCAAGGTCTAACGGCTGAGCAAGTAACAGCAATCTACAAAGGTGAAGTAACGAACTGGAAACAGGTTGGTGGTGCGGATAAGCCTATCGTCGCAATCACTCGTGATACCGCTTCTGGTACTCGCGGCGCATTTGAAGACATCATGAAGCTTAAGAAAAAGATTGGTGATGTAAAAGTATCGGCAATCTCTCAACGCGCTCAAGTAGCAAACGGCAACGGGGCACTTAAGACTATGGTTGCATCTAACCCATACGCAATCGGCTACATCTCACTAGGTACAGTGGATAACTCCGTAAATGCGCTAGCAATCAACGGTACAGAGCCAACAGTAGACAACGTTAAGAACAAATCTTACGAAGTCGCGCGTCCTTTCCTAGTGCTATACAAAGAAGGCAAGCCTTCTGCGGAAGCTCAGAAATTCCTAGATTGGATGGTATCTGACAATGCACAAGCACTAGTAGACCAAAAAGGCTACATCTCAGTTAACTAATCTAGCGATAGATTTGAATTAATAGAATTACCCTTGCTCAGCCCGCATTGGGCTGAGCTCTTTCTTTCACAGCTGGTTGTCTTAATCGCGCCAGTCTAGTGAGATTTATTTATGACCATCGCAACAAATAGTGAAAAGCTTATGAACACTGAAGCGACTCAAATTGCTAAGTCGGGTCTACGCGCTAAGAAGCGAGTAGATTGGAAAGAGCGCATTTTCCATGGCTTATTTCTGACCAGTGCTGTTATCGGGATTGTATCTCTATCAGTAATTGCCTATTTCATTGTTAAAGAATCTATCCCTGCGTTCCAAGAAGCAGGCGTAACAGGCATCGTATTTGGACAAGACTGGCTACCGCCAGCTCTATACGGTGTTGCGACTATGATTGTCGCCTCTATGGTGTCTACTTTTGGCGCTGTCGTCGTGGGTGTACCAGTGGGTGTACTGACAGCCATCTTTATTGCTGAAATCGCCCCTAAACGTGTTGCAGACATTATTCGTCCGGCAGTTGAGCTGCTTGCGGGTATTCCGTCAGTGGTTTACGGTTTCTTTGGTTTGGTAATCATCGTTCCACTTATCCAAGACATTTTTAATGTACCAGCGGGTAACACCATCTTAGCGGGTATCATCGTGTTGGGTGTGATGATTCTGCCAACAGTTATTACTGTATCAGAAACGTCAATTCGCGCAGTTCCACGTACGTACAAAGAAGGTTCGTTGGCATTAGGCGCATCAAAAATCTACACCATCTTTAAACTTCTCGTTCCAGCCGCTCGTTCGGGCATTATGACTGGCGTGATCTTGGGTATCGGTCGTGCTTTGGGCGAAACCATGGCAATCATCATGGTAATGGGTAACGCGCCAGCGATGCCTCAGGGCATTTTAGATTCAGCACGTACACTAACTGCGAACATTGCGATTGAAATGTCTTACGCAAGTGGCGTACACGCAAATGCACTATACGCGACGGGTGTGGTTCTACTGGTATTTATCATGGGACTGAATGCCGCGCTACTATACCTAAACCGCCAAAAAGCTAAGTAAGACGGGTGATGACGATGGATTTTGCAAAACTTAAACAAGCTCGCCAAGTGAAAGACCAAGTACTCTATGGTTTTATTTGGGCAGCTGCCGCGTTGACCGTTGGTTTTTTATTCTGGATTATTTGGTACATCCTATCTAACGGTTTACAACATGTTGATTGGAACTTTATTACCGACAACTACACAAGAACAGGGGATGAGCACGGCATCTTCCCAATGATTGTCTCAACTATCTATATGGTATTTGCGTCAATCGCAGTTGCAGCGCCACTGGGCATCATGACTGCAATTTATCTGACTGAGTATGCGAAAGTGGGTAGCCGCCTAGTGAAAGTGATTCGTTTCTGTACGGAATCGCTTGCCGGTATCCCGTCAATCATCTTTGGTCTATTTGGTATGACTTTCTTTGTAGGCATTCTTGGTCTGGGCTTCTCGATTCTATCGGGTGCACTAACACTAAGTATCTTAATCCTACCTGTGATTATTCGTACCACTGAAGAAGCACTAATGGCAGTACCACAAACGTACCGTGAAGGCTCGTATGCCCTAGGCTCTTCAAGAATCTACACCATCTGGCGTCTAATTTTGCCAAGTGCAATGCCAGGTATCTTAACTTCGGTCATTCTGAGTATTGGTCGTGTAATTGGTGAATCTGCGCCTGTATTCTTAACCGCAGGTATGGTAGCGCGTATTCCGGACTCGCTACTGGACTCAGGTCGAACCCTGACAGTACACCTTTACAAATTAACTACCGAGCTATTCACCATTGAAGAATGGAACCAAGCGTACGGTACAGCGACAGTGCTGATTGTAGTAGTGCTGCTTATCAACATGGTAACCAAATTGATAGCAAGCCGTTTTAATACTGCTACTTACTAAGCCAAAGCACATTACAGACGAATTTAAGAATTAAGAGATAAAAATATGAACAAATTTAGTATCGAGAACCTAGACCTATTTTACGGTGAAAACCAAGCGCTGAAATCAATTAACTTACCAATCCCTGAGCGCCAAGTAACCGCACTGATTGGCCCATCAGGCTGTGGTAAATCAACACTGCTACGCTGCTTGAACCGCATGAATGACCTGATTGAAGGTGTTAAAATTACCGGCAAGTTGACCATGGACGACGAGAATATCTATGGCAACATCGATGTCGCTGACTTGCGTATTAAAGTCGGCATGGTATTCCAAAAGCCAAACCCGTTCCCAATGAGCATTTACGAGAACGTCGCTTACGGTCTGCGTGCTCAAGGTATCAAAGACAAAAAGTACATTGATGAAGTGGTAGAGCGTTCACTACGTGGTGCCGCTTTGTGGGATGAAGTTAAAGATCGCCTGAAATCACATGCATTTGGTCTTTCAGGTGGTCAGCAACAGCGTCTATGTATTGCGCGCACGATTGCCATGGAACCTGATGTGATTCTAATGGACGAACCAACGTCAGCTCTAGATCCAATTGCAACGCACAAAATCGAAGAGTTGATGGAAGAGCTAAAGAAGAAGTTTACGATTGTTATCGTGACACACTCAATGCAACAAGCGCGTCGTATCTCAGATCGCACCGCATTCTTCCTAATGGGTGAACTGGTCGAGCACGATGCAACCGATGTGATCTTTAGTTCACCTCGCGATGATCGCACTCAAGGTTACGTAAACGGCGATTTCGGTTAAGCAGAATTTACTGGCATAACACTATAACTATAAGCGATGGTAACATTTGCCCCTCTATTTAGAGGGGCTTTTTTGTATATGGAACTTAATATAGGGATTGCAGTACTTCCATCTGATCTCAAAACTTTCCCCTCGAACGTAAATTAACACGCTCTCAAAGTAACGCGACGATTGAGATTCTTTGGGTATATGAGATTTGTCTACTTTGAACGAGGAAAGATTGATGCAAGTTCGTTAGCTATGTACTTGAAAGCCATGATAATCGTATTGATACTACTATAACGAATAGGCCCTATTGGTATGGGGTATTGCAACTTCTGAAACAATGAATATTACTTTGTAATTGAGTATTTAGTTAAAAAGTTGATGTTTACATTTTATTTTATAGCAAATAGTGGCTATTTCTCATTCTAGTTAATAAATTTCCATTGTGATATGTGTCGCATTATCATTCCAAGTGCCATTCTGGTCATATATAGTTTATTAAAGTCTCAAATGTTGGAATTATTGCCATCTCAACTTGGCGAAATGGCCAAATATGACAACAAAATTGGTTTTCTTTTACATAAAACAATACAAACTATGCATCTTCGAATATTGAACATGTTGGTCAAAGTACGCACAGCGAAAGAGTAGGGTGTAATTTTCGATTGTTGGTTGGACAGGGAAAGTACTATGAGAGAAAGTGGAATAATCAAGAGGCACGGAGAAGAGCATATCACCGCCTATAGGGTCGTGGATATTATGCTGATTACGGCCATGATATTTCTGACATCGTATTTATATACGGGTGTTTGGGATATTTACTATATTTTGGCAACAAGCATCGCTATTTTGTCATACAGTGTGCTGGCAGAGCTACTGGGAGTTTATAATCCTTCTTTTTCATTATCATTGAGGCAGACTCTAGCGCCAATTTTGTTGTCTTGGCTATGTGCGATAGGTTTTGTTCTAGTGCTTGGATTTGGTTTTAAGATAACCGAACAATTCTCGCGAGTGGCCCTAACCACTTGGTTTATCGCAACACCTATTATGTTGACGGTATATCGCTTCATTTATAGTAAGGTTCGCTACTCTTCACGATCTAACTCTTATACGCAAAAGACGATCATTATTGGCGCAACGAGTGCTGGCATGGCATTAGCAAAAGAAATCGAGAAAAATTCGGAACACGGATTGCGTTTAGTCGGGGTTTTTGATGATCGTAGCCAAGAGCGTTTATTCAACGAAAAAAATCAGATGAAAGTCAGCGGCTCAATCAATGACGCTCTTAAAATGGCTAAAGAGCGTGATTTTCGTCATGTGTATGTGGCGCTACCTATGGAAGCAAGTAGCCGCATTAAAGAAGTGGTTAATTATTTTTCAGACAGCACTGCCCGTGTATATATCGTGCCTGACTTTTTTACCTTTGACTTAATTCAGTCGCGTTGGCGTAATGTGGGTAGTGTCCCAACCCTTAGTGTCCATGATACGCCTTTTTATGGCATGTCGACGTTTGTTAAACGCTTGGAAGATATTATTGTTTCTTCACTAATTTTGCTGATGATTAGTCCGGTTCTTTTATTCGTGGCTTTAGGTGTTAAATTTTCATCGCCAGGTCCAATTATTTTCAAGCAAGATCGTTATGGTATTGATGGCAAGAAAATTAAAGTATGGAAGTTTCGTTCCATGCGCGTGATGGATAACGGAGCGGAAGTTAAGCAAGCGACCAAAGGCGATCCTCGCGTGACAAAATTCGGCGCATTTATTCGCCGAACGTCGTTAGATGAGTTACCTCAATTTATCAATGTTTTGCAAGGTCGCATGTCGATAGTAGGTCCAAGACCTCATGCCGTTTCTCATAATGAAGAGTACCGAGTGATCGTAGACAAATATATGCTTCGTCATAAAGTGAAACCAGGGATTACCGGATGGGCGCAAATCAATGGCTATCGTGGTGAAACGGATACGCTAGACAAGATGGAAAAACGTGTTGAATACGATCTTAACTATATTCGTCAGTGGTCCCTGTGGCTCGATATTAAGATTATTTTTCTCACTATATTTAAAGGTTTTGTCGGAAAAACCGCTTACTAGTATTAATCCAACGTTTGGATACAACGAATACAAGGCTTATTGCCCGCAAGAAGTTTAAAGGAATACAAAGATGAAGGTTACAGTTGTTGGAACGGGCTATGTCGGTCTATCAAATGCTTTATTGATCGCGCAAAACCATGAAGTCATTGCGCTGGATATTGATAACGACAAAGTTGCAATGATTAACCGAGGAGAGTCACCTATCTCTGACGCAGAGGTGGAACTGTTTTTGGACCAAAAGGCGCTTAATCTTGTTGCAACAACAGATAAACAACTGGCGTATCAAGATACCGATTACGTGATAGTCGCGACACCAACTAACTACGATCCTGAGACAAATTATTTTGACACAGGCAGTGTAGAGGCTGTTTTAAAAGATGCTCGTGAATACGCACCAAGCAGCACTATCATCATTAAGTCAACAATACCTGTTGGCTATACTGAGCGAATCAAGAGTGAGCTGGGTATTGATAATGTATTGTTTTCTCCTGAGTTTCTTAGAGAAGGTAAAGCGCTTTATGACAACCTTCATCCATCTCGAGTCATTGTGGGTGAAGAGTCTGAGCGAGCGAGAGGTTTTGCCAATCTATTGTTAGAAGGTGCGGAAAAGAAAGATATTCCGGTATTGTTCACTAACTCGACAGAGGCTGAAGCGGTTAAGCTCTTTTCAAATACTTACCTTGCAATGCGTGTCGCTTATTTTAACGAGCTGGATTCCTACGCAGAAAGCCACGGCCTCGATAGCCGACATATCATTGAAGGGGTAGGGTTAGACCCTCGTATTGGCACGCACTACAACAACCCATCATTTGGCTACGGTGGTTACTGCTTGCCAAAAGACACCAAACAGTTATTGGCGAACTATCAAGACGTCCCAAATAACATTATCAAAGCTATCGTTGACTCAAATACGACTCGCAAGGACTTTGTGGCAGAGTCAATTGCGCGTAAGAATCCTAAAGTAGTCGGTATTTACCGACTTATCATGAAGTCTGGCTCAGATAACTTCCGTGATTCGAGTATTCAAGGGATCATGAAACGCCTAAAAGCGAAGGGCATCGAGGTTGTCGTTTTTGAGCCGCTACTAAAAGAGGCCACTTTCTTTAACTCAACGGTGATAGAAGATTTTAATACATTCAAGAACAACAGTGATGTGATTGTCAGTAATCGTATGGTGAGTGAACTTTATGATGTAGCGGATAAAGTTTATACCAGGGATTTGTTTGGCCAAGACTAACCGCTATGGGCTGTATTTGGGGTAATTGCGCTAGACCTTTTGCGTGACTAAATCGAATACAGCCTTGCTTTTTATTTTGGGTGTTTGGGGCGTCTTCACAGCCTAGCCATTCTGTTGACTTGTTAAGGAATTATTGAGCGAAACTATGGGCAATAAAAAAGGAAAGAGTTTGTATTCTTTGCTCTGGATACTGTTCGAAAAGTTTGGTGTGACTATTATCGCCGTGATTTCGTTTTCAATGTACGCAGTTATGTTATCACCTGCGGAATTTGGCGAAGCGACCATAGCACTCTCTTTAGCGATGGGAATTGGCCAAACAGTAGCAACTCTTTTTCAAGATCCTTTGGTGTGCAAGAAAAAGCTAACCGTTGCGAGTTTGAGTACTGCTCTTTTTGGCTCATTACTACTGACGTTAAGTTTAGTTGCGATCTTCGTATTGATTTCGTGGTCGTTAGGGCTGGGTGATTTAGAGCTGCTGCTAACTGTTGCCGCGATAATCATCCCGATTTTGTCAATCAATGGCATTTACTCTGGCATA
The DNA here is from genome assembly GCF_015278125.1 of Vibrio fluminensis. Taxonomy (GTDB): domain Bacteria; phylum Pseudomonadota; class Gammaproteobacteria; order Enterobacterales; family Vibrionaceae; genus Vibrio; species Vibrio fluminensis. The sequence goes on from NZ_JADILO010000009.1 coordinate 114,922, forward strand.
TTAAGACGTCGAAACAAGTTTAAGCGCATGTCTCAGGCTTTGCTTGTTGGACGATGTGTTGGTGCTACAGTGGGAATCAGTACCGCTTGGTTTGGCTTAGGAGCCTTATCCATGGTTTTGCACTCTGTAGCGACAGAGTTTGTGGTGATGGTTTGCTTGTTTGGTGTGCAAAGATTACGAGTGAAGCCGATTTTCCGTCTTCGTCTTTTTTATGAAATTCTCTCGATTGGTTACGCTATTTCGCTTAGAAAGCTAAGCTGGGAAGGCTACATCAAGGGCTTACCTGTGTTAATCGGTGCAACTTTGGGGACGACTGCTGCGGGTATCTATTCCTTCGCTTGGCGCGTTGTTGATCTTCCGCGCTCTGCCATTACCAGTGGGGCGATTAGTTTTATATTGCCACTGTTTGCCAAAAGTGAATGTTTAAAACAACTTAAAACACTTTATATGGACGTGACGAAAGTTTCCATGCTGCTTTTTGCGCCTATTTTTATAGGCTTAGGATTGGCAATTGAACCTTTCTTAATGCTTGTTTTTGGCGATAAATGGCTCGATGCAGTACCGGTTATACAAGCGCTTGCTTTGGTCGTTGTGCTGTCACATTCACGCATCTATGTCCCTACTTTGTTGACCTCTTTAGGTACGCCGCAGTCGACATTAGCCGCGGACATTGTGTCGAGTGCAATTGCCCTTCTGGCTTGCTACTTATTGTTTGATGAGTTTGGTGTACTGGCCGCAGTATTATCTCAATTTATTCGCTTTGCGTTTAATTATCCGTTCTTAGCTAAACAGCTGCAAACAAGGTTGAGTTTAGGCTTAATTGAGTCGAACAAAGTATTTTTAGGCGCCGCGATAGCTTGCCTTGCAATGGTGACAACAAACATGTTGCTGGTGGGTAAACAAAGTATTGAGCCTCTTATGCAATTGGGCTACACAGTGGCTCTCGGGCTGTTGATATATCCGCTTTTTGTTGCGCTTATTGATATTAAATTTATTCGAAAGATTGTTTCGCGGTCTTAATTATTAAGCATCTAGGGAATGATATGCTAAGTGTGATATTTGCTACCTATAACGGAGAAGCAAAGTTAAAAAGGACTTTAGACTCTTTGGTTGAACAGAATTTTTCTGAAGAGTGGCAATTAATTGTAGTCAATAACAATAGTAATGATGGTAGCGAACAGATTATTCGTTCATACCTCGATAAGTTACCGCTTACCTATTTGTTTGAATCTAAGCCCGGCAAGAACACCGCGCTGAACACTGCTCTTGGGTTCGCCAAAGGTGAGTTCTATGTCTTTACAGATGACGATATTAAAGCCGAGCCAAATTGGCTACAGAATATTTCAAACACAGTAAAACAGAACTCGGATTACGCGATTTTTGGTGGGCGAATTGTGCCGGAGTGGGAGAACCCACCACCTAAATGGCTTCTTGATTGGGCTCCTTTGGGGGCGCTTTATGCGGTGAAAGAAGATTTTATCGAAGGAGAGTGTGACCCAGGTAAAGTTTGGGGACCAAACATGGTGGTCAAAGCGGAGGTGTTTAAGCACCTTCGATTTGATGAGAATGTTGGCCCAGATGGCACTGACTGTTACCCGATGGGTAGTGAAACTGAGTTTACTAAGCGCGCAGCGCGTAGAGGCTATAAGAGTTTTTCATCAAAAGCGTTTAGTGTCGATCACTGGGTTCCAAGTTCATCAATCACTTTAGATTGGGTGCTAAAAAGGGCGATGAGACTTGGTGCCGGTGTCACGTTAGTCAATCATACCAGTTACAGCGCTAAACTGGCTCTAGCGAGTAAAGCGAAGCAAAACCTCTATCAGTTGCTGAGTAACGTGTTCGCTAGACAGGAGAGCAAGAGACTGTTTTGGTGGAAATACAAAGCTAACTACTATTTTGGCTGTTGTAATGCGATGGATAAGCTGAGGAGTAGCAGTAATGAAGCCAAATAAAGTTGCTATTCATACCAATAAAGTGCTCCCGTATTCAGAAACTTTTATTAAAAACCATATCGAAGGTCTGCAGCACTTTAGTGTTTGCTTAGTCGGTAGTGATCGCGTCAACAATGGGTTAGAGCTCGCGCATACAGAAACGGAAATAATAACCGAGCAGTTGCTCGGGAAGGTACAAGACAAATTGTATAAAGCGGGCTTTGTGTCCCCATCGCTGTACCGCAAGATTAAAGCGCTTAATGCCGACTTAATTCATAGTCATTTCGGTCAGAATGGCTATGCGATGTCGACAATAGCACGAAAACTTTCGATTCCCCATGTGGTGACTTTTCATGGTGTCGATATCACGATTGATGAGATAGATCGAGTCAAGCACGGTCGTCTTTTGAAAGACTTCAGTAATAACATCGATAAATTAGCCAAAAGTGGCGCAACTTTTATCGCGGTATCCGATTTTATTCGTTCCAAATTAATCGAAAAGGGATTTCCGCAAGAAAATATTGTTACCAACTACTTAGGTATCGATACGGAGCATTTTCGACCTGATGAATCGATAGAACGCGAGAATGCTATTGTTTGTGTGGCACGCCATATCGAATGTAAAGGTATTCGCTATTTGATTGATGCGTTTACCGATGTCGTAGAAAAGCATCCTAACTGGCGACTTAAATTGATAGGTGACGGCGAGTTAACCCCTGCGTTACAGGAATACGCTAACGCCCGTGCTGGCGTGGGGGAAAAAGTGCAATTTTTGGGGCGATTAACCCAACAAGAAATTATCCAAGAGCTGAATAAAGCCAAACTGTACTGTCAGCCGAGTATCCAGCTCGCTAATGGCCAGGAAGAAGCGCTCGCACTCACAATTGTTGAGGCTCAATCAATGGCTGTTCCGGCCGTTGTATTTGATTCAGGTGGTATGTCTGAGGCAATTGCACCAGAGATATCGGGCTTGGTCGCAAAACAGAAAGACAGCAAAGCTCTGACTCAAAGGCTTCTAGTTTTAATTGAAGATGAAGCAATGAGAGCTCAGTTCAGTCTTAGTGCAAGAAAATTTGCAACAGAAACCCATTGCTTTAGCAAACAAACACAAAAATTAGAGAAAGTTTATAACACCATCATTGATTCGAGGAACTCATGAGTATTTCTATTATTATTCCATCTTATTGTGCAGAAGATAATTTACCCGCGTGCCTTGATTCAATTGATGCACAACATAAGAGTGTCGAGCAGTTAGAAGTGGTAGTGGTTGATTGCTCCCCACACGATAAAGTTGCTCAAGTTTGTCAAAACTATGCATTTGTAAAGTATGTCCATACACCGGAGCGTTTTAACCCAGGCGAGGGGCGTAATATAGGTACCAGAGAGAGCAGTGGAGAAACGTTGGTATTCGTTGATGGCGATATTGTGCTGGAGCAGAATGCGTTAGTGAAAATTGAAGAGAACGTTGCGCGCGGCAACTTGGTATTTGGCGCGGCATTGGATCTCAATGAGAAAAAAGATGTTACGTTTTCATCATACGTTGAACACTTTTATTTTAATCATGAATCCCATTCTAGTCGCCCTGAGACGGTTCGCAGTAACTTAAGTTCCGCCTTTTTAATCATCAACCGCAAGGTGTTTGTTGAGGCAGGCGGTTTTAAAGACATTCCACGAATGCAAGATACCGAGTTGACTGAGCGATTAGTTCAATCTGGCTATGAGCTAAAGCTTGCTCCTGAAGTGGTTGGTTACCAAATTCAAGACTCACCTCTGGCGAAAGTTTTGAAAAAAATAAAGATTACGGGCAATAACATCTATTTTATTCGCTACGAAGAGAAGGCGAGTACGTTGACCAAATTCGCTCTGCTTTTGTTGTTACCATTGATGATGTTGGCCAAGATCACCCGTATCAATGTACGAAATATTCGTTACGCTTTTAGCAGCAAGATGTTATTTGTTTATGCGCCATTTATGTACGTATGTGGACTCTATTGGATGAGTGGTTTTTATAAGGCTATCTTATTTAATAAAGGTATTGAGAGTAAACGATGAGCAAGCTTATTAGTATATTCTCTATTACGTCAGACTTTGTCAGTTACCATCGCAAACGAGAGGTTTTAGCGTTGGCAGAGCAAGGGAAAGCTTCTCAAGTTAAAGTACATTACTTTAATCGACCTCGGTTTGTTTTTAGTCGTGGAAAAAAAGAGAAAGATAGCCAAGTAGAAATTCGCGACTTATATACGCTACTTCCGCTCTCGATTGCATTTAAGCACCGCGTGTTGTTATGGCTATTTGTCACTGTGCCAATTTATCTACAGTTACAACTCTTACGTATAGTCAGTGGTGTCGCTACTAACGATAGCTATCATCTGTTTTATAAGCCTGATCAATCACTATATTTGCCAAAGCACAACAATATCTATATTCACTACGATAACTATTCAGCGGATAAAGGCTACTTTTTTGCACAGCAACGTCAGTTCGAGTCGGTACTAAATGATTGTGTTCGTAACAGTGACATGACGTGTTTTAGCAGCCGAAGATTAATGGTCGACCTTGGTTATGAGAGCCTAAACAACGTCTACGTATACCCCAATGCGATATCGCGGGACCTAGTGCCTTCTCAACTCATATCGCAGTTAAAGGATAATAGTGAAAAAGTCATCGGTTTTGTTGGCCAATTAGATGAGAGTTTTGACCTTGAACTTGCCGTGCATTTAGTTGAAAAGTTCCCCGATTATAAGTTTCGTTTTATTGGACCCGTCAAGGTTGATGAATATCAAAAAGTGCTTGAGAGATACAGCAATGTAGAACTCATGGGCTATGTTGACTACGCGCTTTTGCCCAATTATTTAGCGACATTTGATTTGGCTGTTTGCTTATATAAACCCAACAAATTTAATCGCTACAGAAATCCTTTGAAAATATATGAGTACTTTTCATATGGCATTCCTGTGGTGACGACAGATTGTGACTTAGAAGCGGACGTCGCGTCATTGCTGTCGGTGGTGAATGATCACAATGCATTCTCGAATGCTGTGGTCTCCCAGATCGAAAATAACACCTCAGAACGGATTATCGCGCGAGCGACTTTAGCGCGTAAGAATTGTTGGGATGATAGAGCAAACTTTTTAATCGAAAAATTGTGTGGGTAATATGGCGAAAGCATTTGTAGATTTAATGGATAAAGTAACCATCTTTGACTCGCCTAAAAAAGCGACTGAGGCGATCGAAGAAAGACTTTCTAATAGCGAAACACTGACTGTTGGTTTTGTTAATGCGCATGCATTTAATTTGGCTAAGCAAGAACGGGATTTTTATCAATCTCTTCAGGATTTAGACGTGGTTCTGCGTGACGGGATTGGGGTAAAGATATATTGCAAGTACCTAGGCATCGAGCCTGGTTATAACCTCAATGGAACGGACTACATTCCCTATTTGATTAGTGCAATTGGCTCAGGAAAGAAAATGGCCGTTCTGGGAACAACGTTGTGTACGATTGATAGCGCAATGCCTGCTTTAGATGCGACTGGTGCAGAGACAGTCGTAAAAGCGGATGGTTTTCAGACGGTTGATTATTACGTTGATCTTGTAAAGAACAACCCTAAGCTTGATATTATCTTGCTTGCGATGGGAATGCCTAAGCAAGAGTTAGTAGCTCATGCTATCAAACCCTACTGCAATGGTGCGGTGATCATATGTGGTGGTGCTATTGTTGATTTTATGGGCGGGAGGGTCGAAAGGGCTCCTGAAATCATGCGTATGCTGGGGTTAGAGTGGTGTTATCGATTACTCAAAGAACCAAAACGCTTATTTAAACGTTATGTCATTGGTAACGTAAAGTTTTTATTGACGATGCTTAACTCGAAGAAAGAAAAATACGAGAATGCTTAAATATTTCGTGGTTGGTCTATTGTTTTTGCATACCACCGTAGCGGCTCAGCAACTGATTAATTTTGGTGATTTGGGGTGGATGAGAGAGTGCGACAAACAAAATATGACCACGGAGAAAAATAAGTTAATCGTCCAGCATTTTAGTTCAGATGAAAGACCTCGCTGTGAGGTAGCGAATCGCACTTGGTTATCTCTAGGGCGTGAATTTGAGGTCGCGTTTGATATCGCTGTGAATAGCAACTATCACGAAAATTACTGGCATAACATCATGCAAATCCACTCTTTCCCTGACTTGGAAGAAGGTGAGGTATGGCGTTGTCCAATTTTATCTGTTGAAGTAAAAGGTGGCATGCTAAGGGCATTTAGCCGCTTCGATAAAGAGAGAATATCTCAGACCATTAACGGAAGTTGTGCCAATGAGGGGAATTCTATCCGTTCTAATAAGCTATTTGATCGGGTTCCTTTTAAGTCAAACGCAAATTATCGAATTGAGGTTGCAGGCAAGCTAAGTACTGGTCAGGATGGTTTTCTAAAGATCTCAATCAATGATGAAGTGGTTTCGTTTAAGAAAGGCCCTAATGCTTTTAATGATGTCGAAGGACCTTATCTGAAGCTGGGAATATATAAACCTAGTGGTTGGCTTAAACCTGGCCAGTTGTCTTATACGTACAGTAACTTAGTTGTAGAGTAAAGAAATGGAATTTGAAAAGAATAGGTTCGAAACTTTTCTTTTAGTTACGATGCTAGTGTTTACATTTATCCGAGCATCCAATATCGGGTTTGGCTACCCGAGTCTAGAGTCTCAGATTGGTCAAGCAAGCTTCCTACCACAAAAAATCTTGCAAGCACTAACGTTCGCACTGCTGTTGGTTTATGTTTTTCTGTATCCCAATCGCGCATTGTTAAAGAGAAAAATCTCGTTGGTGAGTTATTGCATCTTCTTTTCCATCGCCATTTCAATGATTTTTTCTCAATATGGATTGTTATCAGCGCGATACTTTTTGTCGTTTCTAGTGGTGTTTTTGCCTTTGTTTTTCTTTGTGCAAAGGTTTGGTTCTGCAAAATTAGTCGATTTTGTTTATTTCTACATAGCAGCCCTAACGATCATCAACTTCGTGTATATCATCGTATTTCCTCAATATGGGATGATGCAAGGCATCCACGCAGGCGCTTTCCGGGGGATGTTCTTACACAAAAACCTGTTTGGTTTTTTTAATGTTATATCGGGTGTCTTTTTCTTGTGCGCGTTCAAGTACACGAGTGGCAAAATTAAGTTGGCGAACTTGGCGCTGTATATATTGAGTCTATTTATGGTGTTCTCTGCCAAATCGACCACGTCATTAGTTCTGTTTATGCTCAGTAGTTTACTGTTTTTCAGCCTGCATTTGTTTAGCTATCTACGCAACATCAACCTAAGAATTATCGTTTACTATTTGGTTATCGCCGTTGTTTTGATTTCAGCAAACCTTGGTGCGATATATTTTGAAGAGATTACCTACGCTCTTGGTAAAGAGCCAACACTGACGGGACGGACTGGCCTTTGGGAGGTGCTGTTTTATATTGGCATGGAGAAACCCATTTTTGGCCATGGTTTTGGCTTATTTTATCGTCCAGAGATTATGCATGAATTTGCCAGTGAGTTCGGCTGGTCAGCGAAGTCTACGCATAACTCATATTTAGATATTTATCTGGGAATCGGCGTTGTTGGTTTTGCTTCAGTCATGCTGTTATTACTGAAGTCTTTGCTTAAATTTCCATTTTATGAAGGTAACTCGCCTGCGATTAATGTCTGCTTTGTGAATATCTTAATCATACTCTGTTTTGGTATGTCAGAGAGTGGGGTTTTCTTTGGCACAGACATTGTGTGGGTGTTGCTGTTGGTGAGTTTGTTCGCTGTTAATAGTGAAGGTGAAAAGTTTAACCAGTCGGAGCCTAATGGCGCCGAGTAGAGTTGGAATAATTGCAGGTTTTGCCACTATGTTTGTTTTGCTCGAGACCGAGTTGCAAATTTCATTTGGTACATGTTTCTGTCAGCAATACTGATTAATGAGCTGAAATCTTTGCCTTGATTAGGGTAGCTGGCGAGGCCCACACTTGCTGACAGCGGGTATAATGTATCTGGCTTCACTTCGAATTCCTCAGAAAAGCAGTCGAGCGCGCAGTTAAGTGCGTGCTCCATTTTGGCACTCGATTTTTGCCGCAGAATTAGAGCAAACTCATCCCCGCCGATACGATAGCATGAGAATTGCAAACGGTTGTCTGTATTCATAAATCTCTTCGCGAGAATTTGCAACGCTTTGTCTCCGGCCTGATGACCAAACAAGTCGTTGATTTGTTTAAAGCCATTTAAATCCAAAATGCACAGGGTAAAAGGCAGCTGCTGATCGATGTGATCCTGAATGACTTGCGCCATTGCAAGTCGGTTTGGGATGTTAGTTAACGCATCTGTCATCGCGAGCTGTCGATTAGATTTGGATTCTAGGTTTAGAATATAACCGACCAACATAAAACACGAAAATAGCAGTAGCATCAACGAAATTTGCAAATGCTCTAGGGCTCTAGCTCGTTCGGTTTGCTTTTGGAAAAATGGGTTTTTAATTTGGAAGTTTTGGTTGAGGTAATCCAACAATTCGCGGTAAATCGAATTGAGTTGCTGAACAAATGTTTCAGCTTGAACAGGAGTGTCGATGTTTATGGCTAATGATTCTAGTTTTTTGTAGCGATCAAACAATTGGCTAAAAAACTGGCGCGTCCCCTCAATCTCCATAAAGCTCTCCGACTCTTTGGCGTGTAGTAAAAGGTCAAAGCGACTCCACGTTAACTCATACGCAAGTTCCGCTTCTATGCGGTATTGATCGCTAGCTGCGTACACTGGCGCGATCGTCACAAGGGATGAGAATTCTTTCGACAGCTGGAATAACGACCAAGTCGCTTGGTTCTGTTGCTCTGAAAACGAACGAGATAGCGCTCGGGTTTCCAGTAGTACAAAGCAATTAGCCACAACCAATACAATAGATAGAACGATTAGTAAGACTTTTGAGCGCTTTAAAATGTTTTTCTTAGAGGTATTTTTATCGTTCGCCATCTTGATTACTATGCAAAATTATTTCGTCTATCTGCCATACCATTTGAGAGTGGTAACCAATGTTATCGATCTCTGGATATTTGTTGAGATTGAAAATTAACCAATAAGGGCCTTTATGACGAATTTTCATTGGTTCTCCATTCATCTTGACTGCGACAATCGGTGCAAACTTTTGGATGTCCTCAACGGTACTGGTAGCAGCGTAGTCATTTAGGGCTAGGAATGTTACCGCAAAGGTGTTTTCGTCCCCGTAACGCTCGACTAACTTCATGACTGGAATGCCTGTAAAAGAACGCTGGTCTGGAAACCAAGGCAAACGTGTCTCAAAACTGGTTGTAGAGAACTCTGCGAGTAAATTGACCATATTGGTTTCAACGGTTGTACCATCTGCAAGATAGATCTTTAGCGGAGAGGCGAAAACCAGAGGGCTAAAAATAAATATAAGCAAGGTAATCAAGTATTTCATCGCGATTCCTTGATGGAGTTATAAGTTTCATAATCTTGTTATAATTATATGTGTATAGTTCCGCAAATAAAATTATTTTTGTCAATAAGTTTAAAATTGTTTGTGTTCTGAGTTGTTATGTAAAGAACTGTGTCGAAAATGAAGAGCGATAGGTAGTAGAAAGTGCGTTGCGTCAACTTAGTTTTCTACCGCGATCGTTGTAAACAGTGTCTAGATATTGCGATTTATTAATTCGAAGGTAAGCTAACGCACAAGTTTTCTTCGGTAAATTGCATTTATGTTGCTAGAACAAGGAATTATTTACTTAGCCTCAGTGTTAAGTATGGCCATTTTGCTTGATAAGTGGTTTGGAGAACCGAATCGATTACACCCTTTAGTTGGCTTTGGTCGATATGCTTCGTGGATAGCCGTGCAGTGCCGACGAGTAAAATCGGCTAACGCTGGCGTCCAAGGTGTAATTTCTTGGTTGTTTTCTGTTATTCCGTTTATTGTTGTTACCTATTTTATTTCTGCCTCGTTCGACTCCAACCTTGTTCGCTTTATTTTTGATACAGCTGTGGTGTATTTGTGTGTTGGAGGGAAGAGTCTTGTACAACATGCGATGGCGATTTTTATACCGTTAGACCAGGGGAAACTTGCAGAGGCTCGTCAAGCGGTGCAGATGATAGTGAGTCGTGATGCAAGTCAAATGGATGAACAGCAAATCTCCATCGCGACCGTCGAATCAGTGTTAGAAAACGTGAATGATGCGATTATAGGTGTACTTTTTTGGACCCTTATTTTTGGCGTGCCTGGTGCGGTTTTGTTCCGTCTTGCCAACACTCTTGATGCTATGTGGGGTTACAAAACAGAGAAGTATATTCGGTTTGGTTTCACAGCAGCGAAAATTGACGATCTGCTAGGTTACGTACCAGCGCGAATGACCGCTTTTGCGTATGCCATCTTAGGAGATATACAGCAAGCTTTGCGTTGCGTTCATAGACAAGCTTCACTCTGTTCTAGCCCGAATGGTGGTGTTGTTATGTGTGCAGGAGCGGGATCTCTCAATATCCAATTAGGAGGAAGAGTCTGTTATCACGCAGTTTGGCAACAAAAGCCACCCATGGGGATTGGGCCGATCGCCCAAGCTAAAGATATTGCGCGTGCGTGTCGTTTACTCTCATCTACGACATTGCTTTGGTTGGTCATGATATGGTTTTTTGTATTGTTAGGTATGTAATATGTTGCATCATGGTGGACGACTAATCCAAGAAGCATTGCTTCGCAATTCGGATCCTAAACAGTGGCTAGACTTGAGTACAGGAATCAGTCCTATTTCCTACCCGATACCGGAGATTCCTAGTTCTATTTGGCATCGACTGCCAGAAGATGAAGATGGTTTACTGGCCGCGGCATCTGAATACTATGGTTATCCTGAATTATTGCCGGTTGCAGGATCTCAAGCCGCGATCATGTGTTTACCTCGCGTGTTAGTAAGTCAATATCCCAATAAAGGTACCGTCTTGATGCCGAGTGTCGGTTATCGAGAGCACGCTTATGCTTGGCAAAATGGAGGTTGGAGCCTCGAGTATTATGACACAACACCAAATAACGAGCAGTTAAGCCGTTGTGCAGTGCTGCTTATTATTAATCCCAATAACCCAACAACACATAAACTAACAACAAAAGATATCGACAATATTGAAAGCCGCCTTACAGAGCAACAAGTGTTGATCATCGATGAAGCATTTATGGACGGAGACAGCGACAACTCGCGTCTTAGTTTTCCTTTGAGAGCAAATACGATAGTACTGCGTTCGTTAGGAAAATTTTTTGGGCTTGCCGGCTTAAGAGTTGGCTTTGTCGCTGCCAATGGCCATTGGTTAGATAGAATTGGGCAAGAGCTTGGTCCATGGACGCTATCGGGCGCGAGTCGCTATATCGCTAAAGTCGCGTTATTTGATAGACTTTGGCAACAGTCAACCGCGCGAGAGTTGGAGCAACTTAGATCAAAGCAGTTCAGTGTGATAAAAGAGCTGCTACCCAAGCAAGAAGTTGTGTCAGCCAGTTTATTTATGCGTATAGAACACTCGCAAGCTCCGTTACTCTTTGACTTTCTCTGTGATGAGTTAGTGTTAGTGCGATTGTGCGACGAAAAAGACGCAATTAGACTAGGCTTGTGCGCAGACTCAGAGCAACTGCTGCGATTGGAGCAAGCGTTAACAAGCGCGTTAAAACGCATTAGTGCCTTTTCCTCACCTGAAAATAGCCCATTGCCCATCGTTGGCGTACAGAGTTAGGCGATGGGGAAAAATAACATATGGGTGATGCGTCATGGTGAGACGGTTTGGAATCGACAAGGGCGTCTACAAGGGCAGTTAGATAGCGAGCTCACAGCATCTGCGAAGTCTGCTTTGCGTAAATACGAGCTTCCCAAAGTCACATCGTTATCAATACTAAGTTCAGATCTTGGGCGAGCATTAGAGACAGCCAAACACCTCCAGAGCCGTGTTAGTTGCAGTCGTGTAACCAGTTCGCCTTTGTTACGTGAGCGTCACTTTGGTGTACTGCAAGGTTTGTTAATTGAACCTTCCGATACCAAAAATGAGCAATGGAGACATTATCACAGCCGTTACCATCAGACGGGATTGCAAGTGACAGGGTGTGAAAGTGATCTTGACCTCAGACTACGCCTTGAAAGAGCAAAGCAGTGGATAATAACGGAAAGTAAAAAATCTGATGCTGTACTTTTAGTTGTGCATGGTGAGTGGTGGCGAGCATTTGATAATTTGGTGAGCGGTCGCCCTATCTGGGATGTTGGTTCGGGGATAATATCCAATGGTGTGCTGAGCCAAGTCATCACGAAAAATTGGTAATTTTTTGATCTGTGGATGAATTTTAAACACTTTTCCTGAATGTGTTTCAAGTTGGTTATATATTTGTGCTTCAAGTTAAGAGGGCAAAGATGCAAACACCAACGCCTAAACATAGAAATGTGTTTCAACAGCGGATGTTGCTAGCAAGTGCTTTGAGTTGGGTTTTGGTGACGCTAATGCCAATAATCAATGCTCAAGGCGTTAATGCTGGGGTGTGGGCGCGTTTGTGTACCATCAATGGTTTTGAGTATGTACAACTGGAGCAAGCTAAAGCCTCTCCTCAGCATAGCAAGCCTTGCCCTTTTGCCTATTTTTCACCACTACCAGACTTTACGACAACACCTACACTCTACATCAAGCACAGTCTCGTTGCAGAGCAAGCCGATTACGCTTTATTGGCTCAAAGCACACGGTTTGAACCTGCAATACCCCGAGCTCCTCCCATTATTGAAGTAATCTTATAAATATCATTTTAACTTATTGTTTGAACGATAATTATACTGCTATATTGACGTACTAGTCACAACTCAAGGATTGAGTAGGATGTCAAAATACGCGTTGCTCTCTGATATTCACAGCAACTACTACGCACTGAAAGCAGTTGTTGAACATGCCCAAGCAGAGGGCGTAGATAAGTTTATTAATTTGGGCGATATTCTATATGGTCCAATCGCCCCAAAAGCAACGTTTGAGCTTCTCCAGTCGCTTGATACCATTACGATTTGTGGCAATCAAGATCGCCAAATTTACCAAGCTGGCGATCAAGAAATCTCATCAAATCCTACTATGCAGTTCATTTTGCAAGATTTGGGCGGAGAACCAATCGAGTGGATGAAGTCACTTCCTTTTGACTGTCAGATTTCTGAGCATATCTATGCATGCCACGGGACGCCAAGTAATGATTTGGTTTACTTGTTGGAAGAGACAAAGCAAGGCTTTCCGATTCTTCGTGGCGATCAAGAAATTCTCGATTTACTTCAAGGTAATTCTTCATCCGTGATCTTATGTGGCCATACGCATATTCCACGCTGTGTAGAGCTTTCGACTGGCCAGTTGGTCATTAACCCCGGTAGTGTGGGTATGCCAGCTTATACCGATGATGAACCTCATCTGCACTCGATGGAAACCTATAGTTCTAAAGCAAGTTACGCTGTTCTTTCACAGAGTGAATCTGGTGATTGGAATGTGGCGTTTCACAAAGTTTCTTATCCAGTTGAATCTGCCGCTGAGCAAGCTAGTTTACGCAATAGACAAGATTGGGTACATTTTCTTACCACAGGTCGTGGTAAGTAGTTGTCGTTGGAGTATTGTTATGAATACAAATAACCTTTCAGTGGCGTTAGCACAGATTCCAGTGATTGATGGCGATGTTGAAGCGAATTTTCGTCAACATGTGAAAGCGACTAAAACAGCCGCGGAACAAGGGGCGGATCTTATTTTATTTCCTGAGCTTTCTTTGACGGGTTATGTACTGCCGATGGCGGCAGAATTATGTTTTGATTCCAAACATAGCATTTTACGTGATTTATCAGAATTAGCGGTTACTCAGCAAATTACGATTGTTGCGGGTTGTTTTTTAAAACAGGCGAAAAAGAAACCATCAATAAGTGCTGTGATCTGCAAACCGACAGGTGAGCTAGACTATTATGCTAAACAGTATCTGCATACTGGTGAAGATGAGTATTGTTCCGCAGGCCAGCATAATTACACATTACGATTAAAAGGTTACAAATTAGCATTAGCAATTTGTGCGGATTTTACTCAGCCGATTCATAGTAGCGAAGCTGCCGAAGATGAAGCGGATGTGTATTTGGTTAGTGCGTTAGTGTCGCCAAAGGGTTATGAGGCGGATGCGGAACGACTGGCGAGAATCGCTAAAAAACATCGCTTCCCAGTATTACTCGCCAACCACATCAGTGAGACTGGCGGTTGGCAAACGGCAGGTAATAACGCAGTATGGAGTGGTAAAGGTAATCTTCGTTTTGCAACGGAAACAACAGCCCCTGCGCTAGGGATGGTTGAAATTACCGGCAACCGAATTAGTGGTCACTTGTACCCATTAGAGAACTAAAAATGAAAACAATCGGACTAATTGGTGGTATGAGCTGGGAGTCTACCGCCAGTTACTACAAAGCACTGAATCAGGGTATCAAAAATAAGCTTGGCGGTTTACACTCGGCGAAAATTTGTCTTTATAGTGTCGATTTTCATGAGATTGAGCAGCTGCAACATCAAGGCAAGTGGGATGAAACCGCTGAGATTCTCACTCAGGCCGCGCAATCAGTTGAAGCGGGTGGGGCAGATTTTGTGCTGATATGCACGAATACCATGCATAAAGTGGTACCGCAAATTGAGCCTCACATCACCAAATCTATTTTGCACATCGCGGATGCAACAGCCGAGCAACTGGTGATGGATGGGATCAGTAAAGTGGGTCTATTGGGCACACGCTTTACAATGGAGCAGGATTTTTACAAACAGCGTTTAGTGGATAAGTTTGGTATTGAAGTCGTGATCCCAAGTGACGAGCAGCGCACCATAGTCCATGACGTTATTTATCAAGAGTTATGCAAGGGTGAGATCAAGCCTGAATCCCGCGAGCGCTATCTCGAGATCATCGATGATTTAGTCAAGCAGGGCGCACAAGCGGTGATCCTTGGTTGCACTGAGATTGCGTTGTTGGTTGAGCAACAGCATACCGATACAAAACTGTATGATACGACGCAGATACATGCGGAAGCGGCGGTTGAATTCGCATTGAGCTAAATGGTTGATAAACAATACGGGGAGGAGTTGTACGCTCGCTCCCCATTTTTATGTTATCTCAGGGAGGGAGAATGGAACTGGATGTTTATGTTGTTGATACTTTTACCACTCAACAATTCAAAGGAAATTCGGCAGCGGTAATTCCGTTAGAGGACTGGCTTGATGATACGGTGATGCAAAGCATTGCGACAGAAAACAACTTATCTGAAACCGCATTTATTAAGCAAGTTTCGCTAAACCAGTATCAAATTCGTTGGTTTTCACCGTTAACGGAAATTGATTTTTGTGGTCACGCTACGTTGGCCGCTTCTTATGTGCTCTATAATCTCTATGAAAGTGCAGGAGAACTTGAGTTTATTACTCAAGAGGTGGGCTCGTTATACGTTAACTGCCGAGATGATGGCAGAATTGAGATGAGTTTTCCCAACCAGATGCCTGAGCTGGTTGAAAATGTTCCACAAGCTCTGATTCAAGGTTTGTCCATTGAACCTGTGCAGGTTCTCAAAAATCGCCAAGCTTATTTTGCCGTCTATGCATCTGAGCTAGAGGTTGAGCAGGTAAGCTATCAAGCCGAGTTTCTTAAACAGTTAGCGCCACTTGATGTTGTGGTAACAGCACCGAGTGAAAACTATGATTTTGTGTCTCGCTATTTCTGGCCAGCTAATGGTGGGGAAGAAGACCCTGTAACAGGCTCTATTCATGCGGGCTTGGTTCCTTATTGGGCGCAGCAATTAGACAAACAAGAATTGCTCGCTTATCAGGCGTCTAAGCGTGGCGGTATGTTGTATTGCCGTATGCAAAGCGAGCGAGTGTTGATCTCTGGTTTTGCAGTAATTTATTTGCGCGGCACGATCTACTTGTAGTTGCTGTTAAGTTGCAACGAAAAATACTCAGCCAGAGCTAAAGCCCCACAGAATAGGGAGTCGGTTATCTACAAATCAGCGGTATGGATGCTAGGAGCATTGGCATCTTTTTGTTTGATGGCAATTGGTGCCAAAGAACTCAGCGGTGAGCTAAATACCTTTCAAGTACTGTTTGTGCGTAGTGCGATAAGCTTAGGCGTTGTCGTGGCGATAATTGCTGTCAGCGGAAAAACTGATCTGTTTCGCACTCAGCGGTTAAAATGGCATAGCTTTCGGAATATCAGCCACCTTGCCGGACAATACGGTTGGTTTGTCGCTATCGGCCTGCTGCCACTAGCTGAAGTGTTTGCACTTGAGTTCACCGTGCCATTTTGGACTGCGATTTTGGCCTATGTGGTGCTAAAAGAATCCTTAACGGCGCGCAAGCTTATTGCGATTATGTGTGGCTTTCTTGGTGTGTTGATCATCGTTCAACCAGGATTTAAGCAAATAGATTTTGGCGTGATAGTCATTTTGCTAGCGGCAATCTGTTATAGCTTTACCTATATTAGTACCCGCACACTAGCGAGCACCGATGCGCCTCTGACGATTTTGTTTTATATGTGCATTATTCAGTTTCCAATCACGCTGGTTTTTGCGCTACCTCATTGGGAGTCGCCCAATAGCAATCAGTGGTTGTGGATGGCAGCCATTGGTATTACTGCGATGTCTGCCCACTATTGTTTGTCGAATGCAATGAAGTACGCCGATGCGGCGATAGTGGTAACGATGGATTTCCTACGTTTACCAGCCATCGCCATCGTAGGCGCACTTTTTTATGCTGAAAAGATAGAGGTGACATTGCTAATAGGTGCCTTGCTTATGTTGGGTGGCAACATCGTTAACCTTTATCAACCCAAGCGAAAGCGTGTGACCTCAGACCCGCAAGAGAGTTAATCTTTAGGCGTTCAATTTCTCGACCAAGTGTTTGACCGCAAAATCAATAAATGCTCGTATGCGTGCGGGCATATATTGGGTTTGTGGGTACTGCATTGCGATTGCACCATGGTAGTTACTCTTAAGAGTCCAGCCATTCAGCACTTCAACTACGCTGCCATCTTTGAGTGCTTCAGCGATAACGAAATCATGGAAAATGCCAATCCCTAAGCCATTTTTAACCCCAGTCAGGCGCATTTGCGAATGGTTAACGGCGTATCTTCCCGCAACGGCTACAGAATGGTATTCATCATCTTTAAAGAAATCCCATACATTGTCTCGCTCACGTTCAGCGAGGTAGAGGCATTGGTGCGCTATTAGCTCAGTCGGGTGTGTAGGCATGCCAAATTGCTTAATGTAGCTTGGGCTGGCACATAAGCGTAAATGGGTTTTACCGATCTCTTTTAATACTAAGTTTTCGTCGGGTTTGTCGGTAAGTTTAAAGGCGATATCGATGCGATCGCGCAATAAGTCCATTTCACCATCAGCAACACGTAGTTTAAGTTCGGTTTCTGGGTACTGTTGTAAAAATGGAACAACCAGAGGTTGCAGCACCGAGTTTAGAAATGCCTCTGGCGCGGCAACCGTAATCGAGCCGCTGACTTCTGTGTGGTCACTATTGGATAGTTCTATTGCTTGTTGCGCCGCATTGACCATGAGCAGAGCTTGGTCATACACCTTTTGGCCCGCAGGGGTAATGATTAGCTTGCGGGTAGTTCGCTCAAATAGCTTGATGGAGAGGGCTTTCTCTAAGCGAGTGATCAGCTTACTGAGCGCCGATGGCGTCACATCGAGCTGTTTAGCAGCCGCAGTAAAACTGCCTTGGTTGACGATAAGAATGAAGGTCGCAAGGTCAGGAAGTAGGGCTATAAGACGGCTGTTTATCATAATCTGTCACATGTTGATATATATGAAAATAAAGGATTTTTGCGATTTAGTTCGCGGTTTTGGCTTGGTTTGCACTGTAATGTTGTCAGCAACGAAAACCAACGAGGAGACCAATATGTATTACGCTGACGCAATGCTCGACCTTTGGTCGACGCTGGAAAACATTATGATGATTGCCTCTGCTTTATGTCTTCTTGCTGCTGTGCAGTTGACGATGAATAGCGGTAAGTAAAACTGATTTGTGCCTGTGATTCAATAATGTTTTTCCACCTAGTGGGATAATTCTAATTCCTAACCTAGATTACACTTTATGGAAAAGGCTATTCGAGTAATCACTTCAATAGCCTGATGCCATCATTTCATGCTTGAGCTGCTCGATGATGGCGTAATTAAAACTATAAAGATAGGAAGGAATTGAACATGTCCTCTGCATTTTACCAACAGATCCAACAGCAACTTGAAGAAGTGAAGGCAGAAGGCCTTTACAAATCTGAGCGTGTGATTACCTCACAGCAACAAGCCCAAGTACAAATTTCGACGGGTCAAGAAGTACTAAACTTCTGTGCTAACAACTACCTTGGTCTTGCTAACCACCCAGCTCTAATTGAAGCGGGTAAAGCGGGTATGGATCAACACGGTTTTGGTATGGCTTCAGTTCGTTTTATCTGTGGTACGCAAGATATCCATAAACAACTTGAGCAAAAGCTTTCTCAATTCCTAGGTAAAGAAGATACGATTCTTTACACCTCATGTTTTGATGCCAACACAGGTCTATTTGAAACCATTCTTGGCGCTGAAGATGCAATCATCTCTGACGCACTAAACCACGCTTCAATCATTGATGGCGTTCGTTTGTGTAAAGCAATGCGTTACCGCTACTCAAACAACAACATGCAAGAGCTAGAAGAGCAGCTTATTGCGGCGAAAGAAGCGGGCGCTCGTAACACCCTAATCGTAACCGACGGCGTATTCTCAATGGATGGCGTTGTGGCGAACCTTCCTGCTATTTGTGACCTAGCGGATAAATACGGCGCGCTAGTGATGGTTGATGACTCTCACGCAGTGGGCTTTATGGGCAAAAATGGCGCAGGTACTCACGAATACCATGACGTTATTGACCGCATCGATATCATCACAGGTACACTAGGCAAAGCAATGGGCGGCGCATCAGGCGGTTACACTTCTGGTAAGAAAGAAGTGATTGATTGGCTACGTCAGCGCTCTCGTCCATACCTATTCTCTAACTCTGTTGCTCCAGCTATTGTTAACGCGTCTCTACGCGTACTTGATTTGCTGCAAGAGAGTGGCGATTTACGTGACCACCTATGGCAAAACGCAGCGCACTTCCGTGCACGTATGACTGAAGCAGGCTTCACGCTTGCGGGCGCAGACCACGCAATCATTCCAATCATGCTAGGTGATGCAAAAGTCGCGGCTGAGTTTGCTGAGCGCTGTCTAGCGAAAGATATCTACGTAGTAGGTTTCTCATTCCCTGTGGTACCAAAAGGCCAAGCACGTATCCGTACACAAATGTCTGCTGCGCACTCACGTGAGCAACTTGACCGCGCTATCGATGCATTTATCGAAGTAGGCCGCGATATGGGCATCATTCAATAAATTTGCAGTTCCTGCTTTAGAGCGAACCGATAAAACGATCTCTACTCAGATAGAACTCTTCTGAGTAGAGACATAAATCGCCTAAGCCAAAAATACACTATTTTTATAGATAAGATTTCATTGCTCTGAACGTTTCAGAGCAAATTTCGGTGTGTAGTATGAAAATCAAAGCATTATCAAAATTAAAGCCTGAAGAAGGCATTTGGATGACCGAAGTGGACAAGCCAGAGCTTGGTCACAACGATCTACTGATTAAGATTAAAAAGACCGCAATTTGTGGTACCGACGTTCATATCTACAACTGGGATGAATGGTCACAAAAAACCATTCCTGTACCTATGGTTGTAGGCCATGAGTATGTAGGTGAAGTTGTGGCGATTGGTCAAGAAGTGCGTGGCTTCAACATTGGTGACCGCGTATCTGGTGAAGGTCACATCACGTGTGGTTACTGCCGTAACTGCCGCGCTGGCCGCACCCACCTATGTCGCAACACTATTGGTGTGGGTGTAAACCGCACGGGTTGTTTCTCTGAATACCTAGTGATCCCAGCATTCAACGCATTCAAGATCCCTGATGGCATCTCTGATGATCTAGCATCAATCTTTGACCCATTTGGTAACGCAGTACACACAGCGTTGTCATTTGACCTAGTCGGTGAAGACGTGCTGATCACGGGTGCGGGTCCAATTGGCATTATGGCTGCAGCAGTGGCAAAACACGTTGGTGCTCGCCATGTTGTGATTACCGATGTGAACGAATACCGCCTAGACCTTGCTCGTCAAATGGGTGTGACTCGCGCGGTTAACGTAGCGGAAGAGTCTCTAGAAGACGTAATGTCTGATCTGGGTATGCTTGAAGGCTTCGATGTGGGCCTAGAGATGTCGGGTAACCCATCAGCGTTTAACTCAATGTTAAAAACCATGAACCACGGTGGTCGCGTTGCACTGTTAGGCATTCCACCATCAGACATGGGTATCGACTGGAACCAAGTGATCTTCAAAGGCTTGGTGATCAAAGGTATCTACGGTCGTGAAATGTTCGAGACGTGGTACAAGATGGCATCATTGATTCAATCTGGTCTAGATTTGACGCCAATCATCACTCACCAATTCAAGGTGGATGACTTCCAGAAAGGCTTCGACATCATGCGTAGCGGGATGTCTGGCAAAGTTATCTTAGACTGGGAATAACTAAAAGCAGGCTAAATCAGCTGTCGTTCGACTTGCTTGAATACGGGTTATTCGACCATATGAATGGTAAAAATAGCCCTATTTAGCCTGGCAAAATGTCCCATTTATGTCCCATAGACATTTTAGAGCGCTAAAAAAAGTGTCCCATTGGTTTATGGGACATTTTTGTATCTAATGTATTGATGCATAGATATATTATGTAGTGTTCTTGACTGAATGCTTATTGATTGTATGCATTTGATGAGAAGGATGGGTTTTTTCTAATAATTTCCAAACTCGTTGGGACTCTCGTTTATCAGAATCTTTTAGCCATTTGCCATAAATTTTCACAATCATTCTGATATCGGAATGCCCCATCTGCTCAGCGAGATAGCTCAGGTTAATATTGGAGTACGTGATGAGCCAACTGGCATAGGTATGTCGCATTTGGTAGGGATTACGATAAGTGATATCCGCTTTTTTACAACACGCATTCCAAATGCGGATCATGGCTCGATGACCATAGTAGTCATAATCACTTTGCTTTTGCGCTCTAACGGCTTTCGGATTAAACACGAAGCGTAAATGTTCTTTTCTAACGACAGCCCCCCTGTGCTCGATTTCATAGGATTTAGCTGGGAAGTTATTATTTAGCGTTAACGCCATCTGTGACTTTAATGCTTCAAGTGCCGGTGGAAGTAGATCTACCACTCTTTCCTTATTATTCTTCGTAGTTGTTAAACCTCGGTCGGTGTATGCAGAGCGGCGAACTAGTATCGTGCCATTCTTGAAATCCACATCCTCCCAAGCGAGTGTTAAGAGTTCACCGGTACGTAATCCTGCATATACAGCAGTGGTAATTAGGTTACGATGTTGTAACACGTCACAATTGGATAAAACTGCTTGAATTTCATCAACAGAATATGGGTCTGCAATTCTTGGGAATTGGGGGACCTTTACCAAGATAGTATTAAGATTTCTATCTAAATACTCCATGGTGTACAACCATTTAAAGAACTGGTTCAAAGTAGTTATATGGTTATTGGCTGTTGTTCCGGCGAGCTCGCTCACAAGTTTATGTTTATAGCGCATCAAGCTCTGTGGTGTAATGGTTTCAAGTAACCGATTTGCACCATGATACTTAATAAACTTCATTCCAATCGTCTTTTTTTGTTTCGTTGAAGCTCTATCAATATGACATGCTCTATCTTCAATAAACACTTCCATTGCTTGTCCAAGCGTGACGTTGGTGTAAGTACCCGTTGCATGCTTTGAGTTCGGAAAATGCTTGCTGTAAACAAACTGACCGATCCTGATTTCATGCTTTACTGTTGCTACTAGACCGGCAGCATATTTAATGTTCTGCTCATTCGCCTTTAGCCCAAGGCTCTCTTTATAGCGTTTAGTGTTGATGCTAAACGCAACTCTCAGATACCCTCCATGGATTTCAACACCAGTGGGCAGCTTTCTGTTTCTTAGCGATTTCGATGCCATAGGTTCCATTCCTCGATATCCATCATCCATGTACCATTCACTTTCTTAAATACCGTTGACGGGTACTTACCCTCGTGAATGCGGTTTCTTAGGGTCTTTGGGGAGAATCCGATTATTTCCGCAGCTTTAATCAGAGTTACAAATCTTATTTTTTCATGTGCCATTTAGTCTCCTCAGAAAATGCTTTCTACTTGTGACCCCCAAATAGGCGAACAAAAA
This sequence comes from Vibrio fluminensis, assembly GCF_015278125.1. Taxonomy (GTDB): domain Bacteria; phylum Pseudomonadota; class Gammaproteobacteria; order Enterobacterales; family Vibrionaceae; genus Vibrio; species Vibrio fluminensis. The sequence goes on from NZ_JADILO010000009.1 coordinate 137,144, forward strand.
AGCATCTAATTGAAACGATATGCCATTCTTCTTGGTTAACAGGCTGATTTCATGGCGGAAAAAATTTTTAAAATTTCTTCTCAACAAACAGTGAATCGCCAATTGCGCACCAAAATGGTGCAATTTAGTGGTGTTTATGTGGGGATTTTTACATTGGTAGAAAAGCCGACAAATTTGCTGAGAAAGGTAAGGGGATGGAGTTGGGACTATTTAGAAGGAATTGAGTGCTAAGACTTGAATTTTTATCTAAATGTTAACTGGTTATAGATACATGTTTTTGAGTTTTTAATATTGACTCATGCTATATAGAAAAAGTCTGTATTTTGAGATTTAGGTAGGGGTTTAAATGATTAAGTTACTGTTATTTATGATGAAAATGCGGTATTTTCTATCTCAAAGCAATATTAGACAGAATAATTCGGCATTTAACTATAGAATTTTTCGGTCTAAGAACTGTTAGGGCTTCTATTGGACATTTGTATAATTTTTTAAGGAGAAAGAGTGACTCGATTACCTATTCCAGCCCCTTCATATTTGGATTTTGCCGAATATTTGGGGTTTGTGCATGGAGCAAAACGTTGGCGTTCTCAATGCGGACAGCGTTTATATACTTGGGACGCTTATCATGGTGAAATTGAAGTGTTCAACAAAAGAGGGCGTCACATAGGTGTTTTTGATGCTTTAACTGGTAAAATGATTAAAGAGGCAGTGAAAGGGAGAAAAATTGATGTTTAAGGTTATTGAAGGTGGAAAGTTCATAGAACTGTGTGTACAGGGACACGCGTTACCTGACGACATCGATGATTTTGTTGATGAGTGGCATGACTCTGATTCGGAAGTTCCTCTTAGTGAGTATCTAGGTATGTCCTCAGATGAATATGAATCTTGGATGCATGCTCCTGACACTCTAGATTCCATTATCACTGCTAGAATACAAAATGTTTCGTTGATGACCGTATTGGAATCTTCTTATGATTTACCAATGGCGGCACGAGCGAGCTCTCCTGAAGCAGCAAAATTTTTGATGAAGTGGCTAAACTCTGAAGAGCACTCATGAGAATATCTATAGTTCAAAATTATGCAAAGAGGTTGCATGCTAAATACAACTTGTCGATGCCCGTTGATTTAGATGAGTTGGCAAAGAAGTATGCAACTTTAAAATATACTCAGATTCCTATGGATATCGATGGTGTATGTGCAGATCTGAAAGTATCGGGAAAACGCCCGCGCATTTTTGTAAATATTGAGATGCCTAAAAAACGCCAGAGGTTTACTTTAGCCCATGAGATAGGGCATGTTGTCATTCCTTGGCATACCGGAACCATCTTTGATCTTACAACGATTACAGAGTCTGACAGTACAATTGAATACTGGGAGATGGAACAAGAAGCAAATGCATTCGCAACAGAGTTGCTAATGCCAACAGGTTGGATTGAGAGCTTAATTAAGAAAAATGACTCTGATATTTCTAACCTACATAAAGAAATAGTAAAGCTAGCGGATGTCTCCGACATAGCAGCTTGCTTACGCTTAATTCAATTTTTACCAAAAGGTCATGTATTCGTCGCTGCTGATCATGGAGGGTATGTCCAATATTCGGGTAGAAGCAAAGGTACAATTGCTTCTGCGCTACCTAGAGGTGAAGTTTTAGATATGGCCAATCATTACACTTATTGTGTTAAGCGAAGCTTTGTTGAAACCATGTCTGGCATTTATTATTGGTTCGAGCTACCAACGGATATTGAGCTTCCAAATACAGACAGAAATTGTGACTGGCGGACTATATTACAGTCAATTTTCAGAGATTTAGGTCTTGAGAAAGAAGCGCAAATAAAAATGACGCAGCAATTAAACGGCGTACTCGGATTTGCCAATAGTATTGTTAAGCGTGGCACCCCGTCTAGAGAAAGTCTGTATAGTGCATGTATTCAACGACTTGAAAGAAAACGGCATTTAGACCCGTTAACACACCATTCAGAGTTTCCTCAGTTTTTATCGGCAAAGATTAACGATCTTATCGAAAAAAGTTCATAAAATCGTAGCCCTAACAAGCAATTTAAGAGTGATTCCCCACGCTTGGCATTTTTGGTTGGGGTCAAGTTCAGTGTTTACGGCGTCCAATTTTAGTGTAGTGGTAGCGTGGCTCACACCTTAATTGGGCTACATGGACTCCCTCTTTTGTCAACAATAGCTACCGCTGACAACAGTGGATCTGACAGCAGCTCTACATTCGGTGTTTCGTCGGATTCTATCCGTCACCCTGATGATATTCGCTTGATGCCAGCCTCATTCGTTAGACAGTATTTTCTACTTCCCAATTAAAAAGGTTAAGGCATCTCGGTCTGACCGTATTGTCATCAATTGCTATTGCTTTGACTCGGTGAGGGCTAACCGTTTATATAGTTAGCTTTATACTCGTTTCCTGTCGTCAATAATGCCCATATTATTCGTGCATTTTTGGCTGCTAGGGCAACAGCCGCACGCTTGTAACCTCGTCGCTCAACGAGTTGTTGTAACCATAAACTGTTTCTATCCGTCTTTTCTTTACAGCGGGCAATGACAGCTCTTGCACCGTGTATAAGCAGCGTGCGAATGTGTTTTTCGCCTCTTTTGCTGATGCGACCAAGATGAACATGACCACCTGTTGAGTATTGCCTTGGAACTAACCCTATCCACGCGGCGAATTGGCGGCTAGATCCAAATTGCTTGGCGTCATTGACGGTTGCGACAATGGTACTTGCACTGTGTTCACCGACACCAGGAATATCTATGAGGGCCTTTGCTGAAGCCATTTCACGAACTAAAGCCGAGACGCGTCGATCATAGTGCAGGATTTCGAGGTTAAGGCTTTGAACCTTATTCGATAGATCTTGAAGTAGTTCACGAGCCAACAGCGGCAAACCATTTTCCGCATCTTCGAGGATACTACCAATAGTTTGTTGAGCCGAGTAGCGACCTTGCGGTATCACAAGGCCAAACTCAGAGAGTAACCCTCTGAGTTGGTTGATGGTAGCAGTTCTTGTTTTAATTAGCCCCTGACGGATTCGATGCAAGCAAAGCACCGCTTGTTGCTCTTCACTTTTTATAGAGACAAATCGTGTTTTAGGTCTAGATACTGCTTCGCAGATAGCTTCTGCGTCGTTGGCATCGTTCTTTTCATTTTGTCGATATGGAATAACGAATTTGGACGCCATGATTTTAGGGTGATGACCGAGTTTAATTAACTCCCTTGCCCAGTGATGTGCACCAGAGCAGGCCTCCATACCGATGATGCAGGGTGGTAGATTGGCGAAAGTGTCTAACAGTTTGTTTCTTTTGACAGTTTTGCGTAGGACGCACTTGCCATATGCATCAACGCCGTGAATACTGAACACATTCTTGGCGAGGTCAACGCCAATAGTTTGAATGTTGGACATGATAACCTCCAGTTCTTCAGCGTGTACTGAGTCAGTATGGCACGCGGAGTTTCAGGGAGAGGGAGTCCATATCATTCGTTAGCTTTTTTAATTGGATTAGGAGTAAATATTGGACGATATTTCAGTTAATTTGGTTTTAGGTGTAGTTGCTGGTCTTATCACTACCATAGTGCTCTTTATTTGTAGAGCGATAGCTTATGATGTGGTTATGCCATGGCTAAGAAAATCGACTTATCAAGGCATCAATATTGATGGCACTTGGTATCGTAGAACTCGTAGTCAGCGAGCTGTTATCGAACTCAAACAAGACACGAATATCATAAAGGGAAAAGCTACTGTAATTGTTAACGATGAGAGTAAGCCTCCAGCTCATCAAGGCGGTTCGTGCTTAGATGATATCCGTACCTTTGATATCGAAGGTAAAATTAGCAATGGGTTTGTTCATTTAGTAATGTGGCATACCAACAAGCAAAGGCTAGGTTTACATACTTATTTGCTAAAAGTTACCGCTGATGGAACAAAATTGTCAGGAAAAAGCAGTTGGTATGCACCATTAGCAGATATTATAAATTCTGGGAATACAGACCTGTATAGAAGTGATGCTCTAGCTATCAAGGCGTTAGAGCAGTCTGAAGGTCCAACGAAACCAAAAAGCTAACACATATGAGCCTTCTGCCTGTCAATAGGCAATAACATCCTGTTGGCTGCGTGAGCAGCCAATGCTCTTCGAACAACAAAGTTATCTACTTCGCTTTGTCATTTCGGTCATCAAGCATTGCTTACGACAAACACATATTGAGGATCTCTTATTGCGGTCTCGCCGCTGCCTATGATTTGTCATAGGGTCACTAGACACTTATCGGTTAACCCCAGCAGGCACTATTCAAAAAAATGGTTAAACAGTTGTTTTCCAGTTATCTTCAGGCTCAGCCAAGGTGTAAGCAACTTTGCTGTTCGTTGTTATGGAACAAAGCGAGCAGTGAGTTCTCTAGAGGCTTCGCATATAGCGACCGCATCACTGGGGTCATTTTTCTATTGGTCAGATATGGCGTGACATACTTAACCAAAATGATGCGAACATTGTTACCGAGTTTACGTAATGTTCTCGGCCAATAATGTGTACCGCGACATGCTTCGACGTCTATTTGTATAAGTGCATATTTGCTATTGTAGTCAGCAGTTTAGAGCGAGTGACTGATTTATGAAGTAAAACTTTGCCGTGCTGGTCAACTGCATGAATGCTGAAGTAGTTTTTAGCTAAATCAATCCCGCAGAAACATGAGTAATCAAACATGGTGCCTCCGGTGCCAATGTGTACCACTTAAGTGTGGCAGTTCCTCGGGAGGGGAATCCATGTCATTCGTTAAGCTACCAACAGTCGAAAGGAATGGGTACTAGAAATGGAAAATCTGAATACAGTAGAAATAAAGTCATTCGTTCCCGCTAAAGACTTTGAACGCTCTAAGCTCTTTTATCAGGCAGTAGGTTTTGAAATGGCATCTGAGTTTGACGGTATCGCATATTTCAAGTCAGGCTCTTGTTCTTTTTTGCTTCAAGACTTTTACGAGCCTACTCACAGCAACAACTTTATGATGCACCTCCTAGTTGAAGATGCTCAAAGTTGGTATGCACATGTTTTAAAACTCAATCTAGACAAAGAGTTTGGTGTAAAAGTCACAGAGCTTATTGAGCAGCCGTGGGGAATGCTCGAGTTTAGTTTCACAGATCCGAGTGGTGTGTTGTGGCGTGTCGGCGAAAATTAGTAGCTTAACAATTTGTTCACGTAGACAGCTAACGTTTGGCAGTTTTGGTTTGATTTAGTTTAGTGATTACGGTGGCTTTGTTTGAGTGTGGTGGTAGTTATCTGCTACTAAACAAGGCGTTATAAGCCAAGGGGGTAACGTGGAAAACTATTACTGGTTAATCATTTTAGCTTTAGTAGCTCTATTAAATTTAGTTGTTTCTATTTATTTAGGTAAGAGGAGCGATTTAGAAGCTTTTCAAAAAGTAGCTCAAATTATTCTCGTTTGGCTAATTCCAGTATTTGCAGCTATTGGGTTATGGTTATTCCACCGCTCACAAGATATACCCCTTAGTTCATCAAAGCCTTTTGGCGGTGGTTCAAGTGATAGTTCAAATATCTCTGGAGGTGGAGATTAAAAGGCTTATAACACATATGAGCCTTCTGCCTGTCAATAGGTAATAACACCCTGTTGGCTGCGAGAGCAGCCAATGCTCTTCGAACAACAAAGTTATCTACTTCGCTTTGTCATTTCGGTCATTAAGCATTGCTTACGACAAACACATATTGAGGATCTCTTATTACGGTCTCACCGCTAGCGGGCACTGGAACCGAGGTTACGTAATGTTCTCAGCAAATAATGAGCACCACCACATGCTTCGACGTCTATTTTGATGAGTGCATATTTGTTACTGTAGTTAGCAGTTTAGAGTGAGTATTTAGCCCAAATTACGAAGGCTTTTGGCCTCAATCAAATGAACTGACAGTTGGAAGAGAAATTTCACAGTTATTAATTCCTATTACTCTGCAAACCGTATTTGGGAGTTTGAATTACACTCGGTTGTCTGAGAAGAATCAATAATCGTAACTGATGTTTCGATTACAGATAGTGTTCAAAAAGCTCGCGCTATTACTTTTCATACGGTTGAAAACGAAACAAAGAGAATTCTGGCCTGATCCTATTGAAGCGCAAGAATGGCGCTCAAAATGGGTACAGGTCGTACAAGAATAAGTTACACACCTAACCAATCGCTTCAACCTGACTGCTAACTTACGGCAATTTTTGTTCGGTTGGGCTTATTTGATTCTGTGATTACCATGATTGTTTTAGGTGTGCCGCGGTTGGCAGTAAGCTAAGCGGGCATTAGGCGTTTCTAAGGATAGGTAATATGCCATTATATACATATGTAGTAAGTTACAATGATTCAAGATATGTGGGACAGGGAAGCCACAGCAATTTTAAAGGCTTTGTTAATGCTTGGTGTACAGATCTTCCTGTTAATGCACTTAGAGGGTTAACACCATCTTTAAAAAAAGAGTTAGGGAAGCTAGCATTCAAGGGGGTGTTTACTTCAGTACCTAATCGTCAGAATGTATGGGAAAAAACAATAGATTTAAATGGAAAGTTATTCCATGTTTACGCGATAGAAACCAGAAAGTGAATCGTAACTCTTTGCTAAATGGAGTTAAACACATATGTGCCTTCTGCCTGTCAATCGGCAATAACATCCTGTTGGCTGCGTGAGCAGCCAATGCTCTTCGAACAACAAAGTTATCTACTTCGCTTTGTCAGTTTTACTAAAATGAAAAGCCGAGTACTTACGTCATCTCGGCTTTTTAACTATGCGGAATTTGCGAGCTTAGTTCGCCACAGCTTCAACCAATAGGGCTCGCTGTTGGTGTTTACGGTTGCGGTATAGCACAGCACCAGCCGCTGGCAGGCTAAATGTGATAAAGCCAAGAATAAGTGCATACGCGCCAGTTTCTGCGCTGATACCTGCCGGTACATCGAAGGATACGATGATAGTGATGGCACAACTAATTAAGCCCAGTGCCGCGACGAGCACCATACCTACTTTTCCGCCAGGAACACGAAATGGGCGTTTAACCTCTGCATGTTTGCGACGTGAAACCAAGAAGCTAATAAAAATACAGATGTACATCACCATGTATAGCTGAGTCATAAGGATGTTTAGTAGCCACATTCCCTGATTGACATTTGGCACCAAGATAAACACCAAAGAAAGAACGCTGACGATAGCACCTTGCAGCAGCAAAAGTGGCACAGGTGCTTGGTTTTTATTCTCTTTTGATAGCGCGATTGGCATGAAATTGTCTTTCGCCGCGACGTGTAGGCTCTTGGTTGGTGCGATGATCCAGTTGTTAAGGCTCGCAAGGCTGCCGAAGACAATGGCTAGGGCAATGATTGGCAACATAAACGACATATTCAAATCATCAAAAAACGCTTTGAATGCGAGAATAACGCCTTCACTTAAGCTTGAATGATCACTTGATACAACAGAAGAGATCGAAAGAGAACAAGCGGTTAGAGACACTAAAATCAACACGGTTGATATAATCAGTGCTTTTGGATATGTCTTTTGTGGGTTGTCGACTTCGTTCGCGTATGACGTTGTAATTTCTAGCCCTGTTAGCGATAACACCACGGCGGTAAAACCCGCACCTATGCCATCTTGAGAAAAATCAGGCAACCAGTCAGAGACATGACGTAGTGAAATATGAGATTCGCTCGGGTTGGTATAAGCCCAGTAACCACCAAGCGCAATGATGAGTAAAATCGGGAAGATTAACCCCAGAGTGCCGAATACATTGGTGATGATGGATGATAGACGTAAACCGAATATGTTTACCAGAGTCAGAGCCCAGAAAATGACGTTGATCATCACCAGCATGAAGATGTTGTTTTGTGCGAGTTCGGGAAAAAACGGGTATGTACCTGTTGCAACGATGAATGAAATCAATGGTGGGTAGTACACAATATTTTCAGCGTATTGATACCATACGGTAGCAAAACCGAAGTTCGGTCCAATGGTTTCCTTGCCCCACAAGTAAACCCCACCTTGTTGAGGGTAGGTGGTACTTAACTCTGCGCAGACCAATGCGGTTGGAATGAAGAAGCAAACCCCGGCTAATACAAAGAAAGAGATAGCGTGGCTACCAAATAAGGCCGCGCCCGGTATGTTCCTTATGCTGTCAACGGAAGTAACCGTAATCATAATGACAGAAAAAACACTCAGTTTGACGGCGGATTTGGCGATATTGCTCATTCGAAACCTTTAGTTATCGTGACGCGAACTACACATTGGAAAAGCGCGTGCTACAAGTAAGACGCACGTATTGTAGGAAGGTGATAAACACGAGGTATATAGCTAAAAATGGTATGTATTTACTCAAAAATGCAGAGAAGATTTTTCGCATGCTTTTTGATTGATGTAAACGGTTGCTTTGTGAAAACAGCATAAATCTAATGCAAAAAAGCATAATAATTAATGTGTATATAACTAATTATTCAAAAAGACTAGTCGGCATGACACTCTGATTTTACGTTGCGTTGTTAGTTTGGCGACTAGATTTGGTACAAATCATCTTCATCAATTTAGGGTAGATGACTAATTAAAAGGCTTCTACATTATGCGTATTGGGTAGGCTAGAAAAGTTATCCTTGTTTTGGGAGGATATAATTGAATTCAGATAGTCTTCGCTAAGACTTACCAACAGCCTAATCGTGGATAGATTTACAACTATCTACTTCAGGCTAAGAAATTTGCTTGAAATATTTGTGTTGTATAAAATAAGAGGTTTATTATAAAAATTAGTTATTTATAATTTTGGTTCTAGTAAGTATTTAAAATAGTAACTGTGTAATTGAATATAAACGCCACTAAAGAGATGTGTTATTCATTTTTGGTGCCTATTGTACTGACGCTTTAATAACTATTTATAATAGTGATGATAGATACAAATTATATTTGTTGCAAATTCTTCTCATATAAACCTAAATGTTTATTTTGGTTCACTTTCTTTGTTAGGAATCACAGACAGATAAACAGGTTAACGTTTAGATTAATATCATAACGTTGCCTCTGAGGTTTATCGTATGAGTTCATTGACTAAGATCGAAAGAAGAAAGTTCATCCTTGATGAACTCAAAGATAAAGGTCGAGTTACTATTGATAGTCTTTCAAAGCAACTTGGCTGCACCTCAAAAACCATTCGTCTTGATCTCAAAGAGCTCGACCATTCTGACATGATCACGCGTTTTCATGGTGGCGCGAAGTCAAATGTAGATTTCGGCTCTGCGATAGTCAATGTCATCACTTCTGATGTGAACAATAAAGTAGTTAATCTCGCGCATAAACGAACAGGGAAGTTGTTCGTTTTTGGTAGCTTTAATGTCGATATTACATCATATATCCCTCATTTTCCTGAGCCTGGTGAAACAGTAAGGGCAAATCAGGTAACAAGAACATCTGGTGGTAAAGGCACTAATCAAGCCGTTGTAGCAAATAAGAATGATGTACATGTCACATTATTAGTGAAGGTTGGGAATGACCATTTAAACAGCTACGCAAAAACAACGCTAAAAAATATGAACTTCGATCGGTTGTTTATTTTAGAAAGTGGTGACTATTCTACAGGGTTGGCGCAAATTCAGGTTAGAGAAAGCGATGGTAAGCATAATATTTCAGTTTATCTTGGTGCAAATGAACAAATAAATGAAAGAGAACTTTATGAGTGCTGTGAGCTTATAAATAATCATGATTTACTCTTAGTTCAGCTTGAAAATAACCAATTAGCAACTGAATGCATACTTAAAAATGCTCATAAAAAAGCGATTCCAACCATATTGAATGCATCACCATTCCGATCATATGCAATGCAGTTATTAAAGTATGTGGATATTTTGATCGCGGATGAGCGTGAAATACTTCAAGTTGCCAATTTAGATAGTCAACCGAACGCGTCGATTGCGGATGCTATTTCCACCATTAGCGCATTAGGCATTAAACAAATGATTGTCATCGGTTCTGATAAAAGTTTTTGGCTGTATAGCGAAGAGCTGACTGAAGTGATTGAGAATCAGGGAATGATCTGTATGGATGAGACAATGATAAATGACTCTTTTGTCGGTTGTTTTGCTGCCAAGTTGGTTCAAGGAAAAGGTTTTTACCAGTCTGCGCATGAAGCATCGAAATACATTCAAACAACATTCGCGGAAAAGAAAGTTTCTTGTCTAGCCTAGCGAGGCTATCGGATTTAAAAGTCTGTCTAACAGTGAGATCAGTTATGGATGAACAAAATCAGAAACATAAAGTCGTTGTTGTCGGTAGTGTCAATGTTGATCACGTAATGAAAGTTGATCGTTTCCCGCATCCGGGTGAAACCGTCTCTAGCCAGTTCTATCAATGTGTTCTTGGTGGAAAAGGGGCCAATCAGGCCTTTGCTGCGGGAAATATTACCTCACAATCTATGTTTATCACTTGTGTGGGTGGCGATACTCACGGTGCGGATTTAATTGAAAAAATCCAGGCTTTGGGCTGCACGACACAAGGAATCACCAGCATAAAGCATCTCAATACAGGGGTGGCGCTGATTAATGTCGATACCAGCGGTGAAAACAGCATCAGTATTTCGGCACAAGCGAACGCTGCACTGGATCCTCAACTCATTATGGGTTTTAGCCAAGCTATCGCAGAAAGCGACTATTTACTCTTACAACTTGAAACGCCAATAGACGGTATTGAAGCTGCAATTAATATTGCAAAGGAGAATGCCACTAAGGTCGTGCTAAATCCTGCACCAGCGCAAAAGCTTCCCCTTGGTTTGTTGAACCAAGTTGACCTGATCACACCCAATGAAACAGAAGTGGAAATCTTAACAGGCATTAAAGTTTGCGATGAACAGAGTTTAACTGAGGCGAGCGACTACTTTCATCAGTTGGGAATCGAACAAGTAATTATAACTCTTGGCTCACAAGGCGTTTGGTATAGCACGAAAGATAAAGCTCAGCGATACCCGAGTTATAAAGTAGAGGTGAAAGATACTACGGCAGCAGGAGACACATTCAATGGTGTGCTGGTTGGCTATCTAGCGGTCGGCTACGACATAGAAACCGCCATTGCACTTGCTCAATGCGGTGCGGCAATTTGTGTAACAAAAGATGGTGCTTATAGTTCAATCCCTAGTAGGCACGATATAGAAGCTTTCCATAAGGAAAGAGATCTCTTTGAAGTAGAAGTGCGTTAACTACAAAAAGGACATAGTTATGATGAAGATGCTTAAAGAACAACTAAACACATCGGCTTTGGTGTTGATTCCCATCGCTGTTGGTATAAACCTTGTTGGTAATTTTGCTGCAAGTACGCTTAAGTTGCCGGTTTTCCTTGATTTGATTGGCACAACGATTGCGGGTGTTTTGGGGGGCTGGTTGGTTGCAGTTGCAGTTGCAATTTTTTCTGCGGTGTTCCAAGGAATGTTTGTTAACCCAATCTATTTTCCTTTCATGGTCGTCGGCATTGTCAATGCTCTTATCATCGGTTTTTGTGCCAAAAAAGGCTGGTTTGATGATATTCCGCATTCTCTAATACCTTGGGCGTTATTGGTTATTGCATCAACCATTACCGCTTCGTTTGTTTCAATCATAGTGTTTGGAGGGATCACGGGAGCGACCGGTGCATCGGTGCTAACTGCAACCTTTATGGCCGCGACAGACAGTATTATTAAATCTGTTCTTTCCTCAACACTCATCATCGAATCGATAGACAAACTAATCGCGGTGCTAGTAGCTGTCGTAGTGATTAAGAAATTACCAAACAGCCTACGAAACCTGAACACTCGCGTTGTCGATGATTTCTAAATTTGGGGTTAATTATGAGCACATCATCTTTAAGTTATCAAAACAGTAGTGGGCTTCTTAATCACCTAAACCCAATCACGAAGCTCTATTTTATGATTTGGTTTGTGATGCTTAGCCTATTCGCCAGTGAGCCATTATTTATTGCAGCGTTATTTGTTTTACTCACTGGCGTTGTCGCCATATCCAGTTGCGCGATGAAAGTGACAAAGCTTTCGGTCAGCATTCTAACCCCTATTTTTCTGTTTTTGAGTGTGGTGCATGGCTTGGTCAATCCAGCTAACTCAGAAGTGCTATTTTCATTTACTGTTTTTGGCTACGTAATGGAAGTTGGTCGAGAAGGCATAGTGATCACATTAAATCTTGTCAGTAAGCTGGCTTTGATTCTGCCTGTCGTGTTCATATTTGTATTCACGACTAAGCAAGAAGAGCTGATGCCTAATCTGATTCATAAAGGCGTTCCGCCCACGGTGAGCTATCTGTTTTTGGCATCAATTAACGTGATCCCGCAGATCAAGCAAAAAATGGAAGTGATTCGTCTTGCTCAAGAGACGAGAGGCATCAAAATGGATGGTTCTTTCCTTACTCGGGTAAAAGCATTTATTCCTATATTAATGCCAGTGATCCTTTCATCGCTGTCGGATATTCATTCGCGAAGTATCACCTTAGAAATTCGTTCTTTTGGTGTATCAAGAAAGACCACCAGCCTATATGACTTAGAAGAATCCAAAGTTGATAAGCTGATTCAACGTTTTCTCATCGTGTCGTTTTTGCTGTTCATCTGCATAAAAGTTGCTGTGAAGTTAGGGGTGTAATATGCAAGATCTATTAACAGTTAAAAATCTTTGTATCAGACATTACAAACGTAATGGTCATGTAGATGCACTTAAAGATGTGAGCTTCTCAGTTAAACCCGGTGAATTCGTAAGTTTATGCGGGGTGAATGGCAGCGGTAAAACCTCGCTAATGATGGCTCTCAATGGACTGATTCCGCATTTTACCAATTCAAAAATGAAAGGGGAGATAATCATCGATGGTTGGAATACTCAGGAGAAGAGTGTTAGCCAATTATCGACCAAAATTGGTTTTGTTTTTGACAACCCTTTTAACCAAATTTCATATACAACAGAAACTGTTCGACATGAGATTGCATTTGGCTTGTGCAATCAAAATATCCCAGTAAGAGAAATCGAAGAACGGATTGATGAAATTGCTGATTTAATTGGCATTCACCACTTAATGAATAAGTCGCCATTGGAGTTGTCAGGCGGACAGTTGCAGCGTGTGGCAATCGCCTCGACCTTGGTACTGAAACCCAAACTGTTGATGTTGGATGATTGTACTTCTCAGCTCGATCCTGCTGGTGCGATTAAGATCTTTGAAATTGTCGAGAAAATAAAAAGCACAGGCATGACGATTATCTCAGTGGACCACAACATGGAAAGGGTGTGCAGCTTTTCCGACCGGATTCTCGTTCTAGAAGATGGAAAACAAATTGACTTTGGCTCGCCAGCTGAGGTGATGGCAAATCCTTCAATCTATCACCACAAAATACAAAAGCACGACTCACTTGCTATGTCGGAGTTGCTTGTGCGCAATCACCAGTTGCCACAAACACAGATCACACTGACCGAATTGCTGGCTAATTTGGAGAAAGAAAATGCATGTTGTAGTTAAAGATGTCTCATTTTCCTACGTCGAAGGTATCAAGGTACTGAAAGGTATCAATGTCGATATCGACAACCAATCCGTGGCGATCATTGGGCAAAATGGCGCGGGAAAAACAACGTTTATTAAGTTGCTCAATAACATGTTGCCGTTAAGTAGCGGTGAGATTTTGATTGATGGATTGTCGGTATCAAGCAAACCACTCAATGAATGGTCAAAGTCAATAGGCTTCGTTTTCCAAAACCCCAAAGATCAACTCTTTAATGAAACGGTTTTCAAAGAGATTGAGTTTGGTTTATTACATCAGGTTCGTGATGCAAAACAACGGGAAGAGAAAGTGAAACAAATTGCGGCTAAAGTGGGCATCGAACATTTACTTGAAGAGCACCCGCTGGAAATTCCTTTTAGCCAACAAAAGTTAGTGACGCTCGGGACGGCATTGGTAAATGACCCGCAACTCGTTCTGTTAGATGAGCCAACCGCGAACCAAGATTGGCTTGAGGTTGAGCATTTTATGAACGTGATCAGTAATCTTCAGCAGCAAGGCATTCAGTTTATTACGATCAGCCATGATATGAATTTTGTCACCAATACGTTTAATCGCATTTTGATTTTTGGACAAGGACAGTTGCTATCGGATACAGCGAACTTTGAAGCGTTTGATGATCAAACTGTGTTGGCTCAAAGTCATATTGTTGCCCCGCCAGTGGTGCAAGTTGCCAAGCAGATGAAAATGAAAGGCACACCACTCAACCTCAACGAATTTGAACGAGAACTTATAGCGGAGCTTTAGGTATATGAAAAAACTGATTATCGATTGTGACCCTGGCCATGATGATGCCATTGCGCTTATGCTTGCGATTGGAAATCGAGATAAGTTCGATATTCAATGCATTTCGACTGTGGGCGGTAACCAAATACTAGAAAAAACGACCAACAATACGCTGAAGCTATTGGAGTTAATGGACGTTAACATTCCCGTTGTGGCAGGTAGAGATAAGCCATTGGTGAGAGCGCTTGAAATTGCTGATTCTGTTCATGGTGATAGTGGTATTGATGGACCAGAGTTGCCATTTACGCAAAAACGAGCGCTGGATGAGAATTTTATCGATACCTATGCTCGTTTACTGGATTCACTTGATCCAGACGAAAAGATGACGTTTGTCGTGACAGGTCCACAGACCAATATGGCGCTTTTCTTACTCGCGAGACCTGAATACAAAGACAAAATCGAGCAGATTTTATTTATGGGTGGGGCATGTTTCGGCGGTAACTGGAGTCCCAAATCGGAGTTTAACATCTATGTTGATCCTGAAGCTGCGCAGATCGTGTCGACATCAGGAGTGCCTATCGTGATGTGTGGGCTAGATGTCACGCATCAAGCGACGATCAATCAAGAGGAGATCGAATATTTTAGACATTCAGGTAGCCAATGTGGTTTAGTTATCGCTGAGATGCTGGATTTCTTTTCTGAGACATCTACACCTGAATTTCGCCGTGAAGCTGAGGGTAAAAAAATCCGCCTTCATGATGTGACGGCAATTGCCTACTTGCTAAGTCCAGCTATTTTCGAGACGCGCGAATTGTACTATGAAGTTGATTTGTCGGAGTCACGGATAATGAGGGGAGCGACTATTGTCGATTACGACAATGTTCTCGGTAAAGTAGCAAATAGCTGTGTTTGTTTTGATATTGACAGAGAAAAATTTATCCAACTAATAAAAGAAGCGGTATCTCGTCTTCCATAGCTAATCTAACCAGTTCGAAAGAATCAGCCCTGTTATGGTGATCATGACAGGGCTGTGTTGTTAGTTTGGTGGCTAGATCTCACGATGGCTTTATGAGTTTGGTCTTGCACATATCGCAATCAACTTTATGTCGAGCATGATTTTTATGACTCGAAATTATTTCTAACTCAAAGCCACCTCGATAGACCATTACCACATTGACCAGCCAAACATAGAGGTGAAAGTGTCTTGATGACCACTTTTACGGGTTTGCGTAATGTTCTTACCCAATAATGCGCACCACCACACGCTTCGATGCCTATTCGTGCATATGGAAAATTTGTTATTTTAGTCAGTAAGTTAGAGCGAGAGTCTTATTTATGAAGCCTGGCTTTAATACGTAACTTAACAGTATGGATGCTGAGGTAGTTTTGGCGCAATCATTCCCGCTGAAAGAATAATCAGACTTAGTGCCACCGGTGCTAATGTAATCCCTTTAAGTGTGGCAGTTCCTCGGGAGGGGAGTTTCTATCATTCGTTAAGTTGTTTCGAAATTTGATATGAAACGTGATATTTGCTTTTGATTAAGTAGACGTGAGTTAAGGATTTACTTTGTTTTGGAATAAATGGATGTATCTAAATAATGGTTTAAAAGCTCTTTTCCTACCCGTTCTTTTAACCCTTACCGCTTGTGGCGAATCCGTCACTTTTTCACCTGAGCAAGGCGAAGAAAAACGGTATTGGGTATATGCACAAACGACTCGAGATGTTGAAAGGGAACCAAGGACTCTGATGCTGAGCCAGAGCTTGATGCATTACCGAGTAGATAAAGCCGGTGATACATTGAAATTGCATGTTACCCCTGAACATTTGCAATTAGGTATGGGGTCAGCAGGGTTTTCAAGTATCGAGTCATCTCGCGCCAACGATAGAATTCAACAGATCTTTGCGTCTGGTTTTGATCTTTCCTTGAATGGCAAAAATGGTGAGTTGATAGATTTCAAGGCAAAGAATGACGACCAATGGCAAACCTTCGTCAAACAAGGGGGCCAAGTACTCCTCAATGGCCTGCAATCGACCATGAACACGCCGGGGGTTGTCCAATCAATTCCTGCAGAGGAAGGAAGCCAGATTGAATTGCCTCATTTCAATGGCGAAGCGGTCACATTAACCGTCCAAAAAGTCACAGAACAATCTCTATTTGTCACTGTTGCTTCTGCTCAATCGAAGGCAGAAACACTCGAGAAGCAGGTTTATGGTCAGCTTGAAATTAGCCGTGCGAACGGTTGGTTTGAAAAAATGCTTCTTGTTATGAATGTTCCTGTCGAGGTGTACGGCGAAACTAAGATGACGCAACTGGCGTTGGTAATGCACCCAGAAGATGAGCCGATTGGGACGTTCATGGACATTATGAGCCATGGTTATTTTTACGATGACAGCGATTGGTTCGATATCATGCCGTTACCGGAAGATAGTCAAATCCAAGAAACGCTTACTCTAGACGATGTATTGCCGTATGAGCATGGCATGATGACAGAATCTGAGAATGGATTTCATCTTACATCTGTCACGGACTTATCCAATGATGCGCAAATCGGTCGGGTCATATTTCGTGATACAAAAGCCTTTTCTGACGAAAATCCAATGGATGTGAAATTCGCATTACCTTTAGATCAGCAGTTTATCGATGAACAGATGAATATGACTGCTGAAGCTCAACCCGTTGGCTGGCATAAACAAAAGGCATTAAAGGAAATTGACAGCATTTCTGCGCAGGTTGATTACTATAGTGTTTCTTCAAAGCGTCATACCGTGCAGTGGAAACACAATCAAACCCAAACCTTCCAGCTTGGCGATATCACGTTAACCGTCACGCCAGTTTCAGGTAAACAAAATGAGTATTTGCTGACCTATTTCGATAGTGAAAATAGCCAGTTAGCGTTAGCTATGGATAACGTGCAGGGGCAAATGAGCTTACCGAAAAATGAGAGCTACCCTAAGTGGCTAACGCCAACGGCTAAGCAAATGTTTAGCTATCTGGGCAACCCTGTGGCTACAGAACAAGTCATCGCTCTGCGGCTTTCAAGCATCCCAACGGCTGTCACTTTTCAGGTGTATAACCTAAACAAAGAGGCGAACTTCTCACGCGAAATGGTTTTCATTGATGAAGCGTCTTTTTTATCGAGAGCTGACATGCCGCCGATGGAAGTACTTAGAGGCCATAACTTCCTATTTAATGAGTTAGAAGACACGTCAGCCAGTAACATCGACACACCCTTTAACTTTGATGATGATTTGAGTTTGGAAACCGAGTCTGCTCAAAACGCAGCGGTTGCATTGCCTTTTGAGTGGGAGAATGTATGCCAATTTAGCGTTCTTGACGCGCCCGAAATCAATGGCCAGACGCTGGTATGGAAACCTCAACCCAAGACCAATAATGACGTCGCGGGTGCACCATCAAAAATTGAGAAGAACACCACCGCGTATCAACTTATGACTTCCGATGGCATAAGACTGTACTTCTATGATTTAGAAATTACGACGCGCTTAGCGTGCAAAGGCACGCCATCCTGGAAGGCAGTCACTCTTTCACCAAGCGCATTCCCTTGGTTGATTGATGTGAATGCAACGGAGAGCTTCGATAAAAATCTAACCCTCAAGCAGTTTGTCAGTCGCTATCGAATTTACAGCAAAACGGGTGAACTCCTCCGGCCTATCGATCGTTTGGGTTATTTTATCCCCGTTGATGATCGACCTATTTCGGAAGTTTTGTTTGATGGCAAGTATATCAAAATGTCGGGAAAAATATCCCGTGTTGAGTACTACGATGTCGAAGGTGAGCCTCTAGAGAAAACCTTCGTGACACGATTTCCTCCACTGAAAAAAGGATAAGAGAATATGAAACGCTTATTTGTTCGTACACTTGTCCTTGTTTGTATGCTGGGGGCGCCAATGGTTTATGCTTCGCCAATTTGGCTTGATGATGATTGGAATGTCGTTAAGTCTGAATCTCAAGCGAGTTATTATCTCCGCGAACCGCTGGTGGAGCGGAATGGCTTATGGCCAGTCAGTGTTTACTTTCAAGGCGGTAAGATACTCAACTTTGAAGGTACGTTTAATAGTGGTGATATCACCACGGGAAAATCCGTGGGCGCTTACAAAATTTATCATGCAAACGGCAATTTACTTAGTGAAGGCAGTCGGAATGAAAAAGGACAGTATGAAGGCTTAACTCGTATATATGATCAAGACGGTGTGTTAATCGAAGAAGCTGATTTTCTCGCAGGTAAAAGACATGGCATACACCGCACGTTTTATCCAAATGGTCAAGTTAAGGCAGAGTATACCAACAAGAACAATATTGCCGCGGGTGAGTACGTCAGCTACTACAAAAACGGGCAAGTTTCTTATCGCGTCAACTATGTGAGTGGTATGCAAGAAGGTCCGGGGTATTCCTACAGCGAGAATGGCTTTTTGTATCTAGAAACTACCTTCCGAAAGGGTAAAAAGCATGGTGTGGTTCGCGGTTGGTACTCGGAAGATCAATTACGCTTTGAGAAAAACTACCGAGAAGGAAAGCAGCACGGCGCGATGACGCATTACTACGAGTCAGGCAACCTACAACGCATCAATCACCTTGTAAAAGGAAAACAAATTGGTTCACAGCGTAGTTATTTTGACCAAATCGATGCAGTGCAAGAAAAGACAGAAATAAGTAAAGATGGCGAAGTGGTATCTAAATATCGCTTCAACAAAGATGGCGTGAAAACCTACGAATATACAGCCTCATTCACTAACAAAAAGCGCATTAGTGATGAGAAAAAATATTCTGGCAATGTTCTTATCTCTCGCATTCAAGAAAATAGGCTAAAGAAATGGAAGTTAGAAGAACGCTTTGACAAGGAAGGGAGTCTGACTCGACGAGAGGAAGTGGTTGCAGGTAAGCGGCATAATGCTTTTATCCAAGTCGATGTATTCACGAATAACTTGGAAACCACACACTACAAACAAGGTACTCGACATGGCAGCTTCTCTATTGTGACGCCTTTAGGTAAAACGATCCAAAAAGGGACTTATGTCAATGGCAAAAAGAGCGGTACATGGACATGGCACTATGATGGCATCGTCCGCAATGAGAACTATAACCGTAAAGGTGAGTTACACGGTGAGTTAAGCGTATTTGGTGCCAATGGTGAGCAAATGGTGAGTGAGCATTACCTCAATGGTCTGCAACACGGCCACACCGAAAATTACAGTGATAACGGTGAGTTACTTGCGAAAGGCAATTACATCCGTGGTAATCGAGATGGGCAATGGCAACATCAAGAAGAGTATGAGTCCGACGTTAGAATTTGGTCTGGCGAATACCACAACGGTAAGAAAGTTGGGAAGTGGTTCGCCCGCTCTTCAGCAGGGTATGAGACGGGACGTCAACAATTCGATGAGCAAGGTAGGAAACAAGGAGCGTTCTATTACTTTGGAGACAGCGGCAATCTAAAACTTATCGAACGTTATGTTGATGACGTGCAGCATGGAAACAGCGACAGCTATGGAACCGATGGCAAAATTCACTATACAGAAACCTACAAGATGGGGGAGTTTGTGATGAGTGAAGAAAAGAATGGCTCCACTAATTTCTTGCTTGGCGGTGATAGCTAAACCTGTTTAGGCATCCAAGTGGTGCCTTTTTCTAATGCTCTACCGATAGATAAGCGTCTTACGAGGAACAAATGCGAAACATAATCATATTCTCACTCTTCATGAATTCATTGTTCATGATGGCACCTGCTCTTGCTCAGAGCCTATTACTTGATGCCAACTTAAGGTTGGTGGCAGACGATAAGAAAGCTAAATACTATATGAATGAGGCACTGACCGAGCAAAATGGAACATGGCCTGCGGTCATTTATTATATCGACGATAACACTGCATATTTTAAGGGGGCATTTAACGGCCCTGAGCCAGCGAAGAAAAATATTGTCAGTGATTTCGAGTTTTATACCAGGAAAGGCGTCATTGAACGTCAAGGGTACAGAAATAATGAAGGAAACCTAGATGGGATACAGAAAGTGTATTCTTCTGGTGTTCTTAAGCAAGAGCAACAATATCTCAATGGTGTTTTAGAAGGGGAGCAGAAGACTTTTTATTCAAATGGACACGTGAAAGAAAAGTTCAATATGCTGAATGGAAAAAGATCCGGCGAGAACCTGATTTATCGAGAAAATGGGGCGGTTAGAAAGCTCATTACGTGGTTGGATGATGAGATGCATGGGCCCATGCTTAACTATTTTGAAAATGGCAATATTGACTATGAGATGAACTTTCAGCACGGTCAACGTCATGGAAAATACAAAGGGTATTACTTTAATGGACAGCTCAAAAGTGAAGGGCAATCAGAGTTTGGTCAATATCATGGCATCTTTCATTATTACGATAAAGCCGGTAACAAAACTCAACAGGAAAGTTATAAAAATAACGACAAGCATGGGGTGGCGTTGAGTTGGCATGCCAACGGGCAATTGTCCTCAGAACAAAATTTTGTAGACGATGAATTACATGGGTTGTCCACGGAATATGATGAATCAGGAAAGGTCACTAAGGTTTTCAGTTATGTTGGTGGAAAAAAAGTAGGTGAGCAACGTGTTTTTCATACGGATAGCGAGACTGTTCAAGCCATTTATGAGTACAACACCGACAGTCGTCTGATTGCTAAGAAAGAATTTAATGAACACGGTGCAAAAGTGTTCGACCTTTCTGTACGCTTTGATGAAAACCATAACCGAATCAGTGACGAATACAGATATCGTGACGGGCTAGTGATTTCGAGACTTCAAGAAGATCAAAGCAAAGCATGGAAGCTAACTGAATTTTTTACCGATGGCGAGTTAACCGCGCGTACTGAAAGCATCGATGGCAAATACCACAATTTGTATTTCACGCAGTTGTCAGACCATAAAGCGAAGAAGCAACACTATAAACATGGCGTTCTTCATGGCAAGTTTACCGTCACGCAGTTTGGCGAGGTCATCGAGCAGGGTGAGTATTTTGAAGGCGTAGAATACGGTTACTGGGAGAATGATTGGGATGGCAAGCGCATCTACAACTACAACAAGAAAGGTGAGTACCATGGTGAAGTTAAAAAATACTTCCGCTTTGGTGGGTTAGACCGACTCACAACCTATTTCAATGGTATTAAACACGGCCCTACGGAGTCTTATACCGAGGAAGGAATGCTGTGGTCTAAAGGTAACTTTGTTGATGGCAAGGAAGATGGCGAGTGGCAAACCATTATCCCTGAAAAAAGCAAAACGGCGATGTGGACAGGTGTCTATCGTGCAGGCGAAAAAGTGGGGAAATGGGTAGGCATGTACCCCGATGGCAGTTCTGCTGGTGAATTACAATTTGATGATTAATGGCTTTTGAAGGAGAGTTTATGTCTATACCCAAGAAATCAGTATTGAGCGAATATTCAAAAGAGTCGTATTTTTGTGATAGCTTTTCGACAAGACAACCAAACTGCTATGGACGTATTTCTTGAGATAGCCGCTCAAACGCCTGCTTGGATTGCATTTCTAATGTCGATGAGAAACTGGGTTGTATCTAAACTCGGTTTGAAACATTTGGGTGGCCTACAAGACGTATCCCGAGTTAAGTTAGCTTCGGAATATGCAGTAGGTGAACGAGCTGGGATTTTTACCCTGGTTAGTTTAACGGAAAAAGAAGTGGTCTTAGAAGATCGCGATAAACACCTTGATGTGCGAGTTTCTTTTCTAATTGAGCCAGAAGGCGAAACCGCCATTGTTTATGCAAGTACCGTGGTTCATGTGCACAATGTATTTGGTAAGATCTATATGTTCTTTGTTGCGCCATTTCATAAAATCATAGTACCAAGTACTTTGAAAGGGTTAGAACAGGCCTAGCAAGCATTAAGGTTTTGGGTCACTTTTCTAGTTAGAGTTAATTGCTTTAACAATACAAAAGCGAGTGACAGGGTTCTAATTGCTCGGTACATAATGGCCCAAGCAATTAAAACCCATCAGATAAGAAAAAGAACAAGCTTCCCGTCTAGATTAGACTTTGCAATCAACCTATTGAGCCGGGTCATTATTCAGAATAGTTGGCTCGATGTTGTCGTTTTTCTTCTTACGTTTGATTTGCGCCAGAATAACACCACTGATCACCATGATGCCGCCAATTAGGTGGTAGACATGAATTGTTTCACCTAAGGTTGTCGCGGCGAGCGTCACTGCAACAACAGGCAACAGGTTCATAAACATCGCACTGTTATCGGCACCGATTGCATCAATTGATTTGATCCACATATAAGGCGCGGCAATAGACGCAGCAATGGATGCAAACAGGATGATTGGAATTGAATCCACTGGTGGCAATAGGTTGTCGCTGGTTAGCCAGATAGGGGCAAGCATTACCATCGAGCAAAAGCCCTGCATATAAATCAAAACGGTATTTGGTAGGTACATTTTCCAGCGTTTGATTAATACGCAGTACAGTGCGTAGGCAAGCGATGCAACGACCATTAGCGCGTCACCTTGGGTAATGCTTTGCGATAGGAAAAACAGCATATCGCCTTTGCCAAGCATATACGCTAAGCCGATTAAAGAAATCACACCACCGACAATACTATTAAACGAAATCGCTTTGCCTAACAACGGGACGCTTAGGAAGATCGCCATGAGTGGCACCAGTGAGCTGATCAGTGCCATATTCGAGGCTGTAGTGGTCACCGCTGCGTAGTAACCGCAGGATTGGTTGATTACCATACCAAGTAAACCTAAGCAGGCAAGTTTGGCTAGGTTGGGTTTGATTTCGCTCCACAAGCGAATCACTTTTGGCAGGCAAAATGGGGTTAAGATGGCAATTGCAAACAACCAACGATAGAAGCTCATCGCACTCGGCTCGATGATCGCTGCCGCCATTTTGCTGGCAATCGCATTCATGCCCCAGATGAAAACAGTAAGTAACGGCAGTAGGTAGATCATGTGAACTTCATCGCAGTATAAAAAGTGGCGGCTAGTGTCGCAGGTCTATATAATTGTATGTATCTCTAATGAGACATAATACGCTCTAGGAAGACAAGTTTGAGAAAATCTGCAAAACACCTTCATCCATCCTTATCGATTGATAAAGCACCATCAGATGTGTTTATGAATTTTGAGGCGTTTCTTTCCAATACGGAAACACGCGAACATAGCCATGCTTGGGGACAAGTTCAGTTGATCAGTGGTGGGATCCTTGAAATGGAAGTCGGCGATACACGTTTTTTGGCGCCGCCGCATTTGGCGATTTGGGTGCCACCGGGTGTGATGCATAAAAGTTATAACCGTAAACCGCTTTCCTACTGTTCACTTAACGTTGCGTTGGATTTAACCGGCAGTTTCCCTGATAAAACCAGTCTTATTCGCGTTACGCCTATTGCTTCTGCGATTGTCGATGATTTTCGTGCGAGACGGATTAATGTAGCTGAGACCGAGGCAGATAAGCGCCTAGTCCAAGTATTGCTGGATCAACTCGCGACTCGCGACACCCAACATCATTTTTTACCTTCAACCGATAATAAGTATCTAGCCCCTATATTGTCGGCGGTTGAGGAAGATCCGACCGACAGCACCAGTTTGTCTGATTGGGCGGAAAAAGTTCACACCACTGAGCGTACCTTAGCGCGCCACTGCCAAGCGGATCTGGGCATGAGCTTCACCGAATGGCGCTTGCGAGTGCGTTATCTTTATTCAATGGAACTGCTGCAAAAAGGGCAGTCAGTGAAAGAGGTTGCGTTTACCCTTGGTTATAATCAAGCCAGCCCATTTATTTCAATGTTTAAGAAATACTCGGGCATGACGCCGGAGCAATATAAGAATCGTTTGATTGGTTAATAGGGAAGGGCGAATCGATGCTGATTAAGTTCAACGTTTTTGGTAAGCCGATGTCTGTACAACGCAAAGAGGGCGAATGGCTACTATTTTTGGAGTCCGCCACTTCGATGCGTGTTCGAGTGTACGATGTCGTTATTCCACCAGAGTTGAACGAAAATGAGTTGGCAGGCTATTTGGCGGATATCTATCATGAAAATGCTAGCGTAAAGCATCCGTCAGTGGAGTTTATGAGCTAGACTGCGTAGCCGGATGACGGTTCTCTATCTAATAACTTAGATGCAGTTATAGCTATGCGAGCCACATGTGGGATTAAGTTATCTTTCTCAATGTGGATTTGTTCAAACGACATCCATTTGCAGTCCATGGCATCATCTGAGGCGATGGCTTCTCCAGATATATATCGGCATAAAACGGCAAGCAAAATAAAGTGATGATGCTTTCCCTTAGCATCGAATTCATTCACTTCAATCACTTCGAAGGTTTTTTCTGCTAAAGCTTGCACCTGAGTCTCTTCGTACAACTCACGACAAGCGGCATCATGTAGAGATTCTCCTGCATCGACCGAGCCACCAGGGTAGCCCCAACCATATTTTTGTGGCTCTTTGGACCGCTGTACCAATAGCAACTTATTGTCATGATAGGTGACAGCAATAACCGCAACTTTTGGTTCACTTAAATTGTTTGTTGTTTTGACCACCGTTCCTTTCCCCACATAGTCGTCAGAGTTCTACTGAGCAGCTCTCTTATCTAGAGTATTTAGCGTTCAGTTGATAATGCAAGAATCCACTCAGCGATACTAGCAATTTCCGTTTTATTGCCATCAAGTAAACGCATCATTAAGCCGCCAAAGAGTAGGGCGTAAGCTTGATCGACTTTCTCTTCACCAACAATGTTAGCCAGTTCAGATTTGAACATTTGGTTGGCAAACGTTAGTAAGTTGTCATCGCTTACTTGCTGTGCGTCTTTGTTCTTGGTGTATTCCAGCATGAGCGTGACTTCGCCGCGATAACGAGCATCCATTGCAGTGATCAATTTAGTCAGCAATTGCTCATTGCTCTCAGGGATCGCTTCTCCTTCTGCCAAGCCATACAGTGAGCTTGGTTCTAGGAACATCTCAGTGCTCGCTTTGAAGAGTTCTTCTTTGCTGGAAAAGTAGTGATATAGCGCACTTTTTGAGATTCCTAAAGCCTCAGCAATGCCTCGCATTCCCAATCCATTAAAACCATGTTCAGTAAATATCTCGACAGCTTTTTGCGCTAACTCTTTACGGTAAGCTTGGTGATCAACGATTTTAGGCATAGAAAACTCCTTGGTGGACCATGTGGACTATATTGAGTTTACCTTGGTAAGTCTAACGAAATTTATTTTAGTCCGGCTGGTCTAAATAGTTTGACAGATCAACTTTTGATCATTTAGTCTTTATTTAGACCAAGTGGTCTTTTTAGGTTGTTGTAAGAATTAACCCAGTGAGATTGAGGTAATATGATGTCAAAAAGCAAAACTACGATAAAAAACGCCCACATCAATTGGGAGTGTGAAGGTAAGTTCAATTTCACAACTGGCTTTGGTGCAACCAAGGCTGAATCTATAATCGCTAACTACGCAGCGCTTATTGCCCCTTTAATTCTCTACTTTTTTTCATGGCAGGAGTTGGGTTGGAGTTGGTTGCAAGTGGTTGTCGCTGCTCTTTTGACCTTAGATATGATTGGTGGTGTATTGACCAACTCTATGGGTTCTATGAAGCGCTTTTTACACACAGATAAAGCAGTAGAGGTGTCGTGGTTGGGTAAGCTGGTCGGCAGTAAGTTTCTGTTCCCTGCTATTCATTTTCAGTTATTCGCGGTGCCACTTTGTTTTGATGTTGCATGGTCTTACGCTTTCTTCTGGTATGGGGCAATGATGATCTCGATTATCGTTATTCACTTATTACCTATGTATTTACATCGCCCAGTCGCCTTATTGGTTGTGATGATGTCAATCATTGGTGCAACATTGATCCCAGCCCCAATGGGTTTAGAGTGGTTGGCTCCGATCTTTATGATTAAGCTGGTGCTGTCGCATGGTGTGCGTGAAGAGCCATACCGTCCAACGCTGGAAGATTAAGCGAGATTGTTTGGAATGAGATAACGATTTAAGCACCTAAAGTAGGGTGCTTTTAGGTTGTTGATATGGAATCTACGTTCACTTCTCATCCGCTAAGCCGACTTTATTTACGCTGCCTTCTTAATGGATATAGTACGGCGAGACATAGCTTTAATCAGCTGAGGTTTTTGTTGATTTTCTTAAGGCAAAACTGACAGTTAGTCAATAAATGATAAGCCTTTCTTATTGGTTATATTTCAATATAAGTAAATCTTATTTAGCATTAATCGTGTGAATTTACTTTGATTAATGCTACCAGTAAGGTCTTTGGTTATCGTTAATTTGACCTGTATAAAGGATTTGATTATGTCTGCGATTACAGACTTAGACACCTTACTTCAATCTATGTCACCTGAACTGGACGAGGGAAATTATGTTTTCTGCACTGTTGCGGGAGGGCTGGAACAATATCTTCATTTAGCTCCCATCGCGACATTTATGGAAAAAGAAGGGTTAACGTTAGTGCTTGAAGAGAGCGTAGCGCGAGATGCCAACTTATCCTTTGACGCGGTGTTTCGTTTGATTACCTTAACGGTTCATTCAAGTCTTGAAGCGGTGGGTTTAACGGCGGCGTTTGCTACTAAACTGGCGTCTTACGGTATCAGTGCCAATGTGATTGCTGGCTACTATCATGATCATATCTTTGTACAAAAAGACAAAGCCAATGCGGCGATGGCAGCACTGCGTGAGTTTTCAGTAGCAGTTTGAATTTAAAGCTAAATGGTTGCTGTCTTTTGTTGTTGGGATACGTATTATAAATCTCGAACAAACAAACGGAGTATTGAGACAATGAGTAATAGGCAAAACAAAGAAGCCTCTGCAACGATTTTTACCCTCAGTGATTTGGCTAAGGCGGCAGACTATTCTTTGCTTGATACTCTTAATTGCGATTCTGAGGCAACGGAAAGCGGCGATGATTATCGTTCAAGACAAGTCTTTTCAGGGCATTATGTCCCGGTAAAACCAACGCCAATTGCGGATCCGGTTTATGTCAGCCATAGCCATGCATTTTTCCAAGAGTTAGGGTTAGATGACAGCTTGGTGCAAAGTGAAGGCTTTGCGGAGTTATTCTCAGGGAATATGCAAGATGTGCCCAATCCGATGCGCAAAACAGGGTGGGCGACAGGATACGCGCTGTCCATTTTTGGTAACGAGTATATCGATAACTGCCCATTTAAAACTGGTAATGGCTATGGTGACGGTCGTGCGATGTCTGTCTTTGAAGGTGTGTTAAACGGCAAACGCTGGGAGATGCAGCTGAAAGGCGGTGGTCCTACACCCTATTGCCGAGGTGCAGATGGTCGCGCGGTACTGCGCTCAAGTGTGAGAGAGTTTCTCGCGCAAGAGCATATGCATGCACTCGGGGTTCCCACCTCACGTTCGTTGAGCTTATTCACTTCACGCACTGACACGGTTGATCGCCCTTGGTACAGTGATGGATCGAAATCAGAGAATCCAGACATTATGGTGTCTAATCCGGTAGCGATAAGCACGCGTGTTGCACCTTCATTTCTGCGAGTCGGGCAATTAGAGCTGTTTGCTCGTCGAGCTCGCGTTAATGAGCATCCAGATGAGATGGCAGAGTTAGAGATGCTGGCTCGCTACATTATTGAACGTGAATATAAAGATCAGGTTGATGCCACTCTTCCTTTTGCGGAGCAGTTGCTCGTTTTGGCATCGGAGTTTCGTGACAGATTAACTTCACTGGTCACTCATTGGCTGCGAGTGGGATACTGTCAGGGTAACTTTAATAGTGACAACTGTGCGGTCGGTGGTTTTACTCTTGATTATGGTCCATTTGGTTTTTGTGAGTATTTTGAACCGTTCTTCCAGCCTTGGACTGGCGGGGGGCGTCACTTTGCCTTCTTTAATCAGGCGTTAGCGGCGGAGAAAAATTTTGAAAGTTTTTGCTCTGCATTAAAACCTTTGTTGCAACCTTACCCAGAAGCCTTGACGCAGCTGGAGCAAATCGCCGACGGCTTCTCTGCTGTAATGCAACCCAAAGCCAGCCGTATGTGGGCAAACAAACTTGGCGTAGAACGTTTAAGCCCAGAGCTGTTTAATCAATGGTTGGCATTGATGATGAAAAGTCATGTCGATTACACCATCTTTTTCCGCGAACTTTCAAACATACCGGAGAAGGTGACTGACATCTCAGCGAGCTTTTACGCGCCGCTGACGCCAGAGCTTGAACAAGAGTGGGATGCGTGGCTCAAGGCTTGGTATAGCTTGCTTAACGCAAGTTTAAGCCGAGAAGAAGTTTCACATCAGATGAAGCAGGTTAATCCTAAATATACTTGGCGAGAGTGGTTGATTGTGCCAGCCTATGAGCAAGCCGAACAAGGTGATTTTACGCTAATCCATGAGCTTCAAGCGGTGTTAGCGAACCCATATCAAGAGCAATCTCAGCAAGTTGATGACAAGTACTACCAATTGAGACCGCTAGAGTTCTTTGCTGCTGGTGGGGTATCTCACTACAGTTGTTCTTCGTAAACGAAACTGTCAAATTAGTGCCAGTGAGAACCATGAACTCATCGCTGGCACAGTCACTTCTTAACATTGAGTCAGCGCGCAAAGCCCATGGCTAGGATTTGCACTGTGCGACACTTTGGATCATTGCAGTGATCAGTTTACTGTACTGCTCTTTACCTGTTTCAAGCTTGGCTCCTAATGGATCCATTGTTCCAATGGTGTTTACAGTTGAGTTATCAAACACAGTATTGACTAGATTTGGGTTAAATTGTGGTTCAGTAAAGACACACGTCACTTTTAAATTTTTCACTATTCGGTGGATTTCTTCGATGCGTGCA
This sequence comes from Vibrio fluminensis, assembly GCF_015278125.1. Lineage (GTDB taxonomy): Bacteria > Pseudomonadota > Gammaproteobacteria > Enterobacterales > Vibrionaceae > Vibrio > Vibrio fluminensis. The sequence goes on from NZ_JADILO010000009.1 coordinate 166,194, forward strand.
GGGCTTGGATCTGAGGCATCCGAAATAGAGATTGCTCCTGATGCTGATAAATCAAAACGCTGCTCAAAGTACTGATATGCATCGTGGAAAACGATAAATTTAACGCCATGTAACTGATGCGCTTGTTGGTTAATATTCTTAATCAATTGCTCTAAGTTCGAGATGGCTGTTTTTGCGTTGTTTTGATAGATTTCAGCGTGCTCGCTATCTACTTCGGCTAACGTATCAGCGATTTCGGCTAACCACACTTGGGCATTTTTAGGGTCTAACCAAACGTGCGGGTCGTGACCTTCGTGATGATGTCCATGGTGAGCATGTTCTCCATTATGTTCAGTATGCGCTTCATTTTCATGGTGTTCTTTTTTGTGGTCATCGTGATGCACATCATGCTTGGCGTGCGAATCTTGCTTATGACCATCATCATGATGCGCATTTTTTTTGTCACCGTGGTGCTTGTCATGATGCTCGTGAGCTTCAAAGGTGGCGCCTTCACGGAAGTCATACAGTGTTGTGCCATTTACTTCCATCATCTCAATTTTTGTTGCCGAGCCCGCGAGATTTGTCAGCGGCTTCTCCAACCAAGGCGTTAAGCCCTCACCAATCCAGAATACTACGTCAGCTTGTGACAATGCTTTCGCTTCAGACGGTCTGAGTGAATATTCATGAGGTGAAGCTTCAGGGCGAATGAGTAGGTCTGGCTCACCAACACCATCCATAACTTGAGCAACTAGCGAGTGTAGTGGCGCAATATCTACTGCGACATTCGGTGCCTGAGCATAAACATGAGTGCTTGCTGCTAAGCCAAGAATTGCACCAGTTAGAGTCCTTTTGAACATTCTATCTCCTAAATTATGTGTTGTTTCATGCATAAACATGAGGTGTGGCAAGTTGTTGTGTTATGTTATAACATAACATTATGGTTGAAGAGTTGGCAACTGATCTATTTTTGAGATTTGTCCGATATAGCGCTGCAATTAAGAGAAGGGCGATGTTAATTTCATCTCACGGACTATCCGTAAAATTTGGCAATCATTTGGTTTTAGACCACATCAATCTCACCGTGAGACAAGGTGAGATTGTGACTATCGTTGGACCCAATGGTTCAGGGAAATCGACATTACTTAAAACATTGATTGGTGCCATTACACCTTGCGATGGTCAAATCCAACGCGCGAATGAATTAAAAATTGGTTACGTTCCTCAGCGACTTCATATTGATGAAACATTGCCGATGACTGTGCGACGTTTTCTGAATCTTCCTTTGCGTTGCTCCAAGCAAGCAATCCAAAACGCGTTGACGCGAGCGGGGGCGACAGGTTTGGAAAAGCAGCAACTTAACGCGTTATCCGGTGGACAACTGCAACGCGTCCTATTAGCAAGAGCATTGCTAGAAGAACCGACTTTATTACTGTTGGATGAGGCAACGCAGGGCCTGGATCATCGAGGGATGGCCAATTTCTATCAACAGATAGAAGCTATCCGTAATCAAACTGGCTGCGCAGTCATTATGGTGAGTCATGATCTCAATGTCGTAATGAGAAGAACCGACCGAGTGATTTGTATTAATGGACAAGTTTGTTGTGAAGGTGTGCCTGAGAAAGTCAGTGAATCCCCGGAATACAAATCCCTATTTGGCTTGGATGATGAAGACGTATTGGGTGTTTATCGGCATCAATCTCATTTAAATAGCCAAACACGAGGTGCTTTAAATGTTGGATGATTTTCTTTGGCGTGCTGCATTAGCGGGTGTTGGCGTCACATTATCAGCTGCGCCACTTGGCTGCTTTATTGTTTGGTGTCGTATGGCGTATTTTGGTGATGCAACCGCTCACGCTTCTATGTTAGGGGTGGCATTGTCACTGTCTCTTTCCTTGCCTATTTTCCCCGGCGTACTGTTTGTCGCATTGCTGATGGCCATTACTGTTTCCTCATTTAGTGGGCGAGGGTATGCCATGGATACATTGCTTGGCGTGATGGCGCACTCTGCGTTGGCGATAGGTTTGGTCGCGGTATCCTTCCTCTCTGGGGTTCGGATAGACCTTATGGCGTACTTATTTGGCGATATTCTGGCGGTGAGCAAAATCGATTTACTCGTGATTTGGGGGGGCGCACTGGTTGTGATTGGGCTAGTGAGTGTCCGCTGGTCAGGGATGCTGCTCTCCACACTGAACAAAGATCTTGCACGAGCAAGCGGTTTTTCCCCAGAGCGTGAGCAGATGATTTTGACTATTGCGCTGGCTCTAGTCGTGGCAGTCGCAATTAAAGTAGTCGGCGTGTTGTTGATTGTCGCGATGTTAATTATTCCCGCCGCGACGGCACGACCATTCAGTCGCACCCCTGAAATGATGGTTATCCTTGCAGCGATTATTGGTAGTAGTTCGAGTGTTATTGGCTTGAGAGCATCGTACGTTTTAGATACGCCAACAGGACCAACCATGGTGTGTATTGCCGCCATCCTTTTTGTTGCGGCAAGTTTGGTTTGGAAAGTAAAGCGCTCAGTCAGTGAAAGTTGGGTGCGTGACTCATCTTAGAATTCGATATAACGACAAGATAAAAATTGAATAGGCAGTAATGCAAGGCCTATCACCTTAGCCGGGAGGAATATGACTTATGGGTGTTAACCAGAGTATTGACAAGGATTTGATTGAAACTAGAGCAGCGGCGCTACCGATAGCGGTGAGCGATAAAGCTTCTGTCTTGAGTGATATTTATAAACCTGAACACAATATTGTGATTTGGCAGCGAGAGATACCCGCGGAGGTGAACAGTCAAATACAGGCAATGCTGTCGTCGCAGGAGCAACTTGCGATAGTGAGCATAGTGACTCCAGATGATGCCGCTAAGGTGATTAGCAATAAGCTTGGAGATCACGTTTGTTCCAACTTTTTGGCACACGACGTTGCTTTGATTGTCGATATGTTCTGTTGTTTATTTGACGTTAGGGAAGTGGGATTGCGATTGACGATGCTCGATAAGCCAATGTGCCCTAATTTTCATGTTGATCAGGTTCCGTGTCGACTAGTTTCAACCTATTTAGGTCAAGCAACCCAGTGGTTAGCCAGCGACGACGTTGAGCGGAGCACGTTGGCGGCAAAACACGATGCGGTGATAAGAGGCATGTCTGCAGGGGACATCGCTCTGCTTAAAGGTGGCGGCTGGGCAGGTAATGAAGACAACGCGATTGTCCATCGTTCGCCTGAAGTTAAGAGGCATGAGCGTCGTTTGTTGCTCACTCTTGATATGGTGTAAGCGAGATGCAAATCTTTGAAGCGATCATCGGACACGTGGAGAAGCGTTGCGAGGCCAAAGGTAAGCGACTTACCACTCAGCGTAAGTTAGTTTTAAGGGCTCTGATCGACGCGAATCAAGCGTTATCTGCTTATGAGCTGGTTGACTATTGTAAACAGTATTTCGGCGAAACAATTCAAGCTATGTCTGTGTACCGTATTCTGGAATTTCTAGAGGAGGTGCACCTAGTACACAAACTCAATATGTCGAATAAATACATAGTTTGCTCTCACATTGTTGAGGGGCATGAACAAGGTATCCCCCAATTTCTCATTTGTTCTAAGTGCAACAAAATCAGTGAAAAAATCGTCGCTCCAGAGACGATAACGGGCCTGCAATCTCATGCTAGGCAAGAAGGTTTTACCGTGGTAAGCCCACAACTAGAGATCAATTGCGTCTGTGACAAGTGTGGTCAATAAACAAGAAGGTCTTTGAATAAAGCAATCAATTAGTGACATCTTTTTAGTTATTTGCGTTAAGGAGTAGAGCAATGAGCGTTGAACAACCACCCATCCTTGCGGTGCCAACTAATATAATCACGGGCTTTCTCGGCGTAGGAAAAACCACGGCGATTATTCATCTTATGGCGAACAAACCCAGCGATGAGCGTTGGGCTGTGTTGGTCAATGAATTCGGTGAAATTGGTGTTGATGGCAGTTTGTTTGAGGGGCAAAAAACAGGAAGCACGAAAGAACTCAATAACGATGCTCAACAAGTGTTTATTCGTGAGGTACCGGGTGGCTGTATGTGCTGCGCTGCAGGTTTGCCTATGCAGATTGCTCTTAACCAATTGCTTGCCGAGGCAAAACCGGACCGTTTACTGATTGAGCCGACAGGTTTGGGGCATCCCAAAGAAGTGCTGCAGGTTTTGTCTACGGATCATTATCGCCAAACTCTTACCTTGCAGAAAAATATTACCTTGGTGGATGCTCGTAAGTTGTCGGATGTGCGTTACACCGAGCATGACACGTTTAATCAGCAGATCGCGATAGCTGACACTGTAGTTGGTAATAAGCATGATCTCTACCAAGAAGGCGATACGCAAAAGCTGGCGGAGTATGTGGCTCAAGTAGGGCGACCTGAGACTAAAGTTATTTTCTCTGAGCATGGCGTGATTGATTTTGCAGAGCTTGAAGGTAGCACCACGATTGATGAGCATCTACCTCATCACCATCATCATGGACACAGTAAACCTTTGGCTTCGGAGTTGCCAATGCCAAAAAATGGCGTGCTCAAAGCTGAAAATGAAGGTGAGGGCTATCAGAGTATCGGTTGGCGGTTCTCATCGAATAAAGTTTTTAATCGGCAACAAATCATTCCGTTGTTAGTTGGGCTAGATGTTGAACGAATGAAAGCGGTATTTATCACCGATTGCGGGATCTATGGTTATAACCTAACGCCTGATGGGCTAACGGAAGTAGAGCTTGATGAGTGCATGGAAAGTCGGATTGAAATTATCTCTACCCATGTAGATTACAGCTTTGAAACTCAACTCGCGAACTGCCTGCTGTAGAAATGGGAAAGGTAAGTTTGCGCAATTATGACGAGACCCACTCTGTGTTGTTGATAGGCTTTGACAGCCACAGCAGACAGAAAAGAGAACAACACTATAAATGAGTATGTTACAACGGAATTGCGTCCTGAATGAAATCGTTAGGTTTACTTATCCACTACAACGTCTTAAAAGGCACTTTATGGTTAAGTCTATAGTCGTGACTTGTGTGTTTGCCGCGTTTTTTGCTCATGCGCACCCACATTCTTGGATTGATACAAAAACATATATTCAGGGCGAAAACGGTGTGATAACAGGATTGCAAATGCAGTGGTCTTTCGACGCGATGACATCAGCGTATATGTTGGATGGTGAGGATATTTCGTCAGAAAATGAGCAAACCACCTTTGCGAGTGTTGCTGATTCAGTACTGAAAAACATGATGTACGAACATTACTTTACATACTTTTATGATGGAGAAACACCGATACGCTACAAAGTTGCCACTAATGGCAAGTTAACGCGTGATCGAGCAAAGCTTGTATTGAGCTTTGATTTGCCATTAGCCAAACCCCAATCGATCACCCGAGATAGTTTGAAGTTACTGATATTTGACCAGAGTTACTATGTGGATATGACTTGGAAGTCAAATAGCGACGTTGTGTTGTCGGCAGATCTTTCCCGCCAGTGTCAGTTAAAGATAATTGAACCTAATCCAACCGCAGAGCAAATGAGCTATGCGATGTCTCTGCCTGCAGATGCGGATCCCGATAATACGCTTGGGCAGTTGTTCACTCAAACGGTTGAAATAGATTGTGCAGCGATGGCAAAGGGATAACGGGTGACGTCTATTTTTATCACGATGAATCAACTTATAATTTAGAGTATTCACTTATGACAAACGTGACGACTTACAATCGAAAGCATCTTGTAGTATTGCTTTTTTCTGCGCTGGTCCTAGTCAGTTTATATCAGCTTTGGGTAATGTGGCCCTCTATGGTGGTGGCGAGCATTCAGTGGCAACGTGAGGTGAACGCGCAGCTGGCTGATTTACTCTATGATGCTCAAAGTAACCCCATAGCGGTTGGAAGCTATTTGGTCGGCTTTAGCTTTATCTACGGTATGCTTCATTCGCTAGGACCTGGTCACGGTAAAGTGATAGTGACCACTTATCTTGCAACGCATCCGACTAAGGTGAAAATGAGCTTAATGCTGACGGTTATTTCAGCATTGTTTCAGGCTTTGGTCGCTATTGTGTTAGTCAGTGTTTTGGTTTGGGGGTTCCATGCCTCTATGCGTGAGGTTAATCAGCAGGCGATGCTGTTTGTTTCCATGAGCTATGCATTTGTAGCTCTACTCGGTGGCGTGATTTGTTGCAAAGCGGTTAAGCAACTCTACCGAGTGATGCGAACTTCGAGTTTACAAGGACACCAACATCAGACACAACAGGCTCTTTCTAAGGCTCAATACGCAAAACCGCAGATCGTGAGCATTGTCTCAATGGACACTAACGTTTCGATGGACGCTAAGGTTTCGATAGGGACTCAGGTATCTGGGGATGCTAATCCAGCTGAAGATCTTACTAAAGGGAACAATCCAACCAACACCCCAAACGGGTATCGAAACTCGAGCATTGCATTGTCGCCAATGGTTCAGAAACGTCAAAATTTGAAGATTGGTGATGTAAATGATGCTTCGCACATTCATAGTGATCAATGTGGATGTGGGCATAAACATGTCGTTGACGCTAGTGTGATAAACGAGGCTGATACATGGCGTGAATATGTCGGTATTATCGCGACAATTGGTATTCGCCCATGTACCGGTGCGATTATGGTACTTTTGTTTGCTAATGTCGTTGGCCTTTATTGGATGGGGGTTGTCAGCGCCGTAGTGATGGCGGCGGGTACGGCCTTTACCACATCAATCATCGCGTTACTGACACTAACAGGTAAGCACTTTGTTAGGCGTTATTTAAGTGCAAACAGCAGTGATAGTGCAAGTCATTGGAAGTTAGCAGGTAATTACTTGCAGTTCTTTGGCGGATTATTGCTTATTGTGATTGGCTTAGTTCTGTTTCGTGGTCAAGATATGGGAATATCGCCTGTGTTTTAGGGCGTGCACGAAAAAAGCCCCAAGTACCAAAGGTGCTGGGGCTAAATTTAACTTACGTTATTGTGAAGAGCACTAACCAGAGACAACCAATTAGGCAACGGAATTTAGTACCGACATGATGGCGAGCGTAACAAAGATCCCTGCGCAGCAGCGGTTAAATAGCCTTCCTTTAGTGACTAAGATGAACTTCACTTTGTCGGCGACTCGCGCAACGCCAAATTCAACCAAGAACTCGATGCAGAGAAAGGTCGTCACGATCATGATAAATTGCGGCAAAAAGGCTTTGTTTGGGTCAATGAACTGCGCCAAAAACGCGGTAAAGAAGAGTAGCACTTTAGGATTGGAAAGTGCGGCAAAGCAGCCCTGACGAAACAAGTCTCGACGCATTTGCGCAATCGCCTGAGTAGTGTCTTCAATACTGAGCGCTGGCGCTGAGAATAGTTTAAATCCCAACCAAGCAAGATACGCTGCACCGAGCCACTGCAGAATAACCATTAACTTTGGCTGCGCCTCAAGCACTGCGCCCAAACCCAGCATAGAAACTGATATCAGTACGAAGAAACCAAAAATTCCGCCAGAGATTGTCCAGATTGTTTTCTTATAGCCAAACTGAGCTCCGTGGCTTAATGCTAACAATGCATTAGGACCTGGAACACAAGCAAGGCCGAGTGCCGCGACCGCAAATAGCGCCCAAACTTCAAACGTCATATAAAACCTATTACGAAAAGTGTTTATCGCGACGAGTATTACATGGTTAGCGAATTGATCATGGTAATATCTGGACGTATAATGCGTCCATCTGGACAATGTGGATGACTCGAATGACTCCGGCGAAAGGTATCCGTTTTCTTTTAATCCCGCTCAGCAACTTCAACATGCTGCCCTTTGGGGCTTTTTTAGATAAGTTGCGTTTTTCTGCTGATTTTGACGACAACAGCCAGCAAAATCGCTGTTCTTGGCAAATCATGGTGCATCAATCGGGTTTAGTTTTCTCGAGTAGCGGCATTCCTATCATGGTTGAAACAACCCCTGATGATATCGAGTTAACTCGCGTTGATTACGTTGTGATATTTGGTAGTCGCACGGCGAAAGAATCGCAGCAACAAGCCAAATTGTATCGGTCGTTTCTAAAGAAAACCGTGGCAATGGGCATCCCCCTTGTCTGCGTTGATAATGCGTGTTTTACCTTGGCAGAACTTGGGCTACTTAATGGACATCAGGTGGTCGTGCACTGGCGACATCACAATGAGTTTCGTACTGACTATCCTCAAGTGGCGGTGCGTGAAGAACAACTTTATCACTTTGATGGAAAGGTGATCAGTTGCACTGGTGGTAGTGCGACGGTCGACCTTGCTGTGGCTATTTTGCAGCGTCATTTAGGGCAAGCGTGGGCTGAAAAAGGGTTGGCAGATATGCTGGTGGATGAAACGCGAGCCAATCATCATCGGCTTAAGTCGTCGCAGCAAGGAAGGCATTCCAATCGTCACATCGAACGAGCCATCGCTTTGATGCAAGAAAACTTGGCCCAAGGCAGCAGTGTTGATCACATAGCGGCATTAATTGGCATCAGTCGGCGTCAGCTTGACAGGCTTTTTCAGCAAGAATTCGACGTATCAATGCATCATCATTGGCAAGAGATGCGTTTGCAGCATGTTCAATGGCGCTTGAACCATTCAAACCATAGTTTAAGCCAATTGGCAGATGAAGTCGGCATCAAAGATACCAGCTATCTTTGTAAGTTGTTTCGCAAGCGTTTTGGCATCAGCCCGACTCAGTATAGACAAGGTTTAGGGCCTTGTCGGTAAGCGAAACAAAGCAAACTCTATGTTTAAACCGAGCTGTGATATGGCGTTAAAGCATAAGTACTTTTTTACGCTGGATTGATGTAGAACCAGATGCTTACGATGACTGCAGCTATAATGCCCAAGCTCGTCATCGATAACATCGAAAAGATTAGTGTCCGAAGGAGAGACGGAATTGTTAGAGATTAAAACACTGGGCCTGTTTTTTGTTACGGCTATTGCAGAGATATTAGGCTGCTATTTACCTTATCTTTGGCTAAAAGAAGACAAATCCATCTGGTTGCTGCTGCCAGCGGCTTTTTTCTTAGGGTTATTTGCTTGGCTTTTGTCGCTTCACCCAACCGCTGCTGGGCGGGTATACGCCGCTTATGGTGGTGTTTATATTTTTGTGGCGATTCTTTGGTTATGGGTAGTCGATGGAATTCGTCCATCAATCTGGGATGTGGTCGGTGTTTCTGTTGCATTGACAGGGATGGCAATCATCATGTTTGCCCCTAGAACTTGATAGCCTGTTTAAACAATTTAGCTAGCTTAGAAGGCGTCAAATGGAGTGTGTTGATGCTGTAAATCTGACGAGATTTGTAAACAATATGGGTATTGATAATAGGGGAATGCCACTTGGGAAACGCGCAACTGTTAAATAGATTGGCCATTTGTATCACTCATCACTTGATTCTAACCAATTGTTTTGTAGGTATTAAAAAAAGTAATTTAAAAAATAACTGTCTATTCCCAGTACAAGGTGTATAGTATTAATAGCTCAAAGAATCGAGCTATTAATGAAACATTTAAGTCAAGATCTTCTCAGTTTCCTTTCGAATTTTTTCGTCATACTTTCCCTGCGATAACTTTTTCTTCTTTTCTGATTTAGTAGCTTTGATTTGGCTGTTCGTTTAATTAAGGTCGAGGTATATATGTCAAAGACAACAGGTACAGTTAAGTGGTTTAATGAAACAAAAGGTTTTGGTTTTATCACTCCTGATAACGGTGGCGCGGATGTTTTCGTTCACTTCAGAGCGATCACTTCAGATGGTTTTAAAACGCTAGCCGAAGGCCAAAAAGTAAGTTTCGATGTAGAGCAAGGCGGCAAAGGCCCTCAAGCTGCTAACGTAACTGTACTTTAAATAGAATTTTAGAGGGGAGGGGTACTTGGCGTAAGTAGGTCTCCCTTATTTAATATCACCAGTAGACAACAGTTCTGCAGCTACTTCTCACATCCTAACAAGATAGCGCGAAGCCGCTCCACTATTAGTACAAGATAAATTGCTCGCTTCTAGATAACAATATCTCTTGGTCTACCAATCTATAGCAATTGATTACTTACCAAATAAACGATGTCTCGTGATCCGTAGTGTTTGCCACTATGCGGATGGCGTTGTCGTATTTCTCTTACCTCGGCAAGCGAAGTGCTAGTTTCACTAGGTTTTAGCTTTGGTTTTTAAGTATTCAGTTAACTACGGAGCTCAAGCTTTGAAAGCACCAAATTCAGCGGCCAAACCTAAGAAAAATAACGGTGAAGCTACAGATGAAAAAGTAAATAACATTCATCAGGTAAGACGAAGAATTGAAGATATTTTATTGGAACGAGAACAGAAAAAGCATTTAGAGCTTTGATTTTAGAGGTAAAGAGTTATGAAAAAGCCAAGAAGAGCACCAAAGAAAAAACCATGGAAAGGTGAGAACGAAGATCGTTTTACCAGAATGGTAGCAGAGTATCATGCTGCACAAGCCGAATTGGTTACTATGGAGGCTGGTACGGAAGAGCACGCGAAACAACAGAAACATTGTGAAGCATTGTTCGCCAGTGCAGAGCGTTTCTTTAATCAGCATCAGTAATTAGTATTCTGTTGCGATGTCAGTCGTGAAAGAGTGATTGTGAATCGCGCACAAGAATCAAACAAAAAAGTCGTTGTATTATCTTGGTAATACAACGACAGTGATCAGCGTATGAACGTAAGAGATAGCAATTAAATTGTCTACAAATTACGACATAGTTGGATTTTTTTGGCAATAGAGGCCCAATCTTTTTGGCGCATTAATTCTTTATCTACCATCCAACTACCACCACAACAAACCACGGAAGCTAAATTTAGGTAGTTAGATATATTTTCTAGAGAAATCCCACCAGTAGGCATAAAACGCATAGAGCTATAAGGGGCTGAAATTGCGTTGAGTGATTTAACGCCGCCGTTGGCCTCTGCAGGAAAAAACTTCACTAGTTCAATTTTATATCTCAGAGCTTGCTCAATTTCACTCGGTGTGGCGACTCCTGGAATGATTGGAATCCCTCTATCAATACAATGCTGCATAGTTATAGGGTTAAACCCTGGAGACACAACTAATTCAGCACCAGCTTCAATGGCTAAATCAGCCTGTTCTGGTGTCAGCACAGTGCCAGCAATAATCAAAAGATCCGGGCATGCCTGCTTCATTTTTGATATCGCTTCGAGAGCTACGGGACTGCGCAATGTTACTTCAGCGATGGGTAAATCATTGTTCAACAATGTTTTCGCGAGCGGTTCCGCGTGCTCAAGATCTTCTATGACAATGACAGGTACTACCTTGTAGTCTGCTAGCAATTTGAGATGTTGAGCTGCGATCATGCGATCACCTCCTGTTTAAACTTAATCACATCTTCATAGCGAGGAATAGGTGCAACTGCACCATAACCGGTAGTAGTAAGTGCAGCTGCGCAATTGGCGTAGATAAGCGCATCTTTCATGTCTGTCCCTTTAACTACCTGACTTAAGAAGGCACCAGAGAAACAATCACCTGCGCCGGTTGCATCTACAGTTGCAACTTTGTGCCCGTTTGCAATGAAACGCTCGTTCTCCGTTGCGAGCATCGCCCCATCTTTACCCATTTTTAGAACCACTGTTTTAGCACCGAGAGCCAAATAGTAATCTGCAATCTTGTTGGCATCTGTTAAACCCGTTAATAGCTGAGCTTCATCTAGACTTGGCAAACAAAAATCAACATGCTTGATCGTTTCATGAATAATGGCTCGCGCTCTCGGCAAATCCCAAAGTTTTAGACGAAGGTTGGTATCAAACGAGACAAGAGTATTATTTGTTTTGGCCAATTCTATGGCGTGAAATAGCGAATCACTGGATTGTTCACTAATCGCATGAGTGATAGCTGAAGAGTGCAGGAGTTTAGCCTGAGCAATCGCATGTTCAGGTATTTGTTTTGGTGTGACGAGAGAGGCTGCAGAACCTTTTCTGTAGAAAGTAAAATGATGGCCATTGTCGTCGTGGGTAATAAAGTATAATCCGGTATGCGCATTACTATTGCGGCAAACGAACTCAGTATTCACACCTTCTCGTTCCCATAGTTCAATAAATTTGTCTCCAAAGACGTCGTTTCCAAGGTGAGCGAGCATAGCCACTTTGACGCCTTGGCGAGAAGCGCTTACTGCGAAGTTTGAAGTATCACCACCATATCCTTGCAGATAAGAGACTTCGGCGTTGTGATTAGGAATTTGTGAAAGCTCGAATAATGGCTCTCCAAAAGAAAGGATATCAATAGTCATAATATGTATCTCGGGGAATTTTATTTATGGTGAAAGGGATATCATTGATATCCCTTACGTTAATAATGTGGATTAAATACGTCCGTATTTTGCTAATCCTTCGCGCAGAGACCCGTTTTGGATAATCAGTCTCGCTTGTTCTAGTTCACGCGCATCAATAGATTGAGACTCAACAAGAATTTGCTCTACGTACTCTTGAGGAACGCAAACTACGCCATCAACGTCTCCGATGATTAAATCACCGGCTCTTACTAAAACGTCACCGATCATCACTGGTTTATTTGATGAAACTGTTTTAAAGCGACCTAATGTCGTAGCTGGCGAAACCGTTTTCGCGTAAACAGGGAAATCATAGTCTCGACGAATTTCAGCAATATCGCGCATACCGCCATTAAGTACCGCTCCTTCATGTTTATTCGCCACAGCACCAGCTGTCATTAATCCACCCCATACCGCGACATTTTCTAGAGCAAGGTCTCCTGAAATAACAATGACGCTGCCCGCTTCAGATTCATCAATCGCGTCGAGAGCGTGTTGTGGAGGAACTTTTTCGTAAGTAGCTTCTTCTTGAATCGTTACTGCAGGTCCGACGATTTTTTTGTCGTTGACTCGGTTTTTTATATCAAACGGCAGGAACATAGATCGACCCAAAACTAAGTCACAAGCATCAGCGATAGATGCAGTAGAGAAAATGTTACGGTAGCCTTCAATAATTTCATTGCTGTACATATTTATTACCTTTAATCAGAAGTTTTGATATTGCTTAATTTATTTATTGACCCAGTTTTTCGGTTCATCATTTTGGAAGACACGAAATACTTCCTGGGCTCCTTTGTGTTGTAAATCGACAACAGATTCTTCGGTGTACCAACCTGTATGGTCGGTACAAATTACGTTTGGTAGAGCAAGCAAAGGATGGTCTTTGTTGACCGGCTCTTGTTCAAACACATCTATACCCGCAGCATGTATGCGGTTTTCTTTAAGAGCTTGGAACAAAGCCTGCTCATCAACTAACCCGCCTCGGCCGGTATTCACCAAAACAGCCATTGGTTTCATCAAATTCAATACGTCAGCATTGACCATATGACGGGTATGTTCATTCAATGGAGCATGCAACGAGATAAAATCAGACTCTTGGAAGAGCACAGTCAAATCGACTTTAGTCACGCCCACTTTTTCTGCTTCACTCACACTTAATGCAGGGTCCGAAACTAAAATTGACGTGAAGCCTAATCCTCGTGCCTTTTGGAAAAAGCATTGGGCGATACGTCCAAAGCCGACGATGCCAAGAGTCTTTCCTCCCATTCTAGGAATTGGTTCGCGTTGGCCGACACCCCAGATGCCATTGCGTACATCTTTATCTCGCTGCGCGATACGACGTGTAGCCGCAATCATCAGAGCGACTGCGTGTTCGGCAACATCCTCTGAGCCATAGTCAGGCACGTTAGCCACATAGATGGATTTCTCCTTGGCATAAGTAAGATCGATATTGTCTACGCCAACTCCATAGCGAACGATTACTCGACACTGTTGAGCAGCATCGATAATGTCGCGGTTAACGATGGCTTCTCGAACCATTATCGCGTCGGCGTCAGCCACCTCTGTAAGAATATCGGCCTTGCTCGTACCTACAGGCAAGGCGACAAAATGTGCATTAAACGCTGCGAGTACTCTTTTTTCCTCTTCGTAATCAAGATAACCAGGTTCTATGACCACTACCTTTTTCATAAACACTCCAAACTAACATTTCAGATTTGCTTTTTATTTAGGGTTTTTGTTTGTTGATTGACAAGTGATATTGTTTTAAATTGTGATATTGGTATCGTTTTTGTGTGCTTTGTTGATAGTTATTCAACTAATTTGAACCGGATCACTAATATTTAGGCTTTTTTTATGCTCAAATGCGCTCACAAACTGAAATGTCAAAAAAGGAATTGATATGAAACTTAATACCCTACTAAAAGTTGTTCCGTTGGCCTTCGCTGTGAGTTTTACTTCTAGTGCTTTTGCTGAAGTTAATATTCGAGTTGGACACGGTGCTGCTGATACCTACCACATGCATAAAGCATGGGTTAAATTCAAAGAGATTGTTGAAGCTGAGTCTAATCAAGGCATTACAGTTGATATATTTCCGAACGGGCAGGTTGGTGGTGACCGAGAATTAACGGAATCAGTTCAGGCAGGAATTGTTGATATGACATCACCTGTCGTTGAGGTAATGGACGGCTGGGACCCGGCTTTCTCTGTGCCTGGCTTGCCATATATTTTTACCGGACGTGAAGATGCATTAAATGCACTTTATGGAGATTTTGGTAACGCTCTTTTGTATCGTGCCGAAGATTTTGGACTTAAAGGTTTAGGTTGGATGGAAAATGGTATTCGATACATTACAAGTAACAAAGGTGCTGTGAGCCAGCCAAGTGATCTTGAGGGGGTGAAAATCAGAACGATGCAAGTATCTGCTCATATGGATGCTTTCAGTGCGATGGGCGCGAACCCAACTCCGATGAGTTTTAATGAAGTTTACTCTGCCTTGCAGCAAGGGGTAGTAGATGCGCAAGAAAACCCATTAGGCCATATCTATTCATCTCGATTTTACGAAGTTCAGAAAAACCTTACCTTGACAGGGCATGTATATAGTACGCACATGGTATTAGCGAACCCAGATTTCTATAGCTCGCTATCTAATGAAGATCGAGCCCTTGTGGATTCTGCACTTAAGCGAGCTATTGACTACCAGCAAGAAGTTATTGCGAATGAAGAAAAAGAGCAATTAGCAGCGATCGAAAAGGCGGGCGTAGAAATAGTACATTTATCTCCTGAACAGTCTAAAGCATTTCAAGATATTACCGCTCCGATTCGCGAAAAGTATACCAAGATGGTAGACCCAGCAATTTTAGCTAAGTTGAACTAATTATTACCCTATATTCTAGCGTACATTTCGTACGCTAGAATTTGAGAGGACGTATGAAATTACTAAAGTTAATAGATGATAAGTTAGAAAGTTGGTTAATTAACTTTCTTCTTGCGAATATCGTAATTTGGGTTTTTGTACAAGTGGTGATGCGTTATGTGTTTAGTAATTCACTTCCTTGGTCTGAAGAATTTGTACGATGGTGCTTTATTTGGTTTATATGGATAGGTGTTAGTTATGGCTTCAAAACCAGAAAACACATTTCTGTAACAGCGCTTATTAACCTGTTTCCAAAGAAAGTTGAGAGTGTGATTAATGTATTGGTAAATGTGATTATCCTTTGGTTTATGGTGAAACTGTGTATTTATGGTGTTGAGCAAGTCAACAATCCCATTATCGCAAGACAGAGTTCAATTGTACTAGAGTTTCCATTTACTGATACGCGAGTTGGTATGCAATGGTTATATGCAAGTTTGCCATTTGGGGCGTTACTGAGTGCTTTGCGTTTAACTCAAAATACATTTTATGACATTAAATCATTAATTAATAAAAACGTAGAGTCTTCTTTGTTGGAGCAAGGTAGGTAGTATGGTTTCTTTTACTCTATTTGGCGTTTTCTTTCTTCTCGTTTTGTTAGGGGCGCCTGTTGCAATTTGTTTAGGTTTATCATCTTTAGTTGTTTTGGAGTATTTACCTAAAACCCCAAATATTTCTCTACTCGCAAAAAGTGTAGTTATGGGAGGCGATTCGTTTGTATTAGTAGCGATTCCTCTTTTCGTCCTTGCCGGCGAAGTGATGCAGAAAGGTGGCTTATCAACAAGGATTGTCGGCGCAGCGAACAGTTTAGTTGGTCATTTTAAAGCGGGTTTGGCGTATGTAAATGTCTTGGCAAGTATGTTTTTTGCCGCGATTTCTGGTTCTTCGCCAGCGACAGTTGCAGCAATTGGCTCAAATATGGTTCCAGAGATGGAGCGTGAAGGTTACAAGCGTCCTTTCTCGGCTGCGTTAACGGCTGCTGCGGGTATTACCGGTGTTATGATTCCACCTTCCATTCCGTTAATCGTTTATGGTGTTACCGCCAACCAATCGATAGGAAAGCTGTTTTTAGCGGGTATAGTTCCAGGCGTCATGTTTGGCCTGGGTTACATGCTTGTTTCTCGCTTTATGATCAATAGTGCGATCATGCCTGCTAGTATTGCTAGTAACAAAATGAAGCAAGCGATTAAAGGAGTCGAAAAACCAAAACAGGGTTGGCGTCAACACTCTATTTGGGCATTAATTGTTCCCGTGATCATTCTTGGTGGTATTTACGGAGGGATTTTTACTCCGACTGAAGCCGCTGGTGTAGCGGTCGTCTATGCGCTTTTTGTCAGTATGTTTGTCTATGGCGATCTAAAGGTTAAAGACCTCGGTGATGTTTTCTTACGATCAGGTTTAACTTCAGCAACGGTATTAGTGATGGTTGTAATGGCTGCTTCATTTGGCCGATTACTGACTCTTGAGCGCGTACCTGTGGAAGTAGCGAATCTAATCACCACGCTGTCGGACAACCCGTTAATCGTACTATTGCTAATCAACATCATGCTATTGATTGTTGGTATGTTCATGGAGACGATCGCATCGATCATTATTTTGACACCGATACTATTACCGATTGTTCAGACAATGGGAATCGATCCTGTTCACTTTGGTGTAATTATGACAGTTAACTTAGCGATTGGATTCTGTACGCCACCATTAGGTGCCAACTTATTCGTGGCAACAGGCATAGCCGACGTTACTCTAGAAGAACTAGTGAAGTCGATTATTCCATTTTTGATCGCCATGGTGGTTATGCTGATGATGGTGACCTATATACCGTCATTATCTATGTTTTTACCATCAATATTTATGTGATTTATATTTGGCTGAATATAAGAAAGCAGGTGGTCAGTTTCTTATATTCGGCTGATATAGCAGACTTCTAAAATGATATGTGTGATCAGATAATCTATCTAGACTCCATTGCTAAAGAGAGAGATAATTGTGTATGATAACGATGTGGATAGAAATAAGATATTGATATGAAACAAGATTTACTGACGGATGTGGTGTATCGCCGCATAAGAGAAATGATAATAGTAGGTACTCTTCCAATGGGGAGTAAAATTTCTGAGTCGGTGCTGGCGACCAAGTTAAGTGCTACCAAAGCTCCGATCAGAGCCGCGTTAAAAAAGCTACAAAGCGAAGGGCTAGTAAATATCATTCCTAAAAGTGGTACATTTGTATTTCATGTCACACCTGATGAATTCAATGAGCTTTTAGAGTTTCGTTATGTGGTTGAATCAGAAGCATTAAGTCTCGCATTTGAGAAAAACTTAAAGCATCTTGTACAAGAGCTTAGCTTTATCATTGATAAAATGGAGTGGGCTATTACGAATAATAGTAAGCTCGAATATCTTCAATTGGATAATGAATTTCACCAGGTTATTATTTCTTTCTGCATGAATCGCTATTTTAAAGAATCTTACGACATGATTTGTGCACGCATGGCTACGACTAGAAATTATTTAGGTAGCAATGAAGAGCATATGGAACGCTCTTTAATGCAGCATAAGGAAATTGTAAATAGCTTGACCTCTGGTGATATTGATAGTTCAAGGAAATTATTGGCAGAGCATATTTTGCCTCAACATGGTGCATATTGGAAGGCCAGTAATTTCACAAGCTAAATGAGAGAAATACTGGTAATTTTCACTTATCACTCAACTTAGAATTTTCTGATATTATGATTTTAGGTGTAGTTGCCAGTTTCTTTGGCGCATTTTTACAAGCGATAAATTATGTTGTTACTCAGAGATGTCAAAAAAAATATCTAATTGATGGTGTTAAATTGCTTGTAGCAATTCATATCTTTATGGGTATTGTTGCTCTTTCGATGTCTATTGCTTTCGAGTTGTTTAAATTCCTTCCTGCCGATAGTATTTGGCTGTTTTTGAAAGTAAATATACCTTACTTGACGGCACAATATTTTTTACTGAGTGCAATAAAACAGAGTGATGCATCAATCGTTTCCCCCTTGCTTGCTTTAAAGGTACCGGTTCTCGCATTACTTGCATTAGCTGGTGGCCAATATAATTTTTCTGCGAATCAAATATTGTCGATAGTTTTGATTGTAATGTTGGCTTTCTGCTTTTCGGCGTTGTCTGGTAGATTACTCTTGAAGCCTCTGTGCTATATCTTTTTCGCCAGTATAGGGTATAGCTTCTCGGATGTTGCCATCACCGAGTTTTCACATCAGCTACCATTTGACCTTCCTATCTATCAAGCTTTTGCAACGATTTGTTTAAATTATTCTTTTTGTGGTCTGTTAGCTCTCCTTTTTATTCGACCATTTGATGTAAGTTTGAGTGATGTTTGGTGTTCCAAATGGGTCGCATTGACATGGTTTGTTGCGGTTATGTTCCTAATACTAGGATTCAATCTGTCAGGGGTTGTTTCTGGTAATATTGTACAAACTTTGCGTGGCGTGATTGGGGTAGTCATTGCGTTCTTTCTTTTTAGAAAGGTAGTTGACCAGCCAATGAAACTTTGGTTAAAGAAGCTTGCTATTGCTTTTTTAATGGTCTTCGCCGTTACAATTTACTACCTATAACGAGAATTTGGCTTCTCCGTTTTTCTACCTCAACGTATAATTTCTAAAATTTCTGCATCCTTTTACGACGTCATCCGTGATAGAGATAAATCGTATTGAGGATGTCCTGATGTTGGAAGTTTTTACCCTATTAGCCAATTGGCTGACTTACTCTGCATTGGCCTTGCAGGCTGGAACGCCATTCGCTCAAGGTGTGCACTTTTTTATTGAAGATACTAGTAAGATATTGGTTTTGCTGGTGGTTTTGATTTACGTTATCTCTGCGCTTAGGGCAAGCTTAAGCGTGGATAGAGTTCGCGATTACCTTCAAGGCAGGCATCGCGGTATAGGTTATATCGCAGGAGCAATGTTTGGTGCAGTCACACCGTTTTGCTCATGCAGTTCTATACCATTATTTATGGGATTTGTTTCTGCTCGTGTACCTATTGGGGTCACCATTTCTTTTCTTATAACCTCACCACTGATTAATGAAGTGGTGGTTATTATGCTCGGTAGTGTACTGGGTCTTAAATTTACAG
This sequence comes from Vibrio fluminensis, assembly GCF_015278125.1. Classification (GTDB taxonomy): domain Bacteria; phylum Pseudomonadota; class Gammaproteobacteria; order Enterobacterales; family Vibrionaceae; genus Vibrio; species Vibrio fluminensis. The sequence goes on from NZ_JADILO010000009.1 coordinate 185,489, forward strand.
TTGTGTATGTTGCTATTGGTATGTTGCTTGGCATCATTGCTGGTGTGGTAGTGGATGCTCTCCAAGCGCACCGTTGGTTACAGCCCTTTCTTGCCAAAGCTTACCTACAGGCTGATAGCGCCAAACTAAACAGTGCTTCGACCTCTGATTCTTCAAAACTGAGTTGTAAGCAGCGTCACGAGTTTGCACGCAATGAAACGGCGACCATATTCAAACGGATTTGGTTGTGGGTATTGATTGGTGTCGGTATCGGAGCCTTTATTCATGGCTATGTGCCAGCTGATTGGTTTGAGCAAAACTTGGCTCATGGCCAATGGTGGTCAGTACCTTTGGCGACTTTAACTGCCATTCCTATATATACCAATGCATCCGGCATTGTGCCAATAATGGCGTCTCTACTCGACAAGGGTATGCCGCTGGGAACGACGATCGCATTTTGTATGGGGGCTGTGGCGGTTAGCCTACCTGAATTCATGATGCTCAAGCAGGTAATGCAATATCGATTCTTGGCAGTGATTGCTGGGTACTTATTTATTGCTATCTCCATTACGGGGTGGCTATTCAATTACTTCCATTTTTAGTAACACGTATATGTTCAAAGGAGTTTATATGAAAACAGTGCAAGTATATGGTTCAGGTTGTAAAAACTGCCAAGTAACAGCGGAGAGATTGACTCAAGTAGCACAAGAGCTAGGTTTGGCTATTACGATTGAGAAAGTCACCAGTTTGGAGTCGATCATGCAGGCAGGGATCATGAGTACTCCCGGCGTCGCGATCGAAGGGACGGTGATACATAGCGGGTCAGTGCCATCGCTTGATCTTGTTCATCAGCTACTAAGCGAAAATGCAGTAGTCTGAAGTAAACATTGAGCACTCTGGCGTAGCCTAGGGGACGCATTGTCAAGGTAAGATAAATGAAGTGTCTGATGGAAGCGTGGAATCGTACGGAATCGAGCCTTTATCATTGGTTATTAAAACAAACACACAATCAGCATGAGCTAGAAGACATCGTGCAAGAAGTGTTTCTAAAGGCAATGAGTCATAGTGAACGATTTTGTACTCTAAATGATGGTAAATCTTGGTTGTTTAAGGTAGCGAAGAATCATTTTATTGATACGGTGCGACGCCGTATTGAGCGGGCAGAGCTTGATGAATTAACATCAAACCAGCAACTACCTTCCCCAGTTGTGCAATTACAAAAATGTCTGCCTAAGGTTCTAGTTAAGCTGGATCATCATGATCGCGACATTATCGAGAGTTGTGATTTGAACGGGATGTTGCAAAGTGAGTATGCGCAGAAAAATCAGCTTAGTTTACCGGCAGTAAAGTCGCGCTTACGTAGAGCCAGAATGGTGCTTAAGCAGCAATTAGTCCGAGAGTGTAAGGTTAGCCAAGATCAAAGTGGCGTGTGTTGTTTTAAAACTGTAGAGGTAAGTTCGAATTAGGTTTGCCGTCGAAGAGAGTGTCGTTTACTTCGACGGCTTCGGTTGAGTGAGAAACATGACTATGTCGCATAAGGTTGAGTAGAAAAATCAACGCCTTGATAGCGTTCTGCGAGTTTGGTTTTGGCTTTTTTGCGTTTGCGCCGTTTCACCGGTTTGGGTTGTGGTGTGCTTTCTTGAATCGCTTGTGCGTGTTCTTTCGCAGAGCGGAGGAATTTATCAGACTTCATCGCCTGTTTTCTAAGAGCATTTAGCTTCTCAAGTCGGTCTTTCAGCATAAATCACCTCGTGGTTCACAATGCCAATTAACAGCGAATACCAAGTGACTTTAAGATGCCGGATTGAGAGCGTGTAACTCGTTTAGTTTATGGAAGTTTACGAAGGGATGGAGTGAGTTACAGGCTCCAACATAACCTAACACCTCAAGGTTACTTAACTATAAGTATAGCATTTTCATGGGGTTGGAGTGTGACTTACTACGCAGTTTGATAAGATCTCGATGGTAACTTGTTGAGTAATAATAAAAAAGAGCATGACAATGCATGCTCTTAATAATGTGTCGACTGAGTTAGATTTTGCTCAGTACGTAATCCAGACCACCGATGATTGCGGCAACTTGCGCTTGGTTACACTCTTCATCAGTCACTTTCGGGCTGTCTGGGTAGACTTCAGTCGTTGTGTGGTATTGGCAGTTGCTTACACCACCGCAAAGGCCAAGCTTGATCATTGGGTAAAGGATCACGCCTTGTTGAACCACATCTGAGCCAATGATCTGGCCTTTGTTATCTGCTGGCGCAATGTGGGTCACTTTCGCAACTGATGCAATCACAGCAGCTTGGAAGTCAGCTTGAGGGTTCTCACTATCGCCGACAGTGTAGAAACCATCAGGGATGATGTCTTCTTCGTATTCAATACCATCACGCGCAGCTAGAGCTGGGCGAAATTCGGTTTCATCTGTATCTGTGGTCTCATGTAAGTCAAAGTGCACCAGCACATCACCAATGCTCGCAACGAGTGATTGTAGCGCGGCAGACTCCTCCGCTGGGCTATCCGCATAGAATGAGCGGTTTGGGTCAATCGCGAGAGGGTTCCAACGGTTAATCGTTTCGTAACCCCAAGGACTTACGCATGGCGCTATCACAATGTTGAAGTGTTTACTGTAAGCTTCTAAGTGTTGGTCTGCAAATAGCAATGCGCCTTGCACGCCACTGGTTTCGTAACCGTGAACACCACCTGAAATGAGTACTGTAGGCTTACCGTTATTCCAATCATTACTTTTGATTGAAAACAGTGGGAAACGCTCGCTATCGTAAGAGAGTGCACCGTATTGCTCAACATTGAAGCGAGCTTTCAATGCTTCGATTCTTGGCAGTACTTCTTCACTGTAGAGACGTTTAACTTGTGTGCTTGCGCGCCATGCTAGGCGATCTTGCTCAGTCCATTTTTGACCAGGAGTGCCAATTGGGTAAGTTTCTTGTGTATTCATGGTGACTATTTAGATTCGTTTGTTGTCTCAGCAGCATAGCGACAGAGTCTCCGCTATGCAAAAGCATTTTGTTGGTAGAATGGATAGGTGGTGATTTAGTCTACGTCCATCGCGATGTCACGTATCACTTCGACTAAAACTTCGACTGTTTGTGCGCCCGAGACTAAGTGTTTGCGGTTAAACACCAGAGCAGGAACGGCATTGATTCCGGCTTCCAACCATTGCTGTTCGGTTTTAGATACGGTGTATGCCCAAGTCTCGTCGTTGATCACTTTGATAGCAGTTTGTCGCTCTAATCCGACGGAATCAGCTAGATCGGCTAAGACTGTTTGTGCGGATATATCTTGATTATCGGTAAAGTAAGCTTCAAATAGTGCTGTTTGCAGGGCTTGCTGCTTGCTTTCTGTCTGTGACCACATTAATAGCTGATGCGCCTTTCTGGTATTGTAGATACGCATATCGTCGTTAAAGTGGAAAGTAAAGCCGATTTCGTGTCCAAGCTGAGTTAACGTGGTACGAGCGGATTCACTGGCTTGTGGGCTAGTGCCATATTTTTCTGCGAGGTGGTGACGAAGGTTTTGACCGTCTAAAGGCATCATGGGATTGAGTTCAAAAGGGTGCCAATGTATATCTGCGTGAATCTCTTTCCGTACGATGTTTAATGCTTGGCTTAAGCGGCCAAAGCCAATCACGCACCATGGGCACACAACATCTGAGACTATATCAATTTGTACCGCTTTCATCTTCTCTCCCCATCTATTGGACGCGACTCTTCTTAGTCGATAGGTTTCGATCAGTGTCTAAGTATCGTCAGATAATCGGCAAGCTGCCAATCAGGCTCTAGAGAATTGAGAATTGAGAATTGAGAATTGAGAATTGAGAATTGAGAATTGAGAATTGAGAATTGAGACCAATTGCGCTGGTTACAAATGGTCTCGGTCAAAGTGGTTATTTGAAGTTTGATTGACCACAGATGCTTTCAAGCATCAAGGTAAAGCTTGCCTGATCTCCGGCAAACAGTTCATCAACGACGGTTTGCTCTTTACCGCCAGACAGTAAACGGCGACGCGCTTCTCTTACTGTCAGAGCGACTTGCAGTTCTTTTGGCAATTCGCTGCTGTGATTTGGTTTCCACTCTGCGATAGCGCTGTCTAGTCCAGAATGCTTTAACGATGGTTGCAGAGTAGTTAGCTCTGCCAGTAGAACGCGATAGAGATCGAGCTTAGCTTCGTGCGGTGCATTGATTGCTATTAGGCGGTTCAGTAGTGCACTTGCTAATTCGTTGAGTTTAACGAAGCCCGCTTGTCTTGGCATTGGCTCTGCTACGCGGCTTGATACTTCGACAATCGACGCCTTGGTTTGAGGTAGATAGGTGATTGAAGTTAAGCAATCAAAAGGAAGCCACAGCACTTTTCCCGGTTCAACGACAAACTCATTTTTTCCCAGTCGAACCAGCGCTAGACCATCTTCAATACGCAAAAGGCTATGTTTAAGCAGTTTTTTACGTGGAGTGATGGATAAAAAGTCAAATTCTGTAGTCTGAAGAGAAATAGAATAGTGCATGGAAAAACTCGGTATTTTTGGGGCGGTAAGAGTAGCGTGTCTTCGCTGAAAAAGCCATATTGGCATCACAACGTTGGTTAATCCAGACAGTATTCTGGTCTGACCTTACTGATTATGTGCGTATCTTAGCTGTCAATCATCCAATCTATGCGTAGAATGAGCCGCGATTAGTCTCTGATATAAAATACAATGACCATAAGTACAGACCCATATATTGATATTCGTCCATACAACGATGAAGAAATTCCAGCGGCTATTGACCGTTTGATCCAAGATGAAGAATTTATCGCCGCTATTTTACAGCATCGATTTTCTAATCACGCGCCTTGGTTTAAGGCGTTGATGACACCGTTAGTCAAAGTCTACTTAAAGTATAAGTGGTCGAAACTCAACACTACTGAAGCGATTCAGGTGGAAGTGAAGAAGTACCTGCAACAAACATTGGCAAGTACAACCCGAGGTGTGACGTACAGTGGGCTAGATAACCTTGATAAGCAAACCGCTTATTTGTTTGTTTCGAATCACCGTGACATCGCCATGGACCCAGCGTTGGTCAATTATGGCCTACACCAGAATGGTCATAAAACCGTACGTATTGCGATTGGTGATAATCTACTCAAGAAGCCTTGTGCAACGGAGTTGATGCGTTTAAATAAGAGTTTCATTGTAAAGCGCTCGGCGAAAGGGCCACGCGAAATGATGAAAGCTCTAGGTACGCTGTCTTCTTACATCAAATATTCTCTGGAGACGGGAAATTCAATTTGGATTGCGCAAAAAGAAGGTCGAGCTAAAGATGGCAATGACTTTACCGATCCAGCCATTTTGAAAATGTTCCATGTTGAAGGTCGTCGTCAGAAGATTGATTTTCCTACTTACATTCAATCATTAAAGATTGTTCCGGTATCAATTTCTTATGAGAACGACCCTTGTGATATTGCCAAGGCGCGCGAATTGTATGAGAAAGCGGTGAACGGCAAGTATGAGAAAGGCGAGTTTGAAGATATTGAAAGCATCATCCAAGGCATTGTTGGCGATAAAGGCCGTGTCCATGTTGCCTTTGGTGAGGTGATTGATCCGCCGTTTGAAACGCCTGATGCACTCGCGGCTGAGATTGACCGCCAAATTCACGCTAACTATAAGCTGTTCCCAATTAACCAACTGGCAGCAGGCGATAAGAGTGTTGGTGAGCAAGTAGAAGCGGTGTTGAAAGAAAAACTGGCTCAGTTACCAGAAGGTGCCCACCAGTTCCTTATCGATAGTTATGCCAATCCGGTAAATAATCGATAATCAAATAATGATTCCCGCAACTTCGGGTCGAGACTAATAATTAAGGGCAGTGAATACTGCCCTTAAATGTATCTGAAATATTGATAATTAAGGCGCGACTGCGCCACCTAAAGTCAAATTTTCGGGCCACTTTGTAATTCGATTGCCACCCAAGAAGATATTCCCCTCGACGGTCATTTTGTTGGGAAACTGCGTGATTTTTGAACCGCCAAGGTAAAGATCGCCTTTGATGACAATCCCCTCGGGAAGCGCTTCTAAAGGAGTGCGTATTACACTAAGGTCACCATTGACGCGCATGCGTGGAGGTAGGTGTTGCAGTGGCGTGTCTGTGAGATTCAAGTAGCCTCCTACTTTAATGCCATTTGGCCAACGCTTTATTTTGCTGCCGAGTAAGTTGGCATAGCCACGAATCGTGGTGCCTTTGCCAAGTGTGACCAATGCACTGTTTGACGCGTTGAGGCTGCCTTCTATCGTCGTGCCTTTCGGTAGGCGTTGAATCTGCGTATTTGCCATATTGAGATTGCCGTTGATCACGATACCTGCAGGCAACTCTGTATAGGGTTTGTCTCGGAGATCGAGATTACCATAGTTATCGAGATGATTTAGCGTACGGTATGTGTCGAGTACTTGGCTAGACGCTGTCGCAGAGAGCAGTAGCAGAAAGGCAATAGAGGTTCGCAGCATGGTGACTTATCGATGATTGAGATAGGGTCAGTATTCCCAAGCCACTGTGATTGGTCAACTTATACGTAAAAGAAAAGCGGGCTGAGAGCCCGCTTTAGATAATTATCGCTGTAGAGAGCGAGATTTAAGTTCAAAGATTAGCTTTTCAGCACTAACTTCAAACTTAAAGCGAGCAGTAAGCTCTGTTGTTTCGTCAGTCAGTTCAGTCATTTCGTACTGAACTTCTTTAGAAACTTGTTGTGCAAGCTCAACGTATTTTGCAAGTTCAGATTCTAGTAGGGCTTTATCCTGAGCAAAAATCGTTACTTCAGCAACATCATCGCCTTCTTTGATAATGAAGCCCATTTCGCCAGCGCAGCCGCATGCTTCACATACTTGAGGTTCTTGTTCGATAGTCATATCTGTATCCTCTTAAAAAAATTATGGTCATTTTATCGATTTATTTGAGGATTAGCTACAGAATTAGCAATGACTAATTGATGTGAAAAGCAGAATCAAAGTACTCGTGTATAAAACTTATTGCATAAATGTTTCATTTGTATTGTAAAATGGTGTGATTTTGTTCATATAGCTGGAAGAATGAATGTTATAAACATGTCAGAACGTTGTACGATTACTTGTAAGTCGTCTAGATTTGTACCAATATCCAGCCGCAAATAATACTGTTGGAAGTGGAAACGATACAGTTTAGTGTTCTGGTTCTTCTGAGTCATTAATGAGAATGTATCGTTATTTCATCTATTTAGCTTGAAAGTAACTAGAAGCGCCATGGTAGTATTTGTGCTTTAACAATAATTATGGTCACGCAAATTGAGTGACTAAGAGAAAGTCAATTTTATCAGTCCTATGTTTATGACTTGTATTGAGTCAAATGGATTGCAAAGACAAGTAAGAAGAGCCTTAACATGCCGAAGCGTAGTAAAGAAGATACTGAAATCACGATACAGAAGATCATGGATGCCGTAGTTGATCAACTTCTGCGTCTTGGTTATGACAAAATGTCGTACACCACATTAAGTCAACAAACGGGTGTATCTCGAACAGGGATTAGCCATCATTTTCCAAAGAAAACCGATTTTACAGCGGCACTCGATGGTCGTATTTTTAAAATGTTTGTAGAGCATTTGAACTTTGACGATAGTTTAAGTGATTTTTCGAACAGTTGGGTTAAAGCGTTGGATAGCGAAGAGTTTGTGGCTATTTTGCGTCTGTTATTCCATCATATCGTGACTGCTGAGAATGCTCATGAATTTGCAGCTCATGGTATTGAACGCTTGTATAAAGCAGTTGAAGTTAAGTTTGGTCCTGCAAGTGCGAAAGAGTTGGAGTGGTTAATCGGTAAATCTTTAATCTCGATGGCCAAATAGTACCGAATGAATAATTTCAAAAACCAGCATATCATATGCTGGTTTTTTTGTATTATCATTAAATATTAGGTAGTTAGATAAAGAGTGCAAGAGAGTGATTTGTTTGTAAAAAGCGTACTGAGTTTATGCAACTAAATCATACCTGCTCTGCGCTCGATCTGTTACAATTTGTCGAAAAGTAGCCAATTAAGCAGTGAGTATAACGATGTCTTTCCCGATATTGATCTGTGATGATTCCGCTCTTGCTCGTAAGCAAATGGCGCGTTCATTACCTGCATCGCTCAACGCAGAGATAGTATTTGCCGTTCATGGCAAAGATGCCTTAGAAAAGCTAGAGCAACAAACGTTTAAGATTATGTTTCTTGACCTTACCATGCCTGAATTGGATGGTTTTGGCACGTTAGAAGAGATTAACAAACGTGGCATTAATATTAATGTCGTTGTTGTTTCGGGTGATATACAACCCAAAGCGAAAGAGCGTGTGTTGGCCTTGGGTGCAAAAGCATTTATCCAAAAGCCAATTGATCAACAGGTATTAAAGCAAGTTCTTGCTGACTTAGTTGCGCCAGAAGATAAAGTCACGGCGGCTTATGTTCCTGTTCAACCGGTTATGGCGCCAGCGTTGCGTCGCCGTGATATTTATATGGAAGTGGCGAACGTTGCGATAGGCCGTGCAGCTGATGCGCTTGCGCGCCACTTTGATGTGTTTGTTCATTTGCCACTACCTAACGTGAATATCTTTGAGGTGAGTGAGTTACATATGGCACTGCGAGACTTGGCGAGTAATGATCAAGTATCAGGTGTTTGCCAAGGCTTTAGTGGTGAGGGGATAGCTGGCGAAGCATTGGTGTTGCTCAGTGACTCCAGTGTTGCTGATCTTAAAAAACTGATGAAAGTTCCTGCAGACAGTGAAGAGCTGGAAGAGCTTGAGCTGTTAATGGATGTCTCGAACATTTTAGTGGGTTCATTCCTTAACGGGCTTGGCCAACAGGCAGAAGTGCGCTTTTTCCAAAGTTCGCCCGTGCTGCTTGGGCAACATATTCCGATTGAGTCAGTGATTAGCTCAACTGCAGGGAGTTTTAAACGCACAATGACATTTGAAGTGAGCTATAAGATCGATGGCACGTCAATTCGTTGTGATTTGCTATTTATGTTTGTAGACGAATCGTTACCTTTGCTCGACAACAAGCTCTCTTATCTAATGGAGGAACTGTAATGTTGCATCTACCCGCAGAATTTGAACAGTTCCATTGGATGGTCGACATGGTACAGAATGTTGATTTAGGCCTAGTGGTACTCGACCGTGACCATAATGTACAAGTTTGGAATGGGTTTATGACACACCATAGCGGTATCCAAGCCCATGATGCGATAGGTAAATCGATATTCGAGCTTTTTCCAGAGATCCCTGCGGAGTGGTTTAAGCTCAAAACTAAGCCTGTTTACGATCTTGGCTGCCGAAGCTTCATTACTTGGCAGCAGAGACCATTTTTGTTCAAGTGTCGTAACGTTCGCCCTGTGACACAGCAAGCAGACTATATGTATCAAAACATCACGCTTAATCCGATGCGCACTCCTACCGGTGAAATACGCTCGCTGTTTTTATCAGTTCAAGATGCGACTGCAGAGGCATTGGCTTCGAAACAAGCTTAATTGAGTCTATACCACATAATCAGAGGCTAGCTTATGCTAGCCTTTTTAGTATTCGTTACTGCTGAATATCAAGCTTGAGGAGTTTTTATGTATCAACCGAGAAGGTTGTTTCTAGCCCAGCAAGTTAAGCAAGGTGAAGTGGCTGCGGCAAATTCTGCGGGCGTCTCAATGTATCAGCTGATGCTGGCGGCTGGCGAGAGTGTATTTGAGCTGCTCCTCACGCAATATAGTCAAAAGGCAAAGGTATTGGTTCTTTGCGGGGGAGGGAATAATGGCGGCGATGGCTATGTGGTTGCTAAGCTTGCGCTGCAACAAGAGATGACGGTCGATGTGTTTGCTTTGAAATCGCCCAAACTACTTACGGGTGATGCGCAAAAAGCCTATCAAGATTTTATTTCTGCCGGAGGGAGATTGCTTGCGAATGAACCTGAACTTGGCAGTTATGATGTTGCGGTGGATGCTGTACTTGGAACGGGTTTACAAGGTCAAGTTAGAGATGCTATCGCCGGTGTTATTCTCAAGGTCAACCAAGCTAGGCTTCCTGTCATCGCAGTCGATGTTCCGTCGGGTTTGTGTAGCGATACAGGCATGCCATTAGGCGTGAGTATTCAAGCTGCCCACACAGTAACTTTTATTGGCATCAAGCAAGGGTTAGTGACCGGACAAGCACGTCGTTATGTAGGTAGTTTATCTTGCGCTGGACTTGGCATCGAGCGATATTTTAATCAGCAAAATTCCGCCGTCGGCTATTGGGATCTTCCACAACTACTTTCACTTTTAAAACCACGAGATCTCTGCGCGCATAAAGGCACTTTAGGTAAAGCGCTGCTTATAGGAGGAGATTTCGGCATGGGTGGCGCAATTCTCATTGCATCAAAGGCATGCCTAAAAACTGGGGCTGGTTTAACGGCGTGCTTGACTGATGAACGCAATGTAATGGCAGGTTTAGTTGCCAGCCCAGAAGTGATGTTCGCTCCGTGGGAATCGATTCATATCGGTGAGCGACTCGACTGGTGCGATGCCATAGCGTTGGGACCTGGCCTTGGACATAGCGAGCGAGCTAAACAGCTATTTTTAAAAGTCCGTCAATCTTCAACCTCTAAGGTGCTAGACGCTGATGCATTGCGGTTTCTTTCGCAGCATCCAAGCCGTGACAGCAAGCGTATCATTACTCCGCATCCGGGAGAGGCGGCGCTGTTGCTAGGTTGTACAGTCAATGATGTTGAGAGCAACCGATATCAAGCAGCGCAAAAATTACAAGTGCGATATGGTGGCGTTGTCGTCCTTAAAGGTGCCGGGACAATTATTCATGACGGTAGTCATAGTTATGTGTGTGGTGCAGGCAATCCAGGTATGGCCACCGGTGGCATGGGGGATGCGTTGACAGGCATTTTAGTTTCTTTATTAGCGCAGGGTTTTGGCGTGAGTCTAGCGGCAAGGATAGGTGTAATGATTCATAGTTATGCTGCTGATTTAAATGCTAAACAGAATGGCATCGTTGGTTTAAGCGCATCTGATGTCATAGGTGCATTAAGGGTAGTAGTGAATCACCTTCAGTCGGAATGAGTGTTTTTTTGCATTTTTGCCTAAATAGTCGCTAAAAAGTCTGAAATTTTTACTCGAATTTTGAGCTTGAACAGGGCTCTTATTTGGTGATTTTGATCACGCATTTGTAATTATAGAGACAGTGCTGTATTAAAATTGCGCAAACCTTTGCGTAAGGAAAAATAGCGAAGCATAGTTAACTTAATGAAAGATAAGCTTTTGTATATGGAAGTGAATAGAGAGGGTGTGCTGGATATGCAAATTTCGCCCAACTGTATCACAAAAAAATTTGAAATATCAGTCTTGCGATAAAGAAATCGCAACCTATAATGCTGAAAACCGGAGCGTCTGCCAACGCTCCGGTTTTTTTGTGTCCGAGAAACAGTAATAACGTCTGCCAACGTTGTTACTAACGCACTCTGCTGTGACACATAGCTATATGAATCAAGGAATTACACAATGCGTATCGAACAAGAACTTAAGTTGGGTTTCAAAGATGTACTGTTTCGCCCTAAGCGTTCAACTCTAAAAAGTCGTTCTCAAGTAAATTTAACCCGCGAGTTTACATTCAAGCACAGCGGTCGTCAATGGTCTGGTGTACCTGTAATCGCTGCGAATATGGATTCAGTGGGTAGCTTCGCAATGGCTAAAGCCCTTGCTGAGCATGGTGTAATGACAGCCGTTCACAAACACTACACTGTGGCTGACTGGGCTGAATTCGTTAAAGGTGCGAATACTACTGAGCTAAACAATGTGATGGTTTCTACTGGCACATCTGACGCAGACTTCCAGAAGACTAAAGACATCATGGCGCTTTCTGATGAGCTAATCTTCATCTGTATCGATATCGCAAATGGTTACTCAGAGCACCTAGTCGAGTACGTAGAAAAAGTACGCGCTGCCTTCCCAGACAAAGTTATCTCTGCTGGTAACGTAGTAACAGGTGATATGTGTGAAGAGCTTATCCTTGCGGGTGCAGATATTGTTAAAGTGGGTATCGGTCCTGGTTCGGTATGTACGACACGCGTAAAAACTGGTGTTGGTTACCCACAGCTTTCTGCAATCATCGAGTGTGGTGACGCAGCGCACGGCCTAGGCGGCATGATCATCGGTGACGGTGGCTGTTCATGTGCGGGTGACGTTTCAAAAGCGTTCGGTGGCGGTGCTGACTTCGTAATGCTTGGCGGTATGCTAGCTGGTCACGAAGAGTCAGGCGGCGAAATGATTGAGCAAGATGGTAAGAAGTTCATGAAGTTCTACGGCATGTCTTCACAATCAGCGATGGCGAAGCACTCTGGTGGCGTTGCAAAATACCGCGCAGCTGAAGGTAAAACCGTACTATTGCCATTCCGTGGCACAGTGCACGACACCATCTCAGACATCCTTGGCGGCGTACGTTCAACGTGTACATATGTAGGTGCAGCAAAGCTTAAAGAGCTAACGAAGCGTACAACATTTATCCGCGTACAAGAGCAAGAGAACAACGTTTACGGTAAAGAGTGATTCGGTCACTTTTCGTAAAAAAAGAATAATTGAGAGCCGCTATTAGCGGCTCTTTTTTTGCCTGAAATTTGGGAAATGTCTACAAAGTGTCTACACCTGAGACACTTTTATTTTTGAGTAAAGCTGCTAATTGCATTTCTATTCTGATTTATGCAAATTTAAAGAAATGCGAGAGGATTCTTTTCTATCGTTTCAGAGAGGTGATCAGGGGCGAAATGCGCGTACCGCATAGTCATGGAAATATCAGCATGACCAAGAACATCTCTTAGTACCAGTATGTTGCCACCATTCATCATGAAGTGACTTGCGAACGTATGACGAAGTACATGCGATGCTTGCCCTTTGGGTAAATAGATACCTAACTTTTCCTTCAGAATGTAGCAGAACGGCGTGTAGCACTCTTCAAACAGTTTACCTGATCCTGGCTTGTAGATTTCATCATAAAGCGCACTAGAGATTGGCACACTGCGATTTTTCTTAGTTTTCGTATTGGTATACGTGATCTTGTATTTGCTTAGTTGACTACCACGCAGCTGAGCGGCTTCATTCCATCGAGCACCAGTAGCTAGGCAAATTTTAACGATCTTGAGCATATCTTGTCGCTTGTGTTGGGCAACTAGTTCAATGAGTAGAGGTAGCTTTTCTTTAGGTATAAATGCCATTTCCCGCTCGGTTTCTCGAAATGGTTTTAACTCTTCGAGTGGGTGGGGTAAATCCCATTCACCTAGTTCTTTGAGTTTGCTAAATACGGCTCTAAATCGAGCTAACTCAGAGTTCAAGGTGGATATGCTAGGAGCGCCTTTTTGCCACCGGTGATCAACAAAGTTGATCTGGCCAGCCTTGCGTAAGCTGCGAAACTCACCATACATTTTTGCAGTAAACAAAGAGGCAATAGGGTTGTTCATAGCTTCAACCATCAACGTAAATTTCTGGTAAATCACATCGCCATTCACGAGCGTTCGCCCATAGTGGCGATACCAGATATCAATAACATCAGAGAGGCGTCGATAATCGCTTTTTGCTCCTAACCATGGCTTTTGATCCAACTCTTTCATGGTGAACTTTTCAAACGCAATTGCTTCGCCTTTGGTTGCAAAGCGTTTGCGGATGCGTTTACCGCCACGTCCGTTTGGGTAGCAGTCGCAAATCCAAGGCTTGGGAGAACCGTCTTTTAAGTTTCGGATAGACATAGAAAAAAGCACTCGAATACTGTGTGCTTAAACAGTGCCAAGAGTTTTGATTTATACAATGTTTTATTAGCTTAAAGTCGCACACTGTCAGATTTTCTGATGAAATTTTAGCGATATGCGTTTAAGATTCGCACCTAGAAAAATTGAGAGTTGATTTATGAAAGCCTTATTGTCGATTAAACCAGAGTTCGTTGAAAAGATAATCTCGGGAGAGAAATTGTTCGAATACCGTAAAGCTATCTTTAAAAGACCTGATGTTAAATCGGTAGTTATTTATTCGACTATGCCAGAAGGTAAGATTGTTGGTGAGTTCACTATCGGGGATATCTTAGCTAAGCATCCTGAAGAGTTATGGGAAGAAACAAAATCTGCCTCTGGTATTAAGAAATCATTCTTTGACGAGTACTTTTCAAATAGAGAAGTAGCTTACGCTATTCAAATCAAAGATTTCAAAAAGTATGATAATCCGATAGATCCATACAAAAAAGAGAGAGGCTTTAAAGCCCCTCAGTCATTTAAGTATATAGAGTTAAACTCAAGTCTTTGTTTGGCTTAAAACTTCAGGAATTTCTGATTAACTTCGGACACATTTAAGATGCGTTGGAATTGCTCATCAGAAAGTGGTAAGCAACTCCAACGTTCCTGTCTATCTAATCCAACTTCATCAGCTAGTTTTCTTCGATTAGGTCGTTTAGGTAGTGCTACGTTGTAAGTAAAGTTAACGATATACGTGTATTTACGTTCTCTGTATATCGTTCGTAGTTCCACTTCATTGAAAACGCTAAATTTGGCGCACTCTGTCACGAATTCTTCTTCGTTTCTGTATTGATCAATAGTATGGACACCTTCAACAACACATAGAGAAGTGGCGACGGCTGTATACTCGGCGGGACCACTTGGGTCCTTCATACGATACATTACTATTACATCGTAAGCGCACCATAAACCCCGCATTCTAATCGCCTAGCACAAATAATAAGATCAGGTCTCCAACCAAGAGGAGATTTGAAATGAGAAAACGTCGCACCAATCAAGAATGGCAAATGCTAATTAAGCAATCTGA
>NZ_JADILO010000081.1 GCF_015278125.1 Vibrio fluminensis
CTTCAAAACTGCTCTTACYCGAAAGTAAGAAGTAATTTTAAAGCTATTATCGTTCCAACAGAACGATAATGAATTGACTGTGCTGATACCGAAGTATCAATTGGTCACTCAGTTCATTGAAATCKAATTTGAAGCCTAAGCTTCTAATTGGATTATCATCAACGAGTGCCCACACAGATTGATAGGTTTATATTGTTAAAGAGCTTTGCTTTCAACGCCTTAGCGYCTCAGCGAGGTGCGTATAATACGCTTCCCACTTTGAAAGTCAACATAAAACTCTAAGTTTTCTTAAAATTTTATGGTGACTTGCTTAAATCTTAAGCAAGTGCRAAATAAAGCCTGGCRATGTCCTACTCTCACATGGGGAAGCCCCACACTACCATCRGCGCTATTGCGTTTCACTTCTGAGTTCGGCATGGAATCAGGTGGGTCCGCAACGCTATGGTCGCCAAGCAAATTCTTTCTCTCTATTKCTAGAGAATAATTCGGAAAGCTGTTTTAGTTCTTACACATTCAAATCTGTTCTTGCTTTGAGTCCATCAAAACCCCTTGGGTGTTGTATGGTTAAGCCTCACGGGCAATTAGTATCAGTTAGCTCAATGCCTC
>NZ_JADILO010000082.1 GCF_015278125.1 Vibrio fluminensis
ACAACCAAAGTTGCTATCTCATTATTTGAATGAGCGAGATAGCTTTCGATTTTGCCGGACTCAAATATGTTTTGCTTACTGAAACAGTAAGACAAAACCCAAGAACACTTGAATGTGTTTTTGTGTATTCAATAAATTGAATACTTTGAGAACTTTACAAACAACAATAAATTGTTGTTTTGTCAGCTTTCCAAATTGTTAAAGAGCGATGCCACTTTTTATCAAAGTAACACTTTCTAAAGGTTCTTTAGAGGGCAAGAAACCTAACCACATTCCGTTTTACCGCAGTGGTTTGGAGTTTGACTTCCAAAAACATTTAGAGAGTGGTGGGCGATACCGGGCTCGAACCAGTGACCCCCTGCTTGTAAGGCAGGTGCTCTCCCAACTGAGCTAATCGCCCACAATATTTGATTTCCTGTGGAAGGAAATGGTGGGTCGTGCAGGATTCGAACCTGCGACCAATTGATTAAAAGTCAACTGCTCTACCAACTGAGCTAACGACCCAATGGTATCCCGTAGGGGAGTCGAACCCCTGTTACCGCCGTGAAAGGGCGGTGTC
>NZ_JADILO010000083.1 GCF_015278125.1 Vibrio fluminensis
AGTCATTGATGTTACCTGCGGTGGTATAGGTATCGAGGATAATTCCGTGTTGACCATCAACGGTTCTATGGTCGAGATAGAAGAAGCCTTGTGGCTTATTATCACGAGTCATGAAGCCACTCTCTGGGTCAGTRGTRCTGGTTTTAGTATTCTTTATTTTTGACTCTGATCCGCGAGCCTTAAGCGGCTTCTTACCCGCTATTTCTCGGTCTAACGCRACGTCKTCATCCAGCATATCAAGATAGGCACTCGCGCGAACCGCCATGACTTTATTGGTATGTTTATTCTTGTTMGCGTTCGCTTTGAGATGAGTACTGTCCGTAAAGAACTCTTGCCCCGCGACCAAGCCTTTCGACATGGCTTGCTCTACGATATTAATAAAAATACGTTCGAATACATCCGTGCCATTAAAGCGACGAATGCGGTTTTGGCTGAGAGTGGATGCGTGAATGACTTTCTCTGTTAATGACATCCGTAAGAACCAACGGTAAGCGACATTCACTTCAATTTCTTTAACGAGCTGACGCTCACTTTTTATGCCAAAGATGTAGCCAA
>NZ_JADILO010000084.1 GCF_015278125.1 Vibrio fluminensis
TTACTGAAACAGTAAGACAAAACCCAAGAACACTTGAATGTGTTTTTGTGTATTCAATTAAATTGAATACTTTGAGAACTTTACAAACAACAATAAATTGTTGTTTTGTCAGCTTTCCAAATTGTTAAAGAGCTAATCACTTCTTATGAAGTAACCATTTTTAAAAACACTCTTACGAATGTGCTTAAAGATGGTGGGCGATACCGGGCTCGAACCAGTGACCCCCTGCTTGTAAGGCAGGTGCTCTCCCAACTGAGCTAATCGCCCACATAAGTTTTACGTCTTGTGGTAGACGTCAAGAATGGTGGAGCTATGCGGGATCGAACCGCAGACCTCCTGCGTGCAAGGCAGGCGCTCTCCCAGCTGAGCTATAGCCCCATCTTGAGAGTCATTCTTAAAGAATGGTGGGTCGTGCAGGATTCGAACCTGCGACCAATTGATTAAAAGTCAACTGCTCTACCAACTGAGCTAACGACCCAATGGTATCCCGTAGGGGAGTCGAACCCCTGTTACCGCCGTGAAAGGGCGG
>NZ_JADILO010000085.1 GCF_015278125.1 Vibrio fluminensis
GAGATGGTGCCATTGTCGTATTGGTAGTCCGTCGCTTCGTCAGTCAGCGTCACCAGTTTGCCATCAACCAGTTTAAGATCTACGGTTTCACCGTCATTGACGGTAAGCGTGACGTAACCACCGTTGGTCAATTCATSGTGGTTAACGGATACTTCAACTTGGACTTGGTCATTMCCGAGYTCGTCTTTGCTGATCAAGCCGTCGTTATTAACGTCATCTTTAATTTCAACCACTGGGCCAAGGTCGCCACCTTGAGGACCTTCACCGTCGCCCGGTGCCACAGTGTCCAACTTAGCAGAGTCTGAACCTTGCGCTGATTCATTGCCTGCTTTATCGGTTTGGGTCGCGGTAACAGTAATGGTGCCACCTTCTGCCGGTGCCGTCTCAGTCCAAGAGATGGTGCCGTTGTCGTATTGGTAGTCCGTCGCTTCGTTAGTCAACGTCACTAGCTTGCCGTCAACCAGTTTAAGCTGAACTTCGTCTCCACCATTGACCGTCAAGGTCACGTGGCCGCCGTTGGTTAATTCG
>NZ_JADILO010000086.1 GCF_015278125.1 Vibrio fluminensis
GATGGTGCCGTTGTCGTATTGGTAGTCCGTCGCTTCGTTAGTCAACGTCACTAGCTTGCCGTCAACCAGTTTAAGCTGAACTTCGTCTCCACCATTGACCGTCAAGGTCACGTGGCCGCCGTTGGTTAATTCGCCGTGGTTAACCGATACTTCAACTTGGACTTGGTCATTCCCGAGCTCATCTTTGCTGATCAAGCCGTCGTTATTAACGTCATCTTTAATTTCAACCACAGGACCAAGGTCGCCACCTTGAGGACCTTCACCGTCGCCCGGTGCCACAGTGTCCAACTTAGCAGAGTCTGCGCCTTGCGCTGATTCATTGCCTGCTATATCGGTTTGGGTTGCAGTGACGGTAATGGTGCCACCTTCTTCCGGTGCACTCTCCGTCCACGAGATGGTGCCATTGTCGTATTGGTAGTCCGTCGCTTCGTCAGTCAGCGTCACCAGTTTGCCATCAACCAGTTTAAGATCTACGGTTTCACCGTCATTGACGGTAAGCGTGACGTAACCACCGTTGGTCAATT
>NZ_JADILO010000087.1 GCF_015278125.1 Vibrio fluminensis
CCAAGGGGTTTTGATGGACTCAAAGCAAGAACAGATTTGAATGTGTAAGAACTAAAACAGCTTTCCGAATTATTCTCTAGAAATAGAGAGAAAGAATTTGCTTGGCGACCATAGCGTTGCGGACCCACCTGATYCCATGCCGAACTCAGAAGTGAAACGCAATAGCGCCGATGGTAGTGTGGGGCTTCCCCATGTGAGAGTAGGACATCGCCAGGCTTGCTTACTTGTTTTTAGATTTTGAAAAATCTAAAGGCAAAACTAAATAAAGCTACCTAACCATAAGACTTTATTTAGCAAAAAATATCGCTGCGGAGTGGTAGTTCAGTTGGTTAGAATACCGGCCTGTCACGCCGGGGGTCGCGGGTTCGAGTCCCGTCCACTCCGCCACTTATTGAGAAGCCCTGCTAGAAATAGCAGGGCTTTTTTCATTTCCATCA
>NZ_JADILO010000088.1 GCF_015278125.1 Vibrio fluminensis
CGTCTAAGTCGAGCTCGATAACCTCACGAGGCAAGGTCTTTGGAAGTGGCTTGCGCTTACCACGTTTCTTCGTCGTAGTGGTTGTCGTGACCTCAACCTCATATTCCTTAGCGGCTTCACATTCCACTTCGTTGAAGAGGTCACCTTGAGATTCATCGTAAGGTTTTAACGCCTCTGATCGCTTAGAGAACTGACGGTCGAAAGCAAGCTTGAGTTGTTCAAGTAGCGACTGGCGCTCTTGCTTCAACTGGTTTTCTGACGCCATCAGCGCTTTCACCATCGCTTGTAGCTTGGCAACATCTTGACTTTCTGGGTTGATATTTGGCGTCTTTTTCATGGCATTTATTATACTAAAATCATGCTGTTAACGCTTGGTGGATAAGGCTTTATTATTGTTTAAGTCATTGTAAAATCGTTTATTCGTA
>NZ_JADILO010000089.1 GCF_015278125.1 Vibrio fluminensis
CCTTCGGGAGGACGCTCACCACTTTGTGGTTCATGACTGGGGTGAAGTCGTAACAAGGTAGCGCTAGGGGAACCTGGCGCTGGATCACCTCCTTATACGATGATTATCGTGATGAGTACCCACACAGATTGATATGTTTATTTAGAGTTTCTTAGTGTCCCGTTCGTCTAGAGGCCTAGGACACCGCCCTTTCACGGCGGTAACAGGGGTTCGACTCCCCTACGGGATACCATCTTTAAACGCATTCGCAAGAGTGTTTTTAGAAATGGTTTCGAAAGAAACATTGCTCTTTAACAATTTGGAAAGCTGACAAAACAACAATTTATTGTTGTTTGTAAAGTTCTCAAAGTATTCAATTTAATTGAATACACAAAAACACATTCAAGTGTTCTTGGGTTTTGTCTTACTGTTTCAGTAA
>NZ_JADILO010000090.1 GCF_015278125.1 Vibrio fluminensis
TCACTTAACCATACAACCCGAAGGAGTTTCGAATTGATGTTAAACAACCAAAGTTGCTATCTCATTATTTGAATGAGCGAGATAGCTTTCGATTTTGCCGGACTCAAATATGTTTTGCTTACTGAAACAGTAARACAAAACCCAAGAACACTTGAATGTGTTTTTGTGTATTCAATAAATTGAATACTTTGAGAACTTTACAAACAACAATAAATTGTTGTTTTGTCAGCTTTCCAAATTGTTAAAGAGCAATAATAGCTCGAAGCTTTCGCTTCAAAACCATCAATCTGTGTGGGTACTCATCACGATAATCATCGTATAAGGAGGTGATCCAGCGCCAGGTTCCCCTAGCGCTACCTTGTTACGACTTCACCCCAGTCATGAACCACAAAGTGGTGAGCGTCCTCCTCGAAA
>NZ_JADILO010000010.1 GCF_015278125.1 Vibrio fluminensis
CTTGCTTCTGTATGCCTATGTAATGAATGGAAGCTTCTGCGCACGGTATAACAAAAAATATCGCGATCGCGACCTACGGTCGCTTCCAAAAAAGAACCCCGCTTGAAAAAGCGGGGTTCGTCATCAATCTGACAGCAACTCATTGAGTTGCTGTTTTGTGTTAAGTGATTTGAAATTTGAAAGACTAGTGGATTAACTGGTTTAGTCGAAAATCATTTAGCCGAAGATCACTGTGTACAAGAAGCCTGCGCCAATCGCCATACTTAGAATAACCACTAGGAATGCCGCAATCATTTGGTTCTTGAAGATAGACTTAAGCAAGATAACTTCTGTCAAACTTGCACCCGCACTACCGATAATCAACGCCATTACTGAACCCAACGCCATGCCTTTTTGTACCAATGCTGCACTTAGTGGGATGACCGCTTCAGCACGAATGTACAAAGGAATACCAATTACTGCCGCTACAGGAATCGCATACCATTTACCCGCACCAGCGTATTCCGCGATTAGGTCAGTTGGAATAAAGCCGTAGATAAATGAGCCAATCGCAATACCTAGCATTAAGTAAGGCAGTACTTGTTTAAAGTCTTTCCAAGTTGAAAGCCAAATACGCATCCAACGGCTTGGTTGTTTGGTTTCAACCATAGTTGCAGTCGCGGTACCGTCAGTTGAGCAACAAGAGACTTTCACTTCAGGCTCTGGTTTTGAACTTGTGCAGCAGCTAGTCGGTGCAGGCACAGGCTCAGGTTTAGTGCAGCAAGACGTTGTCGCTTCTACTGCTGGTTTGCTATCGCCACAGCTTGATTTGCTAGAGCAGCTTGATGCATTCGCAGATTCGTAAGCTTCAGGTTTTACGTAACGCTCAAAGCCCAGTTTTTCCAACACATAACCCGCCACAACCGATACTGTCATTGCGATAGCAAAGTAGAACAACGCCACTTGCCAGCCAAATGTCACTACGAATAGGCCAATAATTACTGGGTTAAGTAGTGGGCTTGCGAATAGAAACACCATCATCGGACCAAAACCAGCACGAGCACGTAGCAAACCTTTTAGGAAAGGAATGGTTGAGCACGAGCAGAACGGTGTAATAGAACCTAATAGTGCCGCGATAAAGTAACCTTTACCGTTACGCGAACTTAGGATCGATTGGATCTTTTCCGGGGTTAGAAATTCTTGCAACACACCTACGATGTAGCTGATTGCTAGGAAAAGGATAATCAATTCCACCGCTAAAAACGCGAACATGTCTAGGGCGTCGCGTGCCATTGTCATCAATTCATTACTCATAGGAGCCTCAAATTCTGTTTAATTTCGAAGTTTCTCGAATTATAGAAATGTTTCGCTAATGATCAAGTGTTATTTCGATAAAAATCGAAATAAATTTATTAGGGATAGCTAATGAACTTGTCTTTTTTAGGGGGATTGTTTTTAGAATCAGTGGGATAGTAAGGTTTTGGGTTCTGTTTGAGCTTGAGTATTGCTGTATGAGTATTGCTGTATGTCCCGCTTAGTAGTGTGTTGCTCTCTTTCACTCTGCGACAAGCGGTCCAGTTACTCTTTGTCTTGCCGTGATGGCTTGCCACTCATACGCTTTTGAGCGATAGACTCAACCTTTGTCATTCCACGCGAAGGCGGGGAATCTGGCTTTTGTTTTTGTTGATTTGGTGAGTTAGTTAGTGGGTATGTCCCGCTTAGTAGTGTGTCGCTCTCTTTCACTCTGCAACAAGCGGTCCAGTTACTCTTTGTCTTACCAAAGAGTAACCAGAAAGGCGCTTTAGTATCTTTGACGTGGTCCGGTCGGTTTTAGGCGTTCCCGACGCCGAAAACCTAAAAATGCTGTCCTGCATTTTTACCTAAAGTGATGCATATCTTTGGCTGAGTAGAGTAGTCTTTTTATAAGTAAATGGGCGACCAGTATCGAAGTATGGTTGTAACTCAGATTTGCCCCAAAACGGTCTAGGAAGTAAATCTATAAACAATTCAATCTTTCATTTTTGCATGGATATAGAACAAAGTTGTCTATTTTTGAACCTTAGAGTGCTTCGTAGAATAGTGCCATCAACTTGATAACACATAATGAAGGTTTGCTATGAGCACATCACAATTAATTCTTGAGCTATCTCTTATTGGCACGATGCTACTCGTTACGGGTATTTTTTTGGTTCGTAGCTATGACAAAACCGACAGCGTAGGAACAAAAGTTCAAAAGATCCTAACAGGTCTACTTGGCGCCTTTATGGTGATGGCGGGAATGGTAAAATTCTTTGACCCGTTCACGGCTATGTTTGCAAAACAAATTGCACTGAGTGAACTGCCTTTACCAACGTTGTCTCGCTGGGCTGGTCAATTAGGTGAGATTTTTGCAGGTCTACTGTTGCTTGTGGTGATGATTGGTAATAAGGCACTTGCAGCACCGATTAAAGATAAAGCCATAGAGTTAGCAACGCTATTAACGACAGCAATTATGATCGTTGCAGTGTATGTTCACCTACTGCCAAATGTGCCTGCCGAAGTGCTACCGCTTCAGTCTAAACCACCTGTAATGACGCTGACTATTCTTGGTTTAGCGTGGTTGAATGCATTCTTATATTTTCGTAAAAAGTAATCGCTAAAGTCACATAATAAACGCCAGATTAGTTCGTCTAGTCTGGCGTTTTTCATTTCATAAATATAACAACTACGAGTCTCGCTCTGAGTGAATCGAAGCCAGAAATTCAGCAGATTGCCCAAACCGTTCAAAAATCATGTCCCTAAAGGCAACCACTCTGGTCGCTATCAGCTTTCTGTCTGCCCACACCAAGAATGCTTTACCCGTTGGGTATTCAAGTTCTGGCAACACCTCGACCAACTCTTTTCTATCTGCATGCTTTTCAAAAGCTGCTCTTGGCATCATGCAGATCCCAGCACCTGCCAATGTCGCATCAATATTTAAACGTAGACTGCTGATTGAGTAACGAGGTTGATAGGGAATACGGAGTGTTTTGCCATCTTCTTTAAGCTCCCAATATGGCAAGTTATTACCTGAGAGTAGCTGATGGTTAATTAACTCTTCTGCTCGTTCTGGCTGACCATGTTTTTCAATATAGCTGGGTGATGCCGCGAGCATTAATTGTGATTCAAACAACTGACGCTGTATTAAATGATTGGCATGAGGAGGCGTCGTCGCTATCGCAAGATCAATCTGCTCATCAAAGAAACGTTCTGTACCTGCGCTAAATTGAATGGTGACGGAGACCTCTGGGTGAAGCTGCATAAACTCAATCGCCATCTTTTGCAGGAAATTATCAGCAAATGGCTCAGGGCAAGATACTCGGATTTCACCCGTTAATACAGGCTGACTATTCGAGATCTGTGTCCATTCGTCATTCAGCTGCATAAATAGGGTAGCGAAGCGCTGGTAATATTCGTCACCAGCTGTCGTGAGCTGGAACTGTTTTGCATTACGGTGTACCAGTTTTTCACCCAGTTTATCCTCAAGGCTTGCTACAGCCCTTGATAATGTTGGGGCTGAAACGTGTGTTTTAAGGCTCGCTGCTGCAAAGCCACCGCACTCGACAGATTGGCAAAACAGATAGAGATTGGAGATGTCTTTTGCTTTCATAATTGATCGCTCTTGAAGATTGCACTCTGAGTTAATCATTCAAATATGAAAGATTCAAGTTCAATGTTGTCTGTTTTTGATCGTGATGGACGGGGCTAGTATGACCCCATCAGTTAGCCAATCAAAGTCAGGCATAAGAGAGTCAATCATGAAAAAGTTTTCACGTAAGTTCCAATACCCATTAATGGTTTCTATGGTTTTACCTACTATGCTTCTTAGCATGCCAGCCATCATGGTAGCTAAAACACTGCCAGAGAACGGCGCATTCTTTGATGCATGGTTAAACGCAGTTTCACAAATGGTGCCATCTGCACTGTTAGTTTTAGCCCTTGTAGCACCAACTGTTCGTCTTTTCGTAACCAAAGTGCTGCTAGAGCCAGAAGCAAAATAAGTCAGTAAAGTTAACAAGTTAAAGAATAGGAAAGAGAAAATGAGTGAATTCAAACTACACACTGTTGAGTCTTCACCTGAGAAAAGCAAAGCAATTCTTGAAGGCGCACAAAAGCAAATGGGTATGATTCCTGGTCTTTACGCAGTAATGGCTGAGTCTCCTCAAATCCTAACAGCGTACACGCAACTGCATCAGCAATTCACTAACACATCATTTGATGCCGAAGAACTAACAGTGGTATGGCAGACCATCAACGTTGAACACGAGTGTCACTACTGCGTTCCTGCACACACTGGGATCGCGCACTCAATGAAGGTTGATCCTGCATTGATTGAAGCACTGCGTAAGGATGAAGCAATGCCAACAGAAAAGCTTCAAGCTCTGAAAGACTTCACTCTTGCAGTAGTTCGTGAGCGTGGCAATGTATCAGAAGCAGAGCTAGCGGCATTCTTTGCGGCAGGTTACGGTCAGCAACAGGTACTGGAAGTGATCCTTGGTCTATCGCAAAAAGTGATCAGTAACTACGTCAACCACGTTGCTCACACGCCAGTAGACAAAGTATTTGAGAAGTTTGCTTGGTCAAAGAAATAGTCCCACGTGCTAGATTTCATAGAGCGAAAGAGTAAGTTCGCTCTTTTTTACGAAAATTTGGATGTTGAGATAGAAAGTGCTATTCGAGTATCCGAAGAAGTTGAGTGTTGGTTGATAAGGTTTGATAGTCAAACATTGATGCGTTAGAGCTTAAAATTTAACGCGTTTCTATCCAAAAATGATTTACTCCAATAAACCACAACCATAAGCAAAAATGCAGGACAGCATTTTTAGGTTTTCGGCGTCGGGAACGCCTAAAACTGGCTGGACAACGCGTGCTATACAAAAGCGCCTTTCTGGTTACTCTTTGGTAAGACAAAGAGTAACTGGACCGCTGACAACGAAGCTAAAGTGATCGACAGACTTTTAAGCGGGACATAACCCATTGACCAACCAAACCTCTTGATAAACTAACCCACCAACTAAAATCAAAACTAAGATTTCTGCCTTCGCGAAAATGACCTACTTTTAGCCCCACAACAAACAACCCCACGCTTTAAGATTGCATTTAAAATACATTTCGACTATTGTGGAAATATATAAAGAATCGGAGAACACAATGGAACTAGAATGCGTTGCTAAAGCCCTTAAAGAGCTTGGGCATCCGACTCGCTTGTCGATCTACAAAAGCGTCGTCAAAGCGGGTCATCAAGGTATTGCAGTGGGTGGCTTACAAGAGCAGTTGGATATCCCAGGTTCAACGCTATCACACCATATTGCTAGCTTGGCATCTGCTGGTTTGATTAGTCAACGCCGTGAAGGTCGCACCCTGTTCTGTGTCGCTGAATATCAGTGTTTGGAAGGTGTGATTGGCTTTCTGCAAGCTGAGTGTTGTGCAGATGAAAAGTGTCAGTAATTCACTGAACCTTGATGAGGTTTGGCGTCAGTATCAACATTCACTCAAGGCGTTTTTGCACAGCAAAGTCGCCAATGAGGCTGATGTTGAAGATCTGCAACAAGAGATTTTGATAAAAACTTATCAAAGCTTGGCGGATGTACAAAACGAATCCAGTGTGAAGTCTTGGTTATTCCAGTTGGCGCAGCGAACCATCATCGATTTTTATCGTAAGCGTGCTCGTACTCAGCGCGATAATGATCTTCAAGCGGATGATTTGTGGTTTGCACAAGCCCCGGAAAGCGTTGAGCAAGAACTGGCAAATTGCATTGCGCCATTTATTCAAGCATTGCCTGAGTCGAGTGCTGAACTTCTCGGTAGCGTTGAGCTAGAGGGGGTGAGCCAAAAAGAGTTGGCTGAGCAGCAAGGCGTTAGCTACTCCACCCTGAAATCTCGCGTGCAAAAGAGCCGTACAGAGCTGAAAAAGCTGTTTGAAGAGTGCTGTGAGCTTGAGTTAGACAAACACGGTAACGTGGTCGATTACCATCAAAAAGGCAAAGCTTGCTCGCGTTGCTAATTTTTCCTCGGACAAGGGAAAAGTTTCCATTTTTATCGAAATCATTTCATCTTTCAGTTTTAACCGTCGTCTTAGGGATGTAAGCGAAACCCAATTACTCGGTTTCGCCCCCTAAATAGAGAGATGAAAGATGATCAAAATCGTTAGCTTTAAAATCTGCCCGTTTGTTCAACGTGTCACTGCAGCGTTAGAGGCAAAGCAGATCCCTTATGAGATTGAGTTTATTAGCCTAAGTGATAAACCGCAGTGGTTTTTAGACATTTCACCGAATGGGCAAGTACCACTGCTTGTGACTGAGGCTGGCACGGCTCTATTTGAATCTGATGCGATTATTGAATACATCGAAGATGAGTATGGTCCGTTAGAACAAGGCATTAGCAACGAACAACGCGCGTTAGATAGAGCGTGGAGCTATTTGGGTGCTAAGCACTACTTGGCTCAATGTAGCACCATGCGCAGTAGCGATCAGGCGCTGTTTAGTGAGCGACTTGCCAATCTGCAAAAAGCGTTTGCGAAAGTTGAGCAGCAGCTAGGCGAGGGCGCGTATTTTAAAGGCGAGCAACTGAGTAACGTTGATATCGCTTGGTTACCATTGCTGCACCGCGCGCATATTATTAAGCAACATAGCTGCGTTGATATGTTGCAAGGTTTTCCTAAGGTACAAGCTTGGCAGCAAGCGTTGCTTGAAACTGGTTTGATGGCGCGCTCGGTGCCAGAAGATTTTGAGCAAGTGTTTGCTAACTTTTACCTATCAGAGCAAACCCATTTAGGGATGGAGAAAGTGCAGTGCAAAGGCGAGTCAAACTGCTGCTAATCTGTTGCTAGAGAATGAAAAAGCCCCGCAAAATTAGCGGGGCTTTGTTGTTTGAGAGGTTGAGTTACAGCTTAAAGCTTAAAGCTACCCACCATGCTGTCTAGGCGTTGTGATAGATCTTTAAGTTCTGCACTGGCTAGCGCCAACTCTTCAGCGGTGCTGGTGGTGGCTGAGTTAATCGCATTGATTTCATCAATGTTGCTATTGATGGTGTAAACCACGGTCGATTGCTCTTCTGTTGCCGTCGCCACTTGCGTATTGCGATCTGAAATATCGTGGATGCGTTCTGAAATGCTACGCAGCACATCAACCGCTTCGTCAGATGACGCAACCCCTTCATGAGTCACCGCTTTACCTGCTTCCATCGCCATTACGGCATCTTTAGCATCGCTTTGTAGCTGGTTAATCATCTTTTGGATTTCATCGGTTGATGATGCTGTGCGGCTGGCTAGATTGCGTACTTCATCAGCAACTACGGCAAATCCACGACCTTGTTCGCCTGCGCGCGCCGCTTCGATTGCTGCATTCAGCGCGAGTAGGTTGGTTTGGTCGGAAATATCACGGATCACATCGAGAATCGAACCGATCTCTTGAGTGGTTGCTGCAAGCTGCTCAATCACCTGACCTGTGTTATCAATATCCAACGCTAAGCGGCTTATCGCCTCTTTGGCGGTGTTTACAACGCTTTGACCCACTTGGGTGTTGTCGGATGCAAGAGTTGCTGTCTCAGCTGCTGTAGCTGCGTTAGACGCGATTTCGCTGATGGTAGCTCCCATTTGGTTAATCGCGGTGACTAACTGAATGGTTTGGTCATGCTGCTGTTGGCTATTATCGTGTGTAGAGTGAGCGCGATCCGATACGCTATCCGCCGCCACTTGCAATGCGTGGCTGGTGAACGCCACTTCTTTCATCGATTGGTGAATTTTATCAATAAAGCCGTTAAAGCCTTCTGAAAGCTGACCGATTTCATCACGACTTTTCACTTCAATGCGTTGTGACAGGTCGCCGTCACCTTTGCCAAGGTCGCTAAAACGTTGTGCGATAGAACGAATTGGACGCGTGATGCTATTGGCTAACAGTAAACCCATAAAGATAAAGATTGCGGCGATAACCGCCGTTGTCATCACCATCTCTTTCGCAACATCGGCAAGGTCAGCGAACACTTCGTTCACTGGCACTACGCCAACTACATACCAATCCATTGATGGCACATAAGCGCTAGAAACGAATACGCGTTGCCCTTGGTAATCCGCCTCGATTAAATTGAAGTGGTGCTTATTAAGCAAATTGGTCGCGTTGGCGCCATAGAGTCGAGAAAGTGTTGAATCAGCCATCGAGCGATCACGATGGATTTTTACCGCACCCTGCGCATCGGTTAGAAACACAAAGCCGGTTTGCTCGATTTTAAAGTTGTTGAGCAGAGAGACCATATCGTCCATCGATTTCGATAGACCCGCCATGGTTAAACCATGCACGAGTTGGTAGTTAGTGAACATCTTCACTTCACCAGTCGGCTCTTGGAAAATACTAACAGAGGTCTGTTTGCCTGATTGAGTGAAACCAAAAAACCAGCCATCTTGCTGCTGATTCAGTTGGCGCAAGAAGCCATTTTGGTTCCAGTAGTACGCGGTTTGGCGATTAGCTACCGAGGCATCATTCAGTTTATATTGCTGGCGAACATTGTTGAGTTCTTTAACCAACATCGCTTGAGTGGTGGTGTCTATTTCAGTGCCATCAACGGCATGCTTAATAAACTCATTGTTGGTGAGCTGTTCCGCTGCGAGTAGCATTTCGCTGACTTCGCGATCGATTTGGCTGCTGATGTCATCCAGCAGTGATGGCAGTTCCACGTCGATCAGATGGTGCTCGATTACACTGCGAGATTGGTTGTAGGCAAGAACGCCCATGATGATCGTTGATGCGAGCACAGCGAAAGTAATCCCGGCAACAACCTTTTGTTTGATGCTAATTGAATTCAACTTCATTGGTTCATCTACCTTGTTATAGCGTGTCATATGGTGATGATTGGGTTCGCCTGCTTACCCTAATAGGCGGTCATCCGTTCGTAGATAGTTCCAATACGCGTAAGATAGCGGCAGCTCGTTGCATTTCTTTACAAAAAAATGAGAACTAAATTTATTTGTCTTGGAATTTGAGTTTGGGTATTTGCAAGGTGACCAGAAGGAGCTGATGTGTTGAGTGCTATAAGGTAGAGATGACACTCAAGCCGAGTTGAATTTCGGCTTGGGTATATTAGTTATTTAGAAACGCTTTATCTAATCTATCGATGGCAATAGTTAAGGCATCAACGCCCAGTTTGGCGATTGATTTCTCTACTTTTGATAGCTCGGTGTACATCAAAAGTAGTTCGGTTTCATCAAGATGCTCTGCGTGCAGAAGCAACTCTTTGTACTTAATTAAGCGATATTGAGATTGCTTCAATGCGGTATGAGTGTCTTGTTGTTTGCTTAGTGATCTCAGTTCCACATATGCAACCAGATCTGCTATGTTTTTTTGCAAATTGCGAAGGTCAATTTCGCAACTTGCATCAAAGATATTCTTTTCTTTTTCCATGTCTAGCCAACGTTTCCGCATCTAAGTGATTAAAAAGTTGGGCTATTTTGGGTTGCTGCGGGACGGGGTAAACATCATCTAGTTAACATGGTCTAGTTATTGCCTTTATTAGGTCAAATATGTCCGTTTAGGGTGGTGATTATGATTGATCCTATTGTGCAAGTGATTACAACCCGCAGAAAACTTGCCAAGTTAACACGTCAACAAATGGCAGATGTGGCCGGAATGAGTTTGAAGACTTATCAGCGTATAGAACGAGGGGAATCCGATATGAAAATGTCTCAATATCGTTCGATCCTTCGCGCATTGAACTTAACCGATTTAGATATCGCTCTTGATGTCAAAGAAATCCAGCCATTTACTCATGCCGATTTGTTGGCTGCGGCTCGACTGCTTAGCCCAGAGGCTCAAGCGATGTTAGTTCGCTTTATTATGCAGGTTGCCAAGAGGTAACTGTATGTTCCCTGCCGTTACGGTCACATTGTTGGTGTTGTTAGAAGCGCTCGTTCAATTAAACCACTAACATTGATATAGCAATGAGAGTAGGGAGTGCGATTGATGAAGTGGCAACGGATAGCTTGGTTATTAGTTTTAATTTTGTCTTCCTCAATATGTCGAGCCCAGACAGACCAACCATCAATTGATACACCCTCTGAACCTTTGGTAAATATTAATGTGTCGCTCGAACTCGATGGTATCGAGCGCTCACTTGATGCGACTAAAGATTCCCTAGATCAAATTGGGTTGGCGCTAGAAAAAATATCGTCGAGTGATAATTTGACGGATCAGCAGAAGCAAGTGCTTGGGCATACTTTAGATAATCTCGATCAACTGGTATTGCTATCAAGAGAGTCGATTGAGCAACTGCCTACCGCGTTTAATCAAACCAGTGCCAAGATGATCTCGACCAGTCAGAATTTTATGGATGATTTGCAGACTAAAGTGATCATCGTCGCTGTCGCGATTGGCTTATTGCTTGTGGTGGCGCTAGCGGCCATTTACTGGTTTGTGTTGCGGCCATTACAACAAGGGCTGGTTAAGGCAACGACCAACATCTCATCGATGGCAAAAGCGATTCAAGTTACCGCTCAGGCGCTAGAATCGAGTACCGCTCAACAGCAGGTGATTATGCAGCAGTTGAACCAGCAATCTAATCGGCCGCCAAGGGCTAGCACTGAGTAAAATTTGACCTTTGTGACACGAATTTGTAGTCTGAACCGACACTTAGACCCATCCTGTTAGCAGTTGATGGGTGTTAATCCCTGTTGTATTGAGTAGTGGAGAAAGCGATGGCGGTTCGTTATTGCTCAAATTGTGGAAAAACGTGCGAGCACAAAGAAATCATAAAACAGAAACCTTCACCTTATGGCAAAAGCCGTAAAGAGCAGTTTAAAGCTTTTTTGTCTGGCTTCTTTTCGGCTGCCACTTTGAGTGCGCCATTAGCTTCATTGGATCTGATTGATCGCTATGAGCAGTGCTCTCATTGCCAGCATATGACGCTAGACAACAAGGGCGAAGAGTTTCAATAGCTGTATTAATAGCTGTAGTTACACGAAATAGTGAGAGACAAGGAGAGCGTCATGAGTTACCCAATTGAAGGGAAATGTCAGTGTGGTCAGGTAACCTATCAACTTAAAGCCGCGCCGCAGATGGTGGCAGCCTGCCATTGTACCGAGTGTCAAAAGCTTGCGACGGCGCCGTTTAGCGTGACAGCTGTAGTGAAAGCAGAAGATATTGAATTTAGCGGCGAGATGGGTGAGTGGAGTCGCCCAACTGACAGCGGTAATATCAATGCCGCGAAGTTCTGTACGGGTTGCGGCAACCGCATTTACCATCTCAATCCACAAGAGCCTCAGCTGATCAAACTTAAGCTTAAACCGGTCGCGCTTGAAGATGATTCTATCTTTGAACCTAAGGTGCATGTGTGGGTAAAAGAGAAGGTTTCTTGGTATCAAATTCCTGAAGGCGTTAAAGCCTTGGACGGTCAACCTTAGACGGTCAGCTTTAGAGAGTAAAACAGCGTCGCTAAGGACGCTGTTTTATTTGAGAGAGCGAGTCAGATTAGATCTTAAATTTATTCAACTCTTGGTGTAGTTCAGTGGCACCAAGAGAGAGCTCATGGCTGATTTCAACCGATTGCGTCATGGTATCCATCACATCCACCGCGGTGTCATTAATGATCACTACGTTACGGTTAATCTCTTCTGCCACTAGGCTTTGTTCTTCAGCCGCTGAAGCGATCTGATTGTTCATATCGTTGATCACTTCAATCGCTTGGTTGATTTCAGATAGTGCCATTTGAGCCGCTTGAGTTTCGCCTTTGGTGTCTGCCGCTTGTTGTTGGCTCTTCTGCATCAAACCGACAATGTTCTGTGTGTCTTGTTCTAGACGCGCCAGCATAGTGCGGATTTCCTCCGTTGAGCTTTGGGTGCGATTAGCGAGGTTACGCACTTCATCAGCAACCACGGCAAAACCACGACCAGCTTGACCCGCGCGAGCCGCTTCAATTGCTGCATTGAGTGCTAGCAAATTGGTTTGCTCGGCAATGCCGCCAATCTCAGTCAAAATGCCTTGGATATTGGCGCTCGATTCAGCCAAGCAAAGGGTTTGCGCCTGTGCGTGGTTCACTTGGTTTGCCAGATCTTCCATCGCAACGGCTGCATTATCCATGCGATCCATACCGCTACGGCTGCTAACTTGCACTTGACCAGCAGCGGTTGCCGCCTGAACTGCTGAGTTGGCCACTTCTTGGGCTGCCGCGGTCATCTCGTTGATCGCCGTGGCGAGAGAGTTGACTTCGTTTAGCTGTGCATTCAGTTTCTCTTTGGCAACCTGTCCGCTGGCTTGACCTTCACCTGCGTGGTGCTCCACTTGCGTTGCGGTCTGCTTGGCGGTTTTAATCATCTCTTGCATGCGAATTAAGAAGGCGTTAAACCATTGTGCCAACTGCGCAGTTTCGTCTTTGCCTTTCACTTCTAGACGGTAAGTCAGGTCACCATCACCTTGTGCGACATCTTTAAAACGCTCCACTAGGTTCGCTAATACGCGTCCTAATGATGAGGCAATTAAGGTCATGGCAATCACGCCTGCCAACATCGCTAGTACGCCTGCCCAAATACCTTTCTCCAGTGCGCTGCTGTTCATCTCATCGTTCCAGTTTGCGAACTCAGTGATGCTTTTTTGTAGCACTTGGGTCGGAACAGAAACAATCACCACCCATGGTGCGCCTGAGGTTTTGATTGATGTGATGGCATACTCTTGACCATTTTGCGTCATCATGCCGATATCCGCTTGAGTCGCGAGATCTTGGATATTTGACCATTGCTTAAATAGCTGGCTTGGTACCTTTTTACCCACCGAGCTTGGCAGGTTACTGTTCGCCAGCGTCGCCCCTTTCCACGAAGCAATGATGATATTGCCCTGTCCGCCAAACAGATCGCGTGAAAGCAGTTCACTTTGACCTTGTAGCTTCTCGAGTGATAGGTCAAAGCCCAGCGAGCCAATGATTTTACCGTCTAAACGAATTGGTTGGCTGATGGTGGTGATTAGCTCTTGCTTACCACGCACCGGGTACATGTAAGGCTCCATCACAAATGGACGACCTGTTTCAAATGGCGCTAAGTGCCATTCATCGGTGCGTTCGCCATTGGCGTTAAGCTGGGTATTGGTAAAGCTTGCCATGCCCAGCGCATCAAAACCACCTTGGCTATTTGGCGAAAAGAATGGAGCAAGGTAACCATCTGGGCTAAATGCAGCAGCAACCGCAGCTTCACTTTCTGGCGCCCAAGTTTTCTCTTCAAACACTAAGTAACCCGCGAACACCGCTTCATCTTGCGCTTTGAGTGCGGCGATAAAATGGTTAACCAGAGCGTCGGCACCAGCTTTATCCGCGGCACTATGCTCCATAATTGAGCGTAACTGGCTTAGGCTGCGCGTAACAGGAAATAGCTCAGTTGCGATGGTTTTGCTCTGCTCTGAAGCGGTAAAGCGTAAGTGAGATGTGGTTGCTTCAGTCAGTTGGGTGGTTACTTTTGCTGAGATTTGCTGGTTTACGTCGGTAAACGCATTAGTGGTCATGCCCATGGCAATAAGCAGGGTAAAGCCCATTGCCGCACCAGCGGTCACAGCAATTCGAGTACGAATACTATTAAACATTCTCAATTAACTCTCAGTTATGTGAATTTATTATTTTTGTGTGATTGGGCGGCGATTATAGCGGCAAGAGTTGAATGAGTTATTTGCGTATGTGTTTGATTGTTAATGGTTTAAATTGGTTTATGAATGGGATTGTTGGTGTGCTTGTATTATGGCAGTGAGAGAGTTTTCATATTCGGCGTAGGAATTTTCCTAACTATATGAATTTTAATAAACATCTCTCAGTGATGGCAATAATGCGCCGATAAATTGACGCATGACTCGTGCAATGATCACAGAGGAAACACTCGAAATTATTTGATTATTTAGTGCGTTAGGTCAAATTTTAAATTGAGTGAATCGATGTTTTGCGCTTAATCCAATCCGCCGTTAAACTCACCCGGTTTCCTGTTCTCTATTAGGTGTTTTGTGATTATTCCATCAGCAGCAAGCTCGATTATTGTTCTCGACTTTGAAACCACGGGTCTTTCACCGCAACAAGGTGATCGCGCGATAGAAATTGGTGCGGTTAAATTGCACCAAGGTGAGGTTGTCGACCGTTTCCAAAGTTTGATGAATCCAGGCTTTCGCGTGAGTAGCTTTATTGAAGGCTACACCGGTATCACCAACAATATGCTAGCGACCGCGCCAAGTTGTGCTGAGGTGATGGATGAGTTTGCTGACTTTATTCAAGGCAGTAACTTATTGGCGCACAATGCCTCTTTTGACCAACGTTTTCTGGATGGTGAGTTACAGCTAATCAACCGCAACTACGATGGTAAGTTTGCTTGTTCACTGTTGGTTTCAAGACGCCTGCATCAAGAGAGTAGTTCACATAAGCTCGGTGATTTGGTGAAGTACCATCAAATTGCCAATGATGGCGTTTTTCACCGCGCGTTAGCCGATGCCGAAATGACCGCACATTTGTGGCAAGCGCAGTTGGCGACGGTGCAAGAAAAGTATGCGATTGCTGAGCCGAGCTTTGATTTAATGGTCAAAGTAGGCAAAACCTCGAAAGCGGTGGTTGATCAGATGCTTCGAAAAGAAGCGCAGAAGATAGCGAATAAGCTGAGTTTGTAAAATTCGTTTAATCATTAAGCAAGCGCGCAATCTAAGATCTCATTGCTAGTTATTGGCATATGCCAATAACTAGCAATAATAGAGGCACAGTGAAGTCACCTATTCCGAGTGCCCATG
This sequence comes from Vibrio fluminensis, assembly GCF_015278125.1. GTDB lineage: Bacteria > Pseudomonadota > Gammaproteobacteria > Enterobacterales > Vibrionaceae > Vibrio > Vibrio fluminensis. The sequence continues at coordinate 14,721 of NZ_JADILO010000010.1, forward strand.
ATATACGCTATTCCTAGTCGCAACGCTGAAGTTGCCAATCACTTCTCTCGCTCTCCGCAAGTGCTGATCGTTGATGATGAGCGTAATACCCATCAACTTATTACCTTAGTGGAAACCCCTTCGCAATGTGGTAAGAAAAAACAGTGGATGGAAATTCTCGATACCTACCAAGTTGATGCGGTGGTCGTCCGAGCGATTGGTAAAAAAATGCTGCAACGCCTGTTTGACCGACAACTAACCGTATTGGTATCCCCGGCAAAAGTGCCCGTGCAAGAACTCGACTTTGCCAATTTAGAGCAAGTGAAAAGCTTGGAATATGGCAGAGAGCCACGTAAGCAAAGTGGCTGTTGTGGCAGCAAGCCAGCAGCTAAGCCATCGCTATTGGCTCGATTAGCACCGGCGAATTTTGCTAAGATCACTAGGATCGGCAAATGACGCTAATACTGACTGTGCTGGCTTTTGTGGCGATTATTGCTTTGATGGCGATTGGCGTGATGTTCTCGCGTAAGCCAATCGCTGGCAGTTGCGGAGGGCTGGCTTCAATTGATATTGAACGCGAGTGCAACTGTGAAGAGGTGTGCGCGGAACACAAAGTGCTGTATCAAATTCAAGAGCCGTCTAAATAGCAGCGAGATCTGGCATCTGCTGTTTATTAGTTAAGTTATTTGCTCAGTACCAGCGCATGACCATTGACTAAGCAATGTGCCACTTTGTTTCTTGCTCGCTTAACAATATTGCCAAAGGTTTGGCGAGATACCTGCATCTGGGCTGCGGCGTCGAGTTGGCTCAATCCTTCCTGATCCGCCAGTCGCAGCGCTTCCAACTCCTCTGGTAGCAGCTCAACTTGCTCTAAGTCAGTCATCGGAACCCCGTTTGGCTTAAAACATGAGTAAGGGGCGCGAGTGCAGATTTCGCGATGGATTTTAGGTCGAGCCATAACTATTTCCTAAAGGCTAGTACGCCATGAAGCCAATATTTCCTCACAATCACGCGGATTGCGTGGTTTGCCAACAGCCATTTTTTGCTGATAACACCCTTCAGTTCACAACCGTTGAACTCGGTGTGGTTAGAGCTGAGATTGTAACAACAGATAGGGTGCAAGGCTACGCTGGTATTATGCAAGGCGGCTTAATCACAGCCTTACATGACAGTGCGATGCTGCATTGCTTGTTTAGCATGGGCATCACCGCAATGACTGCCAAATTAGAAACTCGATTTCATCAACCAGTTCCGGTTGGTGTCAGTATTGTGGTGGAGGCGAGGTGGCTCGCCACCAAGCGCAACTTGCATCAACTGAGCAGTCAAATCAGTGTTGAAGGGCAGGTCTGTTCGAGTGCTAAAAGTCAGTTTTTATCGCTACCTGACACCAATTAACTTCCCCGTTTTCCTGTGAGCTTTCCGTGTTAGCATAGCGATATCATTTTGTAATCAGCACAGCAGAATAGCGCGCAGCTAATCAATACAGGGAGAGCAGTCACGTGTCTCAACAGTACAAGTTATCAGGTGTTTACACAGGTAAAGTCGCCGAGCGTTTTGGTATGACGACCGCGATAGACAAATCACCAATTACGGGCGAGCTCTATTTGTCGGCGACTGGTTTGGAAGGCGACGAATGCGCCGAGACTAAATTTCATGGTGGTGTAGAGCGTGCGTTGCATCAATATCCTGCCGAACACTATGAATATTGGGCGAGTAAATACCGCAGTGAGCATACGTGGCAGGCGCCGGGTATGGGCGAAAACATCAGTACCTTTGGTATGTCTGAAGCCGATGTTTGTATTGGCGATCGCTACCAGTGGGGTGAGGCGATTATTGAAGTGAGCCAGCCACGTTCACCTTGCATGAAGTTAAGCCAGCGCTGGGGCGTTGAGAATTTCTCTGTGGATATGCAAGATGTTAGTCGCTGTGGCTGGCTATATCGCGTGATACAGCCTGGCGTGGTGAGTGTTGATGCGCCGCTAGTCTTGATTGAACGAGTGGCCAATCCGCTCTCTATCTTAGCGGTGTGTGAGCGCTATTTTGGTGACCCGCTTAATCCAGAAGGTCTTGAGCAGCTTAAAGCGCAGGAAAGACTTTCAAAGAGTTGGAGTGACAAAGTGCTGCAGCGCATTGCCACCGGTGAAGTTGAGAACTGGAATTTCCGTTTACTCGGTCACGCTTAAGGTGAAAAGAGCATAATGAAAAAAACGTGTTGACCCGTCTATCAGTCGAGGGTTGAAGATGCAGCCTGAACCACAAAGAGGCAAGAATATGTTAACGGTTACTCAACTGGCGAGAGAGTGCGGGATTTCGCGCACTACGATTTTGTACTACGAAAAAGAGCAGCTATTGCTGCCTACGTTGCGCAGTGAAAATGGTTATCGCTGGTATGGCGACAAAGAGATTGCACGGTTAAAAGCCATCTCATCTTATCGCTCCTATGGCTTGCCGTTAACCAGTATTCGCACTTTGTTGGACAAACAGGGGCAATCTCAAGCGACTATCTTGAAAGATCACTTTGAAGAGTTAGAGCGAGAGATCCAAACATTACGCGCGCAGCAAAGCGCGATTGTTGCCCTGCTGCAAGAACCAAATCTAAGAGAGGATAAGAGCGTGAATAAACAACGTTGGGTCGAAATTATGCAAGCCGCTGGTTTTACCGAAGCAGACATGGTGAAGTGGCACCAGAAGTTTGAAGAGATGGAGCCACAGGAGCATCAGAAGTTTCTTGAATCTTTAGCTATTGATGCTGATGAGATAGCGCAGATCCGTAAGATGTAGGTATCAGCCAAATCAAAGCCAGTCGAGTGACTGGCTTTTTGTGTTTTAGGTGCTGACTTATTGGTGGCTATTTCTGTTCAGTGCTATCACGTTGAGCCAACGAGTAAGGCACAAAACTGATGTGGTTTTTGGCGATGGTTTGGGTCTTTTCAATTAAGCCGTGCAGCAGCTCCGCAGCCATGCGGCCAGACTCGTGAAAGTCATACACCAGTGAGGTGATCTTCGGGTTGTAGTAAGCCGACATTGCCCCGCCGCCCACACCACACACACTGATGTCTTGCGGTACGCGGTAGCCATTTTCTAACAGGTAGTTAATCGCGCCGATTGCCATTTTATCATTCACCGCAAAGATGCTATCTGGCTTAGTTTGGCTATTGGTGAAAATGGTTTCGCACGCCTTATAACCACTCTCTACTGAGAAATCACCAATGCTCATCCACTCCGGCTTTGCTTGCATGCCGTGTGCCGCGAGTGATTCTAAGTAACCTTGTTTACGCTTTTGACCCACCGAGATATCCAGCTCAGACACACCAATAAAGGCGATGCGCTGGTGGTTGAGCGCAACCAAATGCGCCATCATATCTTTTGCCGCTGAGATCTCATCAAACAGCACGCTTGGTGAGCCATCGGTGGCGGTTTGTCCCATCACAACTAAAGGCACGCGCAGTTTCTTAATTTTAGCCTCGTGCTCTGGGGTGATGGTGGTCGCGATCAATATGATGCCATCCACCTGCTTTTCGGCGAACAGATCCAAAAACTCAACTTCTTTATCTACAGAGTGGTTGGTGTTGCCTAGGATGATCGAATAGCCTTTGTCGGCATAGTATTGGTCAATACCGGCAATGTTTTCACCTGAAGAGGTCGCATTGATTTTTGGCAAGATCACGCCGATGGTTTGGCTGCGTTTAGAGTGCAGGGCTTTGGCAAGCGCGTTAGGTCGGTAGCCCGTTTCATCGAGCACTTTTTGAATACGCTTACGCGCTTCTTCACCGACATAACCAGAATTGTTAATGACCCGGGACACGCTAGAGATAGAAGATTCTGCTAATTGCGCGATTTCTTTGATGGTTGGCATGTCCCGTGTCCTTTTCTTTAGGGCGGTGTTCCCTAGTAGTCGTATCGAATAAGCTCCTTGATTATACACGACTTAGTCGATGTCACAGTGGTGTTTGATACCGCCTGAGCAGGAAATACGCGACCAGAGAAGACTTCTTCGCCATTGTTGACGAAAATTTCCAGAATCGAACGGTCAAAGAAGATCTGTAGCTCTAAGCTGTCGCGAGTATTCAACAGACATTCACGGCTGCCATCTTGGTGAAGGGCATGACTGCGGTCGACTTTGAATACCCCAGTTGCGCTATCAAAGCTGATTTCAACAAAGTGCTCACCCACTTCAGCTAAACGCAGTGAGAACACTCCGTCAATTTGCTCAGCCTTGAGAGCGAGCTCAAAGCAGTTTTCGCTGCTAAAGCTCAGCGGTTTTTGTGCGTTGAGGCTTTGCTCTGCCCACTGCTGTTGGCTGCGACGCAATTGTTTGTGCTCTTCCACCGGACGCTGCTGAACTTTGCCATCGACTAGGTGCAAAGAGCGAACGAGCGATAAGGCGTGAATCCAGTTATGTTCCACCGTTGGTTGATTATCTTCATCGGGAATCCCCAGCCAAGCACTTAGCAAGCGACGACCATCATCGGCAAGGGTGGTTTGCGGTGCATAGAATTCAAAGCCGCGATCAAGTGGCAGGAACTCACCATGGGTGTATTGAGTGGTTGCGTAATCTAATTGACCGACAAAGTAACCGTTGTTATGACGGTTATGGAAATTCATCCCTTGCGACTGAATTCCTTGTGGGCAGCCAATTAAGACATCTTGACCATCAAGGGCAAAAAGATCTGGGCACTCAAACATGTAGCCAAACTCAGTCAGTCCATTGATGCCATCACCAGCGATGGGCGTTAGATATTGCCACTGCTTTGCATCGTCAGAAGAGTAAAGCAGCACTTGTCCGGTCAGTTGCTCTGTTTGCGCGCCCAATACGCAGTACCAGCGCTCGTCATGTTGCCAGATCTTTGGATCGCGAAAGTGTGCTGTGTAGCCTTCTGGTTGCCCATCAATCACTGGACCAAGCTTTTCGTAGCTCTCTAGCTTGCTATCGTTCGGTTTTGCCAGGCATTGAGTTGATATGCGTTGGTTGGCTTCATCTTTGAGGTTGCCAGTGTAGAACAAGTGCAGCTCATCATTAAGTACAAAAGCACTTCCTGAATAACACCCATTCTTGTCGTAGTTGGCATCCGGTGCGAGCGCGGTTGGTTTTAGTTCCCAGTGAATAAGATCATCACTGGTGCAGTGTGCCCAGAATTTGGAACCGTGCTCGCAAGCGAAGGGGTGCCATTGATAAAACAGGTGGTATTGACCATCAAATTGAATAAAGCCATTTGGGTCGTTTAACAGCCCTGCCGGCGGCGTGATGTGAAACTTTGGACGCCAATGGTCATTGGTTGCTGTGGTCGCGCTTGCTAGAACCGCATTCGCTTGATTAAGTAGTGTATTCATATAAGTAAAGAGAGCCCATTGCTGGGCTCCCTTGATAGTTAAGCTTTTGAAGTTTTAAGCAGAATTTTGGTTGCGATCATTGCTGAGCCCATACCGATAACAATCATGGCGATGTACATCATCAAGCCGTTACCAAGGTAAGCAGGGATAGCTGGCAAGTACGTCACACCCATTACTGAAGGCGCGATGTGCATCATGGTTGCGAATGCACCGGCGATAGCACCGCCAATCATGCCTGATGCAAATACCTTGCTGTTAGTCAGCGTGATACCGAATAGCAATGGCTCAGTGATACCGAAGAAACATGGCGCGATTGATGAGTAGTTAAGCGCTTTCTGTTCTTTGTCTTTTAGTGACATGGTGTAAGCAATGGCTGCACCTGCTTGACCAGCCATTGAGGCAGTGATCAATGCGTTAAGTGGGTTTACTTTCAATGTTGATAGGAAGTTTAGCTCTACCACCATTAGGCTGTGATGTAGACCCGTTACCGTCAGTACTTGTTGGAATGCACCAAAGATAGCGCCACCGATACCAAATGGTAGGTTCACAATCGTTTCTGAAGAAACCATTACGCCGTGTTCAACTACGTTGAAGATAGGACCAATAATCAAAAGACCCGCCAACATACCGATAGTGATGGTTAAAAATGGCGTGAATACCAGCGCCACTACCGATGGCATCCAAGACTTGATCCAACGCTCTAGGCTTGCACCAAAGATACCGACGATAAGAGCAGGAATGATGGTGCCTTGGAAGCCTTGCACTTGGAAGATACCCAGTGACAATCTCTCTGCATCACCCGATGCAACCGCCCATGCGTTTGGCAGCATTGGCGCGATTAACATAAGACCTAGCACCATACCGACCACTGGCGTGCCGCCAAAACGTTGGAAAGCAGACCATACAACGAGAGCAGGCAAGAAGATAAATACTGTGTCTGTTACAACTTGCGTCATAGTCAGAACATCAGGTGAGAAAGTAACGCCCAGTTGTTGTGCAAAGCCGCGTAGACCCATGAACAGACCCGTTGCAACCAGCACTGGAATTAGCGGGATAAATACGTCAGCCAACGCGCGCAGTGCCTTTTGGAACGGGCTCATATTTTCATACGCTGCGCCTTTGGTGCTTTCTAGCTCACCATCAACCAGTTTGGTCATTTCGCCGTGAACAGTGTTCACTAGACCCGTGCCTAAGATCACTTGGTGCTGACCCGATTGCAGGAAGTAACCTGCTACTTTAGCGGTCTTTTTGATCGCATCTGCGTCAACTTTAGCGTCATCTTTCACCACTACGCGTAAACGAGTCGCGCAATGCTCAAGCGCTCGGATGTTCTCTTTTCCACCCAAAGCATTGAGTAAACTCACTGCAATTTTGTTATTCATCTGTTCTACCCTTAATGTGTGAAAAGGTTTTCATGTTTTAATGTGGTAAGGTTTTCACATCATCAAAATTTCATCAAGTTGGATCTAAATTTGATCGTCAATTATATCGATTACATCACATTCTTAAGCTGAATGGGCGAGTGAAGATCATCGGGGGTAAGTATAGTCTTATACACCCGTTTTCTTATGCTGTGGTTGAAGTTGCTAGATTTAGGCAAAGAGTGTCAAGGTCACTTTTGGTACAGCTCCAGCGGTAAGCCGTCGGGATCTTTGAAAAAGGTGAACGCTTTGCCGGTGAACTCATCAATGCGAATCGGTTCTACTTCTACGCCGTGCTGCGTTAAATGTTGCGCGCTCTGTTCAACGGACTCAACCACAAAAGCTAAGTGGCGTAAGCCTTGCGCTTCAGGGGTGCTTGGGCGCGCTGGTGGGTTGGGAAATGAAAACAGCTCAAGTTGATTCCCGTTTGGCAGCGCTAAATCCAGCTTGTAAGAGTCGCGCGCTTGGCGGTAGTTCTCAGCGATGATCTCAAGACCCAGCAACTCAACATAGAAGTGCTTTGATTTTGAGTAATCTGAGCAGATGATGGCAACGTGATGAATGGCTTCCAGTTTCAAGATATCAATCCTTAGTGGTGAATAGAGAATAAGAGTAACCACAATCGCGTGCGCTCACTAGCCATTATTTTGCTTTTCAGTGTCGCAAATCAGACTCGTTGTGGCGGCTAAAAAGTGCGCAGTGGCGCAATATGTAATTAAGTGAGTGATTAAGGGAACAACATGAAACTGAAATACACCATTTTGTATGTTGAAAACGTAAAGGCGACATTAGAGTTTTATCGAGAAGCATTTGGTTTTGAGATCGAATTTTTACACCCAAGCGGCGACTACGGTGCGCTTAATACGGGCGAAACCACGCTTTCGTTTAGCTCGCTTGAGCTGATGGAGCAACTGGGTAAAGGCGCGGTCAAGCCAAATCCTAGCGCGCCGACATTTGAAATTGCCTTTGAAACTGAGCAAGTCGCAGAGCAGCTTAGTCAGGCATTAAAGGCTGGTGCAACGTTAGTTCAAGACGTTGAAGAGATGCCGTGGGGACAGACCACCGCGTACGTCAGCGATCTGAATGGTTATCTGGTCGAGATTTGCTCGCCGGTGGCTTCTCAATAGCGGCAACGTTGCAGTACATGAGCCGTTGGTTAATAGCAATATGAACTAGCGGCTTAAACGCTCGCGCAAGAAATCTCGCAGCAGGTAAAGTGCGGGAGTCAGCTGGCGCTTGTCTGTCACTACAAGATTGAGAGGAATCGCATCGCCTTGCCAATCTTCAAACAGGGGTACGAGGCTGCCGTTTTCGATATCTGGTATTGAATCAATTCGGGATTTATAGCCAATCCCTTTTCCGGAGATCATCCAGCGTCTGACTGCATCACCGTCGTTGGCAAAGCGGTTGCCTGTGGCGATCACTTCACACATTTCCCCTTGTTTGGTAAAGCGCCACTTGGTGTGGTACTTCACTAGCGTGATGAAGTTGATGCAGTTGTGATTAACAAGTTCTGATGGGTGAGTCGGAGTGCCATATTTGGCAAGGTAGTCAGGGGATGCGCAAGCGATGCGATCGTTGTCTGGACTGATCGGTAGGGCAACCATGGTTGAGTCTGGCGGCGTGCCATAGCGCAGTGAAGCATCGATCGGGCGAGTGTAGAGATCAATCAAACTATCGCTAAGCTCAAGTGAGACCGAAAGAGTTGGGTGTTGCTCCATAAATTCATCGAGCAACGGAATGATGATGTTGCGCCCAAGATCCGATGGCATTGCTAAACGTAGGTGCCCGGTGATTTGGTTTGGATCGCGCTTTACTGACTCAACGCCAGATTCAATCGCAGTCACGGCTTGCTGGCATTTCTCCAGCATTAATTGACCTTCAGGCGTCAGGCGAATACTGCGTGTTGAGCGAATAAACAGCGCACAACCAAATTGCGCTTCAAGGCGTTTTATTGTGGCACTTACCGCCGCAGGCGTTATTGCCAGCGTATTCGCAGCTTGGGTGATGCTCGCTTGGCGCGCGGTTTCGATAAAGACACTGAAGTCCTGAAGTACTTTCATCCGGTTCCTATGATTCGTCGCTGCCAGTTATTGTGGCTTGATGGTGATTAAGCAAACAGATGTTTGATCGTCTGGTATAAACCTTCGGCAAACTTGGCGGGCTGATCCTCATGCCAGTGTACCCCTTCCGTTGTACTCGATGACACCCATTTACCTGCATCTAAATAATAGCAGCCAAGCTCTTGGGCTCTTTGTTGATAATGCTCGGCAAATTGTTGCGACTTCTCTGCACCGCCGCAAAATCCTGTGGCAGCGAAACCGACTTCAACAATAGGCGGTGGGCAAACCAATACGATATTGGTCGCGACATCTTGGTTGTGGCTGGCAAAGTGCTGGGCTTGTTTAACCAGTTGCGCCGCACCACAAGAGATCGCTTCGGCGGATAAACCTAGATGACTTTGCAAGTCGTTGGTGCCAAGCATGATCACCACCACTTCTGGTTGGTATTTCTCTAAGCAAGGTAGGAAATAGCCGAGACCGGAGTGAGGGCTGTGAATCGATTCATGAAAACCGGTGGTTCTGCCTGGCAAGCCTTCGCTGATCACTTGCCAGTCTGCTGGGAGTTGTTGCTCTAATAGCGACGTCCAGCGTAGCTCGGCTGGGTAGCGACCGCCTTTGATGGGCATGTAGCCCCATGTGTTTGAGTCACCAAAACATAAAACAGATTTCACACCAGAGTTCATTTTCTATCCTTGCCAACAAATTCGAGTTGCTTGCGCTTAAACACGTGCGTTCAAAAGCGTGTTTTTAAGGTCAGTGATCTAAGAAGATACAGGCTTGAAATTCGCTATGAACGGTGACGCTTTGCTACCAACGTAAATTTGTAATCGCTTGATTTAAAGTAGTTTCGACTGTATTCGAAAATTGTATCATCGATTAAATGGCTGCGGGTACGTTTCTCTATGATCGGTTGCGCTGGGTCAATACCAAGGAGATCGGCAATGTCACTGGGTGGCAAAACAGGGATGATTTCCTGTTCACTGCGATCAATGACCATGCCTTTTTGATTTTCAATAAACTCGTATTTTGAACCTTGCATCACTTGGTAGGTGAGGTCTGGGAACATTTCGGTTGGTAGCCAAGTTTCTTCAACCGTAATTGGATTCTCATCAACGTAGCGCACGCGTTTAACGTAGAAGACGCGGTCGCCTTCACAGATATTAAGGTGTTCTGCCATGGTGAGTGAGGCGCTGCGGATCTCAAATGCCAGTACATCACTGCGAGTAACAGAATCGAGGTGTGACCATTTTTCAGCAAAGCTACTTTGCTGATAGATGTCGTAATTCACCTTGTTTTCTTTCACGTAGGTTCCGCTGCCTTGCTTGCTCTCTAGCTCGCCGCTTTCAACCAGCAATTTAATCGCTTGGCGCACTGTCACGCGGCTAACGGAAAACTCTTCTCGTAATTGTGCCTCAGTAGGAAGGGCATTACCGACTTTATATTCACCTGAGCTGATCTTGCCACGAATGGCGTCTGCTATTTGTCGATACATAGGCAATCTTGCCATGGCTACCTCTCTTACACTGTTCCGCTACGACTCGATGGAACAGCACTTATATACGCTATAGTTAATCGTATCATACGAATTCGATTCAATATGACAAGCAGTTGTTTGGTATAATTTGAAAATAGACAATACAACAATGATACATATTTTAATTCAACTGAGATCTGGATCGCAGAACATTTGTATGTAATAGGTATTATTGGTCTCGTTGTTGTTCGGACAACAATGAATAATGTGACAATGGGACAAACGTTATGAATCTGACCTCTCTAACCCACCCATCGCTGATTAACCTACAAACGACTTTTACAAGTCGTGACGAAGCGATCCGTGCGCTGGCTGAACAATTAGATCAACAAGGCAAACTGCACGATAAACAACAATACCTAGATGCGGTATTTGCGCGTGAAGAACAAGGACCAACCGCTTTAGGTGAAGGTCTTGCTGTACCTCATGGTAAGACAGATGCAGTAAAAGAAGCTTCCTTCGCGGTTGCGACACTAAAACAAGATTTAAAGTGGAAAGGCTTGGACGAAGATGAAGATGTTAATCTGATCTTCCTAATTGCTATTCCAAATGCTGAAGCAGGCTCTACGCACATGCACCTGCTCACAGAGCTTACTACAACCTTGGTTGATGATGACGTACGTGAAGCCGTGCTGAATGCGACCACCACAGATGAACTTCTGGCGCTGTTCAACAAGCCTGACGAAGTGGTTGAAGAACAAGACAACTTAGATACAAATGCGCCAACCGTTGTCTGTGTGACAGCGTGCCCTGCTGGTATCGCTCATACTTATATGGCTGCGGAATACCTAGAAAAAGCGGGTAAGAAGCTTGGTATCAACGTTCATGTTGAAAAACAAGGTGCTAATGGTATTGAAGATCGCTTAACGGCTGAGCAACTGAATAAAGCCGATGCTTGCGTATTTGCGGCAGAAGTGGCTATCAAAGAGCTAGAGCGTTTTAACGGTATTCCTCGCGTTGAAGTGCCAGTTGCTGAGCCGATTAAACACGCTGAGCGTATTCTTAATGAAGCGTTGGAAGCGGCGAAAAATGGCTCTGGTGCCGAGCGTGCCGTTGCAACGGATGCGCCGAAGAAGCGTAACTCTTGGAAAACCGATGTTAAACAAGCGCTGCTCTCTGGTATTTCGTTTGCTGTGCCACTGATTGTGGCGGGTGGTACGGTGCTGGCGATTGCAGTTCTGCTTTCACGTATCAACCCAGAAATGCTTGCGCTTTATAACGAAGCGGGCAGTTGGTTGAACATGTACCGTAAGCTAGGTGGTGGTCTACTTGGTGTGATCATGGTGCCTGTACTGGCAGCTTACACCGCTTACTCATTGGCGGATAAGCCAGCTCTAGCGCCTGGTTTTGCAGCGGGTCTTGCAGCGAACTTAATCGGTGCAGGTTTCCTTGGTGGTGTTGCTGGTGGTTTGCTAGCAGGCTACTTCATGCGTTGGGTGAAAGAGAATATTCGCGTTAGCCCGGCATTTAATGGCTTTTTAACCTTCTACCTTTACCCAGTATTAGGCACCTTGGTTATTGGTTCTTTGATGCTGTTCGTGGTAGGCAAACCTGTGGCATGGCTAAACCAAGGACTAACCGATTTCCTTAATGGTCTATCGGGTACCAATGCCATCATTCTAGGTGCGGTAATCGGTCTGTTCGTTTCGTCTGACCTTGGTGGTCCAATCAACAAAGCAGCTTACCTGTTCTGTGTTGGTGCGATGGCGAACGGTAACTTTGCGCCTTATGCAATCTTTGCTTCAGTGAAAATGGTTTCGGCATTTACAGTGACATTCTCGACTATGCTTCGTCCACGTCTGTTTAAAGACTTTGAGATTGAAACGGGTAAGTCAACTTGGCTACTAGGTCTTGCGGGTATCACGGAAGGTGCGATTCCAATGGCGATTGAAGATCCAGTACGCGTAATCGGTTCATTCCTAGTGGGTTCTGCAGTTTGTGGTGCCATCGTAGGTGCGGCTGGTATCGGTCTGCAAGCGCCAGGTGCGGGTATCGTGTCGCTATTCCTATTGGATTACAGCCCTGAAATCGGCGCATTCGGTGCCGGCGCAATCTGGCTAGGTGCTGCTCTAATTGGTACGGCGATTTCTACCGCAATGCTAATCGGCTGGCGAGCACACGCAGTAAAAAAGGGTCAATTTGACGCTCAGGCTGCGACTTCAAACTAACGCTAAATAGCACAGGGCACAAGTTATGTGCCCTGTGTAAGTAACAAGATTTAATCCCCATATTTTCAAATTTCAAATTTCGAGTCTCTTTACTGCTTAAGTAAATCGCTCAATAGGTAATACAGTTATGACTACATCACGCGTTCATATTACTCCACACATGCACTGGGATCGTGAATGGTATTTCACTACTGAAGAGTCACGTATTCTTCTGATTAACAACATGGAAGAGATCATGCAGCGTCTAGAAAATGACCCTGCATACAAATACTACGTACTCGATGGTCAAACCGCGGTACTAGAAGATTACTTCGCGATCAAACCAGAGAACAAAGAGCGCGTTAAAGCCTTAGTTGAAGCGGGCAAATTGATTATTGGTCCTTGGTATTCGCAAACGGATACCATGCAAGTGTCTGGCGAATCCATTGTACGTAATATGCTTTACGGTATTCGTGACTGCCTAGAGTTTGGTGAAGTAATGAAGATTGGTTACCTACCAGATTCATTCTCAATGAGCTCGCAACTACCTATGATTTACAACGGCTTTGGTATTAATCGTGCAATGTTCTGGCGCGGCTGTTCAGAGCGTCACGGTACAGATAAAACCGAATTTGTATGGCAATCGAATGATGGGAGTGAAGTGACATCACAAGTGCTACCACTGGGCTATGCGATTGGTAAGTACTTACCTCAAGATGAAAAAGGTCTGCGTGATCGCCTAGACAAATACTTCCCTGTGCTTGAAAAGCCGTCAGTGACGAAAGACATTCTGTTGCCAAACGGTCACGACCAAATGCCAATTCAGAAAGACATTTTTGAAGTGATGGACAAGCTGCGTGAGATCTACCCTGATCGCGAGTTTGTGATGAGCCGCTACGAAGAAGTGTTTGAGCGTATTGAAGCGCTGCGCGATCAATTGGATACAGTAAAAGGTGAGTTTAACGACGGTAAATACATGCGTGTTCACCGCACGATTTCTTCAACTCGTATGGACATCAAACTGATCCACGCTGAAGTTGAGAATAAGATTGTTAACATTCTAGAGCCGCTTGCGTCTATCGCTTGGAGCTTGGGCTTTGAATACCACCACGGTCTGATTGAGAAAATGTGGAAAGAGAGCATGAAGAACCACGCTCATGACTCGATTGGTTGCTGCTGCTCAGACAAAGTACACGCTGAGATCCTAAACCGCTACATCCTTGCGGATGATATGGCGACCAACCTAATCAACTTCTACAAGCGTAAGATTGTTGACCACATGCCAGCACGTGAAGGCTGTGACAAGCTAGCGCTGTTCAACCTATCTCCATATGCGCGTGAAGAGGTGATCAATACCACGATTACTCTACGTGCGAATGAATTTAATCTGTTTGATGATAACGACAATGCGATTGAGTACTTCATTCAAGACCAACGCGTGATTGACCCAGGTAAGATTGACCGTCAGATCGTTCACTACGGTAACTACGACCCGTTCATTGAATATGACATCCAATTTAAACACACAGTACCAGCAATGGGCTTCACGACATTGCACATTGAAGCGCACAGCAAAGGCACGCAAAAAGTGGCAGAGCAGGGTGAACACGTTCTAGAGAACGACTTCTACCGCATCAATGTCAACGCTAACGGTACGCTAACTATTTTCGACAAAGAGACGCTACACACTTACGACCAAGCGCTGCGTATCGAAGATGGTTCAGATGATGGCGACGAATACGATTACTCGCCATCACGTAAAGAATGGCTACTCTACTCTGATGAGTTTGAGGTGCAAACAGAGATCAAACACGAAGGCTTCCAATCGGTCGCGAACATTAAGCTACGCATGTCTGTCCCAGCAAATCTGCAGGAGCGTGAAGAGCGAGCGGGTCAAAATGGTTTCCTAGATGTTGACTGCCAAGTGGTTCTAAAACAAGGTAGCCGCCGTATTGACGTTCGCATGGAGCTTGATAACCAAGCTGATGATCACCGTGTACGTGTGCTTATCCCGACGCCATTTGTCTCTGAAACTGTGGTTGCGGATAACCAGTTTGGCTTGATCACTCGCCCAACCAACGATCCTGCGATGGAAGTTTGGGAACAAGAGGGCTGGAAAGAAGCGCCAGTACCAGTTTACCAACTTATGAACTTTGCGGCGGTTGAGAACTCGGCTGGCGGTATGGCGCTGATGACCAATGGTCTACGTGAGTTTGAAATCATTTCAAGCAAGAACAACGAAGAGCGTGATACTTTTGCTCTAACATTGCTACGTGGTGTTGGCACGCTGGGTAAAGAAGAGCTGCTACTGCGTCCTGGTCGCCCTTCAGGTATTAAGATCCCAACGCCTGACTCGCAAACGCGTGGCAAGCTAGTGTGTAACTTCAGTCTGTTTGGTTACCAAGGTGATCACATCAGTGCGAATATCATGGCTGAATCTCGTGACAACGTCACTCCAATTCAGTGCTACAACAAGATCCCATACAACGCGATGAAGCTAAACGTGGGTGAACAAGACAAGCCACTTACATACAGCTTGCTTGAAAAAGAGCAACGTGGCGCGGTATTGAGTGTACTGAAGAAAGCGGAAGATGAGCAAGGTCTTGTGATTCGTGTTTACAACCCAGCAGAAACGGGTGAGTTAGAAGATGGTGTTTGCTTCACTCAAGCGGTAAGCGCATGGCAAGAAGTGAGCATGGATGAGAAGCCTTTAGCGGAATCTCAAGAGCAATCTCAAGTTGAGACGAGCTTTGGCACTTTGAAATCATGCCAAGCTAAGTCATTCCTAGTGAAGTTCTAATTACGGGTTTTGCTCAGCACATTGCCTCATAGATGTGCTGAGCTTTTTTATTTCACCTCCATTCGCTCGCAAGAGATTCAACGATGACGAAAACACTATTTAAACTCGATAACGTAATTCAAAATTATGTTTGGGGTAGTAAAACGGCGATGGGTGAGCTATTTGGTATTGCTAACCCTGACAATCAACCTCAAGCTGAAATCTGGATGGGTGCACACCCAAATGGTTGCTCAAAAGTAGCCGGCAGCGGTGAGCTTTTGTCTGAGATTATCGCGCAAGATCCACATGGCGTTTTAGGCGAGTATACGGCGGAGCGTTTTGGTGAACTGCCTTATCTGTTTAAAGTATTGTCTGCGGCAAAACCGCTTTCGGTACAAGTTCACCCTAGTAAAGCGAAAGCGATGGCAGGCTTTGCGAGAGAGAACCAGCAAGGCATTGAGTTAAGTGCGGCGAACCGTAACTACAAAGATGCTAACCATAAACCCGAGTTGGTTTACGCGTTAACGTTTTACAAAGCGATGAATGGTTTTCGTCCTGTTGCAGAGATTGTGGCGCTGTTTCAGCAAGCGGGGATTGATTCCTTGCGTGATGAAGTTGATGCGCTGAGTGCTTTGCCGAACGAGCAAGGTTTAGCAGAGTTTTTCTCTGTGGTGATGAACCTTACCGGTGAGCGTAAGCAGCAAGCGATCGCTGAGCTTGTGGCGCGAGTCGAACTGCCCGCTAAAACGGCACTAGCACGTGAAGCGTTTGAACTCATTCAAGACTTTAGTCAAGGGTATGGCGATGATATCGGTCTGTTTTCACCGCTGCTGTTAAATGTGGTGGAGCTTGAACCAGGTGAAGCGATGTTCCTCCATGCTGAAACGCCGCACGCGTATGTCAAAGGTACTGGCTTAGAAATTATGGCGAACTCTGACAACGTACTGCGCGCAGGTTTGACGCCTAAGTATATGGATGTGGCGGAGCTTATTGCTAATACTCAGTTCCACTCTATTACTGCTGACGAAATCAAGCTGGCACCATTTTGCAGCGGTAATAAGCTCGGTTATCCGATCCCGGTGGATGATTTCGGTTTTGAAATCATCGCGCTCGATGCCGAGGATAAAGCGCAATATGTTCGCGGTGCAGAGATTATTTTCTGTATTGAAGGTCAAGCAACGCTTAGTTGTGGCAGTGAGCTCGTTACCCTTGCCGCAGGTGAGTCAGCCTTTGTTTGTAACAAAGCAAAAGTTTATCAGTATCATGGTGTTGGCACATTAGCGCGTGCGTTTAACTGATTGATAGGCTCCTAACGGCTGAGATCATGTTCCCCCGAGCGTGGGTCAATAGCCTTTTGGGTAACCGTGATATTGTTTTGGTCGTATCCAAGGGGATTTGGAATAAGTATTAAACCGCTACTATTCAATTTAATTAGCGTCACTTGCTGATTATCAACATCGTTGGAAAGTATCATGTTCACCGTTGTGTTTAATACGGTTTGACCAGCCCGCCATTTCGGCGGGTTTTTTTATGCCATTCATCAATTCTCAATCCTGCAAAGTGATTTCTAGCGGATATAATGAAATTAGTCACATTAATTATAAGGATATTGAGCCATCCTAGAGTGACTAGCCATTAATCTGTGTGAGTGGTGGTGAAATGCATGGAGTGATCCGAAAAATGACATGGCAGACGAGCAGGCGGTAATCCCGCCGATTTAATGCCGTTTGTAACTTTATCGTAGCTGACTTGATGGCGATTGAGCTTGTATCAAGTTTGCTTTGTAATCGACCCGCTTAGCCGCGTGAGTCGTGTTCAACGTGTCATTTGCAAGGAGGCTTTATGCCTATCAATAAGATCCGCAACATCGCCTTTGTTGGTCAAACGGGGACGGGTAAAACGACGTTGATTGAAAAACTGTTGTTTACCTGCGACTCCACGACCCATTTAGGTTGTGTCGAAAAAGGGGACACGGTTACCGATTTTGACGACCAATCGATTCAGTATCAACACAGTATTGAAGCCACCCCTGTCGCGTTGAGTTGGAATCAGCACCGCCTTAATATCATCGATACTCCCGGACAAAACGAATTACTTGGACGCACCCTCAGCGTATTTCCCGCAGTGGAAACCACCGCACTAATCATCGATCCGCAAGCCCCTATCAATCAAACCTCTGAGCGGATATTTGAGTTTGCTCAAGAGCGACAAATGTGTCGGATGATTATTGTCAACAAGTTAGACAATCATGGTGATCAGCTCGAAGCACTGATGGAAAGTATTGTTGCGCACTTTGGCGACAACTGCCTGCCAATCAACTTACCTTCAACTGATGGTCACTCAGTTGTCGACTGTTTCTTTGAACCGGAAGTGGCGAAAGAGACTTTGATATCAACGGTGGAAGCGGCGCATGAGACGTTAATCGACCAAGTGATTGAGGTGGATGAAGAGTTGATGGAGCTCTATCTAGAACAAGGCTCTGAACTTACGCCTGAACAGCTGCATGATCCATTTGAAGAAGCGCTCAGAACTGGGCATGTCGTGCCAATCTGCTTCGTGTCTGCGCAAACTGGTGCAGGCGTGGATCTTCTACTAAAAACCTTAACCGAAATTATGCCGATGCCAAACGAAGGTAACCCACCTCAGTTGGAGAAAAACGGTAAGATGATTAAGGTTAACTGTGAAACGTTAGAGCACAGCGTGGCGCATGTGTACAAAGTGAGTGTGGATCCTTATATGGGCAAGCTGGCTTACTTGCGCGTCTATCAAGGTGAAATCCATGTCGGCAGCCAACTCTATATCGGTGAGAGCAATAAAGCGTTTAAGGTTGGGCATCTGTATCAACTTCAAGGTAAGGTGCGCAGCGAGATCACGAAAGCATTAGCAGGGGATTTCTGTGTGCTGGCTAAAGTGGATGAGTTGCAGTTTGACTCTATCGTACATGATTCTCATGACGAAGATGGCGTGACGTTGAAGACCTTAAACTTCCCCAATTCAATGTATTCAATCTGTCTTAAACCGGTGAAACGGGGGGATGAGCAAAAACTGGGTGATGTACTGCATAAGATAGTCAGCGAAGACCCATCTCTGCGCGTGGAACATCGTGCTCGAACGAATGAAACCATTTTAAGTGGGCAAGGTGAGTTCCACCTTAAAATCGCCTTAGAAAAGATGGCGAGCGTTTATAAGCTTGAAGTCGAAACCAGTGAACCGAGTGTCGAGTACTTTGAAACCGTGACCAAACCTGCTGAAGGGCATTATCGCCATAAGAAACAGAGTGGTGGGGCTGGGCAGTTTGGTGAAGTGCAGCTGCGGGTACGACCGCTAGAACGTGGCGCTGGCTTCCAATTCGTTAATAAGGTTGTGGGTGGCTCGATTCCAACTTCGCTGATCCCTGCGGTGGAAAAGGGCATTGTCCAAGCGCTTGAAGAGGGCGCGATTTCTGGTAATCCAATCAAAGATATCGAAGTTACTGTCTATGACGGTAAATATCATTCGGTGGACTCGAAAGAGATCGCTTTTGTGATTGCGGGTAAAAAAGCGTTTCTAGATGCGATCAACAATGCTGACCCAATTGTACTGGAGCCAATCGTACAAATGGAACTGCGCGTGCCGACGGTGAATGTAGGCGATGTCTCTGGGGATCTCTCAGGTAACCGCGGCTTGATTGAAGGTACTGAGCCTATCGATGGTCATTTTACGTTGCTACGGGCGAAATCGCCGCTAAATGAGGTGCAAGGTTATTCGCAACGTTTACGTTCGATAACGGGTGGGGAGGGCAGTTTTAATATGTCGCTTAGCCACTATGAGCCCGCGCCGCCATTAGTACAAAAACGGGTGTGTGATAAGGCTACTGAAACGAATTAATTGGTTGTACTGTTAGGTAAAGTAAAACGCCCTCGTTTTTGATAGAGGGCGTTTTTATAAGCTTCTTTTGTCGACGGAGTCGGTATTAGTCGCGCTTTACACAAGCAAAGAATGCGTTGCCTGACTGACCATTCCAAGGCAGGATTTTTTCGTAATCATGCTCGAAGATATGCACTTCAAAGTACGGTTCAAGTAGTGAGCTTAGTTCGTCATAGTTAACCGCAACCATTGGGTGCTCATCATTCCAAAGCTGTTTTTCATCTTCAGAGTGCTTTTCGATACTCAGTGTCAGGAATTGCTGTTCACCCTCGCCGCTGTATCGCCAACCTGAGCTAAAAGTAAACTCACTGCCTTCGTGTTGGGCGCTATGGCGAACGAAAGAGCGGTTATCAATTTTGTTACGGTTGACCGAGTTAAAGCAGAACATACCACCTGATGCTAGTGCTGCATGGGCAGCGGCGATGCATTTTTTCAGGTTTTCAATACCATCACTGTAATGGATTGAGTAAAGAAAACAGGTGATCAGATCTAGCGGTTGTTCAACAGTAAACTCACACATATTGTTGAGGATGAATTCCGCTTCTGGGCAACGCTGCTTAGCAATATCAAGCATCGGTTGGTTTAGGTCCAGACCGCTGCTTTGGTAGCCGGCATCAATCAGGTGACGAATATGCGGACCAGTGCCACAAGCTAAATCAAGGTGCTTCTTTCCTTCATTACCAAAAATTTGGTGTAGGCGGCTTACGAAGTGACTTTGCGCTTTGTAATCAATATCGGCACACATTAAATCGTAGTAACCAGAAAGGTCGGTATAGAGGGCGTTTGAAGGAATGATTCCCACAGTTGTTATGCTCGTAAATTATTGGGCTGCGCATGCTATACCAACATTGCTCAGTTACGAAGCAAAAAAAACACGTTTTTTTTGCTGTTATTTTTAGCGAATTATTTCATTTTTATAACTATCAATAACTTAGTTATTTTTGCTGATGATCGTTGTGCTTGACCGATTTTAACAAGCTGATTATATTATCGCCGCCCAACGGGCACACCCTAAAATGCACACTCGCTATCCTGCCATCACTGGTGCATTTATATTGGTGTTTGTGAAATTCCATGCAAACGACACTTAGTCCTTTTTCTCGTTTTACTCGTGAATCGGGTGCCTTGATGCATCTGTCGATTCCTATCATTCTGACGCAAATCGCTACGCAAGCGATGGGTTTTGTTGACACCACTATGGCGGGTCAAGTTAGCCCTGCGGATCTTGCTGCGATAGCACTTGGCGGTAGCCTTTGGATCCCTGTTTTGCTATTGCTGCGCGGCGTGATCATGGCCTTAACGCCCGTGGTTGCTTACCATCGTGGTGCGCGTGACTTTTCTAGTATCTCAGTTGAGTTCTTCCAGATGGTTTGGCTAGCGCTGTTTTCTAGCGTGTTACTGATTGGTTATTTGGTCAGTGCGAAACCTATTTTGGAATGGATTGGTGTTGCTTCTGAGATCATCCCTATTGCCAGTGACTATGCGTTCGCCTTAGCGTTTGGTGTGCCGGGTATTGCTTTGTTCTATACCTTAAACGGCTTCTGTGAAGGGATGAACAATACCAAAGTGCCAATGGTTATTTCGGTGATTGGTTTGCTACTTAACATCCCAGTTAACTATGTTCTGATCTACGGTAAGCTTGGTTTCCCTGAATTGGGTGCTGTGGGTTGTGGCTGGGCAACCAGTTTGGTCTATTGGGTCATGTCTGGCTTGCTTTACTCGTATATTCGCGGCCACCATCACTACAAAAAAATCATTTCATTTTCTGATGCTAAACCTCGCATCAAAGAGATGTTTAACCTGCTCAAGTTGGGTTTGCCGATTGGTATGAATATCGCTGTTTGTGGCAGTATCTTTGCGGTTATCGCACTGTTGATTGGTCGCATTGGCGCTGAGAACGTCGCGGCGGCGCAGATCGCGCTGAACATCTCGAGTTTAACTTATGTGATTCCGATGAGTATCTCGTTTGGTATTACGATTCGCGTGGGACACTCTCTGGGTGAGCGTGATGAGTTAAGCGCAGTAGAGCGCAGTAAAATCGGTATTTTGGTTGCCGCTTTAGTTTCACTGATTTCAGTTGCCGTATTTTTGCTGTTCCCTGAGTGGATTATTCGTCTGTACACTACCGATCCTGCCATCAGTGCGACGGCAGCGACTTTGCTGGTGTTTACTGCGATGTACCAATTCAGTGATGCGTTGCAAACCTCTGCTAATGGCGCGCTACGTGGTTACAAAGACACTAAGATCCCGATGTTTTTGGCGATTGCCTCATACTGGGGTTTGGCACTGCCAATGGGTGTGGTGCTCGGCTTAACAGACTACGTTGTGCCAGCAATGGGCGAGAAGGGCTTTTGGGTCGGCATTCTGACTGGCTTAACGGTTGCCGCAATTCTAATGCTACTACGCCTGCGCTTTGTGATTAAGCGCCGCGATACAATGCCGACATTTGGTGTAGCGGTGAGTTAATCTCAAGCTCAATTAATTAAAGTGAATAAAGCGCGTTACTGCATGTTGGTAACGCGCTTTTTTATTAGAGCAGTTAATTGTGGCTATCTAGCCGAATTGAGTCCAAAGGTATAACCAAATTTTATTGAAATCATTACCGTATCTACATCAAAGCCAGAATCACTAAAATCAGCTTTTGAAATTTCGATACCAGAGTATGCCCCATTATGTGATTGGTAGGTGGCTCCTAATCCAAATATGAAATCTTCGCCGTCTAAGCTATAAGACATCGAAAGGTCTTTGGATTCTAAATCAGCATCCCATAGAGTTACGCCTGCTTTGACATAAAAATCAATATTGTTATTAACAGAGTACGCAAATATGGGTGCAATAGTTATAACTCTAAACTCAGTATCAATAATATTTCTGTCCGATGATAGTGTGACATCATGTTCAAGATCAAAAGTATCAAAGCCTAAATTTATACCAAATTTTGCTCTATTTTCAGAAGATGTACTGATTGGAGACAAGGCAGTATATTCAATGCCATAACCAAAAGCATTATCGCTTTATTTACCAAATAACATACTATGAGAGGCATCTTGATCGACATAACTACCTTTAAATCCAAATTTATGTTCCACATCAGCGAATGTGGGAACTGATATTAAACTAGATAATAAAGCCACTGGAATTACTTTTATTCTCATGATTTTTCCTTAGAAATGACTTGTTAAAGTGAAGCTAAATCCATGTATGGAACAAAAGTTAATTTAACATGAAATATGAAATTTTATGCTTACATTTATAAGTATAAAAAGTTATAAAGAAGTTAGGATGATATGCTATTTAGAAGAACGAAAATGTCCAATTTATGTTGTTGTTCACATCAATAAAATTAAGATTATGTACTGAACTCAATTATGTTTCTCAAAACGTGTTTCTCAAGACGGACAGACACTATAAATTAACTCGATATATGTTTTCTCAATCAGGAATTTAGAGTCATGGATGAAAGAAGTCAGCTGTTTCTAGAACAATACCTTGGTCTGCTATCGAAAGAGGTTGCCGCTAAGTATGTTTCATTTAGCTCAGACTACTTTTGCGCAGATGAATATAATGCCAACATCTGTGCGGATCTTATCTTGCGAGGTGAAAAGCAAGCATCTTGCAGTTTAGAGCATTGGTATAGTGAAAAAGGCGAGCCAATGCCTGAAGTCGGTCATCTCCAAGTGGTGACTAACTGGAACGGTGAACCTGTTTGTATCATTGAGGTGACTTCAGTAATGACTTGCGAGTTCGAGAAAGTTACCGATGAATTTGCTGCAGCAGAAGGTGAGGGTGATAAAAGCTTAGCTTGGTGGCGAAAAGCACATTGGAACTTCTTCTCAAAAGAGTGTGAGGAGCTCGAAATAGAGCCATCTGATGACATGCTTTTGGTATTGGAAAGATTCAAAACAGTCTATCCAGAAAGTTAATAGCAGCAAGGGTTGTCAGCTCGATTAATGATAAAGGGACAGACACTATAGAAGGTGGCATCAAAAGTTCAGTGGTGCTTTTAGAGTGTCTGTCCCTTCAATCTGTTCAATACTTCAATACATCTGTCCTTTCAAAACAACTCCAAGACACTTGGTCGTTAAACCGCTTATCTTGTGAGGGGCATAAACCCGTCTACACTCTAATTTGACCCCGTTCAGATTGGAGGAAGATCATGTCAGTCGCAGTCGTTTACCACAGTGGTTATGGGCATACCGAAAAACAAGCACACGCAGTGGCTGAGGGTGCCAATGCAGTATTAATCAAAATTGATGAAAATGGTGAGCTTACAGAAGAACAATGGCAGCAATTGGACAATGCCAGTGCAATCGTGTTTGGCTCTCCAACCTATATGGGTATGGTATCGTGGCAGTTTAAAAAGTTTGCTGATGCTTCCAGCAAGCGTTGGTTTAGTATGGATTGGAAAGATAAGTTTGCGGCAGGCTTTACTAATTCCGCATCAATGAATGGTGACAAAGGTGTGACCATCTCTTACCTAATGACACTCGCTATGCAACATGGCATGGTCTGGATTGGTACCGGTCTTATGCCGGCTAATACAAAAGCGGCTCAGCGCGATGATGTAAATTATCTCGGAGCATTTTCTGGTTTGTTGGCACAAAGCCCCGCAGATGCTTCGCCAGAGGAAGCGCCATGTAAGGGTGATCTAGAAACCGCGCGATTGTTTGGTCAGCGAGTTGCTTCATTCGCCAAATAGATTTGTACCCGCGCGAATGCTCTAGTAACTGAAACCCACCTTTGAGTGGGTTTTTCTTTGGTTGGGAATTATAAGGACAGTCGTATTAAAAGTTGAAGGGACAGACACTTCAAAAAGTTTTATAGGGACAGACACTATAAAAAGAGCTTAGTCCGAAGTCTTAATCACCGATATGAATACTTATATGTGAATGCGGCTATTCAACCTTCCAGTAAGGTTTTTCCTATTAAATCAATAATCTTCAAAATCTGAATCTGTGACTCGCGGCTGTATGGCGAGATGCCGTCGACTTGCTCTTCCAAATCGAGGTTAGTGTTGGCGATAGAAGCCAGCGTAGAGCCGAGATGGCTGATGGCAAATACCTTTAATCCTTTGCGCTTGGCGTTGTGTGCCATATCCACCACGGCTTGCGTTTCACCGGATTTACTCACCAAGACGACAGTGCCTTTTTCTGCGCGGGCTAGTTGGTGGATGTCAGTGATGACTAGGTGCGGAATATTGGCGAGTGATAGAAAACGCGACAGGTAAGTAACACTGACAATCGATGCGCCGCGCGAATAAAGATAAACCACTGGCGAGCTATTTAGCGCTTGAGCAACCAGCGTAATACGCTGTGATTGTGATTCTTCTTCCTCTCCCACCACCGTTTGCTTGCGTAGATCTTGCACCAGTTTATAGCGCAGTTCTGTGTAACTGGCATAGCCCATTTTCTTACACACACGATTAACCGACGTCGTCGTCGTCAACGCTTTATTGGCGATGGTTTTCGCTGAAATTTCATGCAGCTCGTTGGCATGGGTAATGAGGTATTCGTAGATAGCTCGCTCAATGCCCTTAAAGGTGTTCATCACTTACACTTAATTAGGAACGAATTGGCTGCTATTAGGCGCGAAATCGGCATATTTTTCCTTGATGCGCTTCACAAAAGTATCGTCATACATGGCTTGTACCATGAAACAGTATCTTGATACATCACTGGAAAATATACTGCCGGCAGTCAAATAAATATAACGGTGAAAAACCATGGCGAAGAAAAAAATTGTTGCAGTGACCGCTTGCCCTACCGGCATTGCACACACTTTTATGGCGGCGAAGAAAATTCAAAGCTGGGCAGAGCAGCAAGGTTACGAAGTGAAAGTCGAAACCCAAGGCAGCGACGGGGTGAAAAACAAGTTAACTGCACACGATATCGCGACAGCGGACGGTGTCGTTTTAGCTATCGACGTGCCAATTATGGAAATGGAGCGTTTTGATAACGCCAATCCACTGAAAGTGCGCACTCAAGAGCTGATCAAACGTGTCGATGAGCTACTGCCGACCGTATTTAACCTTGGTAAAGAGAAGAGCGAAGGCGGCGCGCAAGTCGTTGAAGAGAAACGTTCAGCTTACCAAGTAGCGATTGGTCACATCATGACGGGTATCAGCTACATGCTACCTGTGGTGGTATTGGGTGGTTTGTTGATGGCGGTGGCAAAGATCACCGGTGAGTTCATCGACATCTCAGGTACGCCAATCCAAACTCTAGATAAGCTTGGTTTTATGACCATCAAGTTTATGTACCCAATTTTCGCGGCGTACCTAGCTTATTCTATTGCTGGTAAACCCGCGCTTATCCCTGCCTTTATCGGCGGCATCATGAGTGATGAAGTGTATAAACGCTTCTTTGACCTAGAAGGCTGGGCGCCATCGGGCTTCTTTGGTGCGATTGCGATTGGTTTCTTGGTGGGTTACCTCGTTCGTTACCTTAACGACACCATCAAGGTTAAGACTGAACTGACGACACTAAAAACCATGCTACTTGTGCCAGCAATTACTGGTGTGGTGATGGTGCTGACGATGGAATACGCGATCAACCCATTCTTTGGCGCGTTAAACATGGCGATGATCGAGTTGTTCACTCAAGCAGGTGATGCCGGTCGTGGTATCTACTCAATGGTTATCGCAGCTGGTACCGCATTTGACTTGGGCGGCCCTATCAACAAAGCAGCAGGCTCGGTAGCACTAGGCTTAAACGGCATGGGCGAAGGTTTTGACCTACTGGCGCGTGAGTTGGGTATCGTTATTCCACCAATTGGCGTTGGTATTGCGGCTCTACTTGATGGCAAATTCCGTAAGCCAGTGTTCTCAAGTGAAGAGCAAACTGTTGGTAAAACATCGCTAATGTTGGGTCTAATTGGTATTTCAGAAGGCGCGATCCCATTCATTCTTAAGAATCCAAAAATGATTCCAATCATGATCTTAGGTTCAATCATCGGCACGCAAGTGGGTGTACTATTGAATGTATGGCAAAGTCTGCCACTGCCAGCAGTTTGGGGTTGGTTCCTATCTTCAGACCCAATCAGCTACACCATTTCAGTACTCATCGGTTCAAGCTTTATCGCTGCAGCATTGCTGCTATGCACTAAGCCGGACAACGCAAACGCATAACACGTCACTGGGGCGATGCACTCGCCCCTCTTTTGAATAACTCAAACATAAGCTTTTGCAACTCGCAATAAGCACTAAGAAAAACAAACCCACATGCTTGATGTTTTGTCAGTCAACACTGCAGCAACATCAAGGGGCTCAAGTTAAGTAGAAGAGATTTTCCCTATGGCTAAAGTACATGTCATCCCACACACTCACTGGGACCGTGAGTGGTATTTTACTCAGCAAGACAGTGACGTGCTTGCCACCTATAACTTCACTAAAGTTATTGAGACGCTAGAAAACCAACCGAGTTACAGCTGTTACCACTTAGATGGTCAATCTTCGATTGTTGAAGATTACTTGAAAGTGCTGCCACACATGCGTGAGCGCATGAGCAAGCTGATCAGCGAGAGAAAGCTCTTTGTCGGTCCTTGGTACACTCAAACCGATACCTATAACGTCGGTGCTGAGTCGATCATTCGTAACCTAAAGTACGGCATGCATATTGCCGAGGAAATGGGACACAGCATGACGGTAGGTTACCTGCCGGATACCTTTGGTCATAACGCGCAAATGCCAACGCTGTTTAAAGGTATGGGCATTGACAATATCGTTTTCTGGCGTGGGATTGATTACGACCAACAAGTTGAAAAATCGCATTTCCATTGGCATTCCGCTGGTGGCGATACTATCTACGCTTACAACCTAGTGCATGGCTATGGTGCGGCGAAAAACATTGTGCCAGATGCGGATCATCTAGATAAAAAAATCTTCCCTATGGTAGAGAAAATCAAAGCGCTATCTGGTTTGGATGAAGTACTGATTCCATCCGGTGGTGACCAAGTTAATATTGATCCAAATTTGCCAGCAACACTGGCAGCGGTAACAGAACGCTCACCAGCAGGCGATATCTATACTATCTCGTCAATGGAGAACTTTGTTGAGTATTTGCGCCACAATAGTGAAGAATTCGAAATCTACCACGGTGAGTTTAAAGCGCCACGTTACACCCGTATTCACAAAACCATCGGTTCGGTTCGTTATGACATCAAAAAGCTCAATTTTGAAATTGAGCAGTTCTTAGTTAAGAAGCTAGAAGTGGTGATTGCGATTGCTAAAGCGCAAGGCATTACCGTACACACAGAGCTAGTCGATGTGGCTTGGAAGAAGATTTTAGAGTGCCATGCGCATGACAGTATGGGTGGTTGCAACAGCGATGCGACCAACGCTGACATTATGCATCGCCTAAAGCAAGCACAAGAGATCTGCCACGGCTTATACAACTTGGTGGTCAAGGAGATTGCCAGCAATGCTTGCCAAGACAGCGAAGTGATGATCTTCAACTCGCGTCCAACGGCATATTCAGGCGTAGCCAAAGTGGTTGCCTTCTCTAAAGCTGAACATATTGCATTGAGTGATGGTACCAAACGTCTTGAAACTGAAATTATCCGCCGTGAAACACTCGATGGCGGTAAAGTGATTGAAGTGACGAAAGATGGTGAGCGTGAAGTTGACGTACCACCGTACTACCGTTTTGAGCTTAATGTTGCAGTGCAAGATCTGCCTGCATTGGGTTACCAAGTATTCCAAGTTGTTGCGACTGAGCCAGCGACGATAGCACAAGCACAAGCAGCAGAGCAGTGTGTAAGCATTGAAAACCAAGCGCTAAAAGTGAGTTTTGTTGATGGTCAGCTAAGTCTAGAAGATAAGCTGTCAGGGCGAGTTATCAAGCAGCTTTTAAGCTTTGAAGAGCAAGCGGATGATGGCGACTCTTATGACTACTCACCACTTGAAGGTGATACACCGTTAACTTGTACTGAGATGACTTGCCTGAGTGTGATGCAAGGTGAGATGACACAAAGCATGTCACTGCGTGCAGAGCTTGCATTACCACAAGACTTAGCTGCGCGAGTGGCAGGTGATAAAACTGCATTGGCAAGTTTTGATATTACCTTGAACCTTGTCCAAGGTGAGCAGCAGCTGCGTGTAGATATCGACACCATTAACCAAGTGTGTGATCACCGCGTACGTGTGGTGATTAATTCGGATGTTAACACCACTGAATCGATCAGCACTCAACCGTTCGCTTTGATGACGCGCCCCGTTGCTCCTTCCGTTGAGGGCTGGCGAGAGCGTTTCCGTGAATGTCCAATTGATATCGAGACGACTGATGGAGCCGTCGCGATTGCCGAAACGGGTAAAGCGATGATCGTCAATGGTCGTGGTATTAAAGAGTTCCAGATCCTGACCGCGGACAACTCACCTGCGAACCGCACATCTAATGCGATTGCATTAACGCTATTCAAATCGACAGGTCGACTTGGCAAAGATGACTTGCTATGGCGTCCGGGACGCGCTTCAGGCATCAATAATACGGTGGTTTATACACCTGATGCCCAGCTACAAAAAGCGATGACGTTCAACTTCTCAATTGCGTTGAGCGAAGAAGCCAGCCACCACACGGTACGCTGTTTAGAGCAAGAGTTTTTGGATACGCCATTTAGTTATCAAAAGCAGACGCTGAACAGTTTTGAAAACCGTTTAGAGCGTTTCCAAGTTCGTTTTGATACGCGAGAAGTGAGCCAGAGCTTTAGCCTATTTGAACTAGATCAAGCGCTGCAACTGTCGAGCGTGGGTCACTCGTTCTATCAGGATAATGCTGTGATAGTGCGTCTATACAACCCTACAGAGCAGGCAATTTTGCTAGATAGCACAGCGTTTGCACACTTTGCTCAAGTGGAGCATGTGAACCATCGTGAACAGCTTGTTGAGCAAAGTGCAGAGCAAGCGTGGCAAGTAAAACCAAATAACACCATCGACTTGCGTGTCAGTTTTAAAATTTAAGTCTCGGGTTAGGAATAATAAAATGATCAAACAACAAATCTATACCAAAGTGGCGCAACTATACGGCGAGGCGCAAGCTGAGTCGATTACTGCTGATATTCTAGCGCTGGTTGAAAAATGGCGTGGTAAAGCGCCGCAATATCCTAACTGGGTAGACCAAACTAGCTCATACCTAATCACCTACGGCGATAGCTTCCGCAGTGACAACGAGCCAACGCTACAAACGATGAAGCGTTTTTCTGATAAGTATCTAAAAGACGCCATCAGTAACATTCATATTCTGCCGATGTTCCCGT
Source organism: Vibrio fluminensis (assembly GCF_015278125.1). Classification (GTDB taxonomy): domain Bacteria; phylum Pseudomonadota; class Gammaproteobacteria; order Enterobacterales; family Vibrionaceae; genus Vibrio; species Vibrio fluminensis. The sequence goes on from NZ_JADILO010000010.1 coordinate 44,129, forward strand.
ATACGTCAGACGATGGTTTTAGCGTTGTTGATTACCGCAAAGTGGACGAGAACCTAGGTGATTGGGCAGAGTTAAACGCATTAGCTGAAAACTTTGATTTGATGTACGACTGCGTGATCAACCACATTTCGCAAAGCAGTGATTGGTTCCAACGTTTCCTCGCGGGTGATGAAGCTTACCAAGACTACTTTGTTGTATCAGACCCTGCATTGGATTACTCAAGCGTTACTCGTCCTCGTGCGCTGCCGTTGCTGGCCCCATTTACCAAAGCCAATGGTGAAACTGCTCACGTTTGGACGACGTTCTCAGATGACCAAATTGACATTAACTTCCACTCGCCAAAAGTGTTGTTAGAGAGTATTGATATCTTGTTGATGTATGCGGCTAACGGTGGTCGTTCAATTCGTCTTGATGCTATTGGTTTTATTTGGAAAGTGCTGAATACCAGCTGTATTCACTTGCCGGAGGCGCATGAGATCATCAAGTTATGGCGTATTGTGTTAGACGAAGTGATGCCGGGTAGCTTACTCATTACGGAAACTAACGTACCGCACAAAGAGAATATCTCTTACTTTGGCAACGGCGATGAAGCGCACATGGTGTATCAGTTCCCACTGCCGCCACTGACGTTACATGCGTTTCTATGCCAAGACAGCCAAGTTTTAACGCAATGGGCAAAAGGTTTAACGGCAGAAGCGATGGCATCGCTTGAAGAAGGGCGTAAGACGACCTACTTCAACTTCTTAGCTAGCCATGATGGTATTGGTGTTCGCCCAACGGAAGGCATTTTAACCAACCAAGATCGCCAAATGATGTGCGAGCAAGTCGAGCGTAAAGGCGGTCGCGTTAACTACAAGCACAATGGTGATGGTACCCAATCGCCATACGAGTTAAATATTAACTACCTAAGTGCAATCACTGAGCCTGAAGATGATGTAGCGACCAAGGCAAACAAATTCCTCGCTGCGCAAGCGATTCTACTTTCGTTTGTCGGTGTGCCTGCGGTTTACTATCACAGCCTATTGGGTAGTGAGAACGACGTGCAAGGTATGGTGGAGTCTGGAATTAACCGTCGCATCAACCGTGAGAAGTTTGAGCTTGAGCAATTAGAAACGGAACTGGCAGAAGAGGGCTCATTGCGTCATCGAATTTATAACGAGATGATTCGCCTACTGTCTCTGCGTAAGCAGCAACAAGCGTTTGCTCCAACCTCGCAGCAACAAGTGCTAGAGCTATCGCCACAGCTATTTGGCTTGCAGCGCGGTGAAGGTGACGAGGCGATTCGCTTTGTGGTTAACCTATCAGAGGCAGCGCAAGACGTTACTTTAGTAGCTGGTGGGCGTGACCTAGTGTCAGGTGACACGTTCGATGCACAATTTACTCTAAACCCATATCAATTTGTTTGGCTAGCAAACTAATAGGAGCCGCAGATGAAATTAGCACAACTTACTTCTGAAAACTTGATCATGCTTGATGCGGTGTTTGCTGACCGTTTCGAGGCGATTAATGCGCTAACCGACCGAATTGATCAAGCCGGTAAACTGACTAATCGCCAACAGTTCTTAGATGCTGTCCTGCTGCGTGAAGAAGAAGGACCAACCGCATTAGGTGAGTACCTAGCGGTGCCACACGGTAAGTCTATCGCCGTTACCGAGCCCTTATTTGCCTGCGCGTTTGTTAAAGATGAACTGCAATGGCAAGGTCTTGATGGTGATGAGCCAGTCAACATGATCTTTCTATTGGCGATTCCGCCAGCCGAAGCTGGTTCAACTCACATGGAAGTGCTGACCACGCTAACTTCTTCATTGGTAGAGGATGAGTTCCGTGAAGCCTTGCTACAAGCAAAAACGACCGAGGAAGTGATGGCGCTGTTCGGTGCCGGCGAAGAGGAGCCGCAGCCAACAGAAACAGAGCAACCAAGTGAGCAACAAGAGTTTGCTCAGTCAGAAATGGCGCGTGATATTAGTGCTAAGGCGTATCCGTTAGTGTTGGGTGTGGGTTTGGCGGTGTCGGTCCTACTATTCCTGATGCTCTAAATACTCGTCCTATTTGCCTCTGTAGCGTTGTTGACTGGCACTCGAAAACCTCATCGCATAGTGGACCTATGCTCAGAGGCTTTTCTCGCTGGTCGCCTAGCTACAGCGGCAACTAGTTAGAGTATTACCCGTGTACGTACGGATTGCGCACTAGAACATTTCTGATTTGTCTTTGTAGTGTTGTTGACTGGCATTCGAAAACCTCATCACATAGTGGACCTATGCTCAGAGGCTTTTCTCGCTGGTCGCCTAGCTACAGAGGCAACTAGTTAGAGTATTACCCGTGTACGCGCGGATTGCGCGCACTAGAACATTTCTGATTTGTTTCTGTAGCGTTGTTGACTGGCACTCGAAAACCTCATCACATAGTAGAACTATGCTCAGAGGCTTTTCTCACTGGTCGCTTCCCCCCAAGACAGTCATCCTCGCGCGAGCGGGGATCTTTCTTTTAATTAATAATCAATGCTTTAGATAGCGACAATCAAGCTTCCTCTTTTCTTAGAAATTGTAGGCTAAAGTGCAGAGTAGAATTTGTACTTTTTTTAGCGATTGAATCCTTACTCTCTTCCTATTTGTTGTATATACTTTGCCGCTGTAAATTTAAGTAAACCCTAGAGTTTACTTTGTTTTAGTGACGAGATATGATGCTGATCACTTAGGTGAGAGTGCTTAAAATAACAACAATTCCTACCCGTCTCTCATAATACAGAGGTGCTTTATCTTCCTGATAAAGCTTGTATTAATTTTGGCTAAGACTAAACCGACCAACGCTGTCAGTAAGGTTTATATCGCCACGCATTTCGATATTTATTAATGAAATTACGCTCGTTGTTATTTGCAACATCTTTTGTATTTGCTGCCGGAGCAAATGCTGAATCCTTCTCTTTACCGATCTGGAAAGAAGAAGCAGAGGCCCTTGGCTATGAACTACCAAAAGCTTTCGGTCTCAACTTAAGTTACATGAGCCTGGAGCAGGGGATTAATGTTGATTCAATAGTAATCAAAGGGCTAGAAAAACTAGTAATTGAGGCAGAACCAGGAAAGCAAGTAACTGATGTTATTACTTTACGTGCTGATATGTGGCTATTCCCATTTCTTAATCTTTATGCGTTAGTGGGTAAGCTTGAAGGCTACTCTGAAACCAACGTTAATATGACAGTTGACTTCGGTCCTTTTGGCGATAAAAAAATCGACTTGGGTAAATTTCGCCTAGATCTGGATGGTGATATAAAAGGTGCTGGATTTGTTCTAGCTGGGGGATATGACCAGTGGTTTGCCTTGGTTGATGCTAGTTACACTCAAACAAAACTTACAGTTATCGATGGTTCGATTGACGCTTATGTAGTGTCTCCGCGAGTCGGATATGATTTCAATCAACACGGTTTGCCATTGCGTCTATGGGTTGGGGCAATGTATCAAGATGTTGAACAGGAACTTTCAGGAACTCTGACTGGTATTCCTATTCAATTTGAAGTTAAACAAAGCCTCGCTTCAGAATGGAACACCATTGCCGGTATGCAGTATCAGATTAATGAGAGTTTGTATTTGCTCGGTGAAATGGGCTTTGGTGAACGTGAAAGCCTGTTCTTCTCATTGGATTACCGCTTTTAAGGAGCCGTGGTAATGAAAGCTGTTTGTATTGCTGTGTGTACTTCGGTTTTTGTTGTATCACCAGTCTTTGCTCAAGAAGAGCAAAGCTGGATGGATGAGCTACTGACTAAGCTAGGTTCAAGCGAAACAGTTGATGAATCAAAGCTAATCGACTGGGGCGTGTTACCAGGGCCATTTGTAAACCCTGAACAAGGTTTTGGTATCGGTGTCGCTGCAGTTGGTCTTTATACCCCTTATGATTGGCAAAAGGGCGATCCTTATTCGACGTTAACCGTCACCTCCTATGGTTCCACCTCCGGCTCTTATGGCCTCGGGGTAAACAATCGTACTTATCTCAATAGCGATAAGGTTCGCCTACTTGGTGAAGCGTGGATTAGCCATACGCCAGGTTACTATTGGGGTATTGGCGCACGTGCTGCGGAAAATGACAGCAGAAAAGTGCAGTATGAAGCGCAGCGCTTACAGTTCAATCCCAAGCTTGCGGTTGAAGTGTTACCCAATACTTACCTTAAAGCGGGTTGGCAATGGCAATCCTATAGCGAGTTAAAAGGCGTTGATGGCGATATTCTGCCGACAGAAATGCAAGATGCGACTTCGAGCGGCAGCGTGATTGGTTTGGAATACGATACACGCGACTTTGAGCCTAATCCTATGCATGGTCAGTTTATTGATATCGAATGGACGGCAAACCGCGAAAGCCTTGGCAGTGACAGCAACTATGACAATTTGATTGCTAACATTCGCCATTATCAGCCGTGGTCTGAGTCGACCATTATCGCAATGGAAGTGTATTCCCAATCGATTATTGGTGAAGCGCCTTGGTTTGATTACGCGCAGCTTGGTGATGATCAACGCATGCGTGGTTACTATCAGGGGCAGTATCGCGATAAACACCAACTTTCCACCCAAGTCGAAGTGCGCCATACCATTTCTGGTCGTCATGGTGTGGTGACGTGGTTGGGCATGGGCAATGTTGCGCCAACATATGGTGAGTTATTTGAGAGCGATTGGCTGCCAAGTGTTGGTGTTGGCTATCGTTTTGCCTTTAAGGCGCGCATCAATGTGCGAGTCGATTTTGCGGTCGGTAAAGAGAGTACGGGTTTTTACTTCCAAATTAACGAAGCATTCTAGAGGTGGTGAGTGATGAAAATAGCGATTTTAGCGTTGAGCTTGGTGGCTGGACTCGCACAAGCTCAATCTCTTAAAGCACCGGTCGGCGTTAGACCTTGTTGTGCTTTTGGTATGGATCTTAAGGCGCAACTTGGCCGTGTTCCTGTGCCCTTTTTCTCTCTTGAAAACATCCTAGCTGCTGATGAAGTGGGGATACACAAATACAATGACGGTAGCGAATCAGTTTCTGGCAGTTTGCTTGGGCTTAATGATGAAGTGAATGGAATTGTTTTCACTAAGCAGGGCGGCTTTATTGATACCGCTCATGTGCGCGATACGGCAGACTACACTTACTATCTCTATCAGCTTAACCGTCACTATCTCGGCTCTGATGCCGAGGTTAGTCTGCCAGCGGAACTGCGAGTGCGAACGCTTCGGTGGAGCAAGCAGGATACGGTATTAACCGAACCGCAGCGTCTACAATACAGCGCGCAAGCTGCCGCACTTATGGCTTATCGGCTTGCCCAGTGGCATGAAATTGCACAGTGGTTTGGTATGGTTTCAGTGACGGGGTTTAAAGAATACGCCTCGGCATTTTCTTCCGAAGATCTTTATTCAAACATGCTTGGGGCAATGTTAGCGCGAGATATTTTACTCAAGCAGCCGGACGCCTGCCCAGAGGGTTTCGCTCAAGCGATGGACAGTGTTTTTCAGCAAGCGTTAGAGGCGCTAGAAGCGCAACCTAAAGCGGTGACCCGTGACGTTATGCAGCAGCTAGACGGTGTTTGGTGGGATAGCAGTCGCCGCTTGCCAGATAAGTGGGTGGTACTGTTTCGTGACTACCATTTAGGTCTAGAGCTCAAACCTAACTATCCAACCGCCAATCAAGCGTTGAGCCTTGATTCTTATTTTTCCAACCAGCAATCGATAGAAGATTGGGTGGAGCTTGAATTGCATGCCAGTATAAAAGAGACATCATTCGCTGAGTTACCTCAAGCTTTAACCGCTATGCCGAGTTGGCGTGCAAAGCAGTTCCAGATGATCGCGGATTTTGCTCGCCAGAGCGATCAAAACACTCATCCTCATCGGTGATGAATGTAGTAAAGCCTTTGGCGCAGACCAAAGGCTTAATGCTCGTGTTTCTAGCTTTAGTAGAGATGCTCAAACTCTGTGATGCGTTTTTTACCTCGTAGCAATAAGAAGTTTAAGAAACGACTCGTGCTAGAGGTGATGATTTTTTCTTCATCGACATTATATTTTGTTAATAGTGCGATCGCATGATCCAATCTACCGATATCTTCGCAGAAGTGGGCATCTGAGCCAGTAGTAAAATAAACGCCGATTTCTGCACCAATACGTGCAATTTCATCACATCTCACTTCGCTGCCTTGACGGCTCTCCCCCAATAGCGATGAGTTGTTTATCTCTATTGCGACATTGTGCTCTTTCGCGCAGCGTAATACTCGTTCGATATCAAAAGGGAAATTAGGATTACCGATGTGGCTGATTGCATCCGCGCGCCCACTTTGGATTAGGTTCATCAACGCTTCGGTGTGAGTTTCAGGATTGGCTGGGTGAAAAACAGGTTCGTGGAAACCGACCATTAGCCAATCTAAATAGGAATCTGAATCTAAAGGCAGATCAATGTCGCCATCGGTGTTTAGAAGATTAGCTTCGACTCCTTTGATAATCCCAACATTAGATAAGAAGCGAGGGATCACTCTTTGATTGGTGAAGTACCAATAGTGAGGCGCACCGGGCATGCGAGGGCCGTGGTCGGTATTGCAGAGAAGCTTTAAGCCTTTGCGCTGCGCGGCTTCTGCGTTTTCAATAATGGTGCTGTATGCGTGACCACTAGCCAGTGTATGGGTATGAGTATCAACCACTATGTCCATTCTTCCCTCCCGAAAAATGCAAAGCAACGGTTCGAGTAGAGTTGAGGAAGACTCGTGAACAGTTGCAAAGAATATGCTCAAGCCGCGCTAGAACGTTTGAGCAATACTACAGAAATGTTCAAATATTCTGCGATTTAACTCACGCTGTTGCAAGTAAATCCATATCAAAAAAGAGGTCAATTTTAGCAATATATGTTTCCTCTTTGACCAAATTTATAATCGTTAATGAAAGCGATAATTTTACTATCCAGCTAGCAAAAAAATTTTTAAACTCGCGCCGTCTTTTTCAGACTTTGTTCGTCTAAGTAGTTAGACGATGATTAACTTTGCGTAATTGAATAAATGAAAAACACCCCAGAAACTTTGGAACAGATTAAACCTTTGCTTTCTCAACATCTTATTGAAGATGTTTGTGAATGGGCAATCATGCATGGAGTTGCTTTTAAACAGTCGGATAATACCGCAAGGCACTGTCCGTTTAGCATTGCGCCAACCACATTAGAGCGCCACATGTATCAACATCTGTTAAAGGTGACCCCTTTAATCGCCAAGTTGATCAGCAATGTCTCTGAAGATCATCAGTTCTTGCGTCAATCATTAGCCAACATGTCACAAGCCGAGCCGTTTTTTGCTTTGTTGATGTCGATGCATCAGCAACTGCATGGTGCAATTGAACAAGCTGCGCAAACTGAAAATGAAGCTCGCTTATTGCTAGCGCCTGCGCGCGAGCCGCTACTGTTGATGCGCACTGATTTTATGGATGACCGCGAATTGGGCGCCAAAGTGATTGAGTTTAACGGTATTGCAGCTGGCATGGCGCCATTTGGACAACGTGCGACTGAGCTTCATCGCTATATTGAGCAGCAATGGCCGATGCAGTTCCAACAATGGTCTGTTGCTCAGGCCGCAACGCCAGCGGATAACCTTGGTATGGAGCAGTTGGCGCTGGGTATTGCGACGGCGGCAAAGAGCATCAAACAAGAGTTTGCTGACGAAGGACGAGCGACGTTTTTGATGGTGGTTCAGCCAAACGAAGACAACGTTTATGATCAACATTTGTTGGAAGTCGCATTGCAACATCTTGGCGTGCGAACGGTGAGACGTACCTTTGCACAGCTCAGTTACCAGCTATCAAGCGGTGAAAATCAGCGCTTGATGCTGCAAGATGTTGGTGCGATTGATGCGGTGTATCTGCGCGCCGGTTATCAACATTCTGATTACTGCGATCCTGAGATTGTTGAAGCGCACTGCTGCCATACTCTGAGCCAGACTCGCGTATTTATTGAGCAGCATAAAGTCGCAATGAACGCGACCATTAGTCAGCAATTGGCGACCAGTAAATCGATGCAAATGGTGCTGACTATGTTACCTGCTGAGCAATATTTGCGTTGGGGTTTAACCCTTGAAGAAGCGGAGCTGGTTAAAAGCGTGCTGGCGGAAATGAAGCCGGTAAACTTAGCCAATATCGAATGGTTTAACCGCCATGCTGATAAATCTCAGTGGGTACTAAAAAACCAAGGCGAGGGTGGTGGTCATTGTATTTTTGCCGATGACATCGGAGTCAAACTGGCGCAATTGAAACCGGAAGAGTATGACGCGTGGGCGTTGATGCAGCGCTTGTATCCCCATGATCGTGAAAAACCAACCGTCGCAATTCGTGATGCTAAGCAGATCATCGTGGATGACTTGATCAGTGAAATTGGTTTATTTACCGCGCACTATAAAGGGCAACCAGTGACGGAATTTGATGGTTATGCTGGCTATTTAATTCGCAGCAAACCTGCGAGTGAGAACGAAGGTGGTATCCACAGTGGTAAAGGCATACTTGATTCGTTGATGCTGGTGGATTAAGCCGTTTTCAACTTCGCAAGTTGATGTTAATACCAATCAGCATAAGTCTTTGATCATTCTTGCTGATTAAAATCGCTGATAACGTTGTTGCAGATTTTGTAATTAGAATAACTAGTTAGCTGCAATCTGCGCCTAGTTCTAAGCGATTTTTCTTGCGCAATTTTCTGACCACTTACTTATCCTGATTGGTATAAGAAGCCGAGCATTGCTCGGCTTCGTCGTTTTTGTATTGGTAAGTATCACGCTACTGCAGGAGAGCGACGCTCAACGAGCCATGCGCGAATATGGTCATAAGCGAGGTTGAATACAAAGGCATAAATGGTGATAAAAATGGTGACGCCGATGTCCATAACTAACGCTTCCCAAAGGCTCACTTGCAGTATGTAAGCCATCACAGGTACGGTAAAAAACAGCAAACCTGCTTCAAATAAAACCACATGATTGATGCGCGTCATTAAAGAGCGCTGCTCTTTTTTGCCGGGTACAAATTTATCGAACACCCAGTTAAAAAATACATTCCAAATCATCGCGATGGTTGCCACAACTATCATGGTTCCTGATAGATGCGCCACTTCATGATCGGTAAAAATAGCCAAACCCGTAATCGCTAGCGAAATTGCCAACACTTCAAATAGTACTGCGTGAAATACGCGCTCTAAACGACTCACTCAATAGTCCTCATAACTAAAAACAGGCGGCGATTATGCGGTTTTGAGATTAGAATGAAAGTTAGCGGCTATCACATATCGTGATAGCTTGGTTGATGGCAGCTTCAGAGTCCTTTATGTATAGTCTTGAACAACTCAAAATCTTTGTCACCGTGTGTGAATGCGGCACGGTGTCTGCGGCAGCTCGTAAGTTGAAACGTGCTCAATCTGGGGTAAGCCAGTCCATTGCTAACTTGGAGCTGGCGATTAATCAAGACTTGTTCAGCCGCGAAAAGAATGCGCTCAGCTTAACCACGACGGGGCTTGCCTTGCTGCCGATTGCTCGCTCGATTCTTGGTCAGCAGCAATTGTTCGATCAAAAAGTCGAGTCTTTAGAGCAAAGCATTGAAAACACCCTCGCGATTGCGGTTGATGAATGTTTGGTGACGGATGAGTTATTAGCGGTTCTTTCTCGTCTAGCACAAGCATTTCCGGTGACCAACATTGAGTTGATCACGGTGTCGACGTTTGATGTGGAAGAGTTAGTGCGCAGTAATAAAGCGCAAGTCGGGATCATCTTCGCGGATGGAGAGTTAAGAGAAGATATGGACTTCTTTACCCTTGGACAGATGCGCTTTGTTACCGTTGCAGCGAGTGAGCACCATCTTGCTAGCTTGCAAGAGGTACGCGACTCAGACTTAAAAGCCCATCGGCAAATTGTTCACCGCAGCGCCAGCGAAAAGGAGCTGTGGTTTAGTTATGGCATTAGCTCCAATTATTGGCATGCCAACAGTCACCAAATGATGGTGACGCTCGCCAGCCAAGGCATCGGTTGGGCATTGGTACCCGAGGTAATGGCAAGCCCAATGATTGAGCAAGGCAAGCTTGCCAAGTTGCCGGTTGCGCATGAAAAAGAGGGTTGGCTCACCACTACAGGCTGCCTTGTATCACGTAGCCAAGCGTCAGGTCCGGTGCGCGAGAAGTTGATTGAGCTGTTGCAAAATATGTCGTGATCACGAGCAGTGCAATCAGGGGGAGGAGGTAACCATGCTTACTTCATTTGACGTTTACTGCATTAAACATGGTTACCATTTCTAGTGTGATACTACTTAATCACACCACACACAACACGTGCACCGCCACCGCCAAGTGGGGCTGGGTGATCGGAGTGATTGTCGCCACCCGCGTGAATCATTAATGCGCGTCCGCTTAAATCACTCATCTTCACTCTTGGTGCCAAAACTGGTTGAGTTGCGCTGCCATCTTTGGCGACATACAGTGCAGGTAGATCGCCAAGGTGGTTGTCATCTGTCCAAGGAAGACCATGTTTACCAGTATTGGCGGGGTCATAGTGACCACCCGCTGCGCCACCGAGTACGGTTTTGCCTTCTTTTTCTGAGCTTTCACATGAAGGGTTAGTGTGGACATGGAAACCATGTACGCCCTCGGTTAAGCCTTGCAGTTGTGGGGTAAATACGGTGCCGTATTCGGTTTCCACAATGGTGACTGTCCCTGCTGAGTTGCCACTTTTAAGGTCAACCATTTCTACGCTCATTTCTGCAGCCATCGCAGAAGTCGCTGCCATACATAAAGCCGTTATTAGTAGTTTTTGCTTCATCGCTTTTTCCTTTATCGATCTATTTCAGCGACCGCCTAATTATCCTCACTGGATAACGCGGTTACCTGGCTATAAGTATGGCGAGAAAAATGATAATTGCCGCATAGTCAGCAAAGGTTCTCAATTGTGACAAGAAAACCGATGCCGACAGAAAAAAGTGTGAAGATCTAGGCTAGTGGGAACCAGCCTTATAGGGACAGACACCTCAAGTTCGCAAGCTTCAAGTTCGAAATCTTGCAGGGACAGACACTGCAAGCTAGATGCACAAAGCCAATTCAAACGTGATTTAAAGAGTGACTCCAGATTTAAAAATCGCTAGTTCACGAATGCCGTTGCGCTCGTTTTTTGTTGGCTCACCGCTGGCAATGGAAGTGAAACATTCTATAAATTGTTCCAACATGGTCTCCATGGTGACACCTTCAACCAGAGCTCCGGCATTGAAATCAATCCAATGTGGTTTGTTGTTTGCCAGTTCAGAGTTGGTTGATAGCTTCATGGTTGGTACGAAACCACCGTAAGGTGTGCCACGTCCGGTGGTAAAGAGCACCATATGGCACCCACTGGCTGCGAGTGCTGAGGTTGCGACCGCATCATTACCTGGTGCGCTCAGCAAGTTTAAACCTGGTGTCGTTAAACGCTCACCATATTCAAGCACCCCAATAACCGGGCTGGTCCCCGCTTTTTGCGTGCAGCCCATCGATTTGTCTTCAAGGGTAGAAATGCCCCCTTTCTTGTTGCCCGGTGATGGGTTCTCATAGATCGGCTGATTGTGATCGATAAAGTACTGTTTAAAGTTATTGACCATATTGACGGCTTTGCTAAAGGTTGCGTGATCAATACAGCGTTCAAACAGTAGATGCTCTGCGCCAAACATCTCGGGTACTTCGGTTAACACGGATGTGCCACCGTGTGCGATAAGATAATCAGAAAATTCACCGAGTAGCGGGTTGGCGGTAATACCAGAGAGACCATCTGAGCCCCCGCATTCAAGTCCGACACGCAGCTTCCCGATGCTTATATCTGTCCGCTTGTCTTGCTTAACGGTTTGATAAATTTCTTCAAGATGCGCAACGGCGACTTCAATTTCATCTTGTTCTTTCTGCGCAATCATAAAGCGCACTCTGTCTTCATCAACCTCACCAACGCACTGTTTAAATGGACCGATTTGATTGTTTTCACAACCAAGCCCAATCACAAGAGCACCACCTGCGTGAGGATGATTGACCATGTTGGCTAAAATTTGTTTAGTGTTTTGGTGATCGTCGCCGAGTTGAGAGCAGCCGTAGTTGTGTGGGAAGAGATAGACGCCATCACATAGCAACTCAGGGTGACGTTGCGTAAAGCGCTGAATCGCTTGTTGTGCGATACCATTGACGCAGCCTACGGTAGGAATGACCCAAATTTCATTGCGAATGGCTACGTCACCATTGCTACGTTGATAGCCGTGGAAGAAACGCTCGGCAAGGTTAGAAGGTTTGATTGGGCTAAAGTTGGGCTGATATTGATAGCTATCGGTATCAGATAGCTTGGTTTTGATGTTATGCGTATGCACCCACTCACCAACAGTAATATCGGCTTTGGCATAACCGATTGGGCTACCATATTTGATTATGTCGTGATTGGCTGATATTGGTGCTAAGGCGATTTTACTTCCGCGTTCTACATCCTGTTTTACAACAATGGCTTGATCATCAATTTCAATTGTTTGTCCGGCTTCTATTGCTTGTAGGCAAACTAATACATTGTCATTGCTATTAATTTTTATGAATTTTTTCATGGGTATCCCAATTAAGTGACCCCGTCCGACTTAAATATACTAGCCTTGTTTCGGTATTTTAATCAAATAAAAAACCATAAAACTGTTCAAAGAGCATTAAATAAAGCCAATGGAATCTAAATTAAGCCTTTTAATCTACTACTTTGGTTTTAATTGCTAAATTAAATACAGATAAAAAACAGGTAAAGATGATCACATACACGTTTTGTGGTTATAAAAAACTAGTTGCCGCCTCCCTCGACCTAGACTCGCTTCATATTCGATAACACCTGTCCGACGCAGTGTTTACCTAGATTAGGTATCAATAAGATGCCAACAGAAGGGACAATAATGGAACAACTAAATAGAGACATTTCAACGCAAGCTTATCGCCCAGAGAAGGTGATTCAGTTCGGTGAAGGGAACTTTCTTCGTGCATTTGTTGATTGGCAGATTGACCTACTCAATGAACACACTGATTTCAATGCGGGTATAACCATCGTTAGACCGATTGACGCAGGCCACCCAAAATTGGATGTCCAAGGTGGTGTCTTTACGGCATTGATTCGTGGTCTTAATGAGCAAGGCGAAAGTGTTTCGTTGCCGCGAGTGGTGACCTCAGTGAATCGTGAGTTGTTGGCATATGGTGAATATGACCAAGTGCTTGCCATCGCGGAAAACTCTGAATTGGAATGGGTGGTTTCTAATACAACGGAAGCAGGGATTTATTTTGATGAAAATGATGAATTCGCCACGCGCCCACCGAAATCTTTTCCTGCCAAGTTAACGCAGTTTCTTTATCACCGCTATCAACATTTCAATGGCGCCAATGATAAAGGGCTAATAGTTTTACCGTGTGAATTGATAGACGCAAACGGCGAAAAATTAAAAGAGATCGTGCTCAAATATGCGCAAGTTTGGCAGCTAGAAAATGACTTTTCTACGTGGATTGAGAACTCAAACGTATTTTGCTCAACCCTTGTTGATAGAATTGTCACTGGATATCCAAGAGATGAGATCAATGCGATTGAGACTGAACTTGGTTACCGAGACGATTTCTTGGTTGCTGCTGAGTATTTCTATCTGTTGGTCATTCAAGGTCCAAAGTGGCTTAAACAGAAATTAAAACTTGAACAGTGCCCACTCAATATTGAAATTGTCGATGACATTAAGCCCTACAAAGAACGGAAGGTTGGTATTTTAAACGGCGCACATACAGCGATGGTTCCTGTCGCGTATTTAGCGGGCATCGATACGGTGAAAGACGCGATGCAAGACGCCGAGATCTCAGCATTCGTGGATCGTCTACTCAATGATGAAGTGATCCCTTCTTTAACGATGGATCCTGAGGATCTTAAACAATTCAAACAAAGTGTACTGGCACGTTTCAGTAATCCTTTTATCACCCACTACTTAACCTCAATCGCGTTGAACTCATTAACTAAGTTCAAAACGCGCTTACTTCCTCAATTGATTACCTACAGTCGAGAGAATGGCACAGCACCGAAACATCTGAGTTTTAGTTTAGCGGCTCTGTACTGTTTTTATCTGGGTAAACGCGGTGAGGAAGATATTCCTCTTAGTGATGACCAGCATTTGCTAGAACCTTTTGGCGCATGGCGTCAAACCACGACTGACCACAGTGACAATGTGGCGCAGTTTCTAGCCATGACACATCACTGGGATATTGACTTAAACGAGTTACCTGAGCTCACGCAAACGGTAGCCACGTATGTCAACGCTATCCAAACACTGGGTATGAAACAAGCAATGAAGCAGCTGTAAAACAGCAACGATAACTATTATTTGAAAGGAACATCTATGAACACTCTACAATCCAAACTTACTAAAGTCTCCGCTGCAATCGGTCTTGCGATGACAGTTAGCTTCGGCGCTAGTGCGGCCACAGAAATCATGATTGCTTATGGTAACCAACCAGGTGAACCGATTGATAAAGCGATGCATTACTGGGCGGAGCAAGTAAAAGAAAAATCGAATGGTGAGATTGAGTTCCGCTTATTCCCTTCAAGCCAGCTAGGTAGCGAAACAGAAGTAATGGAGCAGGCTAAATTTGGTGCCAACATTATCACTATCAGCTCTTATGGTTATCTCATGGATACAGTGCCAGATCTTGGCATTATTAACGCTCCATATTTGACTCAGTCTTTCGAGAAAAAGTCGAAATTGCTGCATACCGAATGGTTCCAAGGTTTGAATGACCAGCTGTCGGCGAAAGGGCTAGAGATTGTTGTTCCTGATGTGGTTTACGGGACTCGTCACTTGTTATCTAAAGGAGAGGTGAAGTCTCCAACTGACCTTAATGGTGTCAAGGTTCGTGTGCAGCATTCTCGTCTATTCGTTGCGACTGTAAAAGCAATGGGTGGTGTGCCAACGCCGATGTCATTGGCTGATGTTTACCCTGGTCTGTCTCAAGGAGTGATCGAAGGAGTAGAGAACCCAGCTGTGGTTCTCCATGGCGGTAAGTTTTATGAAGTGGCGAAAAACCTTAACTTAACTGCACACACTAAACATATGTCACCGTTTGTAGCCGGTTCAAACTTCTGGAATTCACTTTCTGCTGAAGAGCAAAAAATCATCTTAGATACCAGTCGCGACATGGTGAGTTATGGCGCAACTCTCATTGCTGAGAGTGAGCAATCTGCGATTGATCAATTGAAGGCGGAAGGGGTAACGGTGAATGAAGTTGATATCTCTGCGTTTGAAGAGTCTGCTCGTAAAGTGGTTCAAAGTGAGTTCCCTGAGTGGACGCCGAATTTGTACCAAGACACACAAGCTAAGCTAGCTGAACTGTAATGCTGTATAGGGGCTGTAATGGCCCCTTTTTAGTTTGTAGGAGTATTTTTTATGCAAACGCAAGTTTCGATTTCTCATCATGAGGGGAAAGCAAAGAACAAATGGATTGCGGTTCTTGATCGCATCAGCCAACTAGACACGATCATCGCAGGGCTGTTCCTTGGGTTAATCGTATTGTTGATGAGCTACAGCGTGGTGATTCGATATGTATTTAACTCCCCAAGCTCTTGGGTTGAAGAGGTTTGTCTAGCGCTATTTGTATGGATGACCTTTATGGGCGCGAGTGCGTTGATGCGCACAGATGAAGTGGTGCGAATCGATTATCTAGTGCATAAATTGCCAACCAAGGCCGCGCGAATTCTTGATCATCTTCTGCGCCCTTTAATTGTGATATTTGCCTTGGGCTTTATGGTGTACTGGGGCTGGAAATTGTTGCCATTTTCACAAGTACGTTTTACGCCAGCCTTGAAGATTCCATATGTCTATATTTATGCGGCAGTGCCAGTTAGCGGCACATTTATGCTTTATCACCAGCTAAAGCATCTCTATTCGTTTTTTGTTCCTTCCAGTAACAAGGAAGTATAATTATGTCTGTAATTTTGCCTATTTCTGCACTGCTTGTGCTGTTTACGCTGGGGATTCCGGTTGCATTCTGTATCTTCATTGCAACTTTATCTTACTTCCTAATTAATGATCACCTGCCGATGATGATGTTGGTACAACGTTTAGCGGGTGGTTTAGAGTCGGTCACCCTGCTTGCGATCCCATTTTTTGTTATGGCGGGGGTGTTTATGAACCACTCTGGGATCAGCCAGCGTCTACTGAAATTCTCTGAGGTATTGACCGGTCATATGAGTGGCGGCTTAGCGCAGGTTAACGTGGTGCTAAGTACCTTAATGGGCGGCTTGTCAGGATCTAATATTGCTGATGCGGCCATGAGTTCAAAATTGCTTGTGCCACAAATGGTTGCCCGCGGCTACAGCGCCTCATTTTCTTCAGCTGTCACCGCTGCATCATCGTTGATAACACCGATAATTCCACCGGGTATCGCATTGATTATCTATGGTTACGTAAATAACGTCTCCATTGGTAAGCTGTTTCTTGCCGGGGTAGTCCCTGGAGCGATGCTTTGTTTTATGATGATGGGCTTAGTATCGGTTATTGCTAAAAAACGTAATTACGCGCCAATTCGTGAAAAAAGAGCTTCTATCGGAGAGATTGCTGTTTCAGCGAAAGATGCCTTTTTGGCGTTATTACTGCCAGTTATCATCATTGGTGGTATTCGTTTAGGTGTATTCACGCCAACAGAGGCGGGGGCTGCAGCCGTCCTTTATGCCTTGATCCTTGGTATGTTTGTTTACAAGCAAATGAACAGTAAATTACTGTGGAGCGCGACCAAAGAGTCGGTCCTTGCAGCGGCAAACGTGTTGCTGATCATTTGTGTCGCTGTAGGCTTTTCAAAATTCCTTACTTGGGAGCGAGTGCCACAAGAACTCGCGACATGGCTAACCAGTTCAGTGGATAGTCCATTGATGTTTTTACTGCTAGTGAACTTGTTCCTGCTGATCATTGGTATGTTCTTAGAAGGCAATGCCGTGATGATCGTACTGGCACCGTTGCTTGCTCCCGTTGCCCAATCATACGGTATCGATCCGGTTCATTTTGGCATCATCTTTATCTTCAATAGTGCGATAGGCACCATCACGCCACCGTTGGGGACAGTGATGTTTACTACGTGTTCAATCACGAAAGTTGCCATCGAAGAGTTTGTCAAAGAGATCCTGCCATTTTGGTTATTGCTAATTGTCGCCTTATTGCTGATCACCTATATCCCAGTGATTTCAATTGGGTTGCCGAATATGGTGTTTGGCTAAGGTGGAAAGCATGAAAAGCAATAAAATCGCCATTATTGGTGAGTGCATGATTGAGTTGAGCGGAACACCATTTGGCGTGATGAAGCAGAGTTTTGGTGGCGATACGCTCAATGCCGCAATTTATCTTGCGCGTATGAGTGATGAGCAAGTTCAAACGTGCTACGTCTCGGCGTTAGGTGATGACGCGCTTAGCGATGGAATGATTGAACGTTGGCAAGACGAGAGAATCAATACTGACTGGGTGTTACGAGACAATGTGCATTCGACAGGGTTGTATATGATCCATGTTGATAATGAAGGTGAGCGTAGCTTTCAATATTGGCGTAGCCAATCTGCGGCGAAACATATGTTTCAGCACTCAGGTTGGAACCGTATCGCCGCACAAATGGCTGACGTTAAGCTTATTTTTCTGAGTGGGATTAGCCTTGCGATTCTCCCTGAACAAGATCGAAAAATATTGCTGACTTTGCTAGCGGTGTATAAAGCGAACGGCGTAGAAATCGTTTTTGATAGTAATCACCGCCCAGCGCTGTGGCAGGATGCGGACTTAGCTCGTCATGCTTATCAGCAGCTCTTGGCGATTACTGATATTGCATTGGTGACTTTCGATGATGAAGCGATGGTTTGGCAAGACGGAACCCCAGACGATACGTTGCTTCGTCTTAAACAACTAGGGGTGAATAAAGTTGTCGTCAAATTAGGCGCACAAGGCTGTTTAAGCCAAGATTTTCAAACGCAATCCGAGCCACAATCGATCCCTGCGAATTCGGTTGAACAAGTGGTTGATACGACCTCGGCGGGCGACTCATTTAATGGCGCATTTCTCGCGCAATACGTGAGTGGTAAGCCGTTGTCGGCTTGTTGTCAGGCGGGCAACCTTCTAGCGAGTCATGTTATTCAGCATTCAGGCGCGATTATCGATTTGGATGTCACGACGCCAATTAAAGCACAAATTAAGGAATTAAAATGAGCAAAATTATTGCACAACTAGCTGAATTTAAAGTGATTCCAGTGATCGCGGTTGATAAGGCCGAAGACATTTTGCCGCTTGGCAAAGTACTGGCTGAAAACGGTTTGCCAGTGGCGGAAATTACTTTTCGTTCAGACGCAGCGGTTGAAGCGATTCGCCTGCTTAAGCAAGCTCAACCCGATATGGTCATCGGCGCTGGGACGGTCCTTAATCGCGAGCAGGTGATGGCGGCGAAAGAGGCTGGCGCAAGCTTTATTGTCAGCCCAGGCTTCAATCCCAATACAGTTCGAGCGTGTCAGGAATTATACATTCCCATTGTGCCGGGGATTAATAACCCAACGACTCTGGAAGCGGCATTAGAGATGGGACTGACCACGTTGAAGTTTTTCCCTGCTGAAGCCTCGGGTGGGATTGCGATGGTTAAATCTCTCCTCGCGCCTTATGGTCATGTGCAGCTCATGCCAACAGGAGGGATTAATCTAAGCAACATTCGCGATTATCTGGCAATTCCTCGCGTGATTTGTTGTGGCAGCTCTTGGATGGTAGACAAAGCCTTAATTAACAATGGCGAGTGGGAGAAGATTGGCGAGCTAACGCGAGAAGCCGTTGAGTTAGTCAATCAATAGTCCAATTCCTGCTTTGAATTAGAGCCAGCATTACGCTGGCTTTTCCATTATAAGGCTATTTTCCATGGTGCGTTTTGCGGTTTGGAGGTGATGGCGTAATTCGCCCATCGCGCCAATATCATCGCCACTTATGATATTACTCAGCACGGCCATGTGCTCTTCAATCGCGACCATGTTACGTTTACGTAAATCACTATTGTCCCACTGATAATGGAAGTGGAAGATCACCGAAATAATGTCGTAGAACTGATCCATAAATGGGTTGTTAGACGCTGATAAAATCAGGCGGTGAAAGCGATGATCAAGCTCAGAAAACTGCTGATAGTCATTCACCATAGCATCGCGTAAAGCACGGTGTTCATGTAGCAGGTATTGCGCTTGTTGCCAGCGTTCGTCACTGCGTGGCAGGTTCATAAAGCGGTTGAGCGCATGACACTCGAGCATTTCGCGTAGTTCAAACAGACTGGCGGCATAGCTTTTCTCAAAACGCACCATACGCCAACGACCGCGGTTAATATTCTCAATTAAACTAAATCGAGAGAAGCGGATCAGGTGTTCACGTACCACGGTGGTGGAGCATTTTGATTGCTTGGACAGCTCCAGCTCGGTAAATTCCTGCCCCGGTTTGATGTGTTTGTTTTTAATCGCATCGTTAAAGAAGCTCTCAAACTCTGCGCTTTGAATATCGTTTTCTGATAATGGGGTGACGTAACCATCATTTTCGGTTGGCGATCGGCTGACTTGCCAAGTCTCACCTTGTTGCTGCAACACACCCTTTTCAAGTAAGTCATTCATCACATGGCGCATGGTAGTGCGGCTGACACTGAATAGCTCGGATAGTGCTGATTGTGATGGTAATGGTGATTCAACATGACCAAGTTTTATCGCATCTAGAAGCTGATTGGTTGTCGTTTCACGTAGGTTCTTATTTCTCGCCATAGGGTTCCTCCAGATATATAAAATACCATTAAAAAACAGCAAAAATTGATGCGCAGCTCAACTATCTTGGGATTTAATTAAATAAAAAACAGCGGCAATACAATTGAGGAAAGTTTCCAACTTCGAGAGATAAACAGATGAAGTCATTGATTTGTGAAAAGCCGTATCAATTAAGTTACGTTGAGCAAGAGAAGCCAGCTGCGAGAGCAGACGAGTTACTAATAAAAGTGAATGCGGTTGGGATTTGTGGAACGGATATTCATGCATACACGGGTAATCAACCCTTCTTTAGCTACCCACGCATTCTAGGTCACGAGCTCTGTGGTACGGTGTGCGAGCTTGGTAGTGATGTTGACCAAGGTTTTGTGGTTGGCGACAAAGTGGCGTTGATTCCGTACGTGGCGTGTTTTGAATGTGCGTCTTGTAAAAGTGGCAAAACCAACTGCTGCGAAAACATCTCTGTGATTGGCGTACATCAAGATGGTGGCTTTTGTGAGTATTTATCCGTCCCACAAACCAATGTACTAAAAGTAAATGGCGTGGACAGTGCGACAGCGGCATTGATTGAGCCATTTGCTATCAGTGCTCACTCTGTGCGTCGTGCTGATATTAAAGAAGATGAGGCAGTACTGGTGGTCGGTGCTGGGCCCATAGGCTTAGGGGCAGCTGCGATTGCCAAAGCGGATGGGGCAAATGTGATTGTTGCCGATACGCAAGCTGAACGTCGATTGCATGCAGAACAAGAGCTAGGTCTCCCAACGCTTAATCCTCTGGATGAAGACTTTCATCAAGCATTGACACAAGCCTTTAACGGCTCACTTGCTCAAACCGTGATTGATGCTACTGGAAACCCTCATGCGATGAACGGCGCGGTGAACCACATTCGTCATGGCGGAAAGATAGTGTTTGTTGGTCTGTTTAAAGGCAATTTGGAGATAAGCGATCCTGATTTCCATAAGAAAGAGACGACATTGATGGGTAGCCGTAACGCGACGATGGAAGATTTTAGTAAAGTCCAACAATTGATGGAAAAAGGTTTATTGAGTGCCAGCATGATGCTCACCCATACTTTTGATTTTGACACCCTTGGTCATGACTATGAAGAAGCCGTAGTGAATAATAAAGAGCTACTAAAAGGCTTGATAGAATTTAACTAGCATTGCAGCAAGCCATCGCGTTTTATTGCCCCAGAATATTTTTCTGGGGCTTTTTTTAAATATTGATTGACCTGTCTACTGCTCTACAGTTTAGGATGCACCTATACTGACAAGCACAAACCTAAACATAAACCTAGTTTTTAAGGCTTTATCTGATGTATCGAATTTCTGAACTCGGTGAGTTCGTCGGCTTATCTCGCACAACACTGCTTTACTACGAAAAGTTGGGGTTGATTCAAGGTAAGCGGATGAGCAATGGCTATCGCACATACAGTGAGATGGATTTGCAGCGTTTGCGCCTAATTCAACAACTGCAAAGTGGGGGGCTGACACTCAAAGAGTGCAAAGCCTGCCTTGAAGCAAAAGTGGAACGTCAGTTATTACTTGAAAGGCTCAATCAGCTCGATCAAGAGATTGCGCAAAAGCAGCAGTCTCGCGATTTGTTGGCGGCGTTACTCGGTGAAAAGCCGCTGACTGATTGGCACGAGATGTTAGATAAAGTTGCGCCAGATGCTCACATAGATTGGCTAATCAAGCAGGGGTTTAGTGAAACAGATGCGCAGCGCTTACGATGGTTATCCAAAGATATGAACACACATGAAGCCTATATGGCTGACTTTTATCGCATTTTCGACCCACTGGAAAGACGCGGTCCAGGCTCAGAAGCCGATACCTTAAAAGCATTAGCCAAAGTGCCAGCAAGCTTTAGCACTGTGTTGGAAATTGGTTGTGGTTTGGGGATTGCAACTAAGTTGTTGGCGCAGCATTCCGATGCACACATTACTGCGATAGATAACGATCAAGAGGCGATTAGCGCCTTGCAAACTCAATTTGCCGCAGACGCGGACAAAGTTAAGTTTGAATGTGCCAGCATGACGGATTTGCCTTATGCCGAGCAGTCATTCGATCTAATTTGGTCTGAGGGTAGCGCCTACATCATGGGGGTGAACAACGCCTTTAAGCAGTGGAGACCTTTACTCAAAGATGGTGGGGTTTTAGTGCTCAGTGATTTGGTATGGGCGACCGATGAGCCGAGTGAGGTTAGCCAAGCTTTCTGGGGGAGTGAATACCCAGACATGACCAATGCTGAAACGCGTATCGCGCAAGCTAAAGCCGCTGGCTATAAAATGGTTGATAGCTTTGCAATTAGTGACGAGGCGTGGGACGGTTACTACCAACCACTTGCCAACCAAGTCACAGCATTGAAAGCGGAGATGCCAGACTCACAAGCGATTAAAGATATTGAACGTGAGTTGCATGCGTACTCGCAGCGCAATGACCAATTTGACTATCAAATATTTATTTTAACGAAAGCCTAAGCCGCTTTCGCATAGAGACAAAACAATGAATTACTCGATTTTAGATTTAACTCAACAAGACGAAATTAAAGACTTATTCCAAGCAACGTTCAGTGACTCAGAAGGCGTGGACGAAGGTGCGGTGATTGGAGAACTTGCTAATCAACTTGTGGTGACCACCAATAGTGATGAGATGGTAATTGTCGGCGCAAGCGAGAACGACACGCTAGTGGGCTGTGTGATTTTCACCAAGTTCCACTTCAAGTCCAATAGCACCAATGCTTACTTACTTTCACCAGCTGCAGTGGCAACGTCAGCTCAAGGCAAAGGTATTGGTCAGAAGCTGATTACGTTTGGTTTAGAGACACTAAAAGCTCAAGGTGTCGAGCTAGTCGTCACTTATGGTGACCCTAGCTTCTACTCTAAAGTAGGTTTTGCTCAGATCACGGAAGAACAAGTGAAAGCGCCATTGGTGCTTAGCTACCCGCACGGCTGGCTAGGTCAGAAGCTTGATGGCAGCGACTTAGTCGCGATTGATAGCGAAACGTTATGTGCGCCAGCTCTCAACGAACAAAAATACTGGTAAATGGCGTAGAGTGCGGCTCTGATTGAGCTGCGCTTACGGCTGATTAATATTACAAGGCGAGGGGAAACTCTCGCCTTAATTTTTGATATTTCGCTAAATTGCAAATTGATGTAAATCAAGGAAGTGTGCGGTAAGAAAATCGATAAAATTGTAAACAAAAAGTAACTGATACATTTGTAAGCTAGATACAACAAGGTGTTTAAAGATTGAGCGGTTTTAACATCGATTATTGCCATAATCTTCATCGATTTTTTACATTTTATCCGTTTAAACGATTGCTCTATTTTGATTTCCAGAGCGTTTCAGTAAGAAAAACGCCACCTTAGTGAGGTTTGTTAGATCTCTGAGAGAGGAAGTCTCAATGAAAACAATCTTAGCAGTCTGTGTAATGTCGGTTTTATCGTTTGGTGCTTATGCTGAGCGACAAGATCAAGAGCCAATCAAAGTCATCGAACCCATTACGGGCTTAGATGCACAAAAAGTCGAGCTGGGCAAAACCTTATGGTTTGAGCCACGTTTATCGGCATCCAATACTATCTCTTGTAACTCCTGCCATAACTTAGCGCGTGGCGGTGTTGATAACTTGCCAACGTCGATTGGGCATAAGTGGGCAATCGGGCCAATTAACTCACCAACCGTGTTTAACTCGGATCTTAACTTCGTCCAGTTTTGGAATGGTCGAGCCAAAGATCTTAAAGAGCAAGCAGCAGGTCCTATTGCTAACCCATTAGAAATGGCGCTTACTCATGAGTTGGCGATTGAGACGTTGCAGTCAATTCCCCAATATCGCGAGATGTTTAAACAAGCCTATGGCGTGAATGAAATCACGATTGAAGAAGTCACAGACGCCATCGCGATTTTTGAGAAGACTTTGCGTACACCAAACGCACCGTTTGACCAGTGGTTAAAAGGCGATGATATGGCGCTGACGCAAGTGCAAAAAGAAGGCTACGATCTGTTTAAAGCCAAAGGCTGTACGACGTGTCACGCTGGTCCATTGGCGGGTGGGCAGATGTACCAAAAGATGGGGTTAGTTAAACCATTTGCAACGGATAACCCAGATATTGGGCGTAAAGCGATCACGGGTAACGACTTTGATAAGTTTGTCTTTAAAGTCCCGACGCTGCGCAATATCGAATTGACCTATCCCTACTTCCACGATGGTTCTGTGTGGGATTTGGAAGAGGCGATTATGTTGATGGCGGATATTCAACTGGGTATGGGTGTTAATGAGCAAGAAGCGGTGAAAATTGCTGAATTCCTACGTTCACTGACTGGCGACTTACCACAAGTGACATTACCGCACTTACCGCCTTCAAGTAACGAAACGGTACGTCCAAACATCTAATTTAACCTAGCTAATGACTCAAAGATCGTTAGTGAAAGGAGCTCAATTGAGCTCCTTTTTTGTGTGCGGAAAATTTATTTTATTTAGCTTTTGGCAGCAAATAGAACGTTTTCTGATTTTGGTCCATTAGCTGCTTGGCTAACTGGTTAACACTCTCCACCGTGGCGTTATTGATCATAGTGACACTGTGCGTGACCGCTTGATAAGGCTGCGCTGAGAAGCTATCTTGGCTGAAAGCGGCGAGCCAGTAGTCCGTGTATTCCTCTTGTTGGGCTTGGTTAACTGCCCAAGCTTTTTTCGCCTGATCTAACTCTGCCTGAGTGATGCCATTGTGCTGAATATCTTCAACGACACTGCTGGCAAGTTTTGCCAGCTCATGGGCTCGGTTAGGGGCAGTGGTAAAGTTGAGGCGTGCCAGATAGTACGGGGCTGGGTCACGGGCAAGCATTTGTGACATGTTAATCACGTACACACCGGACGCTTTGACTCGTACCGTTTCGCGCAGGCGGTTATTGGTGATCTGCTCGAGTAGTTGCAATTGCATTTGCTGCTGTAAAGACCACGGATGCTCCGCGCTGTATTGGATCTGTACCATGGCTTTATTACTGCTACCAATCGCGTAGGTATACTCTTCGGTGACAGATTTTGGCTCGATGCCTCGATCAATTGGTTTGAGCTCTGGCTGCGGATTCGCTGCTAGAGATGCCAACCAACGTTTGATACTTGGCTCAATTGCTTCTGGCTTTGCATTGGTGACGATGGTGGTGATCATCTGTGCTGGGTCGCCATACAGTTTTTCACGCCATTGTGTCAGTTCCTCAGCAGTAAACTGATTCCAATCACCGTCTACGGTTGCCACTAAACGCTGACCATTATCGAACGCTTGTAGGCTGATTTGATCCATAAAAATACGTTCGGCAGGCACTTTTGATAGGTTTTGCAGCGTCGATTGTTTCATGTCGGCGAGTTTATCCTCACAGCTATTGGCTTGAGTCAGTTTCAAGTGAAGCAACGCCAGTGCATCGTCCAATTGGTCGGTTTCACTAGAAACGCTGAAACCATGGAATAGCAACTCGCTGTAAGGTGCCACGCTTACTTGATGCTGCTTACTCCATTGAGTCAGTTGGTGAGGCGTATAGTCACCGTAACCGCATTGCTCTGCGAGTTTCCCTGCCCAGTCTACGATGCCCAGTTGATTGGCTGCTTCAAGTGAGCGACCTCCTGGAATGCGCAGATTGATTTGCGTGCCACCTTTAAGATCGGACTTACTTACTACCACTACTTTCATACCATTGCTTAGTTGGTACTCATAAACTGGCGTTTCACCAAAGTTGACCTGTGAGTTTTTAGCCACAATGTCACCTGCGGCTTGCGGTGTCACCTTCAAGTCGATTTCCGGTTTGGTCAGATTAAACGGCTCAGGTTGGCTTGCACGAATGGTTTGCCACTGCTGTGGTAATTGACGGATATCGACTTTGGCTTGGTCACTATCAGGACCGATTAGCGCCAGTTTTGGTGAGGTGTTGTTTAATACCTTCGCCACATGTTGCTGAATGTCGTGCGCAGTCAAAGAGTCCAAAAAAGCTTCTGTTAACTGTAATTGCTGCTCTTTATCCATCATTGGCAGTTGATAGTTATCGGCTTGCACCAATTGGTCGGCGAGGTATTGGTTGGAGTAACCAGCACGATGCTTCGCTTGTTGCGCGACTTTATTTAGCATTTGCTGTTTCGCAAACGCCAGTTCAGTCTCACTGACAGGTTGGCTCGCGAGGCGTTGCAACTCGGTGGCGAGCTGTTGGAAAGCGTCGTCATAACCGTGTTTAAATGGGTGAGCGATGACCAAATACTGAACTCGTTCAGTACTGAGCAGATGGCTCTGCGGCGCGACCATTGCGGCTTTTAACTTGCCATTGGCAACCAAAATAGCCAGTCGCTGATTAAGAATGGCAAGCCACAACGAATCGAGCGTCTCCTGCCATTGACCTTCGACCGTGTTCAGCGGCGTATCGATATCATTTTGCAATAACAACTGCATAAAACGGCGGCTGTTTTCTGGGTCAAATACCGTTGCTACTTGCAGCTCAGGTTGCGATTCAAATTGCTGCCATGCGATAGGGTCGCTTGGCGTGCTGCCTTTTGCTTTGCTGGCGAACAAGGCTTCGATTTGGCTTCTTACTGCTGCATTATCAAAGGAGCCACTGATAACCAGCGTCATACGCTGTGGTTGATACCACTTTTGGTAATACGCAATGGCTTCTTCAACAGGCGCAGTACGGATCACGTCGATAGTACCAATCGCGTTACGCTCGGCAAGGCGGCTACCTTCGTAGCGTAGCGCCTCAAGTTGGTCATTAATGCGAGAGCCGACACCTTGGCGCAGACGCCATTCTTCGACAATTACTTCACGTTCGCGATCGAAAGCTTGTGGGTCAAAACTGATTTCACTAGCCCAATCAGAGAGGATGCGTAAACCCAAATCAGTCGTCTGGCGAGCCGAGTTTGGTAGCGATAGTTTATAGACCGTGCTGCCGTAACTGGTGACGGCATTTACGTGTGAGCCAAGGTTGATGCCTTGGGCTTCAAGAGCTTTAAAGCTTTGACTATCAGGGAAATTGGTTGTGCCTTTAAATGCCATATGTTCGACAAAGTGTGCCAATCCGCGCTGTTGCTCTTCTTCCTGCAATGAGCCTGAATGAACCGCAAGGCGCATTTCTACGCCCGGAGTTTTCCTCGGTTGTAGGATCACTTGCATACCGTTATCGAGCCAATATTGGAAGATATCTTCGCGTACCGGCAGCGGCTGATATTGTTCGCTCTGTGCGAGATTAGGTGGGTTGATAGTCGTGGTTTGGCAGCCTGTTAAACCAAGAGCCACTGCAAGGGCGAGTGAAATTAAGGTCGGTTTAATCATAGTGTTATGCTCCTAGTGCAACAGGTTGAGAGTTATCTAAATCAATTAAGGAATCCGCCATACTCCATAGCTCTGGCTGGTGGGTAACCATTAGAATGGCGCTGTTGGGTAAGGCTTGTTTTAAGGTGGTAATCATTTGTTTAGCCGCATGCTGATCGAGAGATGAGGTAGTCTCATCAAGCATGATCAGTTGTGGTTTATTCATAAGTAGACGAGCAAACATTAGGCGTTGCTGCTCACCTCCCGACAATTGATTCGCCCAAGGGGCTACTTCGTCTAGGGAACTGCTCAGCGAGCCTAACCCAACTTGATTAAGGGCTTGGGTACAGATGTTGTCATCAAACAGCGTCTGCTCTTGTGGGTAACACAACAGGGCTTTGAGGCTGGTGGTTGAGAGGTAGATCTTTTGCGGAATCCAAATCGATTCATCACGTTGATACTCACCGATATAGTTGGTCCAAAAACCACTTAATGTTCGCAGCAGACTGGATTTACCTAACCCAGAGCGCCCTTTTAGCATCACAAGTTGACCTTGCTTAACGATGAGGTTGTTCACTGTTAGCAGTGGGTGGTCGTGATCAATTTGTACGCGTAATGTCGCACTGAGCGAATTGGGCGCGATCGGCTTTCTTGCTTTCTGTGGTAGGGCGACGTCGTTCAGTTTTTGCTGAAATACCGTTAAACGCTCTACCGTTGCACTCAGTTTGGCTAAGTCACGATATGAGTAGATAAACCAACTCAATGAGCCAGAAACTTGCATAAACGCCATTTTAATTTGCATTAGTCCACCCAGCTGAATGGCACCGGAGAGGAATTGCGGAAGGGCAAAAAAGATAGGTGCAAGGCTAGATACTTGCGCGTAACCCACGGTAAAAAAGCCTAAGTTGCGCTCTTTTACCATTAACTTGTACCAATTTTGCGCGACAAAGGTGAATGTATTCCCGAGTGTTTGGCGTTCGATTGCTTCGCCATTTTGTGCGCCGATCATTTCGCTGTTCTCACGACGCTCGATCAATGCGGCACGAAAATCCGCTTCGCGTTTTTGTTGATTGAAGTTCAGTCTTTGTAGTGGCTTGCCAATCCAATGTGTAATAGCGGTTCCCACTAGGGTATAAGCGATACACATCCACACCATGTAGCCTGGGATATGCCACTCTTGTCCTGCCCAGTTAAAACTCATCTCACCGGATAGATTCCACAAGATGGTGATAAATGAGCCGAGAGTGAGCACCGAACGCAAGAATGACAGCAGTAGATCGAGCGACAGATCGATCAGTAGATAGATATCTTCAGCAATACGTTGATCCGGGTTGTCCGGCTCCGTTTGTGCCAACTTGATGTGGTAATGATGATGTTGATCGGATAACCACTGCTCAGTCAGTTGCTTGGTCATCCAAGTGCGCCAGTCAATAAGCAGTTTTTTCTGCAAATAGCTGCTGTAAACCTGCACTAAAATCAGTGAACTAATAAGCAGAGCGAACTGACCAAGTAAACGATAGATGCTTGAACCATCAAGCTGTTGTAATGCGTTGTAGAAATCGCCATTCCATTGGTTAAATTGGACGCTAAGCCATACGGAACCAAAGGTCATGCCAATGATGACCAACAGTAAGCCTACCGACGGTAAACGCTCTTTTGAGAGCCAAAATGGTTTTACTAGCTGCCAGTAATGAGAGAGAAAATTCATGATTATTATTGCTTTACGATCAAAGGGCAGACGAAATAGTCTGCCCAAGTTAAAGAAAAAAGATTAGTAGTCGTAACTTGCTTGGAGCCAGAATTGGCGACCAGCTTCGTAAACGCGGTAGACTTCGCCTTGATGGACGAATGAATCGGTGGCGTTTTCGTTGTTTAACAAGTTAGTGATTTCAGCTGAGATAGCTGCGCCATAGGCAAAACTTGGTTTCCATTCTGCTTTGACGTCCCAACGGAAAGTGTCTTCAAAGTCGACACGTTGATACTTAAGAACTTGTTTACCTGTCGACGGATCGACCGCGTAGTCGTTCTCGTGGCGTGTTGCTTGCGCGCGACCTTGTTGCCATTGCCACAAGTTATAGATAGTGGTGCCGTACTGAGGCAGTTCCGCAATCCACTCAACATTGGCGCGTAGCGGCGAGTTAAAGTCAGTACTTGGTAGGTCAGCCGCATTAATGATTTTGCCGTCGTACCACACTTTGTCGTAATCAAGGTTGGTATTTGGATCAAAGAATGCGTAACCCATATCGCTAGGAGTGTTGCTTTGAGTTTGTTGCCACACAAGTGATGCACTCAGTTGGTTACGAACATTTTCAATCACAACCGGCAGACGGTTACGTACGGTTAGAGAAACCGAGTCATGAGTTGTTTCACCGCCGTTATCGAAGGTGCGAATGCGTGCTTCATTTGGATCATTGGTACCTGGGTATTTCGGTCGGCTGCGAACTTCATCTTTCCCTAAGCGGTGTACGTAATTTAGGGACCAAATGCTGTTGCGCCACATTTGTTGCACGCCAAGAGAGAGCTCGTCGTTGTACGGCGTTTTCAGATCAGACATACCTTCATAGTCTGACGTGGTGGTCCAGCTATCTTGATGCTCACTATTTGGGTTACACATCATGTAACAGTGCTTAAGCCCTGCGTTTTGACCTTCATAAAGGGCGTAGGTCAACATTGAACGACCGTAGTAACGGTTAGCACCGGCAGTGAATACCGTGTCACCATCACCTAACACATCCCAACTGGCAGTAACACGTGGTGCCAGGTTGTTGTTTTTTACAAAGTCATCACGTTCAAAACGTAAACCTGTACGCAGGGTAAAGTTGTGAATTTCGATAGTATCTTCGGCGAAAATGGCGCTATTAGTGTAATTGGTGGTGTAGGTGCCAGCGAAGAATGCATCGACTTGATCGGAATAGTTGAGCCATTCCATCGTATCCCAAGTGCCACGGTAACCATTTCTAAAGTAGGTCTCATCACGGATGTATTTCGCCGTAGTACGGGTCGTTTCACCACCTACCACAAATTGATGTGTAGTATCACCGAGACGTTTAGGGTTAAAGGTCATTTTGCCTTTAAGGCTGGTATTGTTTTGTTCTGTGCGCAGATCGCCCGGTCCGCCAGAGGCGTAAGTTACGGGGTTTTGCCAATCTGAGAAGTCCTCTAATTGCACAAAGTAGTCTTGTTCGCTATCGCGAACATCTTCCATGGCTTGATAACCAAGGGATACGTCCAGTACACCGGCATCTAACATGTGTTCGACTTGCAGTGTGGTAGCAAGACCATTGTGCTCTTCGGTGTAGTCTGAGTTAGCAACACCATTCATAAAGAGTTCAGACTCGTACTGAGAAAGTGCGACACTAAGGTTTGCTGTGGTTCGAGGCGTTGCGTACCAAGTAAATTTAGTGAAAATGTTGTCCGAAACGCGGGTCTGATCTTTGATGCTGTCTTGGTATTCGAAGCCGCTGAGTTTATTGTTTTCGAGTACCACGCTACGACCGCCGGCATTTGCCATCGGAATTGAGGATTCTCGACGAGAGACAGAAGCGACAAAGCCGAGATCATCAGTGATCCCGGTTTCTACAGAAACACCGTAGCTGCGTTTTTTGTAGTCCGGCTGGAAACGGGCAGGGTTGCTAATATCGTTGCCACTAGAGTCAAAGTTCAGTTTGTCATCGACGATAGTTTTGTTCCAAGAAGAGTCGGTTTGTCGATAATAAACATTGGCTGAGCTCTCACCTTGCCAACTGCGGCTTTTGGTTTCAACCACACCACCAGTAAAGCCACCAAACTCAACCGGTACGTTGGCATCATAAACCGTCACGCTCTCAATTAAGCGGCTATCCAGATAAAAGCCTTGTTCGTCGGAGGATAGGTTTGAGTTAGTGACACCTAAACCATTGTCGGCAGGATCGATATCATTATTGATGCTCATCCCATCTAAAGTGAATGAGTTTTGATAAGCGGTAGAGCCGTGAATCGAAATATCAGATGGCTTAATTTCACCTTGATTCAGACTATTATTCCCACTATTCGAGAATTGAACCGCTGGATTTGTTTTCAATAAGTCGGTGATATTTCCATCGCCAGTCGGTCTCTTATTAATATCTTCAGCATTAAGAGTTTGTTTACTGGTTAATGGTGCCTCAACTTTATCTTTGACGATAATTTCTTGCTGAGGAGTGTCGTCATTAGCAAAGACGCTAGACGCGGAAAATAGCCCAAATAAGAGAGCGGCTGCGGGTTTCATTCATTCTGTCCGTATTGTTAAATTGTTTTTAAAATTCTGTATTTGTTATGATAAATAGGCTGATATCCTATTCGTCGGCACAATATCATAACGCAAATCTAAATAGCAATTGTTATCATTAATATTTAATGATAATCTTCACATCAATTTTTAGGGCGAATTCAGCTCTCGCATCGATAGTTCTGTTTGTTTTTTAAGCAGGGCATGATCGCGAGTGAATAGCGCGATGTCGGAGAAATTTAGGTTGTTTTCTATTAGTCAAAAGCAAACTTGGAATAGCGTTCTGCTAGGTTTTGCTGCGAGTTTTTTATTTATTTCTGCGAGTTCTAAAGCGGAAAAAATAGATGAAGTGTTTCATCAAGATCGAGTGGGTTTAAAAGCGAGTCAGCAAGCACAAAAAAAAGTAGAAGCGCTTGATGATCAAACATTAGCTATCGTAGAGCAGTATCGACAAGTGCTCAGAGAACAGCAGTTAGCCGATAAGTACAACCAATTGCTAAATAAACAAATAGACCAACTTGAAGCTGCGCTCGCTGAAATTGAAGCGAAACAAACCCAATTAAGAGCGACGCGAATGACGCTAGGACCACTGTTGGAGGAAATGATTGAGTCGTTAGCAATGTTAGTAAAAGTCGATGCGCCATTTTTATTACCAGAGCGACAAGCGCGAGTAGCGAATTTGAAGCGCCTGTTAGTTGATGCCAGTTTGAGTGAGGGAGAGAAAGTCCTTTCCGTGCTGGATGCTTACCAAGTTGAACTGAGTTACGGGTATACCACGGAAAGTTGGCAGGGAAGAGTGGATGGTGCATTGGTTAACTTCGTGCGTGTTGGTCGCTTGGGGTTCTACTACTTTACTCCTGATGAAAAGCAAGCCGCGGTGTGGCAGCAAGGTTGGCAACCTCTTTCTGTCGATTGGATTGATGCGTTAAAACAAGCGGCAGAGGTGGCTAGCGGACAGCAATTACCTTCACTTCTCACTCTCCCAGCTATCAATATCGAGAACAAGTAATGAAATCAGTATGGCTAATGTTGGCGCTAGCACTGAGCTGGCAAACTAGTGTCTCGGCATCAGAGTTGGACAAGGTATTACAACAAGTAAAACAAGGCTCATTGGTGGAAAAACGCCAAGCAGAGCAGAGAGTGAATCAAGTTGTTGGTGAATTTGCTCAAGCAAAAGCCGCGCTCACTGCCGCGCGAAAAAATCTGGCTGAGAGCAATGCGGTTAACATCGAATTAGAAGATCGCATTTTGCAGCTGCAAGCGAGCTTGAAGCAGAGAAGAGATCAATATCAAGCGCAACGTGAGTCAATGAGCAGCGTGTTTACTCATGTGGTCGAGCATGGCGATATGATGTTGCAGCGAGTGACGCCGCATGGTCTTTGGCAGTTTGATCAGTCTGACTTTGTCTCTGTGGATGAAGACGCGGTCGATATTGCCCAGATCAAACGTCTTTGGATGGCACTGCTAGAACAGACGATTCTTTCCGGTAAAGCGATCAGCAGTGAGCAGTCTATTGTGTTAGCCAACGGTCAGCCTCGCGATGCAAAGGTGACTCAATTTGGTCCTTTCAATGCTTATGCCGAGCTAGAACAGCTATCGTGGTTGCATTATTTGCCAGGTGAACAAGCGTGGATGGTGATGGACCCGCAACCTTCGATTTTAGTCACCGAGCAGCAGGCAACGATTGACCCTAGCTTTGGTGCACTACTTGATAAACAAGCCCATGCCCCGAGTTGGTTGGAGCGAATGGCTCCAGCTGGTGTGGTGGGTGCGCTGATCGTGCTGATTGGTGTGCTAGGTGCAGGCATTGCGTTGGTGCGTAGCCTTGCTTTGCGTAAAGCCAAACGTCAGATGTATGCACAGATGAGTGCTGAGAAGGTCAGTGATGACAATGCCCTAGGACGGGTGATGTTAGCCAGTGAAAAATGCCAAAACGCACAGCTTGAATCGGTGATTGACGAAGCGGTGTTAAAAGAAGTACCAAGCTTTAAGACAGGTGTCGGTAGCTTGGCTGTATTTGCAAGTATTCCTCCACTTTTAGGCCTTCTTGGTACAGTTGGCGGCATGATCGAGACATTTCGGATTATTACTGAGCATGGCAGTGCGGACAGTCAGCTGTTATCAGGCGGTATCTCTCAAGCATTGCTAACCACTGAAATGGGCTTGATTGTCGCGGTACCGCTGTTGTTGTTGCATTGCGGACTAAAGGCACAAAGTACTCAATTAATCGAGTTACTGGAGCAACAGAGTGTTGGCTTGGTTGTGTTACGCCAGCAAGCGAATGCCAAGAGGTCTTAAATGCTCAATTTTATTCAGACAGCGGGACCTTTAGTTTGGGGGATCATCGCGCTTTCTACCTTGATGTGGTGGTTGATCGCACGCGCTTATAGCAATCAATCTTGCTGCCGAATGAGCTTTGAATCGTCTTTAGTTATGCAGCGAGAGATGCAAAGTGAACTGGCTACTCACGACTATCAGCATGTGTGCCGTACTTGGTTAAGCCAAGCGGAACAGCAACTCAATCAAGGTCTGGCTTGGGTATCGGTTTTGGTGAAAGTACTTCCGCTATTGGGGTTGCTAGGGACGGTAGACGGTATGATCGATAGCTTCCAGCAGCTTGATCAACTGGATATTCAACGCCAACTTTCTGGTGGTATTTCCCAAGCTTTATTAACCACATTATCGGGCTTAGTGACATCACTGTCGGGCTTGTATTTTGTGCATAACCTTAATCAGCGCAAGCGCCGTTACTTAGCCGAGTTTCGCAGTCAACTTGAGGTTAAACATCTAGAGGTCACACATGCGTTTTCGTCATAGTGAAGATTCTGCCGAGCAGGCAAATGTGGATATGACGCCATTGATTGATGTGGTGTTTATCTTACTGATTTTCTTTATCTTATCTGCCTCATTTCAGCAGCAGAATCAAATTCGAGTCGAGCGCCCCAATAGCCAAGTCACCGATTCTATCTCCAGTGTGTCGCTAACTGTCGCTGTCGACGAACAAGGACAAGTTTGGCTTGATAATCAAGCGGTGGAAGTGGCAATGCTCACCAGCCGAGTGCAGCAGAAAGCCGCCCAAGCGAACAATGTCTCGGTTGTGATTGACGTTGATAAATCGGTCGATAGTGGGCGCTTAATTCAAGTGATTGATAAGGTACGTATTGCTGGGGTGAATAATGTCGCTGTTGCTACAGAGTCCTAGTCTAAAGCGCTGTTGGTACCATCAACCACTGCTATTTGCACTATTGATTAATCTCGCGCTGGTCGGGTTGATGTATTGGCTGACGATGGGGAATCAAAACATGGGTCGCACTAAGTCGGTGAGTTTGTCTACCGTGTTTCAAGCGCGTCAGACCGAGAGCGTTGAGCCGGAGATGGAACCGTTATTTGAGGTTAGCCAAGCCCCACAAAGCGCTTCGATGCCACCGCCACCAATGGCATTGAATGTCACCAGTTTGGAGTTTGATTCATCGGTGACGATTCCCAACATTAAGGTGCCACTTGAAACCAGTAAACCCAATTTACAAATGGTGAGCTTGACGTTTAGTCCGCAAGGCAATGGGCTCGGTAGCGTGATGACGAGTGCGATGGCGCATGCAAAACCAGTCTTTCAAATTCCACCACAGTATCCGGCGAAAGCGAAACAAAATGGCATTGAAGGGCATGTCACCCTCGACTTACTGATTGATGCGAGTGGTCGAGCACAAGACATTAAAGTGGTTGAAGAAACTCCAGCAGGCGTGTTTGCCCGCTCGGCGAAACGTGCGGTCATTCGTTGGCGTTTTGCCGCTCCCGAAGAAAGCCAATGGCAAAGGATCACTATTCGTTATGAATTGGAAAAATAGTTTCATCCTATTGTGTCTGTTCTCGTCTCTTTCATGGGCAAGTGGCGAGACAAGGCACTATCAAACCTATCAACGTTTACAGATGCAGCTACAAAAAGATCCGGTTGCAACCCTTGCGGCGATTGAGTTGTTTACTAGGCAAGTTGCCTCAGCAGACGATCAGTCGAAGCAGATGGCAGCCTATTTGCAGTTGCAAGCGTGTATTGCGCTTAATCGTTATAGTTGCGCGGCAAACGCAGTAGAGATTTTGCTGGCGTTAAATCAAGATGAAACGCGTAAACCTGAGTTACTCAAGTTATCTGCCCAGCTGCATTATCAAACTCAGAGTTACAACACGGTAATCAACCATGTGCAACAGTGGTTGAACCTAAGTCAGTCGCAGCAAGTCTCGCCATCGGCAAAAGATTGGGCGGAGATGTACTCTTTGCAGGCTTATGGGCAGTTTTATTTGCAAGCTTATCAATCTGCTATTGTTGCGATTGAGCGTGCGATTAAGCATCAAAAAACAGAACAAAGAGAGCTGTTCGCTTTAGGGTTATATCAGCAGCAGAAAGATTGGCGCAATGTTAATCGCGTATTGAAGTCCCTAGTTTCTGCACATGCCCATAAACCAGAATACTGGGAAAAATACGCTTACTCATTTCTTAAGCTTGATCAGCAAAAGCAAGCGCTGCACGCATTAGGCAGTGCTTACAAAGCGGGTAACTTACCGCAGCGTAGCATTGTTTTATATGCACAAATGTTGTTGCGTTTTAATGCTCCTGATCGAGCGGCAAATGTGTTGGAAGCACATCCTAATCTAGCTAGCCATGCTATCTATAACTCGTTGCTGACGCAAAGCTATCTACTAGCGCGGGATAAAGAAAATGCGGCGAAATGGTTGGCGAAATCGACACAGAAAGATGCCAACATTACCCGAGGTTTACTCGCCTACCAACAGGGGCAGTGGCAGCAGGTTGTGACGTTATTCTCTTCGCTTGATGTGGCTAAAAAGCGTAATCACTATTGGCTATTGTTAGCGGCGATTAGTGAGTTTGAATTGCAACGCTGGCAACAAGCCCGAGTCGCGTTTGAACGCTTGGCAGGTACGCATTATGCTGAGCTGGCGACTCAGTGGTTGAGTCAGATTGATTATCTAACCAGTGAATAAGTTCCTAGCAAGCGTGGAATGAGATAGAAAAGGGTTAGCCGCAGCTAACCCTATTTGAAGACCTTATCGAAGCGTGGATCAGACTTTCAGTGATGCGCCTTGCGTCTTAATCACTTCTTGGTACCAGTAGAAGCTTTTCTTACGCAGACGAGTGAGATCGCCATTGCCTTCATTGTCGCGGTCAACGTAGATAAAGCCGTAGCGCTTACTCATTTCAGCGGTAGAGTTCGCCACCAGGTCGATAGGTCCCCATGTGGTGTAACCCATCAGCTCAACACCATCTTCAATTGCTTCGCGTGCTTGAACAAGGTGATCGTTTAAGTAAGAGATGCGGTAATCATCGATGATTTCGCCCTCAGCCGTAATTTCGTCGCGCGCGCCTAAACCGTTTTCAACAATAAAGAGTGGCTTTTGGTAGCGATCGTATAGGAAGTTAAGCAGAATGCGCAGACCTTTCGGGTCAATCAACCAGCCCCATTGGCTCTTCTCAAGGTATGGGTTTGGTACGCCAGCCACGATGTTACCGACTTCTTTTTCTTGCTCTTTCGCGCTAGCACAGCCTGATGCGTAGTAGCTGAAAGAGATAAAGTCGACACTCGCTGCGGCTAATGTTTCTAGATCGCCATCTTCCATTTCAATTGTGATGCCGTTATCA
Source organism: Vibrio fluminensis (assembly GCF_015278125.1). Classification (GTDB taxonomy): domain Bacteria; phylum Pseudomonadota; class Gammaproteobacteria; order Enterobacterales; family Vibrionaceae; genus Vibrio; species Vibrio fluminensis. Next base: position 81,051 of record NZ_JADILO010000010.1, read on the forward strand.
CGGAAGTAGCGCAGCATGTAACCTGGGTAGCGTCCACGAGTTTGTACATCACCAAAGAATAGCCATTGGTTATTTTCGTGCATGGTGGCGATGACATCATCAGGGTTACAGGTGTGTGGGTAAGCGATAGCACCAAGTAGCATGTTACCGATTTTGGCGTCAGGAATGATTTCATGGCATAGCTGAACTGTTTGCGCACTTGCCACTAGTTGGTGGTGAATCGCTTGGAAGATCTCTTGTTCTGACGCTTCTTCTTGTAAACCAACACCAGTGAAAGGCGCGTGTAGTGACATGTTGATTTCATTAAACGTCAGCCACAGTTTTACGCTGTCTTTATAACGTTCAAACACGGTACGCGCATAACGAGTGAAGAACTCTATCAGTTTACGGCTGCCCCAGCCATTGTAGTTCTCGACTAACGCATAAGGCATCTCGTAATGTGACAGTGTTACAAATGGTGTGATGTTGTGTGCTGCTAATTCCGCAAAAATCTTGTCGTAGTACTCTAGACCTGCTTGGTTTGGCTCTAGCTCGTCACCATTTGGATAGATACGTGTCCACGCGATAGAAAGGCGCAGACAGGTAAAGCCCATCTCTTTAAATAGTGCGATGTCTTCTGGGTAGCGATTGTAGAAATCGATGGCGAGATCTTTGATGCCCGGGGTGCGTTCTTCACGAGTTTGATGCGGGCTTAAGATGCCGTTAGGCAGCATGTCAGAAGTCGATAGACCTTTGCCATCTAGTGTGTGAGACCCTTCTACTTGGTTAGCAGCAATAGCGCCGCCCCATAAAAAATCATTTGGAAATGTTGTATTTGTCATTGGGAATTCCCGATTGTTCGCAAGCGAATAAATTAGCTACGTCTTAGTTCGATACATTGAGCATAGCTGTTTGCCTTCAAGCCGTAGATAATTTGAACATGGTGTTGGTCGATACGAACCACACCAATGGCTCCCGCTTGCTTAAGCGCTTTTTCATCTAACAATGAAAGCTCTTTAAGTTCGAGTCTCAATCGAGTAGCACATGCTCCACAATCCAAAATGTTATGGAGTCCCCCCAATGCGCTAATGATGGTATCAACCTCTTGATCAAGGTCAGGGTTAACACGCGTGAGTAAAGCAAAAAAACGGCGCAGAAAAGTAAGCACGTTTCTATCTCTCATTATCTATACAGCTGAAAGTTGATTATGCGGATTCTCTAGATTAGAGGTAGAGGGAATGTGTCAGAAAGTGAACTAGGATGAGAATTTCGCGACTGGTTGGTTAACTTATCAGCATCGTCTGAGCTCAGTAAAGACGAGGCTCGACGACGGAATATGCAACTGAGAATGGATTGGCTCGGTTAATGATGTCGATAAAATGTTTGAGTCGAAGTCGGCAGTTTGCAACTAACTATCTGTAATACAATGACGATATCGTTTGCTTGAAACATCTCAAGATAACTTGAGCATGACTAAGTGGCACTAAGCCGTAATAAGGATAGATATGTTAAAAACGAAACTAGCGCTATTGATTGGTTGTTTGTCTTTTGGCGTTAATGCCGCCAGTTTTGAAGCGGTGACTTTAGGTAGTAAAGGTGGCATTCAAGACGGCAACTTGACCGCATTTATGCTCAAAAGTGAGCAAGATGACAACTATGTACTGCTTGATGCCGGTTCAGTGGTTAACGGTTTGATTGTTTCTGAGCAAAAAGGCGCGTTTGATGATGTGAAAGTGCCGCAAGAGTCTAACTTAACCAAAGTTGGCTACCTGTTAAAAGAGAAGGTGAAAGGCTACTTGATCAGCCACGCTCACCTTGACCACGTCGCGGGTATGATTATCAGTTCTCCAGATGACAGCAATAAACCAATCTATGGTTTGTCTGCCACCAATGAAGCGTTGATGAATAACTATTTTAACTGGTCAGCATGGCCAAACTTCGGTAACGAAGGTAATGGTTTCAAGCTAAGTAAATACACCTACACAGATTTGCCACAATACCAATGGCAACCAGTAAAAGGCACCAGCATGCAAGTGATGGCGATGCCATTAGCGCACTCTGGTGGTCAATCTACGGCATTTGCACTGAAAGATAGTGACGGCGACCTATTTGTTTACTTTGGTGATACGGGACCTGACGCGGTCGAGAAAAGCGATGCGTTGAGCAAAGTGTGGCAAACGCTAGCGCCGTTTGTGAAAGAGGGGCAGCTAAAAGGTATTGTGATTGAAGTCTCCTTTACCAATAAAACGCCAGATAAAATGCTGTTTGGTCATCTAACACCAAATTGGTTGTTAAAAGAGCTGACTGCACTTGAGACACTTGCAGGCAAAGGTAGCCTAGAAGATCTAGATGTGGTGATTAGCCATATCAAATACAGCTTGAAGAAAGGCGAGGACCCACAAGTGGTCATTCAACGTGAATTGGAACAGGGCAATGAGCTTGGTGTGAACTTCCACTTCCCAGCCCAAGGTGATGCGTTAAGTTTTTAACCTCATCGACTTCGTTTGATCTTCATTAGCCTCGTGATTTTACGGGGCTTTTTATTGTGTTAACTCACAGTTTCAGAATGATATGCTAATAGCATGTGAGTTCTCTCGCAGACAGAATCATTATTTCGCTTATAAACTTATTTTTACCCGTGAAATAAAAGTGATCAAATAATGAAAAAAACCTTACTTGCAGTTTTAGTCTCTAGTATTGCATTTGGCTCTTATGCTGCGCAGTGGAACGTACCAGATTTAGCCATTGGCGGCGCTGAATTACCTCAATCAGTTGAGCATAAACCTTTAGTCGATGGTGTCGATTATTATCAGATTCAAAGAGGTTCATCTCAAGGGGAGGAGTACTTGTTATCGAGTGGTATTGTCAATGACGCTACCATCAAGGACTACTCCGCAAAACTTAATGAACTCCAAGTGGAGTATCATATTGAATCTGCGCCAGAAACCGCCCCAAACGGCGAAAAAATGGATAAAATTATTCGTCTGCGAGGCTTTGAATCTGCTGAGCAAGCAGCAGAGCAGGCGAAAGTGCTTAAACAACATGGTCTCAACTTTTCTCCGAGATTTTCTGCACAAGACGGTTATAAAACCCATGGGCCTTTTGAGATTAGCTTGCTACGGGTTGATCTAAACCAATATCAAGGCAAAGTTTCGAGCATACTGGCTAACGATAAGGTCACGACTGCTGAGACCGTTTCAAGTATGGCAAAGCGAAATGAAGCACTTGCAGCCATCAACGGTGGCTTTTTTGCCTTTAACGATCAAGTGGGTGACTTAGGCGCTCCGGCAGGTTTGTATGTCAAAAATGGTCAGCTATTGCGAGAAGCAGCAAATCAGCGTCCGGTGTTGATTATTGATAACTCCGGCAAACACTCAAAAGTATCGATTGGTAATTCAGTGACAACGGAAGTGTTGCTTGATATCAACGGTAAGGCGGTGCGTATTGATGGTATTAACCGAAAACCAGGCGTTATTCTTAACTGTGGTGGCTACGACGATACGCCATCTACCGAAGCGATCCATGACTTTGTTTGTACCGATGCAAGTGAGGTAATTGTTTACAACGCTGCTTATGATAATCAAACCCCGCAAGGCGCAGGTCAAGAGATCGTGATTGATCCAAATGGTAAGGTCACAGAGATCTTAACCCAGCGTGGTCGTGTGATTGAGCCTAACTATAGTTATGTGCAGTTAACCGGTGACGCCAAACTTAATGTCAACGTTGGCGATAGCATTAACTTAAACAGTAAAGTTGTGGTTGATGGCCAAGAATATGAACTGCGTGAAGGCGTTTCAATGTTAAATGCCGGCCCGAGTCTTGTCACCAATTCAGCGATTGATATTACCTCGCGTAATACGCAAGGTTTCAATCCTTATCCTTCCACTGGCGATCACGCTGGCTCTCAAGATGATGATGGTTTGGGTGTTAGTGGTGCGATGGAAAACCGAGAAGGCTTTTACAATGGGTGGGTATTGCGTCGTCATCCTCGTACAGCGCTAGGTATTACAGATAACAATGTGTTGTATGCAGCGGTTGTTTATGGGCGCGCACCAACTGTAACCGAGGGAGCCAGCATTACTGATATGGCCGCATTGATGGAAGCATTGGATACGGAAAGAGCGATTAACCTTGATGGTGGCGGTTCTTCAATGATGGTGCTTGAAGGTAAGCGCACAGGTTCTTCTTCTGACGCAAGTGAAAGGGAAGTCTCAGACGCGATTATCTTTACTCGTTAAGAGTTTTAATCCGTTCCTGCTAGGTGCGTAGGTAGAGAATAAAAAAGCTCCTTCGGGAGCTTTTTACTTAAGCCCTAATCTTTTCGCTAAACGATGCAAATTGCCATTATCGATCTCTAATTGCCGTGCGGTGGCAGCCCAGTTACCTTGATTTTGTTCTAGCACTTGTACAATCATGGTTTTCTGAAAGGTATCTGTCGCTTGTTTCAATCCTTTTTCAGCTAGGATAGGTAATGCTTGTCCTTTATCAGTGGTAGTTTGTGTCTCCACTAAGCCTTGATTCGGCATTTTGATATCAAAATCCTGTTCGACTAATTCAATATCTAAACTGTGAGAGCGTGCTTTAGCCAGTACACCCGCGCGCTTAATTACATGCTCTAACTCACGCACGTTTCCGGGCCATGCGTATTCTTTGAGAGCCAGCACGAGAGTCGGTGCAAGGCGGATACTGTTGAGCCCTAACTTATTTCGTAGTTGCTCGGCAAAGAAGCCAGCGAGCAGCACGACATCGTTTTCTCGCTCACGCAGTGGCGGCACATGCAGAGGAAATACACTCAAACGATGGTATAAGTCAGCGCGGAAACGGCCAGCCGTCACTTCTTCATGTAGCACTCGATTCGTGGCAGCAACAATCCGAGTATTGACTCGGATATGACGATCATCACCAACACGTTGAATGTCGCCATATTGTAAAGCTCGCAGCAATTTTGCTTGTAACTCTAAAGAGAGTTCCCCCACTTCATCTAAGAATAGAGTGCCGCCATCGGCTTGCTCAAACTTGCCTTTACGATTGCTGATTGCGCCAGTAAACGCCCCTTTGATATGACCAAATAGCTCACTTTCTGCGACAGACTCGGGTAACGCGGCACAGTTGAGATAGACCAAGGTGTGATTGGCTCGGCTCGAGCGATGATGGAGCGCATTGGCAACCAACTCTTTACCAACGCCGGTTTCTCCCATCACCAATACGGACAGTTCAGTATCTGCTACCGCATCGATTTGTTGTTGTAGTGCGAGCATTCCACTGGAGTGACCAATGATCTCATTACTTAATGTTCGCTTTTCCGCATAAGAATTGCGTGGCAGGCTGGTTTGAGTTTCCAACTGTTCGAGCAATAGCGCGGTATGTAACCCGCCCGCTGCTAACGCGCTAATAAAGCGCAACTCTTGGTTTAATAGACCATCAAACTGGTTGGGGTCAAAGGCATCGATGGTAATTGCCCCAATTAATTGATCATCAATCAATAGCGGTAAACCAATACAAGAATGCACATGGAGTTTATCGTCATGGTTGGGAATCAATCCATCATACGGGTCGGGTAAATCACTATCCGATGGAAAACGGACGATATCGCCTGCACGAGCGATGGCTTCTAGACGAGGGTGCTGCTCTATAGAGAAGCGTCTGCCTAGAACCTCGCTTGCCAACCCGTTAATTGCTAGTGGTTTAAAGTGCTGATCTTCAAAAAGAAGTAGAGCCGAAGAGTCACATTGAAGTACCTCACGAATGGTGGTGAGTAGAGTGTCAAAGCGCGCCTGTCGAGTCAGTGCCGAGTTGAGATCTTGTGTAATGTGAAGCCACTGAGCAATTAATGAAGTCATAATGAATACCGTCTGTGTCTATATGACAATTGTAGTGTCTTAATAACAAAATTCAACTGTGTCAAAAGGACATTTTTGGTGATTTGTTTTTGGTTAAGTGTATGAATTTGTTAGGTATAAAAACTTGGCATACACGATGCAATAACTAAGAAAATATTTTTGATTATTTGTTATCTGAGGCTGTAATTATGACAATTCACGTAAAAAACAACGTTCATTGGGTTGGTCAACGCGACTGGGAAGTTCAAGAGTTCCACGGAACCGAATATAGAATGACCAAAGGCACGAGTTACAATAGTTACCTAATCCGTGAAGAAAAAACAGTCCTGATTGATACGGTTGACCATCGATTTAGCCAGCAGTTTATTCAAAATTTAGCGATGGAAGTCGATTTGAATACCATTGACTTTATTGTAATCAACCATGCTGAAGAAGACCATTCAGGTGCGTTATCTGCCTTGATGGAAAGAATCCCTAATACGCCGATTTACTGCACTGAAGCGGCGATTGACTCGATTGTTGGTCATCATCATCACCCGGAATGGAATTTCAAAACCGTCAAAACAGGTGACAGCATTGATATTGGTAACGGTAAGCAATTGATCTTTGTTGAAGCGCCAATGCTGCATTGGCCAGACAGTATGATGACCTACCTAACAGGCGACGCTGTGCTGTTCAGTAATGATGCATTTGGTCAGCATTACTGCGATGAGCGGTTGTTTAATGACGAAGTGGATCAAAATGAGTTAATGGAACAGTGTTTACGCTATTACTCAAATATTTTGACGCCATTTAGCAGTTTAGTGACCGCTAAGATTAAAGAGGTACTCAGTTTCAATTTGCCTGTCGACATGATTGCCACGTCACATGGTATTGTTTGGCGCGAGAACCCAGCCCAAATAATCGAACAGTACTTAGAGTGGGCAGACAACTATCAAGAAGACCGCATTACCATTTTCTATGACTCGATGTCTAATAATACTCGCATGATGGCAGATGCTATCGCTCAGGGGATCCACGATGTTGATCCTGGTGTTGCGGTTAAAGTCTTCAACGTTTCGAAGCAGGATAAAAATGAAATTCTGGCGAATGTATTTCGCTCGAAAGGCATCTTGGTTGGCTCATCAACCATGAACAATGTGATGATGCCTAAGATCGCCGGCATGTTAGAGGAGATTACAGGACTTCGCTTTAAAGCAAAGAAAGCCGCAGCGTTTGGTAGCTACGGTTGGAATGGTGGGGCGGTAGACCGTATTCATGCGCGTTTAACTGATGCTGGTTTTGAAACCGCGTTAAGCCTTAAAACGAAATGGCGACCTGATGGTAAAGCGATGCGTGAATGTCGCGAACACGGTCAGAACATAGCTAAGCTATGGGCAAAAAAAGAGCTAACTTATTCAGTGGTTAATCCCTCTTCGTTCACTCGCCAAATCAATGCAGAGCAACCCGTCGCCCAAGAGACTACGCAATCTGTTGTTGGAGTTGAATCAGATAAAGCGAATGTTCAAGCGCATCCAGATAACTGCCAATGTATGGTATGTACGGTATGTAATTGGGTATATGACCCTGCGCAAGGAGAGCCGAATCAAGGCATTGAGCCCGGAACAGTTTGGTCTGATGTACCGGATTACTTCCTATGTCCAGAGTGTCATTTGGGTAAAGATGTGTTTGTTGAGTACCAAGGTTAAGGGGGCGAAATGAAAGCACCGATTGTTATTATTGGTAGTGGCTTTGCGGCTTATCAGCTAGTTAAGACCGTGCGCCGTCTCGACGCCTCAAGCCCGATTCAAGTGTTTACTGCTGATGATGGCGCTGAATACAATAAGCCAGATCTTAGTCATGTGTTTAGTAAGCAGCAAACCGCACGGGATTTAGTGGTAAAAACGGCGCAAGAGTTTGCTCAGCAGCACAATATTGAACTCTTCAGCCATAGCTTGGTTGAACGTGTCGATACTCAAACACAACAAATTGTGGTGAATGGCTGCACTTATCCGTACGCCAAATTGGTGTTTGCGACTGGGGCACAAGCCTTCGAGCCGCCAATGCTAGGTGATGCGGTGCAAGAAGTGATTACCTTAAACTCGCTGCAAGAGTATCAAGCGGTTGAAGCAACATTAAGCTATGCGAAACGAGTTCTGGTCATCGGCGGCGGTTTGATTGGTGTCGAGCTTGCGATGGATCTGGCGAGCAGTGGTAAAGAGGTGAGTATTGTCGAACCCAATACTCGCTTACTGGCAAACTTACTGCCCGAGTTTGTGGCGCTGCCTTTAGAGCATCATCTTATTCAGCAAGGTATCAAGTTGCTGCTTAGCAGCAGTGTCTCAGAGATCAATTATGCTGATGGTGCTCAAGTGATGACTTTGAGCAATGGACAAAACATTACCGCTGATGCGGTCATTTGTGCCGCAGGGTTGCGAGCCAATACCAAACTGGCAAGAGACGCGGGTATCACAATCAATCAAGGTATCTGCGTTAACCCTCAACTGCAAACTTCCGTAATCAATGTCTATGCCTTAGGCGATTGCGCTGAGATAGAAGGGAAGGTGCTTCCTTATCTGCAACCCATCGTTTTAAGCGCTAATGTACTGGCTAAACAGTTGCTGGGCGAGGAGGCACGGTTAGTATTGCCGCCAATGATGGTGAAAGTAAAAACGCCCAGTTATCCAATTCAATTGGCGGGCAGTTTCGCTCAAGTTGAGACTTGGAGTGTGCAGTTTTCTAAAGGCGGTATTGTTGCAAAAGCAGAAAATGCCAATAACCAGCTGACAGGTTTTGTTGTCAGTGGGGAACAAGTGACGCAAGCTTTCCCTTTGCTTAGAGAACTGTCTATATCAGCGTCTAAATCGGAATTGAAAGCAAATCAAGCGAGTTTAAATTAGATAAGGGGATCAATATGTCACATCTACGTATTCCACATGATTGGACGATTCAACGTTCGACGCCGTTCTTTACTAAAGCGACGGTACCTAGTGCATTGCTTACTCATCATAATACCGCTCAAGGTGTATTTGGTCAGCTATGTGTAATGGAAGGGCAAGTCACTTACTTTGGTTTTGCTGATGAGCATGCGACGGAGCCAGAAATGACCGTGGTAATTAATGCCGGGCAATTTGCCACTAGCCCGCCTCAGTACTGGCACCGTATTGAGTTGAGTGAAGACGCGCAGTTCAATATCAATTTTTGGTCGAATCAAGATAAGAGCGGTGAAGCGTTATTTCAAACTAAGAAATAGCGATACCTATAGTGATAACTAAAGCGATAGGTATTGAATCAGGTCTATTTATCGGGAAAAAATGGCACCTAGAAAAAGCCCCTGAAATTCAGGGGCTTAATTTTATGATTATCTACACTCTTTTTTGTATCAATGAGTGGGCGTGATTATTGACCGACTTTACTCAATTTAAGCCAAGTATCGATGACGGTGTCTGGGTTTAATGATACCGAACTAATACCTTGCTCCATTAACCACTGAGCAAGATCATCGTGATCCGATGGACCTTGACCACAAATACCGACATATTTGCCCGCTTTTGTGGCGGCATCAATGGCCATCTTCAACATGGCTTTAACCGCAGGGTTACGCTCATCAAATAGATAGGCGACATCACCAGAGTCACGGTCTAAGCCAAGCGTAAGCTGAGTCATGTCGTTTGAACCAATGGAGAAGCCATCAAAGTGCTTAAGGAACTCTTCTGCTAAAATTGCGTTTGAAGGTAGCTCACACATCATGATTACTTTTAAGCCTTGGTCACCACGACGTAGGTCAAACTTACCCAGCAGATCGATAACCGAAGCGGCTTCGTCGGTCGTGCGTACAAATGGGATCATGATTTCGACGTTCTTCAAGCCCATGTCATTACGGACACGTTTGATCGCGCGGGTCTCTAACTCGAAGCACTCTTCAAAGTCTGGAGAGATGTATCGAGAAGCCCCACGGAAGCCCAGCATTGGATTCTCTTCGTGAGGTTCGTAATCTTTACCGCCAATCAGGTTGCTGTATTCATTCGACTTAAAATCTGACATACGCACGATAACGCGTTTAGGCCAAAACGCAGACGCGATAGTCGCAATACCCTCGGTCAGCTTACTCACGTAAAAATCGACAGGGTCTTTGTAGCCACGAATGCGTTGGCTGATCTCTGCTTTTAGCTCGTCGCTTTGTGCATCGAAGTTAAGCAATGCTTTCGGGTGGATACCAATCATCTTATTGATGATAAATTCTAAACGCGCAAGACCCACACCTTCATTTGGGATCTGAGCAAAATCGAATGCTCGGTCTGGGTTACCCACGTTCATCATCACTTTGGTTGGCAGCAGTGGCAGTTCGTCGACCGATGAGCGCTTAACCGCAAAGTCCAATTCACCTTGATAAACATAACCCGTTTCACCTTCCGCACAGGATACCGTCACCGTTGAACCATCGGCTAATAGCTCTGTCGCATTGCCGCAACCAACGATAGCAGGAATACCCAATTCGCGAGCAATGATGGCTGCGTGACAAGTACGGCCGCCACGATTAGTGACAATGGCAGAGGCTTTTTTCATTACCGGTTCCCAGTCTGGGTCGGTCATGTCGGTAACCAATACATCGCCATCTTGAACCAGTGACATTTGATCAAGTGAATCGACGAGGCGCACAGGACCACTGCCGATACGTTGCCCAATCGCACGGCCTTCCAGTAGTACGTCAGCTTTGTTGTTTAGCTCGTAACGCTCAATCACGTTTTGGTTGCTCTGCGAACATACGGTTTCAGGGCGAGCTTGCACAATGTAAAGCTGGCCATCGATACCATCTTTTGCCCACTCAATATCCATCGGACGCTGGTAGTGCTTCTCGATGATCATCGCTTGTTTGGCAAGTTCTTTGATCTCTTCATCGTTGAGTGAAAATTGGTTGCGCTCTTGCTCATCGGTGTCGATGATTTCCACTTGCTTACCAATTTCCGGGTTTGGCGAGTAGATCATTTTGATCTGTTTCGATCCGAAGGTCTTTTTTACAATCGGATGCTGACCCGCTTCAAGCATTGGTTTGTGAACGTAGAACTCATCTGGGTTCACCGCGCCTTGAACTACCATTTCACCTAAGCCCCATGAAGAGGTGATGAATACCACTTGGTCAAAGCCGGACTCGGTATCTAGCGTAAACATTACCCCAGAAGAGGCTTTATCAGATCGAACCATGCATTGGATACCTGCTGAAAGCGAGATACCACGATGGTTAAAACCTTGGTGGACACGGTATGAAATCGCACGGTCATTAAACAGCGATGCATACACGTGTTTGGTCGCTTCTAATACCGCGTCGATACCTTTAACGTTGAGGAAGGTTTCTTGCTGACCAGCAAATGAAGCGTCTGGTAAGTCTTCTGCTGTTGCAGATGAGCGAACTGCAACCGACATTTCAGGCTTGCCGGCTGTCAGTTCCTCATAATTTGTACGAATATCTTGTTCTAAATCGACTGGGAAAGGGGCATCTAACACCCATTGGCGAATTTGCGCACCGGTTTTGCGTAGCGCGTCAACGTCACTCACGTCGAGTTCATCCAGTAATTGGTGAATACGATCGTCAAGACCGTCATGGTCAAGGAATTGGTTAAAGGCATAGGAGGTCGTCGCGAATCCGTTAGGAACGGAAACACCCGCTTTCGAGAGGTTGGAAACCATCTCACCCAGCGAGGCATTTTTGCCACCAACCTTATCAACATCTTCCATGGATAGGCCATTAAACCATAGGGTATTGTTTTGCATGTCTTTCTCCAGAATGCAGCATTTTGTGTAGGGGTTTTATGGCAAACGTTTACGTGAGATCTCAAAAAATTTTTAACAGATTTTCAAAGCTGTGCTCAGCGTAATAGTCTGCTCGGGTTATTTATTTGTATTATGGGGCTATCCTAATCAAATAATTTTGAAAGTTTAAATAAAACATGCAAATTAATAGTCAAAGTCGTGATGTATTCTATGTTTCTGATGGAACCGCCATAACATGTGAGACCTTAGGGCATGTTGTTCTGGGTCAATTTCCTTTCAAAGCAAATGAAAAAACTTTCCCCTTTATAGAAAGTGAAGAAAAGTTGACAAATTTGTTAAAAGAAATCCAGTGCTCATATCAAAAAAACGGTGAAAAGCCGTTAGTTTTTTTCTCTATTGTATTGCCTGAACTAAAGGCAATGCTGCTGGAATCTCCCGCTCATTGCTATGATGTGATCGAGAGCATGGTGCAGCGAGTGCAGAACGATACCAATTTAATGCCTGAGCCAAAGTTGCAGCGTTCGCGCAGTGTCAGCAAAGATTCAGAGACTTACTTTGACCGTATTGCGGCAATTGAATACACCTTGGCACACGATGATGGCATCACCCTAAAAGGGTTAGAAAAGGCCGATATCATTTTGCTGGGTGTTTCTCGCAGCGGTAAGACCCCAACGAGTTTATATATGGCAATGCAGTTTGGTTTGCGCGTAGTGAATTATCCCTTTATCGAAGAGGACATCCGTCGCCTTCGCCTATTACCTGAGTTTGAAATTCACCGCCACAAACTGTTTGGCTTAACCATCGATCCTGAGCGTTTAACGCAAATTCGTGAAAATCGTTTAGCGGGCAGCGACTACGCCAGCAGTGAGCAATGTTTAGCGGAGCTTGCCAGCGTTGAGGCTCTGTTCCGCCGTGAGGCGATTCCCTATATCAATACATCGGCACTGTCGGTTGAAGAGATCTCGACTCGTATTCTTGAGAAGTCAGGTCTGAGAAGGCGCTTGCTATAGAGCTAACTCACTTTATTTGAGTATTGATGCATATGTAATGCTGTTTATTTTGCGAGTCATATCATGTCAGTTGTTCCCTTTCTCTCGGAGCGGATTGTTAAAGTTAAGCGATGAGAAAAGTGGAGAAAACTTAATGAAAAAAGCGCTGTTGGTTTCGATATCGATAGGGTTTGTACTGTTGGTGGTGGTAGGGCGTCAGCAAGGTTGGTTTGGTTCAGGTAATCCAGAGTCCTTTCCGAAACTACCTGAAGAGGCAGATTTTGAAGTTTCGCAGGAATTTGATGGGCAATGGCAAGGACGTCGTATTGACGTAACTGGCAATAATCTTTGTGAGCGCACCACGATGGCAGGCACAGTGAAAAATGGATTTGCCAAATTAGTTCTGACCTATAACGGAACGCTATTGCAGGGTTGGATAGATACGCAAGGCAATTTGCAACTGTATGCCAATAACCGTCAGTGGGACTATCGGTTTTCAGCGCAAGTTGTGGCCAACCAGATTGAGGGACGTTGGTTTTTGACTAATGGTCCGTGCAAAGGGATTTGGATGATGCGTCGCCAGTGATTTTTTTCTCAATAATGGCTAATCTTATACAGCGGCTTAAAAGTAAATGCTCTTAACAAAGTTCGCATGAATTGTATTAGGTTTGAAGTGAAGTGGGATAATGGAGAAAGTTGTTGATTTGAACCTTTGGCAAAAGGCTCATGTTAAATCACAAGCGGAGTTGAATGCTTTATTCGATGAAATGAGTGCGCTTTATCAAGCAGATTCTTATGCAAACATTGCTTTAAGACGTGCCTTGTTGGAGAGACTCAAATTAGCCCTGCTTCGCTTTCAACCTCAGTTAGAGCAAGCTCTAAGCGATGACTACGGTTATCGTAGTGATTTTGATAGTGTTATTTGTGATTTACTACCTGCAATAGAGCATATCAACTACACCAGTAAACATCTTGGGAAGTGGATGAAAGCGTCTAAGCGTCGAGCAGGCTTGATGTTGACGCCATCAAAACTCGAAGTGATCTATCAACCTTTAGGTGTGGTTGGTGTCGTTGTTCCTTGGAATTTCCCGATATTTCTGAGCATTGGACCAATAGCGACGGCTCTCGCTGCGGGTAACCGAGTGATGGTGAAATTGAGTGAGCACACACCCCATACCAATCAGGTTTTAACTCAGGTATTTTCTGAAGTCGATAATCATGTTTATGTCGTGGAAGGGGATGTGGAAATTGCCCAGTATTTTTCGCAGCTACCGTTTGACCACTTACTTTTTACTGGCTCCACGAAGGTCGGTAAATTGGTGGCACAGGAAGCCGCCAAAAACCTCACTCCAGTGACGCTAGAACTGGGAGGCAAGTCGCCAGTGATCATTGCGCCAGATGCGGATATCTATAAATCAGTGGATGCCATTTTGATGGGTAAATCGATTAACGCTGGCCAAATTTGTGTTGCTCCTGACTACGTTTTGTTACCTGAGGACAAACAAAAAACGTTTATTGAATATTACTTACAGCGCTTCTCGGAATTATTTATCGAGTCATGTCAGCCTTTAACTAAAGTGATTAATCAGACTCAATTTGATCGCCTGAACAGTTATCTGGAAGATGCGCAAGAGAAGGGAGCAAATATCCATACTATTGAGGCAAAAGCCCAAGATCGCGTCTTGTTGCCTCATCTGATCACTAATTTAACGGACAGTATGTTAGTGATGAAAGAAGAGATTTTTGGGCCTATTTTACCCGTGATTGGTTATCGGCATATACATCAAGTGTTTGAGTATATTGAGAACAAGCCAAGACCATTGGCGCTCTATTTGATGAGTAACGATAGAGCCTTGATTGAGCAGGTAAAGAAGCAAACTCATAGTGGCGGTTTGTGTATCAACGATACATTACTGCATGTTTCAGCCAAAGATGCACCATTTGGAGGTATCGGTCAGGCAGGGATGGGCCACTATCATGGCATTGAGGGGTTTCGTACCTTCTCAAAAGCCAAAACCGTACTCACTACTCCCTCATGGCTACCTCGTAGTCGCTTGCTTTTAAAGCATCAAAGTTACTTAAAGCAGCTAATGTCGACGTTTTTTCTACGTTAGTGTTCTTGAAGTACCGCACGCAAGTATCGCGATAAAAAAACAGACCCAAATGGGTCTGTTTTGCTTAGCACTTTATCGTATTTTTTGAGGCTGACTTTACTGGCAGTTAGACTGTTTATGGCGCGTCTGAAATAGGCACTGGTGCGTAGTGTTGCGGACCTAGTTTTGCTACTTCAGGAATAATTGTCGCAATAGTCATGGTGGACCATGTACCCGCAACGATACCGATAAACATTGTGACTGAGAATCCGTAAAGCGGCTCACCACCAAGTAACCATAGAGAGATAACAGAGATTAACGTAGTCCCTGACGTGATTAAGGTACGAGATAGGGTATTAAGGATCGCTTGGTTGTTTAGCTCAGCGATCGGTAATTTCACGTTGGCCTTAAGTAGCTCTCGGATACGGTCAGAGATGATGATCGAGTCATTAAGCGAGTAACCCAATACCGCCAATAGTGCTGCCAGTACGGTTAAATTAAACTCCAGTCCGGTTAAGGCAAAGAAACCGAGTAGAATAAACACGTCATGCATTAGCGCAAGGAGTGCACCAGAAGCTAGGCGCCACTCAAAGCGGAAGCTTAGGTAAGCCAGGATCACTAGCAGTGTGATCAAAACAGCCAAGCCACCTTGCTCCGCTAGCTCTTGGCCAACCTGTGGACCGACTAAACTGACGTTAATCATCTCCACTTTATTTGAGAAGCTCTCTAGTAGCGAGCGTATTTCAGGTTGTTGTTCAAGGTTCTCTGGCGCTGCGTAACGAAGCATCCATTGGCCTTGATCGCCTGTTGCTACCACGGAAACTGGTTGGTGTAGGGCCGCTTCAAGCTTACTTTGAATTTGCGGCGCGGTAAGTGTGTTATCCAAACGGACTTCGCTGATCATACCGCCAGTGAAATCGAGGCCAAAGTTTAGGCCTTTGGTCATAAGAGCAAAGACTGAAACAATGATCAGCAAGCATGAAAGTAGGCTGCCTGCGTGACGCAATTTGGTTAATTTGTTTAATTTATTCATAATTATACTCTCACACCGCGACGTGAATCTTTACCCCAAATAATGTTGATCACTGCGCGTGAAGCGAAAATACCAGTGAACATACTGGTCAATAGACCAAGTCCAAGCGTCAGAGCAAAGCCTTGAATTGGACCATTACCGATCGCGTACAAGGTTGCCGCTGAGATCAGTGTTGTGATGTTGGAGTCGAGGATAGTGGCAAAAGCACTACTAAAGCCAAGGTCAATGGATTGCGCCATGCTACGACCTTCGCGCAGTTTCTCTTTGATACGTTCAAAGATTAGTACGTTGGTATCGACGGCCATACCGATTGTTAGAACTAAACCAGCAATACCCGGCAGGGTTAATACCGCACCTGGCAGTAAAGCAATCAAGCCCAGCAGCATCACCATATTGATAAGCAGTGCAGCGTTTGCAACCCAACCGAGTTTGCGATACCAAACGGCCATAAATAGCAAAGTAAGGCTTAAGCCAAGTGCTAATGCAGCGAAGCCATTTTCAATGTTTTCAGCACCAAGAGATGGACCAATGGTACGTTCTTCTACGATAGTCACTGGCGCAGTTAGCGAGCCTGCACGCAATAGTAAAGCGAGATCTTGTGCATCATTAAGCTGGCCGACGCCGGTGATTCTAAAGCGGTTTCCTAGCTGAGACTGAATGGTTGCGATACTAATGATGGTGTTTGATTGCTCAACATTACCTTCAGCGTCACGGCTGTATTCACTGTAGCCAGTCGCCATTGGTTTACCAATGTGTTTACCTGAGAAGTCCGACATCATATGACCGCCAGTGGAATCTAACGAAATGTTAACTTCTGGCATGCCCATTTCGCCCATTCCAGCACGGGCATCAACAATGTGTTCACCAGTTAGGACAGGTTTACGTACCACGTGCACCGGACGACCATCTTGGTCAGGAATCATAATGGTGTTGATTGCGCGCTCAGGTTTTACTTCATAGAAAGCCAAACTTGCGGTTGCACCGATTACATTTTTCGCCGCAGCTGGATCTTGAACGCCTGGCAGCTCGATACGAATACGGTGTTCACCTTGGCGTTGAACCGCAGCTTCAGTGATGCCTAGCTCTTCGATACGGCTACGCATCGTCTGCAAGTTTTGTTGCACAGTTAGGCTGGTTAGCGTTTGCTTTTCTGAATCAGTCAGCGCCATCTCTAAGCCATTGTCGCCTTCACCGCGTACTTGCCATTGAGGGTATTGCTCACGGACAAATTGACGAATGGTTGTGATTGCTTCTTCTGTCGGTGCTTTGATGTTCAAGCCAGAATCACGATTTGTTTCCACACGAACACCGCGTAAACGCTCTTGACGCGCGTAATCTTTGATCGCTTCTTCGGCTTGTTGTGCATGAGAGCGAAATACTTCGTTCATATCCACATCAAGTAAAAACTGGACACCACCACGAAGGTCAAGACCCAATTTGATTGGCTTAAAGCCCATTTCAAGTAACCAAGCCGGAGCGGCTGGAACCATCGCTAGCGTTACCACGTCATCTTCAGGGGTAAAGTCAGCCAAAAATGTTTTGGCGTGGTTTTGATCTGCTGCATCATCTAAAACGACGGTGGTTTCACCATCACTCTGGTCGATACGCTTAACTGCCATACCATGCGCTTCAAGTTGTTGTTTAACGGTAACAACAGGCAATGGGCTATTTTCGTGGTTAATAATAACGGCTGCGTCTTCACCAAACCAAGAGGGTAAGGCACTCAGCAGCATGATAATGATTGTGGTTACAAGAACCACGTACTTCCATGCTGAGTAATGATTCAGCACGGTACGATTCGTTTTTTTTGTACGCATAAACATTGGTCTCTTTGGCAAACGCCAAATGATTAAATTGATGCTATGCGTTTTTTACGCACAGCAAAACGCTCGTTCATAAACGAGGAGCAATAAATAGAGAAATGTTAGGCGTCGGCTTGGCTGATAAACCGATAGAGGATGTTGGACTCTTTCCAGCCAGCAATACGGTGCATGGTCGAGGGTGGATGAAGTGTCCAGTCGTACCAATTATCGAGCGTGAGGTAGACACGCCAAACTAAGGTCGATGCGGTTGAATCAGTAAAGTCGAAAACTAATTCATAAGTAGGTTCTGCTTCGTGTAAGCGTTCTGGAATAAACGAACCGTTGCGCAGGATTGAGGCTAGGCTAGGAGAGAGCGATTTAGCCGGAGCACGTTGTTCAATTTGGAAAAAATGCGCAGGATCGTCTTGTTCAACAGGCGCGGTTGAAACAGTAACTTCGATAGGCTGGGTGAGCAGAGGCTTAATGATTGGCGCGACGCTAGTTGTTTGGCTAGCGAGTGCACTACCAGCAAACAAACAGGCGAGCAGCAGGCTAAGCATTACGCTCACCATACGGCACTGTTTAATCCACTGACAATTCATACAATCACTCACATCTCTGATCGCCGCTATCATAAGCTTGCTTTTGGTATTCAACAAGTGGTAGTTGTTAATTGTTGCAAATTAACTATCACGCTGCGTGAAAAAATGCTCATCTATGCGGGTGGTTATCTAAGCAAAAAAAGCCGCAATGCGGCTTTTAGTTAGTAAGTATTTACTCAGTGGAAAATATCAATAAAATCGATAAGTTAACAACCATACTGGCGAGAAATATAACGTTCAAATTGCTCACACATATCC
The DNA here is from genome assembly GCF_015278125.1 of Vibrio fluminensis. Taxonomy (GTDB): domain Bacteria; phylum Pseudomonadota; class Gammaproteobacteria; order Enterobacterales; family Vibrionaceae; genus Vibrio; species Vibrio fluminensis. The sequence goes on from NZ_JADILO010000010.1 coordinate 99,395, forward strand.
CAGTCAGATAGCTGATTGCTTGCCAAAACGGTTGCACCATCCACCACGGTAATTTTTGCATTGAGCGGGCTCGGCTTAGTTTGTGTGCGCGTTGCAAGTGCTGCCATTTTGTCTTGTTGCTTTTGCCAAGCTTGTTCTGCGGTTAAGTTACACTCGTCAGCAAGGTATTTAGCATTGAAGCCTTCGCCAGTCAGACTCTTGATGGTGTCATTGTGGGTTACGCTGTTACCTGGTTGCCAGTAGTGTTCACATAATAATGGGCCGATTTCCGGATTGTCTGTAAGGTAACCAAACTTGCCGAGGAAATATGCGCGAGTTTGGTAGACCGCCATGTGCGCTAATAAGTAGCCTTGGTACGCACACGCAGCTTCGTCAGAAAGTAAGTGTGGAATCGCCATTAATGGACGAGGACTGCATTCTAAGCCAAGAATGTCTTTTTCCATTTGGCGTGCAAGGTCAGTGACGCGTGCAGGCTGTAACTCTTCATCACTCAATTGATAAAGGGCGCGTTCAAAATAGGGTACAACCAGAATCGAGCGTTCTTCATACGCTTTGAATGGCTGTTTGCTGGTAGTAATCGCTTCAATGATACTGTCAGGCACTGGTTGACCTTCATGGTTCAGGGCGTAGCGTTTTAGCCAGTCGGCATCATTGAGTAAGCTGTCGCAGAACATCGACTGGGTTTCAGCATAGGCCATCGAAGTCGGCGCAAACTCAATTGAGAAGCAAGGTGAGTTCTGCTTCATATTGGCAAAGTGCGCAGCATGTCCGCCTTCATGGAAGAAAGTGTTGATACCGCTATAGCCACTGCCCACTTGATCGGGTTTAGCATTGCTTGTGAAGTTCACTTTAGCCGCCACCCAGTTACCTTGGTCATAGAATGAGGGGATAGGACCATGACAGAAGCCGTTTTGGTATTTCCCTTTTCTATCGAGCAGGTCGAGTGTCAGTTCCGCTGCTGAATAGTCGATATTTAAACGACCAAAGGATTCAATCCAGCGGCGTAGCGATTGCGAAAAAGGCACGTACGGGTCAAGGTCGCGCATCGCGTCGCCAGAGTATGCGTAAACAAAGTTATGTCCTTGTAGTGACTCAGCCCCTTTTTGTTGCGCCAGTTGCTCGAGAGCCTGCAGATGACCAGTGCGGGTACGTTGCTCGAAGTCATCTAAAATAGAGAACAATTCTTCACTGCTCATATGCTCAGTTTTTTGTACTGAGTAGTCAAAGTAGTTGGCATAACCGAGTGCGCGAGCGAAGCGGTTACGACGCTTAACCAAGTCAAGAAAGCCATTGCCAAGCAACCATTGCTCTAAATCTAGTAATGCTTGGTGAGCTGACTGGCGAGTTTCTGAGTTATTGCTGGTTCTAATAGCCGAAGACAGTACGGGCAAAGAGCCTTCCACTTGCTCACCTTTGTCATTGGTATAGAGCATTTGATGATCTTGTTTTGCTTTGAAAAGCTCAGACTCAAATTGAATTAGCTCGGCTTGTTGCTGCGCGGTTTGTTGATCTTCAATACCGTGCGAGTTAAACACAGCAAGCCAGCCATTTAATGCATGGATAGTTGCTTGTTTTTCTTGCTCATCTGCAATTTCATTTGCCAGTTCGAGATAATGTTTCACTTGGCGTAAGTTATCTGCGCGACCAAGAAATTGTGTCCATTCAGTCTGCGCTTGGGCTGCACCTTGGTGATCATCACTGATCCCCATATAGGTTTCCCAAAAGAAGTCTTCTTTATTGCGATGAATAGCCAAATATTGGCGATTCAATTGATTAACAAATTGAGTAGCGTTCATTTGATTCCTTTACATCTGTGCTCTGAGTCACCGGGTTGTATCGCCGGACAGGTCAACTTTGTTTAATCATTATGCATATTGCGTAAGTTAATCCCAGCATTAGAGGGTTTACATTCTTGGAGAGATCAAGCAATCTCAATGTCCCAGTTCTATTTAAGCTATTTCCCAATGTCACAATACCAGATCAAATTTATCGCATCCGATATGGATGGCACGCTACTGAACGAATCTTCTCAGTTATCACCTGAGTTTTATGATGTTTACCATCAACTGATTGAAAAGGGCATTATTTTCGCAGCAGCCTCTGGACGTCAGTATGCGAGTTTGCGTAAAACTTTTGCGCCGATCCAAGATGAACTGATGTATATCGCTGAAAATGGAACTTTGGTGATGCGTGGTGAAGAGGAGCTGTATTGCTGCCCACTTGGTAATCAAGTTGTCGAAGGGATTATCAACGAAGTTCGTCAAATCGAGGGCGCTTACATCGTTCTTTGTGGTAAACGTACTGCTTATATTGAAACGCAAGATCAACAAGCGATTGATGAGTTGAGTAAATACTACGCGGAATGCCAGTATGTAGATGACTTACTGCAAGTTGAAGACGAGTTTATCAAGATAGCGATTTGTCACTTCGATAGTACAGAAAAGCATGTTTACCCGATATTGAATGAGAAGTTTGGTGCGACCAACCAAGTGGTGGTGAGTGCTCGTATCTGGTTAGATATTATGCACGCAGAGGCGTCTAAAGGCGCAGCGATTGAACATTTGCAAAAAACGCTTGGTTTTACTCATGAGCAAACCATGAGTTTTGGTGATTACTTCAATGATGTTGAGATGCTTAAGTCGAGCTATCACTCGTATGCGGTAGAAAATGCGCATCCAGAGGTGAAGAAATTGGCTCGTTTTGGTGCGCCAAGCAATATTGATAATGGTGTACTGACCGTGATTAAAGAAAAAGTGCTTAACGCTGGGTAAGAGCAGTGTTTGCCAATGCCGGATAAATTGAGCCCTGCCATAGTTGCAGGGCTTTTTTTATTAGCCAATGTGCGTCATTTCATTAACGACAAAGCTCTCTACTGCACCCTCAGTCGCGGCGAGGTACTTTTCTATATGAGAGTTTGCCATATGCTGTTGCCAAAGCTCTCTATTGGTCCAATTTTCAAAAAACAGGAAATGGGCAGGGTTACTGTTATCTTGGTGCAAGTCGTAATTGACGCAGCCTTCCTCTTGGCGGGTGAATTCAATTAGGTTGAGTAGTTCTTGTTTAACTAAATCAACTTTATCTGGTTTTGCCACAATAATGGCAACGATAGTGAGGTGAGCCATAACGTTCCTTATTTGAGTTTGTTTCGTATAGATTTGCTAAGTGTAGAGGTTTTAGTAAGTTCTGCCGTGATACTAGTCGCAATGAAATTGAGAGCGATACTGTTTCGGCGAGACACCAACAATGCGCCGAAAATGGTGACGCATACTAACCGCATTATTAAAGCCTGCTTCAATTGCCAATTGTTCAATATTGATCTCTTTGCTTTCCAGTAAGCCTTTAGCTAATTCAGTTCGCTGACGAATGAGCCACTCTTGTGGCGTAAGGCTCATGCTGCTGCGAAACTTACGATCAAAGGTACGACGCGACATATTGGCTTTCTCTGCCAGAGTATCAATTTGGATCGGTTGCGCTAAGTTGGCTTTTGCCCAGTCCAACGCTTGGGAAAACTGATTAGGGACTTGCAGCATCGGGGTATCAACAAATTGAGCTTGCCCGCCACTACGATGTGCAGAAACGACTAACCTTTTCGCAACTTGATTGGCCGCCTCATAACCAAAGTCTTGGCGAATAATGGCCAGTCCGAGATCGAGCCCAGCTGCGCTTCCCGCTGAACATCCTAGTTGACCATCAAACACATACAACACATTACTGGCGTAATCTACGCTCGGATATCGCTCGCGGAATTTGCGCTCGAATGCCCAGTGAGTGGTTGCTTGCTTGTCTTGCAAAAGCCCGAGCTCTGCAAGCAGGAAAGCGCTAGAGCAGAATGAGATGATTCGTTTGTTCTGTTTGGCAAATTGACAGACTTGCTCCGCCAAATGCGGGTCGATGTCGAATGGGTCGGTTGGCCAACTGGGTACAACGAGCATGTCATAGCTTGCTAAGTCTGCAACATACTGGGTTTGCATCACGATAGCACCAGTGGTGGTGATTGTTTGGTTGTTCAGATTCACAATGTCGGTTTGATACCAAACCTTGAATTCAGGGCGTGGTAGTGCAAATAGCTCAACCGCGCAGCCGAGTTCAAACAGAGAGACGTGCGGGTGCGACAGTATCGCGACTCGGCACGGGGTTGCTTGCTGTTTGGTCATCCATTACCTCGCTAAGCCGTCGTGAAAGTATAGAGTAGTTTTTGATTAACTTGGCTTGATGTTAACGAACATTGACTAGAAAGCCAATGGTTGAAATTTAACCATGACGTAATAATGAAATGGTCAATTCGCAAAAGAAAACAAGGAGAGTTTATGTCGAGTGCGGTATCCAGAGTTCCAGCTGCAACTAGCGAGCAAGCGCTCGCTCACTTTATTCGACTGTTAGAGTTTGAGACAGATTGTTGGGATGTTCATCATGCGATCAGCAATCAAAGGCAAGATTTTGTGTTAGTTGATGTGCGTGGCGATGAACTGTTTGCTCAAGGTCATATTGCTGGTGCGGTGAACATTCCCCATCCACGCCTTAATGAGAAAAATCTAGTCCAATACCCGCCTGAGACTTTATTTGTGGTTTACTGTGCAGGTCCTCATTGCAACGGAACAGAGAAAGCGGCGATACGCTTAGCAAAGCTCGGTCGACCAGTGAAAAAGATGATTGGTGGTGTCACGGGGTGGCTTGATGAAGGGTTTGAATTAGTGCCAGAGGTGGATTATGCACAAGCTTTAGCCAAAGTATAATCGCCATGCATAGGGCGCATATATGATGTGAAAAAATATCATTGGATGTTTTATTTTTTCATCCATACACTCCGCGCTCTTTTTCTTCTAGGACACAGTATGTTCTCACAATCTTTGACTGCTCAGTTAACCAGAATGGTGTTGCTGCTTGGCATCACTTTGGTTGCGGTACATCACTGCGAACCTTTGCTTGAGTTGTTGGCTCAGCAAGCGGTTGATATGGGCTGCCACCAAAATAGTGGCTCAGAGGGACACTCTTCACACTCTCATCATCACTAAGGTTGCTATGAGTATTTTTCGTTTTCCATTATTAGTATGGCTGGGGATCGGCATTTTGATCACTAGCCTTGGCATTCGCCAATCATTCGGCATTTTCATGATGCCTATTTCAGAGCATTTTGGTACTGGACGTGAGTTCTTTAGTTTTGCCATTGCTTTACAGAACCTCTTATTTGGTGCTTTCCAACCGTTTATTGGTATGGCAGCAGACAAGTATGGCTCTAAACGCATTATCTTTTTAGGTGCACTTTCTTATGCGTTGGGTCTCTACTTAACTTCCATCACCAGCGAAGCGAGCATGCTCTATATCTCGCTTGGCGCTTTGGTTGGTTTAGGTTTAAGTGCGACGAGTTACGTGATTGTACTTGGCGCGGTCGCGAAAGTGGTGCCAGCTGAGCATGCTGCAAAAGCATTTGGCTTGACGACCGCAGCGGGTTCGTTTGGTATGTTTGCGGTGATCCCCGGAGCACAATGGCTGTTGACCGATTTTGGTTGGCAACAAGCGCTGCAAGTGTTTGCGATGCTGTGTACCATTATCATGGCGTTAAGCCTGTTTATGAAAACTTCGCCAAAAGCGAACACAGGTGCAGTAAACCAAGTTCAAGATGATCAAACCCTATTGCAAGCACTGAAAGAAGCGTTTAATCACAAGGGTTATTGGTTGATCCATGCTGGCTTCTTTGTGTGTGGTTTCCATGTAATGTTTATTGCGACGCACTTACCAAGTTACTTAGCTGACAAGCATTTACCAGCATCAAGCGCTGCAATGGCGTTGGCTTATGTGGGCATCTTTAACATCTTTGGCTCTTACTTTTGGGGCATCATGGGTGACAAGTTCAACAAGCGTTATGTAATGTCTGCGTTGTACTTGATGCGTACTGTGGTGATTGCGGGTTTTGTGACGCTGCCAATCACTGAAAATACTGCAGCCATCTTTGGTGGTGCGATTGGTTTTTGTTGGTTGGGCACCGTGCCACTGACTTCAGGTTTAGTTCGTCAAATCTTTGGTGCGCGTTACTTATCGACGTTGTACGGACTGGTGTTTTTTACTCACCAGGTTGGCAGTTTCTTGGGCGCATGGGCTGGTGGTCGTATCTATGATTATTACGGTAGCTATGAGCCGATCTGGTGGTCAACTGTCGTTCTCGCGTTTATTGCAGCGCTATTGCATATTCCAATTAATGATAAGCCAGTGGCTCGCTTAGCAATGGCATAAGCACTGGGCTTATTATTAGGTTAATCACTAACCGATTTGAAGAGAGCTGAGTTATACTTAGCTCTCTTTTTTATCTCTTATTGGTTCCCATCCATGTTTTCCGAGTGGTTCACCTCAGAAGCGCTATTGGCTGCGCTGCTGATCTTTGTTGGTTCTTTTGTTCAAACCTCAATAGGTTTTGGTCTCGCGATTGTTGCGGCACCTTTATTGTTTTTTGTTTCGCCGATCTATGTACCATCACCAATTGTCATGGTCGCCCTGTTTATCTCTATCTTAAACGCCTACAAGTACCGTAATAATGTCGAAATTGGTGGGCTGAAAATGGCATTAATTGGGCGCGTGCCGGGATCGATCGCTGGTGGCTTGCTGCTGGTATTGGTGTCAGGGGATGTGTTGGCATTATGGCTGGGCTTTTTGGTGTTGCTTGCTGTGGTGGTAAGCCTACTACCATTTCGTGTTGAGCCAACGCCAACACGTATGGGAATTGCTGGCTTTTTCTCTGGTTTTTTTGGTACCAGTTCTGCGATTGGTGGGCCACCGATGGCGCTGCTTCTACAGCATCAAGAAGCAAACCAACTACGCGGTAACCTGTCAGCTTTCTTTGTATTCAGCTCAATGATTTCACTTGCGGTGCAAGCTCCGGCAGGCTTTTTAACTTTGCATCATATTTGGATTACTATTCCGTTGATTCCTGCAGGCTGGCTTGGCTATCAATTGGCGCGTAAGACGACAGACAGTTTGCCGAAAGAAAAAATCCGTATCGGTGCGTTACTGCTATGCTCGATAAGTGGGGCCACCGCAGTATGGCAAGGTTTTACCTCAATATAATTCATATCCAGTTCATGTTGGCTGTGGATAATGGCGATTAACGGATAATATTTTTCTGCATATGAGCCACATAATAGGTGGGATAAGCTATAGTCGCTCTCGACTTCTATACTAATTTACATTGCCTATGTAAGTTATTGCCAGTTTTTACAAAGAGGGTTTAAAACTATGCGCACATTAGGAAACATCATCTGGTTTATCTGTGGTGGTGTGGTTATGGGATTGATGTGGTGGCTATTTGGTTTGCTGGCATTTATCAGTATTGTCGGTATTCCATGGGGCCGAGCTTGCTTCGTAATGGGTAATTTTTCATTCTTCCCATTTGGCCAAGAAGCGATTTCTCGCGATGAACTGACCAATGAAATGGACATTGGCACCAGTCCTCTCGGTGTGATTGGTAACGTGATTTGGTTCTTGTTGGCTGGTGTTTGGCTTGCTATTGGTCATATCTTATCGGCGGTAGCGTGCTTTGTTACTATCATCGGTATTCCATTTGCATTGCAGCATTTGAAATTAGCGGTAATTTCACTCGCGCCAATTGGTAAGACCGTCGTATCAAAAGAAGAAGCGGCAGCGGCGCGTTACTCACTTCGCAAGTAACACTTCGCAAGTAACATAGTCTGCTAAATTGATTAGAAGCCGTTAGTCAGTGACTAACGGCTTTTTAGTAAGCTTTGATCCCGTGAGGGCGCAGTTTACTTGGTAGTATGTCGTCTAACTTATCAATCTCATCCGCGAATACTTCTACTAGCGCAAACTGATGCTGTTGATAAATGTCGCGAATACGCTCAATCTCTTGCTCGGCCATTGCGCCGTGATCATTTCCCCAATACTGCAAATAGACTTTACCACTCGGTAAGTAAAAATCACTCAGTTGTTCTGCTTCGATGGGAAGTGGGCGATCATACGCATGGACAATGCCGTTCATATAGAGCCAGTTGTCAATGATTAGCTCTGATCGAGAGCGCACATAGTGGCCATCAAGTGTGCGATGTTTGGCTGCGAACTTTTGCTGAAAGTTAGAGAATGACTTATCAGTAGCCTTGGCTTCTGCATCTTGCCCTAAGTATTCAAGGACGGTCTGCTTGAGCCTTTGATTGCGCGTAATCGTGTCATGCCACATAACAAATAATTGTTGGCTCTGTTTATCGCTTTTTTGCTGAGCCCCATGAGTCAGTCCAGCTGGTGTTACTTGCCAGCCTTGATCTGTCTTAACAATCCAACCCAATTCACTGAGCAATAGATTGAGTCGCTTGGCGGTGAGTTTTAGTCGTTCTCCCAGTTGAGTCGCACTAAGCAAGTTGCCGCTGCTCAAGGTGTCATCTATTAGTAAGTTTTCCGGCCAAACGATAAATTGGCCAAACTTTGCGTGTTGGATATATTCGCCACCAAATTTAGCGCCAATCTCGGTAAGTACCCAGCCATCTTCACTTCGATTAATGTAACCTGCGCGCTTGAGCTGATGGAAAAGCTCTTTGGCTGGTAAATCACGAAGTTTAGCAAGTTGCGAAGTTGAAAGTTTATCTGCTGCCATGATGGTTCCTATTCAAAATAGCGATTCTATTTTCGCAGTGGATCATTTGTTCGCCAAATGAAAACAATGAATCTGAGATAAGGGGCAGTGTTTTACAAGAGAATAAGGAGGCATAGCCTCCTTATTTACGATGATTTAGTGAGCGTAGACCTCGAAACTGACTTGGTTACGGCCGGAGCCTTTTGCTTTATGTAGGGCTTTTTCAACTCGACAAATCGTCTCTTGATGATTGTTTACTATCACCCCACCCCCAATACTTGCGGTAAAAGGAATATTTTGTTCCCCAACTCTGACAGGGTTCTTTTCAATCATCATTCGCAACTCTTCACAGCGTGTTAGCGCATCACTTTGATCGTGAGCGTGGAAGAGTAAACTAAATTTACCTAAGCCATCACGCGATAGGCTGATCGCTCGAGGTTTAGGAAAACATGTTTGCATCATTTCCGCGACTGCAAGGGTAATTTTGTCCGCGCATTGAGAACCATGGTGATTGAGGATTTGGTCAAAGAAGTCGACTTCCAATTGTGCGAAATAGACATTCTCATTGTTTTTATGGCAATCAATCGACGCATTCATCGTGTGTTGGTTGTCAAGCTTCGTCATGACGTCTTTGCACAGTAGGCTCTTATGAAGCAATAGGTTGCTTAATACAATTTCACCGCGGTCTCGAATGATACGCATAATACTGCCCCCCATAGGCAAGCGGGTTTGTATATAAACTACGCCAATGAGCTGACCTTGGTTACAAAGTGGCATGATGTGGTGGTTGGTACGAATCTGCAGTTTTTGAGCGAGACGGTCAGCATTCTGTTTGCTTGAAAAGAGCGTTTTATTTGGTACAAAACTCGCCGCAAGTGCCTTGTCATTCATGACTACTCGGCTGTTACCATGGAAATCAATCGTAGAAAATTCGCCACTTTGATTATCATATAAACAGAATTGAATGCCTCGGTTGGGAATAAACCGATCGATGGTGTAACGAAGCTGAAGTTTATAATTACTGATGTCTTTTTGATTGCTGAGGTTTGCCAGAGCGACACTAAGCTGACGGGTTAGGTAACTAATTGCCAGTGAAATATAGAGTAATGATGCAATAAATATTGCAGTTAAACCAAATTGGTAGGATGTGGCTAAAATATCTGAGCGGTCGGTACCCGCAATAAACACCCAGTCAAAGCTATTGTCTGCATCGAATATGGCCACTTTGTTTTTATTACGGTAGTAATACTCAAATTCTGAGAATTTGTTACCAGATTCGACTAGCTGGCTAATACCACTGTTGTAACTAATTGAAGCGGTTCCAATGCGTTTTGGATTTGGGTGGAAAATTAGGCGACCAGTGTGTCTATCAATCACGAAGACATAGCCATTATCGAGTGTACGTAAGCCACGCAAACTCTGAGTGGCATGCATTAAATCGAACTCTAGCCATAGTTGCTTTTTATCATTCGGGGTATATTTCACCGCGAATACCCAGTAGTCAGGGTATTTTTCATAGAGAGATGAGATAGCAACCTTAGGAGAAATGCTCACTAGCGGTGTCCAAATAATATTTGGATCTTTTTCTGGTAATGTCGGGTGGAGTAAAGCCGAGCGGTATTGCCCCGTCTCTAAATTGACAGAAATAATATCAGCATATATCGGCGAATGTTTTAGAATTCTTTTGGCCGCAATATCGAAATCGTTTAATGTTTTTGCTTCATTAAGTAAGAACAGCTTGCTTGAAGCGGCTTCTACTTGATAAGAAACTAGGTTTGTTGCGGTAGTTAGATTATCTAATGACTGTAAGTGAGCGTTTTGTTCCGAAGCTTTAAGTTGGTCGTAGGCTAGAAACAACATTCCGATAGATAACAGAATAACGTACGGTTTCAGTGTTTTTGTGACCAGTTTCGGTAAGCTCATGATAGAAATTGCCAGATTGTGTGTAAATAATGTGATTTATGTCTTATTTTAAAGGCAATTCTTGTTATAAGCAATTGGTTACTATGCATGTAAAGATAATAAGCAGAGTAACAGGGTATTACTCTGCTTGGTTGTTTATCACGATTTTTATTTGATAGGGTGATTATTCTTTGTTCAATTGGCAGGTGAAGATTGCCATAGAGCGCGGTTCCAACATGACATGTTTTCGCTCGACACACTGATGCATCAGCGTTGATGAAGTGTCACATATCATTTGCCATTGCTGGCCGGTTTTATTTGGTAGAGTAAACCTAGCGGGAGCATCTGTTTGGTTAATGGCGTAGAAGAGTTGTTCACCAAACTCTCCAATACCCATGTGCAGTCCAACGGCGGTAACGGTGTTCCAATCTTGATGACTGAGTGGATTGCCATCCAGTTTGCGCCAATATACACGGTTGCTATTGCGACTCTCCCCGCTGAACGCATGAATAAACGGTACCATGTAGGTTTGCCGTGCCGAAATCATCGCTGCCATCCATGTGCGAAATTCTTGTTTACGCTCATCCAATTGCCAGCTTAACCAACTTATTTCGTTGTCTTGGCAGTAGGCGTTATTGTTGCCTTTTTGACTGTGTGACAGAACGTCTGCCATTAATAAATGTGGAATGCCAAAAGAGAACAGTAGAGTGGCAACGAAATTTCGTTTTTGGATTTCTCGTCGCTCTAAGATAAGAGGATCGTTAGTTTCTCCTTCCTGCCCATAATTGGCCGAACGATTGTCTCCATGACCATCTCGATTTTGTTCACCATTGGCATCATTGTGCTTCGATTTATAGGAAACGAGATCTTGTAAGCAGAAGCCATCATGGTAAGTGATGTAATTGATTGTTAGGCGGTAGGGCCAGTTGGCTGCACTATAAAGATCGCGTGAGCCCATAATACGAGTGGCAAGTTCGGTAAGATAACCTTGATCTCCCCGCCAGAAGCTACGGCTAGTATCTCGCAGACGGTCGTTGCATTCATTCCAGCCGAATGGAAAGTTGCCTACCTGATAGCCGTTAGGTCCAATATCCCAAGGTTCAGCAATCAACTTGGTTTGTTTTAGGGTTGGGTCTTGAGCTATGGCCTTGAAGAACCCACCATTCGGATTAAAGTTTTCACCCTCTCTGCCCAGAGTCGCTGCCAAATCAAATCTAAACCCATCAATATGATATTCACTTACCCAGTAGCGTAAGGTATCCATCACTAAGTTGAGCGTTGGCTGATAAGATAAATCTAGGGTGTTACCGCAGCCAGTATAGTTAGCATAGTGTTGACCATGTTTAAGATAGTAATGTTTATCTAGCGCTTTAAGGTTAAAGACAGGTCCATCAGGACCGCCTTCGGCTGTATGGTTGTAGACTACGTCAAGTATCACTTCGATGCCGTTTCTGTGTAGTTCGCGAATCGCAGTCTTTAATTCAATTACCGCGTCTTTATCGGCATATCTTGGATCTGGCACCATAAAGAGGTATGGGTTGTAACCCCAATAATTCACCTTATCCATATTGAGTAGGTGAGGTTCGTGCATACAAGCCGCCACAGGGAGAAGCTGAATAGTGTTGATATTTTGCTGTTTGTAGAAGTTCAGCATGGCTTCACTGATTAACCCTAGATAACAACCTTGCTGCTCAAGGGGAACTTCCGGATTGAGCTTGCTGACACCTTTAACGTGCGTTTCAAACAAAACCATCTCTTCTTTGGCTCGTTTAGGTGATTCAATGCCTTGCCAATCAAATCGATCGTCAGTGACGACACATTTCGCAAGTTGGAAGCTTTTTCGGGCATTAAAAGGTGTTTTGTAGTCAAGAGGATGATCAAGCGCTTTCGCGTAAGGATCGGCGATATAGTGTTCTTGACCTTGTACGAGTGAGATATAGCCATAACGTTGACTGGCTTGAATACCTTCAATAAAGACGTGTTTGATGCCTGCATATTCACCAGTTAACTCATAAGTGGTGTGTTGACCTTGAGCGTCAAAAAGAGCCAAACGAATATCTTCACTGTCGGGTGCATAAATAGCGAAGTTACAACCTTGATCGTTCAAGGTTACCCCTAGTGGGAATGGGCTAGAAACTGTTGTTGTCATGTCTGTCGTTTATTACCAATGCAGTGCAATGCGTCTGGATAGTGCTAATTTTTCTACTTATGGGCGCATTGCTTTTAATTTATGTCTTAAATAGTGAACTATAGGGCATTACTCGTGACAAAAAGTGTGCCCCAGCCAGTAATTTGTTGTCTAAATAGTGATCAAGTTCGAATAACGTTATTTTTTTGTTGTGATAGTCACGTGATAAGGCGGGGTGGTGAAGGAATTCGTGCTAGTCGAAGTTCTCAGCTAACGCAACTAGGATCACAAAGTAAGGTAAATCATACTTAACGCTTGTGCCGTATAAGTTTCTAAAAACTAATCGTTTATTTCATTTTTAATCAACTTTTGTTACACAGTGTGAGCGTGCTTGCTTTGACTCTTTTGTTTGCTTATCTACGCTTAGAGGTAATCGGAAGCCAAATGAAAGGAGACTATAATGGCGACATTTAAGCAGGACATTCCAAATCGAGTAACCGTTTACCATGATGATATTGAGCAAGAGAAAGCGTTAAAAAATGCATTAGCACCAGAAAAGCCACGCTATTTTAATGGTTCACCTACTTATCAAGCAGAAAGCGTCGATGCATTTATTCAGCGAGTCGAAGATGCAGGTTTGTCTATCGCGAAATAGTGGGATGAAATCTTAAATCGACAAGACCGCCATTTGGGCGGTCTTGTTAATTTGTCCGTGTCTGTTAGGTACTTTTTGCAATTGAAATAATACGTCTGAGCACTTCGTTCTCTGTAACCTCGGGGTTACGATAATAGCGGAAGATTTCAGAGTTGATGGCTTGTTGGGCAACCGGATTAACCGCCATTGAATCAGTCATACTTGGTACCGCCAATCCTTGCTCGGTCGCTTGGATAAAGTCCTTGTGAGATTGAATTTGGCATGGATTAAAACCAGCTAAGTCAATGTCAGTACGGACTGGTATTGAGCCTTTCACTCGGTTAAATGTTGTTTGAAATTCTTTGTCCGCTAGAACGTTGGCAACTTGAGTCGCTTGCTGTTGTGTAAAGTCACTCGCTACCATAAACAGAAAACTATCCATGTTATAGAGAAAGGCGTTGTGAGATTGAGGAGCAGGGTAGCAACCTATCTTTTGTGGAACGTTAACGTCAGAGGCCAGTAAGTCGCCTAATATCCAATCACCACCAAGTTGAAATAGCGCTTGGTCATCAATTAACGCTTGAGTTGCGGTATCCCAATTTTGGTTGGGCTGCTGCGCGGGTACCAAATTGGATATTTGTCTCAATTGGCGCAATGCGGTTCGCATTTGATCACTGTCGATGTGGTCTCGTTGTAATTCGACCAGTGCTTGGTAGTAAAAATCGACACCGCCGTTCGCAATCACTAAGCTTTCGAACAACAATGCCACTTGCCATGCTTGCTCTCCAACCGCAAGAGGGATGACATTCTGTTGCTTTGCTTTTTCCATTGCTTGAAACATTTCTGGCCATGTCTTTGGCACGCTAAGATCCAGCTTTTCCAATAAGTCGTGGTTTACCCACATCCAGTTAAGGCGATGGAGAGTAATAGGAAGTGCAACATAGCCATTATCGGTTTTATTGATGTTAATCGTGAGCGGATAAAGGTTGTTGTCCCAGTCTTGTTCAGTGGCGGTTTGGTTGATCGTATGAACAATCCCCACCTCATCCCAAGCTTTGATGCTTGGACCCTCTATCTGTGCAATATCGGGTGTATTGCCAGCGAGAGCGCGAGCTTGAAGTACCGTCATTGCGCTATCACCGCCTCCACCTAGAATCGGTGATGGCAGTAAAGGGATATCGTGCGTGAGAAGTTGTTGTTCGAGAGCATCGAGTGCCTTTTTCTCACCCTTAGATGTCCACCAATGTAAGAATTCTACGTCAGCAACACTATTGGCTGAAAGGCTAGCAAGGACGACTGCTAGGGTTATTTTTCTCATAACTAATCTCTTGGGAAGGCAAGTGTTGCGATTAAGCCACCTCGGTTACTCATCTCGAGTGAGAGCTGTCCTCCATGGGCTTTGGCAATACTTTGGGAAATCGTTAAACCAAGTCCATTACCTTCTTGGTCATTTGAACCTCGGTAATAGGGCTGGGTCAATTTATCTAATGTGGCTGAATCAAGCGAGGTGCCGTGGTCTTGTACGCTGATGGTGACTGAGTCAATGGACTCGGTAAGGTGAATATCAGCTTTATGGCCGTATTTGATCGCATTATCGACTAAGTTTTGAATGCAGCGTTTAATGGCCAACGGCTTACCCGCGTAATAGTCAACATTATGGTTATGAACTGTGATTTTATCGCCGTTTGGGTCGATAGCGCTGGCGATATGGGTGACTAACTGATTAAGATCGATAGGCTCGATATCTTCGTGAATGTCGGTCTCTTTGATACATTGCAGTGCGCCCTTAACCATTAAATCGAGGTCATTTGCGATACGGCTAAAGCGTTCTCGTTCGGTTTCATCGTTGAGCATTTCTGCGCGTAGCTTAAGGCAGGCTATTGGTGTTTTTAAGTCGTGCGATATAGCGCCAAATAGCATTTCACGATCTTTAATGTGGCTATCAATCCGTCGATTCATCTTATTGAATGCGTGTACAGCTGCGCGAAGTTCTGCACTTCCTTCTTCTTTCACCTCAGGCACTTTTAGGCGGCTCGACATCAAGGTCGCCGCTTTCGCCAGTTGGCGAATTGGGCGAATTTCACGCTGGACGACAAACCAAGTGCAAATCAACAGTAAAAGTGCCGAGAGCAACATAGTGAACCACTCTCTTATATCAAAATAGCTGGTTTCTAAATTGATATAGGGTGCGGGCAACACCGCGGCCAGATAGAACCAAGCTTGTTGGTCGACTTTTACTTGGATCACTAAAATCGGTGGATTAAGATCACCATAAGAGAGTGAGTAATGCCCCCACAACATTGGCAGTTCGTCTATCGGTAACTCTTTATTGAACACTTTGAGTTTGTCACGACGGGTGAACTCGACCTGAATATCGGGCGCATCTTGCAGTTCGTTGTGCAGGACTTGTTCAACCTCGTTTATTACCATCGCTTTTCTATTACTTTCTGGCAGAGGAGCCACTGGGATCTGATGGTTATTAAGGGAAACGAAAAAGCGTGTTCCGCCCATGTTACGTAATTGGTTTAGAACTAAATGGCGATATTCAGGCGGTAGGGTTTGGAAAAATGAAATCGTTGACGCGGCACTTAGTGCCAAACTGTTTACCGTTGTCTTCAAGCCCTGCTCATCTTTATCGCTGCTGTGTTGGTACCAAATGAGGCCAGCTAAAAACTGCGCAATAATGATCACGCACAGCAAAAATAGACTAGTGCGCATTGCTAGCGAATTGCCCAGTCCTTTAACCTTCATACTGTACACCGGCGGTTAGCATGTAGCCTTTGTTACGTACCGTGAGAATCAAGGAGCGATCTTTATCATCGAGATGATGGCGTAAGCGACTGATTTGCACATCAATCCCTCGCTCGAATGGATCAGCATCGCGACCCCATATCTCTCTGGCAATATCGTCACGAGATAGAATAGATTCGGCATGAGAGATAAATAGCCCTAACAATGACAAATCAGCCCCGCTGAGTTGTTTAACGGTTTTGGTTGGCGTGTGAGTAAGTTGACGAGTTACGGTATCTAGTTGCCATTCATCAAAGCGTACTTTACGTGCTAGTTTGGCGCTGTGACTTGAAACGCTGCGGCGTAGTATGGTTTTAATTCGAGCTAGCAACTCACGCGGACTAAACGATTTTGTGATGTAATCATCAGCTCCCATTTCTAAGCCAGCCACACGGTCTGCTTCTTCTGTTACGGCTGTCAACATGATAATGGGCACATTCGATGTTCTGCGCAATTTCTGACATAAAGTGAAGCCATCGTCACCTGGCATCATAATATCGAGAATAATCAAATCCGGTTGGTGCATTTCAAGTAATTGCCACATAACAGCGCCATTTTCAGCGCCAATGACGTCAAAACCAGCTTTGCCTAAGTAGTCGCTGAGCGCTTCACGCAGATCTTGGTTATCATCAACGACTAAGATTTGTTTCTCACACATTCACTGATCAGCCCTGTTTTATATCAATGGGTATATGATGCCATTGAAGTGAGCTTTCTCAATCACTTACTCAATAAAGTGATGGTTTCAATAAGGTATTTTTGTAAGTGACCTCTTACAAACGTGAGTTAATTTGCAACCTTTTATGTGCATTTAGCCCGTACCATAAGAATCAGTTCTGCAAATGGCAGACTCCCAACCGTTACGGTATATGCTCTCACTTCGTATCGGTGCTGCGATTCGCGGAATGAATGTGTTTATGTGTAGTCACTTTCTTGTCCTATGGCTATTTGTCCCAGCGAATAGTCTCGACAAGTTGTGCAGCCAACCTTTATTGGTTGGCTCAGATTGATGACGAACCCCGCTTTTTCAAGCGGGGTTCTTTTTTGGAAGCGACCGTAGGTCGCGATCGCGATATTTTTTGTTATACCGTGCGCAGAAGCTTCCATTCATTACATAGGCATACAGAAGCA
>NZ_JADILO010000091.1 GCF_015278125.1 Vibrio fluminensis
AGTCATTGATGTTACCTGCGGTGGTATAGGTATCGAGGATAATTCCGTGTTGACCATCAACGGTTCTATGGTCGAGATAGAAGAAGCCTTGTGGCTTATTATCACGAGTCATGAAGCCACTCTCTGGGTCAGTGGTGCTGGTTTTAGTATTCTTTATTTTTGACTCTGATCCGCGAGCCTTAAGCGGTTTCTTACCCGCTATTTCTCGGTCTAACGCAACGTCTTCATCCAGCATATCAAGATAGGCACTCGCGCGAACCGCCATGGCTTTATTGGTATGTTTATTCTTGTTAGCGTTCGCTTTGAGATGAGTACTGTCCGTAAAGAACTCTTGCCCCGCGACCAAGCCTTTCGACATGGCTTGCTCTACGATATTAATAAAAATACGTTCGAATACATC
>NZ_JADILO010000092.1 GCF_015278125.1 Vibrio fluminensis
ACTGACCCAGAGAGTGGCTTCATGACTCGTGATAATAAGCCACAAGGCTTCTTCTATCTCGACCATAGAACCGTTGATGGTCAACACGGAATTATCCTCGATACCTATACCACCGCAGGTAACATCAATGACTCACAACCTTACGTTCAACGCTTAGATTACACGCTTACCACATTCCAATTGAACCCGATAGCTGTTGGACTGGATGCAGGCTACTTTACCGCTCCAGTGGCGGAGTCACTTGAACGTCGAGGCATTCTTGGCGTGTTCGGTTATCGACGCCCATCGAGAACGAAAAATACGTTCAAAAAGAAACACTTTACTTACGACGCGCAAAGAGACAGCTACCAATGTCCGAATGGTCAGGAGTTGCTTTATAAAACCACAT
>NZ_JADILO010000093.1 GCF_015278125.1 Vibrio fluminensis
TGATGGTGCGGTCGGAGAGACTTGAACTCTCACACCTTGCGGCGCCAGAACCTAAATCTGGTGCGTCTACCAATTCCGCCACGACCGCAGCAAACTTTATAGTTAAAAAGACGATTGGCAAGTCTTAGTAACGTTGTCATGTCGATTGCTCAACATGTCTAAATAATGGCAGGTCTACCTGGATTCGAACCAGGGAATGCCGGCATCAAAAGCCGGTGCCTTACCGCTTGGCGATAGACCTACAGGCAATAACTTCATCAAAGTTATTTAATTGATGGTGCGGTCGGAGAGACTTGAACTCTCACACCTTGCGGCGCCAGAACCTAAATCTGGTGCGTCTACCAATTCCGCCACGACCGCAGCAAACTTT
>NZ_JADILO010000094.1 GCF_015278125.1 Vibrio fluminensis
TTTCTTTTAAGTGGAAATACAGTTCTCATTGTACTCAACAATGACATCCGGACGCGGGATGGAGCAGCTTGGTAGCTCGTCGGGCTCATAACCCGAAGGTCGTAGGTTCAAATCCTGCTCCCGCAACCACATTTCAGGCGTTGTGATTCGCTAGCTCTCGGGCTCAGCTATTCATAAAACCTAGCGAAGGTCGTTGATTTTAATCCGGCTTACGCAAAACATTAAGATAAATTGCTTAGGCGATTAATCATTGCGACACTAGCTCAGTTGGTAGAGCGCAACCTTGCCAAGGTTGAGGTCACGAGTTCGAACCTCGTGTGTCGCTCCACTTTCTTTTAAGTGGAAATACAGTTCTCATTGTACTCAACAA
>NZ_JADILO010000095.1 GCF_015278125.1 Vibrio fluminensis
TATAAACCTATCAATCTGTGTGGGCACTCGTTGATGATAATCCAATTAGATACTTCGGTATCAAATTCGATTTCAATGAACTGAGTGACCAATTGATACTTCGGTATCAGCACAGTCAATTCATTATCGTTCTACTTTCTTTGCAAAGGAAAAACGATAATAGCTTTAAAATTACTTCTTACTTTCGRGTAAGAGCAGTTTTGAAGTCAGTATTCATTGAGTCAAAAAAAACTTTAAATTGAAGAGTTTGATCATGGCTCAGATTGAACGCTGGCGGCAGGCCTAACACATGCAAGTCGAGCGGCAGCGACAACATTGAACCTTCGGGGGATTTGTTGGGCGGCGAGCGGCGGACGG
>NZ_JADILO010000096.1 GCF_015278125.1 Vibrio fluminensis
GTATCGAAATATGGATACTCCGATATGCTTCAAGAACCGACTCCGCAACAATACGAACTGGAAATGGTAACGATGGAACAGTTAGTTCCTAAAGACCATTTAGTGCGTAAAATCGATAATGCTATCGACTTTGAATTCATTCGTGATGAAGTCGCTCATCTTTATTGTAAAGATAATGGGCGTCCRCCTGTTGACCCTGTTCGTCTCTTCAAARTCATCTTACTTGGCTACATCTTTGGCATAAAAAGTGAGCGTCAGCTCGTTAAAGAAATTGAAGTGAATGTCGCTTACCGTTGGTTCTTACGGATGTCATTAACAGAGAAAGTCATTCACGCATCCACTCTCAGCCAAAACCG
>NZ_JADILO010000097.1 GCF_015278125.1 Vibrio fluminensis
TGATGGAAATGAAAAAAGCCCTGCTATTTCTAGCAGGGCTTCTCAATAAGTGGCGGAGTGGACGGGACTCGAACCCGCGACCCCCGGCGTGACAGGCCGGTATTCTAACCAACTGAACTACCACTCCGCAGCGGTATTTTTTGCTAAATAAAGTCTTATGGTTAGGTAGCTTTATTTAGTTTTGCCTTTAGATTTTTCAAAATCTAAAAACAAGTAAACAAGCCTGGCGATGTCCTACTCTCACATGGGGAAGCCCCACACTACCATCGGCGCTATTGCGTTTCACTTCTGAGTTCGGCATGGAATCAGGTGGGTCCGCAACGCTATGGTCGCCAAGCAAATTCTTTAATTC
>NZ_JADILO010000098.1 GCF_015278125.1 Vibrio fluminensis
TCTAACTAGATAATTTGGAGCGACACACGAGGTTCGAACTCGTGACCTCAACCTTGGCAAGGTTGCGCTCTACCAACTGAGCTAGTGTCGCATATCAACAGCTATTGCTATTGATTAAATTTGGTTGCGGGAGCAGGATTTGAACCTACGACCTTCGGGTTATGAGCCCGACGAGCTACCAAGCTGCTCCATCCCGCGTCCGGATGTCATTGTTAAGCACAATGAAAGCTTGTTCTAACTAGACAAACATCTAACTAGATAATTTGGAGCGACACACGAGGTTCGAACTCGTGACCTCAACCTTGGCAAGGTTGCGCTCTACCAACTGAGCTAGTGTCGCAT
>NZ_JADILO010000099.1 GCF_015278125.1 Vibrio fluminensis
CGCTCACCACTTTGTGGTTCATGACTGGGGTGAAGTCGTAACAAGGTAGCGCTAGGGGAACCTGGCGCTGGATCACCTCCTTATACGATGATTATCGTGATGAGTACCCACACAGATTGATGGTTTATAAAGTAAAAGAGATGAAGATATCCCAATATCTTCAAACCAGTGTCCCGTTCGTCTAGAGGCCTAGGACACCGCCCTTTCACGGCGGTAACAGGGGTTCGACTCCCCTACGGGATACCATTGGGTCGTTAGCTCAGTTGGTAGAGCAGTTGACTTTTAATCAATTGGTCGCAGGTTCGAATCCTGCACGACCCACCATT
>NZ_JADILO010000100.1 GCF_015278125.1 Vibrio fluminensis
CTAGTAGAACGCGTAAAAGCGGCTCAAGCTGAATTTGCTACTTACTCTCAAGAGCAAGTAGACAAAATCTTCCGCGCAGCATCTTTAGCAGCTAACCAAGCTCGTATCCCGCTAGCACAACAAGCGGTTGCTGAGTCTGGTATGGGTATTGTTGAAGATAAAGTAATCAAGAACCACTTCGCATCTGAGTTCATTTACAACAAATACAAAGATGAAAAAACGTGTGGCATTCTTGAAGAAGACGACAACCTAGGCACAATGACTATCGCTGAGCCTGTAGGTATCATCTGCGGTATCGTTCCAAC